>CAWANR010000004.1:0-138762 GCA_963783465.1 uncultured Actinomycetes bacterium | reverse complement strand
TGAAGGGGCTGTGGAGCAGGCGAAACAGGGCGGCGCCATCCTCGCGCGCCCACGCGACACTGCTGCAGCGTCGCGCTGCCGTCGTTCGGCCGCGTGGGTCTCGAAGCTCGCCGTCATCGGCGTCTTCCTCGCCGCCTACGGCATCCCGGTCACCTTCCACACGATCATGTCGGTCGTCGGCGGCAACTCGATCTCGAGCACCATCTCCGTTCACGCCGGGCGGCGCCGGCGTCACGCAGGCCGTCAACGTCGGCGTCGCTGAGCGAGGTCACCGACGCGGCGACCGCAGCGGCATACTCGGTCGGTCAGCAGCTGATCATGACCGCCTGGAACCCGCGTCTTCGCGATCGCCGTCGTGCTGCTGGGCGTTCGGCTGGACGGGCGGCAAGGCGCTCGTCGGCGAGTCGTACGGCGAGGCGAAGCAGAAGGCAGCCGAGCAGAAGGAAGCACGCGCCGAGCGCAAGGAGGAGAAGAAGGCTGCGAAGAACGCTGCCGAGGAGGCGGGCAGCGCCTGAGCGTAGTCACCGACGCGCGGCCGTCCGCCGACCTCGGCGACGGCGAGGGGGCTCCGCTCGGCGAGTCGCGCTGGCCGCCCGTGGCCGCGGTGCTCGTGTTCATGGCGCTCAACATCGCGGCGCGCATCTGGCTGCCCCGCGAGAACCTCGTCGGCCTGCCGTGGCTGATGCCTACCCTCGAGCTGCTCATCCTCGTCGTCCTGCTCACGCACGACTGGGCACCCGCGCCCGGAGCCCGAGATGGCTCCGTCGCGCCGCGCTCACGCTCGTGAGCCTGCTCGTGCTGGCGGCGCTCTGGGCGACAGCCCGTCTCATCTACCACCTGATCACGGGAGCCGAGGTGACCGAGTCGCCGGGGATGCTTCTTGCCGCCGGTAGCCTCGTCTGGCTCGGGAACAACCTCGCGTTCTCGCTGCTGTACTGGCTGATGGACAGCGGCGGCCCGCCGTGCGGGCCCGACGGCCGGCCCCGGTCGACTTCGCCTTCACGCAGCAGATGAGCCCGGAGCTCGCACCGCTCGGCTGGCGGCCCGTCTACCTCGACTACCTGCACCTCGGCTTCACGAACGCAACCGCTTTCAGCCCTACGGATGTGATGCCACTCACGCACCGGGCCAAGTACACGATGATGATCCAGTCGACGATCGCGCTCGCGCTCTTCGGGCTGACGTCGCCCGAGCTGTCAACGCCTTCACGTGAGCCGGCCCGGTGCAGCCACAGTGTGGCGGGGAAGGTCGCCATCCACACGATGGCCCCGGGGAACGTCACCTCACCTGACGCTCTCCAGGGATGCTGCCTCCAATGCGCGACCGTAGACGCCGTAGTATCCGGCCGGATGCACGGCAGCACCGCCGTGAACGGCGACCGACATGACTGACGCCCCCGGAGCCCCTTCTCCCGCTCCAGCCGGCCCTGCGCGGGCAACGCTCGTCCTCGTCAGCCTGATCCTGGTGGCGGCGGTCGCGAACCTGAACCTGTCGGTGGCGAACGTTGCGCTCCCGGCGATCGGGCAGGCGTTCGACTCGTCGCAGACAACGCTGAACCTGATCGCCGTGGGGTACTCCTCGGTCTCGCCGGGTCCGTGCTCTGGCTCGGAGCGCTCGGCGACCGGTACGGGCGCAAGCTGATGCTGACGGCGGGGATGGTGCTGTCTGTTCCGGCCTCTCTCCTCGCTGCGTATGCACCGTCGGACGAGGTGCTCTTCATGGCCCGCGTGGTGGGCGGCGTCTCGGCAGGCATGGCGTACCCGACAACGCTCGCACTTATCACCGCTCTCTGGGCGGGGCCGGGGCGGACGAAGGCGATTGCGCTCTGGTCGGCGATCGGGGGCGGGATTGCGGCGCTCGGGCCCCTCATTGCCGGGATCCTGCTGGAGCACTTCTGGTGGGGCTCGGTGTTCCTCGTGACGTTGCCCCTCGTCGGGGTGGCGCTCGTGATGGCGCTCGTGTTCGTGCCGGCGCACGTCAACGAGGCGAACGATCCGGTCGACAACCTCGGCGGCATCCTCTCCGTCGTGCTGGTGGGGGCACTTGTACTCGGGATCAACTTCGCGCCGGTGCCGAACGAGCGAGCGCTCGCCGTAGGCCTGCTGCTGGTCGCTGCGGCGGCGACGATCGCGTTCCTCGTGCGTCAGCGGCGGGCGAGAAACCCACTCTACGACCTCGCCGTGGCCGCGCGACCGACGTTCTGGGTGGCCGCCTGCGCCGGAATCATCGTGTTCGGTTCGCTGATGGCCGCGGCGTTCGTCAGCCAGCAGTACCTGCAGAACGTGCTCGGCTACACGACTGTCCAGGCGGGCGCCGCGATCCTGCCGGCGATCGTGCTGATGATCCTCGTTGCCCCGCGGTCCGCCAAGCTGGTCGCATCCCGCGGCGCTCGATTCACGCTGCTTTTCGGCTATGCGTTCCTCTTCCTCGCCTTCGTGTGGATGCTGCTGCTCTGGAAGGAGGGAAGCTCTTACTGGGAGATCGCGCTCGCCTACGCGTTCATCGGCATCGGCGTCGGGCTCGCGGGGACGCCCGCGTCGCACTCACTGACCGGCTCGGTGCCGGTGCAGCGCGCTGGGATGGCGTCGGGCACCGCCGATCTGCAGCGCGACCTCGGCGGGGCGCTGCTCACCTCCGTCTTCGGCGCGCCCTGCTCGCCGCAGGCTATGCGTCCGCGATGGGCGCCGCGATCACGTCGTCACCGCAGGGCCAGAGCATCACCGACAGCACCCAGGCCCAGCTGCAGCTGTCGTACGCCAGCGCGGCCGACCTCGCCGAGCAGAACCCGCAGTACGCAAGCCAGATCCTCGCCGCCGCGAAGCAGTCGTTCCTCGACGGCGACGACTGGGCATACACGGCCGGCATCGTCGCCATCCTTCTCGGCGCGGTGCTCGTGTTCCTCAGGTTCCCACGTCATGCCGAGGAGGAGCGGCTGCTGGCCGAGTACCACGCGGCGGACACCGTCGCTCACGGTCGAACGACGCCGGCCGAGGCCGAACGCGCCAATGCATGAGCCAACTCGCCCGACACAAGCGAGCGACCCCGCCAGGCCCGCCGCCGGTGTTGCGCCGCACGGCCTCAGGCGAGTACCTGTCTATCCGGAGGTCAGTAGTTGTGAATGTCGAAGAACTGAATCTCCGGCGCAGGCATGCCAACCTGTTGGACGGCCGGCACGATCCTCTCCTGCGAGAACTGCTCGAACTGTTCGCGTGAGTCCCAGACATCGACGACGCGCACACCGTCGCTCGTTACCGCCGCCCAATGAAAAGCGCGCCCCCAACATGTGGGGTGCCCGTGCCCCCATGACCAATCGCTTCGACGGCTGCGTCGTACTGGTCCGCCATGTTTCGCTCCGGGGAAGTTGAGGTCGACTGCGACTGCCATGCGACTGCTCCCTTCTAGGGATGAGCCATCGAATCCGGATGGCAGCGAACTAATAACAGATCGCACAAGCGTGTACCACCTACGCAGCCCGCGACCGGCTCGTCGAGATGGGGCCTGCGCCACCGAAGGCGGCAACATCCCTGTGAAGGCGGAGCCGTCGCGAGCGGAGCGAGGGTTGACAGGGCGAGCACGCGAGGCAGGATCAGGCGCGCTCGGGGCAGGTCGTCAGCCGTTAGCGCTTGTGTTCAAGCGTCATGGTTCGAGCACCAGTGGGCTCGTTAGCCAGCCTTCCTGTTGCCTCAAACGCGCGGCCGGCGCGAGAATCGGAGAATCCCGCTTGAAACCCTTCACGGAGCAGTAGATCCCGAGCGACAGCTCCCACAGAAACTCGGGGATCACCGTGATGGCCGGCACCGTGCTGCCTGGGTCCCAGGCGTCGAACAGCGTGCCGATCCCCGAAAGGATGATCAGTGGCCCACCGATGAGGCCCAGCCACGCCATGCCCCGTGGCACCAGGCGGGAGCTGTACATCAGGTAGGCGAGGATCAGTCCGTTTCCCCAGCCGACGATGAAGCCGGGGCCGAGGAGGAACGTCCAGTCCTTGAGCGCGGCGAGCGAGACGGCCAGTGCCGAGGCATCCGGGTCGTCTTGACGCAGGCTCACGATCCCGAGCACGAAGATGATGCCGGCGGCGATGAACGTGCACTCGATGAGACGAGCGGTGACATAGCCGAGCGAGAGAATTTCGTTCTGGCGCCTCAGGATCGGGTACACGACGACGGCTGTCCCGACGTTCGCGATGATGAGCAGGAGCTCGAGGAGCACGCCGAGGTAGATCTGGCTGTCCTCGCCGCCACCGGCGATGTACGCGGCGGGGTCGTCGAGAACGGGCTGGTAGAGCGCCAATGCCGGTATCGAGGTGAGGAACGTGATGAGGTACAGCACTCCGAAGATCCGCGCATTCCTCTGGTCGGCTTCCATCGGCAGCTTCTCGCCTTTCCCGTCGAGTCCGACGAGCGTAAAAGACGATTTCGCGCGTTTCAACCCAGATCTGACAGCGACTTGAAAGCTCTTACGCAGAGTGTCCACACCAGGGTTCCCCACGCACACGTCGCCAGCACAGGAGAGAGCAGGAGAGAGAGAACGAGACGAGGCCCCTGAGGGCCTCGAAACGCTGAGGTGGAGGCGGCGGGAATCGAACCCGCGCAAGGTTCCCTTCGAGCTGGCCGCCGTTTACCAAGCGCAACGTTGAGCTTCTGGGGCGCGAGGTCGTTGAGCGGTTGAGTGAGGGGACACTCGCTCAGGTCAGCGCTTTGTCCACTGACCGGATCGACTACTCCATTAGGCAGCCCCCAGGCCCGCAGTGTGGATCCTGCTTTCTTGGCGGTTCCCGCGAACGCCTTGCGGTTTGGCTTTACCTTGTGCTTCTATGCATGGTACTTCGAGCTATGGAGACGGCGTGCACATCGACAAGGACCTAGTCGCGGCATCGGCGACACCGCTCGTGCTCGCAATCTTGGCCGATGGTGAAAGCTACGGCTACGCCATCCTCAAGAAGGTGCGCGCGCTCTCCGGGGGCGAGCTCGAGTGGACCGACGGGATGCTCTACCCGCTACTCCATCGCCTCCGCCGGCTCGGCTACGTGACGACCGAGTGGCGAACGCCACCGGAAGCCCGTCGTCGCCAGTACTACATGATCACCGACGACGGGCGAGCAGCACTCGCCGACCAGCAGCGGCAGTGGGTTGCCGTCACCCGCGCGCTCAATGACGTCTGGCCAGGCTCAGAGGGGCCGCTGGCGGCAGTCGGGGAAGCGTGAGCGATGGAGAGCGTGGAGTCACAGATCGCGGAGTGGCGGGCGTACGTCGCAAGCGCACCGGCGGTCAACGGCCACGACGTCGACGAGCTTGAGGATCATCTCCGTCACGAGATCGCGGAGCTGACGCAGGCCGGCCTCACGCCTGACGAGGGGTTCCTGGTCGCCGTGAAACGGATGGGCGACCTCGACACCCTGTCCAGGGAGTTCGCGCGCGAGCACAGCGGCCGACTGTGGAAACAGCTCGTCCTGGGAGCCGACGACGAGACGGCGCGCGCGTCGAGCGGCTGGCTCGAGGCTTTCGTCCTTGCTGCCGCCGCGGCCGTCGCGATCCAGGTGGCACGCCTCGCCGCCGGATTCCCCGACGAGGAACCGACCTGGTTCGCGCGGGATCTCAGCCTGTTCGTGCTGCCGTTCCTCGCCGCGTACTTCGCCCGCGTACGGCAGCTCGACGTTCGTCACTGGGTGCTCGCCGCGACGCCGTTCGTGCTCGCCGCGCTGGTGGTGAACCTCTACCCGTACGACACGGACTCGGACACGGAGATGCTCGTCGCACTCCATCTACCCGTCGTGCTGTGGTTCGCGGTCGCCTACCCGTACATGGGTGGGACGATCCGATCGCACGATCGGCGCATGGACTTCGTCCGCTTCACGGGCGAATGGTTCATCTACTACGTGCTGATCGCGCTCGGGGGCGGCGTGCTCATGGGGTTGACCGCAGGGATCCTCGAGCCCACGGGGGTCGACGTCGATCGGGTCGCAGAGTGGGTGCTGCCCTCAGGAGCGGCGGGCGCCGTCGTCGTGGCCGCATGGCTTGTCGAGTCGAAGCAACGGGTCGTCGAGAACATGGCGCCGGTGCTCACGATGCTCTTCACGCCGCTGTTCGCGGTGATGCTGGCTTGCTCCGCCGTCGTCTACGCCGTGACGGGGCTGGGCGGCGCGTTCGATCGTGACCTCCTCAGCGTCCTCGACGCTCTGCTGGTGGTCGTCCTCGCACTCGTCTTGTTCGGGATGTCCGCGCGCGAGCCGTCCACCTTTCCGGGATGGATGGACTGGATCCAACTGGTCGCGATCATCAGTGCCCTGGTGCTCGACCTTATGGTGCTCGGCGCGATGATCGCTCGGATCGGCGACCTCGGATTCACTCCGAACCGATTGGCGGCGCTCGGACTCAACCTCGTCCTGCTAGTGAACCTGGCCGGAGCCGCCTGGCTGTCTGCACGATTCCTCACGGGACGCACGAGATTCCACCGGCTCGAGCGATGGCAGACGGCCTATCTTCCCGTCTTCGCCCTCTGGGCCGCCGCGGTCGTTGTCGTCCTCCCACCGCTGTTCGCCTTTTCCTGAACGACGCTCAGATCTCTCGAGCGACATGATCAGGAACCGGCTCGGCCTCCGGATCCGCCGACGAGTTTCGGGGCATGCGGTCAGTCCATCGGTGGCTCGAACGAATCGAGATCGTCCTCGAGCATGGAGGCGGCGGGAATCGAACCCGCGCAAGGTTCCCGGCAAACGAGCCTTACGAGGTCAAGTCGATGCCAACTAGCCCGCGCTCACTTCTCGCTTCGCGTTTCGTCTCCGGTCCTCCAACCGCAGCCAAAGCCAGCCTCCAACGATGAAACCAACGAAGGCGCTACCGGCTGTGACGACGATGGTCAGCGCTACGGATGCGTCGTACGCGGTTGAGAAGCTAACCGCCAAGACCACTGCGAAGGTAACCGGGATGGACTGAATCAACGGCGCAACGACGAGATGCCGAGTCCATTGCGTGTAATCGAGTGGGTCGTAGCCGGCCGTGCCGAAGGCGCGTCCGAAGAGGCCGGTTGAGCGCGTGGCGGCAACGATTAGGGCGACTGCGGCAATTGTGCCCGCCGCGATCAGCCCCGCCAGCCACCAGCTTGTTGCGATACCAAGCAACACGAGGACTGCGAGCTCGGGGAGTAGTAGGTACGCGACCAGTCCGGCTGAGCGAACTTGCCTCACGACGGGTCGTTTGTCTGCCACACAAGGATTCTCCCTGCGACTCGCTCGATGTCAATTACGGGGAGGCGACCTCAGTGTGGGTCTAAGCGGCCGCACAGCCGCCCCCGCGCTCGGCTTCCGCACCGGGCGGAGTCGAACCCGCGCAAGGTTCCTCCCGATCACCTTGTTCTCGGAAGAGAGGGTTAGGCTGGGTGCCCTATGGCGCTTCCTCGTCTCCGGCTCCTCGGCTATGAGGAAGCGCAGCCTCACCTCCGGCTTATCCGGCTTCCGGAGCTGACGGTTGAACCCTCTCCGGTTCCCCTCGACCGTGCCGACAGCGCCCTCGATGGATGTATGCGACGAGATGGGTGGATCGCGTTCAAGTCAGAGGAGGTCTGGGGCGCGCCCATCCCGCTTGAAGGCGAGGCGTTCCGTGTGGGGAAATCGTTCGGTTGGCTCCCGAGTCGGAACGAGCGAGCAATCTGGATGATGGACGGGCATATCCCGTTCGACGCGCCACATACCTACATCGAGTACGACGGCGTCGCCCGGGAGGTCGTGGATCAAATCACCTTGCCCGCGGGCGCTCGCCTCGTTGCCGAAAGAGATGTCGGATTGATCGTCCACGACCACAGGCGAGGCTGGTCAGCCTGGCAGCGCGGCGCCGCTACCGGCGAACCTATCGATGAACGTCATGCTGCCCCGCATGGATCCCTTCTTCTGTCAGAGAGCGAACCGGACCGACTGATCCTCATCGCCACCGGGGGAGAAGAGATCGAGATCGCCCTCCCAATCGACGAATTCACGAACCGTTCCCTCTCGCCTGACGGCCGCTATCACGCTGTCGACATCGACGTTTCCGGAGACCGTCAGCGAGAGATTGAGTCGATGGTCGACGTGGTTCAAGGCCGCGCGAAGTACGAGCCGGTGCCCCACCGGCTGGCGCTCATCGACTGCACCAATGGTCAGGTCACATTCGCCGATGGTGTGTTCGACAACTTCGCATCGCCTCCGGTGTGGTCGCACGACAGCGAGTGGCTCGTCTTCGCGGCTCCATTCACGCGTGATGGGCTGTGGGTTTGCCGAGTCGCCGACGCGCGTCTCGAATGGGTTGGCTTTGGGAAGAGCACGCCCGTTCCGCTTGTGAACGTCTCCGACGTCATCCCTGACTGACGGTTAGAGCAGCCTTGGGGACACCTCCGAGGAGGTGCCCTCGCTCTCGGTTTCCTGACGTGTCGCTCAGTGCCCGTATGCGAGGGGGACAGTGCTGTGCCGCACGGCCCGCTCGCAGGAGGGCGCTGAGCGGCGCGAGGCGGGTCGCGGAGCCGGGCTCTGCCCGGCGGGAGCGACCCGCCGGTCAGGGAAGCGAGAGATGGAGGCGGCGGGAATCGAACCCGCGTCCGCGGACGCACCGACTGAACATCTACAAGCGTAGGCTCCCTTGAGTTTTGCCCGCCGGCCGGTGGGAGCCAACCTACCGCCGGGCTAGTCATCCTTTGGTGTCGCGCTTCGGGCGATTGACTCTCCCTAGGCGCCGAGCCCGTTTATGACGCCGCTACCCGAGCCACGGGCCGAGCCCGGAGCGACGCGCCTCACTGTGGTTTAGGCAGCGAGAGCGAGTGCGTTCTGGTTCTTCGCACTTGCGTTTTTTCCCGGTTGTTTTACGAGGCCGACCGGGGACCTCGGCTTGCAGCTCAGCCGGAGAACCGACCACGTCGAAACCTGGTCGCCCCCGTATGTCCGTCGTATTGTAGCTGCGTGCTGGAGATTCGCCCCTGCGCGGACGACGCCGATCTCGAGCTCTCGCTCACGATCTACAACGCCGTCTTCCCCTCGGAGGCGGTCACCATGGACGAAGTCCACTCGTTCATCTCGCAGACGCTCGACTATGGCGACTTCCTCGGCCCCGGCGGCTCGGTGGCGGTTGGTGTAATGCCGCAGCGTCCCGATGTCGCATTCGTGATGCTCGGCGTGCTGCCCGAGCATCGCCGCCGAGGCGTCGGAACTGCGCTCTACCGCGAAGTGTCGGCCTGGCTCGCAGAGCGAGACGTGCACCGGATGGGCACTCCTGTGGCAGAAGACGACAAGGAGAGCATCGCGTTCGCCAAGCGCCGCGGCTTCCAGGAGGTGGAGCGAAATCGTCGGATGATCCTCGATCTCACGACGCTCCGTCCGCCGCCGGTCGACCCGCCGGCCGGGGTCGAGATCATCACGTGGGCCGAACAGCTCGACCTCGCCCGCGGCATCTACGAGGTCGCGTGCGAGGCATTCCCGGACGTCCCGGGCTCGGAGGACGAGCTGATGGAGCCTTACGAGGACTGGCTCGCGCACGAGATGCAGAGCTCGGGCGATCTGCCGGAGGCGACCTTCCTCGCGCTCGTCGGCAGCGAGGTCGTCGGTTACTCGAAGTTCAGCCTCACGGCGGCCCAGCCAACCACGGCGAACCACGACATGACGGGCGTCAAGCGAGCCTGGCGCGGTCGCGGCATCGCCGGTGCGCTCAAACGCGCCCAGATCGCCTGGGCCAAGGAGCAGGGCTACGAACGTGTGGCGACCCAGAACGAGCTCCGGAACGAACCGATCAGGCGGCTCAACGAGCGCCTGGGGTACCGCGCGGCTCCCGGCCGGATCATCTTCCGCGGACCGCTGGCCGGAAGCGCCTGATGCTCGTTCTCTTCGACGTCGACAAGACGCTGTTCATGAACAGCGACCCGCTGATGGGACTGGCAACAACGGATGCGATCGCGACCGTGTGGGGCCGACGGCTTCCGGGCGACGCGATCAGGAACGTCGACCATCCGGGCCAGACCGCGACCAGGATCACGCGCCTCCTGCTCCAGGCCGACGGGTTGGCCGACGACGAGATCGACTCGGGCCTCGGCCGCTGGTGCGAAGAGGCCTCCGCTCGCTACCTGGAGCTGCTCGCCGTAGCCGACACGAGCGACTGGTACGCCTCAGAGGGGGCGGCAGAAGCGATCTCCCAGATCGAGCATCGCGCGCTGCTCACCGGCAACCCGGAGCCGGTGGCGAGAGCGCGGATGGAGCTGATCGGGCTCAACCACCTCTTCCCGCCCGGTCAGGGCGCCTTCGGTTGCGACGCCGAGGACCGCCCCACGCTGATCGACCTCGCCCGGCAACGAGCAGGCGGCTGGCCGCGAGAGGACACCGTCGCCGTCGGCGACACGATCGCCGACATCACCGGTGCCCGCGCCGCGGGCGTCAGAGTGATCGGCTTCGCCCCGGAGGGACAACGAGACGAGCTCGCCGGCGCAGACGTCGTGATCGAGCGGATGGCCGAGCTTTCAGGCGCGCTCGCGCGACTCAGCGCCGAGACTTGAGCGCCCGCTCGATCTGGCGGTCGGCTTCGCGCTTGGCGATGTCCCGCCGCTTGTCGCGCTGCTCCTTGCCGCGGCCGAGTGCGAGCTCGACCTTCGCGCGGCCGTTCTTGAAGTAGAGGCGAAGCGGGACCAGCGTCAGGCCCTTCTCGCGCACCTTCCCGTAGAGCGAGTCGAGCTCGCGGCGATGCAGCAGGAGCTTCCGGTCGCGCTCGGGCTCGTGGTTCTGGATGCCGGCCTGGTCGTAGACGTCGATGTGAGCCCCGATGAGCCACGCTTCGCCCTCCCGCACGTCCGCGTAGGCCTGCTGGAGGCTGACGCGGCCCGCCCGCAGCGATTTCACCTCGCTGCCGGTCAGCACGATGCCCGCCTCGTACCGCTCGAGGAGCTGGTAGTCGTGCCGTGCCTTGCGGTTCTCCGCGATCGGCTTCTCGCCTGCCATAGAGCGATTGTAGGTTCGGCTCGCGACCGGTATCTGCCACCATTCCCGTGATGAGGCAGCGACTTGCGTGGTTCTCGACAGCGCCGCTCATGCTCGGCGGTCTGCTCGCGGCGCACTCGCTCGGCTACCGGCTCGCGATCCCGGACCCGCACGCACGCGCTGACGCCCTCGCCCAAAGCGGTCACGACTACTTCGGCTATCTGCCTTTCGCGCTCGCGGTCAGTATCGGGGTTCTCTTCGCCGCGCTCGTCCTTCAGGGCCTCCGAGCATTCAGGGGCGAACGGCAACGCCCTGCGATGTCTCCTTTGATCGTCCTTCTCCCGCCCATTGCGTTCGTCGTCCAGGAGCTCTCCGAGCGGCTCATCCATACGGGCCACGTTCCATTGACGACGATCGTCGAGCCCGCGTTCCTCTTCGGGCTTGCCCTCCAGCTGCCGTTCGCCTTTGCCGCGCTTCTGCTGGCCTGGGTGCTGGACTCGGCTGCCCGCGTGGTCGGACGAGCATTGGCAACGCCGCCTCAGCCGACCTTTCCGGCTTTCGTTCCCCTTCCCGTTCGCGTCGCGGCGGCTCCGCGCCCCGCCGGGCTCGCGCGCGGGTACGGCGAGCGCGCACCGCCCGTCCTTCGCCGTCCGTAGTTTCCTGGCCGCAGTCCGCGGTCTCGAGCGAAGGAGTGGTTTGAAGAGAAGCAGCATCGCGTTAGCGGTCGCTCTGGTTGCCCTGGCGGCAGCCCCGTCCGCGTTCGCACACGCAATCTTGCAGGAGAGCTCACCGGCCAACGGCTCGATCGTCCGGCGCAGCCCGCCGGCGGTCACGCTGCGGTTCAACGAGGGCGTCGAGACGGCGTTCGGGTCGATTCGCGTGTACGACTGCAGCGGGGCCCGCGTCGACTCGGGAAAGATCATTAGGCCGAACGACCGCTCGGTCTCGATCAGGCTCGACCGGCAACTCCCACAGGGCTCGTACACGGTCACGTGGCGGGTTATCTCGGCCGATGCCCACCCGGTCGCCGGCGCATTCGTCTTCAGCGTCAAGGCGGCGGATCCCTCCGGATCCTGCAAGCAGGTGTTCGGCAAGAGCACGCCGGGCGAGGTGGATGCTCTCTTCAAGTTCGCGCGGGCTCTCGACTTCGCGTTGATCCTGCTCGTCGTCGGCGGGGCCACGGCGCTTGCCGTCGTCCTTCGCTCTGCGGCCGTGGAGCTCCGTGCCCGTCTGTACCGGATCCTCGCGGGCCTCGCCGTGGGCCTCGTGTTCGCCGGGATCCTCTGCATCGTTCTCCAGGGCGCGGTTGCCGGCGGATTCGGCCTCTCGGAGGCGTTTCGCTGGAACACGGTCGACTCGGTTCTCCAGACACAGTTCGGCAAGGCGTTTCTCTTGCAGCTCGCCTTCGCGGGCCTGACTGCGATCGTCGCCTTCGCCGCGGGCTGGTCACACGAGCGGGTGCTCGGGCCGCTTGCACTCGTTCCGGCGGTGCTCCTGCTGCCGACCCTCTCGGCGGCCGGCCACGCCCGGACGAGCGGCGCAGTCGCGATCGTTGCCGACCTGGTCCACGTGGCTGCAGCCTCGGTGTGGGTGGGCGGGCTCGCGTTCACGATTCTCGCCTTGCTGCTCGCCGGAAACGATCGCTGGCCTCTCGCCTCGCGTGCCGTGCCTCGCTTCTCGATGCTCGCCGTGATCTCGGTCATCATGCTCGTCGGCGCCGGCATCGTGCGTGGCTCCCAGGAGCTCGTTCCAGCCGGCACGGCTCTTCGTCACTGGCCACGATTCGTCTGGGACGGGTACTGGCACACGACCTACGGTCAGCTGCTGCTCGCGAAGATCGTGCTCGTACTGCCGCTGATCGGGCTCGGCGCGTACAACAATCGTTACGCCGTCCCGAGGCTTCGCAAGCAGATCGCATCGGTCGTCGAGCAGCGGCGTTTCCTGAGAGCAGCAGGCACGGAGCTGCTCATCATGGCGGTCATCATCGGCGTGACCGCCGTGCTCGTCACCGAGCCTCCGGCGAAGGCGTCGATCAAGGCGCCGAAGTACTTCTCGACGATCGCCCCGATCGGCAACCTCGAGGTCAATCTCACAGTCGAGCCCGCGCGGACGGGGCCGAACGTGATCCACCTCTACTTCTTCACGCAAGCAGGCGTGCCTGCCAGCACGGCCGATGCCAAGCTCTCGGCGACGCTTCCGGGATCGAACATCGGCCCACTGCGCATCCCGCTCCAGAAGATCGTGCCGAGCCACTACACCGTCTCCGGGGCGAGCTTCCCGTACCCCGGCGACTGGCAGGTGACGATCGAGGCCAGGCGGGGTGAGTTCGAAGCACTAACGCAAACGATCACTGTCCCCATACGAAAGGGTTGAAGATGAACTCGGCACAACGCTCATCATTGCGGCAGCGACCGCACTCGCCATAGCGACCGCGGCTTCCGCACACGTCACGTTGAACCCCGAGAAGGCTCCGGCGGACAGCTTCACTCGGTTCGCGCTGCGCGTCCCGACCGAAGAAGAGGTCCCGACCGTGAAGGTGAGCGTCCAGCTCCCCGAGGGGCTCGACGAGGTGACCTTTCAGCCGAAACCGGGCTGGAAGCGAACGCAATCCGGCCGGGTCGTCACCTGGTCCGGCGGAGAGATCGGAGTCGGCGAGTTCGACGAGTTCGGTCTGAGCGTCCACCTGCCGAACACGCCTGGCGAGACGCTCATCTTCCCCGCCACCCAGACGTACGCGAACGGGAAGGTCGTCCATTGGATCGGTGCGCTGACCGCGGACGAGCCTGCTCCGCACGTGACGCTCGAGGCGGCCGAAAGCGCAGCACCTGCGACCACGACCACGGCAGCCTCCGAGACGACGGACGACAACGATGACGGCACCGACGCAGCCCTGTGGACTCGCGATCGCCGCTCTCATCCTGGGCTCGGCGGCCCTCGGGTTCGCGATCATCCGGACGCGGCGCGCTTGAGGCGAACCCTTGCTCTGGCGGCCGTCGCCCTGACGGCTGCTCTCCTGGCTCCCGGTGCCGAGGCTCACTTCGGCACCGGGAAGCTGGGCTACCGGTCGACGATCCGCGGTGTGAAGCCGCCCATGCGCGGGCTCAAGTTGAAGGTTCTCTATGGAGACGACCAGGTCGCGCTCGACAACCGCAGCGGCAAGACGATCGTGATCGAGGGTTACGGCGGCGAGCCGTACCTGCGGTTCGCCCCTGACGGGATCTTCGTGAACGTCAACTCGCCGGCGGGCTACCTGAACCAGGACCGCTACGGCCAGTCGACCGTGCCGAAGACCGCAACCGCCAAGGCCCGCCCGAACTGGCAGAAGCTGGCCGGCGGCAACAGCTGGGCCTGGCACGACCACCGGATCCACTACATGAGCCGGACCCCGCCGCAGGCGATCCAGGACGCGCCGCGACAACCGCATCACGTCTTCGACTGGAAGGTGCCGGCGACCGAGAACGGCAAGCCGTTCGTCATCGCCGGAAGCCTCGACTACAAGCCGCCGCCGAAGGCAACGAAGAGCTTCCCGCTGAGGCTGACTATCGTGCTCGTGATTTTGATCGCCGTCGGGATGGTCGGCCTGCTCGCGCTCCGCCGCGTGCTGCTCCGCTCTCTGGATTAGGCGCCGCTTGCGGTGCCGCTAAAGGACGTACGGGCTTTGCCCGTGCGTCCGGCCTGGAACAGCTCGACCTTGCCTTCCGAGCGACGGATGTCCTCGACCTTGACGACGGCCTCGTCTCCTAGCCGGTAGCGGCGTCCTCCGCGGCGGCCGACGAGGGCTGTCCCGAGGTCGTTCAGCTGGTAGTAGTCGCCCTGTAGGCGGCGCGCGGGCAGGTAGCCCTCGAAGACCTCGCCGAAGCGGACGAAGAGCCCGGACGGGATGATGCCGGTGATCTCGCCCGCGAACGGCTCTTCCCAGCCGCGTTCGAAGAGGACGCGCTCGAGGAGCCACGCCGCGCAGATCTCGTCGGCCTGGTACTCGATTTGCGTCGCGGCCCGCTCCTGCTCAGACGTGTGGTCGGCGAGCGCGCCCAAGTCCTTCGGCACCGGGTCGTCGCCCTGCCCGAGCTCGCGGAGGAGCGCGCGGTGGACGACGAGGTCAGGGTAGCGGCGGATCGGTGAGGTGAAGTGCGTGTAGGCGGTGCTCGCAAGACCGGAGTGGCCGAGGTTGCGCGGGTCGTAGTGCGCCTGCTTGAGGGCACGCAGCACGAGAGCGGGAAACGCCTCCTCCCCACGCTTGGCCTTCCGCACGTAGTCCGTGACGCGCTCGCTCGCCTCCGCCGCGAGCCTGGCTGCCTCCGACGGCCCCATGCTCTCGCGCTTCGGCACCGGCGGCGTCGGCACCTCGAGGTCGGTCAGCTTCGCGAGCATCAGCTCGACCGCCTGCGGCTCGGGCGGCTCGTGGACGCGATAGAGCGAGTCGCGGCGGCGGCTCGACAGGAACTCCGCGACGGCCTCGTTCGCGAGGATCATCAGCTCCTCGATCAGCGAGTGGGCCTTCGGCTCGGATTCGAGCCAGGCGCGCTCGACCCCGCCCCGGCCGTCGAACGCGAAGTTGATCTCCCGGCTCTCGATCCGAAGCGCGCCCCGCGCGAACCGCCGCCTGCGGAGCTCGCTCGAGATGCGGTCCGTCAGGCGAAGCGCCTCGGCCAGCTCGGGTGCGGCCCGCTCGCGGCCGGCAAGGATCGCCTCGGCCTGCGGGTACGTCAGCCGTTCGTCGCTGCGGATGACCGAGCGGTAGAACAGCGGCTCGCCCGGCTCGAGGCCGGAGCCGAACGGGATCTCGACCGTGACCGTGAGCCGGTCCTCGTGCGGCCGTAGCGAACAGGCGTCGTCGGCGAGCGAGTGCGGAAGCATGGGGGCGACGAGCCCGGGCACGTAGACGGAGTTCGCGCGCTCCGCGGCGCCGCGGTCGAGCGGTGTCCCGGCGGGCACGAAGTACGAGACGTCGGCGATGTGCACCCAGACCCGGAGGCCGTCGCCTTCGGCCCGCACCGAGATCGCGTCGTCGAAGTCCTTCGCGGTCTCGGGGTCGATCGTGAACGTGTGCAGGTCGCGCAGGTCGGTTCGACCCTCGAAGCTCGGCGCCGGCAGGTCGTGCGGCTCGAAGGGCTCTCGCAGGCCGTGCTCGACGAGCAGCGCCTCGAGGACGTTCTCGATCGCCTTGGCGGAGCCGATCACGCGCTCGACCCGTGCTCGCCCGCGGCCTGGGCTCACCGAGACGAGATCGCCGACCTCGGCGTCCTGGAGCCCCTTTCGGTCGATCGTGATCGGCGTCCCGGGCGTGAAGTACGGCTCGCCCACGATCAGCTTGCCGCGCCGGTTGAGCTCGACGATCAGACTCTGAGGAAGCGGCGCATCGTGATCGTGGAGCCGGCGGCACCGAGCACCAGCCCGAGCAGGAGCAGCATCAGCGCGGTGTACTCGAACGCGATCGCGTTCACGTCCTTGCCCGCGTCGAGCCTGCCGATCGTCGCCGGCAGGACGAGCTCCTTGCCCAGGAAGAGCAGGACGATAGCGGCGGCGGCTCCGATCAATCCCGTGAGGAGGCCCTCGACGACGAACGGCCCGCGGACGAACCAGTTCGAGGCGCCGACGAGCTTCATCACCTCGATCTCACGGCGTCGCGCGAAGATCGAGAGCCGGATCGTGTTCCCGATCAGGACCGTTGCGGCGCCGAGCAGGATCAGGATCGCGAGCGCCGACAGGACCTCGAAGATGTGCGCGACCCGCAGGATGCGCGTGGCCGTCTTCTTGCCGAAGTTGACGTTCTCGACACCGGGCGGCAACGGTTCGAGGCTGTTGGCGATCGCAACAACGTCTTCTCCGTGCTTCGGGTGGACCTTGAATGCGTCGGGCAACGGGTTGCCGGGCAAGTCCCCGACGAGCTCGGGCTGCTTCTTCTTCATGATCTCGAGCCCCTGCGCCTTCGAGATGTACTCGACGGAATCGACCCTCGGGTCGTTCTGGAGCATGATGCGAACCGCGTTCTTCTGCGCCGTCGTCACCTCGGCGTCGCACTTGGACGGCGTGCAGAGGTAGACGTTGATGTCGAGCTGACTCTTCGCGTGCTCGCTCCAGGAGCGCGCCCACGTACCGAGCCCGATGAGCAGGCCGACGAGGAACATGCCGATCAGGACGGTCAGTGCGGAGGCGAGGGTCGTCGAGAGGCTCGCAGTGAGCGAGCGCCAGGCCTCGGCGACGACGACGCTCAGCTTCACTCCGCGTAGCCTCCGCGCCGTTCGTCACGCAGGAGCTTCCCGTCCTCGAGGGCGATCACGCGGCGCCGCATCTTGTCGACCATCTCGCGGTCGTGGGTGACCATGAGCACGGTCGTTCCGGAACGGTTGATCCGATAGAGGAGCTGCATGATCCCGACGGAGGTGTCGGGGTCGAGGTTCCCGGTCGGCTCGTCGCAGACGAGGAGGGGCGGGTGGTTCACGAACGCGCGCGCGATCGAGACGCGCTGCTGCTCGCCGCCGGAGAGCTCGTCGGGGAGGGAGCTCATCTTGTGCGCGAGGCCGACCATGTTCAGCACCTCTGGCACCTTGCGCCGGATCGAGTCCGAGCCCTCACCCTGCACCTTGAGCGCGTAGGCGACATTCTCGGCCGCCGTCCTGTTCGGAAGCAGCTTGAAGTCCTGGAAGACGCAGCCGACGTTGCGGCGCAACTGAGAGACCTTGCGTCGCGGCAGGCGCACGAGGTCGCGACCTGCCACGATGATCCGGCCCGAGGTCGGCTCGAGCTCCTTGAGGAGCAGGCGCACGACGGTCGACTTGCCCGATCCCGACGCGCCGACGACGAAGACGAACTCGCCCTTGTCGATCACGAACGAGACGTCCGAGAGCGCGGCGACGTTCGGCTCGTAGATCTTCGTCACGCCGTCGAACACGATCATCGAGTGCGCGCTCGCGACGGCGCCCTCGGGGTGCCCGTTCTGCTGCGCGAGCGCTTCCGTCGGCGTTTCTTGCTCTATCTGGGCGATGTCTTCCGGCACGGGGATCGATTCGGTGCGGCCCGCAAAGCCGCTCCCGGCTGTCAGCAGCCCATGGAGTCTAGCGCAAGGCCAGGTCGTCCCTAAAGCGTCCTGCCGGCGGCTTTTGCCAGCAAATAGGCCTGAACGAAGCTGTCGAGGTCGCCGTCCAGCACGCCCTGGATGTTGCCGACCTCGTGTTCTGTGCGGTGGTCTTTGACCAGTTGATACGGGTGAAGGACATAACTACGAATCGCATTTCCGCCGAATCCCATGTTCACGTCGCCGCGTTCCTTGGCCATCTCGGCGTCGCGCTCTTCCTCGGCGAGCTCGGCCAGCCGCGAGCGAAGAATCCGCATCGCCGTCGCCTTGTTCGACGATTGCGAGCGCTCGTTCTGGACGCTGACGACGACTCCGGTCGGCAGATGCGTCAGCCGCACGGCGGAGTCGGTCTTGTTCACGTGCTGTCCGCCCGCGCCGCTCGCCCGGTAGGTGTCGACGCGAACGTCGCTCTCGTCGACCTCGACCTCGGCGTCGTCCGCCAGGAGCGGGCTCGGGATCACTTGCGCAAACGACGTGTGTCGGCGGTGCGCCTGGTCGAAAGGCGAAAGGCGGACGAGCCGGTGCTTGCCCCGCTCGGCCTTGAGGATCCCGTACGCGTTCTCGCCCTCGATCGTGAACGTCGCCGACTTGAGGCCGGCTTCCTCTCCCGGGCTCGCCTCGAGCACCTCGGTCGCGAAGCCACGATTGGCCGCCCAGCGCAGGTACATGCGCAGCAGGATCTCGGTGAAGTCCTGCGCATCGGTTCCGCCCGCGTCCGATTGGATCGTGACGACGGCGTCGCCCGCGTCGTACTCGCCCGAGAAGAGCGCGTCCTCCTGCAGGCGCTCCAGCTCCTGCTCGAGCGGCTCCAGCGACGTCTGGATCTCGTCCGCCATGTCCCCGTCCATGGACAGGAGCTCGCGGGCGTCGTCGTACTCGCGTCGTAGCCGCTCGTAGCGCTCGAGCCGCTTGGCTATGCGTGCGTGCTCGGTGGAGATCGCTGCCGCGCCCTGCTGGTCGTCCCAGAAGCCGGGCTCGCCCATCTTCGCCTCGAGCTCGGCGGCGCGCGTTGCTAGGCGGTCGGGGTCAAAGGTAATCACGGACCCAGTCGAGCTGGGCCCCGATCTGCTCCAGGCGCTCCGTGAGCGACGCGTCTGCCATGGGAGACGATGGTAGCTAGCGAACGCGGTCGGGCACGAGCCGGTACGCAGCGGGCACGAGGACGAGCAGGCCGGCCACGATGATCGCCGAGAGGATCTGGCGCGTTTCGAGCCCCGTGCCCCAGACGTTGACGCTGTCCAGCCAGCCGTAGAGGCGTGAGTACCGCAAGCCGCTTTCCTCGTGGGCGTAGACGAGGTAGAGGTTCAGGAAGTGCACGGCGCCGAGCACGGTGAAGGCTGCCCACAGCAAGCGTGACTTGAGCAGGACGCACGCTGCGAGGTAGGGCAGGAAGAACGGGAACAGGTACCGCTCGTGCATCCGCGTCGCGAAGACGTAGAACGCGAGGATCGAGAGAGACGTGCCGAGCGCGAGGAAGCCGGGGCCACGCGCGTTGCGCAGAGCGAAGATCACGCTCCCGACGGACACGGCCACCAGGACGAGGCCCCAGAACTGCGTGGAGCGCCCGAGGATCTCGATGCCGTGGGTGTAGTACGTGACGTGGCCGACCAAGGTGTTCGGGCACCTCGAAACGTCGCACCTCGCACCCGTGTCCCGGCCGAAGAGGTTCCAGAAGTTGAAGGCGAAGAACGTGTTGAAGGGCCACGCGTTCGAGGCGTTGTGCACCTGTTCGGCAAGGCCGCTGAACGGGCGCCACAGAAAGAGCGACGGAAAGAACGGAACGACAAGGACGAGGGTCAAGAGGAGCGAGCTCACGGCCGCACCGAACCAGGCTTTCGGGGGCACCGGCAGCCGCAACCCTCCGGCGACACGTCTCGACGACGGCCGGTGGTCCCGTACGAGCCAGAAGACGAGAAACGGCAGGGCCGCGATTGCCTGCGGCTTGACGATGAAGCCGGCGGTGAAGGCGAGACCGGCCGCTACCGGCCGGTCTCTGGCCGCGAAATAGACCGTGAGCAGGACGAAGAAGGCCTCGATGCTGTCGGTCTGGCCCCAGACCGCCCCGACCAGGAGCGTTGCCGGAAAGAGCAGGTAGAGGGCCGCTGCGCCCACCCGCCGGCGCTCGCGCTCTCCTTCGAGGTAGCGGTAGAGCAGGTACGCCGAGCCTAGGTCGGCGGCGATGGCAGGCAGCTTGAGCGCGTAGTCCCACTGCGCCTTGCTGAAGCCGAAGGCTTCGTCCAGGCTGCCCAGGAGCCAGAGGTAATGCAGGTATCCCGGCGCGTACGCGTGGAACTGGCCCGGCTGATCGTAGAAGTCACCGGGGCCGACGGAGGCGATGGTCTCGGCCCAGTCGACGAAGATGTCGATGTCGGCGCTGAAGCCCGGCAGCGCCGCCAGGAAGAGCCGGAGCACGAGCCCACCTGCCAGCACGCCGACGATCCACGCGCGGCCGGCTCGCGATTCGTTCTCCGTTGCCATGGTCGCTCTCTCACGACCATCGTAGGCTGGGCCTTCGGCTGCTACGTCTTCTTGCGCGCGAAGCGGAGGCCCGACCACGTGGCGTCGATCGCGGCCACCTTGAAGTCGACGAGGCCCCGGTCCATGCCGTAGCGGCGCACCGTCACCTGGTCGAGGTCGGACTGCAGCCCTGAGGCCTTCTTCGGCCAGCAGAGCCAGATACTCCCGCCGGGGGCGATCGCGGCCTTCGCAGCCTCGAACTCCGCGCTCGAGATCGGCGACGCTCGGCGACGAAGAGCATGACGAGCTGCGCGGGCCTGTCCTCGACGAGCTCGCGCGCGGCGCAGCGCCTTGCCGAAGCCGTCCGGGGCACCGAGCAGGAGCACCGTCGTCCCGTCGCGCACGCCGAGCTTCGGCTCGAGCTCGGTCTGCGAGTACGCATCCATCGTGCTCGGCACGACCGGCTTCTCGATCGGCTTCGCCTTCTTCAGGCCGCCGACGACGGCCGTCCAGGGGACGTACGTCGCGTCGGGCAAGAGGTTGCGCACCCGCGCCACCTGGTCCTCCTCGCCACCGGCAAAGACGAGCGGCACAGGACGCGTCGATGCGTAGCGGCGCAACATGACGGCGAAAGAACGGCCCTCGGAAGGCCGCCGGTCGAGATCGATCACGAACGCGTCGGGCGGGAGCTCACGCAGCGCCTTCAGATCGGCCGGGCCTTTGGGGGTCAGGCTCTCGACGTCATTCCCGGCCAGCCGGGCCAGACGCTTGTCGAGGTTCGGCGGGTTGAAGTGGACGACGACTACGCGCCGTGGCACTTCTTGAACTTCTTGCCGCTTCCGCACCAGCAGGGATCGTTGCGGCCGACCTTTTCGTGCTCGGACGTCACCCGCTGCTGAGTCGCGACCGCCCCGCCGCCACCGAAGGCGCCGGTGTTGACGCTCGTGCTCATCGCGCCGACCGCCTCTCCACCGAGACCGGCCGCGGCGATCGCATCCGAGCCCGCCAACGACTCGTGCTCGTACGCGAATGCGCCGTCATCGGAGTTCTGCGAGTGCGTCAGCTCCTCGGCGTCGTGGGGCTCGATCTGCGCGTGGAACAGGAGCATCAGCACCTCTTCGTGGATCAGGGCTCCGAGCTCCTGGAACATGCCATGGCCCTCGGAGCGGTACTCGACGAGCGGATCCTTCTGAGCGAACGAGCGAAGGTGAACGCCCTCGCGCAGGTAGTCCATGTTCTCCAGATGCTCGCGCCAGCGCGTGTCGACGACCTCGAGGACGATGAAGCGCTCGACGTCGCGCGCGACCTCCGGGCCCCAGATCTTCTCCTTCTCGGCGTAGAGCTCGAGCGCCTCTTCGCGGAAGTCCTCGAGCAGGGCCTCGCGGCTGATCTCCTCGAGGTCCTCCCGGAGCTCCTCGACGGTGAAATCCGCATCGGTGAAGGCGTTGAACGCCTGCACGAGCCCGTCGAGGTCCCAGTCCTCGACGTCCTCGGTGTCGGCGAAGACGGCGATCATGCGCTCGAGCACCTCGTCGATCCAGGCCTTGATCTCGTCCGAGAGGTCCGCGCCCTCGAGCACCTGGCGGCGCTGGGCATAGATCACCTCGCGCTGGGTGTTCATGACGTCGTCGTACTTGAGGACGTTCTTGCGCGAGACGAAGTTCTGCTCCTCGACCTTCTTCTGCGCATTCTCGACCTGCTTCGAGAGGAGGCCCGACTCCATCGGCTGGTCGTCCGGCACTTTGAAGCGCTCCATGATCCCGTGGATCCGGTCGCCGGCGAACAGACGGACGAGGTCATCCTGCCCGGAGAGGTAGAACCGGGACTCCCCCGGGTCGCCCTGGCGGCCTGAGCGCCCGCGCAGCTGGTTGTCGATGCGCCGCGCCTCGTGGCGCTCGGTGCCGAGAACGTAGAGCCCGCCGAGGTCCGTGATCCCGTCGGCGAGCTTGATGTCGACGCCGCGGCCGGCCATGTTCGTCGCGATCGTGACCGCGCCGTGCTGACCGGCGTCCTTGATGATCTCGGCCTCCCGCTCGTGAGCCTTCGCGTTGAGGACGTTGTGCGGGATCCCCTGCCGCGTGAGGTACTGCGAAAGATGCTCGGAGACCTCGACCGAGATCGTGCCCACGAGGACGGGCTGGCCCTTCTCGTGGCGCTCCTTGATGTCCTCGAGGACGGCGTCGTACTTCGCTTCCTTCGTCTTGAAGATGTAGTCGTTGCGGTCGTCGCGAGCGACGTCGACGTTCGTCGGGATCTGGGCGACGTGCAGGTTGTAGATCTCGACGAACTCCTTCTCCTCGGTCTTCGCCGTGCCTGTCATGCCGGCGAGCTTCTCGTAGAGGCGGAAGTAGTTCTGGAGCGTGATCGTCGCGAGCGTCACGTTCTCCTCCTGGATCGACACGCCCTCCTTGGCCTCGACCGCCTGGTGCAAGCCCTCCGACCAGCGACGGCCTTCCATGATGCGACCCGTGAACTCGTCGACGATCTTGACCTCTCCCTCCTGGACGACGTAGTCGACGTCTCTCTGGAACAGCGACTGCGCCTTCAGCGCCTGGGTCAAGTGGTTGACCATCTGCATGTTCCGCGCGTCGTACATGTTGTCGATCCCGAGGGCGCGCTCGACCTTGTCGATCGCGGCCTGGCTCGGTGAGACGGTCTTGAACTTCTCGTCGTAGAGGTAGTCGGCGCCCGAGACCTCGGTCTCGTCGATCCCCTTACCCTCGCCCTTCTGCTTGCTCGGCTGGCCGTCCAGGCCCTTCACGATGCGCGCGAAGTCGTAGTAGACCTTGGCTGCGGTCTCGGGCTCGCCCGAGATGATGAGCGGCGTCCGCGCCTCATCGATGAGGATCGAGTCGACCTCGTCCACGATCGCGTAGCTGTGACCGCGCTGCACCGTCCCGTCGAGGGTGACGGCCATGTTGTCGCGGAGGTAGTCGAAGCCGAACTCGGCGTTCGTGCCATATGTGATGTCGGCGGCGTACGCGTTCGTGCGCTCCGAGAACGGCATCATGTTCTGGATGAAGCCGGCCCGGACGCCGAGCGCGTCGAAGGCGGGTTTGACCCACTCGGGGTCTCGCTTGGCCAGGTAGTCGTTGACGGTCACGAGGTGGACGTTCTCCCCCGTCAGCGAGTTCAGGTACAGCGGCATCGTGGCGACGAACGTCTTTCCTTCGCCCGTCTTCATCTCGGCGATGTCGCCCTCGTGGAGGACGATTCCGCCCATCATCTGGACGTCGAAGAGTCGGACGCCCATGGCGCGCTTGAACGCCTCGCGGACTGTCGCGAACGCCTCGAAGAGGAGATCCTCGACCGCTTCGCCGTTCTCGACGCGCTGCTTGAACTCAGCCGTCTTCCCGCGCAGCTCTTCGTCGGAGAGCTTCTCGAACTCGGGCTCGAGGGTCGCGATGTAGTCCGCCTGGCCGGCCAGGCGCTTGAGGCGCCGGCCCTCGCCCATGCGAAGAACCTTTTCGAACGTCCCGTAACTGTCGGTGGCCATCGCCTTAGGGTAGCGGTCGAGGCGGGGGTGGTTTTAGCTCAATCGGGTCGACCGGTCATTTCAGACGGAAGCATCAGCAAAGCTGCTGCTTCCTGATGTCGGCGCAGTAAGCGACGCGTTAGAGGGGGAGCACCGTGACCTCCCAGAGCGTGTCGTCCAGGCGCGCTCCGTGGAGCACGAACGACCCGAATTGCTGGGTCCCGAAGTGCTCCAGGCTGGGAATCCTCGCCTTCGACCGGACATCGTCGACCGCCATCGTGCTCTCCCCGTCATTGACGACCAAGTCAACCTTGTCGCCCTCCACGTCCTCGGGCACCTCCACGACGTTCACGCGCATCGCGGCCACGCTCCAGACGTCGCCGTCCTGACGCAGGCCGAGGGCGTGGTACGGCCCTTGGAGCAGGCTCCCAAGAGCGTCTGCCAGCGGCGTCAAGGCCTCGTCGGGCAGGTCGTCGTCGGTGAAGATCGTCCCGTCCTCGAGCGCGACGAAGTCGGTCTCGTCGCCCGGGAGTGCGGGCGCGACGGCTGTAGTGACGGCGTCCCACTCACGCACGCGCGGAATGCCGTGGATCCCTGCGACCCGCCACAACGGATGTCGGGGGTCGATCGGCGGCGGCCCGGCCACCTCGTCCACTCCGCGCGGAAGATCGAGCCCTCCTTCGCGGGCCAGCTTCTCGTGAATCGGCTCCCTCCGCCGGAAGAGGCCCAACCTACTGTGGCTCGATCAGCCCGTAGTCCTCGTCGCGGCGCCGGTAGACGACGTTGATCTCTTCAGACTCGGAGTTGCGGAAGACGAAGAAGTCGTGGCCGACCAACTCGAGCTGAAGGACTGCTTCCTCCGCGGTCATAGGCTTGAACGCGAACTGCTTCGTCTTCACGATCGCGGGCCCGGACTCCGAAACCTCCGTCGATGCGAACTCAGGTGGTGGGCCGTCGTGGCGGTCGTGCTTGCGCGGGCGCCGCTTGTCTCGATAACGCTTCACCTGCCGCTCCAGCTTGTCCACGAGCTGATCGATCGAGGCCTTCATGTCCTCGGACGTCTCGCGTGCTCGCAGGACCGGCCCCTTCGTCCAGACGGTCGCCTCAGCGACCTGGTTGTCCGCAATCGACGGATTCTTCTCCACGGCCAGCTCGAGCTCGATGCGCGTCGGGTCCTTCACGAGCCGGTCGAGCTTGCCCAGCTTGTTCTCGGCGTACTCCCGGATCTGCTCGCTGACCTCGAGGTTTCGCCCTTTCACCTGAAGACGCATCGGAACGAGAATCTAGCGGACAGCTCGTGCAAAGGTGATCACGTCCACTCTGTGTGCGCCGACTTTGCGGAGCGCAGACGCGGCTGCCGAGACTGTTGCGCCACTCGTGTAGACGTCGTCGACGAGCACGAGCGCCCTCGGCGCGGCGCCCGTGGCCCGGAAGGCGCCGCGCACGTTTCGGCGCCGCTCGGCGAGCGCGAGGCCGCGCTGCGGGCGTACTCCTGGCACTCGGGCGAGGAGAGGCACGACCGGGAGCTCCCAGCGCTCGCCGAGCGCGACCGCCAGCCGCTGCGCCGGGTTGTGACCTCGCGTCAGACGGCGGTCGGCGTCGCTCGGGACGAAGGTGATCGTGTACGCCCCTGGGCGCGCGACAACCTCGTTCACCAGACCGGCGGCCAGAGCGGCGACGGTGCGCAGCCCGCGTTCCTTCCAGGCACCGACGAGCGGGCGGGCGACGTCGTCGTACGCGACGGCTGCTCGCGCGCTCGCGAACGCGATCCGCCGGCCTGCGCATTCGCGGCAGCGCTCGACGGGCCAGGAGGTCGGAGCGCCGCAGCGTTCGCACAGTGGGCCTGCGATCCGAGCCAGTCGGTCCCGGCAGCCGTCGCACAGCGGACCGCCGGGCACGCGGCAGACCGAGCACGAGCTCGGAAGAATCAGGTCGAGCAGCACCCGTCGAGGGTAGGGAGCGAATCGAGACTTCCCTGTGACAGATCTGGGCCAAGTAACCGAAGGGCCGCTCTGGGCGGCCCTTCGGCGGGGAGAGACAGGTTGTAGTGCGCCCGAATGGGCGCGGCGTCAGCCGGGGGCGTCGCTGCGCGCGAGCCGCTTCAGGAAGCCTCGGCGCTCCCAGAGCCGGCTCTCGAGCGACTCGCCCGAGTACACCTTGTCAGCAGCGCGGACTGCGTCTGTAGTCGCGGAGTGCTCGACTGTGTGCTGGTCCTGCTTGTGCGCTCATGTCTTCATCCTTTCGTTCGGCGGAAGCGCTCCATGCGCTCACGACTTCCATCGAACCAAACGCCCCTAAGCCCTCAGTGAGAGCCGGCTAAGAGGCCTCTAAGACTTGATCAGTCGGCCGCGTACTCGCTGCGGACGGGCATTCCGGCCCGCTCCCGCAGCCTGTTGTCGGCCTCGAGCAGCTGGCCGACGTCACCGATGTCGTGCCATTCGCCGGCGAATCGGTATCCGTAGACCGGCCTCCGCTCGTGCAGCCAGGCGACGAAGTTCCCCGGAGCATCCGGCGGGTTTCCCTCTTCCAGATACGTGGCCAGCGGCTCGAGATCCTCGGCCCGATAGAGGTAGGCCGCTGTCGCAGCCAGGTTGCTCCGCGGCTCGGCGGGCTTCTCCTCGAAGCCGACGACGCGGTCGTCGTCGTCGAGCTCCACGACGCCGTAGCCCTTCAGCAGCTCGGGGTCCGCAACCTCGTAGAGCGCGATCGCGCTGCCGCCCTTCTCGCGCCAGAAGTCGACGTACTCGGGGAGCGAATAGCCGATCAGGTTGTCGCCGGCGACGACGAGCAGGTCTTCGCCTGCCAGGCCGGCGTGGTCGATCGTGAACGCGATGTCACCGATCGCTCCGAGCCGGTCCTCGTTCGACGTCGTCCCGTCGTCGTGAACCGTCACGCCACCCGAACCAAACTTTGCAACAGTCTGTTGCAAAGTCTCAGCCCAATCCCTGAGTAGCGGAGCGAATCGAGAGTTGGTCACGAGGTGGATTTCGTCGACCTCCCCAACCTCGAGGATCCGGTCGAGCAGGTAGTCGAGCATCGGCCGCTGCGCGAGCGGCAGCAGCATCTTCGGGATCGAGTCGGTGAGCGGGCTGAGCCGCGTTGCGTACCCCGCCGCCAGGATCAACGCCTTCATGCCGCCATTGGGGGCCTTACGTGCTGGCGCTCGATGGAGCGCCAGGTGGGCGGAACCCAAGTCGATGGCCGGAAGGGGGCAAGGGGAAACCTCGGGTTTCCCCACGAAAGGAGGGGGCCAAGGGGGGAACCCTGGGTTCCCCCGTTAAGTACCTTCGTCCCAGGACGCCAGGTACTTCTCCTGCTCGGGCGAGAGGTGGTCGATGTCGATGCCCATCGTCTCGAGCTTGAGGCGGGCGATCTCCTTGTCGATCTCCTCGGGCACGTCGTAGACCTTCTTCTCGAGCGAGGGCGCGTTCTCGACGATGTACTCGGCCGAGAGAGCCTGGTTCGCGAACGACATGTCCATGACCTGCGCGGGGTGACCCTCAGCGACTGCGAGGTTGACGAGCCGCCCGTCCGCGAGCAGGTAGATCCGACGGCCGTCCTCGAGAATGAACTCGTCGACGAGATCCCGCGCCTCGCGCGTTTCCTTCGCCAGCGCCTTGAGCGCCGGAATGTCGATCTCGACGTTGAAGTGGCCCGTGTTCGCGAGGATGGCGCCGTCCTTCATCCGCTCGACATGCTCGCCGCGGATGACGCCCTTGTCGCCGGTTGCGGTCACGAAGATCTCGCCGACCTCGGCGGCGCGCTCCATGGTCAATACCTCGAATCCGTCCATCACGGCCTCGAGCGCCTTCATCGGGTCGACCTCGGTGATGATCACGTGCGCGCCCATGCCCTTGGCGCGGGTGGCGAGGCCGCGGCCGCACCAGCCGTAGCCGGCGACCACGAACTTCGATCCGGCAAGCAGCTTGTTGGTGGCGCGAATGACGCCGTCGATCGTCGACTGGCCCGTCCCGTAGCGGTTGTCGAAGAGGTGCTTCGTCTTCGCCTCGTTGACGGCGACGATCGGGAACCCGAGCGCGCCGTCGCGCTCGAGGGCCTTCAGGCGGATGACGCCGGTCGTCGTCTCCTCGGTCCCGCCGATCACGTCGCCGAGCTGCTCGCGACGGTGCGCGTGGAGGACGCCGATCACGTCGGCGCCGTCGTCCATCGTGATCTGGGGCTTGTGGTCGACTGCGGACTGGATGTGCTGGTAGTACGTGTCGTTGTCCTCGCCCTTGATCGCGAAGACGGCGATGTCGTACTCGTCGACGAGCGCCGCCGCCGTCTCGTCCTGGGTCGAAAGCGGGTTCGAAGCGCAGAGGACGAGGTCGGCGCCGCCGGCCTTCAGCGTACGAGCGAGATTCGCGGTCTCGGTGGTGACGTGCAGGCAGGCGGCGATGCGATAGCCGGCGAGCGGCTGCTCGCGCTCGAAGCGCTCGCGGATCGCCGAGAGGACCGGCATGTTCCGGTCGGCCCACTCGATCCTGCGCACGCCCTCGGCTGCGAGAGCGAGGTCCTTGACGTCAAAACGCTTGGTCGTCGCCATCCCGCCCGGATACTACTTATCCGCTCTTCCATAGCTGTCTTCGAGACGCACGACGTCCTCGAGCTGAGGCGTGGAGACCTCGATGATCGTCGTGTCTTCGATCGCTTTCACGCGATGCACCGTCCCGGGCCGGATATGAAAAGCCACACCTGGGCCGACGACCTCCGAGCTCGGGAGCTTCTTTCCAGGCTCGGCCATCTCGAGCTCGGCGCGTCCGGAGTGGACGAGCCACGACTCGTCCTTCTCACGGTGGAACTGGAGGCTCAGGGCCTCGCCCGCCTTGACGAAGAGGATCTTCCCGCAGTATTGATCGGTGTACGCCCAGATGAGCTCGTGTCCCCACGGCTTGTCGACCCTGGTCTGTTCGAACGAGAAGGGGTCCAGCCCACCGAGGTTGGGAGACCCGTCGCTCATGCCTTCACCGCCGCGGCGAGCCAGGTCGGGTTGGCGCGAACGTGCTCGTCGGCGACGCGCAGGTCCTTCGGGGTGTTGACGGTCAGCCAGAGACCCTCGTGGCGGAAGGCGAAGAGCCGTCCCTCCGCCGCCAGCTCCGGGAAGGTCGTCCGCTCGTGGTCGCCCTTTTCGGGGAGCCGCGCGATCGCGTCGTCGTCGAGCACGTCGACGCCCGCGTGCACCCAGTGTGGGAGCTGAGGCGACTCCTCGAAGCCGGTGACCTGGTCGTCCTCGTCGACCTCCACGACGCCGAAGCCGGTCTGCAGCGGCGCGACGGTGAGCGTCGCGGCCCCTCCGTGCGCCCGATGCGCGGCCAGCAGCGCGGGGAGGTCGACGTCGATCAGCTCGTCGCCGTTCAGGACGTAGACCGGGCCGCTCTCGTTCCTCGCCTGTGCCGTGAAGCGGACGGCTCCCCCGCGCCCCAGCGGCTCGTTCTCGGGCACGTACACGATCTCGGGGCCGAGCCCCGCCAGCTCGGACTCGAAGGCCTCTTCTTGACCTGCGGCGCAGCTGACGAGGATCCGGTCGACTCCCGCCGAGACGACCAGAGCGACTTGATAGGCAGCCAGCGGCCTGCCCGCGATCGGGACGAGCGCCTTGGGACGGCCCTCGGCGGCGTCGCCGAGCCGCTCGGCCTTCCCGCCGGCTAGGAGGATTGCTTCCACGACGTCAATTCTCTCTTCTTCAAGTCCTGCCGATCCCCTCGTACCGAAAACCCGCGGCGCGCACGGCCTCCGGGTCGAGCAGGTTGCGGCCGTCGACGACGAGAGGCGTCCTCATCGCCTCGAGGGTTTCCGGGGACGCCAGGCCCTCGAGCTCCGGCCATTCGGTGACGATCACGGCCGCATCTGCCCCACGCACCGCGTCGAGGATTGAGCTCTCGACCACAACTCCGTTCAGCTCGGGATGGCCGTGCACGAGCGGATCCCAGGCCCGCACGTCGGCTCCTTCGGCAAGGAGCCGCGCGGCGAGGACGATCGAGGGCGCGTCGCGCATGTCGTCGGTGTTCGGCTTGAACGCCAGGCCGAGCAGGGCGATCGTCTTCCCCCGCAGGTCGCCGAGGTGCTCCTGGAGCTTGGTCACCACCCGCCGCTTCTGGAGCTCGTTCACGTCCATGACGGCGCTCAGAAGCTGGAAGTGGTAGCCGCTGTTGCCCGCGAGCAATTTCAGGAAGGACACGTCCTTCGGAAAGCACGAACCTCCGTAGCCGACACCCGGCCTGAGATAGCTCGAGCCGATGCGAGGATCGAGGCCCATCCCCTCGATCACCTGGTCGACGTCGGCGCCCACCGCCTCCGACACGTTGGCGATCTCGTTGATGAAGCTGACGCGGGTGGCGAGAAACGCGTTCGAGGCGAGCTTGACCATCTCCGCAGAGGGAACGGTCGTCCGCACGATCGGCGCTCCGAAGCCCTCGTAGAGCGCCGCCACGAGCTCGGCATGCCCGTCTTCGAACGAGCCGATGACCACCCGGTCGGGGCTCATGAAGTCCTCGATCGCGCGGCCCTCGGAGAGGAACTCGGGGTTCGAGACGTAGCCGACCCGATCGTCGAGAGCGTCGCGAATCCGCTTGCCGGTGCCCACGGGGACGGTGCTCTTCATGACGAGCGTCGCGCCCTCGGGTGCGCCAAGGTCCTCGACGACGGACCAAACAGGCGCCAGGTCCGCCTCGCCGGAGGGCGTCGGCGGCGTGTCCACGCAGGAGAAGAAGATCTTCGCGCTCGCCTTCAGCTCGTCGGCGTCGAGCGTGAAGGTGAGCCGCTCGCGGTTGCGCTCGACGAGCTCCTTCAGGCCCGGCTCGTGGAACGGCATCTGCCCCGCCTCGAGCTGTTCGACCCGCTCCGGCACCACGTCGCGGATGACGACGTCGTGACCGAGGTCTGCGAAGCAGGCGCCGGTGACGAGGCCGACCCAGCCCGCGCCGAAGATGCCGAGAGGCGGCTTCTTGTGAGAGTCCATGTTTCGCATCATTGTGACCCGGGTTCCTGGGGCGCCGCTGGCGGTGCCGGCTCCGCCGGCCGGGAGAGCGGCCGGCCAGGGACGCGGGACGACTTTACTTGTGTAGGGGGCGGAGACCCTTTGCGATCTCCAGCATCGTCTCGTTCGAGAGCGAGTCGAGGAGCGAGTTGACCACCCAGTAGCTTGCGCCACCGGCTCGCAGGACGACCATGTGCAGGTGCGATCCGCTGTAGTAGAGGTCGTACTGACGCCCCTTGATGACCTCGCTCGCGTTCTTGCCGTCGAGGGCCGGGGCGTCCGACCAATCGGACTCCTGGATGCCCCAGTACTCGTTCGACCCCGTCCGGAACGTGAACCGCACCGTCTTTGCGTCGTCCATCTTGTAGACGCGGTACGGCACCTCCGAATCGACGACGGAGGAACGCTCGAGAACTGTCGGGATCTGGAGCGGGAAGCCGGGCTTCCACGCCGCAGCAGCGCGGACGAGCGGAAGCGTATCCGACTTGCCCGGGCGCACGTTCGGCGGCTCACGGGGCGGCGTGCGATCGACCGGCGTCGGCGTCAGCTTCCCCGAGAAGGTCTGGCCGACGACCACCGTCAGCATCGCGCCGTTGGCGAGGATTCGCAGCGCGTTGTTGCGCGGAATCGGCTTGACGTCCGAGGAGTTGAAGAGGCCTGAGACCGTCTCGCCAGCGCGCCGGGCCTTCGACTTCCCGTTGAAGAAGACCTGCGTGCGGAAGGTGCGGCTCCAGCGGCCGGGAGCGTTTGCCTGGAAACCTTCTGGCGGCTGGATGACGCGGTATCCCTTCTGCGCCAGCTGGTAGCTCGTGTTCGCCGCCGCACCGGCCTGCCCGTTCCCGTTCAGGACGACGACGGAGACGTTCTTCGGGCTTGGCCCGTTCTTCGTGTGCAGCCGCCTGTGCAGAGCCTGGGCAGTGGCCTTCGCAGACGCCTGCACGTCCGGGTGCTGGAACTCCTCGACCGCCGTCTGGATGTTCGACGGGTCGGTGACGAGATCGTTCGTCCCGGTCAGCCCCCCGAGCTTGACCTGGAAGAAGTTCCCGGACGGGAGGCCGTACGCGAAGAAGGCGTAGCTGATCAGCGTCTTGCCCGTGATCTCGCCTCCGCCCTGTCCGATCTCGATGTTCTTACGCAGGACCTTGAAGATCTTCGGCACGGTGCCCGGGTTCTTCCAGCGATGGTTCACGGCTTGCTTGAGCCCCTTGACGAACTGCTGCTGGCGGGCAACCCGGAAGAGGTCCGAGTCGGTGTGCCTGAAGCGGACGAAGTCGAGCGCCTGGCCGCCCTCGAGCCGTTGGTAGCCGGGCCAGAGGTTGATCTCCGCGTACGTGTCGCCGCCTCGATTGTTGAGGTTCAGGTAGCGCCGGTCGACATCGATCCAGACTCCTCCCAGCTTGTCCACGATGTCGCGGAAGCCGTCGAAGTTGACCGTGATCAGGTAGTGGATCTTGAGCCCGGTGAGGGTGCGAACGGTCTCGAGCGTGCCGGCCGGCCCGCAGAAGGCGTACGCCGAGTTGATCTTGGCAATCGAGGAGCCGCCGTCCGGACAGCGGACGTTGACGAGGAGATCGCGCGGGAACGAGAGCAGGGAGATCGAGTTCGTGTTCGGGTCGGCACGCATGAGCATGACCGTGTCCGAGCGGGACGGCGCGGAGCCGTCTTCCGGCCGATGGTCGTAGCCGATGACGAGTGCATTGGCAGGCTCTCCGGCCTCTGGCAAGTTCAGGATCTTCTGGGCCCGAACGGTGCGCTCGCTGAGCGACGAGAAGGCGTGGGCGTTCTCGTCGGCGTACAGGTACGCGCCGCCCGCAATCCCCAGCACGACGGCGGCGCAGGCCGCGATCAGGAAAAAGAGGATGCGCCCGACCGTGCGGAGAGCGCTCCGCTTGCGCTCGGGCTGGCGGTAGCGCTGGACAGGGCTCAGCGCGCCGGGAGGGAGGATTGGCCGCCCGTCGCCGTTGACGACTGCGACCCGGCCGATTCCTCGCTTCAGAGTGGTTCTCATCGGAAAAAGCGCGAACGCCTCGCGGCGTCCACCGCCACGATCGTAGACGACGTAACGGCTACTTCGATTGTGCCGAGTAGCGTTCCTGCTTGGTTCATTCGGATCGACCGGTCAGTTCCGACGGACGACGGGCAAAGCCCGCCGTCCTGAGGCGGCACCGCAAGCGGCGCCTTAGCGCGCTCCTGCGTGCGCCCGGTTCAGGGACTCCTCGGCGAGGCGCGTGCCCTCGACCATGTTCCTCAGCTTGTCGTATGCCACGTCCCAGCTCCGCGTCCGGAGGCCGCAGTCCGGGCACACGTGGATCCGGGCCGGATCCCCGAACACCTCGGTCGCGTACAGGATCCGGTCACGCACGAGCTCCGGCGGCTCGATGAAGTCCGTATGGATGTCGAGCACGCCGAGGCCGAGGATCGGGTCGTAGGGCAGGTCGCGCCACTTGGCGATGACCTCGTAGCCGGGCCGCTCCGCGCTCGAGGTTCCGAGCTCGCGCGTGTCGTAGTTCGCGAAGCCGACGCAGTACTGGCGGCAGCCGCTCATCCCCTCGATCGCGGGGAAGAAGAGGTCGTAGTCGGAGAAGCAGAGGTGCGTGGAGAACATGCTGCTGCCCTCGAGCCCTTCGACCGAGACGTTGAAGCTCTCGACGAACACGTCGAGCTCGTCCTCCTCCGTGGAGGCGCCCGGCTCGTCGATCTGGATCCACTTGGCCCCGAGATCGATCAGAGCCTCGATGGTCGGCCGGATGATGTTGCGCGCGATGTCCAGCGTCAGCTCGCGGCGAGCCTCGACCTCGTCCTTGCGCGAGAGCCCTCCTCCGAGCCGGCCCTCCTTGGGCAGGTGATGCTCGTCGTACGACCAGACCGCGAGCGTGTAGGCGCCCGTGATCGGAATCTTCAGGTCGTGCTTCGCGACGGACTGCAGGAAGGAGAACTCGTCGTTGTGGTACGGCTCGGCGAGCGAGACAGGGCCCGTCGCCGCCGACTTCGAGTAGTACTTGTTGTCGAACGAGCGCACGGTCCCGCGGGGCTCGAAGCCGTTCGAGTGCGCGATCGCCCAGGCGTACATCTCGCTCCGCTGCTGCTCGCCGTCCCAGATGACGTCGACGCCTGCCGACTCCTGGAGGCGCACGCAGTACCTGCTGGCCCAGCGGGCGACCTCGTCCGCGTCGCGCTCGTCCTGCTGGAGGAGCTCGACGAGCTGCTCGTAGTCCTCGACGCCGACCTTCTCACCCCAGTTGCGCGCATGGTCGATGTCGCTCTCCTCGAGCGGCTTGCCCGCAGAGGTCTTCACGAGCCACGGCGGCTTCGCCAGCGAGCCCACTTCGTGGGTCAGGAACTTGATCTCGTCACTCACGCTGCAGCCTCCGTGGTCGCCGTCTTTGCCTTCCCGAGCCGCCCGAGCTTCTCGCGCGCGACCGGCTCCGAAACGTACTGGAGATCACCGTTCGGAACGAGGGCGATCTCCTCCACCCCACGGCCGCGAAGGGTCTCGACGAACGCAGCGATCTCGCGCGGCTCCTCGAGCGCCGAGCTCCGCGCGTCGAGGACGCCGGCCAGAAGCAGCTTGCCGAGCCCCTCGGGGACGTCCTCGGCGGAGGTCGCGTAGAAGTCGATCCCGATCGCATGCACGGGCAGGTCCGCGAGCCCTTGCTTCAGCACGCCTTTCGCGTTCCCGAACGTGAGCCAGAGCGCGAGCTTCGGCCCTCCGGCCAGAGCCTGGAGGCCTTCTTCGACAGCGCCGAGGTCAGGGCTCTCCTCGCGCGCGAGATACGGCTCTTCGAGCACGACCAGCTCCACGTCGATCGCATCGAGCTGCGGCTTGAGAACACCTTCGGCCATCGCCTTGGGCGTGACTTCGGTCCCGTGCGAGAGCGCAAAGGGCGAGGGCAGCGTGACGAGACGCGGGCCGGGCAGCTGCGCGACGTACCGCTCGTCGAGCGGCTCCCGCAGCCTCGGCTCGGCGGTTGTCGCGCTCGGCGCGCGGTAGAAGGTGTTCGTGTCGAGGAAGCGCGTCAGCGCGCCGGTCTCGAGGCCGTCGCTGCCTTCGACGAGAGGCCGAAAGATGTCCTGCCAGCGCAGCATCCCGTCCGCAAGCAGGTCGATGCCCGCGTCCTGCTGGGCCGAGACGAGCTGGGCGAGATCCCGGTCGGTCTGCTCGTTGACCTGCCCCGGAGTCGTGCGCCCGCGATCGAGGTCGCGCGTCGCCTGTATGAGATCCTCCGAGCGCGGATAGAGCCCGGGAATAAAAGCCTGCATCTCAGCCCCTTCCGATCACGTTTAGCTGGTTTTCAGCGTGCTTGATGCGCTGCTCGAGCTGCCAGCGATCGGCTTCCGACTCGCCGCTCTCGACCCGTGCGAGCTCGGCCTGAGCCGCCTCCAGCTGCTCACGTGCGCGGGTCTCGTCGATCTGCTTCGCATCCACGGCGTCGTCGACGAGCGCGAGGGCGCGATCCTGCTCCACCTTGAAGAAGCCCGGCCCGGTCGCAAATTCCTGCACGTCGATGTCTCGCGTCACGTGCACGCGCGTCGAACCGGCCTTGAGCATCGCGATCAGGGGCGCATGCCGGGCGAGAACGCCGATCTCGCCGTCCGCCCCGGGGACGATCAGCATCTCAGCCTCGCCCTCGAACACGGGCCCGTCAGGCGTGACGAGCGAAACGTCGAAGCTCGGCACTATGCGGGCGTCGGCGCAGGCTCGCGGTCGACGTCGGCCTCGGCTTCGGCCTCGGCGGGCTCTTCCTCTGCCTGCTCGGCCGGCTGCTCCGAGCCGCGGCCCTTGGCGACCGCCTGCTCGATCGTGCCGACCATGTAGAAGGCCTGCTCCTGGAGATCGTCGTGCTTGCCCTCGAGGATCTCCCTGAAGCCCTTGATCGTGTCTTCGAGCCGTACGTACTCGCCGGGCGTGCCTGTGAACTGCTCCGCCACGAAGTTCGGCTGCGACAGGAACCGTTGGATCTTCCGCGCCCTCTGCACGGTCAGCTTGTCCTCGTCGCTCAGCTCTTCCATGCCGAGGATGGCGATGATGTCCTGCAGGTCCTTGTAGCGCTGGAGGATCTCCTGGACGCCTCGCGCCGTCGAGTAGTGCTCGTCTCCGACGATGTCCGGCTGGAGGGCGCGCGAGACCGAGGTGAGAGGGTCGACCGCGGGATAGATCCCCTGCTCGACGATCGCGCGGTTGAGCTCGGTCGTGGCATCGAGATGCGCGAAGGTCGTGGCAGGCGCCGGGTCGGTGTAGTCGTCCGCAGGCACGTAGATCGCCTGGACGGAGGTCACCGAACCACTCTTCGTGGAGGTGATCCGCTCCTGGAGCTGCCCCATCTCGGTCGCGAGGGTCGGCTGATAGCCGACCGCGCTCGGCATGCGCCCGAGGAGCGCGGAGACCTCCGAGCCCGCCTGGACGAAGCGGAAGATGTTGTCGATGAAGAGCAGGACGTCTTGCCCTTCGTCGCGGAAGTACTCGGCCATGGTCAGCCCGGAGAGACCGATGCGCAGACGTGCGCCCGGCGGCTCGTTCATCTGCCCGTAGACGAGCGCCACCTTGTCGATCACTCCCGATTCCTGCATCTCGAGCCAGAGGTCGTTGCCCTCACGGGTGCGCTCGCCTACTCCGCAGAAGACGGAGACACCGCCGTGCTCGCGCGCGATGTTGTGGATCAGCTCCTGGATGAGGACGGTCTTGCCGACCCCCGCGCCGCCGAAGAGACCGACCTTGCCTCCCTTGACGTAGGGCGCGATCAGGTCGATCACCTTGATTCCGGTCTCGAAGATCTCGGTCTTCGGCTCCAGCTCGGAGAAAGCCGGGGGGTCGCGGTGAATGGGCCAGCGCTTGACGCTGTCGCCGGGGTCGTCCTTCCGGTCGATCGGCTCGCCGATCACGTTCCAGAGCCGTCCGAGGGTCTCGTCGCCGACAGGCACCGTGATCGGCCCGCCGAGGTCGAGGACGGCGACTCCGCGGGACAGACCGTCGGTGGAGTCCATCGCGACCGCGCGAACCCGGTCGTCTCCAAGGTGCTGCTGCACCTCGGCGATGAGCACTCTGTCGTCGATCTTGATCTCCACCGCGTGGTAGATCTGGGGCAGCTGGTCCGGGAAGAGCGCGTCGATGACGACGCCCTTCACTTCGATGACCTTGCCGACATTCTGGCCGTCTTTCTGGTCAGGCATGCGTCTCCTGGAGAGGTGGGTCGGGTGCGCTGCGGTGGCGGCGTGACAGTGGGCCGCTCAGTGACCTGAGTCTAGCGAAGCGCGACGGGGGTCGATCCCCTACCAGAACGGCCTTGCGACCGTCCTCCTCGAGCGACGCCACACGGGCATCGTGGTCGAGGCTTCAGACGTATGACGTGACGAGTGAAGGAAACACTAGTGAGACAGTATCGCTGCAGGCCGCAGCGTTACTGCTCGTGAAGAACCGGGCCGCCGCGGACGGCACTCGGAAGCTGCACGCTCCTCACGGCGCGGAGCCTCTCCCGTGCGCGCGCCGTGCTGAGGTTCATCGTGTCGACAGCCGCACTTGGCTGGACGCGAGCGACCGAGCGAGTTCGTACGTCGGACGACGCGAGGATACTCCCGAGCCCGACCGCAGCGACCGCCATCGCAGCGACGGCCGGCGCGACCCGCAGATGGGCGCGGCGCCGAACGCGGCCGATCACAGCGACATTGAAGCGCTCGAGCGGCGCCGTTCGAAGCGTTCTCGTCAGCCCGCTGACGGACGTGCGGAATTCCCGGCACGCCGGGCAACCGGCGAGATGGTTCGCAAGCAGGACCCGCTCGAACGTCGACAGCTCGCCGTCGACGTCTGCGGATACCCAGTGACGTGCTCGATCGCAGTTTCCATGCATAAACTCTCTGTCTTTCTCTGACGGCGTCAGCGCTGAGAAGTTAGTCCCTCAATAGAGTGATTGCCGACTGTCGACGATCGCTCCAATCACGATCAGAAGTATGCCTACGGAGACGAAGACGGCGGAGCTCGTGATCGTCTCGTACTGCTCGCCCGGCGTCGCCCACCGCAGCCGCCGGTCGCCGAACATGCCGAACAGCGAAGCGCTCGCGGACTCTGACTTCACCCGCGCCGGGCCGCGATTTCCGACGAAGAACCCGCACACGAGCAGGAAGCAGCCCACGAAGTAGAACCCGAGCGAGAGCGAGCGGTCAAGCCCGTATCCGAGCAGGGCACCGAACAGCAGCGACCCGGCCGTGGTCACGGCCACAGCGAAGAGCACGAGCAATCCGAAACGGCGGAGCGCCGCGAGGAGCATCGGGGCCGACTACGCCGGAAGCGCTTCTTCGGGCGAGCGCGACTTCGCTCCCCGCCGCATCTCGTCAGCGTTCATCGGCCAGCGCTCGAGCGGATAGTGGCAGGCGGCCACGTGCCCGCCGCCGAACGGGTAGAGCGGCGGATCCTCGACGTCGCAGTGCCCCTCGACGAAACGGGGGCAGCGCGGGTGGAAACGGCACCCACTCGGCGGATTGACCGGGCTCGGGACGTCGCCTTCGAGGACGATCGGCTCGCGCCTGCGGCCGAGCTCGGGGTTCGCGATCGGCACGGCCGAGAGCAGAGCGCCGGTGTACGGGTGCTTCGGCTCTTTGTAGAGCTGGTCGCGGGAGGCGACCTCGGCCACCTTGCCGAGATACATGACCATCACCCGGTCCGAGATGTGGCGGACGACGTTCAGGTCGTGCGCGATGAAGATGTAGGTGAGGTCGAATTCGTCTTGAAGGTCCTTGAGCAGGTTGAGAATCTGCGCCTGCACGGAGACGTCGAGCGCCGACACGGGCTCGTCGCAGACGATCAGCTTCGGGTTGACGGCGAGCGCCCTCGCGACGCCGATCCGCTGACGCTGCCCGCCGGAGAACTCGTGCGGAAAGCGGTTGTAGTGCTCCGGGTTCAGTCCGACGACCTCGAGCAGCTCCTGGACGCGCGTCTTGACCTCGCCGGGCGTTCCGAGCTTGTGCACCTCGAGCGGCTCGCCCACGATGAAGCCGACGCGCTTGCGGGGATTGAGCGAGGCATAGGGGTCCTGGAAGATCATCGTCATCTGGCGCCGCACGGGGCGCATGGCCGCACGCGAGAGCTTCGTGATGTCGCGGCCTTCGAAGGTGATCCGGCCGGCGGTCGTGTTGAGGAGGCGGACGACGCAGCGCGCCAGCGTCGACTTCCCACAACCGGACTCGCCGACGATGCCAAGGGTCTCTCCCTGGTTGATGCTGAAGGAGACGCCGTCGACCGCCTGCACCGAGGCGACCTGCTTCTGGAAGATGATCCCGCGCGTGATCGGGAAGTACTTCTTGACGTCCTCGACGACGAGGAGCTCGTCGCCGGTCGCCGCGTGCGGCTCGGCAGCGGTAGCCGCTTCCACTTAGCCGGCCTCCGCCATCGTCACGGCGAGCAGCTTGGCCGCCTCGCGCTCCTTGGTCACCTCGTCGAGATGGCATGCCTGCAGATGCATCGAATCGTGGGTCGTCGGCATGAGCTCGGGCTCGGTCGTCTTGCAGACGTCCATCACGTAGGGGCAACGCGGATTGAAGCGACAGCCAGCGGGCGGCCGGAGCAGGGACGGCGGCTGGCCGGGAATCTGCGTGAGGCGCTCGACGTCGGCCTCCAACCGTGGAAGCGACCCCATCAGCCCCCACGTGTACGGGTGCTGGGGCCGCGTGAAGAGGTCGTCCACGTTCGCCTGCTCGACGACGTTGGCCGCGTACATGACGAGCACGTCGTCTGCGACCTCGGCGATCACGCCGAGGTCGTGCGTGATCATGAGGATGGCGCTGCCGAACTCCTGCTGGAGGCGCTTCATCAGATTGAGGATCTGCGCCTGCGTCGTCACGTCGAGGGCCGTCGTGGGCTCATCCGCGATCAGGAGGTCGGGATCGTTCACGAGCGCCATCGCGATCATCACGCGCTGGCGCATGCCGCCCGAGAACTGGTGCGGATAGTCGTCGATCCGGTTCTCAGCCTTCGGGATACCGACCGCTTTCAGCAACTCGAGAGCGCGCGCTCGCGCGACCCGGCCCGAGACGTCGCGATGGAGCTGAACGGCCTCGACGAGCTGCCTCCCGATCGAGTGGACCGGGTTCAGCGACGTCATCGGGTCCTGGAAGATCATCGACATCTCGTCCCCTCGGATCTTGCGGAGCTGGCTCGACCTGGCACCGAGGATGTCGTTGCCCTTCCAGATGACCTCTCCGCTCGACGTCGTGTTGCGCTTCGGGTTCAGCCCCATGATCGTCAGGCACGTGACGCTCTTCCCGCAGCCCGACTCGCCCACGATTCCGAGGGTCTGGCCCTTCTCGATCGAGAACGTGACGCCGTCGACTGCCTTCACGACGCCGTCGTCGGTCTGGAAGGAAGTGCGGAGGTCCTTGACTTCGAGGAGAGGCAAACCGGCTCTAGGTTAGTCGGATTCGGGGGTCGATCCACGCGTAACACAGATCGACGATGAGATTGAAGATGAGAATCATGATCGTCGCAAAGACGACGACGGCCTGGAGGGTGGCCAGATCCTGGTTGTTGATCGCGAGGACGGAGGTCCTGCCCAGGCCGGGAAGCTGGAAGATGGCCTCGGTGAAGATCGCGCCACCGAGTGCGACCCCGATGTCCATGCCGAGCATCGTCACGACGGGCAGCAGGGCGTTCCGGAGCACGTGCTGGACCATGACCCGCTGCTCGGGTGCTCCCTTGGCTCGCGCAGTGCGTACGAAGTCCTCGTTCAGGGTCTCCATCACGTTGGCCCTGATCATGCGGACGTAGAGCGCCGCGAACAGGAACGCGAAGGTCACCCAGGGCAAAATCATGTGGTAGAACCACTGCCAGGGGCCGCCCGGCAGCCCGGAGTCACCCGGCGCGCCGAAGAAGTTCGCGTAGTTGGCGATGGGAGTGATGCCCCATCTGACGCCGAAGAAGTACGAGAGGATCAGCCCGATCCACACCGGGTGCGCCGACACGCCGATCAGGACGAACACCATCGCCCCTCGGTCTAACAGCGAGCGTGGCCTCAGGGCCGAGAGGATGCCGACCGAGAGCCCGACGATCATCCAGAGCACGGCGCCGCCGATGACGAGCGACGCGGTGACCGGGGCGGCCTTGAGGATCGTCTGGTTGAGCTCTTCGCTCGTGGCGAACGCGGTGCCGAGGCTCGGCGTCTTGAAGTGCGGGCCGCCGTCGATGCCCACCGGCATCAGGCGCCCGAGGAACCTGCTGTACTGGACGTAGATCGGCTTGTTGAGCCCGAGCTTCTCGGTCGCAAGCTCCAGGCACGGGCGGCTTGCCTGGTCACCTCCGCAGACGGCGCGCGCGGGATTGTTCGGCGCCATGAAGAAGATCACGAACGTGACGAACATGATGATCAGGAAGAGCACGATCGCCCAAAGAGTTCGTCTGACGAGGTATCTGAACATGGCCTCCCTCTCCGTTCTGGTCTAGCGCGCCTGCGGGAATCCTATATCTCAGTCGTAGTCCGAATAAACATGGGGCGCCGGCTCAGCCGGCGCCCCATTCGTTCTGTCCTAATCCGAAAGGCTTCCTACTTAAGTGCCAGAGCGGGGATGCTCCAGTCCTGGTAGATCCCCTGGTAGACGAGGCCCTTCGGGTTGATGCGGTTGGAGAAGATGTAGCGGTTGTTGTACGTCCTCTCCGCGGCCATCGGCGCAGCCTTGCTCATGATGTCGAGATCGAGCTGGCCGTAGACCTTGAGGCGATTCGGGCCGACGAGTCGGGCCGCTGCCTCCATCCTCTTGTTCCACAGTGAGCTGTTGAAGTACGAGTAGTTGACGTTGTTCTCGGCGGCGATGTTCCCACCGTAGAGAAGAACGTTGATCCAGTCGTACGGATCTGGGTAGTCCGAGCACCAACCCATGGAGACGCCGATGTCGGCATCGTTGCCACGAACGCCCATTGCGTCATAGATGTTGCCGCCTGAGAACGGCTTCATCGTGATGTTGTTCTCATTGAACCCAAGGATCTTGAGGTCGTTGCGAACGATCTGGGCCTGGGCTGGGTTGGTCGTGCCGGACGAGCGGTAGTAGACGGTGATCTTCCCGTCCTTGAAGTGACCCGACGCGAGGCTGCGTGCCTTTGCGACGTTCGGCTTCAAAGGATACGGGTTGGTGTTCCGCCAACCAGGGACGCCCGGGTTGAACAGGTGGCTCCACGGCTGCCCAGCGTACGGGCCGGCCTGATCGGTATAGGCCTTTCGGCTGAGGACGTAGGAGACCGCCTGGCGGAGCTTGGTGTTGTTCTTGAACAGGCTGTTCGCCGTGTTCATCGGCAGGTAACCGGTGCAGTTGACGGCCTTTGTCCAGAAGCGGGTCTTGTTGACGCCGTACTTCGCCGCCACACCCTCGACCTCAGCTGCCGGAAGCGGGCCCTCGTCGAGCTCGTTGTTGATCGTCTGGTTGAACCCAGTCTGCTCGTTGAGGTTCCACTGGTAGTCAAGACCCGTCAGGTTGCGGGGGCGGGTCCTACCCGGGCCCGGCTTCCAGAACGGGTTCTGCCTGAGCGACGTCAGCGTGTTCACGTCGTTGCGCGACATCGCGTACGGGCCAGCCGTTGGGATGGTCCTGATGTCGGTGACGTTCACGATTTCCCTGTCGAGCGGAAGCTTCGTTGACGTTGCCTGGAAGAACGGCATCGTGATCTTGGACATGAACGTTCCGTCTGCCTTGGTCAGGCGGATCTTCAGCTTGTTCCCCTTGACCGTGACACCACTGACGTTCGTGCCGTTGCCGTCGTTGACTGCCTTAGCGCCGACGATGTTCGTGCCGTTCTCGTCGGTGATGAACGCCGCCCCTGGTGAGGCGAGTCCCTTGTTGGCCACGCGGTTGATCGCGAACTTGAAGTTCTTCCCGGTCACCGCCTTGCCATCGCTGAACTTGAAGCCCTTCCGGATCGTGAAGGTGTACGTCTTGCCGCCGTTCGAGACGGTGAACTTCGACGCAACCTCGGGGACGAGCTTGCTGCCCGCGGGACCCGACTTGTCCGGATAGTTGAAGAGCTTCGCTGCGGTCGCATACTCGAGCCACCATGCGGTGGTGATGTACGCGAGCTGTGGGTCCACCTGGACCGAAGCGCCGGTCGTACCGGCCCTCCAGATGCCACCCTTCTTGAGCTGGGCGTTGTTGGTACCCGCGCTCGCGAAGCTCGCTGCAACCAGCAGGCTTGCCCCGGTCGCAAGCATCGCGACCGAGAGCCACATGCGTCTGTGCATTGTCTCTCCTTTTCGTGAACTCGAGCCGAGCGGACCCGGCCCGGGACGGTCGCCCGTCCATCTCCATGAGACGTGGAGGTAGGGGTTTGGTTAGTTGTCTGAGCCCGGATGCCTGGGAGGCCGCGCTACTGCTGCGAGGCGCGGGGGTCGAACGCGTCGCGCAGCCCGTCGCCGAGCAGGTTGAACGAGAGCGTCGTGATCAGCACCGCGAGGCCCGGCCACACCATCAGCAACGGCCGCGTCGTGTAGTACTCGGGCGCGGTCGACAGCAGGTTGCCCCAGCTCGGCACCGTCAACGGGATGCCGACCCCGAGGAACGAAAGACCCGCCTCGAAGAGCACGTAACTGGCCACGATCAGCGTCGAGAACACGATCATCGGAGCGACCAGATGGGGCAGGACGTGCGAGCGGATGATCCGCATGTCGCTGGCGCCGATCATCTGAGCCGCCTCGATGTACTCCTTCTCGCGGATCGAGAACACCTGCGCGCGCATGATCCTCGCGGGGTAGAACCAGCCGAAGATGGTGAAGATCAGGACGAGCGTGACCACTCCCTCGGGAAAGATCCCCCCGAACGTGATCGCGTTGAGCCGGGGACCGACGGTCGCCGCCAGAGCGATGACGAAGAGCAAGACGGGGAACGCCATCGTGATCTCGGTCACTCGCGAGATGATCGTGTCGGTGTAGCCGCGGAAGTAGCCGGCGATGGCGCCGAGGAGGACACCGATGATCATCACGCCGATTGTCGAGAGCACGGCGACTTCGAGCGAGACGCGCGCGCCGTAGAGCAGGCGCAGGAACTCGTCCTGGCCGAGCCTGTTCGAAGCTCCGAGGACGAGGACGTTTGTCTCCTGCGTGTAGGGGTTTTCGATGTGCGTCCACGGCTGCGCCGGAAGCAGGCCGGGGCTGCTGACTGCCGGAGGCTCGGTGAAGATGTCGTTCGGTCCGTGACCGATGAAGTGCTGGGCGATCGGCGCGCCGATGAAGGCGACGAGGACCATCAGGATGATGACGACCCCGCTCAGGATCGCGATCTTGTCGCGCCGGAAGCGGAGCCAGACGAGCTCCCAGTAGCCGCGGGCCTTGACCGCCTCGAGCTGCTCTCCAAGCTCGCCGCCCGTCTCGCTCGCGATCGACCCTTGCAGGCCGTGCTGGGAGCCGATTGGAATCGGGCTTTTTTCTTTGGTCGCCATGCGGGTCTCGAAGCATAACGACGCACGAAGCGCCGTAACTAGTGATTCAGACTGTACCCAGGAGCGACTTGTTAGTCACGCACTAGGCCGTGAGCGCGTCGGCGCCCGCCACGACTTCCAGGATTTCCTGGGTGATCTCGGCCTGACGCGCCCGGTTCATCTGAAGCGTCAAGTGGTCGATCAGCTCTGCCGCGTTCTTCGACGCGTTCCGCATTGCGGTCATTCGCGCCCCCTGTTCCGAAGCAGCCGACTCGAGCAGCGCGCGATAGAGCTCGGTCTCGAGGTACACCGGCAGGAGGCGCTCGAGGATCTGCTCGGGCTCGGGCTCGTAGATGAAGTCTCCCAGCAGCGCCTGTGACTGCTCTTCGTCGCCCTCGAGCAGACTCTCCGGGATCGGCAGCACCTCCTGGACGGTCACCCGCTGCGTGAGGGCCGACTCGAAGTGGTTGTAGATGACGGCGACCCGGTCGACCTCCTGCTCGATGTAGAGCTGCGCGATGCTGTGGGCGATCGCCTGCGCGTCGTCGTAGCGGGGGTTGTCACTGAATCCGGCCCACGCCTGCTCGATCTCGTAGCGACGGAAGCGGAGCGTCGACGAGCCCTTCCGGCCGGCGACGAGCCAGCGCGTCTGCACGCCATCGCCACGAAGGTGGCGCTCGACGGCGAAGGCCTCGCGGAGGATCTGTGCGTTGAATGCGCCGGCGAGCCCGCGGTCACCTGTGAGCGGGAGAATCGCGGCCGTCTTCACGTCCCGCCGCTGGAGGAGCGGCAGCCCGCGGACCGACGAGCTGGCCCGAGCGACGCCGACCATGAGCTCCTGCATCCGATCTGCGTACGGACGCATCGCCTCGATCCTCGCCTGCGCCTTCCTCAGCTTCGCCGCGGCGACGAGCTCCATCGCGCGCGTGATCTTCCGCGTGTTGCGAACCGAGCGGATCCGGCGATTGATGTCCTGAACTGCAGCCATTGGGTGCTACTAGGAGGCGGCTCCCACGAGCCCCGCCTCCTGGGAGACGTTGAAGCTCTCCTTGAACTTCTGGAGCTCCTTGTCGAGCTTCGAGGCAAGCTCGTCAGGGAGATCGCCGGTCTCGCGGATCTCCTTGTAGATCGTGCCCTCGGTGCGGAGGTACTCCCGCAGCTCGTCCTGGAACCTCGAGACGTCCTCCACCGGAATGTCGTCGAGGAACCCGTTGATGCCCGCGTAGATGGCGACCACCTGCTCCTCCATGGGCCAGGGCTGGTACTGCGGCTGGTTGAGCGTCGCCACCATCCGCTCACCCCGGGCGAGCGTCTGCTGAGTCTGCGGGTCGAGCTCGGAGCCGAACTGCGAGAACGCCTCGAGCTCTCGATACTGGGAGAGCTCCAGCCTCAGACGTCCGGCGACCTTCTTCATCGCCTTCGTCTGGGCGCTCGCGCCGACGCGCGAGACGGAGCGACCGACGTTGACCGCCGGTCTGACGCCCGAGTAGAAGAGATCCGCCTCGAGGAAGATCTGGCCGTCGGTGATCGAGATCACGTTCGTCGGGATGTACGCGGCGATGTCGCCGGCCTGCGTCTCGACCACGGGCAACGCGGTCAGCGAGCCGCCCCCACGCTCGTCGGAGAGCTTGCTCGCCCGCTCGAGCAGCCGCGAGTGCAGGTAGAAGACGTCCCCGGGATAGGCCTCGCGGCCCGGCGGGCGGCGAAGGAGCAGGGACATCTGGCGGTACGCGTCCGCGTGCTTCGAGAGGTCGTCGTACATGGCGAGCGCGTGGCCGCCCTTGTTCATGAAGTACTCCCCCATCGCGCAGCCTGCGTAGGGCGCCATCCACTTGATCGGGGCCGCCTCGGAAGCCGGGGCCATGACGATGATCGTGTACTCCATCGCTCCTCGGTCCTTCAACAGCTCGTGGATCTGGGCCACGGTCGACGCCTTCTGGCCGATCGCGACGTAGACGCAGATCACGTCCTGGTCGTGCTGGTTCAGGATCGTGTCGATCAGGATCGCCGTCTTGCCCGTCGAGCGGTCGCCGATGATCAACTCACGCTGGCCGCGGCCGACGTTCGTCATCGCGTCGATCGCCTTGATCCCGGTCTGCAGCGGCTCCTTCACCGGTTGGCGGTCGATGACACCGGGTGCCTTGATCTCGAGCTCGAGCCGCTCGTCGGTCTCGATCGGCGGCCCGCCGTCGAGCGGGTTCCCGAGTGGGTCGACGATGCGCCCGATCAGCGCCTCGCCGACGGGGATGCTCGCCACGCGGCCCGTCCGCCTCGCGGAATAGCCCTCCTTGATCAGGTCCCATTCGCCGAAGAGGGCGCAGCCGACGTTGTCCTCCTCGAGGTTGAACGCGAGCCCGGTGACGCCGTGGTCGAACTGCAGCATCTCCATGGCGACGGCCGACTCGAGACCGTAGACGCGTGCGATTCCGTCGCCGACCTGGAGGACGGTGCCGACCTCGGCGAGGTCGGTCTCGACGTCGTAGCGCTCGATCTGCTTGCGCAGGATCGACGTGATCTCTTCGGGTCTTACCTTCAAGATTTAGCTCCTTCTCGTGTAGTCGCGACCCTCTGAGCCCTGGGGGAGCCTCCCGGTTTCCCCAGACCCCTTCCCCGGTCCGCGCTGCCTTCGGCATCACGGACGAGCGCTTCACGCGCTTCCTTGGACGAGTTCATGACGGAGTCGGTCGAGGCGGCCGCGGACGCTCGAGTCGACCTCGAGCGAGCCGGCCTTGAGGACGAGCCCGCCGACGAGGTCGGGATCGGTTGAGCGCACGGCTTCGACTCGCCTGCCGGAGGCCTTCTCGATCTGCTCCACGATCGAGGTCGCCTCCTGGTCGCTGAGCTCGACCGCGGTCGTCAGCTCGACCTTGAGAATCTTCTCTTCCGACGCGACGAGCTCTTCGTACTCGCGCGCGATGTCCTCGATCAGCGGCGCGCGGCCCTTTCCCGCGACGACCCCGAGGAAGTTGCGGAGGAGCTCGTCCGAGCCCTCCATGACCGCGGACAGGGCTTCGGCTTTGGCAGGCGGGTCGAGCTGCGGGTTGCGCAGGAGCGCGCCCAGCTCGGGCACCTCGTGGAGCGCGGCGACGAACTCCGCGAGCTCCGCGCGGATCTCGTCGAGGCGCCCCTGCTCCTTCGCCGCGTCGAAGAGCGCCTGCGCGTAGGTGCGGGCGACGACAGCCACTAGTTGCGAGAGCCTTCCAGGACGGAGAAGTCGAGCTCGCGGACGGCTTCTTCGATCAGGCGCTTGTGATCGTCGGCGTCGAGCACCTTGCCGGTCACCTTCCGCGTCGCAACAACGGTCAGCTCTGCGACCTCGGCCCGGATCAGCTCGAGCGCGCGCTGTGTCTCGGCTTCGATCTGCTTCGCCGTCTCCTCGATCCGGCGCCGCCTGTCGATCTCCAGCTCGTCGCGCATGCGCTTCTTCTGCGACTCGGCCACCTGGCGCGCGTTGGCGAGGATCTCCTCGGCCTTGCCGCGGGCCTCGGCCATCATCTTGCGGTGCTCCTCGAGCATCTGCCGCGCTTCGGCGCGGGCCTTGTCGGCTTCCTGGAGCGCCTCCCGGATCCGCTGGCGCCGCTCGTCGATGGCGGACTGGATCCGAGCGAACGCGACCTTCTTGAGGACGAAGAAGGTCGCCGCGAAGCAGAGAATGGTCCAGATCATCAGGCCCGGGACGACCTGGATCAGCGGGTTCGTTGCGAGCAGTGATGTCATCTAGACGAGGACGTACGCGAGGATCGAGCCGAGCAGGCCGTAGAACACGACCGCCTCGGTCAGGGCGAAACCGAGCCACTGGATGCCCTGGAGCTCTCCCTTGAGCTCCGGTTGGCGGGCAACGGATTGGATCATCGACCCGAAGATGTTCCCGATGCCGACGCCGGCGCCCAGGGCGCCGAGGCCGACGCCGAGCGCGAGGCCGATCGCCTTCCCGGCCTTTGTCACGTCTCCGTCAACTGCTGCGAGGATCATTGCGACCACGTGTGTTCCTCCTTAGTGCTCGGGCTCGATCGCCGAGCCGATGTAGATAGCTGACAGGGCGGCAAAGATGAACGCCTGGATGCCGACGACGATACCGACCTCGAAGATGTAGAAGATCGTTGCGAACGGGACCACGATGGGCGCGAGATACACCGCCTCGAGGATGAACATGAGGCCGATGAAGGTCAGGATCAGGATGTGCCCGGCGAGCATGTTCGCGAAGAGACGGACGCTGAGCGAAAGCAGGCGCATGAACTGCCCGAGGATCTCGAGCGGCACGATCAGAGCGAGCAACGGTTTTGGCGCCTCCGGAATCCAGCTCTTGAAGTAGCGAACAGGCCCGTTCCAGCGGATGCCCTCGAAGTGCGTGAAAAAGAAGGTCATGAGCGCAAGGGCTAGCGTCACTGACAGCGACGACGTGGCGGCGTAGATGCCCCAGACCGGAAAGCCGTGCCACGTCTCGCCGGTCAGCGGTAACGGGATGAACCCGAGCAGGTTGACGACGAAGATGAAGAGGAAGAGCGAGGCGACGTATGGGAACCAACGGCTCATCGCCTTCGACGGGAGCCCTTGTTCCGCGATCTGGGTCTGGGCAATTTCGTAGATCTGCTCTCCGAGCGTCTGGCGTGTATCGGGCTCAACGCGCACGCGCACGCGCATGAGGAAGATCCCGAGCGCCATCGTCAGGATCGACCCGAGAATCAGATAGACGACCGCCTTGTTGATCGACATGTCGAGCGGCCCGAGGTGGATCTCGACCCACGGGTCGAGCTCGAACTCGTGCGTCGGGTCGAACTCCCCGCGCGCGAAGGCCTGGCTCGGAGCCATGAGCGCGAGCGTGGCGGCGAGGAAGAGGGCACGTCTCATACGGGCGGATTCCCGAAGTAGGAAACGAGCGAGAGGCCGAGCTCGACGGTGTAGGCGAGCGCGTACGTGAGCGCAGCGGCGAGGCCGAGCCGCGGATCGGAGACCGCGACGGCGAGCACGACGACCATGACGGCGATCGCGCGGAACATCATCCCGAAGGCGGCGACACCGGATGCGACGAGGTCGCCCTGGGACCGCAGACGAACGAGGAGGTAGGAGAACGCCTGGCTTCCGGCCCACAGAGTCGCGGCCAGCGCCCAGGCTTCGATCTGCCAACCGGCGACGAGGTAGATCGGAAGCGCAAGGACGATGACTCCGGTCCCGGCGACGATCGGCAGCAGGATGCTGGGCGCCGGGCGAGGACTGGTGAAGGTGCCGGCGCTCACGTGAAGTACCCGCGGTAGCGCCGGTAGACGACGAAGATGCTCGCCGGGATGCCGACGACGGCTCCCACGAGGGCTCCGATCGCGGCCGAGCCCGCTGCCCAGCCCAAGAGCGCGCCCACGCCGATCCCGGCCGAGGTCGTGCCGATCAATAGGGCACCCGCGCCTGCAGGCTCGAACGACGAGGGGCGCGACGGCTCCATCCAGGGGCGAGCATACCTAGCGGTCGATTGGCCAAGCCAACCGACCTCTTATGGTCGGCATCGCAAGCGACGCCTTAGAACCTTGTAACAGCGGAAAGCCGCATGGCTTGGCCGAAACCGGGTGAGCTTGTACGCATCAGCTGCCGATCCTCAAACAGCCGAGGCAACTCTCTCCCAACACATCGGCGGTTCGAACGTCTACTCTCGTAGGACCCAGTGAACACGCTCGAGACAACCCTTTCATCGCGTCGCTTCAACACGATCATGCTCTTGATCGGCGCTGCCGTGCTCGTGATCGGCGTCATCGTCTTCATCAGCCGTTTCGCGGGCAGCGACGGAACGAGCGCCGCGCCGTCCCAGGGGTTCCAGCCGACGATCCAGCCGAAGACCACGCCGCTGAAGAACGCCCAGGGCGTCACCGTCAAGCGCTACGAGCAGCTCGATCCGTCGGTGAAGTCCACGATTCGCACCTTCGTCACGACGGCCGTGGCTCGCAAGAACCTCGATAAGTCGTGGGCGGTGATCCACCCGTCGATGAAGGCCGGCTACACGTTCAAGTCCTGGACACACGCGAAGGCGCTTCCGGTCATCCCGTATCCGGTCGGTGACGTGGACAACGCAACGCGGCACCTGTACCTGGCCTCGGCCGAAGAGATCCTGGTCGACATGGGGCTCTCGCCGAAACCGGGCTCGGACCAGCGCTCGACTCGCTTCCGGATGGGCCTCGTTCCCGTCGGGAAGGGCGCGCACAAGCGCTGGCTCGTGAACTACTGGATGCCGCTCTGGACGCCGCTCGTGCCGAAGAACTAATTTCCGGCAGTAGCCTCCGCCCCACGTGCATGTCGAGCTAGCCGGGTCCGGCCCGCGGGTCGTGCTCCTCCACGGTTCCGGCGGGAATGGCGGCTGGCCCGCACAGCGGCCTCTGGCCGAGCGCTGGACGCTCGTCATGCCGACCCGCACCGGCTATCCGCCGAACCCGCCGCTCGAGCGCATCGACTTCGAGGCGCAGGCCGAGGAGCTACTGGAGATCCTCGAGCCCGGCGACCATCTCGTGGGCCACTCCTACGGCGGCATCGTCTCACTCCTGGCTGCGACTTCGGTCGACCTGGCTCGCTCACGGTTCTCGAGCCGCCGGCCTTCGGCGTCGCACGCGGAGACCCGGCCGTCGACGAGGTCGTCGCCGAACTGAAGCCGCTGTGGCCCACCGATCTCGAGCCGGAGGAGTTCCTGCGACGCTTCGTCGAGACGATCGGCGCACTCGGGCCCTTCAGCGCGCCATCCCCTCTCCCGCCGGAGATGGAAGCGTCCGTGCGGGCGATGATGGTCGAGCGCGCACCCTGGGAGGCCGAGATCCCGTTCGAGACCCTCGCCGCAGCGCCCTTCCCGAAGCTCGTCGTCTCGGGCGCGCACAACGCCGCGTTCGACGCGGTCTGCAACGTGCTCGAGGAACGGTTGGGCGCCGAGCGGGCCGTCCTCCCGGGAGCAGGGCATTCGCTGCCGCGCGCGCCGGGCTTCAACGAGCATCTCGAGGCGTTCCTTACGAGCTAGCGCCGTACTCGAGCAGGAGGACGCGGAGACGTTCGTCCCCATGTTGGTCGGCCGCCATCAGCGGTGTGAAGTCGTCCTGCTGGCGCGCGTTCGGGTCCGCCCCGTGTTCGAGGAGCAGCTTCGCGATCTCGTAGCGAGCCTCCGGGTCACCTGTTGCCGCGGCGCTATGTAAGGGCATGACCTTCATGTCGTTTCGCGACGCGGAGTTCACCTCGGCCCCACGCTCCAGCAGGAGGCGGACGCTCTCGGTGTGACCGAGGAAGCTGGCCAGCCCGAGCGGCTGGAAGCCGTCCTCCGCCCAGGCGTTCGCAAGCGGAGGGTCCTCGTCGAGCAGCTCGCGAAGCCGCTCGGTGCGCCCGACGGCCGCTGCTTCGAAGACGTCGAGCTCCGCGCCCGTCGCGAGTAGCTCCTCCGCTCGAGCCTGGTCTCCCCGGTAGATGGCCTCCAACAACTCCGACATCTCGTCCGCCTCCTCCGTTAGTATTTAGTTAGCCTAACTAAATGACTGAGGATCTGTCAAGAGACGCTGCCGACCGCTTTCATTCCGCGGCCATCCATGCTCTTCGTCACGTCGCCCGCGAAGACACGGCGAGCGGGCTGAGCGCCGCACGGATCTCGGCTCTCTCCGTGCTCGTCTTCGGCGGCGCGAAGACGCTGGGCGAGCTCGCTGCAGCCGAACAGGTCCGCCCCCCCACTATCACCCGCGTCGTGAGCGCCCTCGAGGCGGCCGGTCTCGTCCGCCGCGAGGTGGATCCAACGGACCGCCGAGTCGTCAGGGTGCACGCGACCCCGAAGGGGAAGCGCGTTCTTCAGCGTGCGAGGAGGCGACGGATCGACAGGCTCGCCAAGCGGCTCTCGGGCCTCGACTCGAACCAGATCGCGATCGTCCGCGAGGCTGCCGACCTCGTCGAGGGCGCCCTCAGGCAGTCTTCCGCTCGCGCTCGGCCTGCTCGCGGCGCCTGATCCGCGGGTTCGCGAGCTTCACGATCTCCAGCAGGTAGACGATGTAGATCGAGGTCGCGAGGGCCACGCATCCGATCCCGGCGACGGCGAGCGTCGGCCACAGGTGCCAGACGCCGTGCGCGCGGAACGGAATGAAGCGCGTCGCCAGCGCCGCACCGGCGAGCACGGCGCACCAGCCGTACATGTACAGAGCGGCCCGCCGCTGCGAGAAGCCGATGTTGGTGAAGCGGTGATGGAGATGGGTGCGATCGGCTTCGTAGAGAGGGCGTCCCTGCTTGATCCGCTTGGCGAGGACGAAAGACGTGTCGAGGATCGGCACGGCGAGCACGAGCAGCGGGAAGAAGAGGGCCACGGTCGCAGCGGTCTTCAGAAGGCCCTGAACCGAGAGCGTCGCCAGGATGAAGCCGAGTAACAGCGCCCCCGAATCGCCCATGAAGATTCGCGCCGGATAGAAGTTGTGGCGCAGGAACCCGAAGCAGGCCCCGGCAACGATCGCGGACAGGATCGCCGCTTCCGGCTTCCCCAGCGAGAGCGCGATCACGGCAAACGTCGAGCCTGCGATCGCGCAGATCCCGGCCGCGAGCCCGTCCATCCCGTCGAGGAAGTTGACCATGTTCATGATCGCCACGATCCACAGGAACGTGACCGGGATGCCGACCCATTCGGGGAACTGCTGGATGCCGACGAACGGGAAAGTGAACCGGTCGATCGCCACTCCGAAGCCGATCGGGATCGCAGCCGCGACGCTCTGCCCCCCGAGCTTTGCCCACCAAGACATGCCGCGGAAGTCGTCGACCACGCCGACACAGGTCGCGACGGCTGCGCCGAGCAGGATGCCGCGGTAGGGGCCGTCCAGCCTGAGGAACGCGAGCGCCGGCACGAAGATGCCGAGCAGGAGCGCGATTCCGCCGAGGCGGGGGATCGGCCGGATGTGCATCCGCCGGCTCTCACCGGGCTGGTCGACGACGCCGAGGATGCGAGCGAAGCGCCCGACTGCGGGCGTCAGGACAAGGACGACGCCGAGTGCGACCAGGAAGCCCCAGACGACCTCGGGGTTGTCTCGCAGCGTCTGCCACATCTAAGGCACCGCTTGCGGTGCCGGCCTCAGGACGCTCGGGCTTTGCCCGTGCGTCCGTCGGAACTGACCGGTCGACCCAATCGAATTCACACCGAACACGCTCAGGGAGGTTACTTCGTGCCGTAGAGGCGGTCGCCTGCGTCCCCGAGCCCGGGGACGATGTAGCCGCGGTCGTTCAGGCCCTGGTCGATCGAGGCGCAGTAGATCGGGACGTACGGGTGCTCGCCGTGCACCCTCGCGATGCCCTCGGGCGCGGCCACGAGGCAGATGAGCCGGACCGAGCGCGCCCCCGCGTCCTTCACGGCCGAGATCGCCGCCACGCACGAGTTCCCGGTCGCGAGCATCGGGTCGAGCACGATCGCATCCCGCACGCCGAGGTCGCTCGGCAGCTTCACGTAGTACTCGACCGGCTCGAGCGTCTCTTCGTCCCGAAAGAGGCCGATGAAGCCGACCCGGGCGCCAGAGACGAGCTCCAGGAACCCGTCGAGCATTCCGACGCCTGCACGCAGCACCGGGCAGACGGCGACCTTCTTGCCGGAGATCCGCTCGACCTCGGTCCACTCGAGCGGTGTCTGGACGCGCACCGTCTCGGTCGGCAGGTCCTTCGTCGCCTCGTAGGTCAGGAGAACGGTCAGCTCGTGGACGAGCCGGCGGAAGTCGCCGGTCGACGTGCGCCTGTCACGCAGGTACGAAAGCTTGTGGCGGACAAGCGGGTGGTCTACCTCGACGACGGTGCTCACGTGTACGCGGTGAAGCCGCGGAAGCCCGGGTACAGCGGCCGCTTCGCGCACAGCCCTTCGCTGCGCGCCGCGAGCGCAGGGAGGTCGGGCGACTCGCCGAGCGCGCCGACGATGACCTCGCCGACCTCCTGGAAGTCGCCTTCGTCGAAGCCGCGCATCGTCGCAGCCGGAGTGCCGATCCTGATCCCCGACGCGACGGTCGGCGGCCGCTCGTCGAACGGGACGGTGTTGCGGTTGACGGTCAGCTTCACCTCGTCCAGTCGCTCCTCGGCATCCTTGCCCGTCCACTCGGTCTTCCTCAGATCGACCTGCAGCAGGTGTGTGTCCGTCCCGCCCGTGAGGACGTCGAGCCCGCCGGCCTGGAGCGTCTCGGACAGCCGGTCCGCGTTTGCCAGCACCTGGGCCTGGTAGTCGCGGAACGCCTCGGTCGCGGCGATCTTGAAGCACGCAGCCTTGGCCGCGATCACGTGGCAGAGCGGCCCGCCCTGCATGCCGGGGAAAACGGCCCGGTCGATCGCCTGGGCGTGCTCCTCCTTGCAGAGGATGAATCCGGCCCGCGGCCCCGCGAGCGTCTTGTGCGTCGTCGAGGTGACGAAGTCGCAATGCGGCACCGGGCTCGGGTGCAGCCCCGCCGCGACGAGACCGGCGAAGTGCGCCATGTCGCAGAGCAGGAGCGCGCCAACCTCGTCGGCGACCTCCCGGAACTTGTCCGCCTCCACGGTGCGCGGATACGCCGAGCCGCCGCAGATGATCAGCCTCGGCTTGTGCTCTCTTGCCAGCCGCAGCACCTCGTCGTAGTCGACGAGGTTCGTCTCGCGGCTGACGCCGTAGTGGGCGATCGTGTACAGGCGCCCGGAGAAGTTGACCTTGAGCCCGTGCGTGAGGTGGCCGCCGTGCGAGAGCTCGAGGGAGAGGATCGTGTCGCCCGGCTGGAGCACGGCGAGGTAGACGGCCATGTTCGTCTGCGCGCCCGCGTGGGGCTGCACGTTCGCGTGCTCGGCGCCGAAGAGCGAGAGCGCCCGGTCGATCGCCGTCGTCTCGATCTCGTCGACTACGTCGCAGCCGCCGTAGTAGCGCTTGCCCGGGTAGCCCTCGGCGTACTTGTTCGTGGGCACCGAGCCGACAGCCTCGAGGACCGCGGGCCACGTGAAGTTCTCCGAAGCGATCAGCTCGATCTGACCGCGCTGGCGCTCGAGCTCGCGACCGAGAAGCGCGGCGATCTCGGGATCGATGTCGGCGAGCCCTGCGCTGCGGAGCTGCTGAAACGTCTGCTCTGCGACGGCCACGTCGGAATCGTACGCCTCAGACCAGCTGGCCGAGGCGTTCGAGCACCACCGCGGCCGGCACTGCGCCCTCGCGGAGGATCCTCGGCTCCGGCCCGGTCAAGTCGACCACGGTCGACGGGATTCCCGGCAGCGCGCCGCCGTCGACGACGATCGCGGCCTCGCTCCGAATCTCGTCCGGCAGGTCTTCGAGCCGCTTCGGGTCCGGGCCGCCGGTGAGGTTCGCGCTCGTCGCTGCGATGGGCCCCGCACGATCGACGATCCCCTTCGCGTCGCCGACGAGGTCCGGAACGCGCACCCCGATCGTCTCAGGACTGGTCCCGGTCAGCCAGCGAAAGCGCCGCGCAGGGTTCGGCAGCACAAGCGTCAGCCTGCCGGGAAGCAGCCCTCGCATGAGCGGCTCGGAGCCTCGAAGCTCGGGAACGCTCTCGACGAGCATGTCGACGCGCGACGCGAGCAGTGCGACGGGCCGGCGGTCTTCTCTCCCCTTTAGCCGGTAGAGCTGCTCGATCGCTGCAGGGTCATGCGGCGTCGTGCAGAGGCCGTACACGGTGTCGGTCGGCAGGACGACCGGCTCGCCGGCCTGGATCGCCTCGACTGCTAGGTCAACGAGGCGTGCGTCCGTCGACAACTCGCTCACGTCCGGCCAGATCCTGCCCGATCGAGACGTCCTCGTAGCCGAGGCTCCTGAGCAGCCCGGCCACGTCTCCGGACTTGCCGTCGGCGGTCTCGAGCACGAGCGGGCCGCCGGGAACGAGGCGCGACGCCGCCCCGCCTGCGACCGCCTCGGTGGTGCCGCAGGCGACGAGCGCCTCGCGCGGCTCGAACCGTGAGACCTCGGGGTCCAGCGAGTCGATCTCGTCCGGCGCGACGTACGGCGGGTTCGAGACCACGAGCTCGAACGGTCCTTCCAGCCCGGCGAAGAGCTCTCCCTGAACCAGCTCGACCCGCTCCGTCAGACCGCTGCGGCTTCGATTCTCTTCCGCGACCGCAAGCGCGCCGGACGAGCTGTCCGTTGCCACGACGCGTGCCCCGGGGTGCTCGTCCGCGATCGCGAGCGCGATCGCACCGGAGCCGACGCCGATGTCGAGCACGCGCGGTTCCGGCAGGCCCTCGAGTAGCACGAGGCAACGCTCGACGAGCGTCTCGGTTTCGGGCCGCGGGATGAGAACGCGGGCATCGACGTTGAGCGTGAGCCGGCGAAAGCCCCACTCGCCGAGCACGTAGGCGAGCGGCTCGCGCTCTGCTCGGCGTGAGACGAAGGCGTGGAACCGCTGCTTCTCATCGGCCGTGAGCGAGTGGTCGCCGTCCGTGTACAGCTCGCTCCGTGTGATCCGAAGGGCGTGGGCGAGCAGCCACTCGGCGTCGACGCGCGGAGTGGGGCAACCGGCCCGCTCCAGCTCGTCGGCGGCCGCCTTCAGGACTTCGCGCGAGGTCACGTCTCGAGCATGCGGCGCTGGTCCTCGGCAGCGAGCGCCGCGGTGAACTCGTCGAGCTCGCCGTCGAGGATCGCGTCGAGCTTGTGCACCGTGAGCTTGATCCGATGGTCGGTCACCCTGCTCTCGGCGAAGTTGTAGGTGCGGATCTTCTCCGCGCGCTCGCCCGTGCCGATCTGGGAGCGGCGCGTCGCCTCCTGCTCCTCGCGCTGCTTCCGGCGCTCCTCGTCGTAGAGCCGGGCACGGAGCACACGCATCGCCTTCGCCTTGTTCTGGAGCTGCGACTTCTCGTCCTGCATCGAGACGACGAGCCCTGACGGGAGGTGGGTGATGCGGACGGCTGAGTCGGTCGTGTTCACGCTCTGCCCGCCCGGCCCCGTCGAGCGGTACACGTCGATCTTCAGGTCGTTCGGGTCGATCTCGACCTCGACCTCCTCCACCTCGGGCATGACGGCCACGGTCGCCGTCGAGGTGTGTATGCGACCCTGCGACTCGGTCTGGGGCACGCGCTGGACGCGATGCGTTCCGCCCTCCCACTTGAAGACGGAGTACGCACCGTCGCCTTTGACCGCGAACGTGACGTCCTTGAAGCCGCCGCCCTCGCTCTCGCTCACCGAGAGCACTTCCGTCTTGTCGCCGAGCCGCTCCGCGTAGCGCGTGAGCATGCGGTAGAGGTCGCCGGCCCAGAGCGCGGCCTCGTCGCCCCCCACCCCTTGCCGGATCTCGACGAGCACGTCCTTGCTGTCTGCGGGGTCGGACTCGACGAGCGCGAGCGTCAGGTCCTGCTCGAGCCGGGCGAGCCGCTCCTCGAGCTCCGGCACGAGCTCGCGGAGGTCTCCGTCGTCCTGGGCGGCGTCCAGGTCGGCGCGCACTTCTCGCCACTCCGCAGCCAGCTTGTGCGGTCCCTCGAGCTCCTTCAGTCGCCGGCCGACATCGGCCGCCTCGCGGTGGTCGTTGTAGACGGCAGGGTCCGACAGGCGCTCCTGCGTCTCGCGATACGAGCGCTCGACTTCGTCGACGAGCTCCTGAATGGCCATGATTCGAAGGGTACCGCCGCCCGACGAAGCCCATAGCAGTCGGCGCAATCCTTATTCGTCGCCGGCCGTTTGCCCAGAAGCTTGGGAAAGACCCGAGGCCCGCCGGGCTATGCCATGACTTCGACGCGCTGTTCGCTCGGCGCCTTGTTCTCGACCTGGAGCACTTCCTTGAGCGCGCGGATCGAGACTTCGAGCTGGTCGAGCGAGGGCTCGCGGGTTGTCAGTCGCTGGAGCCAGAGGCCTGGCGCGAGCAGCGCCATCAGTACGCGGTTGCCGGTGTGCTTGCCGGCGAAGCGGATGAGCTCGTACGCGAGCCCTGCGATCAGAGGCAACAGCAGGATCCGGCTCGCGATCAGCCAGTACCAGGTCGGGCGGCCGAAGAACGCAAAGACGAAGATCGCGATCACCATCACCCAGAGCAGGAACGCCGTCCCGCAACGGGGGTGGATGAGACTGAAGCGCTGCACCTTCTCGGGCACGAGCTCCTCGCCCGCCTCGTAGGCGTTGATCACTTTGTGCTCGGCAGCGTGGTACTGGAACACTCGCCTCAGGTCGGGCAGCAGCGAGATGACGAGCAGGTAGAGAACGAAGAACGTGACCCGGATCAAGCCCTCGACAGTCACGAACCACCCGGTCGTCTCGACGGGCAGCCAGCTCGTGATCAGCGCCGGCGTGACCTTGAACAGCATGAGCGCGAAGCCGATTGCAATCGCGAACGCGAAGATGAGGCTGCCTCGGGAGAGCTCCGTCTGAACCTCGCCGTCGTCGCCCTCCTCCTGTGCCGCGTAGTTGGCCGAGATCGCGAGCGCTCGGAACCCGATCGCAAGCGACTCGCCGAGGGCGATGACCCCACGGATGATCGGCAGCCGGAAGATCCAGTGGCGCGACATCACCGAGCGGATCGGGCGGTTGACCTCAGCGATCTCGCCGTCCGGCTTGCGGACCGCGAGCGCCCAGTTCGAGGGGCTGCGCATCATCACGCCTTCGAGGACGGCCTGGCCGCCGATTGAGGCACTCATGCGGGGAGGCTAGTCGTCCTTGGGGGTGGCACCGGCGGCCTTCTCGCGCCGCCGCTGGAAGCGCTCGACGCGCCCACCGGTGTCGACGAGCTTCTGCTTGCCGGTGTAGAACGGATGGCAGGCGGAGCAGACCTCGACGTGCAGCTCCGACTTCGTAGACCGCGTCTGGAACTCGTTGCCGCAGGAGCAGCGAACGGTCGCGAAGTCGTACTCAGGATGGATGTCGGCCTTCATCTGGACTGAGGATAGCAGAGGCGATTTGGGCTACGACGTTGCCTCCGGAGACAACCACCACCACGGTGTCGCCTTCTTCGACGGCCACTTTTCCGCCGAGCAGCGCCCCGACGCCGGCTGCCGCCGCCGGCTCGCAGGCGAGCTTTGCGCGGCGGTAGAGAAAGCGCATCCCGTCGGCGAGCTCCTCTTCCGAGATCAGCACGCTCTCGACTCCCAGGGCCTGGCAGATCCGGATCGCCTGCTCTCCGGCAAAGGGCGCGCTGAGCCCATCCGCGATCGAGCTCGGCTTGACCGGCACCGGCTTGCCGGCCTCGAGACCGCGGTGCAGGGCATCCGACAGCTCCGGCTCGACGGCGATCACGCGCCTGCCCTCCGCCGCGGTGGCGATTCCGGAGACGAGGCCTCCGCCGCCGACGGGAACGACGATCACGGTGGCGTCGGGAACGTCTTCCAGGAGCTCCAGGCCGACTGTGCCCTGGCCCGCGATCGTGAACGGGTCGTCGAAGGGATGGACGAGCGAGCGTCCGGTTTCCTCCATCAGCACGGCGAGCCGCTCGAACGCACCGGCCGGCCCATCGGCCTCGAGGTCGACGTGGGCGCCGTACGCACGGGTGGCCTCGATCTTCTGCTCGCTCGCTCCCTGCCACATGACGAGCAGCGCGTCCAGGCCCTCGAGCGCAGCGCAGTAGGCGAGCGCCTGCGCGTGGTTCCCCGCCGAGATGCCGATCACGCCGCGCCGCTTCTCCTCGGCTCCAAGCGACGCGAGCTTCGTCAGGACTCCGCGCGGCTTGAAGGAGCCGGTGCGCTGGAAGAGCTCCGCCTTCAGGTGGACCGGCGCGCCCATCCGCTCGGTCAGGGTCGCCGAGGAGAAGACCGGCGTCCGGTGCAGGCGACCGGCGATTGCCTCGCGCGCAGCAAGGACGTCGTCCCGGGAGAGCTCAGCCATGGAGCACCTCGACCGGCTCGGCGGTGAGGGTCGCGAGCGCGGCCTCCGGCTCCGGACCGGGCTCGTCGAGCCGTCGGAGGTTGCGCACGCTCGGCACCATGAGCACCGCCAGCGTCGAGACGACGAGGTAGCCGACAGCGATCCAGAGCGTGGTCGAGATTCCGATCGCGTGCGAAACCGGTCCCGCGAGGATGAACCCCAGGGGCAAGAAGGCGAACGAGCCCATCCAGTCCCAGGCGCTGACACGTGAGAGCGCATCCTCGCGCACATGCTGCTGGAGGGTCGTCTGCCAGACAGCGCCGAAGAAGCCCAGACCCAGCCCTCCGATTGCGAGGGCCACGGCGATCACGGGCGCCGGCGCGCGCAGCGCGAGCAGGGCGATGCCGGGAGCGATTGGCAGCGTGAAGATGGTGCAGACGAGCATCGGCCGCGTCGGCTTCCAACGCAGCGCGAGCAGGCCTCCGCACAGCGATCCTGCGCCCCAGCCCGCGGCGATGACCCCCCATGCTGCGGCGCCGCCGAGCGATTGCTTCGCGATCACCGGGCCGAGCGTGAGGAACGGCGCGATCACGATGCAGAGGAACGTCGAGGCCCAGGCGACGATGACCCAGAGCCAGGTGTGGGCGAGAAGCTCGTGCCAGCCGCCCTTGAGGTCGGCGAGGAAGCTCTTGCGCTCCCCCGGTCGTCGCGCCCGTGACAGCCTCAGAAGAGCCAGCGAGGCCGCGCTGACGGCGAACGTCGCCGCATCGACGACGAAGACGATCCCCGGGTTGGTGGTCGCCGCGATCACGCCTGCGACCGCCGGCCCGACGACGAGGGCGATGCTCCGCGAAAGGCCCAGGAGCGCGTTCGCCTGCTGGAGGCGCGGCGGGCTGATCGTCGCGGGCACGACGCCCGTGGCAGCCGGCTGGAAGAAGGCCTCCGCCGTGCCGTAGACCGCGATCAGGACCGCGAGTTGCCAGAGCTCGGCGGAACCGGTGAGTAGCAGGACTGCGATCGTCGCCTGAACGACGCCGCGAATGACGTCGGAAACGAGCATCACCATCTGCCGCGGCAGGCGATCGGCCCACACGCCGCCGACGAGGACGAACAGGACGAGCGGCAGGGTGTGCGCCGCGAGCACGATGCCGAGCGCGGTTGCAGACCCGTTCAGGGTTCCGATGACGGCGAACGAGAGCGCAACCGGGACGAGCCCGTCTCCGAGGGTCGAGGTCGCCTGCCCCAGCCAGAGGAGGCGAAACTGGCGCTCCTTCAGCGCACCGAAGAGCTCACGGCGCATGACCTGACTTTACGTGTCAGCACGCACTGTCCCTCGGTACGGACGCTCCCTACCCAGGTGTACCGGCGAGCGCCAAGCGCGGCGAGCGCGTGTCGATCTGGACGGAAGCGGCGACGGTGTCCGCCGCCGCTTCCGAAGGCAAGGCGAGCGCGATCAGCCCCGATCGGATCGTGCTGCCGGCGCTTTGACGGCGGTCCCCCAGGAGAGCGAACCGTACGTTCCCTTCACCAGGAGCTGCGGCCTGCTCCCGTCGCTGACGAGCCAGATGCCCGTCGGCGCGTCGGCGAAAGCGAGCTCGGTGCCGTCCGGCGACCACGTCGCCGTCGATGAGTCCAGCGTCGACGGAGCGGTTGTCCCTGTAGGACCGTCGTCCCCGAGGAAGGCGAGAACGTTCGTCTGGGGGGACCAACCGGCCTGGCTCACGTCATAGGCATCCTCGTACCCGATCTGATGCGCGTCGCTCCCATCGGGTGACACCGAGAAGACGATGATCGTGTCGTCCTCGCTCGATTCACACCCGCCCGGCGCGGCACACGTGTCCCGCTGGACGAAGATGCGCGACCCGTCCACGGACCACGCAGGCGACGACGCATTCTCCAAGATCAGTTGCGGGTGTGTGCCGTTCGGCCAGACCGTGTACACGCTCGTGACGCCTTTCTCGGTCTGCTCGACCGCAAGCAGCCGCCCGTCCGGCGACCACGCGGGGTTGCTCATGGCACCTGTGTTCCGCACCTTGAGCATGCCACCGCTCTTTGGATCGATCAGGTAGATCGCGTCCACCCCTCTCGCGGCGAGCAACCCGTTGACCGGAGTCGGTGCGGGCTTGTCGACGAAAAGACGGACGACATTCGTACCAGTGCCGATGGCGAATGTCGGCAGAACGAGCCCGGCGAACACGAGGGCGGCGGCGATCGCACCGAGTCGGTGCACGCTCAGCGTTCTCTTTGGGCGCTTCTCCGAAGTTCGACGCATCCCTAGCGTCTGCCGAAACACTGCGCTCGCCTCGGCGGAGTCGTCGCCATCGCTAAACGTCAGGGCAGGATCGAGCGAACGAAGACGAGCAAGCGGGTCTTGCTTGGGTGCCATGTCACTCCTTTCATTTGGCGACCTCATGGCGCGTGAGGGGGACCGGAACCGGCTGGCCGACGGCGGATCCCGTCGCCGGCCTTTCCAACTCGCGCAAGAGGCGCCTCTTCGCGCGGTGAAGGCGAACGCGATACCTCGCGGGCGACATTCCCATTACGACTGCGGCTTCGCGTGGCGAGAGCTGCTCCCAGGCTGCGAGAGCCAAGACCTCTTGGTCTTTCGTCGAGAGACGCTCGAGGGAGGCGATCACCCCGGTGCTGTCAGGGCGATCGACTTGCGAGAAGGTCTCGTCCCGTTCGACCACCTTCAACTTCTCGACCAGGGAACTGCGGCGACGAGCCGACCTGAGCTGGGTCGACAAGGTCCTTGCGCGCGACACCGAGGAGCCACGGCCGAGTGTCGGGTGGGAGGTCGTTGATCCTCCGCCAGGCAACGAGGAACGTCTCGGCGACGACGTCGTCCACGAGGGCTTCGGGGGCACGGCGTCGCGTATAGGTGCGGACTGCCGAAAAGTGCTCGCCAAAGAGGGCCTCGAGCCTGGCTTCTTCGGCCAAGGACGTCTGACCACCCATCGAATCCATCATGCATTCCCTACTTGGCCGGCAGCTGCTCATTCGTTTCACTCGATGGGACGAGCGAACCTCGAAAACAGCTAACGACCGGCATGCACTGCCCCTCGCCGGGGACGTTCCCTACGTCAGGGTGTACTCGGGCCCGGAGCCGCCCTCGGGCGGCGTGAGGCGGCCGCCCTTGGCGGTGATCGCGCCGCACTGGACACAGTTCGACGGCGTGACCTCGACGCTCCCGCTCGCTGCCTCGTAGACCTGAGCCGGGCACATCCGTTCCCAGAGCACGGCGATCTCCTCCGGGACATGGGTCTGGACCCGAAGGTGATTCGGTGCGTCGTCGCGCGTCCGGTTGCCCGACAGGTAGACGCTCGAGAGCTTGTCGAACGTGAGCTTCCCGTCGGGCGCCGGGTAGCTCTTTGCGCGATCCGTCCGGAAGACCGGCTGGTCGGCGTCGCGTTCGGTTCTCCTGTCCCCCGGCGGGAACGCACCCCGGGTAACCGTCATCGCGCTCGCCAGCGCCCCGCCCACGTAGAAGCCGCGGCCGAACGCCTGCCGCATGTTGCGCACTGCCTTGAGGTCGCCCCAGATGAAGCTCTCGCGCACGGCATCGTCGTACGCCCCGAGCGCACCCGGCGTCCACGGGGTTCGGCCGGGCCGCAGGGCGTCGACGGCCGCCTCAGCCGCGAGGCGGCCGGACTCGACCGCGTAGTGGATTCCCTTCAGCGCGGGCACGTTGACCATGCCGGCGCCGTCCCCGCAGAAGAGGAGCCCGGGCGCATGGAGCCGCCTGGGCAACGCGACGAAGCCACCCTCGGGGATCGTCTTTGCCCCCCAGCCGACCCGCTCGCCGCCCTCGAGCATCCGCCGGACGAGCGGATTCGTCTTCAGCTCCTGGAGAAGATCGTGCACCGACAGCTCGGCGTCGCGGTAGTCGAGCCCCACGACCATGCCCACCGTGAGCATGTCCTCGCCCATCGGATAGACGAACGAGCCCCCGAACTCCCGGTACTTGGCGCGGGCGCGCAGCGGCCAGCCCAGCGTGTGGACGATCCGCCGCAGCGGCCGCTCGACCTTCCAGACCTCCTTGACCCCGAGCGCCCACACCTGGGGGCTCTCGCCGTGCAGCCCGAACGCGTCGAGCGCAACCCCGGTCAGGTGCCCCTGCGTCCCCTCGCAGAGAATGGTCACGCGCGCGAGGATGTCCGAGCCGGGCTCGAAGTTCGGAAGCGGCTCCCCGTTCCTGCCACGACCCTTGTCGCCGGTCCGGACGCCGAGGACCCGGCCGTCCTTGACCAGGAGCTTCTCGGCAGAAGTCTCGGGAAGGATCGTCACGCCCGCCTCCTCCGCCTGCTCGGCGAGCCAGCGGCTGAGCTGCGAGAGCGACGCGACGTAGTTCCCGTGATTCTTCATCGTCGGCGGAGTCGGGATCCGCATCGACGTCTTGGCCCGGAGGAAGTACACGCTCTCGGCCTCGACCTCGCCGAAGAAGGGCATGTCGGAGATCTGCTTCTGACCGCGGAAGAGCCGGCGCAGCGAGCGGGGGTTGACGACGGCGCCCGAGACGCTGTGCGAGCCGGGCTGCTTGCCCTTCTCGAGGACCGCGACCGGCACCTCGCCGAGGCGGTCGGCGAGCTCGGGCGAGTCCTGGACGAGCTGGCCGAGCCGGATCGCACAGGCGAGCCCCGCCGGGCCCGCGCCGACGATCAGGATCCCCACCTCGATTCGCTCGTCAGGCGGGTCGCTCGGCTCGGCGACGAACTCCCGCGCAGAGAACGGGGGCGGAAAGTCGAACGGCCGAGGGTTCATCCGCCCCGGCGCTGCTGCACGAGCTCGGTCAGCTTCGGCAGGATCTCGTGCAGGTCGCCGACGACGCCCAGGTCGCAGAACTCGAAGATCGGCGCGTTCGGGTCCTTGTTGATCGCGACGACCGTGCCCGAGCCCTGCATTCCCACCTTGTGCTGGATCGCGCCCGAGATCCCGCAGGCGACGTAGAGTTTCGGGGCGACGGTCTTCCCGGTCTGGCCGACCTGCGTGGAGTACGGATACCAGCCCGCGTCGACGACCGCCCGCGTTGCCGCAACCGCCCCGCCGAGAGCCTTGGCGAGCGCCTCGACGAGCGGGAAGTTCTCCGGCCCGCCGAGGCCCCGGCCCCCGGCGACGATCACGTCCGCCTCCTCGATCGACGGGCCTTCGGATTCCTCGTGCGCCTGCTCGATCATCGTCGCCTGGGTGGAGAAGTCCTCGAACGACGGGGTGAACTCCTCGACCTCGGCCTCGCCTCCCGTTTCGACCGGATCGAAGGTGCCGGGACGGAAGAGCGCGAGCTTCGCGTCGCTCGTCCAGCCGACGTCGACGTAGACGGTGTCCTCGAGCGCCGGCCGCTTGCCGACGAGCAAGCCGTCCTGCTGGGCGATGTCGACGAGATCCCAGTTCAAGCCCGCTTCCAGCCGCGCGGCGAGCCCCGCCGCGACGTCGGACGCGAGCACCGAGGCCGCGAAGAGCACCGTGTCGATTCCCTGCTCTCGGACCAGCTCGGCGAGCGCGTCGACCCGCGGCTGCGGCAGCGGCGCATCGAGCTCAGTTGCGTTGCCCACGAAGACCTTGGACGCGCCGTACTTCCCGGCCTGCGCGCCGAGCTCCTGGACGCCCGACCCGAGCACGACGCCGACGACGTCGTCGCCGAGCGACGCCGCCTTGGCAAGCACGCCGAGCGAGCCTTTCGAGAGCTCCCAGTCATGGTGCTCGAGGAAGACCGCGACCGTCACGTGCGCCCTTCGCGCCCGAGGAACGCGCGCACAACTCCCAGAGGCTCTCTCATAGGAGCTTCTTCTCCGCGAGAAAGTCGGCGATCTGCTCGGCCGCACTGCCGTCGTCCTCGATCTTGCGCGCCTCACCGCGAGGCGGAGGATCGCCCAGTGCGAGCACGGTCGTGCCGGAGCCCTGCTCGCCGAGCGCGCCCGCGTCGAGGCCGAGGTCGGAGGCCGACAGCGTCTCCTGCGGCTTCTTCTTCGCGCCCATGATCCCCTTCAGCGACGGGTAGCGCGGCTCGTTGATCGCATCGGAGACGGCGACGACCACGGGCAGCGGGGCCTCGATCACGTCGTACCCGAACTCGGTCTGACGCTTGCCGCGCACCTTTCCGTCGGCGACGGTCAGCTCGGCGACCTGGGAGATGACGGGCCGGCGGAGGCGCTCGGCGACAGCAGCCCAAAGCACCGCGCCATCCGAGTCGCTCGACTGCTGGCCGAAGAGGACGATGTCTGCTCCCTCGCGCTCCAGCACGGCCGCGAGCGCACGTGACGTCGCGACGAGATCGGAGCCGGACGCGGCGTCGTCGGTCACGAGCACGGCCCGGTCGGCGCCCATCGCAAGCGCCTTGCGCAGCGAGTCGAGGGCACCTGCCGGGCCTAGCGAGACGAGCACGACCTCGCCCTCGCCCCCTGACTCCTTGAGCTTCAGCGCCTCCTCGACCGCCTGAGTGTCGAACTGGTTGAGCGCCCCCTCTCCGGAGCGGTCAAGCCGTTTCGTTCCCGGGTCGATGCGCTTGTGGACAGCGGAATCCGGGACCTCTTTGACACAGACAGCGATCTTCACGAGCAGGGACTCTAACTACGGACGCGAAGCCCGAGACCCGCGGAAACGTCTGTTAGTGTCTTGCCCTTCGAGCGGCGCCGGCCCTTCATGCTGAGCATCCGGACGACAGCCCGAGCAGTTCTTGTCCTTGCCCTTTTCGGCCTTGCCGCAGGGTCGGCCGCCGCGATCCCTGTCGAGCCTCCGATCCGGGGCAAGCCGCCGGCTCCGCCGAAGCAGAAGCCGAAGCCCAAGCGGAAGCAGATGGTCTTTCCCGTGCTCGGCACGGTCCAGTTCTCGGACGACTTCGGAGCGCCGCGTCCGCAGGGGCCACACCAGGGAGTCGACATCCTCGCCCCACGGCACGCGCTCGCATTGGCCGCCGAGGCCGGCCGCGTCCGCTTCCACACAGGCTCGTCGCGAGCCGGCTGCATGCTCTACCTCGACGGGCGAAGCGGCACCACCTATCTCTACATCCATCTGAACAACGACCTCACCGACGGCAACGACAACCGGGGCGACTGCGTGAACGGCGTCGCGTTTCCGCGGGGCCTGAGAGACGGCGCCCGAGTCCTGGCAGGCCAGCCGGTCGGCTTCGTCGGAGACTCGGGAGACGCGAACGGGATTCATCCCCACCTCCACTTCGAGCGCCACCCCCACGGGGGGCGGGCCACCAACCCCTATCCGTATCTGATCGCGGCGCGGAGGCTCCTCTTCTACTCGCCTCCCGGAGAGACCTACACGCTGTCCCTGTCGGCGACGGTGATCTCGACCGCGCAGGAGTCGGTCCGCGTGCGAGTGAACACGCTTCGGACCTTCCCGACCGTGCTCACTCTCCGCAGGCTCAACCGGGTGCTCAGGCTCACGGTCCCCGCCTACGCCACCATCGAGCGCGGCGCCAACGGAGCGAGCGCGCCACTCGCGAGCGCAAAGCGAGGCGACCGCGTCGCGATCTGGACGGAGCCGGCCATGGTGACGCCCGAGGCTCAGGCGGGCAAGGCGGGCGTGATCAGCGCCGACCGCATCGTCCTGCCCTAGTAGCTAGGAGCCGGTGAAGCGCGGCTCGCGCTTCTCCGCGAACGCGGTCAGGCCCTCTTTCGCGTCCTGGCTCGCGAAGAGCTCGCCGAAGCGATCGGCTTCGGCCTCGAGATTCTGGACGTGATCGCCTTGCAACGCATGGTTCACCGCGGCTTTGGCGGCTGCGAGAGCGAGCGGCCCCTTGGCAGCGATCGTGTGCGCAGCTTCCATGGTCTTCTCCAGCAGCTCGCCCGGCTCGAAGACTCCGTTCACGAGGTGAATCCGCAGCGCTTCCTCCGCGTCGACGACCCGGCCCGTGAGGATCAGCTCCTTCGCGACGCCGATCCCGCAGACGCGAGCGAGCCGCTGCGTCCCGCCCCAACCGGGAATGATCCCGAGGTTCACCTCCGGCTGGCCGAGCTTCGCGGTCGAGGCCGCGTATCGGATGTCGCACGCGAGAGCCAGCTCGCAGCCACCGCCGAGCGCGAAGCCGTTGACTGCCGCGATCGAGACCTTGGGCGCGATCTCGAGCAGCTCGCCGACTTGCTGGCCGAGCTCGCCCCACGCCTTTGCCTCCTCGACCGACAGCCCGCTCATGTACTTGATGTCGGCGCCGGCAACGAATGCCCGTTCTCCGGCTCCCGTCAGGACGATCACCCTGACCGCATCGTCCTCGCGGAGCTCGGCCAGGCGGTCGCGCAATTCCGTGAGCGTCGCGACGTCGAGCGCGTTCAACGCCTCCGGCCGGTTGATCGTGAGGACGACGACTCCGTCCTCGCGTGTCAGCTCGAGCGCTATGAGACCGGGACCTTCTGCTTCAGGAAGTCGACGATCTCCGACGTCGGCGCACCGGGCGTGAAGATCCCGGCCACACCCTGGCTCTCGAGCTCGGCGGCGTCCTCGGCCGGAATGGTGCCTCCGACGAGGACGAGCACGTCCTCGGCCCCGTTTTCCTTGAGGCCTTCGAGGATCCTCGGCACGAGCGTCATATGCGCACCGGAGAGAATCGAGATGCCGACAGCATCCGCGTCTTCCTGGATCGCGGTCTCGACGATCTGCTCCGGCGTCTGGTGGAGGCCCGTGTAGATGACCTCCATCCCGGCGTCGCGCAGCGCCCTCGCGATGATCTTCGCGCCCCGGTCGTGACCATCAAGTCCCGGCTTCGCGATGACGACACGTATCTTTGCAGCCACGAAACGGAGTGTAGTGCTCCGCAGATAGGGAAGATCTCGTCCAGGTAGAACGTCCAGGTAATGGGAAGACCGTGTCTATGAAGCTGACTGTCGTCGGGTGCTCACCCGCGTGGCCGAATCCTGGCGGCGCGCAGTCCGGCTACCTGCTCGAGGGCCCGGGCCGGTTGCTGCTCGACTGCGGGCCGGGCGTGCTCGCGCGCCTGCGGTCGAACGGCAGCAACGGTTGGCCGAAGGTCGACGCGATCGCGATCACCCACTTCCACCTCGACCACTGGGGCGACCTGGTGCCCTGGGTCTGGGGGACGATGTTTGGCCTCGGCCAGGACTACGAGAAACCCGAGCTGTGGCTGCCGCCCGGAGGCCGCGAGGAGCTCGCCGCCTTTGGCACGCGCTTCGGCACGCCGGACATGTTCGCCCGCGCCTTCGAGCCGCACGAGTACGAGGAGGGTGTTCCCTTCCAGGCAGCGGGCCTCGAGCTGACCGCCCGTCGCCTTCCGCACTACACGGTGCAGACCTACGGATTCAGAATCGCGAACAGCACGCGGACACTCGCGTACTCGGGCGACTCCGGCCCGAGCGAGCGGCTCGCCCAGCTCGCCGAGAACGTCGACCTCTTTCTGTGTGAGGCGACGCTGGAGCGCGGCGAGCTCGACGGCGAACCGCGGGGCCACCTGTCGGCCGCCGAGGCGATTGCCGCCTTCGAGGCCTCGGGCGCGAAGCGGCTCGTCCTTACGCACCGCCCACGAGAGCTCTTGCTCGACGACTCGATCGAGCAGGCCTACGACGGCCTCGAGCTCGACGTCTAGAACCCTCCTGGGTCGCTACTACTCGTCCGTTGGAAGTGGCGGCGTCCAGCGAGGCATCCAGTAGTCGACGAGCCACTGCGGGTGGGCGCCCTTCCCGACCGGGACCAACCCGATCTGGAACGTCGTCGGGCGCGTGTGCTGCGACGGAGCAGCCGACAGGCCGACCTCGACAAGGATTTCCTTCGTCGAGGCGTAGTCGAGGTAATACTGCGACTGGTTCACGACGACGCCGGGATACGGAATGATCGGCAGCGCCTTCGCGTTCTTCCACTGCTTGAACGTGTAGCCCTGCTTCACCGACGGTGCGGTGACCTTCCACGACACGTCGAGGTTCTTTCGCGCAACCGCCGTTGCGATGAACGTGCGAATCGTCGACCGGACCACCGGGTCGAGCTGGAAGAACGTCCGCACGGTTTTTCCGTCTGCGTTCTTCAGCGGCAGGCTGTGCTCGGGCAGTTGCGGCACGAATCCCGGCTCGGCATTCTGCTGCGTCTTGTCGCTGCCCCCGCGAGGGTGAACAGAAGAGCACCCGCGCCCACCACGAGCACGGCTACGCCGACCGCGATCATGAGGCGGTTGAAGCGTGCTGACGAGAAGGCGTTCTGAAACGTGTTCAAGGGGTCAAAGGTAGTAGACGCTCAGAGTAGCCGGATTGTTGGCGATCGGGCCGAGAAAGGATCTCGCTGCTCCTCAGAAAACGGGTGTCTCGCGCCATGTTCCCCAGACGTCGCGCAGCGCGTCGCACATCTCGCCCATCGTCACGTAGGCACGTGATGCCTCGACGATGAGCGGCATCAGGTTGACGCCGTCCTTCGCCGCGGCTTCCTTGAGGCTCGCGAGGGTTCGCTCGACCTCGGCGCTGTCGCGCTTTGCACGCACGGCCTGGACGCGGTCGATCTGCTTGCGCTCGAGGGCTGGATCGACGCGAAGGAGCTCGATCGGAGTCTCCTCGTCCGCCTCGTATCGGTTGACGCCGACCACGATCCGCTGCTTCGCCTCCACCTCGGACTGGTACCGGAACGATGCGTCGGCGATCTCCCGCTGGAAGAAGTTCTCTTCGATCGCGGGGATGACGCCCCCGATCTGCCGGATCCGGTCGAAGTACTCGTAGGCCTCCGCCTCGAGCCGATTCGTCAGGTCCTCGAGGTACCAGGACCCGCCAAGTGGATCGATCGTGTTGACGACGCCGGTCTCGTGCGCAATCACCTGCTGGGTGCGGAGAGCGATCCGGACGGCGTTCTCGGTCGGCAGGGCGAGCGCCTCGTCGAAGGAGTTCGTGTGCAGCGACTGCGTTCCGCCGAGCACTGCCGCGAGAGCCTCGAGCGCCGTTCGCACGATGTTCACCTCGGGCTGCTGAGCCGTCAGCGAGACGCCGGCGGTCTGTGTGTGGAAGCGCATCAGCCAGGAGCGCGGGTTCTGCGCGCCGTACCGCTCGCGCAGCTCACGTGCCCAGATACGACGTGCTGCCCGGTACTTCGCGATCTCCTCGAAGAAGTCGAGATGCGCGTTGAAGAAGAAGGAGAGCCGCGGCGCGAAGTCGTCGACGTCGAGCCCCCGCTCCATCGCAGCCTCGACATACGCGAACCCGTCGGCGAGCGTGAACGCGAGCTCCTGCACGGCGTTCGAGCCGGCCTCGCGGATGTGGTACCCGGAGATCGAGATCGGATGCCAGCGCGGCATCTCCTGCGCGCAGAACTCGATCATGTCCACGACGAGCCGCATCGACGGCTCGGGCGGGAAGATCCACTCCTTCTGGGCGATGTACTCCTTGAGGATGTCCGTCTGGATCGTCCCGCGAAGCTCCGCGCGCGGCACGCCCTGCTGCTCGCCGACGACGAGGTAGAACGCGAGGAGCATCGCCGCCGGCGAGTTGATCGTCATCGACGTCGAGACGTCGCCGAGCGGGATGCCCGAGAAGAGCGTCTCCATGTCGGCGAGCGAGTCGACCGCGACGCCCTCGCGTCCGACCTCCCCGAGCGAGCGCTCGTGGTCGGAGTCGTAACCCATCAGCGTCGGCATGTCGAAGGCCGTCGAGAGGCCCGTCTGCCCGTGCTCGAGCAGGTACCGGAAGCGCTCGTTCGTCTCCTCCGCGGTGCCGAAGCCCGCGAACTGGCGCATCGTCCACAGCTTCCCGCGGTACATCGAGGGATAGACCCCCCGCGTGTACGGATAGACGCCGGGGTAGCCGAGGTCGTGCTCGTAGTCGATCTCGACGTTCTCGGGCGAGTAGAGCGGCTCGTTCGGGAGCCCCGAGATCGTGGAGGAGAGCTCGCCCTCGCGCTCAGGCGTGGCGTCGTAGAGCTCGCGCTTCCACTCCTCCGCGCCGCCCTCGACGCCCTGCTGGTCCTCGGTGATCGCCATGCCGCTCAATTGTACGGAGCGATTGCAGCGATGCCTGCCGGCGCGCATCCCTCAACATGAGGCCCCCGTCTGCCGATGGGTGCGCTAGGTCCTCGCGCGCGCGAGAACAACTATGGCTGGCAAACCACCTCGGCTGACACTCCGGATCGCCTGCTACACGGCGGCGGCGCTCCTGTTCGCAGCCGGCGCGATCCTGTGGTTCGTGGACCAGCGGGCTACTGCCCAGGCCGAGAACCAGGCCTCGGCCCGCGCGCATTTCCTTGCGGACATTCTCCTGCGGGACCGGCTCACGCAGGCCGATTTCGACAAGCCCGTCGCGAGCAAGAGGCGCCGCGAGCTGGACACACTCTTCTTCAGGGCCGTCCAGAGCGAGGGAATCAAGCGCGTGAATCTGATCGCGCCGAGTGGCCTGATCACGTACTCGACGGAGCCTGCCCTGATCGGCGAGCTACCTCACGACACAGCCGCTCATGTGAGGGGCGCCTTTGCGGGTCGCGAGATCCGGGCGGTTGACACGCGCGAGATCGAGGGCCGAAAGGTCAAGGTCTTGGAGACGTATCTCCCGGTGCTGTCGAAGGGCACGAATGCGGCACCGCTCGGCGTCTTCGAGCTCTACCAGGACTACGAGACCCGGGTCGCCGACCATGCCCGGAGCACCGTCCTCCCGGTGGCCGGCTTCCTCCTGCTCGCGCTGCTCGTCCTCTGCGCCACCCTCGTTCCCATCCTTCGGCGGGTCACCGCCGCTGTCGAGGTGCGGAATCGGCGTCTCGTCCAGCAGGCCGCGACGCTCGAGCGCTCTCTCGCCACCGCTCAGGAAGCCAGGACCGAGGCGGAAGCGGCCCGCCGCGCGATGGCGGAGCAGAACCAGCGTTTGCGTGAGCTCGACCGCCTCAAGGACGAGTTCCTCTCCCTGGTCTCCCACGAGCTGCGCACGCCGCTGACGTCGATTCGCGGCTACCTCGACCTCGTTCTCGACGAAGAGGCCGGCGACCTCAACGCCGAGCAGCGCCGATTCCTCGAGGCGGTCGAGCGCAACTCCGGGCGGCTGCTGCGCCTCGTCGGCGATCTGCTCTTCGTCGCACAGGTCGATGCCGGCACGGCTTTCGCTCGAGCAGGGCAAGGTCGACCTTGTCGAACTGGCTACCCACTGCGTCGAGGGGATCGCGCCGGCGGCAGCCCAGAAGTCGATCGACCTCGTGCTCTCCGCCGAGCCGGTCCCCGCCTTCGTGGGAGACAAGGGCCGCCTTGCGCAGGTCCTCGACAACCTCGTCTCGAACGCGCTCAAGTTCACCCCGGAGGGCGGCAGCGTCGAGGTCAGCACGCGGCTGAACGGCGACCACGTGGCGATCGAGGTCTCCGACACCGGCATCGGCATCCCCGTTGCCGACCAGCCGCGGCTGTTCGAGCGCTTCTTCCGCTCGTCCGTGGCCGATGACCAGGCGATCCCGGGAACGGGCCTCGGGCTCGCAATCGTCAAGGCGATCGTCGACGCGCACAAGGGCACGATCGTGATCGACAGCAAGGAGGGGCGCGGGACGACGTTCCGGGTCGACCTTCCCCTCACGGTCGCGGCTGAGAAGGTCGAGGAAGCAGCATGATCGAGCCACGGGCGGCTGCCCGCCTGTGGTGCTCGTCGCCGACGACGACGAGGACATCCTCCAGCTCCTCACGTTCCGCCTCGAGCGGGCGGGCTACGAGATCGTCCAGGCGCGGACCGGCGACGAGGCTCTTCGAGCTCGTCCTCGAGCTCGTTCCGGCGCTCGCAGTCCTCGACGTGATGATGCCGGGCCTCGACGGCTTCGAGGTCACTCGGGAGATCCGCCGCAACGCGACGACGAGCACGATGCCGATCATCCTGCTGACCGCGAAGGCTCAGGCCACCGACGTCTCGGGCGGCGCCGCGGCCGGCGCGGACGAATACGTCAAGAAGCCGTTCGATGCACGCGACCTGACAGGGCGCATCGACGCCCTCCTTGGCCCGCGGCTCGTCAGCTCAGGCGAGTAGCCCCGACAAGTCCGCGCGAGACGTGTCCGTGCCTGGCACCGGACATGGGCGGTGGAGACACCTGGCTGTGGAGAGTCATGGTTCGGTCTCGCCCTGGGTAGGCGGCGCCCGCTAGGAGCGTTACGCTCGCGGGCGTGGCGAAGATCCTGATAGTCGAAGACGACCAGGACACGCGCCAGCTGCTCAAGATCCGGCTCGAAGCCGGCGGGTACGAGACGGCCTTCGCCGTCGACGCCATCGGCGCGATCGGAACCGCTCGCGAGGAGCGGCCGGATCTGATCCTCCTCGACTTCGGCCTGCCGGGAGGAGACGGCATCGTCGTCATGGAGCGGCTGAAGATATTCCCAGCGCTTGCCCACATCCCGGTCGTCGTCGTCAGCGCTCGCGAGCCGACGAGCACGGGGCAGCGCGCCCTCGTCGCCGGGGCCCACTCCTTCATCCAGAAGCCGATCGACAACGAGGAGCTGCTCGCCGCGATCCACAACGCGCTACACGATGAGTAGCTACCGCCCGGCCGGGCGAAACCGATAGCCGAAGCCGCGGACTGTTTCGATCGGCGACTCGTCGCCGCGCTTGCCGAGCTTTCGGCGGAGGTACCCGACGTAGAGCTTCACCTGGTCACGCGAGACCGACTCGGGATCCTCCCACGCAAGGTCCAGGAGCTGGTCCTGGCTGAGGACCTGGTTCGGGTGCTTGACGAACGCCTCCAGCACGTTGTACTCGAGCCTCGTCAAAGGGACCTGGCTTCCCTCGACGACAGCGGTCCGCTGGACGAAGTCAACCTGCATGAACGAGTCCGTGTACGAGACCGGCTCGTCGTCGCGCGGCGCCCGCCGGAGTAGAGCCTCGACACGCGCGACGAGCTCGTCGCGGTCGAACGGTTTCGTCACGTAGTCGTCCGCGCCGCCGCGCAGACCGCGAACCCGATCGGACTCCGAATCGCGAGCGGTGAGCATGAGCACGGGCACCTCGCTCAGGTCCCGGATCCGCTCGAGCAGCTCCCACCCGTCGAGGTCCGGCATCGTCACGTCGAGGAGCACGAGATCGTGGTCGCCGTTGTGAAAAGCACGCAGCGCGGCACGTCCGTCGGCCTGGTCGTCGACCTCGTAGCCCGCCCGCTCGAGGATCAACCGGAGCAGCGCGCGAATGTCCTCGTCGTCGTCGACGATCAGCAGGTGGGGCTTGGTTCCGACCGGATTCATCCGTACGGCGTCACTCGTGCGAGTGATTTCGAAGGCTCATACGGAATTCATACCTGGCTGCCGCCCGCCTTCCTACGCGTAAGAGCGAAAACTCGAAGCAGAAATGGCGGCGTTTCCAAACGATGTGCGGCCGGTGAGAGCTTCGTCTCTCCCACAGAACCGAGGGCAGTCGTCCATGCGGCAGACGACTGTCCTCGGCCTCCTTGCCTGCGTCTTGGCCGTCGGCTCGATGGCCGCTGTCAAGGCGATTCGACTCGGCGACGGAGCACCCTCGTCCCCGCTCTTCCTCAGCTCTCTCGGCGCTCCGAGCCCGAGTGCCTCGCTCAGCAGACAGCCGGCCAAGGGAGTCCACGTCCGGATCGACCGCAAGGGCTTCGCGGTCAGCCGTAAGGGCTCCGCGGTCTCGATCCAGGGCATCGGCACGAGCCGCCGCGACTGGGCGCGCTACACGAACGGCGCAGCCCGGAACACCCCGTTTGGCCGCGAGACGATCGTGGTCGCCCCCCGGAAGACCGAGCAGTTCCTGACCGTCGATCACCGCCAGGGCCCTAAGACCTGGAGCTGGCGGCTCGCGACAGGCGACCTCGAGCCACTCGTCGGTAGTGACGGCGCCGTTGGTATGTGGTCGGGCCACACGCTGGCCGGCGTGCACATCGAGCCGGTGGCGCTCCTCGACTCGGCAGGACGCGACGTCACGCCCGGCGGCCTTCGTTGGTCACTGTCCCGCGACCGGCGCGGCTGGCTGCTCGATCTTCGCCTTGATGACGCGAACCTGCCTCTGCCCTACGTGATCGACCCGGCAATCACCTACGTGAACGCAAGTGCGGCGAACAACGCAGGAGGCGCCACGACGCTCGTGATCAACAAGCCCGCCGGCGTCGTCGAGAACAACCTCTTGGTCGCTCAGGTCACCGTACGCGGAGGTACGGGAATCGGAGCGATCACCTCCGCGGGTTGGACGTCGACTGCACCGGGCTGGGCGACGCTGCGGCAGGACTACACCAACGTGAACGCCAGCCAGACGTTCTGGAAGGTCGCCGGCGCGGCGGAGCCCGCCTCGTATACGTGGGCCTGGGGCGCGACGTCGGCCAAGGCGTCGGGCGGAATCATCGCGCTCAAGGGAGTCGACAACACCGCGCCCGTCGACCAGTTCGGCGGCTCCGTGAACGGGACGAGCACGACGAACATCCTTGCGCCCTCGATCACGACGCAGACGGCCAACACGATGCTGATCGGCCTCTTCGGGAGCACGAGCAGCCCGTCGACGGACGTCACTCCCCCGGCGTCGATGACCGAGCGCTACGAAGATGCGTCGACGAGCGGCGTGAGCACGAGGAACGAGGGCGCGACCGAGCCGTTCGCCGCGGCCGGCGCGACCGGGACGAGAACCGCGACAACGGATCAGATCGGTTCTTCGATCGGCCAGCTGATCGCCCTCAAGCTCGACACCACGAACCCGACCGGCTCGGTCACCGCTCCTGCAGCCTCGGCCAACGTGCGCGGGAACGCGGTTACGGTCAGCTCGAACTCCGCGGACGGCGGCTCGGGCGTCGCGAACGCCCAGTTCCAGCGCTCCCCGGCCGGGGGTGGGGTCTGGACGAACATCGGCGCCGCCGACACGACCTCGCCCTATTCGGTTGCCTGGGATACGACGGCGGTTGCCGACGGGCTCTACGACCTGCGTGTGGTGACGACCGACAACGCCGCCAACACCTTTACCTCGGCCCTGATCACGAACGTGCGCGTCGACAACACGAACCCGACGGGCGCGGTCACTGCTCCGGCGGCGAGCGCCAACGTGCGCGGGAACGCGGTCACGGTCTCCTCGAACTCGGCTGACGGCGGCTCCGGGGTCGCCAACGCCCAGTTCCAGCGCTCGCCGGCGGGCGGCGGGGTCTGGACGAACATCGGCGCCGCCGACACGACCTCGCCCTACTCGGTTGCCTGGGATACGACGGCGGTTGCCGACGGTCTCTACGACCTGCGCGTCGTGACGACCGACAACGCGGGCAACACCTTCACCTCGGCGCTCGTCACCAACGTGCGCGTCGACAACACGAACCCGACGGGCTCGGTCACCGCGCCGGCGGCCTCGGCCAACGTGCGCGGGGCGGCGGTCACGGTCTCCTCGAACTCGGCCGACGGCGGCTCGGGCGTCGCCAACGCCCAGTTCCAGCGCTCCCCGGCCGGGGGCGGGGTCTGGACGACATCGGCGCCGCCGACACGACCTCGCCCTATTCGGTTGCCTGGGATACGACCGCCGTCGCCGACGGCCTCTACGACCTGCGCGTGATCACGACCGACAACGCGGGCAATACGTTCACGAGCGCGCTCGTCACGAACGTGCGCGTCGACAACACCGCGCCCGCCAACGCGCTCTCGCTGAGCTCGGTCGCCCCTGCCGGCAGCGCCTTCCTCTCCGGCACCACCGTCTACTACCGTGGCAGCCCCGCCGGCAGCTTCCAGCTCACAAACGCCGTCTCCGATGCCGGCTCGGGCCCCGCCTCCTCGACCTACCCCGCCCTCGGGGGTGTCGCCACGGGCTGGACGCACACCGGACAGACGATCTCCACGCCCGTCGGCGGCCCCTACGTCTCGACCTCGGCCTTCGCCTGGTCGGCCGGTACCTCGAGCTCTCCTACCGAGGCCGTGCAGGGAGCCGACAACGCCGGGAACACGGTCACCACCACGCTCACCTTCACCAACGACACGACCGCCCCGAGCGGCTCGGTCACCGCGCCGGCCGCGAGCGCGAACGTGCGCGGGAACGCGGTCACGGTCTCCTCGAACTCGGCCGACGGCGGCTCGGGCGTCGCCTCCGCCCAGTTCCAGCGCTCCCCGGCCGGCGCGGGGTCTGGACGAACATCGGCGCCGCCGACACGACCTCGCCCTACTCGGTTGCCTGGGACACGACCGCGGTCGCCGACGGGCTCTACGACCTGCGCGTGGTCACGACCGACAACGTCGGGAACAGCTTTACCTCCGCGCTCGTCACCAACGTGCGCGTCGACAACACGAACCCGACCGGCTCGGTGACGGCGCCGGCAGCCTCGGCCAACGTGCGCGGGAACGCGGTTACGGTCTCCTCCAACTCGGCCGACGGCGGCTCGGGCGTCGCGAACGCCCAGTTCCAGCGCTCGCCGGCCGGCGGCGGGGTCTGGACGAACATCGGCGCCGCCGACACGACCTCGCCCTACTCGGTTGCCTGGGACACGACGGCGGTTGCCGACGGGCTCTACGACCTGCGTGTCGTGACGACCGACAACGCGGGTAACACGTTCACGAGCGCGCTCGTCACCAACGTGCGCGTCGACAACACGAACCCGACCGGCTCGGTCACCGCTCCGGCGGCCTCGGCCAACGTGCGCGGGGCGGCGGTCACCGTCTCCTCGAACTCCGCGGACGGCGGCTCGGGCGTCGCTCAGCGCGGACTTCCAGCGCTCGCCGGCCGGCGCCGGCACCTGGACGACGATCGCAACCGACAACTCGAGCCCCTACTCGGTGGCCTGGGACACGACCGCCGTCGCCGACGGGCTCTACGACCTGCGCGTGATCACGACCGACAACGCGGGCAACACGTTCACCTCGGCGCTCGTCACCAACGTGCGCGTCGACAACACGAACCCGACCGGCTCGGTCACCGCTCCGGCGGCGAGCGCCAACGTGCGCGGGGCCGCGGTCACCGTCTCCTCCAACTCGGCCGACGGCGGCTCGGGCGTCGCCAACGCCCAGTTCCAGCGCTCCCCGGCCGGTGCCGGCACCTGGACGACGATCGCAACCGACAACTCGAGCCCCTACTCGGTCGCCTGGGACACGACCGCGGTTGCCGACGGGCTCTACGACCTGCGCGTGGTCACGACCGACAACGTCGGCAACACCTTTACCTCCGCGCTCGTCACCAACGTGCGCGTCGACAACACCGCGCCCGCCAACGCGCTCTCGCTGAGCTCGGTCGCCCCTGCCGGCAGCGCCTTCCTCTCCGGCACCACCGTCTACTACCGTGGCAGCCCCGCCGGCAGCTTCCAGCTCACAAACGCCGTCTCCGATGCCGGCTCGGGCCCCGCCTCCTCGACCTTCCCCGCCCTCGGGGGCGTCGCCACGGGCTGGACGCACACCGGACAGACGATCTCCACGCCCGTCGGCGGCCCCTACGTCTCGACCTCGGCCTTCGCCTGGTCGGCCGGTACCTCGAGCTCTCCTACCGAGGCCGTGCAGGGAGCCGACAACGCCGGGAACACGGTCACCACCACGCTCACCTTCACCAACGACACGACCGCCCCCACCGGCTCGGTCACCGCTCCCGCAGCCTCGGCCAACGTGCGCGGCGCCGCGGTCACCGTCTCCTCGAACTCGGCGGACGGCGGCTCGGGCGTCGCCACCGCCCAGTTCCAGCGCTCCCCGGCCGGGGCGGGCACCTGGACGACGATCGCGCACCGACACGACTCGACCCCTACTCGGTCGCCTGGGACACGACCGCGGTCGCCGACGGGCTCTACGACCTGCGCGTGGTCACGACCGACAACGTCGGCAACAGCTTCACCTCCGCGCTCGTCACCAACGTGCGCGTCGACAACACCGCGCCCGCCAACGCGCTCTCGCTGAGCTCGGTCGCCCCTGCCGGCAGCGCCTTCCTCTCCGGCACCACCGTCTACTACCGTGGCAGCCCCGCCGGCAGCTTCCAGCTCACAAACGCCGTCTCCGATGCCGGATCGGGCCCCGCCTCCTCGACCTACCCCGCCCTCGGGGGTGTCGCCACGGGCTGGACGCACACCGGACAGACGATCTCCACGCCCGTCGGCGGCCCCTACGTCTCGACCTCGGCCTTCGCCTGGTCGGCCGGTACCTCGAGCTCTCCTACCGAGGCCGTGCAGGGAGCCGACAACGCCGGGAACACGGTCACCACCACGCTCACCTTCACCAACGACACGACCGCCCCCAGCGGCTCGGTCACCGCTCCCGCAGCCTCGGCCAATGTGCGCGGCGCCGCGGTCACCGTCTCCTCCAACTCGGCGGACGGCGGCTCGGGCGTCGCGAACGCCCAGTTCCAGCGCTCCCCGGCCGGGGGTGGGGTCTGGACGAACATCGGCGCCGCCGACACGACCTCGCCCTACTCGGTTGCCTGGGACACGACCGCGGTCGCCGACGGGCTCTACGACCTGCGCGTGATCACGACCGACAACGTCGGTAACAGCTTTACCTCCGCGCTCGTCACCAACGTCCGCGTCGACAACACGAACCCGACCGGCTCGGTGACGGCTCCTGCGGCTTCGGCCAACGTGCGCGGGGCGGCCGTCACCGTCTCCTCCAACTCCGCCGACGGCGGCTCTGGCGTCGCCTCGGCCGACTTCCAGCGCTCCCCGGCGGGCGCAGGTACCTGGACGACGATCGCAACCGACAACTCGAGCCCCTACTCGGTGGCCTGGGATACGACCGCCGTCGCCGACGGGCTCTACGACCTGCGCGTGATCACCACCGACAACGCGGGCAACACCTTCACCTCTGCGCTCGTCACCAACGTGCGCGTCGACAACACGAACCCGACCGGCTCGCTGACGGCTCCTGCGGCGAGCGCCAACGTGCGCGGGGCCGCGGTCACCGTCTCCTCCAACTCAGCGGACGGCGGCTCGGGCGTCGCAGCAGGCGGACTTCCAGCGCTCCCCGGCCGGGGCGGGCACCTGGACGACGATCGCAACCGACAACTCGAGCCCCTACTCGGTCGCCTGGGATACGACGGCGGTTGCCGACGGGCTCTACGACCTGCGGGTCGTGACGACCGACAACGCGGGCAACACCTTCACCTCGGCGCTCGTCACGAACGTCCGCGTCGACAACACGAACCCGACGGGCTCGGTCACTGCTCCCGCAGCCTCGGCCAACGTGCGCGGGGCCGCGGTCACGGTCAGCTCCAACTCGGCCGACGGCGGCTCTGGCGTCGCCTCGGCCGACTTCCAGCGCTCCCCGGCCGGCGCAGGTACCTGGACGACGATCGCAACCGACAACTCGAGCCCCTACTCGGTGGCCTGGGATACGACCGCCGTTGCCGACGGGCTCTACGACCTCCGCGTCGTGACGACCGACAACGCGGGCAACACATTTACCTCGGCACTGGTTACGAACGTGCGCGTCGACAACACGAACCCGACCGGCTCGCTGACGGCTCCTGCGGCTTCGGCCAACGTGCGCGGAAACGCGGTCACGGTCAGCTCGAACTCCGCCGACGGCGGCTCCGGCGTCGCGAGCGCCCAGTTCCAGCGCAGCCCGGCCGGGGCCGGCGTCTGGACGAACATCGGCGCCGCCGATACGACGAGCCCGTATTCGGTTGCCTGGGATACCACAGCGGTTGCGGACGGTCTCTACGACTTGCGTGTGATCACGACCGACAACGTCGGCAATACCTTTACCTCGGCGCTCATCACGAACGTGCGCGTCGACAACACGAACCCGACGGGCTCGCTGACAGCGCCCGCAGCCTCAACCAACGTGACCGGCAGCGCGGTCACCGTCTCCTCCGACTCCGCAGACGGCGGCTCTGGGGTTGCAAACGCGCAGTTCCAGCGCTCCCCGGCCGGCGGCGGCGTCTGGACGAACATCGGCGCTGCCGACACGACCTCGCCCTACTCGGTTGCCTGGGATACGACCGCCGTCGCCGACGGTCTCTACGACCTGCGCGTCGTGACGACCGACAACGCGGGCAACACGTTCACGAGCGCGCTCGTCACCAACGTACGCGTCGACAACACGATTCCTTCCGGCGCGATCACCGCCCCGGCTGCGAGCGCGAACGTGCGCGGGAACGCTGTCACGGTCAGCTCGAACTCCGCGGATGCGGGCTCTGGCGTCGCCTCCGCCCAGTTCCAGCGCTCCCCGGCCGGCGCCGGTGTCTGGACGAACATCGGCGCGGCTGACACGACCAGCCCCTACTCGGTCTCCTGGGACACGACGGCGCTCGCCGACGGGCTCTACGACCTGCGCGTGATCACGATCGACAACGTCGGGATCAGCTTTACGTCGGCGCTCGTGACGAATGTGCGGATCGACAACACGAACCCGACCGGCTCGATTACCGCGCCAGTTGCGAGCGCGAACGTGCGCGGCAATGCTGTCACCGTTTCCTCGAACTCCGCCGACGGCGGCTCGGGCGTGCAGCAGGCCGACTTCCAGCGCTCCCCGGCGGGCGCAGGTACCTGGACGACGATCGCAACCGACAACTCGAGCCCCTACTCGGTGGCCTGGGATACGACCGCCGTTGCCGACGGGCTCTACGACCTCCGCGTCGTGACGACCGACAACGCGGGCAACACCTTTACCTCGGCACTGGTCACGAACGTCCGCGTCGACAACACGAACCCGAGCGGCTCGGTGACGGCTCCTGCGGCTTCGGCCAACGTGCGCGGGGCGGCCGTCACCGTCTCCTCCAACTCCGCCGACGGCGGCTCCGGCGTGCAGCAGGCGGACTTCCAGCGCTCCCCGGCCGGCGCCGGCGTCTGGACGACGATCGCAACCGACAACTCGAGCCCCTACTCGGTGGCCTGGGACACGACCGCCGTTGCCGACGGTCTCTACGACCTGCGCGTGATCACCACTGACAATGCGGGCAATACGTTCACGAGCGCGCTCGTCACGAACGTGCGCGTCGACAACGCCAATCCTTCCGGCTCGATTACCGCTCCTGCAGCTTCTGCCAACGTGACCGGCAGCGCGGTTACCGTCTCCTCCGACTCCGCGGATGGCGGCTCCGGCGTCGCCAACGCCCAGTTCCAGCGCTCTCCGGCCGGGGCCGGCGTCTGGACGAACATCGGCGCCGCCGACACGACGAGCCCCTACTCGGTCGCCTGGGATACGACCGCCGTTGCCGACGGGCTCTACGACCTGCGCGTCGTCACCACCGACAATGCCGGTAACAGCTTCACCTCCGCGCTCGTCACGAACGTGCGCGTGGACAACGCCAATCCTTCCGGCTCGATTACCGCTCCTGCGGCTTCTGCCAACGTTCGCGGAGCGGCCGTGACCGTCTCCTCCGACTCGGCAGACGGCGGCTCCGGGGTCGCCTCGGCCCAGTTCCAGCGCTCCCCGGCCGGGGGCGGGGTCTGGACGAACATCGGCGCTGCCGACACGACGAGCCCCTACTCGGTCGCGTGGGATACGACGGCGGTTGCCGACGGGCTCTACGACCTGCGCGTGATTACGACTGACAACGTGGGCCACGCGTTCACGAGCGCGCTCGTCACCAACGTGCGCGTCGACAACGCCAATCCTTCCGGCTCGATCACCGCTCCTGCAGCCTCTGCCAACGTGACCGGCAGCGCGGTCACCGTCTCCTCGAACTCGGCGGACGGCGGCTCGGGGGTCGCCAACGCCCAGTTCCAGCGCTCCCCGGCCGGGGCTGGCGTGTGGACGAACATCGGCGCCGCCGACACGACCTCGCCCTACTCGGTCGCCTGGGATACGACGGCAGTTGCGGACGGGCTTTACGACCTGCGTGTCGTGACGACCGACAACGCGGGCAACACGTTCACGAGCGCGCTCGTCACCAACGTGCGCGTCGACAACACGAACCCGACGGGCTCGGTCACTGCTCCAGCCGCGAGCGCCAACGTGCGGGGAGCGGCAGTGACCGTCTCCTCCAACTCGGCAGACGGCGGCTCGGGCGTCGCGAACGCGCAGTTCCAGCGCTCCCCGGCCGGCGGCGGGGTCTGGACGAACATCGGCGCTGCCGACACGACCAGCCCCTATTCGGTTGCCTGGGATACGACGGCGGTTGCCGACGGTCTCTACGACCTGCGCGTGATCACGACCGACAACGTCGGTAACAGCTTTACCTCCGCGCTCGTCACCAACGTGCGCGTCGACAACACGAACCCGACCGGTTCGGTCACCGCTCCCGCAGCCTCGGCCAACGTGCGCGGGGCGGCGGTCACGGTCTCCTCCGAACTCGGCCGACGGCGGCTCGGGCGTCGCCAACGCCCAGTTCCAGCGCTCCCCGGCCGGCGGCGGGGTCTGGACGAACATCGGCGCCGCCGACACGACCTCGCCCTACTCGGTTGCCTGGGATACGACGGCGGTTGCCGACGGGCTCTACGACCTGCGCGTCGTGACGACCGACAACGCGGGCAACACGTTCACCTGCGCGCTCGTCACCAACGTGCGCGTCGACAACACGAACCCGACCGGCTCGGTCACCGCTCCCGCAGCCTCGGCCAACGTGCGCGGGGCGGCGGTCACCGTCTCCTCCAACTCGGCCGACGGCGGCTCTGGCGTCGCCTCGGCCGACTTCCAGCGCTCCCCGGCCGGCGCGGGCACCTGGACGACGATCGCAACCGACAACTCGAGCCCCTACTCGGTGGCCTGGGACACGACCGCCGTTGCCGACGGGCTCTACGACCTGCGCGTGATCACCACCGACAACGCGGGCAACACCTTCACCTCTGCGCTCGTCACCAACGTGCGCGTCGACAACACGAACCCGACCGGTTCGCTGACGGCTCCGGCGGCGAGCGCCAACGTGCGCGGGGCCGCGGTCACCGTCTCCTCCAATTCAGCGGACGGCGGCTCGGGCGTCCAGCAGGCGGACTTCCAGCGCTCCCCGGCCGGGGCGGGCACCTGGACGACGATCGCAACCGACAACTCGAGCCCCTACTCGGTCGCCTGGGATACGACGGCGGTTGCCGACGGGCTCTACGACCTGCGGGTCGTGACGACCGACAACGCGGGCAACACCTTCACCTCGGCGCTCGTCACGAACGTCCGCGTCGACAACACGAACCCGACCGGAGCGATCACCTCGCCCGGCGCCGGAGCGGACGTGACCGGCAACGCCGTCCCAGTGTCCTCCGACTCGGCGGACGGCGGCTCAGGGGTTGCCAGCGCCCAGTTCCAGCGCTCCCCGGCCGGCGGCGGCGTCTGGACGAACATCGGCGCTGCCGACACGACGAGCCCCTACTCGGTCGCCTGGGATACGACTGCTCTCGCCGACGGGCTCTACGACCTGCGCGTGATCACGACCGATAACGCCGGCAACTCCTTCACGAGTGGCATGCGCACGGTGACGGTGGACAACAGCGCCCCCGCGGCACCGGCTCTCTCGTTCGGCAGCTTCACGAATGCGTCGGCAACGGGGTCGACGGTCTACTACCGCACCGGAGTCGGCGGCGGCTTCTCGGTCACCGGGACCGCGTCCGATCCACAGTCCGGGATCGATCACCTGACCTTCCCGGGCCTCGGCTCCGGCTGGACGGGCGGCGGCGCCGACACGAGCTCTCCATATGACGGCGTCTACACCTTCAACGGCGGCGCAGCCGATCCGACGGAGCCGAACGACGTCACCGCGACGAACAATGTCGCGATCACGTCGAGCCCGACGAGCTTCACCGTCACACCGGACTCGCTGGCTCCCGTCAGCTCGATCCTCTGTGACGGCGCTTCCTGCGCAGGCAGCTGGTATACGAACTCGGTCTCGATCAGCATCTCCGCGAGCGACGGCGGCTCGGGCGTCCAGGAGATTCGCTACACGACCGACGGGTCTGACCCGAGCCCGATCAACGGCACCGTCTACACCGTCCCGTTCAGCGTCCCGGCCACGACGACGGTCAAGTTCCGCTCCTACGACGCGGTCGGAAACGAAGAGGCGGTCGCCTCACAGCTCGTCCGCATCGACACGAGCGCGCCGAGCGCGCCCGTGCTCACGCTCAGCGAGAGCCCAGCCTCTGCCAACCAGTACGTCTCCGGCACGACCCTCTACTACAACCCGCAGGGCGGCAACTCCGGCAGCTTCACCGTCGATGCTTCGGCGAGCGACCCCCAGTCGGGGATCGAAAAGATGACCTTCCCGACCGTCACCGGCATGAGTGGCGGCGGCGACGACACGACGAGCCCCTACCAGGGCCTCTACAGCTGGACAGCGAGCACGAGCGCCTCGGGCGGACAGGACGTCACTGCGCGCAACAACGCGGGCCTGACCTCGAGCGCGAGCTCCTTCACTGTCACGTCTGACACGTCTGCGCCGACGAGCCAGACAGCTGCGCTCGCGGGTGGGCCGTACTACACGACGGCGTCGGTCGGCTTCACGACGGGCGACGGCAGCGACGCGGTCTCTGGCCTCGACACCTCGAGCCGCCTGGTCGAGCGCGCGGAGGCACCGCTCTCGAACGGAAACTGCACCGGGAGCTTCAGCGCCTTCGGGGGCTCGTACTCGAGTCCTGACACGAGCGTGGTCTCCGGCAACTGCTACCGCTACCGCTTCACGATCGCCGACAACGTCGGCAACATCTCGGCTCCGGTGGTCACGGGCGACGCGAAGGTCGACACCTCCTCGCCGAACGCAACGATGGGCGATCCGGGCGCGAACCTGCGCGGCACGGTCAGCCTCACGTCGACCACGAGCGACCCCGAATCGGGTGTCGCCACGATCACTTATGAACGTTCTCCTGCGGGTCTGGGTACCTGGACGACGACGCCGGCCAGTTGGGACACGACCGGCGTGGCCGACGGCCTGTACGACCTGCGGGTCGTCGTCACGAACAACGCAGGCGACTCGACCACGTCCGTCGTCGTCGCGAACCGCCGCGTCGACAACACGGCCCCGAGCGCGACGATGAACGACCCCGGGGCGAACCTCAGTGGCACCGTCGCACTCACCTCGACGACGAGCGACGGCGGTTCCGGCATCGACACGCTCACCTACCAGTACTCGCCGGCGGGACAGAACACATGGACTACAACTCCGTCGAGCTGGAACACGACGCTCGTCGGCGACGGCCTCTACGACCTCCGTGTGATCGCCACCGACCTCGCCGGCAACTCGACGAGCTCGGCGCCGGTCGTGAACCGGCGGGTCGACAACGGAGCGCCCACGGTGTCGATCACAGCCCCGACGGTCTACATCAACGGAGCCGATCCCGATCCGTTCACCGTCAGCGCAGCGAGCCCCGACAGCGACCTCAGCAATGTCCAGTTCTTCGCCTGCGACAACTCCAGCACCGGCTGCTCCAGCGGGAGCTGGGTCTCGCTCGGCAGCGACGGCAGCGCGCCCTACAGCGTCTCGTGGGCGCTGCCTGGCACCGACGGCAACCGCGCCCTGCGTGCGGTCGCCACCGACCTCGCGGCCAACACCGGCCAGTCTGTCGTCAACGTCACGATCGATCGTGCTCCGCCCAGCGGCGGGTCCGTCTCGTACGTCGACGGTTACGACTCGAGCGGCTCACTCACGATCACGAGCTCGAACGGCACCGACTCCGTCTCGGGCGTAGACCCTGCCTCGGGCCTGCTCGAGCGCGACTCGGCCACGCTCACGAACGGCGCCTGCGGCTCGTTCGCCGGTGCGTGGACGACCGTCACGAGCCCGGACAGCGTCGCCTCGGGGAACTGCTACCGCTACCGCTACGGGGTTTCCGACTTCGCGGGCAACCCGGCGATGTACACCTCGTCCAGCGTGGCGAAGATCGACACGTCCGCCCCCATCGCGCCGAGCCTCTCATTCTCAGCGTTCTCGAACGCGGCCCTCGCCGGCGGCGTCGTCTACTTCCGCTCCGGCACCGCAGGTGGCTTCACGGCCACAGCGTCGTCGAGCGACGGGGAATCCGGAATCGCGGGCTACGGCTTCCCGGCACTCGGCTCCGGTTGGAGCGGGAGCCCGTCAGGCGCGAGCTACGCCTACAGCTTCAGCGCGAGCGCCGGGAATCCCGTCGAGCCGAACGACGTCACCGTCCAGAACAACGCCGGCCTGAGCTCGAGCCCAACCTCGTTTACGGTCACCCCAGACGGCTCGGCCCCGACCAGCTCGATCGCCTGCGACGGCAGCTCCTGCGCAGGCAGCTGGTACACGAGCTCGGTCTCGGTGAGCCTGGCGGCAAACGACGCGAGCGGCTCGGGCGTCCAGGAGATTCGCTATACGATCGACGGTTCCGACCCGAGCCCGGTCAACGGCACCGTGTACGTGGCCCCGTTCAGCCTCGGCGCGACGACCACGGTCAAGTTCCGCTCCTACGACTTGGTCGGCAACGAAGAGGTAGTTGCCTCGCAGCTCGTACGTATCGACGACTCGGCGCCGAGCGCGCCCGCGCTGACGCTCTCGGAAAGCCCCGGGAGCCCGAATCAGGACGTGCAGGGCACGACTCTCTACTACAACCCGCAGGGCGGAAACAGCGCGAGCTTCACCGTCGACGCGGTGACGAGCGACGCGCAGTCCGGCATCGACAAGGTCACCTTCCCGAGCCTGACCGGGATGACGGGTGGCGGCGACGATTCCTCGAGCCCGTACCAGGGGGCGTACTCCTGGACGGCTTCGAGCAGCGCCTCCGGCACGCAGTCCGTCACCTCGGTCAACAACGCCGGCCTCTCGACGAGCTCGAGCTTCACGGTCACGCCCGACACGGCGGCGCCGACCGGAGGCTCGGTCAGCTACCTGGACGGCTACACGAGCGGTTCGGTGACGATCACGACCGGCGACGGAACCGACGCGCTCTCCGGCGTGAACCCAGCGACGGGTGTGCTCGAGCGCGACGAGACCAACCTCGTCAACGGAACCTGCGATCCGTTCACCGGAGCCTGGAGCGCGGTCAGCTCGCCCGACTCGACGATCTCGTCGGGCCACTGCTACCGGTATCACTACCGCGTCTCCGACAACGTGGGCAACGAGGCGATCTACACGTCGGGGAACGTCGTCAAGGTCTCGACGAGCGCGCCGAGCGCGCCCGACCTGACGATCGCCGAGACACCCGGCAACCCCAACCAGTACGTGTCCGGCGGGACGCTCTTCTACAGCCCGACCGGCGGCAACTCGGGCACGTTCACCATTACTGCGGACGTCACCGACTCCGGTGGCTCCGGCGTCGACAGGATCAGCTTCCCGAGCGCCACCGGCATGACGGGCGGCGGCGACGACATGACGAGCCCGTACCAGGGCATCTACGACTGGACCGCAGGCAGCTCGGCCTCCGGTGCGCACACCGTGACCGTCCTCAACAATGCCGGCCTCACGAGCCAGGCGACCTTCACGCTCACGCCCGACACGGTGCCGCCGACGGGCCAGGACGCCTCGGTCACCGGCGGCTACTACACGAGCCTGTCCGTGCCGGTCACGCTCCAGGACGGGACCGACGCGCTCTCGGGCGTCGATCCTGCTTCGGGGATCGTGGAGCGCGAGTCGGGGACACTCTCGAACGGAAGCTGCGCCTGGAGCGGAACCTGGGCTCCCGTCACGCTCTCGGGCGGCGCCGACACCACGGTCGCCTCGAACAACTGCTACCGCTATCGCTACGTCATCTCCGACCACGTCGGCAACCAGGCCGGTGCATCGGCCGCGAGCCTGGCCGCCAAGGTCGACGCCACGATGCCGGTGACGAGCGACGACGCCCCGGCAGGCTGGCAGAACTCGCCCGTGACGGTGACGCTCTCGGTCAGCGAGACGGGCTCCGGAATCGCCTCGACCGTCTACCGCGTCGACGGCGGTGCCTTCCAGGGCGGCACGTCGATCGCAATCCCCGCTCCCGCCGACCACTCCAACGACGGCGTCCACACGATCGAGTACCGCTCGACCGACAACGCCGGCAACGTCGAGTCGCTGCGCTCCGCGACGGTTCGCATCGACACGACGCTCCCGACGACGACCGACGACGCGCCCAGCGGGTGGAGCAGCTCGCCGGTCACGGTCACGCTCACGCCTGGCGACGCGCTGTCGGGCGTCGCCTCCACCCAGTACCGCGTTGACGGCGGCGTTTTCCAGAGCGGAACGTCCGTCGCAATTCCCGCTCCGGTCGACCACTCCAACGACGGCGTCCACACGATCGACTACAGCTCGACCGACAACGCCGGCAACGTCGAGCCTCTCCAGACGGCGACCGTCCGCATCGACACGACCCTTCCGAGCGGGGCGCTGACTGCGCCCGCCAACGGCGCGCACGTGAACGGCTCGGTGGCCATCGCCGCCTCGGCGAGCGACCTGCCTTCTGGTGTCGCTTCGGTCGAGTTCCTCGTGCGGCCGAACGGCGCCGGCTCTTTCACCAGCATCTCGACTGACACGACCGCGCCGTACGACGCGAACTGGGATTCGACCGGCGCGCCGGAGGGCAACGCAGACCTCGAGGTCGTCGTTGTCGACAACGCGGGCCTGACGGTGACCTCCGCAATCCGGACCGTCGTCGTCGACAACCCACCGACCCCCACGCTCGACGACCCGGGCGCGAATGTCTCCGGCATGGTCACGCTCACCGCCTCGTCGGAGCCCGACACGGTCCAGGTCGTCTTCGAGCGCAGCCCGGCCGGTGCCGGCACCTGGACACAGATCGCGACTGACGTGACTGCGCCGTTCTCGGCCAACCTCGACACGAGCGCGCTCGGCGACGGCGACTATGACCTGCGCGTCGTCGCGACCGACGGCGGCTCGTTCAACGGCACGAGCTCCGTGCGCACCTCGCGCGTCGACAACACCGCGCCGGCCGTCTCCGTCACCGACCCGGCCGGCGGCGCGGTCGTCGGCGGCCCGAACGTCCATCTTGCAGCGAACGCCACCGACCTCGGCTCCGGCGTCGCCTCGGTTCGATTCGAGCAACGACCGGCGGGCGGCGGCGCCTTCACGACCATCGGCACGGACACGACCGCTCCATACGAGGCGAGCTGGGATTCCACCGGCGCCAGTGGCAACTACGAGCTCCGCGCCGTCGCAACCGACGCTGCGGGCAATCCGGCGACCGCCGCCATCGTTCCGGTGATCGTCGACCAGACCGTTCCCAGCGTGACGCTCGACGATCCCGGCTCGCTCCTGCGCGGCGTCGTCAACCTGACCGCGAGCGCGCCCAGCCTCGCCGTCGCGAGCGTCGACTTCGAGCGCCGCTCCGCCGGGGGCAGCTGGACGAGGATCGCCCTGGACGGCACTCGCCCATTCAGCGCGAGCTTCGACACGAAGAACGTCGCCGACGGTGTCTACGACCTGCGCGCGTCCGCGCTCGACGGCACGGGCTCGGTGCTCGCGACACAGACGCGTGACGGCATCCGCATCGACAACACCGCTCCGACCATGCTTTCGGCGACCCCCGCCGACGGCTCGGTCGTCTCCTCCGTGACGAGCATCGCGCTCGTCGCCAGCGAGCCGGTCGCCTCGGTTCAGGGTGCCGCGCTCGACGGTTCCCCGGCGACCGCCGCGATCTCCGCCTCCAACGTCAGCTTCGCGACGAGCTCGCTCGCTGTCGGCGCACACGCCCTTACCGGAAGCTTCGTGGATGCGGCCGGCAACACCGGCGCGTTCTCGCTCCACTTCACGGTCAAGGTCAAGGCCGACGCGCCGCTGGTCATGAAGGTGGCGAAGCCCACGACCAAGACAACGTCCCGCGGGAACAAGCGCGTGTTCGTCGTCAGGCTCTCGCTCTCGGAGCCGGCGCACGTGCAGGCGACTCTCCTCAGCCCCGGCGGCCGCCGGCTCCGCACGCTGCGCACGAAGCTGCCTGCGGGCAAGCACTCGCTGAGCTTCGTCCTCCCGAGCGCGTCCCTTCCGCCGGGCACCTACACGGTGCAGATCGTCGCGACCGCCGCGGACGGGTCGAAGGTCGTCAAGAGCGTCAAGGTGAAGGTGCCCGGCAAGAGCTCCCTTGGCAAGAAGGGTTCCACTGAGAGCACCGGCACGAAGACCATCGTCGTCCCGGTCGTAGCGTCTTCCGGCTCGCCCGGCGGGACCGGGTCATCCGGAGAAACCCAGAGCCCGGCTTCGTCGAGCCCGCAGAAGCCTGCGAGCAAGCCCGAGTCGCGGAGGCATTCGCCGGCGAAGCTTCGGGCGCTCGAGACGGCAAGCGGCTACGTCAGCTCGAAGCCGAATCGAACGGTCTGGCTTCTGCTCGTCCTCCTCCTGATGGGGATCGCGCTCGCGTATTTGATCAGGATCGAGATGGGCCGGATGCTTGACTCTCACCGGCGGTAGCAGGAGGGACTAACGCACAAGCGCCTCGACGGCGAAGATCGCTGCGATCAGAAGAAGCGCCACCCCGATCGCGCGTCTCAGCTGCGCTTCCGAGATTCGCTCCGTGACGCTGGCGCCGAGCCATGCGCCCGGGATCGCCCCTGCCAGGCCGGCCGCGAGCAGGGCCCAGTCGACCTCGAGCCGAAACGCGTGCGCGGCGAAGCCGGCCACGCCCAGGAAGAAGCCGACGACGAGATTCGTGCCCACGGCCCGGTGCACGTCGAGGCCGACCGACCGAAGCAGGGCCGGCATCCGGAGCGTGCCGAGGATGACACCGAGCGCCCCGCCCACGATCCCGATCACGAAGCCGAACATCGCAGCCGAGACGAGCCGCGGAGCAGGCGCCGGCCGAGGCTGAACCGGGGAGAACAGCAGGTCGATCCCGTTCCAGGCGAGCACCGCCGCAATGCCGGCGAGCAGCAGCTGCGTCGGCACGAGATGACCGGTCAGGGCGCCGATGACCGCGCCCACGATCGAGGTCGGCGCCATCCACGCAACGACGCGCCAGTCGACCCGTCCTTCACGCGCGTGCTTGAGCCCGCCCGAGGCCGCCGCCGCGGCGCTGATCGCGATGTTCGTCCCGGCGGCCGCGCTCGCATCGCCCGCCGCGAGCAGCATCGCCGGCAACCGAAGCGTCCCCAGCACGAGGCCGACTGCCGACCCGAGATAGCCCGCGACGAACGACGCCGCGAAGGCTAGGAAGAGTTGCCAGGCCTCCAGAGCGGCTCCTCTTCCCCGGCGTTCGAAGCCCGAGCGAGGATGAAGAGGAGGTCGGAGAGGCGGTTCAAGTAGACGAGCGCGAGCTGGTTGATCTCGAGCTCCTCGGCCGCCTCGAGCGCCTCACGCTCGGCGCGACGGCACACCGCGCGTGCGACGTGAATGCGCGCCGCGGCCTCCGAGCCGCCCGGCAGGACGAAACTCGTCAGCTCCGGAAGGTCGGCGTTGAACCGGTCGCAGTCGCTCTCGAGCGCCGCGATTTGCTCGTGGGTGATCCGCAGCCGGTCGGTGACGCCGAACGGCACGGAGAGGTCTGCCCCGAGGTCGAAGAGCTCGTTCTGGACGCGGGCGAGGACCTTCCGCATCTCGGCGGGCAGCTCGGTCGCGAGGACGACGCCGAGCTGCGAGTTCAGCTCGTCGACGGCGCCGAACGCCGCGATCCGACAGTCGACCTTCGGGACGCGCGTCCCGTCGCCGAGGCTCGTCTCGCCGCGATCGCCGCCGCCCGTGTAGATGCGTGTCAGGCGGACCGGCTCGTCTCGCTCGCGAGGCATGGGCATAGATTACGACCCTTGGAGATCCGACCGGCCCGCTCCGAGGAGCTCCTGCCGCTCACGCGCCTCTATGTAAGGGCACGGAACGAGATGGAGTACCTGCCACTTGTTCCGGACGAGCACGTAGAGCTGATCGCCGAGTCGATCCGCGAGAACGACGAAGTCTGGGTGGCAGAGGACGAGGGGCGCCTGCTCGGGTTCCTCGCAATCGAGCACTCGACGAACCTCGAAGCCCCGGTCCTCGAGAGGCTCTACGTCGAGCCCGCCGATCAGCGCAGCGGCGTCGGCAGCGTTCTTCTCGATCGAGCGAAGGAGTTGCGGCCGGAGGGGCTCCACCTCTGGGTCTTCCAGAAGAACACGGGGGCGATCCGCTTCTACGAGCGGCACGGCTTTCGGCTCGTGAGGCGCACCGACGGCGCCGAGAACATGGAGCGCGAGCCCGACGCGCTCTATTGCTGGCCCTAGGCGAGCGCGCGTTCCGTCAGTCCGAGGATCGAGCGAGCGATGACGAGCCGCTGGATCTCGCTCGTGCCTTCGTAGATCTCGGTGATCTTCGCGTCGCGGTAGTAGCGCTCGGCCGGGAACTCCTTCGTGTAGCCGTAGCCGCCGAGGATCTGGATCGCCTCGCCCGTCTGTCGCCGCGCCATCTCCGAGGCGAAGAGCTTCGCCTTCGCGCCCGCCTCGGTGTGCGGGAGCCCCTGCTGCTTCAACCAGGCGGCCCGGTAGGTGAGGAGTCGGGCGGCGTCGATCTCGGTCGCCATGTCCGCGAGCTTCCACTGGATCGCCTGGAACTCGGCGATGCGCTTGCCGAACTGCTTGCGCTCGAGCGCGTAGCTCCGGGCAGTGTCGTAGGCGGCCTGCGCGATCCCGAGCGCCTGGGCCCCGATCCCGATGCGGCCGCCGTCGAGGGTGGCCATCGCGACGTTGAAGCCTTTCCCCTCCTCGTGCAGCAGGCGGTCGCGCTCGACCCGTGCGCCCTCGATCGCGATCGAGTTCGTGACCGACGAGTTGAGACCCAGCTTCTCCTCCTCGCCCGTGACGCGGATGTGGTCGCCGTCGAGGATGAACGCGGAGACCCCCTTGGCGCCCGGCGTGTCCTGGTCGGTGCGCGCGAAGAGCAGGAACGTTCCCGCGAAGCGGGCGGTCGAGATGAACTGCTTGGTCCCCGAGATCGTCCAGCCGTCGCCGTCGGGTGTCGCGCTCGTGCGAAGCGAGCCCGCATCTGATCCGGCCTCGGTCTCAGTCAGCGCGAAGGCGCCGATCACCTCGCCGCGCGCGAGGGGCGGAACGAAGCGCGAGCGCTGCTCGTCGGTGCCGAAGGTGAGGATCGGGAGCGTGACCGCGCTCGTGTGCACCGCCACGGTCACTCCGACCCCGGCATCCGCGCGCGAGATCTCCTCCAACATGAGGATGTAGGAGAGGAAGTCCGCGCCGGCGCCTCCGTACTCCTCCGGGACACACGCTCCCATCAGGCCGAGCTCGGCGAGCTTCCCGAAGAGCTCCTTCGGGAAGTGATGCTCGCGATCCCACTGAGCCGCGTGCGGCTCGATCTCGGCCTGCGCGAACTCTCGCGTCAGCGCCTGGATCTCCTTCTGGTCGGGGGTGAGCTCGAAGTCCATTTAGGAGAGTTTGACGAAACATGGCTGAGCCGCCGGGCTGCGCTGCTCGTCCCGATGCGGCGTCCTCAGTCGCACCCAGGCTGACTAGCCTGAGTGCTCCCTGCGTCCTTGCCTCGGAACGACCATCGCAGCCCGGCGACGAGCAATGTCCCGTCAAACTCTCCCATAATCGTAGAAGCCCTGGCCCGACTTCCGGCCCAGCCGCCCGGCCGCCACGTGCTCGCGGAGCAATGGGCACGGCTCGTACCGCTCGTCGCCGAGGCCGTCGCGGAGCACTTCCATGATCGCGACGCAGGTGTCGAGGCCGATCAGGTCGGCGAGCGCAAGGGGTCCCATCGGGTGCGCGAAGCCGAGCTTCGCGATCGTGTCGATCGCCTCCGCCTCCGCGACGCCCTCGTGGAGCGCCCAGACGGCCTCGTTGATGAACGGCATCAGGATCCGGTTCGAGACGAAGCCGGGGAAGTCGTTCGCCACCGCGGGCGTCTTGCCCAGCTCTCGCGCGAGCTCCGTGATCGCCTTGGCCGTCTCGTCGGAGGTCTCCCGGCCGCGGACGACCTCGACGAGCGACATCATCGGAACGGGGTTGAAGAAGTGCATGCCAATCACGCGGTCAGGCCGCCCGGTGGCAGCGGCGAGCGTCGAGATCGGGATCGACGAGGTGTTCGACGCGAGTACCGCCTCCGGAGGAAGCGTCTCGTCGGCTCGCCTGAAGACGTCCTCCTTGACGGCCGCGTCCTCGACGACGGCCTCGATCATCAGCTCGGCCGGAACGAGGTCCGCGACCGGCTCGACTCGCCCGAGGACCTCGTCGGGGTCGGCACCGCCCTTCTCGGCGAGCTTGCCGAGGCTGCGCCGCATCGTCTCGAGCCCGTGCTCGACCGCACCGGGCGCCGCGTCGTAGAGCGAGACGCGACGGCCCGAGCCGGCGACGACCTGGGCGATGCCACCGCCCATCTGGCCGGCCCCGACCACGAGGACGTGCCCGAATTTCACCTCGCGGAGGCTACTCGTGCGGCTGGTCTTCCCGCCGCCCCAAGGCGACCGGAACGGCGACGGGAACGAGCAGCGCCGCGACGAAGATCGCGATGAAGAACACGAAGGAGATCGGGTCCGCGTTCCCCCGCTTCTCGAACGGATCGGAGGGCTGGCACTCGGTCTCGCCGGTATTGGGCGCGTGCGCTGCGAGCGTGCGCATTCCGCTCGAGCTCGCCGTCGGCGCGCAGGGCGAGGAAGCAGCCGGGCCGGCCCAGACGACGAGAGCGACGAGCAGAAGGAGGACGAGGCACGTCAGCCGACCGACGAACGCCGGCCGACGCGGCGGCGTGCGTCCGGAAATGCCGCAGAGCATGTGTACTCAGTAGGACCGATCTTTCGCTCCTGTGTTGGCCTCCTGGCGCAAGTTCCCCCTTCCGGGGGAGGTCCTGCTTAAACCTCGATCAGGAGGGCGTCGCCCTGGCCGCCGCCGGAGCAGATCGCCGCCAGGCCCAGGCCGCCGCCGTTTCGGCGCAGCTCGTGCACCATCGTCCCGAGAATTCGCGAGCCCGAGGCGCCGATCGGATGCCCGAGCGCGACCGCGCCGCCGTTCACGTTCACCTTGTCCTCGTCGGCGCCGAGCATCTTCGCCGAGTTGAGGACGACCGACGAGAACGCCTCGTTCAGCTCGACCCGCTCGACGTCCCCGATCGTCTTGCCGGCCTTCTCGAGCGCGATTGCCCCCGCCTTCGCGGGAGTGCGGGCGAGATAGGCGAAGTCGTCTGCGACGTACCCCTGCGAGACGATCGTCGCCAGGATCTCGAGCCCTCGCTTCTTGGCGAACTCCTCGCTCGTGACGATCACTGCGCCGGCGCCGTCGTTCACGCCGGGCGCGTTCCCCGCCGTCGTCGTTCCCTCGGGGTCGAAGACCGGCTTCAGCGACGCGAGCTTCTCGAGCGAGGTGTCCCGCCGAGGCCCCTCGTCCGTGTCGACCTCGCCGACAGGCACGATCTCGTCCGCGAAGCGCCCCTCGTCGATCGCCTTGACCGCGCGCTCGTGCGAGCGCAGCGCCCAGCGGTCCTGCTCCTCTCGGGAGATGCCGAGCTCCCGGCTCACGAACGAGGCCTGCTCGACCATGTGCCGCTCGTCGAAGGTGGACGTCAGTCCGTCGTGCACCATCGAGTCGATGAGCGTGCCGTCGCCGAGCCGGTAGCCGAAGCGCGCACTCTTGAGCAGGTACGGCGCATTCGACATCGACTCCATGCCGCCGGTGACGACGACGTCGAGGTCGCCCGCGCGGATCATCGCGTCGGCGATCTCAACGGCGCGGATCGAAGAGGCGCACACCTTGTTGATCGTGTCGGCCCCCACTTCCTTCGGGATCCCCGCTCCGATCGCGGCCTGGCGCGCCGGCGCCTGGCCCACTCCGGCCTGCAGCACCTCGCCCATGATCACGTACTCGACCTCCGCGGGCTCGAGGCCTGCGCGCTCCAACGCAGCTTTGATCGCGATCGCGCCCAGCTCGGGCGCTTGGTAGCCGGCAAGGCCGCCCCCGATCCTCCCGAACGGGGTGCGAGCGGTGGAGACGATGACCGAGCGGCTCATGGCGAGAGCGTAGCCGTGTGCCTAGAGCCTGCGGGGTCGGTCTGCCCGAGTTGACCGGAGCTAGCCGCCGTAGCGGGAGATGAACTCGAGCACCCGCCGCCAGGCGTCCGCGGAGTCGTCGGCGAACTCCTCGTGGCGCCGGTCGAAGAAGCTGTGCGGGGCGCCCGGGTACGTGACGACTTCGTGCTCGACGCCCGCCGCGGTCAGCGCCGCGTCGAACCCCGCGTTGAGCTCGGCCGTGATGTTCCGGTCGTCCCCGGCCTGGAGCGCCAGGATCGGGGCATCGATCTCCGCGGCGCGTTCCGTCGGGCCGGGCGACTCGCGTTGACCTGGGTGGCCGTAGAAGCCGACCGCCCCGGCCAGATCGTGCCCGCCGGCCGCCGATAGCCAGGAGTAGCGCCCGCCAAAGCAGAAGCCGACGGTGAAGATCGACCGGCTGCCGGCGTCACGGAGATACTCGACCGCGGCGCGCACATCCGCCTGGATTCCCTCGGGCGTCGTCTGCGCGACATGTGGCATGTACTCGAAGTCGTCACCCCGCTTCTCCGTGCCGGCAGTGCGACCGAAGTAGTCGATGGCAACGGTCGCGATCCCTCTCTCCGCAAAGCGGAGTGCGAGCTCCTCGTAGAAGCGATAGAGGCCTCGCACATCGGGCAGAAGGACGATGCCGTTCCCGCTGGGCTCGTCCGGAAGCGCCAGGAAGGCCGCAAACCGATTTCCGTCAGCGCTCTCGAGGATGAGATCACGGTGCTCGACCGCACCGCCTCCGATCGATAGGACCGGCGGCAGCGAGTCGAGGTCGAAGCACATGCCGGCTGAGCCTATCGTCCGTCGGGAGCCTGCAATCATCCTCGTGTGCGCGCGGGCATCCGGGTCGGGTTGGTGGGCAGCGGCAGATGGGGACGTCACATCCTTCGCGACCTCGTGGCGCTCGAAAGCGAGGTGACGGTCGCGGCCCGCTCGGCGGACGGACGGGCCGCCGCACAGTTGGGAGGGGCCGCGAGTGTCGTCGAGACCGTCGACGATCTTGGCGACGTCGAGGGGATCGTGGTTGCGACGCCGACGCAGACGCATGAGCAGGTCGTGGGGCGCGCACTCGGACGAGCCGTGCCCGTCTTCGTCGAAAAGCCCCTCACCGACGCCCTCTCGTCAGCCGAGCGGCTCGCGCAGGCTGCTCCGGACCGATTGTTCGTGATGGACAAGTGGCGCTACCACCCGGGCGTCGAGCTCATCTCGGCAGTCGCGCGCGAGGGCGAGCTCGGACGCGTCATCGGGCTGCGCACGTCCCGGCTCGGCTGGGGAAACGCACACGACGTCGACGCTGTGTGGATGCTGCTGCCACATGAGCTCTCGATCGGGCTGGAGATCTTCGGCGAGCTCATGGCGCCGACAAGCGCCGCCGCGGACGCCCTCGACGGCTACGCGGTCGGGCTCATCGGCCTGGTCGGTCGCGATCCCTGGCACGCGTTCGAGGTCTCGGCTCGTTCGCCCGAGCGCCGACGCGAGGTGCGCCTCGTCTGCGAGGAGGGATACGCCGTCCTGCCCGATGCGGCGAGCGACCACGTACGGATCTTCAAGAGGAGCAGCCTCGACGAGACGACCCAGCCCGAGCCCGAGCTGCGACCGATCTCCACCGAGCTGCCGCTCCTTCGGGAGGTCCGCGCCTTTCTCGAGCATCTCGACGGCGGCCCCCCGCCGCGGAGCACCGCCGCCGAGGGAGCGGCGACGGTGAGGGCGATCACGGAACTTCGCACGCTCGCGGGGCTCTCCTCGTGACGCTCGCCGCGACCGTTCTCGTGCCCACGCACGACCACGGGCCGACACTGCGACGGTCGATCGCGAGCGCGCTTGCGCAGACGGTCTCGGACCTCGAGGTGCTCGTCGTGGGCGACGGGGCTCCCGGCATCACGCGCGAGCTCATGGCCGAGCTGACCGCGTCAGATCCTCGCGTCCGGTTCTTCGACAATCCGAAGGGGCCTCGCCACGGCGAGCAGCATCGACACGAAGCGCTCAGGGAGGCGCAAGGCCAGATCGTCTGCTACCTCTCCGACGACGACCTCTGGCTCCCGGACCACCTCGAGCTACTGCAAGCGCTCCTCTCCGGGAGCGACTTCGCCCACACGCTCCCGCTCCGAGTCGATCCGGAGGGGCGTATCCACCACTGGCGCGTCGACCTCGAGCTCCCGCATTACCGTGCGCTGCTCCTCGGAGGCGAGAACCGCGTGCCTCTTTGCTGCGCGGGGCACACGCTCGAGCTCTACCGGCGCCTGCCGGCCGGATGGCGAGCCGGCCCCGAGGAGATCCCGAGCGACCTCCATATGTGGCAGCAGATCCTCTCGGCGCCGGGCTGTCGCGCCGCCAGCGGCACCCGCCCGACCGTCCTCCACTTCCCGAGCCACGAGCGCGCTGGGTGGAGCAGCGAGGAGCGGCTGGACGAGCTCGACACCTGGAAGGCTCGTGTCGAAGACCCGACGTGGCGCGACGTTTTCGCCGAGCAGGTGCTCGACGCGGTCGCTGTCGAAGACGCGCGGCTCGGCGAGGAGCTCGCCGCACAGGAGAATCGCCTTCAGGCGCAGGTCGAGCGGCTGGCGGAACTGCACGAGCAGGTGCTCGCGCTTCAGGCGGAGCAGGCGCGGCTCGTAGCTCTGCTTCTCGAGCGCGAGCGCGACCTGGCCATGCTCTCGTCCTCGGTCACGTGGAAGCTGCGGGAGCGCCTCGTCGGGCTGCCTCTCCTGAGCAGGCCGATCAGATCGGCTGCCAGGGCTCTAGCTCGTCCAGCAGCGCCTGGAGAGGCTGGCTCCGCGCATCCCGGTCCGAGACCCGAGGAGATGGGTCAGGCCAGCGGATCTCCAGCTCCGGGTCGGCCCAGTGACAGCCCAGCTCATCGTCCGGGTTCCAGTACTCGGTGACGGCATAGACGTGGACCGACGGCTCGTGGAAGTAGAAGCCGTGTGCGACCCCGTGCGGGATCACGAGCGAGGCGGGCTCCTCGCCGCTCAGCTCGACGAGGGCGCTCACTCCCTCGGTCGGCGACCCCTTCCGTAGATCACGCAGCCCGACGGCGGCTCTTCCCGCCAGCAACGTCAAGTAGTCCCGGTGCTGGATGTGGACATGGACACCGCGGAGCACGCCCGCCTCGGAGCGAACGGCGTTCCACTGGACTGGGCTCACGCCGGTCTCCCATTCGAGCCGGTACAGCTCGGTGAAGACACCTCGCTCGTCCACATGCGCCTCCAGCGCTCGCAAGAGCGTCCCGCTGGGAAGAAGCGCCGGAGGAACAGCGACCATCGGAGCCGTTATATCGCGTTCCTCCCCGGCCGTCGACGCCGCGCGCTCGAGGTGATCGCTGACCCCTGGCTACGATCAGAGCACGGGACTCGGTTCCGCACGAACCCATGCTGCGACTCCAATCCATCCGTAGGCGCCTGCCGTGATCCGGCTTCCGCTCGCCGACCCCGGAATCCCCGACACCCGCTCGCCCGCGCGGCTTCTGGTGTGGGTCGGTCGCCATCAAGTCGGCACGCTCGTGGCGGGCGTGCTGTTCGGAGTCACCTGGATGGTCGCGCAGGCGCTGATGCCCTTCGCGATCGGGCGAGCGATCCAGGACGGTCTCGTCGTCCGCGACAACCACGCGCTCGCGTTCTGGACGCTCGTTCTGTTGGGCCTCGGTGCGACCCAGGCGGTCGCGGGCGTGATGCGGCACCGGTGCGCCGTCTCCAACTGGCTCCAGGCCTCGTTCAGGCTCGCGCAGGTCGTCGGGCACCACGCAGCTCGTGCCGGCCCTGCCGTCCGCAACACGCTCTCCACGGGTGAGGTCGTCGCGACGATCACGAACGACGCGATGCGCGCCGGTGGGGCGTACGACATCACCGCGCGGCTGGCGGGCGCAATCGTCGCCTATTTCGTCGTTGCGTTCATCCTGCTGTCGGCATCCGTCGTCCTCGGCCTCGTCGTGCTGATCGGCGTCCCTGTGCTCGTCTTGGTGCTCGGAGCCGTCATCAAGCCGCTCCAGGCCCGGCAACTCGAGCAGCGGGAGGAGGTCGGCAAGCTGACCGCGCTCGGCGCCGACACCGCTGCGGGGCTGCGCGTCCTGCGCGGCATCGGCGGCGAGGCGGCCTTCTTCCACCGCTACCACGCGCGTTCGCAGGAGGTGCGGCGCACCGGAGTGCGGGTCGCGCTGCCGCAATCGATCCTCGACGCGGCCCAGGTGCTCATCCCCGGCCTCTTCGTCGTCCTCGTCACGCTGCTCGGGGCGAACTTCGCGCTCTCGGGCAAGATCGACGTCGGCGACCTCGTCGCCTTCTACGGGTACGCCGCCTTCCTCGTCATCCCGCTGCGCACCGCCGCCGAGGCAGTCGACAAGGTCACCCGCTCGCACGTCGGCGCCAAGAAGATGCTGAACGTCCTCCGGGTCGAGCGCGAGATCCCCGAGCCCGAGACTCCGGTCGGAGAGCCGCCGATGGGGGTGGCGCTCTCCGATCCGCAGTCCGGCCTCGTCGTCGAGCCGGGCCTCCTGACCTGCATCGTCTCCTCGCCACCCGAGGACGCGGGCAGGATCGCCGACCGGCTCGGGCGTTTCGGTAGCGAGGACGGCGCCATGCTCGGCGATGTGAAGCTCGCGCACCTTCCGGTCGAGACGGTGCGCAGACGGATCGTCGTCAGCGAGGCCGACCCGGTGCTCTTCTCCGGCACGCTTCGCCGAGGCCTCGACCCCTGGGGCCGGGCCGCGGACGACGAGGAGATTCATGCCGCGGTCGCGATCGCCAATGCCGAGGAGGTCGTCGAGGCTCTGCCGGAAGGGCTCGAGACGACGATCGACGAGCGCGGCCGGTCGTTCTCGGGCGGCCAGCGCCAACGGCTCGTTCTGGCCCGCGCGCTGCTATCGGATGCCGACCTCCTCGTGCTCGTGGAGCCGACGAGCGCCGTCGACGCCCACACCGAGGCGCGCATCGCGAAGCGGCTGCACATGGCGCGTTCCGGCAGGACGACCGTCATCGTCACGACGAGCCCGCTCGTCCTCGACCAGGCGGACAAGGTCGCTTACGTCCACCACGGGAAGGTCGTCGCCGAGGGCACCCACCGGGAGCTGCTCCGGACGAGCGGCCCCTACCGCTGGACCGTGACTCGAGGAGAAGACCTGTGAGCGATCTGCTTCCGATCGCCGACGGTCCCGATCTTCGCGCCCAGGCGCGGCGGCTGGGGCGTCGCCACCGGGGCCCGCTCGCCGGCACGGTCGTCCTCCATGCCGCGGCCGCCGCCGCCGGGCCTGGTCGGACCGGCCCTGATCGGGCTGATCGTCCAGTCGATCCAGGACGGCACCACGCGCCGCCATGTGGACATGCTCGTCCTCTGGCTCGCAGTGGCGCTCGTCGCCCAGACGATCCTCACCTTCTTTGCGCGCTTCGCCTCGTTCGTCCTGTCCGAGAAGATGTTCGCGGAGCTTCGCGAGGACTTCATGCAGAAGGTGCTCGCCCTGCCGCTCTCGACCGTCGAGCGTGCCGGCACCGGCGATCTCGTCTCGCGCACGACCGCGGACGTCGACGCGCTCGCGCGAACCATCCGCTTCGCCATCCCGGAGACGCTCATCGCCGCGGTCACGACCTTCCTGACCGTGGTCGCGGCGGTCTGGGTGAGCCCGATCGCGGCTCTGCCCTGCATCGTCGGCGTGCCGGTGCTTTTCGTCGGAACCCGCTGGTACCTGAAACGCGCCCCGGCCGGGTACCTCTGGGAGCGTGCGTCGTACGCGAAGCTTGCCGGCACCGTCGGGGAGACGGTCGAAGGCGGCCGGACCGTGGAGGCGTTGAGCCTCCGAGAGGAGCGCGTCAAGCGAGTCGACGCCGACCTCGACAACTCCTACCGCGCCGAGATGCGCACGCTCTTCCTGCGCACGGTGTGGTTTCCATCAGCCGAGTTCGCGTACGTCCTCCCCGTCGCGGCCACGCTTGCCTGGGGCGGCTACCTCGTCTCCTCGGGGAACGCCTCCATCGGCGAGATCACCGCGGTCGCGCTCTATGTGGTCAAGCTCGCCGATCCGGTCGACCGCCTGATCTCCTGGCTCGATGAGATCCAGGTCGGGGCGACGTCGTTCGCGCGTCTCGTCGGCATCGTCCGCGTCCCCCCGGACCGGTACGCGACCGACGACGAGCCGGAGGGCGACCGGCTGCGCGCCGAGGACGTGCGCTACGCCTACGTGGCCGACCGCGACGTCCTGCACGGCATCGATCTCGACCTCGAGCCGGGCGAGCGTGTCGCCGTCGTGGGGCCGTCGGGCGCCGGCAAGTCGACGCTCGGGCGGTTGCTCGCCGGCATCCACCCGCCTCGCGTCGGGCTCGTCGAAGTCGGCGGCGTGCGGCTGATCGATCTGCCGCTCGACACGCTGCGGACCGAGGTTGCGCTCGTCACCCAGGAACACCATGTCTTCGTCGGCACCTTGGCGGACAATCTTCGTCTCGCTCGACCGGGCGCCTCGGACGAGCAACTGACGGAGGCGTTCAGGGCCGTCGACGCCCTCGAGTGGCTGGAGGCGCTCCCCGACGGCCTGGAGACGGTCGTCGGGGCGGGCGGCTACCCGCTCACGCCCCCGCAGGCGCAGCAGGTGGCGCTCGCGCGGCTCGTGCTCGCCGACCCGCACACCCTCGTCCTCGACGAGGCGACGTCGCTGCTCGACCCACGCGCCGCGCGCCATCTCGAGCGCTCGCTCGGATCGGTCCTGGAGGGCAGGACGGTGGTCGCCATCGCCCACCGGCTGCACACAGCGCACGACGCAGACCGGGTCGCGGTCGTCGAAGACGGCCTTCTCAACGAGCTCGGAACCCATGAAGAGCTGGTCGCCAACCGGGGCCCCTATGCCGCGCTCTGGGACTCGTGGCACGGCGACCGGTAGGTCCCGGGCCACGGGCCCGGGACTCGCAGAAAGTGCTTCGCACTTTCTGCGACTGAGGGCACTCCTAGCCGAGGAACGTCGCCTCGACTAGCCCGCCCTTGCCGCGGTCGGCTCCGGTACTAGCGCGTTCGCGCGAAGCGCTGCACGGCCTCGAGCAGTTCCTCGGTCTTCGTCGCCGCGTCGGCTTCGTCTCCCGATGTCATTGCTCCGGCGACGCAGTGGCGGACGTGCTCGTCGAGGATCTTCAGAGCGACCGCCTCGAGCGCGGTGTTCACGGCCGCGATCTGCGTGAGGATGTCGATGCAGTAGCGGTCGTCCTCGACCATGCGCTCGAGCCCGCGAACCTGGCCCTCGATCCGGTGCAGGCGCTTGACGAGCGCTTCCTTGTCCTTCGCGTAGCCGTGCTCGTGCTTCTCGACCTTGCTCATGCCCGCACGCTCCGGAAGCGCCTGCAGCCGCAGGCTGTTCGTGACGACGAAGAGGCTCGACGCCGCCATCGCGGCAGCGGCGACGATCGGGCTCAGGAGGCCGGCGACCGCGAGCGGGATCGCCGCGACGTTGTAGGCGAAGGCCCAGAAGAGGTTGCCCTTGATCGTGCCCAGCGTCCTGCGCGCAAGGCGAATCGCGTCGGCGGCGGCGCGAAGGTCGCCCGAGACGAGCGTGAGGTCGGAGGCCTCGATGGCGACGTCGGTGCCGGTGCCGATCGCTAGCCCCAGGTCGGCCTGAGCGAGGGCAGGCGCGTCGTTGACGCCGTCGCCGACCATCGCGACGACCTTCCCCTCCTCCTGAAGACGCTTCACCTCGCGCACCTTGTCCGCAGGGAAGACCTCCGCGAGCACGCGGTCGATGCCGACCTCGCCGGCCACGCGTTCGGCAGTCGCACGCGCGTCACCGGTGAGCAGCACCGGCGACAGGCCGAGCGCCTTCAGCTCGCGGACTGCCTCGGCGCTCGTCGGCTTGACCGTGTCGCGCACCTCGAGTGTGGCGCGCGGAACGCCGTCCCAGCTCACCTCGATCCTGCCGTCGCTGCGGCTCACGGCCACCTCGTGTCCCTCGACGAAGCCCGTGACGCCGACCCCGGGCTCGTTGCGGAAGCCCTTCACCTTCGGCAGGTCCGCGATCTCGGCGCGCGCGGCGCGCGCAACAGCCTCGGCGATCGGATGCTCGCTCGCGGACTCGACGGCGCCCGCGAAGCGAAGCACGTCGGCGCGGCTCGCTCCGTTCAGCGGCGCGACCCCAACGAGCTCCATTTTCCCCTCGGTGACCGTTCCGGTCTTGTCGAGCACGATCGTGTCCACGCGCCGGGTCTGCTCCAGGATCTCCGGGCCTTTGATGAGCACGCCCATCTGGGCTCCGCGACCGGTTCCGACCATCAGCGCCGTCGGCGTCGCGAGCCCGAGTGCGCACGGGCAGGCGACGATCAACACGGCGACGGCCGCCGTGAAGGCCGCCGAGACGGAGGAGCCGAAGGCGAGCCAGCCCGCGAGGGTCAGAAGCGAGATCAGGATCACAATCGGGACGAAGATCGCCGAGACCCGATCGGCCAGCCGCTGGACTGGCGCCTTTCCCGACTGCGCCGACTCGACGAGCCGCGCGATCTGGGCGAGCGCCGTGTCGGCGCCGACTCTCGTCGCGCGGACGACGAGCCGGCCGAACACGTTCAACGCCGCGCCAGCGACCTCCGCTCCAGGCCCGACGTCCACGGGAACCGACTCTCCCGTCAGCAGCGACTGGTCCACGGCCGAATCTCCGTCGACGACGACACCGTCGGTCGCGATCTTTTCGCCGGGTCGCACGACGAAGAGATCGCCAGCCTTGAGCTCCGAGACCGGAACGAGAACCTCGTCGCCGTCACGAAGGACGCGGGCCTCCTTCGCGCCGAGCTCGAGCAGCTTTCGGATCGCCTCCGAGGAGCGCCCCCTCGCCCGAGCCTCGAGATACCGGCCGAGCACGATCAGAGTCGTAACGACTGCAGCGACCTCGAAGTAGACATCCGAGTCGAGCCCACCGACGAGGACGACCGTCGACCACACCCAGGCGGCGAGCGTCCCGAGCGAGATGAGCGTGTCCATGGACGCCGCGAGGTGGCGCGCATTCTTCAGCGCAGCGCGGTGGAACGGCAGGCCCGAGACGAAGACGACCGGCGCCGAGAGTACGAGCGCGACCCACTCCCAGCCCGCGAACTGGAGCGGCGGGAGCATCGCGAGCGCAGCGACCGGGATCGTCAGGACGACCGCGAGCGCAAGCCGCCTGCGGAGTGCGGTGAGCGGCTCGTCGTGGTCGTGTGCCTCATGCGCCGGCGCGGCAGGACGCGCGCCGTAGCCCGCCGACTCGACGGCCCCGACGAGCGCGTCGAGCGAGACGCCGCCTGGGTGGATCGTGGCCTGCTCGGTGGCGAAGTTGACAGTGGCCTCGACGCCCTCGAGAGCGTTCAGCTTCTTCTCGATGCGCCCCGCGCACGAGGCGCAGGTCATTCCCTCGAGGTCGAGGCGGACCTCAGCCGCTTGAAGCGTCCCGGGCATGCCTCAACTATACCACCGGGGGGTATCTGAGCTTAGTCCGCCTCGGCAGCCGCCAGGGCGCGACTCCCCTCCCGCTGCTCGTGGGCGGCCGCCTGCTCCTTGTTGACTATGAACGCGCCGCCGATCGCAGCACCTCCGAGGGCGAAGATCGCGCCCACGAGAAACGCAGCGTGGTAGCCGCCGTTGAGCGCGACAAGCGCGTCCTCCCCGGAGGAGAGCAGGCTGTCAGTCCGGGAGGCCGCGAGACTGGCGAGAACCGCGAGCCCGAGCGCGCCACCCATCATGAAGGCGGTATTGACGACGCCGGAGGCCAGGCCGGATCGCTCCGGCTCGACGTCGCTCATCGCCGCAAGCAGCAGTGGGTTGAAGGCCATGCCCGCACCGAAGCCGAGCAGGATCATCCCCGGCAGCACGTCGACAATGTAGTCCCCACTGACCGGCGCCCGGGCGAAGAGCACGAGACCGGCCGCGGCCAGCGACAGCCCGGTCGCCAACGGCAGCCTGAGACCGAAACGGAGGACGAGCATGGCGGAGAGCCCGACCGAGAACGCGCCCATGATCAGGTTCGCGGGCAGGAAAGCGAGCCCGACCTGCAGCGGGCTGAATCCGAGGACCTGCTGGAGATAGAGAGCGGAGAGGAAGAACCACGCGAACATGGCGGCGGCCCAGAGGACAGCGACGACGTTCGCGGTCGCGACGTTACGCAGCCGGAAGAGGCCGAGGGGCATCAGCGGGGCCGACACCCGTGCCTCGATCACCAGGAAGACCACGAGGAGCACTGCCGCCGCGCCAAGCATTCCGAGCGTTTGGCCGGACGTCCACCCCTTGTCGTTCCCGTTGACGATCGCGTAGACGGCGAGCATCAGCGAGGCGGTCACCGTGACCGCGCCCGCGACGTCGAGGCGCTCCGAGGCGGCGGGGCCCGGGGCTGCCGGCAGCAGCATCAGGGTGAGAGCGATGACGAGGACGCCGATGGGCAGGTTGACCAGGAAGATCCAGTGCCAGTCGAGAGAATCCGTGAGGATGCCGCCGAGCAGCACGCCGATCGTTCCGCCCCCGGCGAGCACGAAGCCGAAGACACCCATTGCCTTCGCTCGCTCAGCTCTCTCGGTGAACATGATCATGATCAGCGAGAAGGCGACCGCGGAGACGACCGCGCCTCCTAGCCCTTGCACCGCCCGCGCCGCGACCAGGAGCCCGGTCGAGCTCGCGAGCCCGCAGGCGAGCGAAGCCAGCGTGAAGAGCGAGATCCCGATGAGGAAGAGCCGGCGGTGGCCGTACAGGTCTCCGAGCTTGCCGCCGAGGAGCAGGAACCCGCCGAAAGTGAGGAGGTAGGCGTTCACGACCCAGGCCAGCGAGGTCGCGGAGAAGCCGAGGTCCACCTTGATCGAGGGCAGCGCCACGTTCACGATCGTCGAGTCGAGGACGATCATCAGGTCGCCCAGGCAGAGGACGATCAGTGCGAGCCAGCGTCTGCGGCTATCCATCCCGGTCATCAGTCGTTCATCTCCCTTCCCCTCCGGTTTCTACCGATCTTGAAGACTTAGACCGAGGAGCGGCGCCGAACTCATCGGTCGCTCACCGATGAGTTCTGGGCGGCGGGGCGGTCATTGCACCGATGGCAGACCCAGCGCCGCATCCGGTCACGTTCACCATCGATGCGTGCGATGTGGACCCGAACGCGGTCGCCGTCGACTCCCTCGCGCGGCTCCAACTCGCGGCCATGCGGCTGTCCTGCCGCTTGGTCCTGTGCAACGCGTCACCCGAGCTCCTGGAGCTCGTCGCGTTCATGGGGCTCGCGGGCGTCCTTCCCGAAAGCAGGCTAGGAGTCGAGCCGCGTCGGGAGGCCGAAGAGCGGGAAGAGCGTGTCCGTGTCGAGGAAGAACGTGAACTCGAGGATCCGACCGTCCTCGACCTCGAGCACCTGTAGCGCCCACGGGTCGTAACCGGTCCCCGACTCGCTCGGCTTGTACTGCCCGAAGGCCGGCGCGCCGTTCGCCGCCACGGTCGGAATCACGCGCGAGCCCTTGCAGCCGATTCCCGGCCCGAACCACCACGTGAAGATGTCGTCGCGGCCGCGCAGCCAGAGGTCGAATGGCGGCATCGACTGAATCGCGTCCTCCTGGACGATCGACGTGAGCGCGTCCATGTCGTAGGCCTCGAAAGCCGCGACGTAGCGCGCGAGCAGCTCGGCGTCGGCCTCGTCCACCGACCGTGAGGTGCTCGCGATGTCGAAGTCACCGGCTTCGAGCGTCGCGCGCGCCCGCTGGAGCGCGCTGTTCACCGAGGCGACGCTCGTCTCCAGGAGCTCCGCGACCTCGCTCGCCTGCCAGCGCAGGACCTCGCAGAGGATCAGCGCCGCGCGTTGCCGGGGCGGGAGGTGCTGGAGGGCCGCGACGAGCGCAAGCCGCGTCGTCTCGTGCGCGACGGCGACCTCGGCCGGGTCGTCAGGCATCGGCTGGATCCACGTCACCTCCGGCAGCGTGTTCAGGTTCGCCTCGATCGGCTCCCGGGCAGGCCCGAGGTCCATCGGCCGCGCGCGGCGCTCCTTGCCGTTCAGCATGTCGAGGCACACATTCGTTGCAATCCGGTAGAGCCAGGAGCGAAGCGATGCCCGGCCTTCGAACTTGTCGATACTCCGCCACGCCCGGACGAACGTCTCCTGCACGGCGTCCTCGGCCTCGAACGGAGAGCCGAGCATGCGGTAGCAGTAGCCGGTCAGCTCCCGGCGATGCTGCTCGAGGGTCTGCTCGAGCTCGCGCGAGGCGGAAGAGGTCTGCACCTGAGACATCCTAGGTATGACCGCCTCCGCCAGAGAGAATCATCGCTCCTTGGGCCGATGAGTTTCCGCCGCGAGCTCGGTCTTCTCCCTGTAATCGAAGCGAAAGGAGCACAGCATGGGACAGCCGGTCGTCCACTTCGAGGTGATCGGGAAGGATGGAGAAGCGCTCCAGCACTACTACTCGGAGCTCTTCGGCTGGGAGATCGACGGGGACAATCCGATGAACTACGGGATGGTCGCCCGGGAGGGCAACGTCAACTCCGAGGGCGTCGGGATCGGCGGCGGGATCGGCGGCGGGCCGGAGGGCTACGAAGGCCACGTGATGTTCTACATCGAGGTGCCCGACGTCGAGGCCGCGCTCGCGAAGGCGGAGAGTCTCGGCGGAACGCGCGTGATGGGTCCCGAGACGATCATGGATCAGGTGGAGCTCGGCCACGTCAAGGATCCCGAGGGGCACACGATCGGTGTCGTCAGGACGATCGCGCAGTCATGACCCTCAGGGCCTACATCACGACGTCGCTCGACGGCTTCGTCGCCGGCCCGAATCAGACGCTCGAGGAGCCGCTCGGTCGGGGAGGCGAGCGGCTCCACGAGTGGGCCTTCAAGCTGGCGAGCTTTCGGGCGCGGCACGGTCTCGAGGGCGGCGACACGGGTCCCGACGACGAGCTTCACGAAGAGCTACTCCGGCAAACGGGCGCCGTCGTCATGGGCCGGAAGATGTTCAGCGGCGGCGAGGGGCCGTGGGAGGACGACCCGAACGCGGACGGCTGGTGGGGTGACGATCCGCCGTTCCACGTACCCGTCTTCGTCCTCACCCATCACGCCCGCGAGACCGTCGTCAAGGAGGGAGGCACGACCTTCGCCTTCGTGACCGACGGGATCAAATCCGCTCTCGACCAGGCGCGGGCCGCCGCGGGAGACAAGGACGTGATGATCTCCGGCGGGGCGAACTTGATCCAGCAGTACCTGCGGGCCGGGCTGCTCGACGAGCTACAGGTGCACGTCGCGCCCGTGCTGCTCGGCGACGGCGTCCGCCTCTTCGACGGCTTCGATGGCGAGCCGTTCCAGCTCGAGGCGGCGCACGTTGTCGAGTCCACATCGGTCGTCCACCTGACCTACCGAACGCCGAACTGAGAGAGGCCCCAGCCGGGGCCTCTCTCGCAATCTAGGTCGAACTAGGCGGTGACTCCGGACCGCTCGCGTTCGGGCTGCGGCACGATCCGGATGTACGGCTTGGGCGATTCCCAGCCGTCGGGATAGGTTTCCCTGGCCGCGTCGTCCGAGACCGACCCGGCGATGATCACGTCGTCGCCCTGCTGCCAGTTCACGGGCGTCGCAACCTTGTGCTCTGCCGTGAGCTGGAGCGAGTCGATGACGCGGATCACCTCGTCGAAGTTGCGGCCGGTCGTCATCGGGTAGATGAGGATCAGCTTGACCTTCTTGTCCGGCCCGACAACGAAGACGTTGCGCACCGTCTGGTTGTCGACTGCCGTGCGGTTGTCAGGATCGCCGGACGTCTCATGGGGGAGCATGCCGTAGAGCTTCGAGACGTTGAAGTCGGCATCGCCGATGATCGGGTAGTTGGGCGCGTAGCCCTGGGTTTCCTCGATGTCGGCAGCCCAGCCCGAGTGCTTGTCGACGGCATCGACCGAGAGGCCGATGATCTTCGTGTTCCGGCGGTCGAACTCGGGCTTGATCTTGGCCATGTAGCCGAGCTCGGTCGTGCAGACCGGGGTGAAGTCCTTCGGGTGCGAGAACAGCACGCCCCAAGAGTCTTCGAGCCAGTCGTGGAAGTTGATGCGCCCGTCCGTGGTCTCCGCCTCGAAATCGGGTGCGGTGTCACCTATCTGTAGTCCCATTCCCTCTCCTCTCGTCCGAATTCGGTCCCTTGTCGTCGAAGGCGAAGGCTACGTGGCAACCGCCTGTCCTGTGACCTGCGCGATGTAGCCGCGCACGTCCCCGGCCGGCTCGCTGTATGCATCGCCGAGCGCAGACTCGACGCGCTGCATGTAGTCCTTCGTCCAGCCCGGAAGCTCCGCGTCCGTGACGGCGAGGAACTCCAGCGTGCACACGAGACGGATGTCCGCGATCGACGGGCTGTCGCCGCCACCGATGAAGCCGCCGTCGGTGCCGTAGAAGCGCCGATACGTGTCGAGGACGCGCGGGATCGCCTCCTCCGCGGCCTTACGGGCGGCTTCCTTGTCCTCGTCGCCCGCCTCGGAGGTCGCGACCTCGCCCGGGTAGCCGGCAAAGCTCAGTCGCGGATACGTTGCGCGCGCGACGAGCGGGTAGAGGATGCTCATCGTGTAGAAGTTCGCGCCGTCGACCATTGCGCGAGCGCCGAGCTCGGATGGATACAGGTCATCCCGTCCCTCTCGACTCGCGAGATACATCATCACCGCACAGCTCTCGCCGAGGACGCCCCTCGGCAGCTCGTCGGTCTCGATCGTCGGCGTGAGACCGGCCGGGTACTTCGCCAGGTACTCGTCTTCCTGCGTTTGGCCCCAAACATTCTCTTCTTCGTACGGCAGCCCGGCGGCCCGAACGAAGACGCGGACGGACATGTTGTTCACGCTGGGCGGCAGCATGTTCAGCTTCAGTGACATGACTCAACCTTTCTGTTGCTTCGCGCTCACGCGTGATCTTCTCCCACGAGGCGCGCACCGGCAACCATCGACTGGAGCTTGCGGACGGCCAAGTCCCGCGAGAGGTACTTCATCCCGCAGTCCGGAGCGACGATCAGCCGCTCCGCCGGCACTACGGTGAGCGCCTTCCGGATCCGGTCCGCGACGAGCTCCGGGGTCTCGACCTCGCTCGAGCCAAGATCGAGGACTCCGAGGATGATCGTCTTGCCGGGGACGTCCCGGAGGACCTCCGGGTCGAGATCTGGCTGCGCGGCCTCGAGCGAGAGGTGCGTTGCAATGCAGTCGTCGAGCTCGCGGAGGAACGGGTAGCCGGCGGGGCGGTCGTGAACGATGTGGGCGTAGCCGAAGCACGTGTGTAGGACTGTCTCGCCCTCGATGCCGTCGAGGGCGCGGTTGATCGCCTCGACTGCGTACTCGCGTGCGGGCTCGGGGCGCGCCTGGAGATACGGCTCGTCGATCTGGAGGACATCGGCTCCGGCTGCCTTGAGGTCCCGCAGCTCCTCGTTGACGGCTTCCGCGTACGCGAGCGCGAGGCTCCGTTCGTCGGGGTAGTAGTCGTTCTGCGCCTGCTGGGTCATCGTGAACGGCCCGGGAACGGTGATCTTGATCCGGCGGTCGGTGATCGAGCGGAGAAACTTCACGTCCCGGACCTCGACCGGCCGCGTTCGGCGGATCGGGCCTACGACTTTCGGGACGGGGTTCTCGTGCCCCGTGCGGTCGAGCGCAATGCCGGGCTCGCCCAGGTCGATGCCGTCGAGCGCTGTCGCGAACCTGTTCGAGTAGCTCTCCCTCCGCATCTCCCCATCAGTGATGACGTCGATGCCGGCCCGCTCCAGGTCCTGAACGGCGAGGCGCGTCGCGTCGTCCTGAGCCTCCTCGAGAAACGCCTCCGGTACTCGCCACAACTCGGTCGCGCGCACGCGTGGCGGCAGCCGCTCTCCAAGCCGCTGCCGGTCGATCAGCCACTCGGGCTGGGGATAGCTCCCGACGACGGTCGTGACCATGCCTAGTGCTCGACGAGCTTCGACTTGTACTCGCTGCGCCGCAAGCTTCCGAACGGCACGAGCTCCACCCGTGTCTGGACGACGAGCACCGCGCGCAGCCGGTCCCGGATCGCCTCCGCAAGCGCGTCGTCTGCGGTTGCGTCCCGCGCGAGCTCGACGCTCACGGGCAACGGCGGCGCCTGCTTTACGCGCGCTCCTTTGGGCTTGACGAGGATGTGGCCGCTGACCTCGGGCTGGAATCCGCTCACCACCTCGCGGATCGCCGAGGGGAAGACGTTGACGCCGCGGACGATGAGCATGTCGTCGGTTCGCCCGATGCAGCGCACGCGCGCGCTTGTCCGGCCACACGGGCACGGGCTCGTCCGGACCTGAACGTGATCGCCGGTACGGAAGCGCAAGAGCGGAGCGGCCCGCTGCCGGAGATGGGTGAGCACCAACTCTCCGGCCGCGCCGTCTTCGAGCTGGACAGCGGAACCGGACTCCGGCTCGATCAACTCCGCGTGGACGAAGCCGCGTGCGCCCAGGTGCATCCCGTCCTGTTCCTCGCACTCGCCCCAGAGCGAGACGCCGATGTCGCCGATGCCCATCGCCTCGGTGACCTTCGCGCCCCAGCCCTCCTCGAGCTTCGCCCGGAAGGCCGGCTCGCCCCCGCCCGGCTCCCCCGCCACGAGGACGCGCTCGACACTCGATCCTCGGAGATCGAAGTTCTCCGCCAGATATGCGGCGTACGACGGCGTCAGCACCACGGCCTCCGGCTCGAGCAGTTCCACCGCTCGGACGAGCAGCTCCGTGTTCCCGGTTCCGACAGGGACGTGCATGAGGCCGATGCGCTCGAAGGAGGCGAGAGCGGCGCCGGCCACGAACGGGCCTGCGTTGTAGGTCGAGACGATACGCTGGCCGGGGGAAATGCCCGAGGCTGCATAGCTTCGCGCCGACGCGGTCACCCAGTTGTCGAGGTCGCCGGCCGTCAGCGGGACGTAGCTGGGCGCGCCGGTGGTTCCGCTCGTCGAGTAGATCCGAAGGATCTCGGACGGCGCCGCACACAGATGCGCGCCGATCGGATTGCCCCTGGTGACCGTCGCCCGGAGCTCGCGCTTGTCCGTCAGGGGCACCTCGGCGATCTCTTCGAGCCCGCTCGTCTCCACCGACGCGAGCTTCTCCCGATAGAACGGCGAGCGCTCGAGGAGGTAGGCGACCTGGGCGCGATAGCTCGCGTCGTCCAGAGCGAGCTGCTCTTCCCAGGGAAGGGTCTCGACCTCGGGCTCGAGCATCATTCCTCCGGAGGCTCGTACTCGACCGCTTCCTCCGCCCTCTCCGCCATGAGGAAGCCGACCGGATGCTCCTGCTCCTCGGCCAGGTGCGCGAGCAGTCCGGCAGTCCGCGCGAGGATCGGCACGGCTTTCGCAGCCGACGCCGGATAGCCGAGGTCGAGCAGGACCGCCGCGATCGGCATCGCGACGTTCATCGTCAGCGGCTTGCCCCAAACCTCGGCCACTGCATCGTGGAGGGAGCGTGCAAGCAGGACGTGACGGCCGCTCACCCCGCGGGCATCGGCGAGCTCGAGGATCCGTTCGGCGCGAGGGTCGAGCGGGCTGTGAACGGGGTGGCCGAATCCCGGGACTTTGCCCCCGGAGTCGTGGATCGCCTGCGCGATCTCCATCGGCTCTCGGCCCGAGGCAACGGTCTCCTCGAGCAGCCGAGCGCATTCTTCCGACGTCCCCAGCACGACAGGCCCCGCGCCGAGGATTCCGGCGGCGACGGCCCCCTGGAGCGAGCCGGGGTCGGCGGCGAGCGTCATCCGGGCGGCGACGTTGGTGGGCATCATCCCGTGCTCTGCGATCGCGACGAGCAGCAAGTCGAGGAAGAACCGCTGGTCCTCGGTCGGCTCGCGGCCGGTGAGCAGCAGGTGGAAGTACTCCGTGAAGCTGAGCCGACCCATGAGGTCGCCGGTCAGGTCGCGGCCGCGCACCTCGACCCTGTCAGGGTAGGCCCGGCTGATGCGGCTGACCGGGGCGTCGCGAGCCATGGCGCGAGGTTAGCCGCCCAGGAGGGTTTGGCGGAACGTTGCTCGCAGCCCGGCGGCTCAGCCATGTTTCGCCAAACCCTCCTAGCGGTCGGGTCTGCGCTCCGCTGCCGCCATCGGCGGGGAGCGAACCGCGAGACACCGGTCCGCACGCTCGCTTGCACCGCTCGTGACGAGAGCGCCGAGCACGCCCCGGTTGGAGGCAACAGCGCGATAGAGACGCTCGACCCCGCGTGGGAAGCGCGAGGCCAGAGCCGCGAGCGGCGACCCTCCGGGCAAGAGCTGCAGCAGCGGCGCGAACGCCGCGCCGCCGGAGAACAGGTTTCCGCTCGAATCGCGGAAATGCCACGAAGCGAGAAGCCGGTCGGGCTCGACGTCTGCCAGGAGCGCCGCCGACTCCGGCGCCGTGATTGCAAGCGGTAAGACCAACCGCTCACGGTCCCAGTCGAGGGCTTTCGATGCGCACCACCGGCAGAAGCCGCAAGCCTCGTCGTAGAAGAGAACCGCTCGCCCGGAGTACGGGTCGCCGCCGCTGCCCGTCATCGTCAACGCAACGAGGGGAGTGCTGCCGAGCGGATGAACTCTGCGTAAGGCTGCTGCGGCTCACCGATGAGCGTGGGCACGTCCGCGGAGACGACGTCGAAGCGACCTTCCTGGACCGATGTGAACAGGCTCGTAAATGCGTCGACCAGCCACCCGGGAGCCTGCTTTTCGGCGAGCCTTTGCCGATACGCCTCCTCGTCGAGCGCCAGGTAGCACAGTCGCCGCCCGGTCACCGCCTCGGTGATCTCACAGATCTGGCCCGCCGTGAGAGCCGAACCACCGGTCAGCTCGAGGATCCCCTCGCGGCGCGAGACGGCGGCAACGGCAAGGGCCCGCGCCGTGTCGTCGCGGCTCACCAGCGACATCCGGCCAGTGCCCGCCGGAAGAGCGAGCGTGCCGTCCTCGAGAGCCGGCGCGACCCAGGTCGCAACGAAGTAGTCGGCAAAGATCGACGTCCGGGCAAGACAGTGATCGAGACCCGATTCGGCCAGCAGCGCCTCTGTCTCCCGATGAACCGCCGCGTAGTAGAAGCGAGAGTCCGGCGTAACGTCGACGACGCTCGTGTAGACGATGTGGTCGACGCCCGCGTCGATCGCCGCGGCGATCGCGTGCTCGTGATGACGTCGCATCGGCTCGATGACTCCGTCGCTGGAGATGAATACGAGTGTGTGGAGACCGGTGAAAGCATCGCGCAACGACGTGGGGTCGTCGTAGTCGGCGCGGCGAACCGTCAGCCGCGGCGCGTCGGGCACGGCGTGAGGCCGCCGCGCGATCGCGACGACCCGCGGCGGGTCGGCTCGAGCGAGCAGGTGTCGCACCACGCGCGAGCCCACGCCTCCTGTTGCGCCGGTGACACCGATCACGATTGCGAGGCCGGGCCCGAGGCCGCGCCGAGCTCCGCCAGCCGCCGCTCGAGCAGACGCCGTTCGGCGTCGTCGTGGACGAGAGCCAGCGCGCGGAGATAGGCCTCGCGAGCCTCGGCGCTGCGACCGAGACGGCGCAGCAGCTCGCCCCGCGTCGAGTGCAGGTAGCGGTAATCCTCGAGAGCGAGGCCGTCGACGATCGCGAGGCCGGCCTCCGGGCCCTGTTCCTCGGCGACCGCGACGGCCCGGTTCAGCTCGACGACAGGCGAGTCGGTGAGGCGGGCGAGCTCGCCGTACAGGGCCGCGATCTCGTGCCAGTCGCGCGGCTCGTCGGCATGCAGAGACGCGATCGCCGCCTGCACGACGTATGGCCCGCGGCCGTGCAGGGCCAGCGCCCGGTCGAGCACTGCTCGCCCGTCGGCGATCTGCGCCGTGTCCCAGAGCGAGCGGTCCTGGTCGGCGAGCAAGACGAGATCGCCGTCCCGAAAGCGCGCCTCGCGGCGGGCATCGTGCAGCAGCATCATCGCCAGCAGCCCGTGCACCTCCGGCTCGTCCGGCATCAGCTCGGCAAGCGCCCGGCCGAGACGGATCGCTTCGGCCGCAAGCTCGCCGCGGCCGGCGTAGCCCTCGTTGAAGATCAGGTAAACGACCGCGAGCACGGCGACGAGCCGGTCGGGCAGCAGATGGTCGGGCGGAACCCGGAACGGGATCCCGGCCGCCTTGATCTTGCGCTTCGCCCGCACCAGCCGCTGCGCCATCGTCGGCTCGGGAACGAGGAACGCGCGTGCAATCTCGCCGGTGGTCAACCCACCGAGGGTCCGCAGGGTGAGCGCGACCTGCGCCTCGGTGGCGAGCGCGGGATGGCAGCAGGTGAAAATGAGCTCGAGCCGCTCGTCCGGGAAAGTCGTCTCGTCCATCGTGTCCTCCACTGGCTCGGGGACGTCGAGCAGGCGGGTCTTCGCGGCCAGCGTGCGATCGCGGCGAATGCGATCGATGGCCCGGTTGCGCGCCGTCATCACGAGCCAGGCGCCCGGGTTGTCGGGAGCTCCGTCTTGCGGCCAGCGCTGCGCTGCGATTGCGAAGGCCTCCTGCGCGGCTTCCTCGGCGAGGTCGAAGTCGCCGAGGAAGCCGATCAATGCAGCGAGGACCCGGCCCCACTCGTCGCGGAAGACCTGCTCGAGGATCGCTACCCCTCCACGATCGGACGCACCTCGATCGCACCGCCCATGCTCGCCGCCGGGATCCGCGAGGCCAGCTCGATCGCAGCATCGAGGTCGTCGGCCTCGAACAGCAGGTAGCCGCCGATCGCCTCCTTGATCTCGACGAACGGGCCGTCGGTGGTCAGCGTCTTGCCGTCCTGCACGCGCACGGTGGTCGCCATCTCGGGGGGCGCCAGGTGCTGGCCGGAGCTGACGCCGGGGGTCTCGTTGATCGCCATGTACGCGGCGTAGACCGCCTTCTGCTCGCCCTCCGACAGCCTGTCCCACTCCTCCGACGGTGGCGTGGGGGTCGTGCCCTGATGGATCAACAGCATGTACTTCATCGCTTCCTCCTCTCGGAATCGTCGCCTATGAGACGAACGAGGAGCGACGAAATCGACAGCTCAGGATCCGCTCAAGGGTGCGGTGGCAGAAATGTCGGGGTGTTGTAACTGTGCAGCACCGCGGTGACGTGTAGACCGATGTGCGCGATGGGTGCGCCCACTGGGTTGAGGGTCAGCAGCGTTGGCGTACTCCACATCACATCGCCGGCGACGGGCTTCTTCAGCATTGCCCCGCGGAACTCTGGGTAGCCGAGGTGATAGACGGCCGTGAACATGATCGACATCGCCAACGCGAGTGTGCCGATCGCGGCCACCGCTCGCCTCGTCCGTTGGCGAAGAGGTTTGCCTGAGAACGCGGCAAACGTTGCCAGAATCGGAAAGCTCGAAAGCAGGAGTCCGTCGATCGCGCCGTAGCCGACACCGCGCCAGAGGATCCCCCCGACAAACGTCCAGCCGTGCGGATGAGCGGTCGATGGCTCACGCAGAACGATGAATGCCATCAGCGCGCCGAAGACCAGTCCCAGCCCAATCGCCCAGCGCCAGTTGCGCCTCACCATCGCGGGCACGTCCTGCCCTGTTCGGCGCACCCAGAGCGTCAGGAACGTCACCACCGAGGCGGCGTAAACCAGGTAGTACCCATCACGCGGCATCCCGAGCAGATCCGCGAAGACAAACGGGATCGCGAAGGCAAGGGCAAGGCCTGCCGCGAGCCACAGCCAGTGAACTCGTCCATTCGGAACGCGCGCCGGCGCCGGCCTCACGAAACGGACATCAGTCGGCGCCCGCTCGGAGGACGCACGCCGCGGTTTCAGCTCGGTGATCATCGGTGGCTCCTTTCACCGGGCGAGGCCCTCATGGCAACCTCGCGCACCTTTTGTCGGTCTAGCAAGGATCGCCGTTCCGCACGTCCACCATCATCGGGGCGGCCCCGCAAGCAGCTGCCAACTTCTACGGATCCCCTCCGCTTGTCCGACTTCCAAGCGGTCACATTCATCCGCATCGGATGAACGCCTACCGCCTCAACGTGCCAGACTTGAGCCCCAGAAACAAATCCAGGTCGAACCAGGAGGCAGGAGATGCTCAGACGACGACGGCCAGTCGCGCGTGCAGCAGCCGTTGGTGGGATCGCCTACACGGCTAGCAAGGCAGGCGCCAGAAGCGCGGAAGAAGAGGCAGCTCAGGGCGCGCCAGCCGAGGAGCCCGCAGCCGAGCAGGAGGCAGCGGCACCGGCCGCGCCGTCAGCCGACGAGAGCATGGAGCAGCTGACCAAGCTGAAGGAGCTGCTCGACAGCGGTGTGCTCACACAGGCCGAGTTCGACGCCCAGAAGCAGAAGATCCTGCAGGGCATGTAGGTTCCGCAGCTTGCGCGAGCCGGAGAAGCGAAGATGACCAAGAAGCGTGGACTGCTCGTCTGGAGCCTGTTCGCCCTGGCGACGATCCTGCTGTTCGTCTCTGCGCTGACGGTCTGGTCGAAGCGACAGCTGCTCGACGACGAGGCATGGGCAAACTCGTCGACGCAGCTACTGGCCAACGACGAGGTGCGCGGCGCGATCGCGCAGACGCTCGTCGACCGCTTGTTCGAGCGGGTCGACGTGCAGGCCCAGCTGCGTGAGCAGCTCCCTCCGCGGTCACAGCCGGCCGCCCCCGTGCTCGCGGCGGCGCTTCAAAGCGCGAGCGTCCGCGCGGCGGACAGGTTCCTGCAGACAGAGCAGGCGCAGACGCTCTGGAAGGAGGTCAACAAGCGTGCTCACGCGGGTGTCGTGAAGGTTCTGGAGGGCGAGGACCTCGGAAGGAACGGAAACATCTCGACCGTGAACGGAGAGGTCACGCTGGACCTCGGCCCGTTCATAACGAGGGTCGCGACTCGGCTCGGGGTGGAGGACAGGTTGAAGGCAAACGCCGATCCGAATGCCGGCCAGGTCGTGATCATGAGGTCGGACCAGCTAGGCGCCGCGCAGACGGCGGTGAAGGTCCTCAAAGCGCTGAGCTCGTTGCTCGTAATCGTCGTCTTCGGCCTGTTCGCACTCGCGATCTACCTCGCGGACGGGCGGCGCAGGATGCTGCTCGGTGCAACCGGGGCAAGTCTCGTCCTCGTCGGCCTCGTGCTCGCCTCCCTGAGGCGGTTCGCGGGTGGGGTGGTCGTCGACTCGCTAGTCAAGACGGAGGCGAACAAGCATCCGGTGAGCGTGATCTGGGCGATCGAGACGAGTGTGCTGCGAGACATCGCGGTCATCCTCGTCGTCTACGGCGCCCTGTTCCTCCTCGCGACGTTCCTGGCGGGCCCGAACCGGCCTGCTGTCGCATTCCGGCGCTGGCTCGCGCCGACCTTCAGACATCATCCGATCGTCATCTGGGCGAGCGGTTCCGCCGTGTACCTGCTCTTCCTCGCCTGGGGCCCGTCGGCGGGCGGCCGGCAGCTGCTCGGTGTGCTGCTCCTTGCCGCGACGACCGCCATCGCGATCGAGGCGTTACGCCGTCAGACGCTGCGGGAGTTCCCGGAGGCTGCGCCCCCGGCAGCGAGCAAGGCGCCTGGAGCGACCTAGCCCCAACAGCCTGTGAAACCCCGGGTCGTTGTTCCCTATGAACGCGTGACGTAGATCGCTCGCGCGACCCTCCGGCACTCGGGCACCTAGAGCTCGATCTCCGCCCATTCTTCGGGGCGGACATTGTCGGGATCGGCGCCGAGCCGAAGGGCGAACTCGAGCGCGATGCGTTGGACGGTGACGGTCAGCGGGAAGACCGAGAGCGGCTCGCCGAGCTCGCGAGCGGCGAAGCGGTAGATGCGCACACCGCGGGCTTCGATCGCGTCGGCGAGCGCACTTAGGCGTTCGGCACCTTGGCCGCCGCCGTCTAGACAGACAATCGCGTCGCGTGGGCCGAGCCCGAACGCCGGGCCGTGGAGTAGCTGCTCGACTGCGAACCCCGCGCTGAACACGTGTGCAGCCTCACGCACCTTGAGGGCGCCCTCGGCCGCTGTCCACTGGTTCGGGCCTGCACCGGCGAAGTCGAGCCCGCGCTCGGGCAACTCGACCGCGGGACTCGGCGCGTCGAGGGCGCCGGCGACGGAAGCTGGCAGCCGGTCGATCTCGCCGAGCTCGGCGCCGAGGGTGACAGCGAGCTGGGCGAGGCGGGCGAGTGCGCCAAGGTGGCTGGCCGTGAAGGTGCCGGAGATCTCCAGCGCCACTGTCTCCACGTCGACACCCGGCGCTCCGATGCCGCCGATCGCCACCGTCGGAACATTCTCGGCGCGGGCGCGCTTCAGAACCTGGTTCGTGTATCGCTTCGTGCCGCGGTGACTCAGGAGGACGAGCGCATCGGCCGGTGTCGGCGCCGGTCCCCAGAGGGCGGAGTCGGCGGCTGAAACTGCCTCGGCGTCGGCGCCGGCCAGGCGCAGGAAGTAGGCGCCCTGATTGGCGGCATGCCAGCTCGTCCCCGTGCCGACGACGAAGATCCGCCTCCCGGCCAGGCGTGTTGCGCAGGCTTCCACGGGCGCCCGGTCGGCGAGGATGCGACGGAGATCGTCGGGTTGCCGCTGCATCGTCTTCGCCATCTCGGTCATCGTCGGTGCCTCGTCGCGCGAGCTTGCATGTCGATCACGGATGCCTGATCGTCGCGCCGGCGCTCGTCCGCGTCAAACCGCACCGGCCGAAGTCGAGGCGACTACGATCGCCTAATGGAAACCCGGGTTGTTGTCCTCGGAGCAGGCTTCGGTGGTCTCGAGCTCGCGACCAGTTTGTCGGAGGCGCTCGGCCACGACGTCGACGTGACCCTGATCGACAAGAACGACTCGTTTGTCTTCGGGTACTCGAAGCTCGACGTGATGTTCGGCCGCGCGACGCCCGACGCCGTCCGCCTCGCGTACAGCGACATCGCGAAGCCCGGTGTGCGCTTCCTGCGGCAGACGATCACCGCGATCGATCCCGAGACGCGGCGCGTGACCACGACCGACGGTGTCCACGAGGCTGACTTCCTGGTCGTGGCGCTCGGCGCCGATTACGACCTGGACGCTACGCCGGGGCTCGCCGAGGGAGGAAACGAGTTCTACTCCGTGGCTGGCGCCGAGCGGGTGGGCGAGTTGCTGCCCACGTTCACGCAGGGTCGAGCGATCGTCGGCGTCTGCGGGGCGCCGTTCAAGTGCCCGCCGGCACCCAGCGAGGCCGCGCTGCTGCTGCACGACAACCTGTCCGCGCGGGGCGTCCGCGACGCCTGCGAGATCTCCTTCGTCATCCCGTTCGAGAGCCCGGTCCCTCCGTCACCGGATACGTCCCGCGCGCTCGTTGCGGCCTTCGCCGAGCGTGACATCGAGTTCGTCCCCGATCGCCGCGTCAGCTCGCTCGACCCGGCCCGCCGAGTGGCCGTGCTTGAGGACGGCAGCGAGATGCCCTACGACCTCTTCCTCGGCGTCCCGAAGCACCGCGCCCCCGACGTGGTCTTGACGAGCGGAATGGCCCAGGAGGGCTACGTGCCCGTCAACCCGCAGACGCTCGAGACGCGGTTTCCTGGCGTCTACGCAGTCGGGGACGTCGCGACGATCGGAGTGCCGAAGGCGGGCGTGTTCGCCGAAGGCGCAGCGCGCGTCGTCGCCGCCTCGCTGATCGCGCGTTTGCGAGGCGGGGAGCAGCCGGGAGCCTACGACGGGCTCGGCTCCTGCTACATCGAGTTCGGCGGCGGCCGCGTCGGTCGCGTCGACGTGGACTTCCTCTCTGGACCGAAGGCAACAGGCACGTTTCACGAGCCGTCCGCCGCCCTCGTCGCCGAGAAGCACGACTTCGGCTCGAGTCGTCGCGCCCGCTGGTTCAACCGTTGATTCCCCGCTAGCGGCAGTCCGCGCAGATACCGGTCACCTCGAGGGTGTGGGCGCTGATCGCGAATTCGTGCTTGGCGGCCAGCCCGTCCAGCCAGTCCCCCAGATCGCAGTCGTCGAGCTCGACGACTCGATGGCACTCACCGCAGACGAGGTGGTGATGGTGCCCTTCGCCGCACAGGCGGTAGCAGAGCTCCCCGGGATGGTGCGCCAGGGCATCGACCACCCCGTAGCTGTTGAGGAGCGCAAGCGTGCGGTACACCGTTGCGAGCCCGATCGCTTCGCCGCGCTCGGCCAGCCGGGCGTGGATCTCTTGCGCGGTGGCGTCGTTCGGCTCCGCCGCAAGCGCCCGCAGGACGGCCAGCCGCTGGCGGGTCGCGCGGAGCCCATGCCGCTCGAGGTCGAAACGCGCGTCTTGTTGTGTCTGCGCCTTCACAGCCACTACAGTACCTCAGATGAGAATGAAAATCGTTCTCGTCTTGTTCCTCGGCATTCTCCTGATCGGCGCGGGCTGCGGCAACACGGCTTCGTCCTCCAACGGAAAGAAGCGCGTCGTCGCGGCCTTCTACCCGCTCGCTTTCGTGGCAGAGACGATCGGCGGCCCCACCGTCGAGGTCACCAACCTCACGCCTCCCGGGGTCGAGCCGCACGACCTCGAAGCCTCCCCCGGCGACGTGCAGGAAGTCCAATCGGCCGATCTCGTGCTCCTGCTCGGCCACGGCTTCCAGCCGCAGCTCGAAGCCGCGGCAGGGCATGGCGACAAGGTCCAGCTGCTGCTCGACACGCCGGGCATGCGACGGTTCGAGAACGGCGATCCGCACGTCTGGCTCGACCCCTCGCGCTTCGAGCTGCTCGTCGAGCGGATCGGCTTCGCGCTCCACGAACCGAAGAAGACAAGGCGATTCGCCGCCCGCGTACGGAAGCTCGACGGAGAGTATCGAGCCGGCCTTGCCCACTGCGCCCGCCGCGAGATCGTGACGAGCCACGAGGCTTTCGCCTACCTCAGCCAGCGTTACGGCCTTCGCCAGGTCGGGATCACAGGCCTCAGCCCCGAGGCCGAGCCGACACCGCAGGACCTGCAGCACGTCGTCGACGTCGTACGAAAGACGCACGCGACGACGATCTTCTTCGAGACACTGCTCTCGCCGCGAATCGCCGAGACGGTCGCGCGCGAGACGCATACGAAGACGGCGGTCCTGAATCCGATCGAAGGTCTCACGGAAGCTCAGGCGGCTCGGGGAGAGGACTACTTCTCGCTCATGCGGGCGAACCTGCGCAACCTGCGGCGAGCGCTCGCGTGCCGCTAGCCGTCGAGCTCGAGAAGGTCAGCTTCGCCTATCCAGGAGGAGGGCCCGTGCTCCGCGACGTCGACCTCGAGATCGAGCTCGGCGAGTTCATCGCGATCGCGGGCCCAAACGGGGGCGGCAAGACGACCCTGCTCAGGATCGCTCTTGGGCTCGAACGCCCACAGACGGGAACTGCGCGCCTGTTCGGAGAGCCGGCCGCGCGCTTCGGCCAGCGTGCTCGGATCGGGTATCTCGCCCAACGTGCGCAGCTCGGCATCGACGCCCCGGTCAGCGTGCGAGAGGTCGTCACGGCCGGCCGAGTCCCGCGCGTCGGCTTGTTTCGCCCGCTTCGTCACCGCGACCGGGACGTCGTCGAACAGGCAATCGAGCGCGTCGGGCTCACCGATCGTGCAACCGCGCCGCTCGCGACCCTGTCGGGCGGTCAGCAGCAGCGAGCCTTCATCGCCAAGGCCCTGGCCGGAGAGCCCGACCTCCTCGTGCTCGACGAGCCCACAGCCGGGGTCGACGTCGACGCCCAGGAGTCGCTCGCATCACTCCTCGAGGAGCTTCACCGCGACCTCGACGTCACGATCATGTTCGTCTCGCACGAGTTCGGCGCGGTCGAGCGCTTCGTCGACCGCCTCGTGCTCGTGCGAGGAGGAATCGTCTTCGACGGCGACCCTTCCGGCCTTCCCGCCAGCTGGCACGACCCCTCGCATGTCCATCTTTGACGCCGAGTTCATGCGGCTCGCCTTCGCGACCGGGGCGATCGTCGGCGTGCTCGCGCCCACCGTCGGCTTCTTCCTCGTTCAGCGACGGATGAGCCTGTTCGGAGACGGCGTCGGCCACGTCGCCTTCGCCGGGGTTGCCGCCGGCTACCTGCTCGGCATCTCACCGGTCGCGACCGCGCTCGTCGCCTCGGTGCTCGGCGCGGTTGCGATCGAATGGCTCCGCAGCAAGCATCGAGCCGCCGGCGATCAGGCGCTCGCGCTCGTCTTCTACACCGGCATTGCAGCCGGCGTGGTTCTCATCTCCGCGGCCGGCGCGCTCAACGCGAACCTGTTCGCGTTCCTCTTCGGCTCGATCCTCACCGTCACCCGCGGCGACCTGCTCCTCGTAGGGCTGCTCGGTGCCTTCGGCTTGGCGCTGATCGGAGCGCTGTATCGGCCACTCGTCGCGGTGGCGCTCGACGAGGAGGCCGCACGTGTCAGCGGCGTCCCCGTCGCTGCGCTCAACGTGCTCCTGGCCGGCCTGGCCGGAGTCACGATCGCGGTCTCGATGCGCATCGTCGGCATCCTCCTGATCGCCGCGCTGATGGTGCTTCCCGTGATCGCCGCGAGCCGCATAGCCTGGAGCATCCGCTCGACGATCGTGCTCGCGACGGCGCTCGGGCTCGTCGCCGTCTTTGCGGGTCTGAGCCTCTCGTACTACGCAAACCTCGCGCCGGGCGGCGCAATCGTGCTCGCTGCTGCGGCCTCGTTTGTGCTGACGAGCGCGGCCGGAGGCCTCCGCTCCATCCTCCGCTAGCCAAGGAGCGTGGCCTGGCCTACCGTCCGCGACGCCGATCAAGCTTCGTGTGTGGATACGACTCCAACGGAAACGGAGCGTAAGCCGCTCGAGCTCCGATCACGGCTCCGACCAAGCCAGTCGCCCGTCGTCAACCTGATGCTTCTGGCGCTCGCGCTCCTCATCGCCGGAACGCTGATCGCGCTCGTGAAGCTATGGCCCCACGGACAGGTCGCACACCAAGGCTCGCTCGTGATCGCACGCTCGCAGGGGGCTGTCGTCGATCAGGTCAGGGAGACGAGTTGCACGACCAGCCTCAACGGGCGCTGCCGGATCGTGACCGCGAAAATCCGCGATGGGCGCGACAAGGGCACGAGCACGAGCTTCGAGATCGTCCCCGCACCAGGGCTCGAGGGACTGAAGTCGGGTGACGCGATCCGCCTCATCCGGAATCCTCCGCCCCCGCAGGGCGCTACGACGAAGCTGCCCGCCTACTCCTTCAGCGATTTCGACCGGCGAGGGCCGATGCTCTGGCTCGGAATCGGGTTCGTCGTGCTGCTGCTCGTGTCGGGCCGCATGCACGGGCTGCGAGCACTGGTCGGCCTTTGCGCGGGCCTCATAATCGTGCTCAAGTTCGTGATTCCCTCGATTCTCGAGGGAAACTCGGCAGTCGCTGTCGCCCTAACCGGATCGCTCGCCGTTCTCCTGGTCACGATTCCCCTCTGTTACGGCGTGCGTGCAAAAGCGATTGCCGCCTGGTTGGGGACCGCGCTCAGCCTCTTTCTCGCTGTCGAGCTCGCCTCGGCTTTCACGCATCTCGCTCACCTGTCCGGGGCGTCCTCAGAGGAGGCGACATTGTTGAGTGCGTCCGACTCGAAGATCAGCCTGCAAGGGCTGTTGCTCGGAGGCATGGTGATCGGGGCGCTCGGCGTCCTGATCGACCTGACAGTGAGCCAGTCGTCAACGGTCATCGCTCTCCGCCGAGCAAATCCCGCTCTTCGCTTCAGAGGGCTCTTCCGCGGAGCCCTCGAGGTGGGCCACGACCACATCGCGGCGACGGTCAACACGCTCGTCTTCGCGTACGCGGGCGCTTCGCTACCGGTGTTGCTGATCTTCTCGATCGGCGGTACCTCGTTCACGGACGCCGTCAACTCCGAGGCGGTATCCGTTGAGGTGATCGCCGCCCTGGTCGGCTCGATCGGCCTGATCGCCTCGATGCCGATCACCACGGCTCTGGCCGCTCTCCTGGCGACGAGGATGAGCGACAAGCAGGTCGCGCTCGAGGACACGCACGCGCACTGATCTCGTTCATGTCACCTGGTCGCGCGCGGCCAGCCACTGAGCGATGTTCGTGAGATTTGCGGTGCCGGCCTCGAAGGTCCCGTCGGCAGCGATCGTCGCCAATGACACCGCCAGGGAATGACCTTTCGGCAGCCTGACGATGCCCATCTGCCGAACGACGTGTCGGCCGGCCGGATCAGGGCCCCACCCGCCCTTGATCTCGGCGTCCGGACCGAGGGTTCCCAGTCCCCAACGCTGATCCGGCACGACCTGGCGCATGAGGGATCGAACGAGACCGGAGCTTGGGAGGTACGGCAGGGCAGCGATGAACTGCGCTTGCGCAGCGAGTGACCAGTCCGTCTGGCCAAACGACGTATACCCGGGACGAAGAACCTGCGTCTCGACTCTCGTCGACGTGTCGCCCGTCGCGGCCAAGATGCTTTCCACCGCGGCCGCGGCCACATCTGGCGGACCTAGGCTCGTCCACAAGGCCTCCGCAGCCGCGTTGTCTGACGCGGTGAGGGCTTCCGTGAGTAGCGCCTCCTCGTGCGCAGTGGGCTGACCGGCGGAGCGGTCCACCACGGCCAACGCGATGGGAATCTTGATCGTCGACCAGGCGACCCCGCCTCGCAGCGTGCCCAGTTCGCTCGCCGCCCGGCCGAATCCAAGCGGGGATATGACCAGGCCGCTGGTGCCTCCGATCGCCCGCTCCAGGGCTTGGAAACTCGCGCGATCAGCGGCCGACTGAAGGGGTGTCTGGATCGGCTCGTTCGTAGTTGCCTGACTCTCTACCGTTCCTCGGGCTTGGGAGTCACCGGAGTCAGGACCGCTTCGAGCCGCTCGAGACTGGCGGCCGGCCACAGGGCTTCCACGTCGTAGTAGACCTCGAACGCCGGCACCGAGTCCGGGAGCGTGATCCAGCCCAGCTTGGACCTGGTGAAGATATGAACGTCGGGTGTCACTCCCGAAGGCTGATCGAGCGTACCGCCGCGAACGAACCGCACCTCGGGGCGTCCGTACTGGCTGAAGACCGCGACCTGGCAGGTCGGACATCGGAAGACCCGCTGTTTGCTGCCGTCGTCGCGAGGCACGTCGATCGGCTTCGGGATGCCCGCAAGCAACTCCACGCGGTCTGCCTCGATCAGCAGGTTGATGACGAAGGCGCTTCCAGTCTGCCGCTGGCAGTTCAGGCAATGACAGCAATGCGTGAAGAGTGGATCGGACGTGAGCCGGTAGCGAACCGCTCCGCAGGCGCAACCACCCTCCCGTGGGACGCTCAAGATCTCCTCCTCTTGGCGCTCCGAAGACTCAGTTGAAGATTCAGGAAAGAACGTGAAGCAGCCCCTGAGGATATTCGGCTTGCGCACGTGGTCGGAGCGGTTCGACCGGCTGGATGTCGTGCTGGAGGACCTCAAGCAGAAGGAGGAAAGAGATGGTGGAAGTGACGCGTAGCGGGACGGCGACGGTGACGCTGCCCACGGATGAGGCCTCGAGGTCGGGTTCCACGCGAGTACCGCGAGATCGTCCCCAACGAGTGGATCGCGAGCGCCCAAAGCAGCGCCCGGAATGACGAAGTAAGCGGGCGGGTGGTTCAGGCGTCGAGGACGGTGAAGAGCGTCAGCTGCATCCCGTCCGGTGCGCGCAGGCGGACGTTGCGATGTCTCCACGGCGTCTCCGTAGGCCCGGCCAGCAGCTCGGCGCCCGCCTCGGCCAGGCGCTGAGCGGTCGCTTCGCTGTCCTCGACCTCGAGCGCCAGCCGCACCGGCCCTGCGATGCGTCGTCCGACCTCGATCCGGTCGACCGCGTTTGCGTGCCTCTCGTCGATCAGCTCGAGCGTGGCCTTCCCCGCCTCAAGGACTGCGCCGCGGCCGTCATCACCCTCCCACAGCTCGCGCTGCTCGAGCCCTAGCGCGTCGCGATAGAAGGCGAGGGCGGCGTCGAAGTCCTCGACCGTCAACGCCAGGCGCAGCTCTCGCGCGGCCGTCATCTAAGCAAGGCCCCTTTTCTCGCAGCTCCACAATGGGGCCCGATCGTTCACGCGCCAGAGCGAGACTGACGGCCGGCAAGTCGATCCGCCGGTTGTTTGATCCGGGCCAGCCTTGACGTTGTCGGGCGACGTACTCTGATCGTCGATGGGCATGTTCTTCCACTCCTCCGATGCTCCGGCTGAGCGCGCTGCCGACCCGGAGGTGCGCCGCGCCAACCTGAGCCGGATCTCTCGGCTCTTCGCGCCGTACAGGCGACGGCTCGGAGGAGTCCTCCTGCTGATCGTCGTTTCGGCGGGGCTCGGCGTCATCCCGGCCTTCCTGCTGAAACGTGTGCTCGAGGCGATCGGGGAGAACGACACGAGGGCGCTCTCGTTGAATGCCGCCGGGATGATCGCGATCGCAATCGTGACCGGCGTGCTCGGCGTGGCTCAGACGCTGCTCTCGAATCAGGTCGGCCAGCGCGTGATGCACGACCTCCGCGCCGCGGTCTTTCGGCACCTTCAGCGCCTGTCGCTCGCCTTCTTCACCCGCACGCGCACCGGCGAGGTGCAGTCGAGGATCTCGAACGACATCGGCGGCGTTCAGAACGTCGTCACGAACACCGCGACCTCGATCGCGTCGAACGTGACGATCGTCGTCGCGACCATGGTCGGCATGCTGGTGCTGAGCTGGCAGCTCGCGCTGTTCGCGTTCGCGCTGATCCCGCTCTTCGTGCTGCTCACGCGCCGCGTCGGCAACGAGCGGCGCCGGATCGCGAAGACGACGCAGGAGACGCTCGCCGACATCTCCAGCCTCGTGCAGGAGTCGCTCTCGGTCTCGGGGATCCTGCTCGGCAAGACGATGGGCCGCGGCGAGCGAGCTCGCCGACCGCTTCGAAGCCGACTCGCTGCGGCTCGCCGACCTCGAGGTGCGCCAGCGGATGGCGGGCCGCTGGGTGATGGCGTCGATCCAGACGAGCTTCGCGATCATGCCCGCCGCCGTCTACTGGTTCGGCGGGCTCGCGCTCGCGCACGGCTCGACATGCGATCTCGATCCCGACGCTCGTCGCGTTCACGACGCTGCAGACGCGGCTGTTCTTCCCCGTCGGCTCGCTGCTCGGCGTCGGCCTCGACGTGCAGACGTCGCTCGCGCTCTTCGACCGGATCTTCGAGTACCTCGACCAGCCGGTCGACATCGAGGAGAAGCCGGACGCGCTCGCGGTCGGGCAGGCCGGCGACGTCGTGTTCGACCACGTCTGGTTCCGCTACGGCGAGGACTGGACGCTGCAGGACGTGTCCTTCACCGTCGCGGCGGGCACGACGACCGCGCTCGTCGGCGAGACCGGCTCCGGCAAGACGACGCTCGGCTATCTCGCGGCGCGCCTCTACGACGTCGAGCCGCGGCAGCATCACGATCGGCGGCGTCGACATCCGCGACCTGAGCTTCCAGGCGCTGTCCGACCTCGTCGGCGTCGTCTCGCAGGAGACGTACCTCTTCCACGAGTCGGTGCGCGAGAACCTGCGCTTTGCGAAGCCGGACGCGACCGACGAGGAGATCGAGACGGCGGCCGAGGCGGCGCGCATCCACCACGTGATCGCCGGCGCTGCCCGAGGGCTACGACACGGTCGTCGGCGAGCGCGGCTACCGCTTCTCCGGCGGCGAGAAGCAGCGGATCGCGATCGCGCGCACGATCCTGCGCAACCCGCCGATCCTCGTCCTCGACGAGGCGACGAGCTCGCTCGACACCGAGACCGAGCGGCTCGTCCAGGAGGCGCTCGACCGGCTCTCCGAGGGGCGGACGACGATCGCGATCGCGCACCGGCTCTCGACCGTCCGCGACGCCGACCAGATCGTCGTGCTCGACCACGGCCGCGTCGTCGAGTCGGGTCGCCACGAGGACCTGATCCTCGCCGGCGGCCGCTACACGGCGCTCGCCGCGCGCGACGCCGAGCTCGGGAGGAGCGGGATGCCCGGTGATGGAAGCGAGATGCCGTCGTTGACTTCGGCGGCGAGTCGAGCAACTCACGGGAGCTGACCGGCGAACCGGGGGGGAAACCAGGGTCAGGTCTTGCATTGCCACACGCGCCGGAATGATGACGGACCTATGTGTTCCAAACTACCTCGACCGGGCGGTCGACCCCTGGAAGCGGCAGAGCGTTGGCCTCGGCCTCGATCGCGTCGCGCGTCCCCCGCGAGAGGTGTGCCCAGGCGTCGATCCGCACGATGTGCTGCGTCCGTCTCCAGGTCCCGCGGATCTCGCCTTCGACGAGGAGCGCGCCCGGCCACACGCGAGACGTCCAGAGCCGCTCACGCTGATCCGCGCGCGGCACGAGCAGCTCCCGCTCTGCTCCGTCGAGCAGGAAGTAGGCATCGCCGCTCGGCAGCAGGCGCGCGGGCGCCGCGGGCATTCGCATTTCGGCGGCGCGCATAGCCGGTTCGTCGTCTGCGAGCAGCCACTCGTCGCCGAGCGGTGATCGAATCGGCAAGAGCGATCCCTCGAGCGAGGCGAACGCATTGGCGGCCGCGCGCCGCGAGATCCCTGCCCAGCGGGCGAACCTGTCAGCCGTGGTCGGCCCGAAGATGTGGAGGTAGCGTCGGGCGAGCTCGCGGCACGCGTCGGCCGGGTCGATCTCGGGAGCCGCGACGGTCCAGACGGTCGGCGCTCGCGCGCCCTCCCAGCGGATGGCGACCGTGCCCGTCGTCGCTGCGTACCTGATCGCGTTCCCGACGTTCAGCGCGCTCGCCACCTCACGGTCGGTCTCGCGCGCGCCGTTGAGCTTCGCGTGTATCCGCTCTGCCATGCGCTCGGCCCGCACTCGGCTCTTGGCGCTGTCGGGGAGCCTTCCCAACGAGAACAGCGCGAAGTCTTGCTTCGCGACGACATAGGTGCTGTAGCGAGGCCCCCAGAGCTGGGCGAGCGAGGGATGCTCCCACGTCGACGACTCGACCCGTTCGACCCGCGCGTGCAGCGAGAGCAGCGCGGCTCTCGGCATGCTGTCCTGCAAGCCGGCCCACGCGGCCCGCCGCAGCGACTGCGAGCCCCATGGCATTCGCTCGTCGAGCGCGCCGACTCGTCGTCGGAACGCCAGGACCTGCTGCCGCGTGACCCTGAGTCGCGATTCCACCGAACCCCCCATCGAGCTCAAGACCCAAGGGTAAGTCTTTGGCCGTCTCGCCTGCGCGGAAGTCGTGGCACGTGACGCACGGCGCGGCAAAAGTTGGGCAAAAGTTGGGGCAAAAGTTTTCGTGTCTGCAGAGAACACCTGCGACGGAACCTCAGGGCTCGGGTTGCCAACCCGCCGCCAACGACCGAGACTCTTGGCGAGAAGGCTGATGGAGACACCGGAGACGCACTACGCTCACAGCGGCGACGTCAACATCGCCTACCAAGTTCTGGGCGACGGCCCCTTCGATCTCGTCTTCGTCCCGGGTTCAATCTCCCATGTCGAGCTCGTGTGGCAAGTACCAGCCTGGGCTGCGTTCAACCGGCGCCTCGCTTCCTTCTCGCGCCTGATCCTGCTCGATAAGCGCGGGACCGGGATGTCGGACCGAGTCCCAGGGGCGCCCACGCTCGAGACTCGGATGGACGACGTGCGCGCGGTCATGGACGCGGTCGGCTCGGAGCGAGCTGCGCTGCTCGGCCTCTCAGAGGGAGGCTCGATGAGCGCACTCTTCGCCGCGACCTATCCCGACCGAACCTGGGCGCTCGTCCTCTGCGGTGCTCTGCCGCGAACGATGTGGGCTCCCGACTACCCCTGGGGCTCGACGGAGGAGGACTACCGCCGGGAATCCGAGGAGGAGGATCGGCGCTGGGGCGAGCCGACATTCATGAAGGAGGTCGTACGCGGCCTTGCGCCGAGCCTCGACGAAGGGAACCTCGAGGCACTCGCAACGCTCTTCAGGCAGAGCGCAAGCCCGGGCGCGATTGCGGCGCTGAACCAGATGAACATGGAGATCGACATCCGCGACGTGCTGCCCGCGATTCGGGTACCGACGCTCATTGTCAACCGAGCCGAAGAGCCCGCACCGATGCGCGACGGCTCGCGCTTCATCGCGAGCCATGTCCCTGGCGCGCGGCACGTCGAGTTTCCCGGACCCGACCACGCGCCCTTCGCCGGCGACGCCGATTCGTACGTCGAGGAGATTGAGCGGTTCCTGAACGAAACCTGGGCCGAACGGGCCTGGGAGGACACGGAGCAGGACCGGCGTGCTCGCGACCGTCCTGTTCACCGACATCGTCGGCTCGACGGCCAAAGCGGCGGAGCTTGGCGATGCGCGCTGGCGAGAGCTGCTCTCGCAGCATCACGCCCTGATCCGCCGCCTGCTGGTTCGCTTTCGAGGCACGGAGCTCGATACGGCGGGCGACGGCTTCTTCGCCTCGCTTCGACGGCCCGGCCCGGGCGATCCGCTGCGCCTGCGCGATCACCGAGGGAGTGAAAGAGCTCGGGTTCGAGGTGCGTGCGGGCCTGCACACGGGCGAATGCGAACTGCTGGACGGCAAAGTCGGCGGGATCGCCGTTCACATCGGCGCGCGAGTCGCGAAGGAGGCCCGGCCGAGCGAGGTCCTCGTCTCGAGCACCGTGAAGGACCTCGTCGCCGGCTCGGGGCTTCAGTTCAACGAACGCGGCGCTGCCGAGCTGAAGGGTGTCCCAGGCGAATGGCGCCTCTTCTCAATCGCGCCGTGATCCACGCGCTCGCTACGCATCCGCGCTGAGTGAGCGACGTCTCTTGCTGCGGCGTCGAGTTCGCCGGGCGTCGGCCAGGATGGCCCTGGCTGCGTTCCTCCCGGGGCCGCCGGTGACTCCGCCCCCGGGGTGTGTGCCCGCCCCACACATGTAGAGGCCGCGGATCCCGGCAAGCCGGTACCGAGCATGGCCGAGGAGGGGCCGCCAGGCAAAGACCTGGTCGAGGGCGTGCTCGCCATGCATCGGGTGCCCGCCGCTGAGCCCGTACTCTCGCTCGAGGTCCGCAGGCGTGACGACGTGCCGAGCGACGATCCTGTCCGCGATACCCGGTGCATGGACCTCGAGCGTCCGCACGGCCCCGTCCGCTACACGATCGCGCGCTGCCTCGTCCCAGTCCGAGTCGCGGAGGCGCCGTGGCGCGTACTGGAACAGCGCGGTCAGGACGTGGGTCCCATCAGGGGCGAGCGAGGGGTCGGACAGGGTGGGGATCGTCGCCTCGAGATACGGGTGCTCGGAGATCCGGCCGTACTTCGAGTCGTCGAATGCCCGCTCGAGGTCGTCGAGGCTCGGCGCGACGACGATCCGCCCGTGCAGACGCTCGCCGTCGACGCCGCCGATCGCCGGCAGGCCCTCCAGGACGAGGGTCACCTTCGCAACCACGCCGGGCGTGCGGATGTGCTCGACCCGCCAGCCCAGGGTCGGACCGAGCTCGGCCGGGTCGACGAGGCGGAGAAGCGTCTGCTTGGGGTCGGCGTTCGACACGACGATCCGCGCGTCGACCTCCTCGCCGCTCGCGAGCGCGACCCCTTCGACAGAGCCTCGCCCGGTTCGGATGGCCGCGACGTCGGCGTCGAGTCGAATCGTCGCGCCGCTTCTCTCGCGCAGCGGCGACGAGCGCCTCCACCAGGGAGTCCGGCCCGCCGCGCGCAAAGACCGTGCGGCCCGCCGCTCCTCCCCCCGAGGCCGAGTCCCACAGGAAGTTGAGCGCCGTCCCCGCCGAGCGGGGGCCCATCGCCGCGTACCGAACGCCTCGCGCGCCGAGAACGCCGCGGAGCGCCTCGCCCTCGACGGCTTCGCCGACGAGGTCTGCGACAGACATCGGCAACACCCGCAGCGCCTCGCGCCGCTGCTCCCTCCCGAGGTGCCGCAGCCCGTTCAGGAGCGTGAGGCCGCCGGTGGCGTCCGCGAGGGACGGAGACGCGAGGTCCGGCGGCTCGGTTGCCTGGACGCGGGCCAGGAAGGCGCCCAGCGAGCGGATCCTACGGTCGAAGGCGACGTACGCCTCGGCATCGCGCGGCCGGGACTCCGTACGGAGCTCCGTCGCCGTCCGGACCGGGTCGCGCCACAACGTGAGGCCAGGCCCGTCGACGGACGGGGCGAAGGCCGCCACCTCCGGCTCGATGGCGCGGAAGCCGTGCGAGCCGAGCCCGAGGTCACGGACGACGTCGTCACGGAGACCTCCGACGCAGTCGGCCGCAACCGGCGCGCGCACACCGGGCGCGACCTCCTCCGTGGCCAGAGGGCCGCCCGCCCGGCTTCGCCGCTCGAGAACCAGCGTCCGGAGCCCCGCCTTCGCCAGGTACGACGCCGCGACCAGGCCGTTGTGGCCGGCCCCGACCACGACCGCGTCGTATTGCTCACGGGACACGCTCAGGCGGCCTTCTTGCCGCGAAGCCCGCGCAGTACCTGCAGCGCCGCGAGCCGTCCCGACGCGCCCATGATCCCGCCCCCAGGGTGCGTGGCCGAGCCGCACATCCAGAGGTTCCGAAGCGGCGTCCGGTAGCGCGCCCAGCCCGGCACGGGCCGGTTGAAGAAGAGCTGCTCGAGCGAGAGCTCGCCCTGGAAGATGTTCCCCTCGGAGAGCCCGAACGTGTCCTCGATGTCCTTGGGGGTGAGCACCTGCGCGTGCAGGATGAGATCGCGGATGTTCGGCGCCCGCTCCGCGATCGTGTCGATCACGGTCTCCCCGAACGCAGCACGGCGGCCGTCGTCCCATTCGTCGCCCTCGGCCAGGTGGTAGGGCGCGTACTGGACGAAGCAGCTCATGACGTGCTTGCCCGGAGGCGCCATCGACGGGTCGACCAGGGTCGGGATGACCATGTCGATGTACGGGCGCCGGCTGAAGCGCCCGGACTTCGCGTCGTCGTAGGCCTGCTCGATGTAGTCGATGCTCGGGCTGAAGCTGATCGCACCGCGCAGGTGGTCGCCCGCGCCGGGCAGGCACGTGAACTCGGGCAGCCCGTCCAGGGCGAGGTTCACCTTCCCGCTGGAGCCCCGGTACCGGTAGCGCGCGACCTCCTCGAGGAACGACCCGGCGAGGAGGCCGGACGGCGTGAGCCGGACGAACGTCTGCTGCGGGTCGAGACTCGAGAGCGTCACCCGCCCGGTCACCTCGTCGCCCGCCGACGTGACGGCGCCGGTCACCTCGTCGCCCTGAGTCAGGAAGTGCTCGACGGCGGTCTCGGTCCGGATCTCGGCGCCGAACGACCGCGCGGCGCTCGCGATCGCTTCGCTGACGGCGCCGGTCCCTCCTCGCGGGATTCCCCAGGCGCGCAGCACGCCGTCGATCTCGCCCATGTAGTGGTGCAGCAGGACGTAGGCGGTCCCGGGAGAGCGGATCCCCTGGAACGTGCCGATGATCCCGGAGGCGCTCATCGTCGCCTTCAGCGGATCCGTCTCGAACCACTGGTCGAGGAAGTCGGCGGCGCTCATCGTCATGAGCTGGATGAACACCGCCCGCTGCTCCAGGGAGAGGCCGTTGAAGTCGCGGGCGAGACGTGCGACGGGGAGCCATTCGCGCGGATCGAGCCGCCCCGGGTCCGCGGGCGCCATGGACAGGATCGGCTTGATGAACCTCGCCATCTCGACCATCAGGCGGCTGTACTCCTCGTACGCCTCCGCGTCGCTCGCCGACCAGCGCCGGAGCTCGCGCACGGTGCGGCCGTGGTCGTTCACACGCCACAGGTAGTCGTCGTCGAGCGGCGTGAACGTTCCGTCGAGGGGCAGGATCTCGAGGCCGTGCTGCGGGAGCGCGAGCTCCCGGACGATCTCGGGGCGGAGCAGGGAGACGACGTACGAGGCCACGCTGAACCGGAAGCCGGGGAACACCTCCTCGGTGACCGCCGCCCCGCCGAGAACGTGGCGCCGCTCCAGCACGACGACCTTGAGCCCGGCCCGCGCGAGGTACGCCGCGGCCACGAGCCCGTTGTGCCCGCCGCCAACGATCACGGCGTCGTACGTGCGGTGATTCGAGGTCGCCATCAGCGGCGACACTAACCGCGGTACGGCCTGGCGCGCTCCCCGAAAGTCGCCCGACTATGCTTGCTGACCATGCCCGGCCCGTTCGACATGGCGACGGTTCAGCGTGGAGCGCGCCTGCGGCGCAGCCCCTTCTACGAGGCGACGCAGCAGCACGGCCCGAAGGGCTTCACCGTCTACAACCACACGCTCTTCCCGATCAACTTCGACGACTTCGAGGCCGAGTACTGGCACCTGCTGAACCACGTGACGCTCTGGGACGTCGCCGTCGAGCGCAACGTGGAGGTGACGGGCCCGGACGGCTTCCGCTTCGCGCAGCTGCTCACCTGCCGCGACCTCAGCGCGTGCGCGGTCGGCCAGGGCAAGTACGTCCTGATCACGGCGCCGGACGGCGGGATCCTCAACGACCCGGTCATGCTGCGGCTGGACGAGAACACGTTCTGGTTCGCGCTCGCGGACAGCGACGTGCTGCCGTACGCGAAGGGGCTGGCGGCGTACGCGGGGATGGACGTGCAGCTCTCGGAGGCCGAGGCGTACCCGCTGCAAATCCAGGGCCCGAGGTCGAAGGACGTCGTGCGGGCCTGTTCGGTGACGAGATCCTCACCTCCCCTACTACCACTTCCGCCGCCTCGAGCTGGACGGCATCTCGCTGATCCTCACCCGCACCGGCTGGACCTCTGAGGTCGGATCCGAGATCTACCTCGCTCGACGCCTCGCGCGGACACGGACCTGTGGGAACGGCATCATGGAGGCGCGGCGCGCCGTACGAGATCCGGCCGACGGGGCCGGTCGGACATCCGCCGGATCGAGGGAGGCATCTTCAACTGGGGCGCCGACATGACGTACGAGAACAACCCCTTCGAGATGGGCCTCGGCCGGCTCGTCGACCTGGGCACCGAGGCGGATTTCATCGCCCGCGACGCGCTCACGAGGATTCGCGACGAGGAGGGCGTGAAGCAGAAGATCGTCGGCGTCGAGATCGACGGCGACCGGCTGGAGATGAACGCGACGGACTGGCCGGCTTCGGCCGACGGCGCGAGCGGAGGGGTGACCTCCGCCGTCTATTCGCCCCGCCTCGAGAAGAACATCGGGTACGCGTGGCTCCCCGTCGAGCACACCGAGCTCGGGACGCGCGTCGCGGTGGACACACCGGGGGTGTGAGGGACGCGACGATCGCGCCGCTGCCCTTCTTCGACCCCGAGAAGCAAATTCCGACGTCCTCCAGATCCGCGTGTCCATCGGAACCGCGTTCTATCCCTGGGACCGCGCCACTAAACGCCAAGCTGCAGTGGCGAGAATGGTCGGGCTATCTCGCCGCGAGCGTGTACTCCGATCTCCCACGAGATCGAGTACAACGCCATCCGGGAGGCGGCGGCGCTCATCGACGTCTCTCCGCTCTACAAGTACCTGGTCTCCGGGCTGACGCCACGCGGCTCGTCGACCGCGTGATCACACGGGACGCGAGCAAGCTCGGCGTCGGCCGCGTCTACTACACGTCCTGGTGCAACGAGGACGGCCGCGTGGTCGACGACGGAACGGTCGCCCGCCTCGAGGAGCAGAGCTACCGCTGGACGGCCGCCGACGTGTCGCCGCGCTGGCTCCGGATGAACGCTCGTGCCCTGGACGTCGAGATCGAGGACGTGAGCGAACGCATCGCCGCGCTGGCCGTGCAG
>CAWANR010000003.1:0-256558 GCA_963783465.1 uncultured Actinomycetes bacterium | reverse complement strand
CTGACGATGAGGTTGACGCGCGTGCCGACCTTCACGCGCCTGCCTGCGCGGGGGCTCTGCCCGACGACGCGGCCCCTCGCCCGGCGGGATCGCGCCCGACGGACGCGCCCGACTGCGCAGTGCGCACGCCTGATCGCGCTCCGAGCTGCCGGGAGCTTCTTGCCGACGACCCGTGGAGCCCGGCACGTGCGCGGCGGAGGGCATGCCGGCTCACACGGCGGTGGGTCCGGTGGCGGCGGACCCGGGCCGGGCGGAGGGCCCGGTGGCGGTGGTACCCCGCCTTCCGCGAACGCTGCCGCCTCGATGAGGTAAGGGCCGCCCTCGACGTAGCGGGCCCAGACCGCGACCGCGTTCCCCGAGCCGTCGAAGGCGACATCGGGAAAGTTGCCGCCGTTCCCGGAAATCGACATCGGAGCGGTCCAGATCCTCGGTGGCGGCGTCGCGAAACGAGACCTGGATCAAGGCGTCGAGGCGACTGCTCGCTGCGCGCGACCAGAGCACGAGCGCGTCTCCCGCGAGGTTCGCGGCGACCACCGGGTCCAGGTTTTCGCTTCGCTGCGAAAGATCCTGCGGTGTCGGCCAGGACCCTCCGGGAACCCGATAAGCGGCCCGCACCCAGGAGTTGCCGTCCCATTGCTCCCAGGCGGTAACGAGGTTCCCTGCGGGACTGATGGCCAGCCCGGCGTGAGAAATGCCCTGGAAATAGCCGTAGACCCGGCCCGTCGCAATGGTGTCTGGCGGCTGCCAGCCCGCAGAGCCGAACGGCCGCGAAGCGCTCTCGAGCGCCATCACTTGGTCCTGTCTCATCCGCGACCAGAGCGCCGTTGCGTTCCCCGCGCCGTCCACGGCGACCCTCGGATAGACGCCGAAGACGTAGGCCGGACCGGACAGGGTTGCCGGAGGCTCCCAGATACCGTCCGAGCCGCGCACTGCAGCCTGGATGGCGTAGTCGCCCGGCCTTGCCGACCACACCGCGACGGCCGAGCCGTCGGGCTGCACGGCGATGTCTGGGTTCGCTCCTCGCCCGATTTCCACAGAGGGCTGCCACTCGCCACTAGACGCGGGGCGCACGGAAGTCTCGATCCGTAGATCCCCGTAGCCGACGGGCCTGTACCAGATCGCAGTCGCACTGCCGTCGCCGGCGAACTCCACGTGGGCGCCCAACGGCCACCCGATCCCCGGGGCCGAGATCGCCTGGGAAGGTAGCCACGCGCCGCCGCCGGGCTTCACAGCCGCATGGACAACGTAGTCGGGCCCCTCCCAGACCACGACCACGTTTCCGGACCCGTCGACAGCGACGTCAGGGGGTACGTAGGCTCCCGCGCCAAGGTCCTGTGGCGCCGACCACGTGCCCAAGGTGCGAATCGCCGCTTGGACCGATCCGCTCCCGATCCACGCCACTGCCGCGGTTCCGCCGGCGTTGAGCGCGATTTTTGGCTGGTTTCCGTCGGTTCCGATCAGGAAAGGTGGGTGCCAGCCACGAACAGCGTGCGCGGGAGCAACGAGAAAGAGCGCCGCAACTACGGCGAGAGCGGCGATCCCCCCGTTTGCGTGCCTGACAGTGGCCCTGTCGCACCACATGTGATCAGCGGCCGCGGCTGACGACGAGGTTGACGCGCGTGCCGCCTTCACTCGCCTGCCGGCGCGGGGGCTCTGCCCGACGACGCGGCCCTTCGCCCGGCGGGATCGCGCCCGACGGACGCGCCCGACTGCGCAGTGCGCACGCCTGATCGCGCTCCGAGCTGCCGGGAGCTTCTTGCCGATCACCCGCGGAACCCGGCAGGTGCCGCTCGGCGGCGGAGGCTGTGTCGGCGGAGGCAGTGGCGGCGGCACCGGCTCTGGGGGAGGCGGAGGCGCCTGGCCGATGAGGATCGACTCCGATTCGGTCGTCCTGTTCCCGAGCGTGTCGTCGGCGCGAACCGAGACGACATATGAGCCCGCCGCGTACACATGGGAGACCTGGTTGCCGGTCGCAGTCGCCCCGTCTCCGAACGACCAGCTCGCCTCGCCGTCAACGTCCGACCAGACGTCGAACGGCGACACCGAGAACGAAACCGGAACGCCGGGCTCCCCTGCGTCGGGAATCGACAGCTCGTCGAGCAATGGGCCCGCGCCGTCGTAGGCGGCCACCTGAACGAAACCACCGGGCCGGCGCCAGACGGCGATCCCGTTTCCCGCCGGGTCGGCCGCGACTCCGATGTCGTCCGCATCGACGCCCGGCAGCGAGACGTCCTGCGAAGGCTGCCACGGGCCACCAGCGGGCCGAATCGCCGCGCGCGCGGCGTACTCCAATCCGCCGTGCCGGATGGGGTACGGCGGAGGAGGCGGCGGTTGGGTCGTGCGCTGCCAGACCGCAAACGCGTCTCCCGCGTCGTCGAGCGCGATTGCAGGCCAGCGATGAGTGATCCCCTGGCTGACGGTCTCCGCCGCGCCCCAGGATCCACCGAAAGGAAGCGTGGCCGCCTGGATGATGCTCTGCGACCCGCCTCCCTGCCAGATCGCGATTGCATTCCCCGGCTGGTCGATCGCGATGGCCGTGCTCTGGTTGCTGCCCTCGCCGATCGGGATCCAGGGCTCCCAGCTTCCGGCCGAGACCAGCCGCCTGCTGGCAACCACTCCGGCGTTGAAACCCTCTCGGTGGTCGAAAACGACGACGGCGTTGCCCGCATCGTCGAGCCCCACGGAGGCGTACCCGTTCGCCGTGAAGCCGCCCCCGGCAGCGATCGTTTGCGGGGAGCCCCAGACATGGGCCTCCGCGCGCCGAAACGACGACATGAGGTAGCCGTCGGGAAGCGTCCAGACCACGATCGCGTCACCGTTTGCGCCGACGGCAAGCACCGGCCCGTAATCCGTGGAGGGCGGGGTCGTGACGGGCTCCGGAGAGCCCCACATCCCCGTTTCGACCGGCCGGAACGACGCCTGAATCGACATCTCTCCCCCGCGCGCCCGTCCCCAGACCGCGAAGGCATTGCCGGCGCGGTCGACGGCGACCTGAGGCGACTGCGCGCTGTCCTGCAGATCCGAGATCGTCTGCGCCGGCTCCCACGCTCCTCCGGGAGGCCTGACGGCGGCCTCGACGAGCCCGAACCGGAGCCAGACGGCGATCGCCGTCCCCGCCTCGGTGACTGCGAGTTGCGGCTCCACTCCTCCTGTCGACGAGATCGGCTGAGGCGCTTCCCAGGCGCCTGCCGTGGCCGGGCGCGACGCGCTCAGAACCTCTTCGTGGCCACCCCAGACGGCAAAGACACTTCCGAGAGCGTCCGTCGCGACCGACGGTGTCGTGACGAGGCCGGCCGTCGGCGTGATGTCCTGCGGGGGAAGCCACTGGCCCGCCGCATGGGCGGGTCCCGCGGCAGCGAGTGCGAGGGCAAGAAAGACTCCGCCGCGCACCAAGCTACGCATGTCACTTGTCGTATCACAGTGGGGCGCTGCGTCAAACCCGGCGGGCCGCGTCTTGCACGGCGCGGAGCCAGCGCTTCCTGATCAGAGCCAGTCGTCGATCAGCGGCACCGGACGAGCCCATTCCACCCATGTCCGGTGCCAGGCACCACACATGGCCGATAGAGAGGGCCCTTCGAAACCTCGCTAGTCTCCGGGCGTGGAGCCGCTGGTCGATTCCTGGGAGCGCGAGATCCACAGCGTGCGGGTCTCCGTCACCGACAAGTGCAACTTCCGGTGCCGCTACTGCATGCCGGCGGAGGGGCTCGAGTGGCTCCCGCGCGACGAGATCCTGAGCTACGAGGAGATCGCGCGACTCGTGCGCGTGCTGGCCGCGATGGGCGTTGACGAAGTGCGGCTGACCGGCGGCGAGCCGCTCGTCAGGCGCGACCTGCCCGTGCTCGTCTCGCTCCTCTCGGAGACGCCCGGCGTGCGCGACCTCTCGCTGACGACGAACGGCGTCCTGCTCGACCGCCTCGCCGGGCCGCTCGTCGAGGCCGGCCTGACCCGGCTGAACGTCTCGCTCGACTCCCTGTCACACGTGCGCTTCGCCGAGATCACGCGCCGCGACGCGCTCGACCGGGTCCTCGCCGGCCTCGCCGAAGCGGAGCGGTACCCGGAGCTGCGCCCGATCAAGGTCAACTGCGTGGCGGTCCGCGGCTTCACCGAGGAGGAGGTGCCGGCGCTGGCCGAGCTCGCCCGCCGCAAGCCGTACGTCGTCCGCTTCATCGAGTTCATGCCGCTCGACGCCGACGAGGCCTGGCGCGAGGACGAGGTGCTGACGGGCGGCGAGATCCGCGCGCTGATCGAGGAGCGCTGGCCGCTCGAGGAGATCCCCGCGAAGGCGTCCTCGACCGCGCGCCGCTTCCGCTTCGCCGACGGGGCCGGCGAGATCGGGTTCGTGAACCCGGTGTCGGAGCCGTTCTGCTCGAGCTGCGACCGCATCCGCCTGACCGCCGACGGCCAGTTGCGCACCTGCCTCTTCTCGCGCCGCGAGTGGGATCTGAAGGCACCGCTGCGCGAAGGGGCGACCGACGACGAGCTCGCCGAGCTGATCCGCTTCGCCGTCCGCCACAAGGAGCTGAAGCACAAGATCAACGACCCGGGCTTCGTGCGCGCCTCGCGGTCGATGAGCCAGATCGGCGGCTAGGTCACACCGAGACGGACGCGGTAGCCGAGGAACATCTCGACCTCGCGCTCGCCGAGGGCCCGCTCGCACGCGTCGCGTAGTGCAGCAAGCCCGATCTCCTCCTCGCTGACGCCCTCCTTCAGCAGCACCGTGAGCGGCCCCAAGCTGAGCGCCATGCCGACGATGCGCACGGAGCTTCCGCGCTCGCACGAGTGGAGGACGATCTCGCGCGCGTACCGGAAGTGCCCGCTTTCGCGGATCCGGTCGAGGTGCATGTCCTTCGTGTGACGGGACTGGCCGCGACGTGCGCGCCTCAGCCCGAGGCGTCGGATCATTTCCTCGTACGCCGCCTCGACCTCCGGATGGACGATGGGCGGCCAGTCGTAGTCGTACGCCGCGAAGACGCCGCCCGGCCGCAGGATCCGCGCCGCTTCGGCAAGCGTCGCCTCCGGCTCCATCCAGTGGAAGGACTGCGAGCAGGTGACGATGTCGGCCACCTCGTCCGGCAAGCCGGTCTGCTGCGCAAAAGCCTCGACGTAGCGGACAGTCCCAAAAGACTTTGCAACAGACTGTTGCAAAGTCTGCGAGGTGGCGGCCTCGGCCTGCGCGCGCATCTCCGGGCTCGCCTCGACGCCGACGACCTCGTCCGCCCGTTCGGCCCAGGCCCGCGTCGACAATCCGGTTCCGCTGCCGAGGTCGACGACGAGGTTCGGGCGTTCAGCTTGTGCTTCGAGGCACAAGATGTCGAGCAAGGCGGACGGCGGCGAAGGGCGATGCGAGTCGTATCCGGCCGCAAAGCCTTCCGCTGAGTAACCGGACGTGCGCAGAAGCCGTTCGGAGTAGTAGTCGATCAGGTCTTCTGAGTGCTCGCTCAAGCCGCGGCTCGAGTCTAGAATGCTTACTCGTGTCCGGTATCGCCTCGGCCGCCCGAGTCCGGATCCTTCCGCACGGGCCACTCGACCTCCTTCTGCCAGCTCGCGATCTGGTTCGGCTTCCTGTACGCGTACCGCTACACGCGCGGGGTCGCCGACCGCGATCCCTTCAAGGCATTTCACAACGGGCTGCGCGTGGCGGACGTCGAGCATCGGCTCACAGGCTTGTGGGAGCTCTCTCTCCAGAGCTTCGTTGCCTCGTCGAGCATTCTGCGACGAGCTCACGTCGTGGACGTACTGGCACTCGCAGTTCACCGTCCTCGGGCTGTCGCTCCTCTGGATCTACCTCCGGCGGAACGAGTCGTTCGTCCGAGTGCGGAACACGCTGCTGCTCGCGAACGTGATCGGCCTCATCGGCTTCGTGCTCGTCCCGACCGCGCCTCCGCGCATGTTCCCCGAGCTCGGCTTCATGGACACGCTCGCCAGCTTCGGCATCAACCACAACAGCGCGATCGTCCGTGCCGATGCGAACCCGTACGCTGCGATGCCGAGCCTGCACGCCGCCGACGCGCTGATCATCGGCGTCGCGCTGGCGCTCCTCGTTCGGTCGCCATGGTTCAAGGCGCTCTGGATCGCCTGGCCGGCGTGGGTCTGGTTCTCCGTGATCGCGACCGGCAACCACTTCTGGCTGGACATCGTCGCGGGCATCGTGGTCGCGTTGGCGGCCGCCGCGATCATCAACCACAAGTACCTGCGGCGCATCATCGCGCCGGCCCCGGCTTAGCGCTTGACGAGCGCCCCGGGCTCGGCCGGCTGAAAGCGGGCTACACCGCGGGTGTGCGGCGACTCGCCACTCGCTCGATGCAGACTCTCGCGCGCACGCGCGTCTCGCCGAATGCCCTGACCGTCGGGCGGCGTCGCGCTCTGCGCCTTGTCGGCGGTCGTCGTCTACTTCGAGTACCGCGACGGAGCTGCTCGCTTCTGGCTCGGAGCCGTGTTCTTCGTCGATCGGCTCGGTGCTCGACATCCTCGACGGAGCGCTCGCCCGCAGCAGCGGGAAGGGGACGCCGTTCGGCGCGTTCCTCGACTCGACGACCGACCGCATCGGCGAGGCGCTCATGCTCGGAGCGATCGCGCTCGTCTTCTGCGCGCGACGGCAACGACGTCGCGCTCGCGCTTCGCGTTCGCCGCGGTCGCCGGCTCGTTCCTCGTCAGCTACACGCGAGCCCGCGCCGAGGCGCTCGGGCTGAAGGGCGACGTCGGTATCGGCAGCCGAGCCGAGCGGGTGCGTCGTCATCGTCGCCGGGCTCGTCCTCGCTCCGTGGGGCGCGCTGCCCTGGGCGATCTACCTCCTGACCGCCACCGCATGGATCACCGTTCGTTCAACGAGTGCTATCAGTTCGCGCGCAGCTCCGGCACGCGGTGATACTCTGCTAGCAGCAGTTACGCTGCTAGCAGAATGGCGAAGACGAGACCTGAAGAGCATCCTCGTCCGGATGCCGACGACGCTGAAGCGACGCCTCGCCCGCGAGGTCGCGCGCCGCGACAGCACGCTCAACGACGTCGCCGTCGAGATCCTCGCCGACGAGTTCGACGTCGAGTTCACGCCGAGCGGCCGTCGCGGCCCTGCGCCCGGCGAGAGCGGCGTCGTCCTCCTGCGCGTCCCGCCAGAGCTCAAGCGGCAGCTCGACGACGCCGCACGCGAGCGCCGGAGCAGCACGAACAAGATCGTCGTCGAGTCGCTCACGAAGCGCCTCGGCGCCCACCCTCCACGAAAGGACACGATGGCCCGACAGAACGGCAGTCAGAACGGAAAAGCGCGCGCGAACGGCAAGGTCCGCGTCGCGATCATCGGCGTCGGCAACTGCGCCAACTCGCTCCTCCAGGGAGTCGAGTACTACAAGGACGCGTCTCGCCGACGAGTTCGTCCCCGGGCTCATGCACGTCGACCTGGGCGGCTACCACGTCCGCGACGTCGAGTTCACGGCCGCCTTCGACGTCACGAAGGCGAAGGTCGGCAAGGACCTCGCCGACGCGATCTGGGCGAAGCCGAACGACACGATCAAGTTCGCCGACGTCCCGAAGACCGGCATCACCGTCTCGCGCGGGATGACCCACGACGGCCTCGGCAAGTACCTCTCCGAGATCGTCGAGAAGGCGCCCGGCGACACCGACGACGTCGTCAGCATCCTCCAGGAGACGGGCACGGACGTCGTCGTCAACTACCTCCCGGTCGGCTCCGAAGAGGCGACCAAGTGGTACACGGAGCAGATCCTGAACGCGGGCTGCGCGATGGTGAACTGCATGCCGGTCTTCATCGCCAAGGGCGGCTACTTCGGAAGCGCCAGTTCGAGGAGCGCGGGCTGCCGATCATCGGCGACGACATCAAGTCGCAGGTCGGCGCGACGATCACGCACCGCGTCCTGACCACGCTCTTCCGCGAGCGCGGCGTCAAGCTCGACCGCACGATGCAGCTCAACGTCGGCGGCAACTCCGACTTCCTGAACATGCTCGAGCGCGAGCGCCTCGAGTCGAAGAAGATCTCGAAGACGAACGCGGTCACGTCGATGCTCGACTACGACCTCGGCGCGGGCAACGTCCACGTCGGCCCGTCCGACCACGTGCCGTGGCTGACCGACCGCAAGTGGGCGTACATCCGCATGGAGGGCACGGCCTTCGGCGACGTGCCGCTCAACGTCGAGCTCAAGCTCGAGGTCTGGGACTCGCCGAACTCGGCCGGCATCGTGATCGACGCGGTGCGGCTCGCGAAGCTCGCGCTCGACAACGGCGTCGGCGGCGCGCTCGAAGGGCCGAGCGCCTACCTGATGAAGTCGCCGCCGAAGCAGATGCCGGACGACGAGGCGCACGACGCCGTCGAGCGCTTCATCAAGCAGTACGCGCGCAAGACCGCCAAGCCGCGGGCGACCGCGAAGGCCTAGTCCAATGAACCGCGAGGGCCGGCTCCAAGCCGGTCCTCGCTTCCTGTCGACTACGAACGGTTTGCGAGCCCGTCGCAGATGAGGCCGTTCACGGCCTGCTCCGCACGCGTGATGTCCTCGTCGGAATCGGGGAGCTGCCCCATCACCCAGCCGGTCAGCACTTCTTCGAGGGCTCCGTAGAAGATCGTCGCAGCGAGCTGCGGGTCGAGATCGCTTCGGAACTCGCCCGTCTTCTGCCCGTCGGAGACGATTCCCCGGAGAGCTTCCTGGGCGTGTCCGATCTCGTCGATCTGCCGTGGCAGCTGCTCGGGGCTCCGGGTCACTTCGTGGACGAGCACGCGGACGAGGTCGGGATCCCGGTGCCAGGTACGGAGCAGGAGCGCCGTCACTTTCCGCACCTGTTCGGAGGCCGGGCCCCCTTCTTCCCGAACCTCGCGCACGCGCGCAAGCATCTGCGTCCACGTGTCGCGGAAGATCGTCTCGAGCACCTCTTCCTTCGACCCGAAGTAGTGGTAGACGAGGCCGTACGCGACGCCTGCCTCCTCCGCGATCTCGCTCACGCGGCAGGCGTGGTAACCCTTGCGGGCAAAGGCGCGGACTGCCGCATCGAGGATCTGGCGGCGCTTCTCCTCCTGTGAGGCCGGAGGCACGATCCAACTCTAGAACAGGCAACTACACTCGGTGGTCGTGGCCCTTCGCATCTGCCTCGTCACGCCTTTTGCGTGGTCGCAGCCGCACGACGTCAACGAACACGTGGCGGGAGTCGCCGACGCGCTCCGCGCGCGCGGCCACTCGGTGACCGTGCTCGCGCCCTCGAACCGGGCCGCCGACCTCGCCGCGGGCCGGCGCGCGCTGCACGACGGAGCGGAGGCGCCGCTGATCGCGGTCGGCCCGGCCGTGCCGATCTCGCGGCGAAGCCGAATCGGGCCTTCCGGTCGGAGTCCGCGCGAACCTGTCGACAGCGCTCTGCCCGCGGCGGATTCGACGTCGTCCACGGCTTCGAGCCCGGCCTGCCGAGCCTCTCGTACCTCGCGCTCCGGGATGCCCGCGCACTGAGCGTTGCGAGCTTCTTCTCGCCGGAGCGGCTCGGGTACCCGCCGGCGAAGAGCGCAGCGCGAGAGGCTGCTCGGACGCGTATCGACGCGCTCGTCGCCTCTCCCCGGAGGCGGCGCACGCGGCTGCGCAGCGCTTTCCGGGCGAGCCTACCGGATCGTCGCGGAAGGAGTCGACGCGGAGCTCTTCAACCCCGGCGAAGAAGCGGCAGCTCGTCGTCCTCGAGTGGCGACCCGTCGAGCGTCCCCTGCCTGAGGCGGCGTCCGCGCGCCCTCCGCGAGCTGCCGGACTGGGAGCTCGTCTTCCTGCGGACGAAGTCAGCTGGCCGGACGGCCGACGATCCCGGCGAGGCTGCGCGGCCGCGCACGCGTGCGAACGGCCCGGGACGGTCGAGAGCCGGGCCGCCGATCCTGGACGAGGCCGCGATCTTCGTCCCGGCGCTCGACGGGCCTGCCGCGCGTCTCGCTCGAGGCGGCGGCGGCCGGCGCCGCGATCGCGTCGCCACCGGGAGTCCAGGAGCAGCCCGAGCTCGCCGCGGCGGCGCTGGCGCGGCTGGCCGAGAACGAGCCGCTCCGCACGCAGCTCTCGGAGGAGGCGAGGCGCGGCGTCGAGGGCAAGACCTTCGCACGACGTCGCGCGCCGAGCTCGAGGAGCTGTACGAGAGCCTCGGCGAGCCGCCGCAAGGGACTTGCAACAGTCTGTGCCGCCGAGAGCCGCTCGCCGACCGGGACTGGATCCTCGCCGACCTCCACCTGCACACCTCGTGGTCGGCCGACTGCTCGGTCGAGGTCGAAGACCTGCTCGACCACGCGGAGGCGCAGGCCTCGGCGCGATCGCCGTCACCGACCACAACGTCTTCGGCGGCGCGCTCGAGGCCGTCGAGCTCGCCCGGGACCGCGGAACCTGATCGTGATCCCCGGCGAGGAGGTCAAGACCGACGGGCAGGGCGAGGTGATCGGGCTCTTCCTCTCCGAGGAGATCCCGCGTGGCATGTCCTTCGCGGACACGATCGCCGCGATCAAGGCCCAGGGCGGTCTCGTCTACCTTCCGCACCCGTTCGACCGGCTGCACTCGATCCCGGACCCGGCGACGCTCCACCGCCACCTCGGCCGACGTCGACGTGTTCGAGGTCTACAACGCGCGCCTGCTCTTCGAGGCCTACAACGACGAGGCGCTCCGGTTCGCCCGCAAGTACAACCTGACTGATGGGCGCCGGCTCCGACGCGCACGTCCTCGCAAGGGCTGGCGACGGGAGGCCTGCGGATGCGCGCCTTCGACGGCCCGGACGAGTTCCTGCTCAGCCTGCGGACGGCCGAGATCCTGCGGCGCCCGAAGTCGCTCGCGTACCTGCAGTCGCTGAAGTGGATGGCCCAGGTCAAGGAAAGAGTTCGCTAGGCGAGAACTGGAAACGTGGCCGCTGTGACCTCTGTGTCGACCGACGAGATCTACGAGAAGTACCTCAAGAAGGCGATCGCCGAGATCAACGACCTCGGCGCACGAGATCGCGCCGCCGGAAACGGCGAGCGTGTGCCCGTGCTCGGCTCCGGCCATCCCCGCGCGGACGTGATGCTCCTCAAGCACCGCCCGCAGGCGGCGGAGGTGCAGGAGGGCGTCGCGTTCTTCGGGCGGACGGGCCAGGCGATCCTCAAGTCGCTCCAGCGGCTGCACGTCGACCCGCTCTCGATCTACGGGACGAACTGCCTGAAGTTCGCGGACGAGGACCGGCGACGAGGCTCGGCCGTTCCTCGTCCGCGAGCTGCACATCGTCCAGCCGAAGCTCGTCGTCGTCATGGGCGAGGACGCGCTCGCGTTCCTGAACGCGCTCGAGTTCCCGCTCGCCGCCGAGGTCGAGCCGGAGCTGGGCGTGCTCCAGGACTGGACGCCGACGATCCAGGTGCTCTACGTGCCGGACATCGACGCGTCGCTCGACGAGCAGCCGGCGAAGACACAGTTCTGGAACGCCTTCAAAGCGCTCGGGCCCTGGTGGGCAGAGCTCCCGCCCTATTGAGACGTGGCGAGCCGCCGCGTTCGTCGCGCTGTCGTTCGCGCTCGGCGTCTACTACGCCGTCGCCGAGTCGCTGCCGAGCCTCAGCCTCTGGTGGGACAGTCGCGATCATCTCGCTGCCTCGTCATCCCGGCCGTCTTCGCGCTCGTCTACCTCGCGCTGCCGCTGCTGGCAGCCCCGCGCGCTGGCTGCTCGTCGGCGGGATCGGCGTCGCGCGTGCTGGCCGCGGTCCTCCAGATCGTCGGGCTCGACGTCGCTCGCGAACTTCGCGAAGCTCGGGCGCGGTCACGCTGCTCGCGTGCTGGTTCCTCGGCTTCTTCGAGACGGCGGCGTGGGTCGTGCTCGTCGTCGCGCTGATCGTCCCTTGGGTCGACGCGGTACTCGGTCTGGCGCGGGCCGACGAAGCACATCGTCACGCACCGCCGGGAGCTGTTCACGACCTTCTCGTTCGCGTTTCCGGTCCCCGGTCAGGCGAACACGGCGCAGCTCGGGCTGCCGGATCTCCTCTTCTTCGCGCTCTTTCTGGCGCCGCCGACCGCTGGGGCCTGCGCATGCGGCTGACGTGGGTCGCGATGACGCTCTCCTTCGGCGCGACGCTCGCGCTGTCCGTCGCGCTCGACTCAGACGGCCTGCCCGCCCTGCCGCTCCTCGCCTCGGCTTCCTCGCGCCGAACGCGGACCTGCTCTGGCGCAAGCTGCGCTCGGACGACGTCGTGGGGCCAGCTAGTTGCGCGTCGCGAGTGCCGACGGCGAGGCTGCCGGCTACCTGGCCGCGATCACGCGGCGCCTCAGAAGCTCGGAGGCATCACCGGGCAGGCACGCCACGTCTCGATGTGCGGCGTGTGCGGGAACATGTCGACGGGCCGTGCGCGCACGAGCCGGTAGCCCCACTCGGCGCCCGAGCTCCTTGACGTTCCCGGCGAGCGTCGTCGGGTTGCAGGAGACGTAGACGATGCGCTTCGGCTCCAGGCGCGCGAGCCTGCGCAGCGCCTTGCCCGGAGAGGCCCGCCCGCGGCGGGTCGACGACGACGACGTCCGGCGCGCCGGCGCGATCCATGGAGGTCGTCGAGCGCCTCCCCGACCTCGCCGGCGAAGAAGGCTGCGTTCGCGATCCCGTTCAGGTCCGCGTTCTCGAGCGCGCAGGCGACCGACTCCTCGGAGACCTCGACGCCCCAGACCGTCAGCGCGTCGCGGGCCAGCGTGAGCCCGATCGTCCCGATCCCGCAGTAGAGGTCGTACACGCTCTCCTCGCCCGTCAGACCCGCGAACTCGCGCGCGAGCTCGTAGAGGCGCTCGGCCATGGCCGTGTTCGTCTGCAGGAAGGCGTTCGGGCGCACGCGGAACCGCAGGCCGCAGAGCTCCTCCTCGATCGCGTCGTCGCCGTGGAGGAGCTGCGTCGGGAGGTTCGTCACCTCGGCGGGGCGGTCGTTGACCGACCAGTGGATCGACCGCACCTCGGGGAAGCGCGTCGAGCGCGGCGACGAAGCTCTCCACGTCGAGCTTGCCGGGAGCCGTCACGAGCTGGACGAGCGCCTGGCCCGTGTTTCGCGCCCTCGCGGACGACGAGGTGGCGCAGGAAGCCCGTGTGCTCGGCCTGGTCGTAGGCCACGAGGCCCTGCGCGCGGGCCCAGTCGCGCACCGCCTCCCGGATCGCGTTCCCGAGGTCGGTCGTCAGCCAGCAGCTTGCTGATGTCGAGCACCTCGTCCCAGCGGCCGGCGCGGTGGAAGCCGAGCGCGGGGCCGTCCGGTGTCTGCCGTGAACGAGTACTCGAGCTTGTTCCGGTAGTGGAAGACGCGACTCGGCCGGGACGATCGGCTCGAGCGGCGGGTCGTCGAGCCGGCCGATCCGGCGGAGCGCCTCCTCGACCTGCGCCGCCTTCGCCTCGAGCTGCGCCTCGTACGCGAGATCCTGGAAGCGGCAGCCTCCGCAGGCCGGGTAGTGCTCGCACGGGGCGTCGACCCGCGGCGCCCCCGGCTCGACGACCTCGACCGCGAGCGCCTCGGCGTGGTTTCGCTTCACCTTCGTCACGCGCGCGCGAACGATGTCGCCGGGCAGCCCGCGGCGGACGAAGACGACGAAGCCGTTCAGGCGCGCGACGCCGTTCCCGCCGTAGGCGAGCGACTCGATCCTGAGCTCGAGCTCGTCGTCTCGGTCGGACGGGCGCGGCCATGCGACCAGCATAGGGTTCAGTCGTGGACCTCAGCGTCTCGAACCACCGGTCACGCACGCAGCACTACGAGCCTGGGCGACGATCCTGGAACGCGGTCTCGGGTGACGTCTTCGGCGTCGAGGAGATCGCAGCACTTCATCGAGTCCGATCGACGAGAGCGCGCTGGCTGCTCGCACTACCTCGGCGACGAGGCCCTCGGCTGCGGTGTCGGGCGGCCGTCGTCGATCCAGAGCAGCCTCTACGCGATGGTGCGCGTCCTGCCCGAGGCTCGCCGCCAGGGCGTCGGCGAGCCGATCTACGAGGCGTCTGTCCGAGCACGCCCGCTCAACGGGGCGTCGACTCGCTGTGGGGACGTGTTCGCGAGGATGACGCCGAGGCGCGCGAATTTCGCCCGCAACCGTGGCTTCCGCGAGGCCGGCCGGCGAGTACGAGGTCGTGCTGGACGTGGCCGCATGGCGGACGTCGCGCGTCGCCGCCGGACGGAATCGAGCTCGTCTCCCTCGCCGAGCGGCCCGACCTCGAGCAAGCCGTCTACGACGTGGACTGCGGAGGTAGCGCCGCGGACGTCCCCGGCACGAGGGCGGACGACTTCGAAGCCGCCAGCCCTTCGAGCGCTGGCAGCGAGCACTACCTCGAAGGGCCGGGCGCGATGCCCGACGCGCTCATCGTCGCGATCGCCGACGACGAGGTCGTCGGCTACACGGGCCTGCGGCGGCGCGGCGCGTCCTCGCCGATCGCGGAGAACGTGCTGACCGCGGTCGCGAGCGCCCTGGCGCCGGCGCGGAATCGCAACCGCGCTGAAGCGAGAGCAGATCGCCCGTGCGCGCGAGGCCGGCATCGAGCAGATCTTCACGACGAACGACGACGACGAACGTCGGGCATGCGCGGCGTCAACGCGCGCCTCGGCTACCGCCCGGCGCCGATCCAGATCCTCGTTAGCGGGCCGCTCGCTTAGTCGATATCGGCGCGGCGGTAGCGCCAGGTCGCGGCCAGCCAGGCTGCGATCGCGATCGCGGGGAGCACGACGAACGCGACGGCAGCGGAGCCGGGCTCGAACTGCACCTCGATGTCGGGCGCCAGACCGAGAACGGAGGACGCCCAGCCGAACACCGTGAATCGCGCCGCGCCTTCTGCCGTGTAGGCGGCGACGTTCTCCCAGATCAGAACGAAGGCAAGCCCCCACCAGACGGCTCGCCGAAACCAGAGGCCCGCCGCGACGAACAGGCCCGCGTACGCGAGCGCGGCGAGCGACGCGGCAAGCAGGGTCGCCCAGGCCACGTCGCGGGCACCCGCGACTAGGGCGGAGACGGTGAGCGGCAGCAGCGGTCAGCGGCACGACGATGCTGACCGTGGCGAGCACGGCGGCCGCGGGAAGTTGCCAGCGCGGCACGGGCTTCAACGACAGATAGACGAGCAGCTTGTCCTCCACGAGGTCGCCAATGGCGGAGGTGCCGAGCCAGAGCGCCGCGAGCGGGACGAGGATCCCGAGCCCGTAGGCGGAGACGTGATCCGCGGCCGCCTGAGGAGGGTTGTCGTCCAGGCGGGCAAACACCCCGATCACGATGGAGAGAGCGCCGAGAGTACCGATGCCGAGCAGGCGGGGAACCGTGATCTGCGTGCGCAGCAGCAGCCGGTAGAGCGCGAGGAGCGAGACGAGCGTCGCCCGGGCGGGCCGAGACGACCTCAGCCGCGCTCATCGCTGCACCACGTAGCGGAAGACGCCCTCGAGGTCGGCGTCGAGCGGATGCACCTCGTAGAGGCGGGCGCCGCGGTCACGGGCAACCGGCGCGAGTGCGTGAGCCAGCGCCCGGGCGTCCCTCGTGTCGAGCTCGACCAAATCGTCTCCGTCGAGCCGCACGCCCATGGCAGTCCCGGCTTCGAGCAGCGCGCCGCGCGAGCTCGCGTGGCCGGTCGGTGCGGACTCGAATCCGCATCGGCCGGTCGTCCATCAGCGCGCGCAACTCGTGGAAGTCGCCCGCGGCCGCGAGCCGGCCCTGCGACATGACGAGAACCTGGGAGCCGAGCCGCTCCACCTCGCCGAGGACATGGCTGGACACGATCACGCAGCGCCCCTCGCCGCCGAGCCGCCGGAACAGGGCGACCATCTCCATTCGTTGACGCGGGTCGAGGCCGGTCAGCGGCTCGTCGAGGACGAGCACGGCCGGGTCGTGGACGATCGCCTGTGCGACCTTGACGCGCTGTCGCATCCCCTTCGAGTACGCCGGCAGCCGGCGGGAGTCCGAGGGGTCGAGGTCGACCGTCTCGAGCGCCGCAGCCGCTTTGCCGGCGGGATCCGGCAAACCCTGAAGCGTGGCGGACAGGGTGACGAACTCTCGTGCCGTCAGCGGCTCGAAGACGCCTTCCTGCTGTGGTACCAGCCCGATGAGCCGGGAGACGCCCGTGTCCGCCCGCGGATCACGGCCGAGAACCCGGACCGTGCCCTTCGACGGCCGGGCGAGCCCGCAGAGCATGCGGAACATCGTCGACTTCCCGGCGCCGTTCGGTCCGAGCAGCGCCGTCACGCCTGGTCCGACGTCGAAGCTGACGTCGGAGACGGCGACGAGCGCCCCGAACCACTTCGAGACGTTCTCCGCGACGACCCGTGGCTCGATCACCGGAACGCCTCGAGACGGCGATAGCGGAGCCAGCAGACGAGCGCCCCGGCCAGGATGGCGGCGCCAACTCCGCCGACCAGGAGCCACGTCGACAGCTCGGTGACCGGATCAGCTGAGTCGGCGGTCTCGCCGAAGATCCGATACGCGAGCTCGAACGCGACGAAAGGCGAGCTCAGCAGGTCGAGCTCCTTCGGCGCATCCGCGCTGGCGATCGCCGGCCGCACGATGCTCGCCGGGACGAACAAGAGCAGGATGACCCCAACCGCGGCAGCGGCTCGTCGGGTGGTGAAGCTCGAGACCGCCATCGACAGAGCGGTATAGAGAAGCGCGGTCACGGCTCCGGCCGCGAAGATGCGTGCGAGGAGCCCGGGGGTCTCGGTGGCGGACGGCCCAAAGCCGGCGAGGACGAAGGCGAGCAGCATGAACAGCAGCGGGCCGAGGGTGATCAGGAGCATGACGGCAAGGACGCCCGCTCCCTTTGCGACCAGATAGCGAGTGCGATCGAGCGGCCCGGCGAGGTAGAGGCCGAGCATCCCGGTGCGCCTGTCCGGGCACAGCGCCTCGGGGGCGACGAGCGCGGCGAAGAGCGCAAGCGCCCCGCCGATGAAGAACATGTAGTCGCCGTAGCTGACGAGGTCCTCGGCGACGACGTCGTTCACCATGACTGCGACCGCGATCGAGACGAGGGCGGGAAGAAACGCGATCGCCAGGGTGATCGCGGGCAGCACCTTGTGGCGCCCGCCCCGCCCGAGGCCGAGCACGCGACGGGCCGTGAACTCGGCGAGCGTCAGGATCGCCCGCGCCGGACGCTCGCGGGGGCCGTCGTAGCCCCGGTAGCCGAGGTCGTAGAGGCGTGCGTCCTGGCCGGTTGTCATGCGCCCGTCCCGAGGTACACGTCTTCCAGCGTTCGTCCACGCGGCTCGAGCCGTCGCAATCCGACGCCGAGATCGGCGACGGCGTCGCGAACGGCGTCGTAGACGTCATCCTCGCCGCCGAGGAGGAGCACGCCGCCATCGAGAGTCACGTCTAGGCCGCGAGCACCAAGGATGGACGCCAGCTCGTCAGCCCGGTCGTCCACTTCGACGAGTAGCCCTTCCGGCCCGCGGCGGAGGTCTGCAAGCGTCCCGGCGCGCACGACCTCCCCGCCCTCGACGATCACGACTGCGTCGCAGATCCGCTCAGCCTCCTCGAGGTGGTGGGACGACAGGACGATGTGCACGCCGAACTCGGTGCCGATGCGACGGATGAGGGCGAGCATCTCCGTCCGCTGCATCGGGTCGAGCCCGTCGGTCGGCTCGTCGAGGAGGACGAGCTCGGGATCGTGGGCGATCGCCGAGGCCAGCTTGACCCGTTGCCGCTGCCCCGTGGACATGAGCCCGACTGGACGGAAGCGCTCCTCGCCGAGACCCACCAGCCACAGCGCCTCGTTCGCCCGCTGGACGGCCGCACGGCGCGGCAACAAGTGCATCTCGGCGAGGTGGCGCACGAAATCATTCGCGGAGAGCTCCGAAGGCAGGTCGTGGTGCTCGGGCGCGTAGCCGATGCGCGATCGCACCTCGATGCCCGCCGTCGCGGGATCCCTGCCGAGCACGGTCAACTCACCGCTGTCACGCGAGCGGAGCCCGAGAGCCAGCGAGATGAACGTCGTCTTGCCGGCGCCGTTCGAGCCGAGCAGACCGGTGATCCCGGGGCCGATGTCGGCGTCGAGGCCCGCGAGCGCGACCGTGCGGCCGTAACGCTTCACGACCCCGCGCGCGGAGATCACTGGCGCCGGGTGCTCGACCTCGATCAAGTCAGCGGCGTGACGTAGACCTTTCGCTGCCGCGGCCCGTCGAACTCGCAGAAGAAGACCCCCTGCCAAATGCCGAGCGCGAGCTTGCCCTCCGCGACCGGGATGACGACCTGCGGGCTCAGCAGCGCCGCGCGCACGTGCGACGGAGCGTTCTCCTCGCCGTCCTCGACGTGCTGCCAGCCCCAGTCGTCTCCGACCATCCGCTCCATCGCCGCTTCGAGATCGCGCGCCACGGCGGGATCGGCATGCTCCTGAATCGTTACGCCCGCCGTCGTGTGCGGGACGAAGACGAGCGCGGCGGAGGCGCCGTTCGCCCCTTCGAGCGCGTTCTCGACCTCGTGCGTGATCTCGACGAGTTGCGTCTTGCGCTCGGTGCTGAGGTCGATCTCGCGCACGTCGTTATCCTACGGCTCGTGCCGAGCGCCGCCGCTCCTCTCACTTCGGCTGACCTCGACCGCTTCCGCGACCGAGGCGACCGGTTCATCGCCGAGCTCGACGAGGAGTACTACCTCCACTACGCGGGCATCAAGGACGAGCTCGAGCTCGCGCCGATCTACGAGCGCTACTCCGAGCTGACGACGCTGGAACAGGCGCAGGCGCTCGGCCAGACCGCGAACGGCGACCGGCGGTATCCGTGAGCTCTGGCGATTCGCCGCCGAGGGCTACCTCGAGCGAGCTCACACGCGAGCACGCCGAGAAGATCGCGGAGCTCGAGGCGAGTCTGGAGACCGACGATCGACGGCGAGACGATCCCCTTCCGGATGCTGCGGCCGGCGATGGCGAACGAGCCGGACCGCGACAAGCGGGAGCGGATCGACCGCGTCCGGGTCGAGCTGACCGAGGAGCACCTGAACCCGCTCTACGCCGAGGGAGTGCATATCGTCAGCGACGGCGTCGAGAAGCTCGAGGCGCCGAGCTACGCGGAGCTGTACCGACGCTTCGGCTTCCGCCTCGACGAGCTCGCCGACCAATGCCGGGCGCTGCTCGACTCGACCGAGAAGATCTTCGAGCAGTCTGCGGACAGGCTCTTCCGCGCGCGCGTCGGGATCGGCCTCGACGAGGCGCAGCGCTGGGACGTGATCCGCACGTTCCGCGCGCCCGAGTGGGATCCGCAGTTCCCGGCCGAGAAGATGCTGCCCGCGCTCGAGGCGACGCTCACCGACATGGGCATCGACCTCAAGTCACAGAAGAACGTCGAGCTCGACGTCGAGCAGCGCCCGAAGAAGAGCCCGCGAGCCTTCTGCGCGCCGATCGAGATTCCCGGGCCGCGTCGTCCTCGTCATCCAGCCGATGGGCGGCGCCGACGACTGGCGCGCGCTCTTCCACGAGGCCGGCCACACCGAGCACTACGCGAACACGTCGGCCGACCTGCCCATGGAGGACAAGCGCCTCGGCGACGTCGCGGTCACCGAGGGCTGGGCGATGCTGATGCAGCACCTCACCGACGACCCGGCCTGGCTCACGCGGCGCCTCGACTTCCCGCGGCCGCACGACTTCGAGCTCGACGGCGTGACACAGCTCCTGTACATGGTGCGCCGCTACTCGGCGAAGCTCCTGTACGAGATCGAGTTCCCTCGGCTGACGATCCGACGAAGCTCGCGGACCGCTACGTCGAGCTCCTCGGCGACGCGCTCAAGATCGAGCCGGCGGCGGCGGACTACCTGTCCGACATCGACTCGAGCTTCTACGTCACCGGGTACCTGCGCTCGTGGGCCTTCGAGGCGCAGTTCCGGACGCACCTGCGCGAGCGCTTCGGCAGCGACTGGTTCGCGAAGCGCGAGGCCGGGCTCACTCGTCCGCGAGCTCTGGGAGACCGGCAGCAGCATGACCGCCGACGAGATCCTGAACGAGGTGACGGGCCAGGAGATCGACATGGACGCGGTCGCCCAGCTCACCCGCGAGACGCTCGCCTAGCTGATTCTCGGGGTTCGCCGAGCCTCGCTTGCGCGATCAACCCCGCCGCCACGAGGACGAGGCCTGCGACGAGCCACTTGCGGGGGTCATACAGCTCGTCACACCGCATGCCGCGGCCGTGATCGTACGAGTGGCACACAGTGCCCGGCCCCTCACGGTTGTCGAACGCGACGAACAGGAGAACGGTCCCGATCCCGACCAGGGCGCCGTAGGCCGACCCCCGAAGGCCCGGCCGAGTCAGGAGAACCATCGTGACCACGGCGCTCGCGGGAACGATGAAGATCCCGAGGGAGCTGATCCCCAAGCCGAAACCCACACCCACGAGCGCCCACAGCCAGAACGGCCATGCGAGCGTCTTCACGAGTCGACACTAGTCCAAAGCCTGACGGCCGCGCACCTGACCTTGCGGCTGACGCGTCCCCGGCGCACAATCGAGCCGTGACCGAGGTTCCGCGAGACGAGCTACAGGCCGCCATCGACGCGCGGAAAGAGGTCGGCGAGGACCTGGAGCCGGCGATGATCGACGCCTTCGTCGAGCGCATCGAGCGGCGACTCGAGCAACGAGGAGTCGAGAGCGAGCAGGCCCTGAAGCGCAAGCGAGATCACCAGAAGGAGATGGTGCTCGGCGGCATGGCGATCTCGATTCCGCTGTTCGCCCTGGCTGCGATCTTCACCGGCCTAGCCGGCATCATCGTGGTCTGCGCGACCCTCGCCGTGATCGCGATCGTCTCGACGCGTACGTGACCTAGAGAGCCCCGCCTGCGGCGGGTGGCGCGCTTGCGTCGACGCCCTGGTCGCCGACGGCGTTGCGGGCGAGGTAGTCCTCGGCGAGTAGGATGTTCGTCTCCGACGCGCGCTCGACGACCGTCAGGAGGGCGGACATGCTCGACACCTCTTCTCGCTGTTCGGTCAAGAACCAGTGCAGGAACTGCTCGCCGACGAGGTCGTTCTCCTCGCGGGCGAGCGCGGCGAGCGCGGCGATCTGCTCCGTGACCCGCTTCTCCTGGTCGAGCGCGAGCGCGACCGGCTCGCGGGCATCCCCGAACGTCGTCTTCGGCGCCTTCGACAGCCGGGATCACGACCGTGGTGATCGGAGTCGAGCAGGAACTGGACGATCATCAGCGCGTGGTTCCGCTCCTCGACCGCCTGCCGGTAGAAGTGCGCGGCGAGGAGCGGCAGGGTCTCGGCGTCGAACCAGACCGCGATCGCGACGTACTGCTGCGACGCCGCGAACTCGTTCGCCACCTGCTCGTTCAGCGTCTCGGGGAAGCTCGCCATCGCGGCGACTCTAACTCGCTACGTCCGGTGAGTAGATGCATACTTCGTATACATGCGGACGAAAGTGTCTGATCGCCGGCGCGGCCGGGCGCGACTTCCACAACTTCAACGTCGTCTACCGCGGCCGCGACGAGTACGACGTCGTCGCCTTTACGGCGACGCAGATCCCGGACATCGCGGGGCGCGTCTACCCCGCGCTGCTCGCCGGCGACCTCTACCCGGACGGCATCCCGATCCGGCCCGAGCCCGAGCTCGAGGATCTGATCCGCGAGCACGAGGTCGACGAGGTCGTCTTCGCGTACTCGGACGTGACCCACGAGCACGTGATGCACATCGGGTCGCGCGCGCTCGCCGCCGGCGCGAGCTTCCGGCTGCTGTCGCCGCACGACACGATGATCACGTCCTCGAAGCCGGTCGGTCGCGATCTGCGCCGTGCGGACGGGCTCGGGCAAGAGCCAGACGACGCGCCGGGTCGCTCAGCTGCTGCGCGAGGACGGCAAGCGCGTCGCCGTCCTTCGGCACCCGATGCCGTACGGCGACCTGACGAAACAGATCGTCCAGCGCTTCGAGCGCTACGAGGACCTGGACGCCGCCGACTGCACGATCGAGGAGCGCGAGGAGTACGAGCCGCACATCGCCGAGGGCAACCTCGTCTTCGCGGGCATCGACTACGCGGCGATCCTCGAGGCCGCCGAGCGCGAGGCGGACGTGATCGTCTGGGACGGCGGCAACAACGACACGCCGTTCATCCGGCCCGACCTCCACATCGTCGTCGTCGACCCGCACCGGCCCGGGCACGAGCTCCGCTACCACCCGGGCGAGACGAACCTGCGCATGGCGAACGTTTGCGTCGTGAACAAGGTGGACAGCGCGACGCAGGAGGGCATCGACGCGGTGCTCGCCTCGATCCGGACGCACAATCCGGAGGCGCGGGTCGTGCTGGCCGCCTCCCCGTTCCACGTCGAGGGCGACGCCTCGCAGATCGAGGGCAAGAGCGTGCTCGCGATCGAGGACGGCCCGACGCTGACGCACGGCGAGATGACCTACGGCGCTGCGGTGCTCGCCGCGAAGGCGAACGGCGCCGCCGAGCTCATCGATCCCAGCCGCATGCGCCGTCGGCTCGATCGCCGCGACCTTCGAGGAGTACCCGCACGTCGAGCGGCTTGCTGCCCGCGATGGGCTACGGCCGAAAGCAGAGGGAAGATCTCGCGCGAGACGATCGAGCGCTCGCAGCCGGACCTCGTCCTGATCGGCACGCCGATCGACCTCCGCCGCCTGATCGACTTCGACCGGCCGGCGCTGCGAATGACCTATCGCCTCCAGGAGATCGGTGAGCCGACGCTCGCCGACGTGCTCGCCGAGTACGGCCTGATCGGCGAGCACGCAGCACTCGTGTGACGCTGGTCGTCGCGCTCGGCGGTAACGCGCTCGGGCGCGGGACGGCGGCCGAGCAGCTCGTGACCCTGCGCAAGACCTGCGCGGCGATCGCACCGCTCGTCCGCGAGGGCGAGGTCGTGGTCACGCACGGAAACGGGCCGCAGGTCGGCAACGAGCTGCTGCGGCAGGAGCGCGCGGCCGACGAGGTGCCGCCGCTCCCGCTCTACCTCAACGTTGCTCAGACCCAAGCCGAGATCGGAGCAATGATCGAGACGGAGCTTCCGGAGCGGTCGGCGCGGCGGGTCGCCTGTCTGCTCACACACGTGCACGTCGATCCGGACGACCCGGCGTTCGCAAGCCCGTCGAAGCCGATCGGGCCTTTCTACAGCGACGAGCAGGCGCACGAGCTCGAGCGCGAGCGCGGCTGGCAGCTCGTCGAGGACGCGGGGCGGGGCTTCCGGCGCGTCGTCCCGTCACCGCGATCCGCTCGAGATCGTCGAGCTCGACGCGATTCGGGCCCTGCTCGCGAGCGGCGCCGTGCGATCGCGTGCGGAGGCGGCGGAATCCCGGTCGTCAGCCGCAACGGCCACCTCAAGGGCGTCGACGCAGTGATCGACAAGGATCGCGCCTCGGCGCTGCTTGCCGACCGCCTCGGCGCGGAGCGGCTCGTGATCCTGACCGAGGTGTCCGCGGTCTACCGCCACTACCGCAAGTCGAACCAGGAGGACATCCGCGAGCTCTCCGCGACCGAGGCCGAGTCGCTCCTACCGGAGCTCGCCGAGGGCTCGATGCGCCCGAAGCTCGAAGCCGCAATCGACTTCGCCCGCGCGGGCGGCGAGACGTTGATCACCTCGTTCGACGCCCTCGCCGCAGCCCTCGAAGGCCAAGCCGGCACCCTGGTCGCGAAGACTTAGCAACAGACTGTTGCAAGGAAAGACCTGTCCAGGAGCCTCGTCCTGGACAGGTCTGGAGTCGTCTCGTCCGGCGCACGGCTAGCATCCCGCGCGGCATGGTCGAGGTTGCGGAGCACCTGAAGGGCAGAGACTTCACGCGCATCGGAAGCTGGAACTCCGACGAGCTGAAGACCGTGCTCGACCTCGCCGATGAGCTGAAGGAGCTCCAGGCCAAGCGCAAGCCGCACGAGCTCCTGCCCGGCCGCATGGTCGGGCTCATCTTCCAGAAGCCGTCGACGAGAACGCGCGTCTCGTTCGAGGTCGGCATCGCACAGCTCGGAGGCCAGGGCCTCTACCTCGCGGCCGGCGACCTTCAGCTCGGGCGCGGTGAGACGATCAAGGACACGGCGACCGTCCTCGAGCGCTACCTCGACGCGATCATGATCCGCACGTTCGACGCAGGAGGACGTCGAGCAGCTCGCCGAGCACGCGGACATCCCGGTCATCAACGGGCTCACCGACTACGCGCACCCGTGCCAGGCGCTCGCCGACCTGATGACGATCCGCGAGCGGCTCGGGCGGCTCTCCGGCGTGCGCCTCGCCTACCTCGGCGACGGGAACAACGTCTGCGTTTCGCTCATGGTCGGCGCGGCACGGTTCGGCATGCGGTTCGTCGCCGCGACGCCGGAGGGCTACGAGCCGGACGCCGATGCCGTCGCCGCCGCCCGACGCGCCGCGGTGCAGATGGGCGGAACCGTCGAGCTCGTCCGCGACCCGAGGAGGCGGCCCGCGACGCGGACGTCCTCTACACGGACGTCTGGACGAGCATGGGCCAGGAGGAGGAGGCCGAGCGGCGCCGCAGCCGACCTCGCCGACTACCGGATCGACGACGCAGCTGCTCTCGCTCGCGAGCCCCGACGCGATCGTCCTCCACTGCCTGCCGGCGCACTACGGGGAGGAGATCACCGAGGACGTGCTCTACGGGCCGCACTCGGCGGTCTGGGACCAGGCCGAGAACCGGCTGCACGCCCAGAAGGCGCTGCTCGCGCTGATCGTTCCGTAGCGAGTTGTTCCCGCTCAAGGACAACGTCCCGACGCGGTCGTTCCCGCTCGTCACCGTCGCGCTGATCGTCGTCAACTTCGCGGTCTGGATCTTCTACCAGCTCCCCAACCTCGACCATTCGGTGGTCGAGCTCGCATACCAGCCCTGCGAAGTGGTCGAGCTCCTGCCCGCCGGGAACGGCCGTCGGCGAGGGCTGGGAGGTGACCGTGCTCATCTCGATGTTCATGCACGGGAGCTGGTTCCACATCATCGGGAACATGCTCTTCCTCTGGATCTTCGGCAACAACGTCGAGGACGCGATGGGCAAGCCTCGCTTCCTGGTCTTCTACCTGCTGTCCGGATTCGCCGCGACCGCGCTTCAGACCGCGGTCACGCTCGCCGCCGCCCCGAACTCTGCCGCGGCCGTCCCGAATATCGGCGCCAGCGGCGCCGTCTCGGGCGTGCTCGGCGCGTACATCGTCCTTCTACCGACCGCGAAGGTGCTGACGCTGGTCTTCTTCTTCCTGGTCGAGGTGCGACGCGTTCCTCTTCATCGGGTTCTGGTTCTTCTTTCAGCTCTGGTACGGCGGCTTCTCCCTTACCCGGCCGGACGCCGCCGGCGGCGTCGCGTTCTTCGCGCACATCGGCGGCTTCCTCTTCGGAGTAACGACCGTCCGCCTCTTTGCGAAACGTCCACCCTTACGACCCGCGTACTGATGGACCAGGAGGCTTTCGAGGAGCACGTTCGCGCCGCGCTCGACCTGCTTCCCGAGGACATCGCCCACGGGCTCGAGAACGTCGCGGTGGTGGTCGAGGACGAAAGCCCGGAGGATCCGCACATCCTCGGTAGCTTCTTCGGATACCCGCACGCGGAGCGGACGCCTGCGGGCGCGTTGCCGGCGAAGGTCGTCGTCTACCGGAGGCCGCTCGAAGCGTCTTTCCCCGACCCGGTCGAGCTCGAGCGCCAGATCCGCATCACGGTGCTCCACGAGCTCGCGCACTACTTCGGGATCGACGAGGACCGGATCGCGGAGCTCGGCTACCGCTAGTGACCACGTTCCTCAACGTCGTTGCCGTCCTGGCGGCGATCGTCGGAGCGATCGTGGTCGTGCTCTTCTTCCTCGGCGGGCGGGACTAATGCGTGGCCTGCGCCTGCCGGCCGACTGGGAGCAGCACGAGAGGTGCCTGATGGCCTGGCCTGGTCAGGAGGCGCGCCCCGCGGCCCCGGCGCCGCAGGCGATCGGCGACTTCGCCTTGATCGCACAGACGATCGCGAGGTTCGAGCCTGTCCTCATGCTCGCCCATCCCGGGTTCGTCGAGCGCGCCGAGGCTGCATGCGGGCCGAACGTGGAGGTCGCCGAGCTCGACTTCGACGACGTCTGGATCCGCGATTCGGGGCCGCTCTTCGTCGCTCGAGGGAGCAAGGAGCTCGTGGCCGTCGACTTCCGGTTCAACCTCTGGGGCTCGAAGAAGGTCGGACGCGAGCGCCATGCGGAGACCGGGGCACTGCTCGCCGAGCGACTCGCCATGCCGCGCCTGGAGGCGCCCTACGTCCTCGAGGGCGGCGCGATCACCACAAACGGCGCCGGGACGCTGATCGCCGTCGAGGCCTCGATCCTCACCGAGAGCCGCAACCCGGGAGCGACCCGCGAGGAGCTCGAGGACGCGTTTGAGGAGTTCCTGGGCATCGAGCGGACGATCTGGCTCCAGCACGGGCTCGAGGAGGATCGGACCGATGGGCACGCGGACAACGTCGCCATCTTCGTCGGCCCGAACCGCGTGCTGTGCCAGGCCGTGAGCGACGCAAACGACCCGAACTCGGCCCGGCTCGCGGCGAACCTCGCCGTCCTCGAGGAGGCAGGCCTCGAGATCCTCGAGCTTCCCGTTCTCCCCTATACCGAGCACCGCGGCCGCCGGCTCGCGCGGACCTACCTGAACTGCTTTGTCGGAAACGGATGCGTCGTCGCCCCGTTGGCGCACGTCCCAGCCGACGCCGAGGGCCTGGCCGTACTGCGGGAGGCCTTTCCCGGCCGCGAAGTGATCGGCGTCCCTGGCGAGACGCTCGCTCGCGCCGGTGGCGGGGTTCACTGCATCACGCAGCAGCTCCCCCTCCTCGGGCACTGACCTCGTTCTTGGACTCATGAACTTCTTAGTTTTCGCAGGAATGATGCAGCCCATCGATGCGTTTTATTCACTGATGACTACAAGAACACTGGACGACATCAGGCTCGAGATCGAGCGCGCCACCGAACGGCGCGCCGAGCTGCTGCACGTTCTCGCCGAGGGGCACGACGCGGTTGCCGCCGCGGAGCACGCCGAGGTGGAGGACAGCATCGCGCGCCTCTGGAATGAGTATCGAGAGGCCCGCGTGCGCGGCCGCTTCGGCGACCGTGACGTGATCATCAAGCGCGCCCGCCTCGAAGAGCGCCTCGACCGCGCCGCTTAGGCGCCGTCGATCTCCTTCGTTGGAAGAGCCCCGGCCCGTCCGGGGCAACTTCCGCTGCGCGCCTCTACACTTTTCGTCGAACGGGGCGTTAGCTCAGCTGGGAGAGCGCCGGTTATGTCGAAGACGCCTTGGAGGTGTTCTTCTGCCATCTCCTCGGTGGGTTCAGCAGCCGACGCGAGGCGGCAGGTCGGCGGGGACTGTCGTGAGGTCGACGAACTCGTGTGCGAATACGTCGAAGCGACTGATGTCGGCGAGGTTGGAGGCGAGCCCCAGCGACGCGCGGATGGCGCCGCCGGAGGGCAGTCCGATCGCGCGAATGTAGTCGTCGAGCGTCATCGCGTCGCCGAACTCGCCGCCGACGAGCGTCTCGCGTGAGATCGTGAATGCGATCTCGCCGGCGCCGGGGTTGCAAAAGCAGCCGGTGCGTAGCGAGATGTTGTGTCCTCGCGCGACGCGGTCGACGTAGCGCTCGTCAACGAGGTGCCCATCGGGGTGCAGGAAGTTGAAGGCGACGGTCGCCCCACGCATTGCCGACTCCGGCGGCCCGTAGATCGTGGCGACCGGCGCGCCGTTGGCGTGCCGGAGCACGACGAGTGCTTTGAGGAGCCGTGACGCGAGCAGTTCGACGCGGTCATGGATGGTCTCCATCCCGATGCGGTCGAGGAGACGTAGGCCGATCTCGATGGCAGGGAGGTTGAGGAAGTTGACGGTGCCGTCCTCGAACTGGGCCGCTCCGGGGGCCGACTGATACCACTCGCGTTGGACAAAGGCGGCGACGATGGTGCCGCCGGAGAACCAGGGTCGTTCGAGCTTGGCGAGCGCTTCGCGGCGCGCAAGCAGGCAGCCCACTCCGGTCGGCCAGCCGAACATCTTGTAGAAGGAGAGGGCGACGAAGTCCGGGTGCCAGCGGGAAAGGTCGAGCTGGTTGGTCGGGACGTAGGCGGCAGCGTCGAGGAGCACGTCCCAGCCGTGCGCGTGGGCTTGATCGATCCAGGCGAGCGGGTGCTGGACACCGGAGAAGTTCGACTGGGCCGGGTAGGCGAACAGGTTGTGATGCTCGCCGCCGACCTCGGTCAGGTACCGCGGCAGCAGCGCCTCGTCCACGCGCAACTCCGGCGGCTCACTCGGCACGTAGGTCGTCTCGGCGCCGCGAGCGCGCGCGAACTCACGGATGCCGTTGACCGAGTTGTGGTTGTCGAAGGTGAGCAGAAAGCGGTCGCCGGTGTGGAACGGATAGGCCTCACCGACGAGGCGGAGCGCCCCGGTCGCATTGGGCGTGAAGATCGCGACGTACTCCTCCGGAGACGCCCGGAAGAACTCGAGCACCGCCGCGCGGGCGCGCTCGACAAGCTCGGTCATCGCCGCCGAAGTGGGGTTGAGCGAATGCGGGTTGCCGAAGACGTTCTGCTGCAGCAGCTCGAGATGCTCGCGGAGCTGAGAGTCGGCGTAGAGGCCCGCACCCGTGTAGTCGAGATAAACGTGTCCGCCGGCGTCGAGGCGAGCGAAGTCGCTGCTTCGCAACTCGTCGAGGACGATCGTGTCGTCGTAGTGCGGGTGCGCACGCCGGAACGCCGCCTCCGCCGCCTCCAGAGAGGTCTCGGGAAGTGTTGGTCGGGTTACCGGTCGGCGCTCCACGTCGCTGTCCATTCTGCGCTTGTCCGCTTCTCGAGTCGACGGTCGCGGGAGCGCGCCGTGTAGGGCTGGATGTGCAGCGGCGGCGTCACATCGTCGATCGGTGTCGTACCTCGATCACGATTTCGACGGGCAGGTCGAGCGACGCCGAGACGAGGCAGGTTTGCTCGGCCTGGTCGGCGAGCCCGTGCGCCTGCTCTGCGTCGGCCGGGTCGGTTTCGACCTCGAGTCGGAGCAAGAGCCGTGTGAAGCCGAAGCGGCCATCCGAGCGTTGTCCGGCGATGCCGTCGGCGTCGATCTTGAGGCTCGTGTAGGTGAGCCCGGCGCGGGCGGCGAGCCCGGTGAAGGTGACCGCGAGACACGAGGCCGCTGCGGCGACGAAGAAGTCCTCGGGGCTCCAGGTCGCGGGATCGGTGCCGCGGAAGACGGGCGGAGGTGTGATCTCGATCGGCGGTTTCCCTTGCACCTGGGCGGCGACGCGCCGCTCGCCGATCCACTCGACCGAGAGCGGGAAGTGGAACTCCTTGAGCCGCACGGTTGCCGGTGTGTGTGTGATCGCGGTCATCAGTTGAGGCTCGCGGCAAGCTGTCGCCGATAGCGCATGGTCAGCGGGTGCTCGTGCCCGAGCTCACCGAACAGGTCGATTGTGAGGGCGAGGAGCCGCTCGCGCTGGTCTGTGTCCGCCGCGCTGATCGCGTCGAGCAGCAACTCGAGGGCGCGGTCGTGGTCGTCCTGCTCGAGCGCTGCCACAACCTCGGGCAGCTCGCCGGACGCGCCGAGCTCTTCGAGTAGCCGCTCGGTGGCTGTGGGGCCGGTCAGCTCGTCGAGGAACTGTGCGACCGCGGCCGGCGGTAGCGCGCCGACGAACTCGCGGACGACATCGCCGCGGCGGAAAGCCTTGACCGCCGGGATGCTCTGGATCTCGTAGCGAAGCGCAAGGTCGGGATTCGCTTCGACGTCCACCTTGACGAGCGCGAACTCGCCCGTTCGCGACTCGGCCTCGCGCTCGAGCACCGGGCCGAGCATCTGGCAGGGGCCACACCAGGCGGCCCAGAAGTCGACGACGACCGGCAGCTCGCCGGAGCGCTCGACGACGTCGCGTTCGAAGGTCTCGGTTGTCGCATCCATCGGTTCTCGTTCCTCCTCAGTGGACGAGCGGCCGGCGGCCGCTCGTGTTGATGTGCAGCAGTGTGTAGAGCGGGCAGAAGCCGACGGCGCTCGTTGCGAGCATGACGGCCGCGAGAACGAACAACAGGACCCCGCCGACCGAGCCGGCGCCGATAAGCACCGCGGCGATGACCGCGCCCGGCGCGACGACGAAGGTGCGTAGTCCACGATCGAGATTGCTCATGTTCCGTGTCATCTCTCTGCCTCCTCGAGTTGCGGTGCACTTGCTTCTACTGCTATACAACTATACAGCAGTTTATTGTATTCCCGAGGAGAGCGCACATGCCACTGCCCCAACCGCTTCCAGATGATCTTGTCGAACTGATCGCGCGCCGCTTCCGGGTGCTCGGCGAGCCGATGCGGATCAAGCTGCTCGACCGGCTGCGCGAAGGCGAGGCGAGCGTCAACGAGCTGAGCGAGGCGCTCGAAGCGTCGCAGCAGAACGTCTCCAAGCATCTCGCCTTACTGGCCGAGGTCGGCATCCTCGGCCGCCGCAAAGAAGGAACCTACGTCTACTACCGAATCGTCGACAAGGGTGTCTTCGACCTCTGCGACCAGGTCTGCGGCTCGGTGCAGCAGCAGCTGCGCGCGCTCAACGAACTCGTCGCGGGCGTCGGGCAGTGACCGTCGTCGTCGCCCCCCTCCGGGCCGGCACCAAGCAGCCGCTGGTCGTCGGCCCGCTCGGCCGGCTCGGCCGCTGGACGACCGACCACATCCGCGCCGTCGCAATCGCGTGGGCAGTCGTTGCCGTCGCGCTGGGCGTGTTCGCGCCGGGGGTCGAGACGGCCCTCTCCGGAGCAGGCTGGCAGGCGAACGGCTCCGAGTCGGTACAGGCACGCACCCTGATCCAGGCGAACTTCACCGGGCTCTCCAGCTCGGCGCTGATGGTCGTCGTGCATTCACAGCAGCTGACAGCCAGCGACCCCGGCTTCCGTAAGACGATCGGCCGCGTCGAGCGCGTCCTGCGAGCGAACGCGCACGTCGGTGTGGTCGTCGCGCCGCGCACCGGCTCGAGCATCTCCGCCGACGGCCACACGGCCGTCGTGATGGCCGGCGCGAAGGGCGACCCAACGGCAATGGTCGCCGCCGCCGACACGCTGAAGTCGAAACTAAGTGCAGGCAGCGGCACGGTAAGCGTCTCGCTCACCGGCGCGTCCGGGATGTGGAGCGACTTCAACACCGCGAACCGCAATGCGATGATGAAGTCGGAGCTCCTCTCCTGGCCGGTGACGCTCGCGATCCTCGTCTTGGCCTTCGGCTCGCTGGCTGCTGCCGGGTTGCCGCTGCTGCTGACTATCCTCGGTCTGGTTGCCTCCGCGGGGTTGCTGACGCTGCTCACTCACGGATTCGAGATCTCGATCTGGGCGATGAACTTCGCCCTGATGTTCGCGCTTGCGCTCGGGATCGACTACGCGCTCTTCGTCGTGCACCGTTTCCGGGGCGCGTTCTTCGGCTCGCGTCTCAACGCGCGCGATGCGGTTGCGGTGACGATGGACACCGCCGGCAAGGCCGTTCTCTTCTCCGGCGCCACCGTGCTGATCTCACTCTCGGCCGTGATGCTCGTCCCGAGCCCGGCCTTCCGCTCGATGGCGCTCGGGATCATGCTCAGTGTCGTCTTCGTGCTCGCCGCGACCTTGACCCTCCTGCCGGCGGTGCTCGCCAAGCTCGGCCCCAAGGTCGACGCGTTCCCGCTCCGCTGGGTGCACTCCGGCGAGCACCGTTCCGCCCGCTTCGCCCGCTGGGGAGAGCGGCTCTGGCGCCATCCACATGTGTACGGCCCGGCCGCGACGCTGATCCTCATCCTGCTCGCGCTCCCGGTCTTCGGATTGAAGACGGGAATGCCCTCGATCAAGGTCGTCCCCGCCCACGACGGCTCGAGGGTCGGCTACACGCAGGTGCAGGAGGCCTTCGGCGTCGGCGCGCCGGGCGCGCTCCAAATCGTCGCGCCTGCGCGTGACGCCGCTGCCGTCTCGGCCGTCGCGAAGAGCGACAGAGGGGTCGCCCGCGTCTCGCCCGCCCAGCTCGGCGCGAACGGCTTTGCCGTGATCCAGGCGATCCCGAACGCCGACCCCTCGAGCACGGCCGTCGGCCGCACCATCGACCGGCTTCGGTCGGCGCTGCCCGCGCCGGCGCTCGTCGGTGGCGCCGCGGCCGAGAACCACGATCTCGAACAGGCGCTCGCTTCGAAGACGCCGCTCGTGATCGCCGTCGTGCTCGCGCTCGGCTTCCTGCTCCTGCTCTTTGCCCTCCAGGCGCCCCTGATCGCGGCACTCGGGGTGCTGACCAATCTGCTGGCCACCGGCGCCGCGTTCGGCATCGCCCGGCTGATCTTCCAGAACGGCAACGGCGCGAGCCTGCTCGGCTTCGAGTCCCAAGGCTTTCTCGACGCCTGGGGGCCGGTCTTCTTCTTCGCGATGGTCTTCGCGATCTCGATGGACTACACGCTCTTCCTGCTCTCGTCCGCCAAGGAACACTTCGACAGGTCGGGCGACCCGCGCGAGGCGTCGATCGGCGGGCTCGCCCACTCCGGCCGAGTCATCTTCGCCGCCGCCGCCGTCATGGTCGCCGTCTTCTTCACCTTCGCCCTCTCCGGGCCGCTGCCCCCCAAGGAGATGGGCATGATCCTCGGGATCGCCGTTCTCCTCGACGCCATGCTCGTACGGCTCGTCCTGATCCCGACCTTGCTGCGCGTCTTCGGACGCTACGCCTGGGCGCAGCCGCGCTGGCTCGACCGAATCCTCCCCGACGTTCGCTTCGGCCACTCCTGATGCTCGAGCTCTGGCAAACGGAATGGTGTCCCGCCTCGCGACGCATCCGGGCACGATTGACCGAGCTCGGCATCGACTACGTCGCGCGGCAGGTGCCTGTCGACAAAGCAGAGCGCATCGCGCTACAGGAGAAGACCGGCTCGGACGCGATCCCCGCCCTCACGCTCGAGGACGACACGGTCGTGATCGGTGAGGAGGCGATTCGCCGTTGCCTCGACGAGCGAATCGTCGAGCCACCGGCGGCTGAGGCACACCGACTGAAGGCGGCCAAAGCACGCCGCCGTTACCTCGAGGAGGAATGCGAATGTCTGCAACCAGCTACACGCTGAGCGCTACAACCGAGCTCGGGTTCAGCGAAGCCGCCGAACGCGTCCGCGACGAACTCACAGCGGAAGGATTCGGAGTCCTGTGCGAGATCGACGTCCAGGCAACGCTGAAGGAAAAGCTCGGCGTCGACGCCGAGCCCTACCTGATCCTCGGCGCCTGCAACCCACCCCTCGCGCACCAGGCGCTCGAAGCCGACCCCGACCTCGGCACGCTGCTGCCGTGCAACGTCGTCGTCTACGCACGCGGTGGCGAGACACGAATCTCAGCGATCGACGCCGAGCGAATGCTCTCGATCGTCGGCAACGAAGCGCTGCTCCCGGTCGCCGCCGAGGTACGGAATCGGCTCGCAACGGTCGTCGACCGCGCGACCAGAGCCTGAGCCCATGCGCCTGTTCACACGGACACAGGGATCACACCGGCCCTGCGGCCGACCTACTCGCCGCTCAACGCGTCGTCGTGGTCGACGTCCGCCAGCACGCCGGATGGAAGGCGGGCCACATCCAGGACGCGATCCTCATCCCGCTCGGCCAACTCGAACCTTCAGCATCAGTTCTCGACCGGCAAAATGATCGTCACCGCCTGCAGAAGCGGCCACCGCAGGGCCCTGGCCGCCCGAACGCTGACCCGCGCCGGCCACGACGTTCTCAATCTTCACGGCGGGATGAACGCCTGGGCCCGAGCCGGCCCGCCGCTCAGTCCACTCAAAGCAGCGCTGCCGTCGGCTCTCGTCGCTCCCTTCGGAAAGTACGACAAGTGCGGCGGCGACGAGTGCGAGGAAGGAGGGTAAGCTAATGATTGGTAATCCGCAGGAGCCACTTTTGGCTCAACCATGCGGGTTCGGGGCGTTAGCTCAGCTGGGAGAGCGCCGGCTTTGCAAGCCGGAGGTCACCGGTTCGATCCCGGTACGCTCCATCGCAGTAGCCATCAGCGATCGTGCCCCCTCGGTCGATCGTAGACGGCGCGATCGCTGGCCCACTAGTGGCCCAAACGTCTCAGTGGCGTCAGATCGGGAGCGCGGCCTGCTCGTGCTCGGCCAGCCCTGCAACGTCTGAGGCGGGGCGTCGGTTCAAGTTCTGCCCTGGCGTGAACAGGGACCGGGACGCCCAGTAGAGGAAGTCATCCACGCGCAGGTAGCGGTAGCGGATGCCCTCAAAGCGGGCGTCGTATCCCTCGGCCACGATCAGGTCGGCGAAGCGCCGGAAGTCGGGGTCGGCCTCGTTCGCCCGTGAACGAAGCGAAGGTCGCAGCCGCCGTCCTCGATGAATGGCGGCAGAGTCGCACGAGACCCGATGGCGTGGACGCGCTCTATCGGCTGCTCGCTCCCTGATCGTCGGATCGAGAAGGGGGAGGGGGAGACCCCCGCTCGGGCGCAGGCTCGGCCTCCAGTGAGACGAGCGGCGACCGTCTGCTCCGTCCCCGGCTGTCCGCACGCCGCGCCCTGTCCTGACCACCCAGCACGCCGAGGATCGACGCGGGCGTGGCGTCGAGTACGGGAGCAGGTGCTCCGGCGCGACAGGTTCCGGTGCCAGGAGTGCGGAGCGTTCGCGGTCGAGGTCGTCACGTCGTGGACGTGGCTCTCGGCGGCAGGGACGAGCCGGACAACCTGCGCTCGCTGTGCGTGCGCTGTCACGCCGCAAGACACGCACGATGATCAGGCTAGAGGTGAGGGAAGGGAAAGAGCGACTCGGCGGCGGCCCACTGCCCTCCGCCCCCTGAGCTTCCCCGCCAGAAGTTGTAAATCACGATCGCGGGTTTGCCTGCGCGGCTCTGGACCTCGAAGTAGAGGACCCTTCCCAGACCCAACCTGTCCGGGGGTCTCTGGTGTTGGTCCCTGGGTCCAGCGACTTCGTGACAGCCGGGACGTCTTTCGTGAGCGCGAATGGGTTGCTCGCTCGGACGACGACCATCGGAGCCAACTGCTTTGGCTGACGAAACTCAACGCGCTCGACGCTGAAGTCGTACCGCTCGGCGGCTCGGTCGAGCCTCGTCATGAACTCTTGCCGGGCAGAGATTGGCGAATTGCATTCCGGGCCGCTCCCTCACGCCTCGCGCTAGCTCGGCCTCCCATTCCGCTCGCACCTGGCCGCCACTGTCGGTGGACGGCACGAGCCGGACGCTCTCCGGGCGGGTCAGGAACACGATGGCCGCCACGGCAAGGCCGCCGATCACGAGAGCCAGGAAGCCCACTCGCCGCATGTGCAGATCGTAGCTAGGCGAGCGACAACCGCCCTCGGCCTGAGCGGAGGGCGGGCCGTCGTGGGCCGCAGGGGGAGGCGTTCCCTTTTAGGCGGCGTCCTGCAAGACGGCGAACGGGAAGCCTGAGCCTCCGGTCCCTCGTCGCCGGAACAGCCGTCGCGTAGGCGTACCTCGCCACGACGCGGAGCGCGACCATATCTTGCTGCGCCAAGTTAAAAATCACCTTGCCCGTGTCGTCCGAGAGGACGGCCTGGTCGAGCACCTTGTAGGTGATGTCCTGCCGGATGCCGACGACCGCCAGCGAGAAGTCGCCGACGACCGCACGCGCCGTCGCGGGGACGGTGCCGGGGAGCAGGTACGAGAGTGGGACACCCTCGATCGTCGGGCTTCCGGCCTCCACGAGCCGCTGCCCGTTCGCGTCTCGGGCCTTGCGGAGCAGTCCCTTCATCGCGGCGACAGCGGCGACTCCGGACACCTGGTAGCCGTCTGCCTCCACCGCGTCGAAGGCGGAGCCGAGATCGCCGACGATCCCGCCCTGCGCGGGCGTGCTCGTTCCGACCTCTGCGGTGTTCCCGGCTGTGATCGCGGCGGGTTCGATCGCGGCAGGCCAGGAGGCGGGCTTGTTGATCCCGCCGAACACAGCGGCGTCGAGCACCTGCGCGATCGCCTCGGCCAGCGCGGGCCGAAGCTCACCCCACACGTCGAAGCTGGAGTCATCGAGCACGGCCTCGGGGATCGGGACGATGCAGGCGATCTCCTCGGCGGTCAGCGTGACGCCCTGCCACGCGGCCTCGGTCGTCTGCTTCAAGCCCGTGTCTCCGGCGACCCAGTAGGCGATCGGGAGCGCCGAGAGGACGGGTTGCACGTTCAGCTTGGTCGAGAGTTGAGCGTTGCGGCAGAGCGCGAGCGCCGCCGACTCCTGCGTGGCGGCGGCGATTAGCTGGCCTGCCACGTCGGTCGGAATCAGCGCATCGGCATCGGTGCGGCTGATGATCGAGTTGTAGGTCGGCACGGTGGCCTCCTCGTGAGAGCGGATGGAATGTGGTCGCTCTCGTCACGAGGGGCATCGCGCCCCGGTCCCGTCGCGGAACCGTCCGAGAGGAGGAGGTCGGGCCTCGCGCCCTTGCTCCTCGTCGTGCGCCGCCTCGGCATCGCGCCTCGCGGCTATCTGGATCGCCGCTCCGAGCATCGCGCCCGAGCGGCTGCGGGTCGTGTCTGCAGGGACTAGCCAGGTCGCGCCGCCTCTGGCATCGCGCCTTCGGGCGGCGCGATCCCAGCCTTCCCTGAAACCGATCGCGCTCGATTCTACGCCGGGTCGTCGTCGCCGTCGAGGACGCGACGGGCGTCGGCGAAAGCGGCGGCGAGGTCGTCCTTCGTCACCGTCCGCCGACCACACGTTGCCGTCCTCGTCGGCACCCGTGATCGTCAGCGGTCCCTCGGCTCGTGCGATCGCGTCCGGCAGGTCGTCCAGGTCGGGGTCGGGCGGTAGCCTCGTCGGCGGTCATCCGCCCACCTCGTTCACGAACCAGGGGATACCGACGAACACGATCAGTGCAAGAACGGCCAGGACCACGACTCCGAACCCGACTGGAATCCATGCTCGCCGTTTCGTTCGGCGGACCATGTCGGCTCGGCGTCGTGCTCGCTCACGTCAAGGCGTCGATGAGTAGGCCGACGAGGAAGACGACTAGGACGACGAGGACGAGCGCGATGAGGACGACTGGTACGAGGAGGAAGGCGAGCGCGTTGAGGAAGCCCGACCTCGGCAGCGTCCGGATGTTCCACCGCTGCCAACGGGACAAAGACCGGAACGCCGGAATGTCAAGCATCCACTCGCCTGACTTCCCCGCGTCGGCCCACTCCGATCTGAACCACCTGATCAAGCGCATCAGGGCCTTTCAGGACTCCCAATCGTCGCGGCTCAGTCGGCGACGAACCTCTATCAGCGGCACGAGAACCAAGAGCCAGCACCCTGCTTCGATCCACGTATCGCGCCAGCTTGCACCGAGCCAGGGGGACAGAGCAAAAGACGTGACTGGGATCAGCGCGAATCCGATGCCGTAGTCCCAGCGAGTCACCTTGGCCTTTCGCGACCACGGTAAAGCTTGATCTCCCAGCTCGCCCTCGGTCACGTCTGCATCCTCCCATCGCCCCAGCGTTCCGGCCAGCGCGTCTCCAACAGCCACTTCGCCGCTCTCCAATCTGAGCGGGCCGCGAGCGAGATCAGGACGACCAACCTTGCCTCGCTCTGAGCGTCGGTTTGCTCCTGCCCAGCCGCTCGCGCCCCGGCGACCCGCTCGCGCAGGCCGTTCTTCATCCAGCGTTCGACCGACCGCTCTGAAACACCGACCGAGCGTGCCGCGAGTCGGGCCGGGACGCCTGCGGCGAGAAGAAGCACAAGATCGGCCTCGCGCTCCGGCGTCAGCTTCGTCGGTCGTCCGCGCACTTGAGCGGGAGATGCGGAGCCGCCTGTGTCTTGTCGCTCCATCCTCATCCCGAGAATGCCCTCCGGTGACCAACCTCGCGGTCCCGCCTGCCGTCCCAATGCAGGTAGTAGCACTCCCAGCTTGGCGGGACCCACGTCCATCGGACTCCGTAGCCGTCGGTATTTCGTGGCCGATGCGTCATGCACCATCCGTCGGCCCGTGCACCTTGAACCGCAGCAAGTCCGAAGAACACGACAAGGAGTACGAGCACAAGTGCAACGGCGGCGGTGATGAGCTTCCGCACCGAGCACTGAGGTTACAACTGCCTGGAGGTTGTATGCCTCACAGCCTCACCTTCCGAGTTTTGTCGGAAAGCATTTCCGAGCGTTTTCTTCACAGCGACCGTCAGTGTCGGGCACTCCGAGCGCCGAGGTTGGTCCTGCCCCACCCCTCGGCTTGTCAGCGTCCGGCCCGACGCCGCCCCTGCCGGGAGCGAATGAGGCCCACCGCCAACGACATGCCCAGACCGACGAGCAGCACGTCCAACACCGATGCGGAGGTTAGAGCGGCGATCAGCACCGCTGTCAGGACCCCCCAGAGGACTGCCCATGTCCAGGGCCGGGCGTATGCGAACTCTTGGAGACGCCGGACCATCCGATACCACTCTCGCTCAAACCGCTGGCTACCGTCGAGCGATAGTGTCGAGCAGTCCGAACGCCGTTCAGCATGCCCCCCCCGGTCAGGCGTCGTCGCGTGGGCGGCATCTCCGGTTCAGGTCCTAGAATGGCCTTGCGGTGCCAGTACTGAATCCCTCCGATGAAGCCGTTTGCGTTCTCTGCGCGAAGGACGTTTCGCCCGAGGCCGCAGCCTTCCTGTCGATGTTCCGAGAGGCCCAGGACGACGGCCTTCTTTTCCCTTGCCACCGCGAATGTCTCGCCGAGGTCGTTAGCCCAAAGTACGGCATGAGCGCCGAGGAGATTCGGGGCTAATGGGCGGCAGCTACCCATCTAGAGTCGATCCGTAGGTCGGTCGGCAATGTCTGCCCGAGCGAGGCTCCGGTCACGGTCGCCCGTAGTAGTGCCACGTCGCCAGCCCCGGCGAGTAGCCGACGATCACTTCGATCTCGGCGTCTAGCTCACGCGCCCGAATGTAGGCGGTCGCCCGACTGTGGCCCTCGGCGATGATGTGCGGCGAGGACTCGTTCAACGCTGCCGCGATGATCGGCGGGTAGGTCTTGCGGTTCTTCACGTCGCGCTCGATGGCGAGGATGCACTCGCTGGCCACCCGCACCCGTTCGCGAATCTCAGGGACGTTCGGAATCGGAGGGAGGTTCGGATAGCGAAGCTGTTGCACGTTCTCCACGTTCTCCACGTTCGCCGCGCCGTCGCGCACGAGCCGGGAGTTCTGAGAGAGGGTGAGCCATGTGTCCTCGTGCGCGTAAAGCCACTCCCGAAGCTCGGCGATCGGGACGGCAACGAGCTTCCACGTTACGTCGGTCGGGAAGCCTCTAAACAGGGCCTCATTCCACCCGTAGCCGCGAAAGAGAAAGAGCGCCACCCGACGTAGAGCACTGGCGAGCGGCGACGATCCTCGATACCGCGACAGGTCGCCCGCCGCGAGTTGGAGGTAGTGGTTGCCCCCGTGACGGGTCGAGTCCAGTTCCGCGAGCACGAACGCCTCGATCATTTCCTCCTCGGTCGCATCCCTGAGCACGCGCACCCCCGCAGACTAGGAACCCGACAGGACCGCACCCGGCATAGCGGCTCATCGGGTTCCTGCCCACCGCGTGAACAGGTATGCCCCCGATCTCCCCTGCTCCGGCGTGGCCCAATAGTGGCCCAAACGTCCCGCCGACGACCCTCGGAGCGGCGCGGCCACCATCTCGCCGAAAGGGCGCAACGCCCCTATCCATCAGGCTTTGCGGGCGATAACCCCACTTCGCCGGTTTCCAGTGGCACAGCTTTGCAAGCCGGAGGTCACCGGTTCGATCCCGGTACGCTCCACTGAGAAACCCGCTGTAAACGGCGGGTTTCCTCTTGCGGCGTTTTTGCGGCTCGCGCAGGCTTCTCCGATTTGGAAACGGTTTTGGAAACGCTGGACGCGCAGGAGCAGCCGTTCCTCCGATCTTGCCTCGCCGAGTCCGCGCCGCTTTCAGACGCAGGACCGTCCTCGTCATCGAAATTCCACCTCTTTCGAGGCTCCGGTTAGGAGCGCGTAGAAACTAAGTCTCCAAAACCGGGGGTTGCAGGTTCGAGTCCTGCCGCCCCTGTGCCGCCGGGTTGACCCGAAACCCGCTCCACCAGGCGGGTCTTGGCTTTGTGAGGGGGCTCGGTTCGCGCCGGTCCGGATCGAACGAGACCACTGTGTGGAGGGAGCTTGACTCCGGCCGCGTGGTGCATCGCTTCGAGTCTCAACGCAGTCGGTCAGCGCACCCAGATTGAGCGGAGCGGCCACTTACGGGCGAGGCCTTCCCGACCGCGCGAGTCTTGACCCCCTACCGCGCGAGCCTTGACCGGATTTCAGACGCTAGTCAGAGTGGCAGATAAGCCGAGTCATGACGTGTGGAAACGAAACCAAGGCTGCGACGCCGTCGTTGAACGCAGTCGCTGGAGAAAGGACGATCATCATGGCCCAGCCCGGCCTGAACCCGGACGGTAGCCCGACCAAGGCGCTCGACGACCGCCGCAAGCGAAAGATCCGCGAGCGTGCGGACGGCGGTCAGATCACGCCCCACTTCCACCTGAACGAGTTCCACACCCACGACGAGCGGGGCTCCGCCGTGCCAGTGAAGTCGTGGCCCGCGATCATTCGGCTCTGCGAGGACTACCTGGAGCCCATGCGCTCGAAGTTCGGCACTTGCACGGTGCTCTCCGGCTACCGCCATCGCGCGTACAACAGCACGCTCCCGGGCACCGCTCTCAACAGCCAACACATCTACGATGAGACACCCGCCTCGGTCGCCGCAGATACACGCTACGAGCGCGGCAGCCCGCAGGAGTGGGTGGCTCAGGCGCAAAGGCTGCGCACTCAGCTCGGGAACAAGGGCGGGATTGGCCGGTACGACCGCGACGGGTTCATTCACATCGACAACCGCCCGTCCGCTGCCGACTGGCACCCGAACTAGCGGCCCGTCACCCCGCAAGTGGGACGTCGGCGAGGCCCCAGTTGCGGAGGACGAAGAGCTCTCCGTGCACTGTGCCGGCGCCGGTTGCGATTGCGAGCTTGCGGGAGCGAACGTCCTCGTGGAACTGGGGCAGTGACTGCTTCACAACGGCGTTGCCGACGATCACCCGGCGCTCCTGCTCGCGTTCGATCGGATGCTGGGCCAGCTGCCTCTTGATGTCCTCGCGCGCAGCGGTGGAGACGCCGCCGTTCTGCACGTGGATGTCGAAAGCGAGGGCGAGGCCGAGCTCGGTCCTCAAGCGTAGGCCGCGCGCCGTTTGCTTAGCCGGACGGAAGTAATCACCGTCGGCGAGCTCGAGCTGAAGTGCCTGCACGGCCGGCAACTCGCCGAATCTCCGGAAGGCGGAACGCCAGGGCTCGGCGAGCCGCACTTTGTTGGCCCCGAGGCTGATCGCGTTCGCGAAAGCCATCTGCCGCGTCTTCGGACCCCGCAGGATCTCGAGCAGCTGGTCCGTCTTGGCTCCGAACGCCTGCTTGACGAGGGTGGGATGCCGATCCTGGATCCGGAGCACGATCGTGCCCAGCTCGCCGTGCTTGAGCGTGAAGCCGATGATGCCCCAGGTGATCCCGGCGCCGTCGAAGTTTCCCTGCGCCAGCGTAAAGTCATGTCCTTCGAAGGCAGCGGTCAGCTGGAGTGCGCGGTCTCTGACAGGGGGAATCGGAGCGTTCATCAGCTTGCGCCACGTCGGCACGCTCACTTCCCCGGTCAGTTGGAGCCGGTTCTGCTGCTGAAAAGCGCGCACCGCCTTCCGAGTGTTCTTGCCGTAGCCGCCGTCGATGCCCTTCGGATCGAAGCCGCACGCTGTCAGGCGGCGCTGGATCGTGCGGACGATCTCGCCGCGTACCCCCTGTGCGAACAGCACCCTGGCCATGGCTCGGGGTATTACCCTATTCGGAGTCGCCCGCGACCGTCACGAGGCTGCTCACGCTCTCGACACGGCGGCACGGGCCGACTGGCTGGACGTCAGAGCGAACTGCCACGGGCTGGTCCTCGATCTGGTTGCGGAGGTGGCCGATGGCCGCACGTTACCCCCGCCCGGCCGAGGAAACGGCGGTTGAGCTTGACCGGCCAACCGCACTACGATCCCGTGCAGCGAGGGAGGGCCCGTGCGGATTCCAATTCTGATCTCTATTGCGCTCCTCATGGGGAGCGCCGCCGCGGCACTCGAACCTGCGAAGGCGGCGTTTCCCGGGACAAACGGCCTGATCGCGTATACGCAGGGCGAAGGCAGCTGGCCCCAGCTCTTCGTCATGAACCCCGACGGAAGCGGTCAAACCCAGATCTCATTCCTCGGGAGCCACGCCGACCCCGCCTGGTCAGCGGATGGCCGGCACCTTGCGTTTACATGGTGGTACTTCGGCACGGGGGAGCACATCTGGGTCGCGCGCGCGGACGGGACCGACCGCGCCCAGATCACCTTCGGTGAGGATCACGACCTACGCCCGGCGTGGTCGCCCGACGGCTCGTCGATCGCCTTCGATCGCGAGAACGCGGACGGGGAGTTCGACGTCTTCAATGTGAGCGCCGCCGGCGGGACTCCGGTCAACTTGACGAACCACCCGGGCCGGGACTGGGACCCGACCTGGTCGCCGGACGGCTCGCAGATCGCGTTCGTCTCCAGTCGATCGCCGCAAGGGATCTACGTGATGGACGTTGACGGCACCGACCAGCACCTATTGGCGGCGGGAGGCTACGGTCCAGACTGGTCGCCGGACGGGTCCCGCCTCGTCTTCAGCATCGCGACGATCGAGCCGCCGCCGGCTCCCCACCTGCCAACCGGGCCGCCTCCACCGCCTCCGCCGCCTCCTCCACCGCCGCCTCCGCCCCGCCCATACGACCACCTTTGGCTCGTGGATCGCGACGGGGGCAACCTTCATCAGCTGACCTACCAGCCAGACAGCCAGTACCTTCCCTCATGGTCACCCGACGGCTCGAAGATCGCCTTCCAGGGCGCCGGTTATGAGCCGAACATCTTCGTTCTCGACCTTGCGACCGGTGAGAGGACACAGCTCACGGTTGGACACAACGCATATCCGGCGTGGCAGCCGGTAGTGCCGCCGCCGTCACCGCCGCCGCCACCGCTTCCACCTCCGCCACCTCCGCCTGCACCTCAGCCTCTATCTCCGCCGCCACCTCCGCCGCCAGCGCGCTGCCGCGTGCCGCGGGTGATCGGGCTGAGGCTCGGCCAAGCGAGGCCGCGGATCCGCCGGGCGCACTGCTCGGTCGGCCGCATCAGCCGCGTCCGCTCACGGCGCGTCGGTCGCGTCCTCCGCCAGAGCCCGGCGCCTGCCACGGTCAGGCGCCGCGGCTTCACGGTCAACCTCGTCGTCGGTCGGCGCTGAAACGGCCCGGACACGCTCGGCCGAGTGAGCGAGCCGACCGAGGTCGACGGGTCCAAGAATCGGGTTGTCCGACGCTTGCAGATGTCGATGGCGAGCTCGCCACGATCGCGGCGCTCGCACTCTGCGGCGGTCCGCGCTTTACCTGTTCGCCTATGTAGCAATCCGCGTGCGCGTGGCACGCACCCTCGGCGTCGGACGCCTGATCGCCGCGATCGCCTGCGCATTGCTATGGCCGGTGGCCGTCCTCGTACCGGCACTCGTCGCGCTCACACTGGTCGCGACCATCTGGATCGGACTTCACGCATACGAAATCATCTGGTGGCGTGAAGCACGCGCGCGTACACGCGCGCTCCGAGTGCCGGGCCGATAGACGCGCGCAGCGCTACGATCGGTGGGTGGAGCGAGCCGTGCATGACCGCGGTGGATGGCCGACGGAAGCGCCGATCGACCGGAGCGAGCACGAGCTCGCCGATTGGGAGCTGTTGACGGACGCGCTCGTCGGAGCCCTCAGCGTTCAGGGCTTGATGAACGTCGATCAGTTGCGGCGCGGGATCGAGAGCATGCGGCCCGACGAGTACGAGCGCGCCTCCTACTACGAGCGCTGGCTCTACTCGATCGAGACGGTTCTCACCGAGAAGGGCGTGCTCGCTCCCGGCGAGCTCGACGCGAGGCTCGGCGGGTGAGGTATCGCGCGGCCAGCTGGTGCGGGTCGCGGCCCGGCCGCACGAGGGCCACCACCGCACGCCCGGTTACGTGAAGGGCAAGACCGGCAGCATCGAGCGCGTCCACGCGTCGTTCACGAACCCGGAGACACGCGCCTACGGCACGGATGGGCTCCCGGAGCAACCGCTCTACCTCGTCGCCTTCGGACAGCGCGACGTCTGGCCCGACTACCGCGGCCACGCAGGCGACCGGATCTCCGTCGACATCTTCGAGCACTGGCTGGAGGAAGCCGAATGAGCGGCCACGACCACGACCACGACCACGACCCGATCACGAACGGCGACGAGCCCGCGGCCGCGGCGCGTGCTCGGGCGCTCGAAGAGCTGCTCGTCGAGCGAGGCGTGATCGACCGCGAAGACGTTCGCCGGCGGATCGACTGGCTCGTGTCCCGCTCGCCTGCCGATGGCGCACGGCTCGTCGCACGGGCCTGGGTCGATCCGGAGTTCAAGGAGCGCCTGCTCGCCGACGCGCGCGCGGCCGCCCTCGAGCTCGGTCTCGATCCGGGGCCCTCGCCGGTCGTCGTCGCCGTCGAGAACACGAGCGCCGTGCACCACATGGTCGTCTGCACGCTCTGCTCCTGCTATCCGAAGGCGCTGCTCGGTCCGCCGCCGGAGTGGTACAAGAGCCTCCCCTACCGCTCGCGCGCGGTCTCCGATCCCCGGGGAGTGCTCAACGAGTTCGGGGTCGAGCTCGAGGACGACGTCGAGCTGCACGTGCTCGACTCGACGGCCGACATTCGCTACCTCGTGATCCCGCGCCGTCCGGCCGGGAGCGAGACGCTGAACGAAGAGGAGCTGGCCGCTCTCGTGACTCGAGACTCGATGATCGGCGTCGCCCAACCGGCTGCACCCGCGTCGGGCGCCATTCGCGTTCGGAACGATTAGCGCAGTCCCGGCTCCTCAGCCACTGCGGGCGCGGGCGCGTCGCTCCCAGAGCGTTGCGTTCACGACGGCAGTCGCAACGACGAGCCTCATGACGAAGTAGAGGCCGAGGAGGAGCGCAGCGGCGAGCCCGAGTGCCCCGTAGGTCCCTTGCTTGCTCGATGCCTGCGGAGCGATCAGGTAGGTGATGACGACGCTGACCAGCTCCAGGCCGACCGCGAAGAGGGCCGCGCCGGGGAGAAGAGCACGCCAGGGAGCGTCGCGATGAGGCAGTCGCGCGGAGACGAGCAACCAGAAACCGAAGTTCACAAAGATGACGCCAAGCGTCACCAGGGCTCCCACGCTCGTCGACCACGCCCGCACGGCGCTCGCAAGCGCAGAGACAGAGAAGTACGCCACCAGGATGGCCAGGAGCGCCAATGTCGCCTTCAGAGTCGGCTTCGGGGCGGTCGCGCGGAGATCGGTCCAGACGAGCCGGTGGACGACGATCAGCGCCCGAAGCAGGCTCCTCGTCACCCAGACCAAGACGGGGAGGCCGATCAGGAATGCGTACCAGTGCGCACGACCCTGCGCAGCGCTCGCGACCGACGAGGAGACGAGGCCGGCGAGGCCAACGGATCTCGCCGCCTGCTCGGGTGATTCGGCTGCGGCCTCCGACGCAATGCCTAGCCCACCGACGGCGACCAGCGCGAGCGGCAGCAGCCAGATGAAGCAACGATAGGCGAGCGCGCCCGCCATGATCCCTCCGCCGACCTCCCCGTCGCGATCCACCATCTCGAACACGGCGTCGACCGACTCGTGTCGACCCCGCTCCGCCTCGGCTCGTTCCGCGACGCGGTGTGCACGCGCCTGCAGCGCCGCTGCGCGTGCCCGCGCTCGCCCCGTGCGTGACACAGGCGCATTGGGCTCGCCCCACTTGTCGTCGGGTTTCACCCCACTACCCAGAGAGATTGATCTCCGCGGGCAGCTCTGCGGATTCGGGCTCGAGGGCGAGCTCGTCCCGGGTCCGCATGTCGAAGTAGACGTATGCCGTCGTCAGCGCGACGAACGGCATCGTCACCGCGTAGACAACCCCGGCGATCACGTTCAGGAGCGAGAGCGGCACGTCCGTCAAGAGGATCAACAACGCACCGAAGAGCGGGCCTGCCGCAAGAGCGATCGCTGCTGCGACGACGATCAGGGAGGCGACTTTCAGCCACCCCTGTCCGACGAGTTGCCCGCTGCGTCGCAACGCCTGGATCGCGGTGAGCCCCTCGAGCTCGACGGCCGGAGCGATCAGAGCCCAGCGGATGGTCAGCCAAACCGCGATCGGAACGAGCACGAGAGAGGTCGCCAAGAGCGAGACCACGACGACCGCGATCAAGATCGCCCCCAGGAGTGGCCGAAGATGCTTCCACGCCATCCGATAGGCGCGAAGGGGGCCGATCGTCCGGCCCTGATCGATCTCCACGAGCGCGCGAGCAGTCGCCGCTTGCACGAGACCGAGACTGAACAGCGTCAACGCGGTCCCGACCGCCACACCGAGGAAGACGAGAAGACCCCCGCCCTCCCCCTCGTTCTTAACGGTCACGACGCTGGACGCGTGGAGGAGAATCGCCTGGAGGATCGTCAGCAGTACTGAGATCGGCAAGAACACGACACCGATGCCGATGAAGAGAGGCGTTCGCCTGCGATACATGCGTGCGGCGGCGGCGAGGATCTGGCCCCACGCCCGACGCCGCCCGACGTGAAGGGGGGCGCCGGGCCGCCACGTCGCACGCGAGAGACCGAAGATCAGGATGGCGAGGAGCGCGCTCAAGACGAGGACGGTCGGAAGCGGATCGTCGATGAGTCGCCGCAGCGCTTCGGAGCCCCCGGCGACCGCGCCGCAGAAGAAATCGGTTGCGCTCGTCCCCAACACCCCACCTGCCGGGACCGCGTATGCCCGGTCGCGCCAACCCTCCGACCACTGGATCGGCTCCGTCCACTGGGGCTTCAAGTTCGGCCCGGTCGGACCGTTGTAGAACGACTTCTGCAGCTCACCCCAGCGACCCTGGAACGCAATCCAGGGGAGGAGCTGCTGCGCCTCGTTCGGATCACTCGGGATCGTCCGCACGATCGGAGAAACGTCGAACGTTGGCCCGGATGTGTCGTCGCAGCCGACGCCCTGCTCGGCCGAACTGCCAAGGTAGAGACCCTCCCCGTAGTAGTTCGCATGTGAGCCGGCGGACGGATGAACGACCGGGTGAGTGTCGTCGACCAGCTCGAGCTTGCTCTCCCCCCAGGTCGCCCGCTCCGCCCCTTCGTGCTGGCTGTAGCCGACTTCGGTGGGTCTGCTCGAGAGCGCCGCCCGCGCATCCGGAAGCATCGAAATGCAGCTGGATCATCTCCCAGTCGCCCTCATGGAGGTTGTTCCAGTCGTTGAACGCGTAGAAGAGCCAGTACTGCAACGCGAGGCGGCCAGGATGGCTGGGGTCGGTTGCGACGTGGGCATAGACCACCGGCGCATGACCCGCCGCGAGGCGCCGCGCCCACCACAGGTAATCGCAGCCGGGATTGAGCGCGTTGCCTGGAAAGTCGAGGTGGTATTCGTAGAGCCCGCCTGTGAGATCGTGCGCGGTCGGCCGGATCTTGACGAGGTCTCCTCCACCCCACGGCCCCCGCAGCGCGACCGTCGGTTCGTCGAAAAGGAGATCGACGTCCATCGGCAGGTAGGGATCGCCCGGACCACACTCCCCGGCCGGATCGACGACCCGAACCACCGGAGCAAAGCGCTTGGCGAGGGCAATCTCGTCGTCGACGCTGGCGAAAGCGGCTGCAGACCAAGTGAGGGCCGCGACAGCAAGCGCGGTGAGAAGAAGCCAACGCCCCGAGGTGATCACGGCCCGATTCTCTCACCGGGCTGAGTCGGCCTGCCCCCGCGCCCCCCGTCGCGCTATTCCGGAAGCCAGCCCTCGATCAACGCGAGCCTGCCACATCCGTTCCAGATGTTGCACCGGTAATGCCTGACGCCGGGTTCCCGCTTGACAAAGTAGGGCGGTTTCGCCATAAAATAAGAAAGTCGCTCGCTCTCTTAGGAGGCCCTGATCATGCGTCGCCTCGCCGCGCTCGTCGTGCTCGCCGTCGCCCTGCCTGCAGCCGTCACGGCGGCGCCGCCGGCCGTTCGCGCCCTGACCCTCCCGCGGACAGCGGTCGTGGGCGGCGCGTGGCGGGTCACTCTCAGGGCGCCGACCGCGCCGATCGTCGTCGCGAGCGGGCCGACGACGTTGCGGGTCAAGGCCGCCCGCAAGCGCAAGGGCGTCTTCGGCGCAACCCTTCGCTTCCCGCGCCCGGGCACCTGGCGGATCGCCGCGGTGCTCGCCGGCAGGACGACGCGCCTCGGGAGTGTCAGCGTCGACGTGGCGCGCGATCGGCTGCTCGTGCACCCGTTCACGATTGCCGTCGAGCCGTCCGGCTCGCTGCTCGTCGGGCAGACCGACCGGGGACCGCTCGTGCGGGTCACGGGTGGCCGCGCCAGGATCGTCGCAGGCGGCGTGAGCATCTACCACGTCGTCTCGACTCCATCGGGAGCCGTCTACGTCTCAGCCGGCGACGGGGCGGTGCACCGGCTCGAGGGCTCGACGTTCGTCCCCGTTACGCCCGCTGTCCACGCGGGCGCCGCGGCCGTCGATGCTGGCGGGCAACATCTACGTGACGGACTACGTCGGTTGGGTCAAGAAGATCACGCCCGGCGGGGTCGTGACCGCGATCGCCGGAAACGGCACGGAGGGCTACTCGGGCGACGGGGGGCCTGCGACGGCGGCACAGCTCTTCCATCCGCACTCCCTCGCGCTCGGCCCCGACGGCGCGCTCTACGTCGCGGACACCGAGAACCGCCGCATCCGGCGCATCGATCTTGCGACCGGGACGATCTCCACGTTCGGCGGCGACGTCGGCATCACCGTCTCGCTCGCGATCGCCGCAGACGGGACCGTCTACTCCGCAGACGTCGTCCGCGACGGAGCGGGCGGCGGCGTCACCCGCACCACGCCTGCGGGGCAGACGACGAGACTCGTGACCGCCCGCGAGGCGAACGGCGTCGCCGTCGCACCTAACGGCACGGTCTACGTCAACCTCTGGGAGCCGAAGCGCATCACGAGGCTCGACCGGCGCACGGGCGCGCTCGTGACGGTCGCCCGCGGATAGCGAGAATCGCTCGCGCATGGCCGAACGGCTCGTTCGCGGCGCGATCATCAACGAGCTTGCCGTCGCGGCGCGCTACGCCCACGAGCTCGCGTCGGCAGAGTTGCGCGCGGCGGGCGTCGGACTGGACGAGTACGGCTTCCTCTCGTTCGTCGGCGTGCTCCAGCCGGTGACGCGGACGCAGCTGACCACGGCGACGGGCCGGCGTCGGACGACGGTGCGCGACATCGTGAAGCGGCTGCTCGAGGAGGGCCACGTGCGCGAGCTGCCGAACCCACGCGACGGACGCTCGACGCTGCTCGAGCTGACGCCGGCGGGGAAAGCGATCTTCGACCGGGGCCTGCCCGCGATCCACCGGGCGCTCGCAGCGATCGACGAGGCGCTCGGCGGCAAGCTCGACGAGCACGAGGAGACCGTGTGGCGCGTTCGGACGGCGCTTCAGCGGCTCGTCAGCGAGTAGTCACCGGTTCTGTGAGTGGAAGCGGGCGGTGTGCGCCCTTTCTCTGCTTGGGACCTCCTCGCTCAGCAGACGTAGGTGGTCGGCGATCCTTGCGTGATCGGGCCTACCTGGTGGTTCATGTCGCCGCTTGTCTGCACGATGTCCCCCTGCCGCGCAACGGGCCGGCCACCCGCGCCGCATAGACGTACAAGTGGGGCCTGTACCTTCACCTGCCCGCTTTCGACCTTCACCTGAACGCTCGGGCTGATGAGCAAGATGCCCGTATCCGTGACGTCGATCCTGTACAAGCCGTTCGGGCTTTCGATCGAGGTCGGTCCTGCCGCAAGCGCGGCCGGACGGATCGGATGGTCGCCCATGGTCTCCCAGGCTGCGAAGAAGATGACAAGGACGACGGCGACAACCGTGCCTCCGAGCAGGATTCGTTTCATGGCTCCACCTCCGGTTACAAGACGTCGAGCTCCGCACCGATCTTCCCAGGAGCTGCAGTACCGCGACGCGTCATCGCGCAAGTCACCGTGCTTATGCGGAGCTCATCGCCTCGCCAATAGCCACTGGAAGGTCGCGTCGCCATCTGGCTCCCGGAAGGTGACGAGCTCGTCGCGAAGGATCTCGAAGCCCACCTCCTGCACGAGCCGCGTGTTCGTCTCGGGCGGGAAGCTCGAGAAGAACGTCGGTGCCCCAAGCCAGTCGCCGGTCCAGCCCTCCGTGTCGCTCGTTCCAAGCGCCGTCATCAGCAGACCGCGCGGCACAAGCCAGCGGCGGATCCGTGCGAACGTCGGCGCAAGCAGCTCGCGCGGCACGTGATTGAACGCATAGAACGAGACGACCGCGTCGAACGACTCCGGCTCGAGCTCGAGCGCCGTGAAGTCCGCTTGGACGAACTCAGCTTCCGGCACAGCGGCTCGGGCGCGGCGCACTTGCTCGGCAGAGACGTCGACTCCGGTCACGTGGAAGCGCGCGGCCAGGCGCTGCGTATCGGGCACACCTGCACCGCAGCCGAGCTCGAGCACGCGCGCCCCGTCCTGCAGCCGCGACACGAGCTCTTCCTCCCACTCGCGGCGCGGATCGCCCACTATCCGGTCACGCCACTCGGCGAAGCGCTCGCCGATCGCGTCGTAGCCACGACCGACAAGCTCCGTCCGCGGATCGGTCACTCGACGACCACCTCGCTTACCTTAGAATCTTCGCTCCACTCGCCTATGCTCGTGGCATCGGCTAAGGAGGCGACATGAACCGAGTCTCGGAGATCCTCGGCGACAAGGGTGGCGATGTGCTCCGGATCGACGCGAACGCCTCGGTGCTCGAGGCGGTCAGGCAGATGGTCGAGGCGAACATCGGATCGCTGCTCGTGACGAAAGACGGCGAGATCGCCGGGATCGTCACCGAGCGGGATTACCTTCGCCGCGTCGCGCTCGAGGGCCCCACCGACGAGGAGGTGACCGTCGAGACGATCATGTCGTCGCCGTTGATCGTGGTTACGCCGGAGACGGCGATCGACGAGTGCATGGCGCTCATGACCGACCGGCGGATTCGTCACGTTCCGGTGGTCGACGAGGGCGAGGTCGTGGGGATCGTCTCGATCGGCGATGTCGTGAAGTTCAAGTCGAAGCAGCAGAGCTACGACATTCAGTACCTCACCGACTACATCACCTCAGGCTGAGCATCGAGGCTCGGCCTACTCGGGATTACGCTCCACGGCGGTGACTCCGCAGAGCACGACCACTGACGCTCGGCTCGCTCTCTTCTCGGGCCTGATCGACCACGCGCCGACGTTTCCGCCCGCTCAGCTTCCGCTCGCGGAGGGGTTGGCCGAGCACCGACGCGTCCGCGCCGCCGAGACGGGATGGATCGTCAACCGGTTCGTCTGCCCCGCCTCCAAGCTGTCGGAGCTCGGCGACGAGCCTCTGCGGCTCTCCGTTGTCATCGACCAGGGCCGGCTCCCGCAGCCAGACGGACGCATCGAGGCGGTCGAGGCGGCCGGGCTCGACCCCGAGATCATGGTCGACGCCGCGCCCGAGGTGTACTGCGAGCTACCCCTGCGGTACGACGTCTCGTTCCGCATCCTTCAGCTCGGCGAGCTCGGGATCCGGGCCAAGGTGCGCTGCGGTGGCGCCATCACGCCGCGCATCCCCGATCTCGCCGAGTTCGTGGCCGCCTGCCGCAGGCTGGGCGTGCCGTTCAAGGCCACCGCCGGGCTCCACCACCCGCTCCGCGCGGACGACGAGCACGGCTTCCTGAACCTCCTGGCAGCCGCGGTCTTCGGGGACGAGGAGGAGGCTCTCGCCGAGGAGGATCCATCGGCGTTCCAGCTCACGGCCGACGCGTTCAGCTGGCGCGACCACGAAGCCGGGGCCGACGCGATCGCCCGCGTTCGCCGTGACCTCTTCGTCGGTTTCGGCAGCTGCAGCGCGCAGGAGCCGATCGACGGTCTTCGAGAGCTGGGCCTTCTCTAGAGCCCCAGCTGCTGGCCGACGAGGTAGTAGTAGATGCCCTGGCGCTTCATGAGCTCCTCGTGCGTTCCCTGCTCGACGAGGCGGCCGCGCTCGAGGACGATGATCAGGTCGGCGTCGCGGATCGTCGAGAGCCGATGCGCGATCACGAACGACGTCCGTCCCTGGAAGACCTCGTCCATGTTCGCCTGCACGGCGCGCTCGGACTCGCTGTCGAGCGCGCTCGTCGCCTCGTCGAAGACGAGCACCGGGGGCCGGCCGTAGACGGCGCGGGAGATGGCGATCCGCTGGCGCTGGCCGCCCGAGAGGAGCAACCCGGTCTCGCCGATCCGGGTCTCGTAGCCGAGCGGCAGGCGCTCCACGAAGTCGTGTGCGTTGGCGACTTTCGCCGCCCAGAGAACGCGCCTCATGTCGATCTCCTCCGCGCCGAACGCGATGTTGCGCGCGATCGTGTCGTCGAACAGATGGTTCTCCTGGAGGACGTAGCCGATGTGCCTGCGCAGGTCGCGGTAGTCGAGCGTGCGCATGTCGACGCCGTCGAAGTAGACGGTGCCCTCCGTCGGCTCGAGCAGGCCGGCCAGGCAGCGCACGAGCGTCGTCTTGCCGCCGCCGCTGCGCCCGACGATCGCGACCATGGTGCCCGGCTCGACGTCGAGGGTGATCCCCTCCAGAATCGGTGGCGAGATCGGCGTGTAGCGGAACCCGAGGTTCTCGATCCGGATGCGCCCTTCGAGGCTCGGAACCGCGGTCAGCTTGTCGCGATCGGCGCCCTGCTCCGGCTCCTCGGTGACGATGTCGTTCAGGCGGTTGAGCAAGACCGAGCTGTACTGGAGCTCGTCCCAGATCGCGAGCAGCTTCAGGACCGGCCCGTTCGCGAGCAGCACGAGGGCGTTGAAGGCGACGAACTGGCCGACGGTCATCGCCCCGCTCAGCACGCGCAACGAGCCGGCGAAGAGAAAGATCATGAGCGTCCCGATCGAGACGAGCTGGATCGCGGCCTCGTAGGACATGATCGTGAAGTCCGCCCGGAAGAGCCGGCGCGAGAGACCCTGGAACTGCTCGAGCATGCGTGAACGGAACGCGTGCTCGCCGGAGGCGGCCTTCACGGTCTCGATCCCCTTGATCGCGTCGATCTGGTGCGAGAGGTACTTGCCGAAGGCCTCCTCGAGGCTGTCGAACATCGGCCGCAGCCTCCGCCGCGAGAAGCGCATGAGGTACAGGTAGATCGGCGCCGTCACGAGAAAGACGAGCGTGAGCACCACGTCGTAGATGAACATCAGGACGACTGCGGCGATCAGGGTCGCAAGCGCCGTGAGCGCCTGAACTCCCTCCTGGACGACGAGCTGCCTCACCTGGCGCATGCCCTGCCAGGCGGCGCTGGATGTCACCCGTGCGCCTGGACTGGAAGTAGCTCATCGGGAGCACGAGCAGCTTCCCGGTCAGGAAGTCGAGCGTCGCCCCGTCGATCACGACCGCGGCCTTGCTCAGGATGTAGCGCTGGATGAGGGTCGCGCCCGTGATCGCCACGAGCACCAGCGGCCATGCCGACGAGTAGGAGGTAGAGCAGGTCGTAGTTCTCGTTCACGAGGACGTTGTCGACGATCACCTGCGTGAAGATCGGCAGAACCATCTCCAGCCCGGCCGCGACCAGGGCCAGGACGGCCGCCCAGATGAGCGTCCGCTTGAAGGGCCGGAAGAAGTCCCAGATCCAGCCCACGTCCTCGTCTCCGACCGGCGCCTCCTCGAGGCCCTCGCCGTACGCGAGGAGCGCGGAGTAGCCCGACCATTTGTCCACGAACTCCGCACGGTCCATCTTGACGAGCCCCCGGGCCGGGTCACCGAGCCGGACGTGCTTCTCGTCGACGCGGTAGAGGACGACCCAATGGTTGCCCTCGAAGTGGCAGATCGCGGGCAGCGGCAGCTCGTCGAGCCGTGTCTTCGACGCCTTCACGGAGCGGACGCGGAGGCCGAGCTGCTCGGCGCCGCTCGCGATCCCGGCCAGGCTCGTGCCGTCGATCGACGTGTGCACGACCCGGCGGATGTAAGCGAGGCTCACGGCCCGGCCGAAGTGCCGGGTGACCATCGCGAGGCAGGCGGCGCCGCAGTCCATCTCGTCGACCTGCCAGACGTGAGGGAAGCGCCTGATCGGCTTGCTCTCCTCCTTCTCGGCCGCCCATTCCTCGAGCGCCTCCTCGGCGGCGGCCGGCGTATCGACCTGGTCGAGGCCGACCGGCTCGGCGACCGCGGCCTCGGCCGGGACGAGCTCCTCCGCGAAGTCGAGCGGCACCCGGGCGACGAACTTGAACTCGTAGCGCTCGACCTCGCGCTTGACGACCGCGGCGAAGCCGGCGTCCATTTCGAACAGGCGCCGGAAGTCGGGCTCCTCGAGCACGAGCAGCTTCGCGGGAGTGACAGCCTCGATGCTCACCGCCCGAGGCGTTCCGAGGATGAGCGCGCGCTCGCCGAAGAAGTCGCCGCGCCGGATGTACGCGACGTCTCCTCGCGAGCCCTCGTCGGTCTGCCAGACCGCCCGCAGGCGACCTTCCTCGACGAAGAACATCGACGTCGACTCCTCGCCCTGCCGCACGACGATCTCCCCCTTGCCGACGTTCAACGGCTCGAGCGCGTCGATGAGCGAATCGAGCGTGTCCGCGTCGATGTCGGCGAAGGCCGACGAGAGGCGGAAGAGGTCTCGGAGCGCAACCCGCTCGAGGTGTCGCTCGAAGTGCTCTTTGATCTCGGGGTTGACCTGGACGACTGCCCGGAAGATCGCCTTGTCGAGCCTGAGCGCCTCGAGCTCGCCGCTTGCGCGCACGGTCGCGGTCCGGTCGCCGTCCTCGAGCAGGGCGATCTCGCCAAACGTGTCTCCTGGGCCAAGGGTGCCGAGCGAGACCTCCTCGCCCCGATCCCCACGCCTCAGCGCCCGCGCCGAGCCCGAGACGATCACGTAGAAAGCGTCCGCGTCGGCCCCCTCGGCAACAACCACCTCGCCGAACCCGTACGACACCGGGACGAACGACTCGACGACGAGCCGGCGCGCGTCCGCGGAGAGGAGCTTCAGGATCGGGAGCCTGTCGAGGACCGCGGCTGCGTCCTCGGGCAACTGCTCAGAGATGCTCATGCCACCGCACCCGGTTTCTCACCTCGCGCTCGAGGGCTCTGCGCGGGACCTCTTCCTGCAGACGTTCCTGAAGCACCGGGTCGGCGAGCGTCGGCTTGACCTTCTCCGTCACGCAGACGAGCGCGAAGCCGTTGCGGATCGACAGCGGCCCGGCCAGCTCGCCCGTCGGGGTGCTCAGGAGCGGCTCTCTCAACTCGGGCTCGATTTCTTCCACAAAGGCTTCCCGCTCATGGAGCGGCACGCCTGCCCGGCCGGCCACATCTGCGGCTGTGAGCCCGTCCTCCCGCAGCAGCAAGGCCGCCTCGCTCGCCATCGCCCGCTCGGGGAACTCGAGCGTCGTGTAGCTCAGGCGCACCCAGTCGGCGTTTCGAAGCTCGAGCGCCTTCGCAGCCGCCTCCGGGGTGACCGCGCTCGCTACGAACGAGGCGTGCTCCTTCTCCATGCGGGCAAGATCGGATTCCACGGGGCCGGGCTCGACGCCACCTGCCTCCGCAGCGGCAACCAGAGCGGCGAGGTCGCGCCCGAGCTGGACGAGCGCTCCGGAGCAGACAGCCTCGGCCCAGACGTCCTGCTCGGCGGGCGGTGAGCCGGCCTCAGCAGTTGCCCGAGCGCGGGCGATTGCGCGCCGGATGTAGTCGGACCAGTCCTTCGCGTCTAGACCCCAGTGCTCCAACCATGCTTCCATCTCCTCGGCAGCGATCAGTCTTTGCGCGTACCGGAACTCCTGCATCGCGTCGGCAAGCTCGGCCTGACCGATCTTCTCCGGCAGCTCTGCCACGGCAGAGGCTCCTTCGGCGGTTTGCTGCTCGAGCTCGGCCCACCGGCCACGGTGCTTCGCTGCCGTGACGACGTCTGCCCAGCGGTAGTTCTGGTCGCCCGCAGCGAAGACGGGACGATCCAGTACCTCCCGCAGCGAAGCCATGTTTTCTGAGAGTAGACCGCCGGAGCGGCTTCCGGCGGCTACCCGCGCGCGACTACTTCGAATCGATCTTGTTGCGGAGCCCGCCCTTCACGTCCTTGCCCTCTTCCTCCGGCACGTCGAGGTCCTTCATGGTCTCCTCGCGGTCCTCCGAGGTCTCCTCGTCGATCTGCTCGTGCTCTTGGTCGCTCATGTCGTCTCCTTGTCGATTTACTGCGTGTCCTACTTCTTGTCTAGGCCGCCGCCCCTGTGCCCAAGGCCACCCTTGACATCCTCCGCGTCGCCTTCGGCGACGTCCAGGTCCTCGATCGTCGCCTCGCGCTCTTCCGCGTTCGGCTCCGACTGCTGGTCGTGCTCGTGGTCGCTCAAGTCAGGTCCTTTCTCGTCGGGGACTCCTAGACCTTGTCCGGCTTGTATCGGCCGCCGAGGCCACCCTTGACGTCCTCCGCGTCGCCTTCGGCGACCTCGAGGTCTTGGATGGTCTCTTCCTTCTCTTCCGAGGTGGGGTCGGACTGCTGCTCGTGCTCGTGCTCGCTCATCTGTCTCCTTCGCTAGCAGTTCACACCACGTTATCGCGTGGTGTCTGGAAAAAGAAGCAACCCGAGCGCAAACAGGCGCCGCGCCGTCTCGGCCACCTCGATGCCTTCCACGACCTCACCTAGAGGTCGTGAGCCGTCGAGCGTGGCGATCGGCTCGGCGAGCTCGGCCGGGACACGCGCGGCGAACCCGATTCCGTTCTCGAGCTCGAGCGTTGCACGATCGGCCCGCCGGCTCCACCGGAGCCCGGGCGCGGCGGCGAAGCGGGTATCGAGAACGGTCTCGTCGTCAGCAAGCTCGTCGCGACGGTCGCGGGCTTCGAAGAGACGGAATACGTGCTCTCCGGCCGCGCCGGCGGGCCCGGCGGGGACCTCGATCGCGCGGACCCAGCTTCGACCCCCGGAACGGCGGCGCAGTACGACCATTCCCTCGCTGATCGTGTCGATCTCCTCCCGCCGGTAGTAGTCGAGCCAGCGGTCGACGGCGGAGAGATACGCCTCGCGACCATGGGCGAGCACCTGGAGGTTCCACTGTCCCGCGTACACGACCGGATCGACGCTCGCGTAGTTGAGCAGAAGCGCGTCGCAGCCCGAGCCGGCGAGCCAGGCCTCGACGGGAGCACGCCAGTCCTCCTCTCGCCCATGCGCCCAGTTGCCCATCACGTGGGCAAACCCGCCTTCCTCGAGGTGAGCAGGAGCGTCCCGCAGAAGCTGCTGGGTGACGGCGTCACCAGCGAGATCGCCGTCCCGGTAGAGGAACTCGCTGTCGGGCGAGACGACGTATGGCAGGTTGGCCACGATCAGGTCGAAGCGCTCGTCGCCGACAGGCTCGAACCAGCTCCCCTCGCGAAACTCGATGTTCGAGAGCCCGTTCAGAGCTGCGTTGAAGCGGCCAAAGGCGAGCCCGCGTTCGTTGACGTCGACGCCGACGACGTGCTCGGAGTGGCGCGCTGTGAGCAGCGCCTGGACGCCGGAGCCGGTTCCGAGATCGAGCGCGCTCCGAACCGGCCTGCGGATCGTGAGGCGCTCGACGCGCCGCGCAGAAGGGCTGGGACCGGTGACGAGATCCGCCGGATCCGAGTCCGACGGAACGTCGGAGGCGACTAGCACGCCTTCGTGCGGCGTCACCCGGGCCAGCGGTTGTACGTCGCCGTCGTCGAACTCCGCGAGCCCGGTCTGGACGAGAGCGTCGAGCGCAAGCGGCTCGAGCGCCCCGGCGGCGTCCTCGGCGGCAACCGGCCGACCGAGGAGAAACAGCTTCGCGAGCGTCGCCGGCCGTGAGCGAGCGCCGGCGAGGCGACGCTCGTAGAGATCGGTATCCAGCCGCGGGTTGACACCGGGCGGAGGCCCAAGCGCGTCCTCCATCGCCTCGGCCTGCTCGAGGAGCAGCGTCCTCAGGCCGGCGAGGACAGCCTCGTCCGGGGGAATCGTGGGGTGCGTCGACGTCAGCGTCGCAAGTCCACGTGGACGCGCTCCCCCCGGAAGAGCTTCCGGTCACTGTCCCAGGGGAAGAAGATGACGACGGCGAACCGGACGTTTTCGCCGGTCGCGGGGTAGTCGAGCCAGTCGGCCTCGTGCGTCGCGGTCACGTTCGCCTCCTCGCACACGCCCTGCGGCCCGATCACGATGTCGGTCAGCTGGAAGTCGATGTCGGGGAAGGCCCCTAGCAGGCCGCCGTAGAAGCGCGTGGCGCCCTCGTGGCCGCGCCAGATGTGCTCGGTGCCCACGATCTCGTACACGCAGTCGTCCGTGAGCGTCGACAGGAGACCCGCGATGTCTCGCTCGTCCTCGGCGATCGAGTGGCGCTTCCAGAGCTCGCGGATCGCGTCGTACTCGGCGGGGTCGACGGGCAGTCGAAGGAGGTCGCGGACGTCGCTCATGGGCCGATAGGCTCCCTTCCTTGGCTACGCGGGTGGCAGAAGACTCTCTCACGGCGTCCTGGCTCGCGGTCCGCCTGGGCATGGAACCGTTGCGGCTGGAGGTGATGCGGCGCGGCGGCGAGCTGATCGCGTACCGGCCAGAGGGCGCTCGGGAGTACGACTACCCGCTCTGGCAGTTCGACGAGGACTGGCGGCCGCTTCCGATCGTCCCGGCGCTCGTACGCGAGGCGAGGGAGCGTGGGCTGACCGGCAATCGCCTCTACGAGATCCTGGCCTCCCGCTCGGGACTCTCGGCCGGCGGTGGCCGGCTTGCAGACTCGCTTCGCGAAGGGCGCGACGAGCACGTCCTCGAAGCCATCCGTCTGGCGCGGCCTTCGTAGAGTCGCAGCGGCGACGAGATACTCGGTGCGCCGCAGGCCTCTTCTCGTTTGCGTCAACACCGGCACTTTGGCCTCCAGAAGGGCGTGGATGTCCTGACGTTTCTGTGCGGTACTGCCGCGACGGCGCGCCTCATCGGCACGTCCACCTATCGCCGCCTGGAGTGGCGGCAGGACGACAAACGGGCTGCCGTTGGGACGTCGCCTGCGCGGCTACTTGACCGGCGTCGGCTTGTCCGGCGTGTGCAGCAGGTTCTCGACCTCGACGACGCCCTGGACGTTCTTCGTGCGCTTCTCGAGATCCTTGATCATCGCCGGCTTCTCGACCTCGCCCCGCAGGACGACCTTGCCGTTTTCGGCGTTGACGTTGATCTGACCCTTCGGCACGTCGGCGTCGCGGAAGATCTCGGTCTCGACCTTGCGGGCAAGCGTGACGTCGTCGGGCTCGGTCTTCTCAGCCTCCGTGTGGTGCGCGACCTTGGCCTTGGTCGCCTTGGCGACGGACTTGACGTCGGGCGCAGCTTGCTCGACTCGGCGCGATCCGCGCCGCAGCAAGGGCCGGGAAGCGGTCACGCACGAGCGCGCGACGGCGGCTTCCGCTTTGCGGATCGAAGAAGTAGGCGATCAGGGCACCCAGGCCCACGTATCGGATGAAACGAAGCATGCGGCTCCTCTGGCTCGTTGGCAGGTTTCGACCGACCTACCCTAAACGGCCAGGGTGAAACGGGTGACCGAGGGCTCAGTCGCCCCAGTCGAAGTCGCGCGAGCGGCCCCAGAGCGTGTCGTCCTCCTGGGCTTGCTCGGGCTGCGGAGCGAGGGTCGCAAGCTGCTCGGCCGGGATGGACTCTTCTCCGTCCATTGTCTCCTCGATCCGGGCCTGCTCCTCGGTCTTGAAGAGCGGGTGATTCTCGAAAGGATCCTCGGACTCGTACTTCTCGAGCGGCATGGCCGGCTCGAGCTCTGAGTTGCGGCGCTTGAGCTCTAGGTGCTCCTGTATGACGTTGGCAAAGACGGAAGGCGTCTCTACCGGCATTCGGTCCTCCCTGGTCGGTAGGTCGCTATGACGTGTGGTGGCGGCGGATGATAGCCGGGTCTGGGCTCGAACGCGAGCGTAACCCTCCGGGCGGACGAGTAGGATGCGCGTTTCGTGCCACGTCTCCGCTACTTGTTCAAGGGCCGAATGGGCCCCGTCGCGATCGCCCTGACAGCGTACGACGTCTGGCGCCGCATCCCACCGATGCATCGCCGCCGCATCCTCTCGGAGGCGAGAAGGCACGGACCGCGGCTCGTGAAGGCCGCTGCTCTGCGACGTCACCACCGGCGCCGCCACCGACGGCGCTAGGAAGCCTCAGGCGCCTGCAGGACGTCGCGCACGATCTGCTCTTGGACGCGCGCATGGGAGGTCGGGTAGCCCTCGCTGGGGCTGGCGCGCCAGGGCCGCCCCACGTAGCGGAGCGGCCGCCCCGCGACTGCTTCTTCCAGCCGGTGCCGGATCGCGCGCCAGGCACCCATGTTCTGCGGTTCCTCCTGGGCCCAGACGACTTCGTCGAGCGCCGGGTAGGAGGCGACCAGGCGGGCAGCCGCCGCGTTGGGGAACGGATAGAGCTGCTCGATGCGCGCGACCGCGACCGACGGCGCCTGGGCACGCAACTCGTGCCCGACGATGTCGTAGTAGAGCTTGCCCGTGGTGAGGACGAGCCTCGTCACCCGCTCGTGGTCTGCGCCGGAGTCGTCGAGAACCGGCTCGAAACGGCCTTCGGCGAGGTCGGCAAGGGTCGACGCGGACTCCTTCAGCCGTAGCAGGCCCTTCGGCGTCATCACGACCAGCGGTCGCGCGTTCGGGTCGAGCGCCTGGCGGCGCAGGAGGTGGAAGTACTGCGCGGACGTGGTCGCGTTGACGATGCGGATGTTCTCCTGGGCTGCCAGCTGCAGGAAGCGCTCCAGCCGCGCGCTCGAGTGCTCCGGGCCGTTCCCCTCGTATCCGTGCGGCAGCAGGAGCGTGAGACGAGAGGTCTGGCGCCACTTCGCGAGCCCTGAGACGAGGAACTGGTCGACGACGATCTGCGCTCCGTTGACGAAGTCGCCGAACTGCGCTTCCCAGATGACGAGAGCTTCGGGGGCGGTGACCGAATAGCCGTACTCGAAGCCGAGCGCTGCGTACTCGGAGAGCGGCGAGTTGTACGCCTCGAATGACGCCGCCGCTTCCGACACGTGCTTGATCGGGGCGTGCTGCGCGCCGGTGTGCGCGTCGTGGAGGACGAGGTGGCGGTGCGAGAACGTTCCACGCTCGGTGTCCTGGCCCGTGAGGCGGATCGGGATGCCCTCCACGAGCAGGCTTGCGAACGCGAGCGACTCGGCGTGGCCCCAGTCGATGCCGCCGGTGTCGAGAGCCTCGATGCGCCGTTCGAGCATCTTCACCAGCTTCGGGTTGACCGTGAAGCCTTCGGGCACGTGGACGAGCTCGGCGGCAAGCTGGCGGAGCCGGTTGGCCGGCACACCGGTCTCGACCGTCGCGTCGGCCGAGACGGGAGTGCTCTCTCCGTGGCCCGGCTGGACGGCGGGAGCCGAGAGGGAGGACTTGAGCGTCTCGTGGGCCGCGCGCATCCTGTCCTGCATCTCGGTGACGAGCCGCTCGGCCTCCTCGGGTGGAGCCTCGCCCGATTCGGCGAGCTCTTGCGCGTACAGAGTGCGCACGCTCGGATGACCTGCGATCCGCTCCGAGAGCAGCGGCTGCGTGAACGCGGGCTCGTCGCCCTCGTTGTGCCCGTGACGGCGGTACCCGACGAGGTCGACGACGACGTCACTGCCGAAGCGCTGCCGGAACGCGGCGGCAAGCCGGATCGCGGAGATCGCCGCCTCTGGGTCGTCGGCGTTCACGTGGATGATCGGATTGTCGAAGCCTTTCGCGAGGTCGCTCGAATAGCGCGTCGAGCGCCCGTCGGCGGGATCGGTGGTGAAGCCGACCTGGTTGTTCGCGATCACGTGCAGGGTGCCGCCCGTCGTGTAGCCGATCAGACGTTGGAGGTTGAGCGTCTCGGCGACGACGCCCTGGCCCGCGAACGAGGCGTCACCGTGGATGAGAATCGGCTGCGACCACGACCGGGTCGTGGACGCCGTCGCGCGAGGAGCGGTCGGTCTGCTCCGCCCTCGTGATGCCTTCGACAACGGGATCGACCGCTTCCAGGTGGCTCGGGTTGGCTGCGAGCATCACTGTGGCCTGACCGGCATCGGTCGTATGGCGTCCGACGGCGCCGAGGTGGTACTTGACGTCGCCGCTCGCGCCCTCGGCAGTCGCGGCCACGGCCTCGATCGTCCGCTCGCCCTCGAACTCCCGCAAGATCTCCTCGTACGGCCGGTCGATGATGTGGGCGAGGACGTTCAAGCGGCCACGGTGCGCCATGCCGATCACGATCTCGTGGGCGCCCGCTTCGGCGCCGAGCTCGACGGCCTCGTCGAGCATCGGCACGAGCACGTCGAGGCCTTCGATCGAGAACTGCTTCTGCCCGAGGAACGCGCGGCGGAGGTAGTGCTCGAAGACCTCGACCTGCGTCAGCTGCTCCAGGAGGTGGCGACGCTCGGCGCTCGACAGCGGTTGCCGATAGCGCCCGGTCTCGATCGCTTGCCGAAGCCAGACGCGTTCCTGGTGGTCGGAGATGTGCTCGATCTCGTAGGCGATCGTCCCGCAGTAGGTCTCTTCCAGCTTGGGGAGGATGTCCGCGAGCGTCTCGCCCTCCACGCCGACCCGGAGCACAGCGGCCGGAATCTGCGCTTGCAGCTCGGGGGTCAGCTTCGGAGTCAGCAGCTCCGGCTCGAGCGCCGGGTCGCCGACGGGCTCTGATCCGAGCGGATCGAGGTGGGCGGCCAGGTGCCCGTGCGTCCGGTAGGCCTTCACGAGAGCTTCGGCAGCTGCGACGGCCTCGAGGAACATCAGGTCGGGCTTCGCAGGCGCCGCCGCCTGCTCGACGGCGACCGGTGGTGGCGGTGCGGGCTCCGCGGGCGGTGGCTCCAGCGCGGCCTCGACGACAGGCTCTGGCAGCGCCGGCGGGGGTACGGCGGGGGCGCCGGCGGAGCCTCGGCTACCGGAGGAGCCCCGTTTTCCTCACGCAGCGTCTCGAGGAGCCGGGCGAGACCCGGCAGGGTCTCGACGAGCCCGGCGTCGCCGCTCTCGAAGAGCGCACGCCATTCCTCGGGCACGGCCTCGGGGTTCTCGAGGTACTGCTCGAGGAGACCCTGGGCATAGCCCACGTTGAGACCATCGACATCGCGCACGCTCATCAGGTTCGTTCTAGCACTCAAACCCCCTCTCGCTTCCCTGACCGGCCTCCCGCTCCCGCCGGGCCAAGGGAGCGCGAGTTCATCTCGCGCGACCGCTCCTGCTTCTGCGGCTCCGCGGGCCGCCTCGCGCCGCTGAGCGCCCTCCGGCCGGCGGGCCGTGTGGCTAACACTGTCCCACCGGCCTGCGGGCACTCAGCGGCACGTCAGGAAACCGAGAGAACACCCAATCGCTGGTCGGCGCCCATCAGTAGATCGGGCGGCTAAGGAGAACCGCGATTGTCATTCCGGCCAGCCACGCCAGCGTCCCGGCGACCACCGCCGTGGCGGCGAGCTTCTTGTGGCGATCGCTCGCGAGCGCGGCGGCGATCAGGGCGACGAGGATCGCAAACGGCGCCAGCCGCACCGGCCGGTAGACCAGCGCGAGCGCGCTCGCGGCCAGGGAGATCGCGGCGAGGAGGCCGGCCGCGGTCTCTGCCGCGCTGGAACGGTCGTCCTCGAAGGGAGCGCTGCTCATTGTGAGTGCCTCGCGGCTGCGGGACGCGGGCGGCGCTCCTCACGGCGAATGGGCCCACCGTGCGAGCCGGGCCGCGACGGTCGCCGCCGAGACGGTGTCCGCGGTTCAGGAGCAAGCGGCGCAGGCACCCGGGCGCCCTCGAGCGGCCTCTGCTCGGGCTCCGCCTTGATCGCCCAGTAGCAGACCCCGGCCAGGTAGAGGATCGGCAGCTTCAGGATGAGCATCATGAACAGAAGCTCGACCATCCAGGAAGTGTAAGCGAGCCGGCTCGCTGTGTCTCAGCCCCAGTAGAGCCTCCTCACGCCGCTGTAGTCGGGATTCCCACGGTAGGTCCGCGGCCACGTCCCGGTGCCGCAGGCCTCGCACTTCGCCTCGATGATCCGATCCTGGTTGTAGGCCGTGTTGGCCCAATAGATCATCCCGATGTGGTACGCGGCGGCAAAGGCGTCCATGTATGTCGTGCTCGTCTTGGCCACCGTCGTGTTAGGCGCGCCGACCCCGTACTTGAAGTCGGCCGCGGTGTACGGCCCGTGGACGTTCTGGAGGCGCTGGTGATAACGGAACCAGGGATCGCCCGTCTCCGCGCGTTCGTGCCACGCCTTGAAGGTGAAACCGGAGCAGTCAGGCCCCTCGCCGCGCGTGTTCGGGTCTTCGGGAGGATCGCCCGGCGAATCGTCCGCGTTGTTGTCGTTCCAGCAGCCTCCTCCCCACTGGTATCCCTCGGCAGCGGCGACGTAGGCGTAGTCGCGCGAGTCCGAGCGAGTGACCGGGTTGACGTTGGTCCAGTTGTCGTTGCAGCTTCCGGTGAAGTTCGTGTGGTAGGCCCCGGCGGGCGATCCCCAGACGAGAACGGCGAGGGTCAGGCCCCCAACGAGCCCGGAGAGAAGGTTCCGGAGCTTGGCGCGCTTCTTCATGTCTTGCCTCCGATCTCGAATGCGGCGATCTCGACCCCGGAGGGCGTCGAACGCAGTTGATAGAGCGTGCTTCCGCGCAGGCGAAAGCGGCTGAGCGACGCCGTCTCGGCCCATTCCGAGCGGTCGACGGCGAAACTCTGCGCCACTCCCTCCGGCGTCAGCTGGAGGACGCGGAACTCCGCCTGGCTCTTGTCCCAGACGCGCACGACCAGGAGCAGGCCGCTCCCGTACGGCTCGGCGAGCTGCACCTCACCCAGGTTGGTCGAGCTTCGGACGCGCCAGCTTCGAACGACCCGGTCGCCCCGCACGAGCGCGAGCTTCGCCTCGGACGGCGAAGCCCGGACGACGACCGCAAGCCCGCCTGCGACGCTGCGTCCGGCCCGCGCTGCGGCGATCTGATCGGCCGCGGCGAGGGGCGGTCGCCCCGCACCGGTCGGAAGCCACATCTCCGACGGGTAGGTATGGACGAGCGGTCCGCCCGGGCCCATGCGAACCATGTCGGCCACGGGCTCGGCCAACGGAGCCCCTGCGATCAGCGCACCGGCCGGGGTGTACGAGCGGATTGTCGGCTCCGCCACGGCCCCACCGTCGTCGAGGACGTAGATTGACCCGTCCTCGCCGACAGCCAGGTCCCCCTCGCCGCCCTCGAAAGCGATCGGCAGCTCGGTCGGATTGCCATGCTTGCCGGCGACCAGCAGCCGATGGTTGACCTGATCGAGCACGATCGCCGAACCGTCGGGAGCGATGTCGAAGGCCGACGGCCCGATCCGCGACTGCTCGCGGCCGCTGTCGAGTCCGACACGCTTCGCACCCTTGCCCCACGCGAACGTCGCCGGCACCGAGGACGGCTCGCGCGTCGCTCCAAAGCGCTGCGCGCCGAGGTCGACCGTCGTCCAGTCCGTCAGCGACCAGACGTGAAGAGGAGCGTCCGCCGCTCCCGCCGGCAAGGTCGCCGGCCCATCATCACCAACGTCGATCTCGGCGTAGTAGTCGAACCCAGGCCCGCTCGTGTAGCGGGGCGGAACCTCCGCGGCAAGCCGGCCACCAGGTTCGCGAACGAGCGAGAGCTCGTCGAAGCCGGCTGCCCCAGCTGAGCGAACATAGACCGATCCCCGGGAGGCGCAGCCGCCGCCGGGCTCATCGGCGCGCGGAGCGCAAACGACGTCGTACGTGAGCTCTATGGGCTCTCCGGGCTGCACCAGCAAGGGCGGGGTATGCAGGATCTCTCCGCGAGAGCCGCTGACCTCAGGTTGTCCCGGGCTACTCGCGCCCACCACGTTGACGGTGAGGAGCGTCGCCCCCACCAGGCCTCCCAGGACAAAGCCCGCAAGAGGCCATCGCCATGCTCTTGTCATCCCTGCCTCCTTGTTGTCCGATTAGACAACATAGCGGGCAGAGAGTCACGCGTCTGTGACGCTTTCGTGCCTAGAGAATGCTGTTAAGGCCGGTCTACGAGACGCGCATCGACAGCGCGCCGGCGGCATAACCCGCCTTGGAGGCGCTGAAGACAAGCCGGCCCTTCTTGCGCGGGCGCAGCCGGAACGAGACCTTGCCCGAACGATTCGTCCGGCCGACCTTCGCCCTGATACCCGCGCCCGAGACCCGAACCCTCGCGCCGGCGACGGCCTTGCGCTGCGGATCGGAGACGGTGACGACGACCCGCGTCCAGCGCTTGCGGATCGCCGGCCTGCTGACCGCCACCTTGCAGGTGCTCTGCGATGTCGATGCGCTGGACCTGCGTCCAGTCGCCGTTGTTGAACGCCTTGTCCCTTGCGGCCACACGCCAGTAGAACGAGCCGCCGTTGATGTAGAACGGATGCGTGAGCACCGGGGCGTAGCTCGTGTTGTCGGTCGTCACGTCTTCGATCGTCGTCGAGAAATCCGGCCGTTGCGAGATCTGGACGCGGTAGTCCTTTGCTCCGAGCTTCCAGTTCCAGGACAGGAGGACGTGGTTCCCGCCGGCGCTCGTCCTCGATCCGCTCGGCTCGCTGAGCGTGCGCGTGAAGGGGACGTAGGACGACCAGGGCCCGGTCACGAACCCGCTGGTCTTCGGGAACTCGGCGCGGACGCGCCAGCGCCAGACGCCCGGCCCGAAGAGGTAGACGAAGGCGGCAGCGGGCATCTTCAGGCTCGCCCACTCCTGGTGTTGTCCGGTGGGCCCGTCCATCGAGAACGTGTAGCCGGAGGCGCCGGTCACGTTCGACCAGGACCAGGGCGGCGTGAAGTCGCCGCTCGTCGCATTGCTCGAGGACGGAGTCGGCGTCGGCAGCGTGCGCTGGAACGTGCGGATCGCCGACCACGTGAGCCCGATCAGGTTCTCGTCGTCGGCGCGCACGCGCCAGTAGAGCGTCGTGTCGGCGGGATAGGTCGTGAAGGGCGTGTACGAGGTCGCGGCGGTCGTCACGTCTTCGATCGGCGCGGCGAAGGTCGGCTCCTGGGCGATCTGGATGCGGTAGCGGCGGGCGCCCTCGACGGTCGCCCAGCGGAAGATGGGCTGCTGCGCCGAGGATCGCGCCGTCCGCCGGCGACATGATCGACGGCGGGATCGACTGCTTCTGGAAGTTCGACGCTGCGGCCGAGAGCGGATCGCCGACGGCGCCGCTTCCGTTCAGGCCCGACGCCGGCAGAAGCGCCCAGTAGAAGAGCGTCGTCTCGTCCGAGTACGTCGTCGGCCGGGAGAGGCTGCGCGGGGAGTAGGCCGGAATCTGCGTGAAGGCGTAGTCGACGATGTTGCTGAAGTTCGCGTCCTTCGAGACGAGGACGAAGTAGCTCTGGCGCCCGGCGAGCGGCTTCCACGTGATGAGCGGCGTCAGCCGGGTGAGCGTGCCGCGCGCCGGAAGCAGGTAGTCGTCCGTGCCCGGATAGCCGGCGTTGCACGAAGGCGTGCACGCGCCCCCGGCGGGGAAGCCCGTCCACTGGAAGGCCGCGCCGGTGCCGTCGTCGAGATACGTGAAGTCGCCGTAGACGTCCTGGAGCTGCGTGTCGCGCTCGCCCTTGGCTCGGACGCGCGCGCAGTACTGCTGATTGAGCGCGAGCGGCGGCAAGTCGTAGGACACGTTCATCTGGTCCGGATACGGCTTGACGCCGTTCCAGCCCGAGCCCATGGGCGTCCACGACGGGACGGAGGTCGTCACCCGCCAGCCGTCGATGCTGCCCCACTCGCAGATGCTGGCGTTGTACGGCGCGATGTCCACGAGGTAGGCCGAGGCGCCGGGGACGGTGTCCCATTCGAGGACCGGGACGTTCGTCTGGTAGCCGGCCGTGCCCCCGATCGACGTCCGTGCCCGGGTCAGCCAGGTTGTCGCGCATGTGGAGGTTCTTGATGCTCGGCGCGGTCACCGGCGGCACCTTGTCGAAGGTCTTCACGAAGTCGGGGCCCCGGTTCCAGACACCGGCGTTCCCGGCTGCGTCGAGCGCCCGGACCCGCCAGTAGTAGGTGTTGTCGCGGAAGACCACCGTCGGCGCGAGCGACGTGGAGATCGTGAGCTGCGAGCAGCAGACCTTCGAGCCCGGCGCGAAGTCCACCGAGGAGTTGACCTCGACCTCGTACTTCGCCGCGCCCGGGGACCGGCAGGCCACGAGAACTGCGGGTCGAACATCTCGGGCGCCGTCATCAGGTCGGTCACCACAGGCGTCGTCACCGACGGCCACGACCAGAAGAACGTCGAGATGGGCGACGGCGTGCCCCTGTTGCCCTCGGAGTCCACCGGGACGACGTTCCAGTAGTACGTGCCGGCCGGAAGCAGGCTGAAGGACGGGACGTAGTTCGTCGCCCAGGTCTGAAGGGGCTGGCCGTTGTTGATGACGACGTTCGCGAGCGCCGGGTCGCTCGCCAGCGAGAACATGTAGCTCGCGGCGTACGGCACGGGTGACCAGCCGAGCGAGATCGGGTCGGTCGGGAACGTGAAGGGGAAGCCGTAACCAGGCGTCTGGGACGACGGCACTGCCGTCCACGCCTTGGTCAGCGAGCGAGGGCTCGACCACGGCGATGCTCCGCCGCTCTTGGTCGTCGCCCGGACCCGCCACCAGTACTTACCGTTCGGAAGGGTCTTCTTGAGCGTCGCGCGGGTGTTGCGCGTGCTGAAGCTCCCCTCGCCGCGCCCGAGGACGGGCGAGTTGAAGTTCTGGTCGGCGGCGACCTGGAACTCGTACGTGTCGGCGCCCGGGACGGGGCTCCAGGAGAACGCAGGAAGCGCCTCGACCGAAGCGCCCGCGCCCGGATCGAGCAAAACCGGCGCGGTCAGCGCGCCGCGGGCAGGCGCAGCGACGGCGAGCGCGGCTGCGGCCAGTGCGGCGATGGCGAGGCGGAAATGTGTGCGGTCGGCGGCCATGTGGCTGGGAGGGAGTCAGGCCGCTGACTCGCATAGGACATCGTCCTCAGGGTCTCTCTTCCAATCCCTCGGTTGAGGGGATCTGGAGGGCCGAGCTTTGGCTCTGATTCAGACTTCTTGTGCGAACTACGATCCCCCACGTGACTCGTGTCGGACTTCTCTTCCCGGGCGAGATGGGCGCTCTCGTCGGGGCCGCGGTACAGGCAGACGTGCTCTGGGTGAGCGAGGGGCGCAGCGAAACGACACGGCAGCGGGCCGAAGCTGCAGGCTTTCGGGACGTCGGCTCAGTGGCCGAGCTGGCAGCCCAAAGCGACATCGTGCTGAGCATCTGTCCGCCGGCGCTCGCCGAGGAGGTGGCGGCGGCGGTGTTCGGCGCCGGCTTCGACGGGCTCTTCGTGGAGGCGAACGCGATCACTCCCGCGCGCGTGAAACGGATCGCGGGCTCCGGGCGCTGCGTGGACGGCTCGATCATCGCCCGCACGGGAGTGAACCTCTATCTGTCGGGCGACCCGGGCGACATCGTCCGAGGTAGCCGCACTCTTTCCCGAAGGGCGACGTCACCGCGATCGCGCTCGAGGGTGGAATCGGAGCGGCGTCGGCGCTGAAGATGGCCTTCGGCGGCTGGAACAAGATCGGCGTCGCGCTTGCGGCGCAGGCGTACGCGATCGCGCGTGCGTACGGGGTCGAGGACGCGCTCGCGGCGGAAGGCGTCGAGAGCAGCGGAATCGTCCGGGGCTCCGGGAGAGCCTGGCGCTGGGCGCCCGAGATGGAGGAGGTGGCAGACACCGCCGCCTCTCTGGGACTCCCCGACGGGATGAGCCGCGCCGCCGCCGAGCTCTTCCGCCGCTGGGAGGAGCATCGCGACCAGCCGGCCGAGCTGGAGAAGTTGCTGGAAGACCTCACGCCCGAGGGGTAGGCCCGAACGAGGCCGACGCCGATAAGGCGGTCCATGAACTGGGATCTCCGCAAGGCAGAGCGCGCGCTCGCCCGTGGCGACAGAGAAGAGGCCCGGGTCTATGCCTGGAACGCGCTTGCGACGATCCGCTCGGACGACCTCCTGTCCCTCCTGCGACTCGCACAGAGGGTCGACGACAAGCTTCTTATCCTTGAGATCGAGCGTCGCGGGTTTACCAGAGAGCCCCAGCCGGCTCCGATCTCGCCGATCGGAAAGCTCGTCCGCACGACGTTCCTGCTCGTCCTCGCGACCGCCGTCGTCCTCACGATGTTCGGTGGTCGCTGAGCGAAGCCGGGCCGATCTAGCCGAGGGAAAAGAGGACCCGGCGCCGGTTCAGCAGGAAGGGCTGCAGCGGACCCGCAAGCTCTCGACCGGAACATCGGCCTTCTCATCCTCGGGAGGCGGAGGTGGCCGATCCCCAAAGCCTCTTGCGCTCGCAGATGTCGAGCACCGACGACATCGACGAGCTCGAGGAGAAGCTATGACTCGCGGCGCTCGATCGTTCGGACGTCGCGGACGAGGAGGACCGCGAGCGTCGCGGTCAGGCTGATCGCGGCGGCGGCGAGGATGGTCTCGCGCGTGCCGAATGCCTCTGCGGCCGGCCCGGCAACCGCAAGGCCGAGCGGAATGAGAACAAAGGAGCCGAGCGCGTCGTACGAATAGACGCGCGAGAGCTTTTCCTCCGGGATCTCTTGCTGCATGGTCGTGTCCCACATGATCCCGAACGTCTCGGAGCCGATGCCCGCGAGAGCCGCCAGGACGATCAGCGCCGCCAAGGGAGCCGGGCCTGCGAGCCCCAGCAGGAAGGGGATCGTGAGCAGGAAGCCGAGCGTCGCCGCGAGGAGAAGTCGCCGCGGCCGCAGCCGAAGCAGGAGCAGCCCGCCCGCGATGAGCCCGAGCGCGTCCGCAGTCAGGATCAGGCCCCACGCTGCGGCGCCGCCCAGGTGGTCCTTCGCGACCGAGGGCCCGAGGACGCCCTGGACACCGACCTCGACAGCATTCACGAACCCGAACTGGAGGACGATCACCCAGAGCCACGTGCGCGAGCTGAACTCGCGCCAGCCCTCACCCAGCTCGGCGAAGAAGTTGGACGCCTCCATGCGGAGCTCTCGCGGGAGCCGGATCAGCGCCGTGAAGAGCGCGGCGAGCAGGTAGGTTGCCGCGTCGAATGCGAGGCCCACGCCGGGGCTCGTCGCAGCAACGACAAGCCCGCCTAGCGCTGCTCCGGCGATCCAGCTCCCGTTCTGCCCGAGGCGCAGGATCGCGTTCGCGCTCTGCAGAAGCGCCTTCGGGACGGTCTGCGGGATGATGCCGACCGATGCCGGGAAGAAGAAAGCCGAGCTAGTCCCGTTCACCGCGCTGAGAACCATGAGCTGCCAGATCTGAGCATGGCCCGCGAGCAGGAGGAACGCGATTGCACCCTGGCTGAGGCCGCTGACCACGTTCGAGGCGACCATCACGAGATGGCGCGGCAGCCGGTCGGCCCAGATGCCGCCGACGAGGAGGAAGATCACCTGCGGGATCGAGCGCGCGGCCAGGACGTAGCCGAGGTCCGCCTTCGAGCCGGTCAGGTCGAGGACGGCGAACGCGAGCGCCACGCTCGCGAACGCGTTGCCGATGAACGACGTCGTGCGGCCGAGGAAGAGGAGCCGGAACTGGCGCAGGCCCAGCGGGCCGTTGCGGGCTTCGCTCAGGAGTCGGCGGATCATCGGGTGATCGTTGCGGATCCGCTGGGATCCGCTTTAGAAGATGGAGCCGAGGGGGCTCGAACCCCTGGCCTCCGCCATGCCATGGCGGCGCTCTTCCAGCTGAGCTACGGCCCCTTGGTGCGGTCGAAGTGTAGCCGCGAAGTCGAAATCGTCCGCCCAATTAATGCCTCGACGTTGGTTGTTACGAGACGGCTCAATGCGCAACGCGAAGGATGGACGGCTAGCAACGAAGGCGATCGGAATGAGAAAGCAGCGATCGAGCTCTAAGCAGTAAGCAGCAATGGCGTCGACCTCGGCCGCCGAGTATGTGCGCCGGCGAAATCCTTCCGGCGCCCGTCTGTTGCTCATGCAGAACACAGTCAGGACTCCTTTGCGACGGGTCACCCACTTGCACTGGACGCGAAGCAATTCCGCGCCCAAGTCAAAAATCATGTCGTAGCGGCCACCCTCCGCGACCGGCCAGTAGACATCGATCCCAAGCTTGAGCGCAGCCGCTGCAATACAGGCCTCCGCGATGGCGCCTTTCTGATCCGTTGTCACATGAGACAACCTACCGATCCCATCGGCTGGGCCGTGTCCGTTTCGGACAACGGCGGCACGGGCTACAATCCAGGCGGAACGGAAAGGTCACACAAGCCTCTGAACTCACTCGAACAAGCACGCCGTATCGCCGGCCTCGCCGAGGAGAAGCTGGCGCAGGACATCGTGATCCTCGACATGCGGCCGGTGTGCGCGTACACCGACTTCTTCGTCATCTGCTCGGGCGGAAACCCTCGGCAGACGAAGTCGATCGTCGACGAGGTGCGCTACCGGCTCAAGCAGGACGACGCGAAGATCCTCCCGCACGCGGTCGAAGGCGAGCGCGAGGGCGACTGGATCGTCGCCGACTACCTCGACGTCGTCCTTCACGTCTTCACGCCCGAGACCCGCAAGTACTACGGGCTCGAAGAGCTCTGGGACGACGTGCCGTCGATCGAGCACGCGACGGCGAGCTAGCCCTAGCGGTAGAGCCCTTCCTCCTCGATCAGGCGCGCAACCGTCTCGCGGGACGAGGTCGTCGATCGGCTCACCCGCTTTGACGCGCTTGCGCACCTCGCTCGACGAGACATGCGGCGACGCGAGCTCGAACACGACGACCCGGTCGCCGAAGCTCGAGAGATCGGGCACCGGATAGCCGGCACGGGTGCCGACCGCGAGCTTGACCCACTTCAGAATCTCGTCCGGCTCCCGCCAGCGGCCGAAGCCTGCGGCCTGGTCGGCCCCGACGACGAAGAACGCGTGGTCGCCGAATCCTCCCTCCCGTACTGCATCGACAGTGAACGCATGCGGATCGAGACGGACGCCCATCCCAGGAAATGCAGCCTGGGCCAGCCGAAGTCGCGTCTGTGGATCGGCGACGACGCCCGCGATGCCCGGGCTGCTCGATGACGAGGACCTCGAGATCGTCGATCGGCAGCTGCTCGATCGCCGCCTTTGCGAGCGCGACGTGGCCGTTGTGCGGCGGGTCGAAGGTGCCTCCGAGGATTCCGCTCATGAGAGCTCGACGAGCTCTTCGCCGATCGCGACCTCGTCGCCCTCCTTCGCCCCCGCGGCCTTGAGCGCCTCGGCGAGCTCCTTTTCGCCGGGAGGCCGGCCCATGACGCGGAAGCCCGTGTCGGTGCGGAAGATCCGATAGCGCCGGCCGCGCGGCTCGGGCCGGTAGACGAGGAAGTCGGCGAGCCCCTCCGGAGCCGCCTCGGGGGCCGCCTCGGGCTCGGGCACGTGCTCGAAGAGGGCGCGCCGGAACTCTTCGACCCCCGCGCCGGTCGCGCACGAGACCCGGTAGACCGCGATGATCCGCTCGTCCTCGACGCCCAGCTCGGGCGGGTCGGGCATGAGATCGGTCTTGTTCAGGACGACGATCTGCGGCAGCTCGTCGAGCCCGGCGCCGTAGGCGGTCAGCTCGCGGTCGATCGCGGCCCAGCGCTCGGCGGGCTCGCCGTCTGCCGCGTCGATCACGTGGACGAGCACGCGCGCCCGCTCGAGGTGCGCCAGGAACTCGTGCCCGAGCCCCACACCCTCGCTCGCGCCTTCGATCAGCCCCGGGACGTCCGCGACCGTCAGCTGGCGACCGTCCGGAGCGTCGACCGTTCCGAGGATCGGCTCGAGCGTCGTGAACGGGTAGCTCGCGACCTTCGGCCGGGCATTCGAGATCCGCGTGCAGAAGCGACGACTTGCCCGCGTTCGGGAGCCCGACGAGCGCCGCGTCGGCGAGCAGCTTCAGCCGCAGCTCGACGACGGTCTCGTCCCCGGGCAGACCGACCTCGGCGAACCGAGGCGTCTGGCGGGTCGCGCTCGCGAAACGGCGATTGCCCCGCCCGCCCGAGCCGCCACGCGCCAGCACGACGCGCGCGCCCGGGCTCGCGAGATCGGCGACGAGCCGGTCCTCCTCGAAGACCTGCGTCCCGGCGGGAACGCGGAGCTCGACGCTCTCGCCGGTCGCGCCGTGCTTGCCCGAGCCGCCCCCGGAGCCGCCGCGCTTCGCCTCGATCCACTTGCGCCGCCGGAGAACCGAGAGGTCGCGCAGATCCGGGTCCGCGACGAGGACGACGTCCCCGCCCGGCCCGCCGTCGCCGCCGTCGGGGCCGCCTTTCGGGACGTGCTTCTCCCGCCGGAAGCTGAGCGCACCGTCGCCGCCGCGCCCGGCCTTGACCCGGAAACGCGCACGATCGTGGAACAAGCGCTTACTCGGAGTCGGTGACTGCGACGACGCGGCGCTCGCCGCTCGCCTCGAAGGCGACCTTGCCGTCACGCTTGGCGAAGATCGTGTGGTCGCGGCCGATGCCTGCGCCCGCGCCGGGACGGAACTTCGTGCCGCGCTGGCGGACGAGGATCATCCCCGCGCTTCACGGTCTGGCCGTCGTAGATCTTCACGCCGAGGCGCTTCGCGTTCGAGTCGCGCCCGTTCCTGGAGGAGCCGAGGCCCTTTTTGTGTGCCATCTAGTCGTCTGCCTTCTTCGTCGTGGATGCGGCCGGCTTCTTCGCCGCGGTGGCCGGCTTCTTCGCCGCGGCGGCCGGCTTCCTTGCTGGTGCCGCCCTCTTCGCGCCGATCGCCGTGATCTCGATCTGGGTCAAGGAGCTGCGGTAGCCCGTATGCCGCCGGTAGCCGGTGCGCTTGCGGTACTTGCCGATCCGGATCTTCTCGCCCTTCACGTGGCCGAGCACCTTGGCCGTGACCTGGATGGAGGGCTTGAAATCGGCCTTTCCACCCCCGCCTACGAACAGGATGTCGGGGTGGAAGGTCTTGCCCTCCTCGGTCTTGACCCGGTCCACGAGCAGCTTCTCGCCCTCGCGGACGCGGTACTGCTTGCCACCGAGTGAGATGATCGCGTAATCAGTCATATGCGTGGAAACGCGGGCTCAGGCCCGCGAGCGAGTCAGTTTAGCCAAGGATCGCCCGGTCCGGGGCTCGCGGAAGTTCTCCTCGTCTGGGGCCTCTTCGGCCTCGTTGGGCTGCTCGTCTTCGTGACGTACTCGCACGTCGCGCCGGAGGAGCTTTACAACGTGAGCCGGGACGGCCTCGCGGGCGGTGCGAGCCGCCTGCTCGTCTTCCTCAACTTCCCCACCGCGCTGATGGCCATTGGCGTGCTGGGGCTCGTGAACGACCGGCTTCGCATGCGCTGGCCCGCGCTCGTGGCGCTCGTGCTCTGCCTCGTGATCCTCGTGCCGGGAGTCGTCGACCAGAACGACCTCGACGCGAAGTGGATCAACGTCCTCCCGGCTCTCGGGGTCGCGATCGTGCTCGGACTGACGCTCCGGGCCCTGCGCAGCGGGGTTGGAGCAGCCGGGAGCCCTGCCGGAGACGGGTGGCGAATCGTCGTCGTGGCCGTTCTCGCGTTCCTCGCGCTGCCCTGGATCTTCGCCGAGGCAGGCATCTATGTCGGGGACGTTCCGGGCCTCTCGTCGATCTTCCGCTCGAAACAGGTCTTCGAAGGCCAACCGTCCGTCCATCTCGGCGAGCACCACGGCCTCCAGGGGCTTCTGCTCGTCGTGACGGCTCTCCTCCTGTCGCGCGAGCTCCCGAGGATGCGCCCGACACGAATGCGTGTCGCGCTCGCCGCCTACCTCTCGCTGATGATCCCGTACGGGGTCGGGAACATGGCCAACGACGGGTGGCATGAGCAGGTCGTCAAGCGGGGCTGGACGGACTGGGCGATCCCGGACATGCTCCGGCCCGGCCTGACCTGGATGTGGGGCGTGACGATCCTCGTGGGCGCGGCGATCTTCCTCGTGCTTGACCGGGGCCTTCTCCAGGAGGAAGATCGCGCTCCCGAACCCCGAAGCGGAGCGATGAGCATGGCCTGGAAACTCGACGGAACCTACTTCGAGAACTGCAACTGCGACGTCGTATGCCCCTGCAGCGCGAGCAGCCTCACGCTCCCGGCGGACAACGAACGCTGCACGGTCGCGCTCGTCTACCACGTGGACAGCGGGGACATCGAAGGAGTAGACGTCTCCGGACGGACCGTCGCGGTCCTGGCGGACACACCCAAGCAGATGAGTGACGGCAACTGGCGGGTCGGCCTGGTGATGGACGACGGCGCGTCCGAGGAGCAAACCCAGGCCCTCGGAGCGGTCTTCGGCGGCGAAAAGGGCGGCCCGATGGCGATGCTGGCGCCCCTGATCACCGAGCTGCTCGGCCTCGAGCACATGCCGATCGAGTACGAGGACGATGGCTTCAAGCACCGGCTGAAGGCAGGCGACGGGATCGACATCGAGGTCGAGGACATCGTCCCGGAGGGCTCTTCCGAGCCATCGCGCTTGACCGGGATCTTCCATCCGTCGAACTCGACGCTGACGGTCGCGAAGGCGACGCGCTCGAAGATCCAGGCCTTCGGCATGGAGTTTGACAACGAAGGCAAGAACGGCCACTCCGCGCCGTTCTCCTGGGCCGCCTAAGCGCGGCGTCGGTACAGAACCAGGTCTTCGCCGTCATCGACAAACGTGCGCTCGAACACGAAGCCGAGCTTCTCGAGCACCCGCTGGGAGCCCAGGTTGTCCTGAAGCGTGAACCCGACGAGCTCGGGCAGCCCGAGGACGGTTGACGCGTAGCCGATGAGGGCAGTGCCCATCTCGGTCGCGTAGCCCTGCAACCAGAGATCCGAGCGGACGACGTACCCCAGCTCGACATCCGCCTGCCCCTCCAGCTCCCAGCGGTGGAGGCCACAGCGTCCAACGAATGCGCCGTCGGCATCGCGGAACATCCAGATCCCGAACCCGTGCTCGCGCCAGTGCGCCAGCTTGCGGTCGAGGAACTCCCGCGTCTCCTCTTCGCTGTTGACCGCAGCGTGGAACGCGGCGACCACGCGTTCGTCGCTATGCAGGGCGCACAGATCGGCGAAGTCGGTCTCGGCAAGAGGGAGGCCACGGAGTCTCGCCGTCATGATTTCGCCGCTCACAGTGCTCCAGTTGTCCATCTGCTGGTTGGGAGCCGCCGCTCGGCGGCGAGGCCGAGCGGCGACAAGTGGGAGCCCTAGACGTCCGAGGCCGGGGCCGACTGGCCTGAGGACTCGCCGCCGGTCTGTGCGCCTGCCGGCTTCTTGCGCCGGTTTCGGCCTCCGCGGGTGCCTCGGCGCGTTCGCTTCTTCCTCGGCGGCTGCTCGCCGTCGGCGGCAGGACTGTCGTCGCCGTCGGTCCCGAGATCCGTGGACGGAACGTGGATCGTGGCGACCCGGTCGGGCTCGGGCTTGGGCTCTGGCCTGGGCTCGGGCTTCGGCACCTGCTCTGCCGGGGGCTCGCCGTTCTCGGCCGCGATTGCCGCTGCCGGCTTCTTGCGCCGGTTGCGGCCTCCGCGTGAGCCGCGCCGCGTCTTCTTCTTCGGCTTGGAGCTACGGCATCAGGCTCCTCGGCGGAAGGCTCCGCCACCTCATCGGCGACGGCCTCCACAGGTTCCTCGGACTGCCTCGGTCGACTGGCTCCGCTTCCTGGTCTCGGTCGCGGGCAGGTCGCTCGGCGCCTCGCTTCCTCGGGTCTGTCACCTTCTTGCGCGACGGCGCGGGTCGGCTTCTCGGCCTCCGACTCGGCCGTGATCGGCGCGTCGCACCTTGGCGGTCGCCGCGGTCTGGACGAGCGTCGCGTAGGCCGCGCCGTTCAGGACGCGCTCGACGCGAACCTTGACCTTCTTGCCGACGAGCTTCGACGCGTCGGCCACGGAGATCGTCAGCCCGTCGAGCTTGCCGACGCCGGCCGCGATGTCGTGCTTGCCGACCTCGACGAGCTCGAGCCGGATCTCGGCGCCCTCCTCGACCGGAGCCTTCGGCGCGATGTCCGACGAGCTTGCCCTCGGCCTTGACCTTGAAGTGGTCGAGCGGCACGCCCGCCTTGCCCTCGAGGAAGAAGCGGCGCTTGGCGAGCGCCTCGATCTCGATCAGCCGCGAGGCGCCCGGGCCGATCAGGTGCGAGGCGACGTTCTCCTCGAGCTCGACGCGGAACGCCTCGACCCCGCGCTTGGCGTTCTTCGCGAGGTCGCGCAGCCTCCGCTCGATGTCGATCGCGGCCGAGTGCGTGGAGAGGACGATGCCGTCCCCGGCGCAGGTCGGGCACTTCTGCGTGAGGATCTCGCGCGGGCCGTCGGTCACGTTCTGGCGCGTCATCTCGACGAGCCCGAGCGGCGAGATCTCGACGACGTAGGTCTTCGTCCGGTCGCGCTCGAGCTCGGTCTTCAGCGCCTCCTCGACGGTCGCCCGGTTCTTCGGGTTCGCCATGTCGATGAAGTCGATGACGATGATCCCGCCGATGTCGCGCAGCCGGAGCTGGTGGACGACCTCCTTGACCGCCTCGAGGTTGTTCGCCGTGATCGTGTCCTCGAGCCGCCCGCCGGACGACTTCGAGCGCGAGCCGACGAAGCGGCCGGTGTTGACGTCGATGACCGTGAACGCCTCGGCGTAGTCGAAGACGAGGTAGCCGCCCGAGGGCAGGTCGACCCGGCGCGAGAGCGTCGAGCGGATCGCGTCGTCGACGCCCGTCGGCCTCGAAGAGCGGCGTCTTCTCGCGGTAGCGGATGACGCGGTCGACCATGTGCGGCGAGGTCTTCTTCAGGTAGCCGACGATGCGCTTGTACGTGCGGTCGTCGTCGACGAGCGCCTTCTCGAAGTCGTCCGTGAAGAGGTCGCGCGTGACGCGGAGCGGCAGCTCGGCCTCCTGGTAGACGAGCGCAGGGCGCCTTCGCCTTGTCCGCATTGGCCTCGATCGACTTCCAGAGCGTCTGGAGGAAGACGAGGTCGCGCTCGATGTCCTCCGTCGGACGCGCCCTCGGCCGCCGTGCGGACGATGACGCCGCCCTTCTTGGGCGCGATCGCCTTGACGATGTCGCGCAGGCGGATCGCGCTCGTCGTCGTCGAGCCGGCGCGAGACGCCGAGGCCCTCGCCGCTGCGGGACGAAGACGACGAAGCGGCCCGGGAGCGAGATCTCGGTGGTCAGCCGCGCGCCCTTCGACTTCATCGGGTCCTTGACGGCCTGGACGAGGATCTCCTGGCCGCGCTTGATCAGGTCCTGGATCTTGCGGCCGTGCCGCGGCCCTCGAGCTCGGGCGTCGACGATCTCGTCGACGTAGAGGAAGCCGTTCTTCTCGAGGCCGATCTCGACGAACGCGGCCTCCATGCCCGGGAGGACGTTGTCGACGGTGCCCTTGTAGATGTTGCCGGCGATCGAGCGGCGCTCCGGGCGCTCGAGGTAGACCTCGGCGGGCCGGTCGTCCTCGAGCACTGCGACGCGCTGCTCGCCGACGTCGACCGAGACGAGGAGCTCGCGCTTCGCCTTCGGAAGCGGCGGGCGGCGGGCCGGGACTGACGGCGCCGCTGTTGCTGCTGGCGCTGGGAGCGCTGGCTGCGCTGCCTCTGCGCAGGCTTGCGGTCGGGCTTCTTCTCGGCGGTCTTGGGCTCGTCGGCCTTGGTCTGCGGTCTCGGTAGCCGTGGCCGAGCCGGCAGGCTTGCGCCGGTTGCGGCCGCCGCGAGATCCGCGTCGCCGCCTTGGTCTGGTCGAGTGGATTGTGCGCCCGCCTCGGCGGGCGGCTGGGTTACTTCAGGTGGAGCGGGTGGTGGTGCAGTTTCACTGGGTGCCTTCTCCTGGCGCGGTTTGCGCCGAAACAACTTCAGCAAACGAAATCTCCTTCTGTGGCGCGCGCGCAGACGACACCGAGGCGTCCTCTTGGGACGCCGCATAAGAGGCCATGCCGGCTTTGCCGGCGTGGCCAACCTTCGAAGCGGTGCGCGCGCAGCGTGGGTAAGTGGAAGAACTCATAAAAACTTCGGGACCTAGGCTAGCAGCAGGTGGTGTCGCTGCTCACTGGTTCCATCGGCCGCCTCTCGCAGTGCCATGAGTTTGCACATGCCGCAGCCATCGGACGCGGGTTCGATTCCTGCCGCCTCCATTTTCGCCGCACTGAGCCCGTAGTGCTCAATTTGACCCAAATGCGTCAGGCGACGCGTGACCGCCGCCTGCGACGCTGTCGGCATGCTCGTTGAGATCTCCGAGCCAAGCGGAGCCGGCCCACTGCGGTAGGGCTGGCCCGCTTTCGTACGCGCGGCCCCCGTCTCCTCCGGACCGCGGGCTCGTCGTTGCGCTGATCCCGGCGCACAGCGAGGAAGACCAGATCGAGGCAGCGATTCGGCCGGGGGGCAAGGATCGCCGCCGGATCTGGTCTTCGCCGGCGCGAACAACTGACCAATCTGTGTCAAGCGAAGCGGCTCGGCTCTCCGCAAGGCTTGTCTTGCGGCGGAGGCTTCTGCGGTGCCGCAGCTGCGGAGGTCTTCGCCGCTTAGCTGAGCGTGCTGTAGGCGAGCGCGCCGCCGAACAAGACCAGGCCGATGCCGGCGACTAGGTCGACAGCTCGCAGCAGGCGCTCGCCCGCGGCGCGGCGCGCAACCGCCGTCGCGGTGGCCAGGCCGGCGTCCCACGTGGCGCTTCCGATCCCCACTCCGACGACGAGCAGCACCGCGCCCGACAGCGAGTCCGCGGGCCCCGCTGCCGAGGCGGCCGAGAAGATCGCTGCCCACGAGACGATCGTGAGGGGGTTCGACGCGGTCAGCCCGAGCGCGGTCACGAACGCGCGCCGCGGGCTCCCGACCCCGGAATCCTCCCGGCGGCCCAGATCCACCCGGAACGCGTCCCGCAAAGTCCTCACCCCCAGCCCGACGAGCACCGCAGCACCGATCAGGCCGAGGATCGTCTTCAGCGGCCCGATCGCCAGCAGCGGCGCAGCTCCCGCGGCTCCGAGCGCGGCGTACGCCGTGTCCACGACGGCGATCCCGGCGGCGATCGCCAGCCCAACCGCCCAGCCGTGGCGAAGCGTCGAGCGGATCAGGAGCAGCGACATCGGCCCGAGCTGGAGCGCGACGACGAAGCCGAGGCCGAACCCGACCGCGAACGCGTTCATCGACGCGCAGAGGGTTCGGCGAAATACGGTCAGTGCCGCTGGGCCGCGCTGCTCGCCCCGAGGCGGCGTCCTCAGTCGCCCCGATGCTGCGGCATCGGGGCTCCCTGCGTCCTTGCCTCGGAACGACCATCGCACCCCAGCGACGAGCAGTATTCCGCCAAACCCTCCTAGTCGTTCGCGAACGAACCGCCGCGCTGGGGGCGCACGAACGGGTCGATGTGGCGCGCCGAGAGCTCCTCGGGCCAGTCACGCGGATACTCGCCGAGGCTCTGCCGCTCGCCGCCCGGGATGCACAGCTCGACCGCGAACATCCTGTCCTCGACCCGGATCAGGTTGTACGCCGGATGCCGAAACCCGCGCGTCCGGTGCGTCGAGACCGTCCCCGAGTGGACGATGAACATCCCCGCGACCGGCCACACGTACGGGACGTGCCTGTGCCCGGAGAGCACGAGATCGACGCTCAGCTGGCGGAGCAGCGAGATCACGTCCCCGGCGTCGAGCACCTGGTTGCGCTCGCGGCCCGTGCCCGGCACCGGCATCAGGTGGTGATGGCAGACGAAGACGCGCAGGTCCGCATCCCCGGAGAAACCCTCAGCGATCCACCCGTAGTGCTCGCGCCCGATCTCGCCCTCGTCCAGGTCGGGCTTGGACGAGTCGACGGCGACCAAAGCGACCTCGAGACCGCCGCACTGGAGCCGCCTCTGCGTGTCGCGCGCGCCGAACGTGTCCTCGAACAGCACGTAGCCGACGTTGCGCGCGTCGTGGTTTCCGGGGACGAAGACGACGTTCTTGCAGGCGATCGCCTCGAGCTCGCGCTTGGCCTCCGGATACTGGTCGGGATAGCCGTCGTCGGTCAGATCGCCGGCCACGACCACGATGTCGGGCTCGGCGGCGTTGATCTCCTCGATGGCGGCCTGGAGCAGCTTCTGCCGGTAGCGCACGCCGCCGACGTGCACGTCCGAGAGCTGGGCCATCAGCATCCTGCGCAGTCTGCCCTATGATCGGATGACTGTGGCGACGGACACGAAGGACTTATCCGGGGTCGAGCCGCTTCGCTCGTACCTCGGCCAGCAGGTCGCCGAGATCGAGCGCACCGAGCCGATCGTGCGGCTCCACGACGACGACACGCTCGCGGTGCACGAGCTGCGCGTCGCGATGCGGCGTCTGCGTTCCGTCCTCGGGACGACGCGGGAGCTCTTCGACGAAGAGTGGATCTCGAGCCTCCGTGACGAGCTCCGTTTTGTCGCCGGTGAGCTGGCGCCTGCCCGCGATCTCGATGTCCTCCGCGCGTACCTCGACGCGGAGGCACCCGAGCTCACGAAGCTCTTCGACGCCGCCAGGCAGCGGGCCGGCACGCGCGCCGTCGAGGTGCTCGAGAGCGGCCGCTACCTCGATCTCCTCGCTGCGCTGAAGCGGACCGAGCCCGCGGAGGAGGACGTCCCGTTGAAGAAGTTCGCCGGCGGCGAGTTCAGGAAGCTCGCCAAGAGCATCGACTCGCTCGGGAAGAAGCCGAGCGACGAGAGCCTGCACAAGGCGCGCATCCACGGGAAGAAGGCGCGCTACGCCGCCGAGCTCGCCGAGCCGGTGGTCGGGAAGCCCGCGGACCGACTCGTCAGGGGCTTGAAGAACCTCCAGGACGCGCTCGGCGAGCACCAGGACGCCGTCGTGGCCGAAGAGATGATCCTGGATGCGGTCAGCCGCATGAACGGAGACGACACCGCGTTCATCGCGGGACGAATCGTCGAGCGCCAGACGGAGCGGCGCGAGAGGGCCCTCGCGGCGATCCCGGGCGCTTGGAAGAAGCTGGCGAAACAAGGGCGCAAGACCTGGGCGTGAGACCCGAGGTCAGGGCAGCCGGAGGCATTCCTATCCGCCGGAACGGGGATGATGTAGAGGTGCTGCTCGTCCATCGCTCGCGCTATGTCGACTGGACCTTCCCGAAGGGCAAGGTGAAGGAGGGCGAGAGCGACGAGGACGCAGCGCGCCGCGAGGTCGAGGAGGAGACCGGCCTCGAGGTCGAGCTCGGCCCGGAGCTCGCAAGCACGACCTACACCGACATGAAGCTCCGCACGAAGACCGTTCGCTACTGGGCGATGACGCCTGTCTCCGGCGAGGGCATCGCCCAGAACGAGATCGACGACGTCGAGTGGCTCAGCCGAGACAAGGCAGCCGAGCGGCTCAGCCACGACCGCGACCGCGAAGTCCTCCGGTCGCTGGAGGAAACCCTGTGATCGTGATCCGGCACGGGCGCGCCGGCGACCGTGAGGAGTGGACCGGCAACGAGAAGAAGCGCCCGCTGGACAAGAAGGGCCGCAAGCAGGCCAAGCAGCTCGTCAAGGACCTCGCCGGGAAGAAGATCGAGAGGATCCTGTCCAGCCCCTACGACCGGTGCGTGCAGACCGTCGAGCCGCTGGCTCGCGCCCGCGGCCTGAAGATCGAGATCAGCCATTGGCTCGGTGAGGAGCGCCAGATAGCCGAGGGCGTGCAATTTGCGAAGTCGCTCATTGGGAAGCCGGTCGCGCTCTGCGTCCACGGGGGGTTCAGCGAAACCCTGGTCGAGAAGCCCTTGAAGAAAGGTCGGTGGCTCGAGGCCTAACCGGTTGCCTCGGCGGCCTCGTCGAGGAGCGCGAGCGCTGCTCCCTCGCGTAGGCCACCCTGCGCGACCGACAAAGGCGTGGCGAGCAGCTGCTGAACGCCGGCGAGGATCATCGTGCCGGCGAGAAACGTCCGCGCCCGGTCGCGATCGACGCCGAAGTCCCTGGAGATCTCGGCCACCGTCCGCTTGCCGAGCTTGCGCAGCGCCGTCTCGAGCTCCTCGGTTCCAAGTGAGTTGCCGACCACCCGCCGCAGAGCGCGCGCGGTGCCTCCCGTCGCGAGAGCAGCCATCGGAAGCGGTGGGGTGAGCCCCTCGAACGCGTCCGCGACCTCCTCGCGCGCACGGGCGAGCTCGCCCTTGCGGGGCGGATCCGACTCGAACGCGCGTCGCGCGAGCCGCAGCGAGCCGAGGTCGACCGAGCGCGTCCAGGCGGGCCCTTCGTCGAGGGTCCCGACCGCGAGCTGGGTCGAGCCGCCTCCGACGTCGCAGACCGCGACCGACTCCGGTGGATCCTCCGCGCAGGCGACCGCGCCTCGCCAGGCAAGTGCGCCCTCCTCGTCGCGGCCGAGCACGCGCACCGAGACTCCGGTCGCGTCCTCGAGCGCGGCTACGAGCTCAGCGCCGTTCGCCGCCTGCCGGCCCGGCGAGGTGACGAGGATCTCGGTCAGGTCGCAACGCGCCCTCCTGGCGCGCCGCACGTAATCCTTCGCGACCGCGCCGGCCTCCTCGAGCTTCGCGGAGCAAATCGTCCCCCCGCCGCGCTCGATCTCTCCGCCGAGCCCGAGCTGCGTGCGCTCCGCGCGAACGGGCCTGACGCCGCCTGCCCCATCCGGAGCAGCGACGAGCAGGCGCAGCGTGTTCGCCCCGACGTCGATGATGCCGACCCTCATCACCATCATTCTCAGGAACGCGTCGGCGGTCGCTCTCGCTACGGCTAGCTTCGGAGGGCTGCGGCGCGCCGAGCTGCCCGTGCTCTGGCGCTACGCATGAAGACGGCCTGGCTGGGCTTTCCGCGCTCGCCCTTCTTCGGACGGAGCTTCATCCAGCGACCGTCCGAGCTCAGCTCCCAGGCCGACGAGTTGTCGGCAAGGAGCACGTCGAAGGCTCGCAGGAGATCCTGCTGGGCGCGCGAGTCCTCGACCGGCGCGACCAGCTCGATCCGGTGATCGAGGTTCCTCGGCATCAGGTCGGCGCTCCCGATCAGGAACTCGGACTCCTTGTCCGCATCGAAGATGAAGAGCCGGCTGTGCTCGAGGAACCGGCCGAGCACGCTGCGGACTCGGATTCCCTCGCTCAGGCCCGGGACGCCCGGCCGGAGCGTGCAGATGCTGCGGCTCACGATGTCGATCCTCGCCCCGGCCTGCGACGCCTTGTAGAGCTCCGCGATGATCTGCTCGTCGGTCAGGCTGTTGACCTTGATCCGGATGCGCGCGTCCTTTCCGGCCTCCGCCGCCCGGGTCACCTTCCGGATCCGGTCGAGGAGCCCAGCGCGGAGGCCGAAGGGCGCGACGAGGATCTTGCGGAAGGGCTGCGGGCGTCCGAAGCCGGTCAGCTGGTTGAAGAGGTCGGCGACGTCGGCGGCGATCTCGGGGTCGGCGGTGAAGAGGCCGTAGTCCTCGTAGCTCTGAGCAGTGAGGATGTTGTAGTTCCCCGTTCCGAAGTGGACGTAGCGGCGAAGGTCGTCGCCCTCGCGCCGCACGACGAGCGTCATCTTCGCGTGAATCTTCAGGTGCGGGTACCCGTACACGACGTGGACGCCGGCCTGCTCGAGGGAGCGAGACCAGCCGATGTTGCGCCGTTCGTCGAACCGCGCCTTCAGCTCGATCAGCGAGACGCTCTGCTTGCCATTCTCAGCCGCCTCGATCAGCGCGGGCACGACCGGCGAATCGTCGCTCGTCCGGTACACCGTTGTCTTGAGCCCCACGACCTCGGGATCGCTCGCCGCCGCTCGCACGAATTCCTCGAAGCTCGTGGCGAAAGAGTCGAACGGATGGTGGACGAGGATGTCGCCGCTACGGATCTCCGCGAAGAGGTCGGTCGGCACGCCGGATCCGGAGCCGAACAGGCGCGCATGCGTCACCGAGAACCAAGGCTCGAGCTTCAGGTCGGGTCGGTCGATCTTCACGAGCTCCTGCAAGTCGGCGAAACCGATGAGCCCCTGCATGAGATAGATCTGGTCGTCGGTCACGGTCAGCCCGCGGCGCAGGTGCTCCAGCATTCGCTTCGAGACCGAGCCCGTGACCTCGACCCGAATGATGTCCCCGAACCGGCGCCTGCGCAGCTCCAACTCGACCGCCTCGAGCAGGTCGTCCGCCTCGTCCGAGACCTCGAAGTCCGCGTCGCGGGTGACGCGGAAGGTGCAGCACTCGACGGCTTCCATGTCCGGGAAGAGCCGCCAGAGAAAGTGGCGGAGCACCCGCTCGAGCGGGATGAAGAGGCCGCGGCTTCCGACCGGGAAGAAACGCGGAAGCAGCTCCGGAACCTTGACCCGCGCGAAACGCTCCTCGCCGGTCTCCGGGTCGCGGACGAAGACGGCGAGGCTGAGCGAGAGGGCCGAGATGTACGGGAACGGCTGGCCCGGGCCGACGGCGAGCGGCGTCAGCATGGGGAAGATCTGACGCTCGAAGAGATCCTCGAGCTCCGTCAGCTCCTTGCGGTTGCAGTCCTGGACGTCGCCGACGATCACGCCCGCCTCGGCCAGTGCGGGGCGCAGCTCGCGCTTCCACAGCTTGGCCTGGGTCGCGCTCAGCTCTTCCACGCGCTCGCGGACGGCGGCCAGAGTCTCCTGGGTCGTTCGGCCGTCGGGCGAGCGAACGGCAAGGCCCGCCTCGACCTGGCCCATGAGGCCGGCGACGCGCACCATGAAGAACTCGTCTAGGTTCGACGAGAAGTAGGCGGAGTTTTTCGCGCGCTCGAGCAGCGGCAGGGTTGGATTGGCAGCTTGGTCAAGGACGCGCGCGTTGTAATCCAGCCACGAAAGCTCGCGGTTGAGCGGTGCCTCCGAGACCTCGCTCTTAACCGCAACGGAGGTCACAACCCCCATTGTTCCACGAAAACAGGCGTTCGTGGGTTAACGACTGGTGAAGACACATCGAAGCGGGCCGAATGCGGCGTCGAACTTCGACGTGCGGTAGAGCTTGAGGGTCGACTGTCGGCCGCCGGGAGGACTAGACCGGGTCGAGGAGCCGCGCCCTGTTTTGCACGGCGAAAACGGCGGTCGCCGGCAGCAGCAAGACGAAGCCGAGCGCAACGGCGACGTCCGCGAGGTTGAACGCGACGCCCCCGGCGACGATCGGGTCGGGAACGCCCGCAAGCGAGGGCCAGAGGGCAATCGAGAGAAGGTTTCCGGCCGCTCCGCCGAGCACGACGCCGCCCGCGATCGCGATCGAGTCCGAGCGGGTCAGCGCGACCGCGCCCGCCCAGAGGACCGACGCCACCGCGACGCCCGCAAAGTAGAGCGCCGAGCGGTCGTGCGCGAGAACGACGCCGCCCCGGTCGGAGATCGAGCTCGCGGTCTGGGCCAGGTCGAGTGCCACCACGACCGTGGCCGCTCCGAGCAGCAGACAAAGCGTCCGGGTCACGCAGGCAGTATCTCGCAGCCGGTGCCTTCCCCACCACTCGCCAAGCCGAGCCGTGCCTCAAAAGGGTGATTTGCAGGATCTTTACAGGAACGGCACGGAACTTCTTACATCCGTCGCACTCTTATGAGAAGGAATTCCACGCCAAGCTCCCAGCGCGTAGGCCCAGCTCTGCGGCTGTGGCATGAGGCCCGTTTCGCCGCGCGGCAGGCGAAGCGGGTCTCTCCCGTATTGCGGGGCTCCTCCTGCAAATGACCTGAATGCGTCAAGCAACGCGGGCTGCAGGTGCGCGAGGCTGTCCGCATGCTCGGCGAATCGTCAGAACAGACCGGAAGCGGCCCCCTTGCGGTGGGGCCGGGCCCCGTGGACGCTGACGCCCTGGCCCACGTCATACAACTGCTTCCGCGCCGGGCGGACCGAGGTCTCGTGGTCGCGCTGATTCCGGCGCGAAATGAGGAACGCAACATCCAGGGAGCTGTCCTCACGCTGCGGGAGCAGGACGTTCAGCCGGACCTGATCGTCGTCTGCGCCGACAATTGCAACGACGGGACGATCCTCAAAGCCGAGGCAGCAGGCGCGGAGGTCTTCGAAACGGTCGCCAACGAGCACGGGCGGTCCGGGGCGCTGAACCAGGCGCTCGGCGTCCTTCTCCCGGAGCTCCAAGGCAAGGATGCCGTCGTTGTGATGAACGCCGACGTCGTCCTCGCGCGGACCTTCCTCGGCGAAGCGTGCCGGCACATGAACAACGGAGCCGGCGGATTGAGCGGCGTCTTCACGGCGCGCTCGAGCGGTGGGTTCGGGTTATTCCGACCGGACGACTACGCCCTGTACGCACGCGACTTCACCCGCGTCTACGGAGAGATCCTCGTCGCCAGTGGAGCCGCAACCCTCTTCTCGGTGGCGGCGCTCCGGCACATCGCATGGGCCAGAGCCTCGGGCGCGCTGCCGGGAGGTCTCGAGCAGGTCTACGACACGAAGGTGCTCAGAACGGACAGCCAGCTGACGGTCGCACTGCTCTACCTCGGCTACCAGGTCTTTGCCCGCCTGGCGGCTACGCACGGCCGGCCGACGAGCCCGCAGGCCGAGGCGCCCGAAAGCTACTAAGCGGCTCGGGCAGGCCTCAGTTTTTGCCGCTTCGTCCTGATCGCCCGCATGCGCTGGCTGAGCCTGGCCCACGCCCACGGTTCCACTTCCTTGTACCGAACTGCTGACTGACCCCTCGTCGCGGCGAGATACTCGAACCAGGCGTCGGCTTCCTCGATCAGCAGCAGCTCGTGCGCCTCTCGTCTTGTCGTCGGCACCAGGGACCACCCTTTCCTCGCTGTTGCGCGACGATGCTAGGTCCTGGACCGGACGGAGCGGAACGCAGGTCCTAGGACTTAGCGACGTCTGTCACATCCAGCGAATGTAAGTTGCGAGTGAGCTCGGCTCTGCGGGCCAGCTCGCCTAGCGGCGCCGAACGCAGACGATCTGGAGGAAGCCGATCGCGAGCAGGTTCGCGACCATCGACGTGCCGCCGACGCTCACGAACGGGAGCGGAATGCCCGTGATCGGTGCCATCCCGATCGTCATCCCGACGTTGATGAAGATCTGGGTCAGAAGCAGAACGCGATCCCGGCCGCCGCGATCGCGGCGAAGGCGTCTCGCGCCAGCGTGATCACCTTGATCGCGCGCCAGATCACGAGCAGGTAGAGCAGCAGCAGGATCGTCGCGCCGAGGAACCCTCGCTGCTCCGCGGTCGAGGCGAACACGAAGTCGGTCGCGTGCTCGGGCAGGTAGTTGTAGTTCGTCTGCGTCGCGCCGTTCGGGCCGCGCCCGTTGACCCCACCTGCGCCGACGCGTGATCGAGCCTGCGTGATGTTGTAGGTCGAGCCGCTCGGATCCTGCGACGGGTTCGTGAAGCCGGTGATCCGCTCGCGCTGGTACGGCTTGAGGATGTCGACGCCGATCGCCGGCCCGAGCCAGAGGACGAACGTCGCCGCCGACGAGGCCGCAGCACGAGCAGGGCGAGACCTGCGACCAGCGCGTGCCCGCGACGAACAGCGTCGCGCCGAGGATCGCCGCGTAGACGATCGCCGTCCCGAAGTCCGGCTGGAGGAAGACGAGCACGATCGGCAGCGACAGCGAGGCCGACCGCGGTCAGCGTCGTGCGCCGCTCGTAGATCCGCCTTCCCCTCGTCCGCGAGGAACGCGGCCAGGAACAGGACGAGCAGGAGCTTCCCGAACTCCGACGGCTGGAAACGGAACGGGCCGATGTCGATCCAGCGGCGCGTGTTACGGACGCTCGTAGCCGAGCACGGGCGTGAACACGAGCATCGCGATCGTCACTCCGTACACGACTCGCGAATGCCTGCGCCAGAAGCCGGGCTCGATGAGCGTCATCCCGATCATTCCGGCCACGCCGACGGCCGCGAAGAACGCCTGGCGCACGACGTAGTAGTTCGGATCGCCCGCGACGTCGTCCTTCGTGATCCCGGAGATCACCCAGAGCCCGTAGGCGACGATCCCGCCCGCGGCGAGCAAGCAGCACCCAGTCGAGGTTGCGCAGGAACGAGCCCTCGCGCGCGCGAGGCCGGGGTCTCGTGGAGACGCGCTGTGCGGCTGCGTAGTCGACCATCAGTCCGTGCTCGCCGGGTTCACGTGCCTGCCTGCTTGCCGAAGTAGGACTCGAAGACCTGGAGCGCCGACGGCGCAGCCGCCTCGCCGCCGAAGCCGCCGTTCTCGATCACCGCGCAGACGACGAGCCGGGCGCGTCGAACGGGCCGTAGCCGCACCACCAGGACGTGTCGGTCAGCACGGCCGTTCCGACGATCTTCTCGGCGGTCCCCGTCTTGCCGGCGATCCCGATCGGGAAGTGGCCGAAGACGTTGGCCGAGGTGCCGAGCGCCGAGTGCGTCGCCTCGTACAGGCCCTCGCGGAGCACGTGGATCGCGCTCGGGATCGAGGTTCAGCTCCTTCGTCGGCGGCTGGTAGCGGCGGAGGACGAGCGGCTGCGCCGCAGGGCCGTTGCCGGGGCCGGGCTGCTCGATCGCCGACGACGAGGTGCGGCGTGACGAGCTTGCCGCCGTTCGCGAGAGCGCGTAGAAGCGCGCCATCTGCAGCGGCGAGCCGAGCATGTCCTTCTGGCCGATCGCGAGCTGGACCGAGTCACCCGGCTTCCAGAGCCGGTCGACCTGCCAGCAGCACGGGTCCGTCTCCTTGGTGTACGTCTTGCGACGCCAGTCGATCGTCGGCACGAGACCGGCTTCTTCGGGCCCGACGTCGAGGCCCGGTCGGCTCGCCGAAGCCGAAGGTCTTCGCCCAGCGCTGAAGCGGCTGGCCGCGATCCGCGGCAGGTCGTAGAACGCCTTGCCCACTTGGTAGAAGTACGTGTCGCACGACTGTGCGATCGCGGTCGGCAGCGTCATCGACTGGTTCACGAACGGGTCCCAGTTGTTGAAGACCTGGCCCGCGACCTTGACGAGCTCCCGTGCACTGGAGCGCGTTGTACGGCTGAAGGATGTGCTCCTGCATCGCGGCGAGCGCGGTCACCGGCTTGAACGTCGAGCCCGGCGGATAGACGCCCGCGATCGCGCGGTCGAGCGCCGGGATAGTCGTCCGCCTCGGCCACGTGCGGTTGGTCAGGAGCGCGCGAGCGCCCTTCTTGCGGGTCGTGAAGACGTTCGGGTCGAAGGTCGGGTACGACGCGAGCGCCCGGATCGCTCCGTCGCGCGGGTCGAGGGCGACGATCGCGCCCGCCTTCGCGTACCACTGGTGGTCTCGCCTGCGCGAGGTTGATCCCGTCGATCGACGGCCTGCTGGGCGGCGCGCTGGAGCTTCGCGTCGAGCGTGAGCCGGACCGCGTAGCCGGGGTTCGGACGGCGTCCTTGCACCTCGACGGGGCTGATCGGCCGCCCGAGCGAGTCGACGCGCAGCTGGTTGAGGCCGGGCTGCCCGCGCAGGTCCTTGTCGAAGGAAGCCTCGATCCCGCCTTGGCCGATCTTGTCGCCGAGCGTGTAGCCCTTGCTCGACTTCGAGCTGGGCCGGCGAGATCTCGCCCACGTAGCCGAGGATGTGCGCCGCGAGATCGCCGTACGGGTAGTGGCGGACGTACGTGTTCGTGATCGTCATGCCCGGGAACTCGGTCTGGTGCTCGTAGAGGTAATGGACCTCGTTCTCGCTGACGACGTCCGTCACGGTCACCGGCGTCACCGGGTCGCCGCGGTGCTTCTTGATCTCGCGCGTGACGTCGGCGAGCGGGCACGTTCAGGATGTCGCCAGGCGGCGCAGCTCGGCGTACTGCGCCGTGCTTCGGGAGGTCGGCCGGCCAGACCTGGACCGCCGTGGCGCTCGTGTTGTCGACGAGCACGCGGCCGTAGCGGTCCTCGATCGGCCCGCGCGGCGCATCCGTGCGGATGACGCGCAGCTGGTTGTTCTCGGCCGCGACGAGGTACTGGTTCCCGGACAGCACCTGGAGCGCCCAGAGCCGGAAGAAGAGGATGGCGAACGCCGCGAGGACGAGGAAGCCGAGGATCCCGATGCGGAAGACGAGCTGAGGCGTCAGCCGGTACGGGCGTCGAGCGCGCGGGTCGCGTGGCAGGAAACGTCCCGGGCGAATCGGAGTTGGGCGACTAGCCAACGAACTCGACCTCCGGCGCGGCGCGCGCCGGCGCGGCGAACAGGCGCCGGACGAGCGCGAAGACCGGGCAGCGTGAGCAGAAGGTTGAGCAGCGATCGTCCCGGGCAGTTCCTCGATCGAGCACGACCCGCGCCGGAGCCGGCTCGCGGAGCAGGAAGTGCAGGACGAGCGAGCCGACGGCGTAGAGCACGGTCACGACGGCGACGGACAGGAGCGGCGCGTGCGCGCGATCGCGTCCCGTCGTCTCGCCGTAGCGGCCGATCCAGAAGCCGGCGAGCGTGAGCAGGAGCGACGTGAAGCCGAGCGTGCCGAGGCGCGCGACGTCGAGCAGCAGCCCGGCCCAGAAGCCGGTGACCGCGCCGAAGATCGAGCCCTGCGTGAGCGCGACCGCGACGAGCGTGACGAGAACGAGGTCGGGCGAGCCGCCGAGGATCCCGATCGACGGAGACGATCGTCACCTGGACGATCGTCGACGAAGAAGAAGAGCGACGGCTGCTTTCGCGATGCGGGGACGATCACGGCATCTGCGGGCGTGGCTTGTCGCTCGCCAGGACGAGCACGTACTCGAGCGAGCGTGAAGTCGACGAAGCGGCATCACCTGGACGTCCTGGAACGGGTCGACGTCGGTCTGGCCGACGCTTCGTGACGTGGCCGATCGGAATGTCCTTCGGGTAGAACGACGAGAGGCTTGCCCTGACTGGGGCCGGCGGTGACCACGAGGTCGTCCCTGTTCACCTTCTTGCTCTTCGAGACGCGGTCGAGGAAGAGGACGTCCTCGGGGCCCTGGCTGTGGCGGACGATGCCGATCGCGCCGTCTGGTGGTCCTTCGCGGTGACCGCGCTCTCCTTGTCGGTGAGGAGCGTGACGAGGGCCGTGTCGTGCAGCACCTTCGTCACCTGGCCGACGAGGCCGCGGTCGGTGACGACGGCGTCGTAGACGCGGATCCCGCTCGAGCGGCCCGGCGGCGATGACGATCGTCTGGTCGAACTGGCTCGACGGGGTTCGAGATGACGCTTGCGGTGACCGGGTCTTCGCGTAGTCCTCGGGATAGGTCGGGAGCCCGCGCTTGATAGTTCAGGAGCTTCCGGTAGCGCCGCGGCCTCCTGCGGCAGCGTTCGCGTGCCGGATCGCCTCCTGGCGGAGCCGTGCTCGTTGTCTTCCCGGAGCTGCTTGTTCTCGGCCGCGCATGGAACACGTCGGCCGTCCAGTGGTAGGCGTCGTGGAACGGGCGCGCGATGCGGTTGGCGGCGATCTCGAACGGGCGCAGCGCGGTTGCGCCTGCGCTCTGGAAGCCGTGCAGGCTCCCGTTCGGCGACTCGCGGAAGTAGACGGTGATCATCGCCAGCGAGGCGAGCACGAGCAGGCCGACGACGAGCCGCCTACGCAGGGGGCCTGACGACCGGAGGAATAACGGGGGGCAACCGCGCGTCGAACCGGAGAGCCCAGCGCCGCCACCCGCGCGCTGCGAGTCCTAGGCACGGCTTTGGAGGGTAGCGAAGTGTGCGGCGAGATCGAAGATCTAGCGCCGGTAGCCGTTCCGGCTCTTCGACCGGTTCTTCGCGGCCTCGCTGCATGACCTCGAGCACCTCGAGGCTGCGGCCGGAGCCGACGGCGACGCACGTGAGCGGCGACTCGGCGAGCTGGGCCGGCATCTGCGTCTCGTGGCGGAGCCGCTCGTCGAGGCCGGAGAGCAGCGCGCCGCCGCCGGCGAGGACGATCCCGCGGTCCATGATGTCGGCCGCGAGCTCGGGCGGCGTCTTGTCGAGTGTCGAGCGGATCGCGTCCAGGATCTGGCCGACCGGCTCCTCGAGTGCTTGGCGGACCTCCTCCGAGCTGATGACGATCGTCTTCGGGAGGCCGGTCAGCATGTCGCGGCCTCGAACCTCGGCCTGCACCTCCTCGCGGAGCTGGAACGCCGAGCCGATCTCGAGCTTGACCTCCTCGGCCGTCTGCTGGCCGATCAGGAGCTTGTACTCCTTCTTGATGTGGCTGATGATCGCCTCGTCCATCTCGTCGCCGCCGACTCGGAGGCGACTGCGAGACGACGATGCCGCCGAGGCGAGATGACCGCGACTTCGGTGGTGCCGCCGCCGACGTCGACGATCATGTTTCCGGTCGGCTCGCTGACGGGGAGTCCGGCGCCGATTGCGGCTGCCATCGGCTCCTCGATCAGGTGGGCTTCTCTGGCTCCGGCTGAGAGCGTTGCTTCCTCGACGGCGCGCTTCTCGACGCCGGTGACGCCCGACGGGACGCAGACGACGACTCTCGGGTGCGCGAAACGGTGCTGGTGCACCTTCTGGATGAAGTGGCGGAGCATCTGCTCCGTGACGTCGAAGTCGGCGATGACGCCGTCCTTCGAGGGGCGGATCGCGCTGATCGTGCCGGGCGTGCGGCCGAGCATGCGCTTGGCCTCGACGCCGACGGCGTGGACCTCTCCGCGAGCGCTGGTCGATTGCGACGACCGACGGCTCGGAGAGGACGATCCCGCGCCCGCGCACGTAGACGAGCGTGTTGGCGGTGCCCAGAGTCCACGGCCATGTCGCGACCGCCGAAGCCATTGAAGTAACCCATGAGAGCCCATCGTCCCGCCCCGAGTCTAGTGATTCTGTGGAAAACCGTCGAATCCGTGGCCCAACACCACCCTGTCCTCGTGCCAGACACCGGACATGTCCCTGCTCTGCAACAACATTGCGAACGAGAACGTGCCGCCGAGCGGTTCGCACGCCGAGGGGCCGTAACGTTGCGGTCGTGCCTCGACCACCTCGCCTCCAGCTCGCCGGCGGCATCTTTCACGTGACGGCTCGCGGAAACCGTCGTCAGTCCATCTACCACGACGACCTCGACCGGGATCTGTTCCTTCGCCTGTTCAACCGAACGTGCTTCGGCGCTCAGGGTGGCGCTTCCTGGCCTATTGCCTGATGACGAATCACTTTCACCTGGTCATCGGACTCCCAATGAGTCGCTCTCAGTCGGAATGCACCGAGCTCAACGCGTGGTATGCGAGATAGTTCAACGAACGCCACGCTCTCGAAGGACACGTCTTCGAGAGTCGGTTTTCGCTCGACGTGCTCGATCGAGTCCGATGGCACCTCGAGGACGCCTCTCCGGTACGTCGCGCTTCAACCCGGTGCGGGCTGGTCTCTGCGGGCATCCGCCGGAGTGGCCCTGGTGCAGCTTCCGCGGCATCGGCCGAGCGCGTTCGCCTTTGATCGTTAGACCGTCTGTAGCAGCCATGTCCAGGTGCCTGGCACGCGGACATGGCTGGATTAGCCGACGCCGTACGTGCCTGGGAAGTGTTGCGACAGGAGACGGACAGCAGGCGTTGCCGGGAGACCGACGACGTTCAGGTAGTCGCCCTCGATCGCGTTCGACGAGCGAGGCGCCAAGGCCCTGGATTGCGTAGCCGCCGGCCCGGTCTCTCCCACTCGCCGCTGCTCGACGTAGTGGGCCAGGTCGCGCGCCGTCAGCGGACGGAACGTGACCAGCGTCGCCTCGCTGGTGCAGCTCTTCCCACGCAGGCGTCACGCAGACAGAGCCCCGACACGACCTCGTGCGTCCGGCCCGACAACCGCTCGAGCATCGCCTCCGCCTCGGCCGCATTGCCGGGTTTCCCGAGCGACTGTCCCGTCGACGACGACGCTCGTGTCGACGCCGAGCACCGGGCACTCCTCGTGCGGCCCGACCGAGCACGCCTTCCCGCGCGCGTGCTCGCGCACGAGCCCCACCGGATCCGCATCTGGCGTCGGACTCCTCGTAACCGCGGCGGGACGACGATGAACGGAAGGTCGAGCTGCTCGAGAATCGCCCGCCGCTGCGGCGACACGGACGCGAGGACGATCGGCGGAGTCGGCGGGACGCTCACCCGCGCTTGCGGGCCTTCCAGATCTCCTCGGCCGGCCACTTGCGCGCCCACTCGACGGACACGAAGTCGTAGTAGCTGTGATCCTTCGCCGATCTCAGCTCGCCTGGATCTCCCAGAGACCCTCGACGTCGAATCCGTTGCCCCGGAGCAGGCGAATCCACTCGCCGTGCGGCAGCTGGAACTCGACGCCTTCGTCCTCATCCGGCCACTCGATCCGGTGCATCCCGAACTGTGGCCGCAGGAGCTGCTCACCGACCTTCCCGTCCGATCGTCAGGCGAGCAAAGAATCGCGAGCGTCGAGTTCCGCAGGAAGACGAGCTCGCCGCCCGGCCGCAACAACCGCGCCGCCTCAGGAATCCACTCGTACGGGTCGCACCAGATCGAGGCGCCGTACTCCGAGATTGCGCAAGGTCGAACGACGCATCCGGAAGAGGCACGTCTTCCGCGTTCGCCTCGATCAGCTCCATCGGGATCCCGGACTCCGTCGCTACATCGGCGCGCCGTCTCGAGCTGCGCCGGCGTGATGTCGACGCCGGTCACCCGAGCGCCACGCTTGGCGAGCCACGCGCCGAAGTACGCCGTGCCGCATCCGAGCTCGATCACGTCCTTGCCGGACACGTCTCCGAGCACGCCGAGCTCCGAATCGCTCGGGCAGCCGAACATGCCCCAGGTGATCTCCTTCTGCCGCCCAGGCCTCGCGCGCGCGCGCGTCCGTGTACTCCGCGTTCGCCTTCGTCCAGACCCTGCGGTTCCGCTCGAGGTAGTCAGTCAAACCAGAGCGAGATCTCGCGCGCCGCCGACTCCGGCGAGTCCGAGCCGTGCACGAGGTTGTCCGGCATCGAGAGCGCGAGGTCGCCGCGGATCGTTCCGGGCCCGGCGTCAGCCGGATTCGTCGCGCCCATCGTCGTGCGCACCGTCGCGATCGCCCCCTCGCCCTCCAGCACGAGCGCCAGGGTCGGCCCCGAAGTGATGAACTCGACGAGCTCGCCGAAGAACGGCTTCTCCGCGTGCTCCGCGTAGTGCTCCTCCGGCGAGCTCGCGGTCGACCGTGAGGAGCTTCGCCTCGCGGATCTCGAGCCCTCGCAGCTCGAAGCGGCGCAGGATCTCGCCGGCCAGGCCGCGCCGCACCGCGTCGGGCTTGATCAGGACGAGTGTGCGCTCAGCCGCCATCGGCGGCGGACTCTACTCGGACCCGGTTTCCTGCCGCGGGGCTTCGAGCGGCGGGAAGTGAATCGGCGCCGGCGACTGGATCGGCGTCTCGCAGTAGGGACAGACCTGCCAGAGCGGCTCGAGCGGCGCCTTGCAGTCGACGCACGCCTGGCGCAGACGCGTCGTGCAGACGGGGCAGACGAGGAAGCTCTCGTCGATCTCCGCGCGGCAGACCGGGCAGTGCTGGTGCGGCCGCGGCCGAGGCTCTCCTCCATCGCCTTGATCTCGAGCTCCCGCTCGCGCACGTCCTCGAGGTACTCGGGCGGCCGGAAGAGCATGTAGATGAACGCGCCGACGAACGGAGGCACGAGCCCGAGCATCGTCGCCGCGCCGACGAGCCACGGATCCTCGATCCGCCGCCGCGCGTCCTTGTAGCACCCAGTAGCCGACCGCGAGCCAGAAGACGACGACCAAGAAGAGCGCGAGGTTTCGGAAGACCGGCCACGAGCCCGACCCGAAGAAGTCGTGCAGCGCTCCCGAAGAACCCGGAATCTCCACTGCTGCGAGAACCATGCTTCTCTTCTTTCCCCGTTATAGGAGAAGTTGACCGACGACGTAACCTGCGGCAAACGCGAGCCCGACGATCGTCAGGACGACGACGGCCGGCGAACGCGAAGACGCTGAGCCGTTCGCCAGCTTTCGTCGCCCTGCGCCGTTCTTCCTCTCACGCGTAGAGGTCCGCGAGCAGGTAGAGCGAGCCGGTGACGAGGACGGGGCGCCGAAGGCACGCGCGCGGGCGAGTGCCCTTTCGCGGATTCTGCGACGGCTTCGACGTGCTCGAGAAGTGGCTCCGCGCGCGCGGCGAGCTCGCTTCGCGGGGAGGGCCCGCGGGTTCGCTCGAGCGCGTCGCGACGAACGTGCTGACCGCGCGCCCGAGCCTTCGAGGAGCTCGTCGACCCGCTTGTCGCGAGGATCGAGACGCAGAGGACGTAGTCGCGGGCCGGGATGCGCGCGAGCAGCCAGTCGACTGCTTCGGGTGTGTGCGCTCCGTCGCGGATCTCGTCGCCGCGCCGCTCGAGCCGCCCGGGCAGCGACGACCTCGACGTCGTGCTCGATCGGCCGCTCGAGGAACGCCTCGGCAGCCTCGCGGGCGCCGCCGATCACGATCTGCGACGTCGGCCGCCACGAGCGATTCGATGCGTGTTGTCCGACATGACAACTACTCTTGCCGCATGCGCAACTGCGAGTTTCTCCTGCGCGATCTCCTCGCGCGTCTCGCCGAGCACCTCGGTGTGCTCGAGCGCGACGTTCGTGAGCAGGACGACCGCGCGCGTCGACGACGTTCGTCGCGTCGAGCCGTCCGCCGAGCCCTGCCTCGACGACCGCCACGTCCACCCCGGCTCCGCGAACTCGGCAGCGCGGCGGCGGTCAGAGCCTCGAACTGGGTCGAGCCCGAGCTCCTCCGCGGCCCGCGAACCCGCGCGACGGCCCGTTCGAAGCCGCCTCGGGATCACAATCCAACCGCTCGTGCCAGCCGGAGACGTGCGGCGAGGTGTACGCGCCCGCCCGCAGGCCCTCGGCTCGGAGGAGGGCGGCGATCGTCCGGGTCGCGGTCGACTTGCCGTTCGTGCCGACGACGTGAACCGACGGGAACGCGCGCTGCGGGATCGCCGAGCACGGCCAGGAGCTGCCGCATGCGGTCGAGGCCGAACTCCTCGGGCCACGGGCTGAGCGAGGCGACCCAGTCGGTCGCGGTCGACGAGCTAGTCGCTGATCGCATCGAGCTCACGACGGTAGCGCTCGAGCTTCTCGCGCTCCGCCTCGACCACCTCCGGCGGGCGCCTTCGAGGTGAACCGCTCGTTCTCGAGCATCCCCTCGGCGCGCGCGATCTCGTTCGGAGGCGCTCGACCTCGGCGCGGGAATCCCGCTCGGCTCCCGGCTGGACGCGTTTGGCCTCGAAGATCCGCGACTCGTCGTCGTCGAGCTCCATGCGCACGCCGCTCCGCGCGAAGATCGTCGCCGCCTCCTTCACGCGGTCCAGGGCGCCGAGGTCCGCGGCGAACGACTCGTCGGGCTCCGGCCAGGGAGCGACGATCAGCCGCGTCGCGCGGTTCGGAAGATGCGACCAGATCTCTTCTGTCACGTGCGGCATCACGGGATGCAGGAGCTTCAGCAGGCGCTCGAGAGCCGCCAGCGCCGTCGCCCGCGCGTCCTCGTCGCCGCCGTAGAGGCGTGGCTTGATCGCCTCCGCGTACCAGTCGCAGAAATCGTCGAAGGTGAGGTGGTAGAGCGTGCTGGTCGCAGCCGAGAACTCGAAGTCCGCAATCGACTCCTCGAGCTCCGCACGGGCGGCGTCGAGCCGGGCGAGGATCCAGCGCTCCTCGACGTCTCGCGGACGCAGATCAGGCTGCGCGTCGCCCACGTTCGCGAGCAGCAGGCGCGACACGTTCCAGAGCTTGTTTCCGAGCTTGCGCCCTTCCTCGATCGCGCCGTGCGAGAAGCGCACGTCCTGAGTGGACGCCATCTTCAGGAGCCCGTAGCGCGTCGCATCGGCTCCGTGCTCGTCGATCAGGTCGGTCGGGTCGATTCCCGTGCCGAGGCTCTTGGACATTCGCCGCCCGTCCGGCGCCAGGATCATCGCGTGGTAGTTGACGTCGTGGAACGGGCGGCTCACCCATCAGCTCGATCCCCGCCCAGATCATCCGCGAGACCCAGAGGAAGTTGATGTCGCGCCCGGTCGAGCAGACGTCTCCGGGATAGAACGTCTCGAGGTCGGGCGTCTGCTCTGGCCAGCCGAGTGTCGCGAACGGCCAGAGCGCCGACGAGAACCACGTGTCGAGCACGTCTTCTTCCTGGCGGAGATCGCCCATCCCGCACTTCGCGCACACCGACGGCTCCGTCTCGGCAATCGTTATGTGCCCCTCGCCGCAGTACCAGACCGGAATCCGGTGGCCCCACCAGAGCTGCCGCGAGATGCACCAGGGCCGGATGTTCTCGAGGTAGGAGAGCATCACCTTCGTCTGCTGCTCGGGCTTCGAGCGCACCCGCCCCTCGCGCAGGGCCACAATCGCCGGGGCCGCCAGCTCCTTCATCTCCACCCACCACTGGAGCAGGACGAGCGGCTCGATGCGGTCGCCCGAACGGTCGCAGTGGCCGACGGCATGTCGAAACGGCTCGCGCTTCTCGATCAGGCCGCGCTCCTCGAGTCGCGCCACGATCTGCTCCTCGGCCTCGGCCTGCGTCATGCCCGCGAACTCGCCGGCTTCCTCGTTCATCCGGCCGTCGAGCCCGATCACCATCGGCTCGGGGAGCGACGTGGTCGCGCCCGATCTCCCAGTCCATCGGATCGTGCCCAGGCGTGATCTTGACCGCACCCGTCCCGAACTCTGGATCGACGCGCTCGTCCGCGATGATCGGCACGCGCCGCTCGGCGACGGGCACGATCGCCTCCTTGCCGACGAGATCGCGCGTAGCGCTCATCGTCCGGGTGCACCGCCACCGCCACGTCGGCGAGCATCGTCGGCGGGCGCACGGTCGCGATCGTCACGTGGCCGTCGCCCTCGGCAAGCGGGATAGCGGATCCAGGTCAGCGTGTCGTCGACCTCGACGTGGTTCACCTCGAGGTCGGAGACCGTGCTCGGGCAGCCGGGGCACCAGTTCACGATCCGCGTTCCGCGATAGATGTAGCCCTCGTCCGCGAGGTGCACGAAGAAGCGCATGACCGCGGCCGCGTACGCGTCGTCCATCGTGAACCGGTGGCGGCGGTAGTCCAGCGACGCGCCGAGCGAGCGAAGCTGCCCCATGATCTGCCCGCCGTAGTCGTTGATGAAGTCCCAGCAGAGCTGGACGAAGGCCTCGCGCCCGACGTCTTGCATGCTCTTTCCCTCCGCCGCGAGCCGGCGCACCATCACCGCCTGCAGCGCGATCCCAGCGTGGTCGTATCCCGGCTGCCAGAGCGTGTTGAAGTCGCGCATCCGGTGCCAGCGGATGAGCACGTCCTGGCACGAGGCGTTGAGCGCGTGGCCCATGTGCAGCCGGTCGGTGACGTTCGGCGGCGGCAGGCAGATCACAAACGGCGCGCGCTGGTCGTCGGCCTCCGCGTTGTAGAGGCCCTCCTCCTCCCAGGCACGCTGCCAACGCTCCTCGACCCCCTGCGGCTTGTAGAGCGGCTCCATCGGCGCATCGTAAGGCCGCGGGCTCTCAGAGCCCGTAGGCGTTCGGCGGATGCGGTCAGGCAGCGACTATGCGCTCAGTATTACTGCGAGCGTGCGGTCGCCGCAAGTTGCGCTCAGGCCGACTCTTCGGCGAGCTCTTCGGGCTCGTCGGCCTCGCCCCCGCCCGTCGTGACGAGCGTCGGCTTGAGGTCGTTCGCGATCGTCTCCTTCGTGATCGCGCACTTGGAGACGTCCGTGCGTGACGGGAGCTCGAACATGACGTCGAGGAGCGCGTGCTCGATGATCGAGCGCAGCCCTCGTGCACCGGTCTCGCGCTCGAGCGCCTTGTCGGCGATCTCCCAGAGCGCGTCCTCGGTGAAGACGAGCTCGATGTCGTCGTAGTCGAAGAAGCGCTGGTACTGCTTGACGAGCGCGTTCTTCGGCTCGGTCAGGATCTGGACGAGATCCTCGCGCTGGAGCTGATGGACCGCCGAGACGACCGGCAGCCGGCCGATGAACTCGGGAATCAGCCCGTACGAGAGGAGATCCTCCGGCATCACGTCCGAGAGCAGCTCCGACGTCTTCGAGTCGTGGCTGCGACCGGATGTCCGCGCCGAACCCGATCGCGTTCTTGCCGATCCGCTTGCCGATGATCTTCTCGAGCCCGGCGAACGCGCCGCCGCAGATGAAGAGCACGTTCGTCGTGTCGATCGAGAGGAACTCCTGGTGCGGATGCTTGCGGCCGCCCTGCGGCGGCACCGAGGCAACGGTCCCTTCCAGGATCTTCAGCAGCGCCTGCTGGACGCCCTCGCCGGACACGTCGCGCGTGATCGACGGGTTGTCCGCCTTGCGCGCGATCTTGTCGACCTCGTCGATGTAGATGATCCCGGTCTCGGCCTTCTTGATGTCGAAGTCCGCGGCCTGGATCAGCTTGAGGAGGATGTTCTCGACGTCCTCACCGACGTACCCGGCCTCGGTCAGCGCGGTCGCGTCGGCGATCGCGAACGGGACGTTCAGGATCCGCGCGAGCGTCTGCGCGAGCAGCGTCTTGCCGCAGCCGGTCGGGCCGAGCAGCAGGATGTTCGACTTCTGGAGCTCGACGTCCGCTGTCCTCGCTCCCCATCTGCACGCGCTTGTAGTGGTTGTAGACGGCGACCGCGAGCGTGCGCTTCGACTCCTCCTGGCTGACGACGTAGTCGTTGAGGACCGCGTAGATGTCCTTCGGCCGCGGCAGGTTCTCGAGGTCGAGCTGGGCGGGTGCGGTCAGCTCCTCGTCGATGATCTCGTTGCAGAGATCGATGCACTCGTCGCAGATGTAGACGCCCGGTCCAGCAATCAGCTTCTTGACCTGGCGCTGCGACTTCCCGCAGAAGCTGCAGAGAAGCTGCTCGTTTCCTTCGCTGGCTCTAGCCACCCAATCCCTCTGCACCTTGTACATCGAAATGGCCTTTCTGAATACCCCTCGACCTCAGCGATGCTCGATCACAGTGTCGATGATCCCGTAGTCCTTTGCCTCTTCTGCGGTCATGAAGAAGTCGCGCTCCATGTCCTTCGACACCTTGTCGAGATCCTGGCCGGTGTGGTGTCCCATGATCTCTTCCAGCTTTCGCTTCAGGGCAATCGTCTCGCGTGCGTGGATCTCGATGTCCGTTGCCTGACCCTGGAAGCCGCCCCAGACCTGGTGGATCAGGATCTTGGCGTTCGGCAGCGCCATGCGCTTTCCTTTCGCGCCTCCCGACAGAAGCAGCGCCCCCATCGACATCGCGATGCCGACGCAGATCGTCTGCACGTCGGGCTTGATGAACTGCATCGTGTCGTAGACGGCGAGCCCGTGGTACACCGAGCCCCCGGGTGAGTTGATGTAGAGCGCGATGTCCTTGTCCGGGTCCTCCGACTCGAGATGGAGGAGCTGGGCGATGATCAGGTTCGCGATCTGATCGTCGACGGGCGTGCCCAAAAAGACGATCCGCTCGTTCAGCAGTCGCGAGTAGATGTCGAACGCGCGCTCTCCACGCGAGGTCTGCTCGACGACCATCGGGACGAGTGGGCTTCCTTGGGGGTCGTATCTCATGCGGGCTCCTTGCTGCTGCCGGGCGTCCACAACTTCGCAGCGGTCTCGGGTTTTTCCTTCTCGGGTGTCCAGATGCTCTCGCGCGCACGCGCGAGCTCGACGGGGATTGGCTTGACGTCCTCGACGATCCGGTCGAGGGCTTTCTTCAGGCGGAAGTCGGTGCGCAGGCGCTCGTGGCGCCCGGACTGCCAGAGCTGCTCGATGACAGCCTCGGGATCTTCCTCTTGTGCCTCGGCCTGCTCGCGCACGAGCTCCTTCAGCTCGTCGTCCGTGACCTCGATCCCCAGCTTGTCCGCGACCGCTTCGAGCACGAGCTCGCGGGAGATCGCGCGTCGCGCCTCGCTACGCAGCGTGTCGCGCAGCTGGTCGGCGGATTGGCCGGTGACTCGAAGGTACGTCTCCGCATCGAGCCCACGGCTCTGCAGGGAGCGCAGCATCGCGTTCAACAGGTCCGCGGCGCGCGCTTCGACCAGGGAGTCGGAGATCTGGACGTTCGAGGCCTCGATCAGCTTGTCGACCGCGGCGGCTCGGAAGTCGGCCTCGAGCTCGGCCTTGATCACTTCCAGGAGCCTCGACTCGATCTCGCCGCGAAGCTCCTCGAGCGTCTCGAACTCACTCGTCGAACGCGCGAGCTCGTCGTCGAGGGGCGGCAGGACCGGCTCCTTGATCTCCTTGAGAATCGCCTCGGCCTCCTTCTGGCCGTCGTCCGGGGTCGTATACGCGATCTTCTTCGTCTCGCCCGGGCTCATCCCGCGCAAGCCGCGCTCGAGCTCCTCGACGAGCCGGCCGGCGCCGAGCTGGACGACGTAGTCGCGCTGCGCCTCGCCCGTCTCGTCGACGAGGTCGACGACGAGCACGTCGCCGTCCTTGGCCGGACGGTCCTCGACCGGGACGAGCTCCGCGACCGACGCGCGCAGGGCCTCGAGCTCGCGCTCGACGAGCTCCTCCGGAACCTCGGGCTCGGGCGACGGCACCTCGAGGCCGCTCCAGTCCGCCACCTCGGGGGGCGGCTGCACGGAGACCTCGGCGGTGAAACTGAACGGCTCGTCTTCGGACGTCGGCACCTGGTAGTCGAGCTGCGGCTGCGAGACCGGCCTCAGGTTTGCGTCCTCCGCCGCGTTCCAGAACCAGCCGCCGATGTGGCTCTCGACGGCCTCGCTGAAGATCTTCTCGCGCCCGACCCGCGCCTCCAGGACCTTCTGCGGAACCTTGCCCTTCCGGAAGCCGGGGATCTTGGCGGTCGCTGCGAGGTCCGAGGAGGCGTGCTCGACGGCGTGCTTCACGTGGTCGCTCGGAACCTCGACTTCGAGGCGGACGCGGTTCTCGGGCAGCTCCTCGACCTTGGTCTTCACCGTGAGGCCATTCTGCCAGCCCTCGCCTACCTGACCGCCGGTGGGCTCCCGCCGGGCCCCCTCCGCCCACCGCCTCGCGCCGCTGGACCCGCTCCGGCCGGCGGGCCGTGTGGCGAACACTGTCCCACCGACCTACGCGGCCCCAGCGGCACGTCAGGAAACCGAGGACAGACCTCGTGGCTCAAGCAAGCCCTGCGGTCGGCCGAATTGATGCTTGTGCGAGCTCGTCGTGCGACTTTCTGTGGATGCGTCCTCGCTCTCGCGGCTGGAATCGCCCTGCTCGTCGTGCCAGCCGACACCGGGGACCTGCCGTTCTTCGTCCATGCCTCGGACAAGCTCTTCTCGGCCGACTGGGCGAACGTGTTCGCCAATCCGGACGTGCAGGTCGGGCCCCTTCAGCTTCTGCTCTTCGGGCTGGGCGATCGCGCCGGGATCCTTCCGCTCCTCGTCCAGGTTGGCGTGGCTGCGGTCCTCTGGGTGACCGCGGGTCGCCTGCTAGCCGGGCGGGAGCCGCGCGCGCAGCTTGTCGTCGGCCTCGCGGCAGTCGCGCTCGGGCTGACATACGGCGCCTACCAGGACGGTCATCCGGCGCAGGTGCTCGTCCCGCTGCTCTGGGTGCTCGCCGGGCTCGACGCGAGAGAGGGGCGGACGCTGCGGGCCGGCGCGCTGGTCGGGCTCTCCGCAGGGTTCGAGGTCTGGGGCCTCCTCGGCGCCGTCGTCTTCGTGCTCGCCCCGCGCGTGCGATCGGCTCTGGCGGGCCTTGCGACCGAGGCGTTCGTCGCCGCGAGCCTCTTCCTCCCCTTCCTGGTCGCCGGCGAGTTCCGCATGTTCGAGTACCGCTGGCAGGTGAACGGCGACACGCTCCTCAGCCTCGTCGTCGATCCCGGGACGCGCGTCACGTGGCCGATGCGCGTGCTCCAGGGCTCGGTTGCGCTCGCGGTCGGCGCCGTGCTCGCCTGGCCACTGAGGCGAACCGTGCACGCAGTGTGGCTCGCACCACTGGGAGTCGTCGCCGTCCGCCTCGCGCTCGATCCGGTGCGCTACCCCTGGTACTGGCTCGCGGTCGAGACCCTCGCGCTCCTCGGCCTGGTGGAGTTCGTCAGCAGCAGGCTCGAGCGCAATTCGCTCAGACGAGGCATCAGCGCAGCGTTTCCCGCGTCCGATTAGCAGAGCAGATGCCGCGAGCCGCCCTTGCCGCAGCTCTCTTCTCCGCCGCGCTGCTCGCGTCCGCGCCGCCCGCGGACGCCGCGGCTCCCTCGATCGCCCTGATCACGCCGCTGAACGGCTCGACGATGGTCATCGGCCCCACGACGGCAACGACGTTCTACTGGCACGTCGACTGGGACACGGCGGAGGACACGACGGTCACGTGGCAGCTCTCAACCGACCCGACGTTCAGCCAGAACGTCACGGAGGAGAGTCGCTCCTGCCCAATGGATGATCCCAACTGCTTCCCGCTCTTCCAGCTCACGCTTCCCACCCCCGGGCCCTCCGGCACGGTCTGGTATTGGCGCGTCGACATGACCACGTCGACGGGGCCCGTCTCGAGCTCGACATGGATGTTCGTGGCGGTCAGGCCCGACGCGGACCGCGACGGCGTCGAAGACAGCCGCGACAACTGCCCGACGATCCCCAACCGGGACCAGCGCGACTCGAACCGCGACGGGAAAGGCGACGCCTGCCAGCTCGACCAGGTGAAGCCACGGGTCAAGGTCTATCGCGGCTCTGCCGTCCGGGGTCGGCGAGCCTTCGTCCACTTCCGCGCCGCCGACGATCGCGATTTCGTCCGCTTCCGTGTCACCTTCGAGCGCCGAGGTCTCCCGCTGCTGTGGGCCGACTTCGGGTGGGTCAAGACGAGTTGGAGCGCGCGCGCCACCTTCCACACGAAGGGGCCGCTACCCCGAATGCTGCCCGCAGGCCGCTACCTCGCCTGCGTCACCGCCTGGGACAAAGCGGCGAACCACGCCAAGTCGTGCGCGCCTTATCGAATCCGGTAGCGCTGGGCTAGGGCTCGTCGCGGGCTGTCTACCCCGCGGCTCTATCCTTGAATCGCGCGGGTGTGGCGGAACTGGTAGACGCGCCGGGTTTAGGACCCGGTGGGCGAAAGCCCGTGGAGGTTCAAGTCCTCTCGCCCGCATCGCTTCCCTGACCGGCGTCCCGCTCCCGCCGGGCGAAGCCCGGCTCCGCGGGCCGCCTCGCGCCGCTCGCGGCGCTCCTGCCGACGGGCCGTGTGGCTAACACTGTCCCGCCGGCGTACGGACCGCGAGCGAAGCGTCAGGAAACCGAGGGGGCTCAGAGTGTCGATTCTGGTCCGGCGCGTTCGTCTTCTCTAAGTAAGGCTGGACCCAACGAGAGAAGGAGCGACGATGAAATACCTGATGCTGGTCTGCTGGGACGCCGAGCGAATGGACGCCCAGACCGAGCCCGATCCGGGCGACACTCCGGACGAGGAGGGCTTCCCCTGGCTGGACGACCTCCAGGCGCGGGGCATGTGGGTCACCGGCGACCAGCTGGCTCCGCCGCGCCGGGCCCGCTCCGTTCGCGTCCGCGACGGGAAGGCGATCGTCACCGACGGTCCGTTCGTCGAGACCAAGGAGGCGGTCGGTGGATTCGACATCATCGAGTGCGGGAGCCTGGAGGAGGCCGTCGAGATCGCGGCCGGGCACCCCATCGCCCAGATGGGGACGATCGAGGTCCGGCCGCTCTGGGGGAACTGACCGCCTACCACCCTCGGCCAGTGAGGCATCCCCCAAACGAGGGATGCCCGCACCGCTCAGAAGGCGGAAAATCGTCCGTGCCGTGACGGTCGTCGCCGCTGAGGAACCGATCAGCCCCGAGCTCGTGCTCGTCTCGCCGCCCGAGGTGGCGCAGCTTGCTCGCAGCGTGCTCCAGGTCCCGGTCTGGAGCCCGCCCAGATCCGAGCGGGAGCTGGGACGGGTCGGGCTCGCATCGCTCTGGCTCTTCTGTCTGGCAACGACAGCAGGACCGTTGTTCCTCATGCTCGCCGCGGCGCACTAACGCACGAACGAACTGGCTCTACGTCCCGCCGTTCAGTAGGTGGGACAGTGCTGCGCCGCACGGCCCGGCCGGCCGGAGGGCGCTCAGCGGCGCGAGGCGGTTCGCGGAGCCGGGCTCGGCCCGGCGGGAGCGAACCGCCGGCCAGGGGAGGAGCGCGATGGAGTAGGCCGTCGAAGTGGTGCCTCCCGGTTTCCTGGCGCGTCGCTGCGCGCGCGTAAGCGAGTGGGACAGTGTTTAGCCACACGGCCCGCTCGCTGGAGGGTGCGCAGCGGCGCGAGGCGAGCCCGGAGCCCGGCTCCGCCGGGCGGGAGGGCTCGCCGGTCAGGGAAGCGGGATGGCCCCGGCTGGAATCGAACCAGCGCACACGGATTCGAAGTCCGTTGCTCTATCCACTGAGCTACGGGGCCCAGGCAAACGAGGGGTGGCGGACGGGGCTCGAACCCGCGACCACCGGGACCACAACCCGGGGCTCTACCAACTGAGCTACCGCCACCGCGCAGGCTCAGGATAGCCGCTTCGCGTGCCGGCGACTGACCCCGGAAACACCGAGGGCCCGCGAGCGGGCCCTCCGACAGTGCTCTTGGCGGTCCGGGTTAAACGCGGCATTTGTGTCGAACACCGATTGGCCCCAACCCTCTCGGTTTCCTGACGTGTCGCTCAGACCCCGTATGCGAGTGGAACAGTGCTGGGTCGCACGGGCCGCTCGCAGGAGGGGGCTGAGCGGCGCGAGGCGGTGGGCGGAGCCGGGCTCTGCCCGGCGGGAGCCCGCCGCCGGTCAGGAAAGCGAGAGGGCCCGCGAACGGGCCCTCCGGTACTGCCCTTCTTGTCCTAGTTAAACGAGGACCGACGCGCTGTTCTTGTGCGCGATGATCTCGCCCTCGGTCACCTTGGGCGGATTCGGAAGGGCGCTCTCGAGTTTCTCCTCGCGGACCCAGTCAGCTGCGACACGGGTCGACTCGGAAGCGTGGGTCAGTGTGTCGAAGATCCCGACCGACGTCATGATGCCGTTGCCGGCCTCGATGAGGTAGTACTCGCTGAAGCCTTCGAGCTTGCTCAGCTTCGGCACGAGTGACTCGCCGACCTTCTTGGTCAGCTCCTCGGTGCGATTCTGGTCAACACCCTCGTAACGACGGATAGTTGCATGCATGGTGATGCTCCTTTACCTAAGAGGAAATGGGGGATGCCCTCGAGAGGGTGTCCCGACAAAGAAAAGAGAGGGGCGCGGCGCGCGATCTAATCGACGCGAAGACGAAAGCCGTTCTTCTCGCTGCTACGACCCACCGTACAGGCGTTCGGCCGGCTCTGCGGAAACGCGCCCGATTGTGGTCGGAATAACCTGCTCATAGCGGGAAAACGACTTACTCGAGCACGGTCTTGTCGAACCACTTCCGCAACTCGCCGACCGACCGGCCGCGATGACGGCGACGTCTCCGATGCGTGCCTTGCCCCTGCCCCGTATCGACTACGGGAAATCCCCCGCCAGCAGGCTGGGGTTGGCGGTTCGCCTTGCCGAAACGAAAAGGTAGAGGCGTCAATGAGAATTCGAGTTCGCGAAGCGGCAGACCTACACGGTCTCGTCGCGTTCCTCAAGGAGCGTGACTTCGTCGCGGACGAGGTCGGTCCGAACACGATCGAGGTCTCGCGCCTGTCGTCGGTTCGGCACACACACGTCCGCATGGAGCTCGATCTCTACCTCAAGGCGTGGCACGCTTCCCATCCAGAAGCGCAGGCCGAATTCGTCGAGTGACGGTGTGTGAGGTCTGAGAGGCTGGGGTCAGTCGACCGAGAGACCGCGGTACATATGGAGGAGGGGGCGCTCCGATAACGATGAAGCCCCGCGCAGGCGGGGCTCCTTGCTGAAACCTCCTGCTTTCCTGCGTTTTTTGTCCAAGACGCGGGGCAGGCAGAGCGTTACCCTCCCGGCCATCACCTCGGAGACCCCCACGCCCACCGAGGTCCGGGAGCCAACTAGCCCAGAGTTGGTCCTGGTGGCGCCGCCAGAGGTCGCGCGCGATGCGCGGCAGCGGCTCCCGGATCCACTCCCCGTCGAGTGGCGCATTGAGCAGGGTGCGCAACCATCCGCCCCTCGGCCCACGAACGGATCCCGAATCGTCGTGCTGCATCCTCCTCGCAAGCGGAGGAAGCGCTTCCGGCGCGTTCTGGCCGCGGTGGCGGTCGCGGCCGGGCTGGCGGCGCTGCTCGGCAGCATCCCGTTCGTCCGGAACAACCTCGACAACACCAGCGAATCGAGATGGCGCGCGCTCGGCGGAGCCGGAAACAACACCGAGCATCCGGGCTGGGGCGAGGCGGACCAACCCTATCGGCGAGTCACTGCAATCTCGTTCGCTGACGGAATCCGGAGGATGAACGAAGGCCCGTCTCCGCGCTACATCAGCAACCGGATCTTCAACGACGTCGGGCAGAACCTCTTCTCCGAGCACGACGTCTCCCAGTGGGGGTGGGTCTGGGGCCAGTTCCTCGATCACACCTTCGGCCTTCGGAACGAGAAGCCCGGAGAAAACGCAGCCATTCCGTTCGACTCGAAGGACCCGCTCGAGCGGTTCAGGAACGATCTCGGCAAGATCGACTTTCACCGGACTCCCGCGGCGCCCGGAACGGGCGTCTCGACACCGCGGCAGGAGATCAACACGGTGCCGAGCTACATCGACGCCTTCGCGATCTACGGTGGGACCGACCGGAGGCTCGAGTGGCTGCGCTCAGGGCCGGTCGACGGCGACATGTCGAACAACGGCGCCTCGCTGCTACTGCCGAACGGCTATCTCCCGCGTGTCACCGCGCGTAACAATGACCTGTCGTCGGCGCAGACGAAGCGGGCTGTCTCCGCGCCGGCGATGGACCTGATGGGCCCGCTCGCCGGCAATGCCAAGAAGGCCGTCGTCTCCGGCGATGTGCGCGCCAACGAGAACATCGCGCTCACCGCCACGCACACGCTGTTCGCGCGAGAGCACAACCGGGTCGTCTCGCTGCTGCCGAAGTCCCTCTCGCCGGAGGAGCGATTCCAGATCGCCAGGCGCGTCGTCGGGGCCGAGCAGCAATACATCACGTACAAGGAGTTCCTGCCCGCCCTGGGCGTTCGCCTTGCGCCGTACCGGGGATACGACCCGACCGTCGACCCGACGATCACGAACGAGTTCGCGACGGTGGGTTACCGAGTGCACAGCATGGTGCACGGGGAGTTCGAGCCCACAGCGCCGGCAAGCACGTACAAGCCGGGTCAGCTCGAAGCGCTCGAGCGAGAAGGAATCCAGGTGGAACGCAAAGGAGGCGACGTCACGTTCGTAATCCCGCTCGGCCTCGCCTTCGGCAATCCGGACCTGCTGCAGGCCGTCGGCCTGGGCCCGCTGCTCAAGGGCCTCGGCGCCGAGCGGCAGTACAAGAACGACGAGCAGATCGACGAGTCCATGCGGAGCATCCTGTTCCAGATCCCGAAGCCCGGTAACCGCGACCCGCGCACGTGCGCCGCTCCCGTCGTGCAGCCCGGCTGCTTCTCGGTCGTCCAGGATCTCGGCGCGATCGACATCCAGCGGGGCCGCGACCACGGCATGCCGAGCTACAACCAGCTCCGAGTCGCGTACGGGCTGGCACCGAAGCACTCGTTCGCGGCGATCACCGGTGCCCAGACCGCGCGCTTCCCCCGCAGCCGGCTGATCAGCCGCCGCGATCCGATCGACGATCCGGACATCCTCGACTTCACGAGCCTGAAGGACGGTGGGGGTGACGACATCCCGTTGAAGAGCGACGAGGCGGAAGAGGGCGCCGTCGTCGGGACGCGTCGGTCGACACTCGCCTCGCGGCTGCAGGGCGTCTACGGCACCGGAAACGTCGACCGGGTGGACGCATTCGTCGGCATGGTGTCCGAGCCGCACATGAAGGGCAACGAGTTCGGGGAGCTCCAGCTCGCGATGTGGAAGAAGCAGTTCGAGGCGCTACGCGACGGCGATCGATTCTTCTACCTGAACGATCCCATGCTCGATCAGATCAAGCGCCAGTATGGGATCGACTATCGGCGGACACTCGCCGAGATCATCCGGCTCGACACCGGCGAGGCCGTGCGGCGCGATGTCTTCAAGGCGCCAGCCGACTAAGCGCCGGCCACTTGCTCATCAAGTGTGCCGTTGGCGCCACGTGGACCTCGGTTGCCCAGGGTAGCCCTGAATGCCGTCAGTGGGCCCCGCGCAGCGGGACGAACGTCGCCTTCGTCTGCTGAGACCTCGTGTCGCCCTCTCCTCGCCTCGAGCTCGTGAACCGACCTCCCGCGACCAGCCGTTTGCGCGAAAGCGGCACGCCCTTGACGTCGCTGTAGGCCCCGCCACCTGCGGGTTTGTAAGGGAAGCCGCCGAAGAAGAGCTCGTATACCGGTTCGCCGACGTCTTGCCCACAGGAGGGTGGAGGCCGGTGATCGGGAGAGGCAATCTTGTGGGACCAGTCCATGCCCGAGACCTCGCCGGGGTGTTCCGCGCCAAACCACGTCACGTATCCCAGGATCCCGCCGCGGGAGTGGTACGTCCCCGCGCACGAGCCGAGGTTGGCACCGCCGTCACAGACGGTTTTCCCCACGGTGAGCGTCATCTGCGCCGCAACGACGAAGCGCCGCCGATGCTTCCCGTAACCAAGAGCGCCCGCGGTCTTCGCGAAGCTGACCCCGTAGCTCGTGAGCTTCTTGGTCGCGGGGGTCCCGACGTAGAAGGGGCTGCCGCTTCCGGTGAGCGAAGCGGCCGTACGACATTCCTGGCCGTCCGGTAGCTCCGTGACGACGGTCTCGGAGACGGACCACATCGTCGTCACCTTGTAGATACGCCACGTGGGCCTGCTCGCGCCTTCGATGTCGTCGGAAGCCGCGCCGAACGCTGCTGCACACCCGACCAGCGCCGCAGTCAGGGTTAGGAACCGCACGTTGCAGTTCATGCTATTTCGAACGGTGGAGGCGGTCAACGGCTTGCTGCTCAGGGCTTCGCCCGCTTCCGGTTCCGATCGTGCGCCGGTGTCGTCCGTCGTGACTCAGCACCCTTCTGGGGCGGACGGCACCCGGCGCGCGGGCTGATGGCTGAGGCATCCCGCCATCGCCTCCCTGCCTTCGTACGCTCTAGCGCGTAGCTGATTGCGCGCGCCGAACGTAGGCCCGCGCCCGGGTCGCCTTGCGGGTTAGACGGGCTTTAGCGCGCGGCCACAGCCGATCTCACTTCGGAAGCAGCTTTTTCGATGAGTTCGGCCACGGCTGCAGGCTGGGAGACGTAAATCGAATGGCTGCCCGCGACCTCGATAACGGTCGAGCCCGCCCGCTCAGACATCGCGCGCTGGGCCGGTGGCGGGATCATTCGGTCGTCGGTCGCGACGAGGTACCAGCTCGGTTTGCTCCGCCACGCAGGCTCGCTGACCGTGCCGCCAAGCGCGTCCACGCCCCAGGGGACTTGCGAGTCGGCCATGAACGCGGCCTGTTCGGCGCCCAGGTCTCCCGCGAATGACTCGTGGAACTTCTCGCGGTCGAGGAAGAGAAAGCCGTCTTGCGGCGGCAGGATTGGCGGCACGGGTGCGCCGGGCGGCGGATCCGCGATCAGGGTGTTCACCGACTCGCCCTCGTCGGGCGCGAAGGCCGCGATGTAGACGAGCGCCGCAACCTTGGGATGCGTGCCCGCCTCGGTGACGACTACCCCGCCATAGGAATGGCCGACGAGAATGACCGGTTCGCGCACCGCGTCGATCGCCCGCTTCGTCACTGCAACGTCGTCGGCGAGCGAGAGCGTCGGATTCTGGACGACACTGACGCTGTAGCCATCCTTCTTCAGGTGCTCGTAGACGCCCTGCCAGCCGGAGCCGTCCACGAAACCGCCGTGAACGAGAACAACGGTCCCCGGTGCTGAGCCAGCTTCCATGATGGTCTCCTTTCCGGATAGAGAAGGCGCGTCTGATGCTACTGGCTCTGGATGGCCTGCGCGCGCCGCGTTCTGAGACCTTGTACAGACCTTGTAGACCTTGCGAAGACCTTGGCAGCAAGGTCCAAAACCGAGGTTCGTCCGGAGGTGGAACAGGGTAGGATCGGCGGATCCGATTCGCGGCGTTTGCGGGGATTTTCTCCCCGATCTCGGCTCTAGCAGTGAGATGCGCCTGGAGGGAGTCGAACCCCCGACCAACGGCTTAGAAGGCCGCCGCTCTTCCGCTGAGCTACAGGCGCCTGAAGCACAGGGTAGCCCTTGTCTTGACCGATCCCCATCCCCTCGCTTTCCTGACGTGTCGCTGCGTGCCCGTAGGCCGGGGGGACAGTGTTAGGTCACACGGCCCGCCGGCTGGAGGGTGCGCAGCGGCGCGAGGCGGCTCGCGGAGCCCGGCTCGGCCGGGCGGGAGCGGGACGCCGGTCAGGGAAGCGAGGCTAGCGTCTGACGCCGAAGTCGGCTGTCACGATCGTGACCGGCCGGCCGCCGAACGGCCCGTCGCAGCGGCGAAGTGAACGGCCGCGATGCCGACCTCGCGCCACTCGCGCGTAAGGATGTTCTGACGGTGAGGCGGGCTCTCCATCCATTCGCCCACCGTGCTCGCGGCGCTCGTGTCGGGCGACTCCCAGAAGATGTTCTCGCCGACCGACCAGTAGTCGCGGCCCGACGGATAGAAGCGCTGCGATCCGCCGCCAGAACGGTGCGCCGTTCCGGGACTCGTGCTCGAAGAATCCGAAGAGCCCCATCTGGTGAGAGTGGTAGTCCGCAGCGGCCGTCAAGCCACGCGAGACCCGAAGCGGCCGCAGGCCGCGGGCGCCGCGCTGGGCGTTGATGCGCGCGACGATGTCGAGCTCGAGCGCGCTGAGCGCGCTTTCGGCCGCGCCTGACGCGGTTCCGGAAGGACGCGGCCTTGACGAGGCGAGCAGTCGCGCGCTGAAAAGCGGTCTGCGCGCGCGGAACGTGGCCACCGCGTTGGAGCCTCGAAGGCTTCTTGGAGACCGCGAGCGCGTCCGGAGCCGAGCGAGAACGAGCAAAAGGAAGACGCCGACAGCGGCAAGCGTGCGCATGCCTTTGAGATCGGCGTTCGCGTGCCCGCCGCCCTCACCCCGAACGAGGGATTTCGAAAGTACTAAAGCCCTGCTGAAACTGCTAAAGCCTTGCTCTAGACCGTCGCCGGGCTGGTGCGCCGCATGCGCCGGTGTTCGAGCCACGCGATCAGGAGCACCTGCATCGTGCCCGCGACCGGGATCGCGGCGAGCGCACCGAGCACGCCGGCCGAGCTGGGCGCCGATCAGCACCGCGATGAGGATCACGAGCGGAGAAAGCCGCACCGTCCTGCTGTAGACGAGCGGCTGGAGGAGGTGGTTCTCGATCTGCTGGTAGACGATGAAGAAGACGAGCAGCACGATCCCCGCCGACGATCGAGTGGATGAAGCCGACCGTGACGACGAGGATCGCGGCGATCGTCGCGCCTGCGAGCGGAATCAGGTCGAGAATCGCCACCAGCAGGCCGAGCGCCACCGCATACGGGACGCCGAGCGCGAGCATCACGATGGTCGAAGTGATCCCGGCGATCACGCTGATCAGCAGGTTGCCCGGTGACGTAGCCGCCGACGGTCCGGTAGATCTGGTTGCCGATCCCGCGCCAGTGCTCCCGCGACTACTGCGGGGAGCAGGCGTGTAGAAGCGGTCCACCCAGGCCGGCCCCTCGAGCAGCATGAAGACGGTCATGAACGACGATCGTCACCGTGGCCACGATCGCCGTGATGATCCCCTTCGTGATCGCGACCGCGGTGCCGGTCAGCCCGAGCAGCTGTGGAGGCGCCGCCGGACTCGAGCTGCGCTCCGGACGCGCTCGGTCACGTGGTACTTCGACTCGAGGAACCCGAGCCGGCCCCGCCGGTGCGTGACGTCGTCGACGTAGCCGGGCAGCGCCTGGGCGAAACCGTTCACCTCGTGGACGAGCGTCGGAATGAAGAGCGCGCCGAGCGCGGCGAGTCGCGGCGAGCGCGAGCAGGAACGTCAGCCCGGTCGCGAGCCCGCGCCGCGGAACGCCGTGTCGCTGGAACCAGTCGACCGCCGGGTTGAGCGCAAGCGTGAGGAAGACCGCGATCAGGATCCAGGTGAGGATGTGCGCGCGCGATCCAGACGATCTCGAGCAGGAGCGCGACCGCGATCGCGATCCCGAGCACTGCAAGGACCGTGCGTGGCGCGAAGGCGTACGACTCGCTCCTCCAACCTACGGGCAGCATTGCGGCGACGTCGGACAGAGGTTCGCTCCGCCCGGAAGCGGGCGGCGGGGATCGAACCCGCGCGACTGGGTTGGAAACCCAGGGCTCTACCACTGAGCTACGCCCGCGAGACTCATAGCGTAGCGTCCCGAAAAGTGCACGATCCGTATGCGTGGACGCTCGATTTCGAGGCGCTCGGGCTCGTGCCCGCCGCTTGCGCTCGGCTACCTCGTCGCGGCGCGGCGCTTCCCCACCCAACGCTGGCGGGTCGCCTGCTTTGCGACGGGCCTCGTGCTGATCTTCGCCGCCTTTGTCTCGCCGCTCCACATGCTCTCGATGCACTACCTGCTCTCGGCGCACCTGCTCCAGAACGTCGTCCTCGCCGAGTGGGCGCCCGCGCTCTGTGTCCTCGGCCTACCCCCCGCGCTCGCCGCCTCCGCAGGCAAGTCGCGCACCGTCAGGTTCCTCACACACCCGTTCGTGGCCCTCCCGCTCTGGCTCGGCACCTACTTTGCCTGGCACGTCCCTGCCGCGTACGACGCGGCGCTCCGGCACCCCTCGAGCCTGATCCACGTCGAGCACGCCTGCTACTTCGTGACCGGCTTCCTCTTCTGGTGGCCCGCGCTGCAGGACGAGCCGCACCGGCTCACCGGCGGCGTCCGGGCGATCTACCTCTTCGCCGCTTTCGTCGTCGCCAGCCCGCTCGGACTGCTGCTCGCGCTGATCCCGAGGGCCGTCTACGACTTCTACATTCACGCGCCGCCCGGCTCTGGGGCCTCTCTCCACTGACCGACCAGCAGATCGGAGGCGGCGCGATGGCGCTCGAGCAGGCGACCGTCCTCTTCGCCGTCGAGCGCGTACTTCTTCCTGCGCTTCCTCGGCGAGCGAGGCGCGCGCCGATACCTTCCGGGACGCTGGGCACGCCTCCGTCCGTACAATCACCGCGGGAGATGAGTGATGGACGCTGAGCTCGTCCGTCAGAGGTCGCACGAGTCGGCACCAGTCACTCGTGACGGAACACCGCCGTCTCGGCGCTGGGCCCGCTGACCGCGCTCGCCGGCCTCGTCTGGGCGCTCGTCCAGCCGTACCGGATCACGCTGCTCGACCCCGACAAGCACAGCTTCTGGTACCTCGTCGTCCAGCCGCCGCTGCTCGTCATGCTCGTCGGCGCGACTCTTCCACTTCTGGGTCGTCCCGGGCCTGCTCTCGGACCTCGAGGAAGCCGAAAGGGAGCGGAGCCCGTAGATGGAGCCGCCGGCCGAAGTCGTCCATTGGATGTTCGGTACGGCGTTCGTCTTCCTCGGCCTCTGCCTGCTCGCTGAGACGATCGTCGGGCGCGACGTCTGGCGTCGACGCGCGTGGCGCGCCTACCTCTGGCCGGGCATCGCCTTCCTGATGGGGATCTTGATGTGGCCCGTCATGGTCTTCTACACGAGCTCGGCGATCCACATGCTCGCGCACAGCGCGTGGGCGCAGGCGCTGATGCTCGTCGGCGCCGCGCAGCTCGGGCTCGTGCGCGGCAAGCTGCGCAGCCCGCATCTGGGAGCTGACGATGCCGCTCGCGCTCCTCGTCTCCGGCGCTCGCCTTCCTGATCCACGAGCAGAACCCGTGGCTCTTCTCGCGCTCCGCCTTCCTTCACCACGCGCTCGGGTGGACGATGCTCGTCGGTGCGCTGATCACCCTCGCGCCGTCGGCGCGGCCACGCTCGCCGGTCTTCAACGCCGGGTTCGCGATGTCATGATCCTCGCCACGGCCACGCTCCTCTTCTGCGACCGGAACGTCGCGCCGATCTTCGGCCACCTGTCCCCGCTCGCCGGCGGGCGATGAGAGCGAAGGCGCTGCGGCGTCGCGGTCCTCGTCGCGCTCGCGCTGCCGACCTCAGCGCTCGCTCACGCCGTCCTGCTCGAGCGTGTGCCGACCTACGGCGCCCGGCTCGCCTCTGCTCCGCCGACGTGTCGCTCCAGTTCGACCAGGCGCGTCGACGTCGTTCGCGAACTCGATCGAGGTGCGGAGCGCGACCGGGAAGGCTCGTCACGGCCGGCCCGGCGCACCACGACGGATAGCGGCCGCAAGTGGTCTTCCGCTGCGCCAGCTTCCGAAGGGCGCCTACACCGTGCGCTGGCACGTCACCTCCAACGAGGGTCACGTGATCTCCGGTGTCTACACCTTCGGCGTCAGCGTCAAGTCCCGCCGCCGCCGACCGAGGCGTACGGCGCCGGGTGGGCCGACGAAGTTCGAGTACGTCGCCAAGTGGGGCTACTTCGTGGGGCTCGCGCTGCTCGTCGGCGGGCTTGCGTTCCGGCTGCTCGTCCTCGGGCGGCGCGCAACGCACCCGGCACTCGAGCGGCGCTTCTACTGGATCGTCGGGGCCGGGGTCGTCGGCAGCATCGAGCTCGGCATCCTCGGGTTCATCCTCCGGGCTGCCGACGCGTTCCAGCTTCCGCTCGACCAGCTGATCTACGGCGACCTGTCGCCGCTCGCTCGAGGCGACGCGGTTCGGGACCGCGTTCATCGCGATGACGCTCGGCTTCGCTCTGGTCGCGGCGTTCCTCTTCCTCGCGTGGCTCACCGACCGGACGATCCTGCTCTGGCCCGCGTTCTTCCTCGGGCTCGTGCTCTGCTCCGGGCTCTCGCTGTCGGGGCACTCGGCCGTCGACGTCGGGTCGTCGTGGAAGTCGGAGCTCGCCGACTACGTGCACCTCGTCGCCGCCTGCTTCTGGGTCGGCGGCCTCGTGATGCTCGCGTTCGTCGTCTGGCCGACGGCGCCGGCGCTGCGGCGCGAGGCGTTCCACCGCTTCTCGCAGCTCGCGGCCGTGCTCGTCGGGCGATGGTGCTCGCCGGTGCGTACCTCGCGTACGAGCGACTGCCGCAGGCGTCCGATCTCTGGCAGGCCCGCTACGGGCAGGTGCTGCTGATCAAGAGCGCCCTCGTCGTGCTCGCCCTCTCGTGGGGCGCGCTGCACCACTTCGTCGTGGCGCCGGCGCTTGAACGCGGCCGAGGCATCGGCTCGCGAGCGGTCGCGCGCAGCCTGCGCGGCGAGAGCGCGGTCGCGATCGCGATCCTGCTCGTCGTCGCCGTGCTTGTCGACGCGAACCCGCCGGCGAAGCCGGTCCAGACCACCAGGCAGTAGTCGCGCACGCAGGGCGGTCGCCGTCCGGGCGGACGTGAAGCGCCGCTGGCCAGGGAGCGAGAGGTCGGGGTGGCCGGATTCGAACCGGCGACTTCCTGCTCCCAAAGCAGGCACTCTAACCAGGCTGAGCTACACCCCGAAAGCTTTCGCAGTGTAGTCCGATAGGTTCGCGGAGTGTCCGAGCCGATCCTCGCCGGGCCCGACGAGCCACAGTCCGCCGGCCGGTGGTCGGCTACGCGATGGTGCTCGCCGCGACGGCTGCTGTGGGGCGTCAACGGGTCGGTCGCAAAGGCGCCCTCAGCGCCGGGCTCTCGTCGCCGCGCCTGACCGAGGTGCGGTCGACCGGGGCCGCGATCGCGCTCGTCGGAGCGCTCGTGATCACGCAGCCGTGGCGCCTTCGCGATCCGTCGCGACGAGCTCCTGTTCCTCCTGCGCTTCGGCGATCGTCGGGCTCGCGTTCGTCCAGTGGTCTCTACTTCTTCGCGATCCACCGGCTCGAGATCGGGTCGCGCTCCTCATCCAGTACGTCGCGCCCGTTGCTGATCGCGCTCTGGGCACGGTTCGTCCGGAAGGAGCCGGTCAGACGACGGATCTGGGCCGCGCTCATCCTCGCGCTCGGCGGGCTCTCGTTCGTCGTCGACCTGTGGCAGCGGCGTTCGCCTCGACGCGCTCGGCGTAGTCGCCTCGCTCGGCGTCGGCGGTCGCATTCGCCCTCTACATCCTCCTCGCCGAGCACGGGCGTCGGGCGCCGGGATCCCGGTCTCGCTCCTCTGCCTCGGCTTCACGGTCGCCGCGATCTTCTGGGCCGTCGTCCAACCCTGGTGGTCGTTTCCGACCGGCATCTCGACGACCGAGTGACGCCTCGACGGCGCGCTCGTCACGACGACGTGCCGGTCTGGGCGCTCCTGATGCGGCGTCGATCTTCGTCGGCACGATCGTCCCGTTCCTGCTGCTCGTCGGCGCACTTCGCCACCTCTCGGCGACCCGTGCCGGCGTGACGGCGATGTTCGAGCCCGTTGCCGGCGCGCTCGTCGCCTACGCGCTGCTCGGTGAGTCGTTGACCGGACGGTTCAGCTCGTGGGCGGCGCGATCGTCCTCACGGGCATCCTGCTCGCCCAAACGGCTCGATAATTCTTGCAAACTGCGTAAAAACCGAAGGCGCGAAGGCAGGAGATAGGTGTTGCAACCTTCATAAAGCTCCTGTTTACGAGTTAGGCGCTGTCCGCTTTCGGTACTAAGGTGCCGCGCTGAACCACCCCTTGATATGACTGGGAACTGCCGCATTCTCAGCGTCGTGGTGTTTCTGTTCGGGCTCGCGCTCCTGTTCGGCGCGAGCGCCGGGGCCAATGCCATCACGCCGTCGCCGCTCACCTCAGGCGGACGAGCCGCTCCGACTCCCCGTGAGCTGGCCGTCGTGCGCGCGATGAACGCGTTGCGTGCGCAGAACGGCGTGCCGCCTCTTCTCGTCGGCACGGCACTGACGCGAGCGGCACGCTCACATTCAGTGGACATGGCGCGCCGGGGCTACTTCGACCACGGGGCGTTCGTCCAGCGGCTCCGACGATTCGGCGTGCGGGCGCCCGTACGTCGGCGAGAACCTCGCCTCGGAACGCAGCCGCTGTCGGCGGCCGAGATCGTCCAGATGTGGATGACGAGCCCGCCGCACCGGCAGAACCTCCTCGACCGCGGCTTCCAGCGCATCGGTGTCGGCATGGCCGGCGGCTCGACCAGAGCTCGTCACCGCAGACTTCGCCGGCCGCTAACGCTCTCGCTTCCCTGACCGGCGACGCGCTCCCGCCCGGCGAAGCCGGGCTCCGCGCGCCGCCTCGCTCCGCTCGCCGCGCTCCTGCCGACGGGCCGTGTGGGCTAACACTGTCCCGTCGGCATACACGCCGCGAGCGAAGCGTCAGGAAACCGAGGTTCGAGTGTCGCGTGACGGCCACGGCTCGCTTCCCGCGCGCGGCGAGTGATCGAGAACCCGCTATACGCCTTGAAAAGATGGGCCATCCGGCCTATTCACAACCGCGAGCAACGGCGTTACCGTCCTGCCACTGGGCGATGCAAACCGCGGTTTGTGCGTACCTGGCCACGAAGGCCGCGGTGAGCAATCTGGGAGGCCCGTCGCACTGACCCCCCGAGCGACGGGCTCTTCCATTTCTGGGACTACACTGGCCGCGTGATCAAGCGGGTTCTCCTAGCGTCCCCGCGCGGATATTGCGCCGGTCGTGGAACGCGCGGTCGACACGGTCGAGAAGCTCCTCGACCTGCACGGGCCGCCCGTGTACGTGCGCAAGCAGATCGTCCACAACGCCCACGTCGTGCGCGATCTCGAGGCGCGTGGCGCGATCTTCGTCGACGACGAGCGGCGAGGTGCCCGAGGGCGAGACCGTCGTCCTCTCGGCGCACGGCGTCGCGCCCGAGGTCTATCGCAACGCCGAGGCACGAGGATTGAACACGATCGACGCCACGTGCCCGCTCGTGACGAAGGTGCATGTCCAGGCGCGCAGGTACGCCGCCGAGGGCTACACCGTCTTGCTCATCGGGCACGAGGGCCACGAGGAAGTCGTGGGTACGACCGGCGAGGCGCCCGAGTCGACGATTCTCGTGCAGTCGGTCGCCGACGCGGAGGCCCTCGACCTGCCGGTCGACGCGAAGGTCGCCTACATCACGCAGACGACGCTCTCGGTCGACGAGACCGGCGAGATCATCACCGCGCTTCGGCACCGCTTCCCGAAGATCTATGCGCCGAAGAAAGAGGACATCTGCTACGCGACCACTAATCGCCAGTGGGCCGTGAAGGATCTCCTCGGGGAGGTCGATCTGCTGCTCGTGATCGGGTCACGCAACTCCTCGAACTCGAATCGCCTCGTCGAGGTCGCCCGCGCCAACGGGGTGCAGGCGCACCTGATCGACGACGAGACGGACATCGACCTCGCGTGGCTCGAGGGCGTCGAGACCGTCGGCTTGACGTCGGGTGCCTCCGCGCCGGAGAAGCTCGTCGACCGGGTCTGCGATTGGTTCCGTGGGCGGGGCGTGGATGAGATCTCGGCGCACAGGGTCGTCGACGAGGACGTCGAGTTCCGTCTGCCGGTCGAGCTTCGCCGCGAGCTCGCGCTCGCCGAAGCGCAGCCCTAGTCGGTCTCGTCCTCGTCCGTGTCTTCGTCTTCGCGCCGCTCTTCGCCGGAGCGGCGGTCCCGGCCTGTGCGGCGATCGTCTCCCGGGCCGGCCTGGCGCTGCTTCTTGCGCCGCTCCTCCCAGGAACGTCGGTCCTCGCCGGAGCGCCGCTCAGGACCCGTGTAGTCGCTCGCCATATCGCGATCATGACGGGGGTCAGACCCCTTAACAAGTGCGGCTCATCGAGACACGTCTTCTACGAAGGCGACAAGGCGCTTCGCAGCTCTGTCTCGATCGTTGCCGAAGTAGGCGAGAACCCATTCGATCGAGAGATAGGTCGGACATGCGGCTTCGCCGACGAGGGCCGGGTAACTGGCCCAGGGCCACTGCCTCGGCTCATCGCAAACACCGGCCCTCACCGGGTTCATCGCGATGTAGCGAAAGAGCTCAAGCGCGTGGGATTCGCTCTCGACCAGCACGTCGTGGTAGCGCCGGAGGAATCGGTGACCCTCCTCTCCGTGTCGGCGATTGAAATCCTGCGCATAGCAGGCATTTAGTCGTTGCATCCCGGCAGCGAGGTTCGGAAGCGGAGTGCGGACAAGGAGGTGGTAATGCGTGCCCATCAGGCAATAGGCATGGCACGTCCATTCGAACCGGGTGATGACCCCTCCGAGAAGCTCGAGGAAGCGAGCACGATCAAGGTCATCGCGGAAGAGGTCGCCTCTTGCGACGCCCCGCGCCGTCACGTGGTACGCCGCCCCGGCTATTTCCAAGCGGTATCTCCTGGGCATCGTGACAAGGTAAGAGCGGTCAGTAACCGCGTCTCGCGCCGAGACGCTTTATCCGCAGTTCCGGCACTCTTTATTAGCGGGGTCTGACCCCCGTTGGTGGCGCCTGGATGCTAGGTCTGTTCGAGCTCGGCGAAGCGGAAGCAGTCGACAACGTGGTCGTTCACCAGGCCCGTGGCTTGCATGAACGCATAGCAGACGGTCGGCCCGACGAAGCGGAAGCCGCGCTTCTTGAGGTCCTTGCTCATCGCCTTCGACTCGGCCGTCTCGGCCGGAATCTCGCCCAGCGCCTGCCAGCGGTTGACGATCGGATCGCCGCCGACGAAGCCCCAGAGGTACTCGTCGAGGCTCTCGAGCTCGAGCACACGCTGTGCATTGTTGACCGTCGATTCGATCTTGAGCCGGTTCCGGACGATGCGCGGGTCGGCAAGGAGGCGCTCAACATCACGCTTCGTGAAGCGTGCGACACGCTGCGCGTCGAAGTCGGCAAACGCCCGCCGGTAGCCATCGCGCTTGCGCAGGATCGTTGCCCACGAGAGGCCTGCCTGCGCACCTTCGAGCGTGAGCATCTCGAACAGGTGCCGATCGTCGTGCGACGGTACTCCCCACTCTTCGTCGTGATACGCGACGTAGGCGGAGTCCGACTCGGGCACCCACTCGCAGCGCGTCACGCCTTGACGATCTCCGGCTTTCCGGAGCCGCCGTCGGTGCGGATCTCGACGGCCAGGACCTCCTCCTTGATCCACTCCGCGTGAGCGAGCAGGTCGGACGCAGCCTCCGGGAGCGTGACGACGATCCGATCGGTCAGCTCGAGGCCGGCCTCCTTGCGCATCGAGTTCAGCTCGTGGATCAGGTCGAGCACGCGACCCTCGAGCTCGAGCTCGGCGTCGAGCGCCGTGTCGAGCGCGACAGTCACACCATCAGCACTCACCACGGCCCAGCCCTCCTTGCCCGTCCGCTCGACGAGCACCTCGTCCGCCGACAGCTCGTGCCCAGCCGCCTGAAAACCGCCACCCGGAAGCTCCTCGAACTCGCCCGCCTCGAGCGCAGCGCGCACCGCACCGAGCTCCCTGCCGAGCTTCGGGCCGAGCAATGGCAGGTTCGGCTTCACGCGCAGCTCGCTCGCCTGCACGTCCCCGAACTCGACCTCCTTGAGGCGGAGCTCATCGCGAATCTCGCCCGTGTGCGCTTGCGCGAGCGGCGCGCCCTCGACGACGAGGCGGCGGAGCGGCTGCCGAAGCTTGAGGCCCGAAGCCGCGCGAGCCTGGCGTCCGAGCTCGACGACGCGTCTCGTCTCGGCAACCTCCGCGAGCAACGCCTCGTTGCGCTCGCCGGCCTCGGCCCATTGCACCAGGAAGATCGACTGCGGCTGATCGTCCACTCGCAGAGCACGCCAGAGGTGCTCGGCGAGGAACGGCATCACGGGCGCGATCACGACGAGCGAGCGCGTGAGCGCAGTCCACAACGTCTGCAGCGCGGCCGCGTCGCCGTTCCAGAAGCGGCGCCTCGACCGGCGGATGTACCAGTTCGAGAGGTCGTCGACGAAGGCCTCGAACGACGAGATCACATCGGGCGTCCAGTACCGCTCGTACGCATCCGTCGCCTCCGCGACGAGCTGCTCGACACGCGAGAGCAACCAGTGGTCGAGCGGGTCGAGATCGCCCGCTGGAGCAGAGCGCCAGTCCCCCGAGACGTTCGCGTAGTCGACGAAGAACTTCACCGAGTTCCAAAGCGTGAGCAGGCGCCGCTTGATCTCGTGCGCAGGCCCGTAGCCGAAGTTGAGATTCTGGCTCGGCACCTGCTCCGAGTACATCCAGCGCATCACGTCCGCGCCCATCCGCTCGATCGCCTCGTTCGCCTCGATCGCGTTGCCGGTCGACTTGTGCATCTCGCGCCCGGTCTCGTCGCGCACCCGCTCGTAGGCGAGCACGCGCTCGTACGGCGAGCGGCCGGCGAGCGTCACCGACATGAACGACATCGAGTAGAACCAGAGCCGGATCTGCTCCCGGCTCTCCGAGATCCACTCGGCCGGGAACCACTGCTCCCAGTAGTCGTGGTCGGGCAGGTCCGCGCCGGACAAGTCCTTCGACGCGCCGGTCGCGTAGCCGCCGGGGATCCACTCCGGGTTCTGCCAGCCGAGCGTCGAGAAGGGGACGATGCCCGCGTCGAGCCAAGCATCGCCGACCTCGGGGATCCGCCGGACCTCGTTGCCGCAGGCCTCGACAGCCGATCGGGACCTCGTCGATCCAGGGCCGGTGGAGCTCCTGAAGCTGGTCGAGACCCCTCGTGGCCCGCTCCTCGAGCTCCGCCCGGGAGCCGATCACGTTCAACTCGCCGCACTCGCACGGATAGAAGGGCAGCGGCAGTCCGAAGTAGCGCTTGCGCGAGATGTTCCAGTCGCCCATGTTGCGCAGCCAGTCGTCCATGCGCTTCGAGTAGAAGGACGGGCGTCCACTCGACCGTTGCGTTCGCGTCGAGCAGGGGCTGCCTGATCTCCTCCGCCGAGATGAACCAGTCGTCGACGACACGGAAGACGAGCGGCGTCTTGCACCGCCAGCAGATGGGGTAGCGATGGGTGATTCGCCCGGCCTCGACGAGCAGCTCGCGCTCGCGGAGGTCCTCGATGACGACGTCCTCGACCTCGTCCGTCGAGAATCCCTCGAGCGCGCCGAAGCCGGGCAGCATCCGGCCCGACTCGTCGATCGGGACGATCACGGGCAGGCCGTGCTCGCGCGAGAGCTCGAAGTCCTCGCTTCCGCAGCCGGGCGCGATGTGGACGATGCCCGTGCCTTCTGTGAGTGAGACCTCGTCCCACGGGATGACACGGTGGACGACGCCCTCCTGCGCCGGCAGGTCGTCGAAAGGCCCCTGGTACTCGAGCCCCACGAGCTCCACGCCCTGCGCGACGTGCTCGTACTCCTCTCCGGTGATCGCCAGCGACCAGCCGCCGTCTCGCAGCCCGTACTCGGCATCGGGCTTGACGGCGGCCGCCACGTTCCCGGGCAGCGTCCAGGGCGTCGTCGTCCAGACGACGAGCGATTCGCCCTCGCGCTCCTTCAGCGGGAAGCGGACATAGAGCGAAGGGTGGTCGAGCTCCGAGTAGTTCTCCTCGCCGGCCTGCTCGTGCTGCGAAAGCGACGTGCCGCAGCGCGGGCACCACTGCGTCCCGCGATGGCCCTTGTACAGCCACCCGCGTTCGTGCACGGCCTTCAGGAAGCGCCAGATGTACTCGATGTTCGTGTCCGAGAAGGTGTAGTAGTCGTTGTCCCAGTCCATCCAGCGGCCGAGCCGACGGTCCTGGTCGGTGATCACCTCGGAGTAGTGCGCGACGCGCTCCCTGCAGCGCTCGGTGAACTCCGCGATGCCGTACTCCTCGATGTCGCGCTTCGAGTTCAAACCGAGCGCCTTCTCGACCTCGACCTCGACCCAGAGGCCCTGGCTGTCGAACCCGTTCTGGTAGCGCTGGTCGAAGCCGCGCAGCGCCTTGTAGCGCTGGAAGACGTCCTTCAGCGTCCGGCCCCACGCGTGGTGGACGCCCATCGGGTTGTTCGCCGTGATCGGCCCGTCGAGGAAGCTGTAGCGGTCACCGCCGCGGTTCTGTTCTCGGAGCGTCTCGAAGATGCCCTCGCGCTCCCACCAGTCGAGGATGTCGTGCTCGAGCGCAGCGTGATCAGGGACGGGTGGGAGCGGTTCGAACGTCATGCAGCGATTCTACGAATGAACCGTTTGGAATAGCGGACGGCGGGCGCCGTTTGATGGGGTAGGTAAGTTTTTCGCCCGCCAGGTACTGCTGCTTTGGAAACGACGAAAGGAACCGCATGTCGACCGCTGTGACCGAGTCCACCTTTGACCAGGAAGTCCTCTCGAGCGACAAGCCCGTGATCGTCGACTTCTGGGCCGAGTGGTGCGGTCCGTGCCACGCGGTCTCACCGATCCTCGACAAGATCGCCGAGGAGCGCTCAGGCGAGCTCAAGGTGGTCAAGGTCAACATCGACCAGGAGCAGGGCCTCGCCGAGCGTTACGGGATCGCTTCGATCCCGACGATCGTCCTCTTCAAGGACGGCGAGCCCGCGGCGGCCGCCATCGGCGCCCAGCCGAAGGGCGCGATCGAAACTCAGCTGGGCCTCACCGCCGAGACCAACGGATCCTCGAGCTAGCAGGCTCTTGTAGCCGCGCCCTTCGGAAAGACGGTCGTCCGGGCAAAGCCCGCACGACCTCTGTGGTCGGCGCCGCTAGCGGCGCCTTAGGCGCGATCGAGAAGCAGCTCGGCCTGAGCGAACTCGCAGCCTAGGCCCCGACCCTCCTCGGAAGAAAACCACCGGTTCCGCAGTCTTGAAGGACGGCGGCTTTGCGGCTGCGCTCGACTCTGATATGAGATGTCCCGGGGGAGAAGGTAGGCGGCATGGCGTACTCCCGCATCACGCTACTGGTGGGCCTGGTGATCACTGCAGCGCTGCTCGCGAGCGGCTGCTCGAGCGGCGGCGGTGACCGTGGCGGCAGAAAGGCGGCGTTGAGCGGGCAAACCACTGCGCACACTCGAGCGTCGAACCAGATCACCGCCATCGACAGCACGGGGACCCCCGGCGCGTACACCTCGATCGCGGTCGGCACCGACGGGCTCGGCCTGCTCAGCTACTTCGAAGGCGTGAACGACGACCTCAAGGTCGCTCACTGCTCGAACACCGCCTGCACGTCCGCCACGACAACTGCCCTCGATACCCGGGGCGTCGTCGGCAGGCACAGCTCGATCACGATCGGGGCGGACGGGCTCGGGCTGATCAGCTACGACACAGGTACCGGCGACCTCAAGGTTGCGCACTGCTCGGACGCAGCCTGCTCTGCGGCCACCAGCACCGCGCTGGATACGGTCGTGCCGGTCGCTGCGGGCATCTACAACTCGATCACCGTCGGCACGGACGGGCTCGGCCTGATCAGCTACAACGACGGCACGAACGGCGTCCTCAAGGTTGCGCACTGCTCGAACGCGGCGTGCACTGCCGCAACGACCACCACGGTCGGCCCCCTCGGCACGTACAACTCGATCACGATCGGCGCGGACGGCCTCGGCCTGATCAGCTACACGGACACCGGCGGCCTCAGGGTCGCCCACTGCTCGAACACAGCCTGCTCGACTCTCACGAGCACTGTGATCGCGACCCCTGGGGGGTCGCACACCTCGATCACGATCGGTGCCGACGGCCTCGGCCTCGTCAGCTACTACGAACCACCAAGCGGCGATCTCAAGGTCGCCCACTGCTCCAACGTCCTCTGCTCCGCGGCCGCGACCGCCGCCATCGACAGCAGGGGCGGCCAGTACACGTCGGCCACACTCGGTCCCGACGGACTTGGCCTGATCAGCTACTTCGACCCCTCGTCAGCGGATCTCAAGGTCGCCCACTGCTCGAACCCCGCCTGCTCGGCGGCGGTCGTCACCACGGTCGAGAGCGTGGGCAGCACTGGCTGGTACACCGCCCTCACGATCGGCGACGATGGACTGCCTCTCATCAGTTACTACTACGGAGGGAACGGCGACCTGCGGGTCGCCCACTGCGCAAACGAGTTCTGCGTGCCCTACTTCGACCGCCGGTGACGAGCTAGCCGCCTCCTGCGTCCTCCTTTTCCGGAGACGGAACCGGTGAGACGGCTCGCGCCGCCGGCTCGTCCACGAGGTCGAGCACCCGCATCCCGTGCGACGAAGACGATCGCGCCGCCGAGCCAGCCCCCGCCGCGAGCACGACGTAGCCGACGAGCGTCAGCACGAGCGATCCACCGCCGACCGAGCCGTCCACGTAGTCGGCGTGCCCGGCGCCGGCGGTGATCGCGAACACGACCGTCGCCGCGAGCATCACGCTCAGGTGGGCCGTTGCGGTGCGCCAGAGCGGCGTGCCGCGCTCGATGTCGAGCCAGTCGGCGAAGCCGGTGATCGCCGTCGGGCAAGGTGACGACGAGGCCCGACGATCAGGGCGAGCCACCATGCGGTCGCCGTGTTGTGCTCGCTGACGCCCGAGCCTCGAGAGCACGGCCATCGCCGTCGCGAACGTGTAGGCCCCGATCGTCGCCGTCGGTCAGGGACGGGTGCAGCGGGTGCCCCGGAAGGCCCCTGAGAAGCCACTTCATCGGGCTTACCTCCTGGCTTCGACTCCGTCGAGCAATGTCCAGTTGCCCCTGAGCGCGGCCTCGGCCACCTCGACCAGGCGATCGGCGTCGCCGTCGGTCGCGTCGGGCTCGAGGACGCGGCGCGATTCGGCGGCGTGCTCGTGGTCGAGGCTCCGAGTGAAGCGCGAAGTACTGCGGCGCCCGGCTCGTCGTCCGCGACGCCGTAGTGCTCGCGAAGGCCGTCGAGCTTCGCCTGGAGACCGCCGGCTGGCCGGCCTCGATCGCGTACATGACCGCAAGCGCCTCGAGCCGGTTCCCCGGAGCGGTCCAGGCCAGCACGCACTCGGCGGTCTCGGGGCTCGGCTCGCGCGATCGTGTCAGCGTCGAAGGCGGCGGCGAACTCGTCCCAGAGCGCGACGTGCTCGGCCTCCTCGCGCGCGTGCTCCGCGTGGCCGCTCTTCGCCGCGGTCTCGGCGAGCGCGACGACGGCATGCCGGTACTCGCCCGCGTAGTGCGCCAGCTCGTCGCGGGTCAGCTCACCGCAGCTCCAGCGCTTGTAGAAGGGATGCTCGAGCACGTTCCACCGCTCGCGGGCGGCGTCGATCCTCTCGATCAGCTCCATCGGGGCTCCTTTCGGTCGATTGATAGTCGATGCTAACGCGATGGGCGGCTTCCTCGGCGTCAACCACGCGGCCGCGCGGCGGTCGACGGCGGCCCGAGGAGCTCGAGACACCGCTCGAGCTCCGGATCGAGCCGGATGCGCTTACTGGTGCTTCTGCCGCCAGCTGAGATCACCTCACGCGTGTGCGGGAACGCCAGGTCGTCGTCCGGGATCTCGGACGGCGCGAACCAGCGGAACTCGGCGACGTCGTCGTGCGGTTCGGGCATCGCCCTCGACGATGCGGGCCGTCCAGTAGAAGTTCAGCGTCGTCTGCGGCCGAGCCGTCCCCGCCGTAACGATCGATCCAGACGCCCAGGAGCTCGAGCGGCTCGATCTCGACGCCCGCCTCCTCCCGCAGCTCGCGGCGGATGCAGTCGAGCGGATGCTCCTCCTCGTCGAGGAACCCGCCGGGGAGATCCCACTTGCCCGCGAACGGATCGACACCCCGACGCGAGAGCAGCACGTCGCCCGTCGTCGTCGACGCAGACCGCGCTCGCGGTCGGCTTCGAGCTCGCGTAGACGCGGAAGCCGCACGTCCCGCATTCGGCCATTGCCCTTGCCGGGCTCGACCTCGGCTCCGCAGCGAGGGCAGTGCTTCCACTGATCGAGCTCGCCCACGTCCGCAACAATAGGGCCCGTGCCCCGGTTCGCCACAGCGACGGTCACCGAGCTCGCGCGCATCGGGCTCTTCCAGGAGCTCCCCGGCGAGGTGCTGACGAAGCTCGCCCACAACATGCGCCGCGCCGACGTGGGCCTCGGGCGCAGCCCGATCGTCCTCGAAGGCGAGGAGGGCGATCACTTCTACGTCATCCTGCGCGGGCTCGCTCGCGGTCAGCAACCAGGACGACCTCGGGCCGCGACGCATGCTTCGGCCGGGCGACTACTTCGGCGAGGTCGCGCTGCGATGCACATGCCGCGCACGGCCTCGGTCACTGCGCTCATGCCGACGACGCTCGCCAGCTGCGACAAGGAGACCTTCGACGAGTACGTGAGGCCACTGTTTGCGGACGACGACCCCTCCGAGGGGTTGAGGCTAGGACGGTCTTTTGCCGATGGAGACGAAGCGGATCGCCCGTGTCTTCCGCCGCAGAATTCCTGTCTACCGAGGCCACTTCGGCCCTGCCGAGGCCGAGCGGCTGCTCTGGCGTGCCGGTTTCGGCCCGCGCCCGGGCGAGGCCGAAGAAGCTCGCGAAGAAGGGCCTTGCACGGCGCCGTCCACTTCCTGACCCATCCGAAGCGCGACCGGCTGGTCGGACCGAAGCCGGTCGACGACGACGAGCACCCGATCGCGCCGATCGACGCCTGGGGCCACGACCACCTCTGGTGGCTCGACCGGATGGTGCGCTCGAACCGCCCGCTCGTCGAGCGCATGACGCTCGTCTGGCACGACTGGTTCGCGACGTCGAACGACGGCGTCGGCTCGCAGCGGCTCATGCTGCAGCAGAACGATCTCTTTCGCAGCCGACGGACTCGGCTCGTTCTAGCAACTGCTGCTCGCGGTCACGAAAGACCCGGCGATGCTGCTCTGGCTGTCCGGCACCGACAACGAGAAGGGCGCGCCGAACGAGAACTACGGGCGCGAGATGATGGAGCTCTTCACGCTCGGCGCGAGCCGCGGCTACATCGGAGCGGGACGTGCGCGAGCAGGCTCGCGCGCTGACCGGCTTCCGGAACGACTGGGACGACGACAAGGGCCCGGTCAACTTCCGCTACGACCGCGAAGCGCCACGACACCGGCACGAAGCGGATCTTCGGGAAGCGCGGGCACTTCGACTGGCAGGACTCCTGCCGGCTCGCCGTCCACCACCCGAAGCACCGCTCGTTCTTCGTCACCAAGCTCTGGAGCTACTTCATTCCGACCGCCGCCGGCCGCAACTCGCCGGCACTGGAGCAGCTCTACGTCGGCAACCACTCGCGATCCGGCCCGGTCGTCGAGGCGATCCTCACGCATCCGCGCCTCTACAACGGGCCGCGCATGGTCAAGCCGCCCGTCGTCTACCTCGCCGGGATGCTGCGTGCGACGGCAGCGCGGCATCGACACCGAAGCGTGGACGTGGCTCTCGAACCAGGCCGGCCAACAGCTCTTCTACCCGCCGAACGTCGCCGGCTGGGACGACACCGCTGGCTCGACACCGCCTCGTTCCTCGCCCGCTGGAACCTCGCCGGCCGCGTCCTCCGGCCCTCGGTCCTCGAGACGTCGGGACAAGGGGCCGCTCGATCGCGGAGAAGCTCGCTCGCAGCGTGCGCTCGAGTTCTGGGGCCACTCCGCCGATGACGTCGACGACGAAGCGCGCGCTGAAGTCTTTCGCGACCACGCGATCGCCGACGCCGATCAGCGCTGGAAGAAGGCGCAGTACCCGCCCTGATCGAGAACGCGCTTCGCCATCTGATCGCCGTCTCCCCCGACCTGCAGACGTCAGCTGATGGCACACCACGACTGCACCGAGCACTCCCGGTCCGCCCTGCTGCGAAAGGCCGTCGCCAGGCCGGGAGCTGGGCTGCCCGACGATCGAGCCGGGCATGCCGCTTCCCGCCGGGAACGGGCCTCGACCGCCGGAGCTTCCTCGCGCGATCGGTCGGGCTCGCGATCGCCGTCTACGGCGCAAGCGCGCTCACGCCGAGGATGTTCGACGACGGCATCGCGAAGGCGCTCGCGGCCGGACCGTCCGACACGGTGCTCGTCATCGATCTTCCTGGACGGCGGCGTCGACTCGCTGTCGCTCCTCTTTCCGCACGGCGACCCGAGTACCGGAAGCTCCGCCCGAAGCTCGCGCTCGCCCGACTCGGGGCTCGTCTTCCCGGAGGACACCCGCCTGCGCTGGCATCCCTCCGCCGCTCGCTTCCACACCCTGCACGCCGAGGGCAAGCTCTCGGTGCTTCCCGCCGTCGGTTACACGAACGCCGACCAGTCGCACTTCACGTCCCGTCACTACTGGGAGGTCGGAGATACCGACGCACGGCTCCAGACGGGCTGGCTCGGCCGCTACCTCGACCGGGTCGGCACGGCCGACAACCCGCTTCAGGGAGTCAGTCTCGACGGCGACCTCTCGCCGTCGCTCGCGACTGCGAAGAAGCCCGTTGCGGCGCTGAGCGGCGCCGGCGACTACTCGTTCTGGGCGCCGGGAGTCTACGGCCAGGTCGAGGACCGCATGCTCGAGCGCCGTCGGATCGCTCGGCTCATCACGCGGGCACGACAGGCACTCGCGGGCGCGCGGGACGTCACGTACCAGTCGAGCCGGCTGCGCCAGCAGCTCGCGCCGTTCAACAGGCGGATTCCAACAGCCCTGTTCCGTACCCGAAGTCCGACAGCGGGTTCCCGGATCAGACTCGCCGGGCTCGCCGCGATGCTCGCGGCCGGCCTTCCGCTGCACTGCGTGGCCCTGAGCGCGTACGGCGGGTACGACACGCACTCGGAGCAGGCCGACACCTCTGGCCGAAGGACCTCAAGCTGACGAGCAACACGCTGCTCGCCTTCCAGCGCGACCTCGAGGCGCGCGGCCTCGCCGATCGCGTCCTGACGCTCGTCTGGTCGGAATTCGGCCGGCGGGCCGAGGAGAACGGCTCCGAGGGCACCGACCACGGCGCCGCCGGTGATCGGCCTCCTCATGGGCACGCGCGTTCGCGGAACGATGATCGGCGAGTTTCCCGGGCCTGAAGAACGGGCTCGACGACGACGGGAACCTCAAGGCGACCGTCGACTACCGGACCGTCTACTGCTCGGTGCTCGAGCAGTGGCTTGGCACTGACGCCGCCGCAATCGTCCCGCACGCGAACTCCTTCGGACGGGTGCCGCTCCTGCGATGAGAGCGCCTTCCCGCTCCTGCTCGTCGCGCTCGTCTTCGCCGGCGCGATGCCGGCGCAGGCAGCCGCTCCACTCTCGCGCGTCCAGGTCGTCGCGCTCGAGTTCCACTATCGCCTCTCGCGGGTCCGCATCCCTTCCGGCCCGGTCCGAATCGAGCTCGCCAACTTCGGACAGGACGAGCACGACCTGCAGCTCCAGCGCGTCGGAGGCTCGACCGTCTGACCACCTTCCGAAGGCGCTCCCCGGGCAGCGCCAGATCATCAACCTGCGCCTGAAGCCGGGCGTCTACCGACTGTCCTGCTCGCTCGCCGACCACGCGGCCCGCGGCATGAAGTCCAGTCTCAGGGTCGTAGCTCGGAAACGACCGCGTCGCTGAACGGCGGCCACGCCTCCTTGGCCCAGTCGCCGAACTCGAGGTCGGTGAGCGTGGCGAGAGCGAGGTTGCGCTCGGGATCGACCCAGAAGAACGTGCCGCTTCCGCCCCAGTGACCGAAGGTGCGGGGTGAGGTGAGCGTGCCCGAGAAGTGCGGCTGCTTCCCGTCCTTGAGCTCGAACCCCAGGCCCCAGTCGTTCGGGTCGAAGCGGCCGAGATCGGGGATCACGCCGGAGAGGCCCGGGAACTGCACGCTCGTCGCCTCGGAGAACGTCTCCGGGAGGACGAGGGTCGGCGCGAGCAGCTCGCGCACGAACGCGGCGAGGTCATCGAGCGTCCCGATTAGGCCATCAGCGGGCGACCCGCGCAGCACCGACTGCATGCCGAGCGGGTTGAGGACCGCCTTCGAGAGGTACTCCTCGAACGGCATCTCGGCGTTCGCCGCGATCCGCTCTGCGGCGACCTCGAAACCCGCATTCGAGTAGATCCGGCGCGTCCCGGGCTTCCCGATCGGCGGGCCTGCCGCGAACGGAAGCCCCGAAGCGTGAGCAAGCAGGTGGCGCATCGTCGAGCCGGGCGGGCCCGCCGGCTCGTCGAGGTCGATCGTCCCCTCCTCGGCGGCTACGAGCGCTGCGAGCGCGGTGACGGGCTTCGTGATCGAGGCCCACCGAAAGACCCGCGAAGCGTCGCCGCGCCGACCGAGCTCGCCGTCGGGCGTAAGCGCTGTGACCGCCACGTTCTCCGCGGGCCACGAGTCGGTGAGTTGAAGCGCCTGCAACGCCACTCGATACTACGAGCGTGAGCGATGGTTGTTCGATCGGTTCGTTCGGTCACCGCAGACGGACGCGCGGGCGGAGCCCGCACGTCCTGACGGCGGCACCGCAAGCGGAGCCTTGGGGCCGATGAAGCAGACCTATCCGTCGAGCATCACCGCCGGAAGCTTCGCCGAGGGCGGCAGCGTCCTCGATCACGCCTTCGGCGCCGGAGAGCCCTACACGCTGGGAGTCGAGGAGGAGTACATGCTCCTCGACCCCGAGAGCTTCGACCTCGTCCAGCACGTCGACACCTTCCTCGCAACGGTTGCCGGCCACGAGCTCGAGGCGCAGATGAAGGCCGAGCTGATGCAGTCGGTGCTCGAGATCGCGACCCCGGTGTGCAAGACGGCCTCCGAAGTCGACCGCGAGCTCCGAAAGCTCCGCGAGTACGTCACGGTCGTGGCTCATGAGCACTCCCTGCGCGTCGGCTCCTCGGGAACGCACCCGTTCAGCCTCTTCGAGCGGCAGCGGATCACGGCTCGCGACCGCTACCGCGCCCTCGTCGACCAGCTCCAGTACATCGCCCGCCGGGAGCTCATCTTCGGGCTGCACATCCACGTCGCGGTCGACGACGCCGAGAAGGCGATCCAGGTCGTGAACGGCCTGCTCGTCGAGCTGCCCGCGCTACTCGCTCTGTCCGCGAGCTCTCCGTTCTGGCGCGGTCAGCCGACCGGCCTGTCCTCGATGCGGCAACTCGTCTTCGCCGCCTTCCCACGCTCGGGCCCGCCGCCGCGCTTCAAGGACTACGCCGACTACGCCGAGGTGGTCGGTCAGCTCGAGAAGACCGGCTGCATCGCCGACTACACCCACATCTGGTGGGACATCCGGCCCGCACCCCCGCTTCGGCACCGTCGAGATGAGGGTGTGTGACGCCGTGACGAGGGTCGAGCACGCGGTCGCGCTGGCGGCGTACTGCCAGGCGCTCGTCAAGCTCTACAGCGAGCGGTACGACCGCGGCGAGGAGATCCGCTCCTACCACCGCATCCTGACGAGCGAGAACAAGTGGCTCGCGGCGCGCTACGGGCTGGAGGCGCCGCTCATGGACCTCGAGACGGGGCGCCGGAACCGTGTGCCCGTCGCCCAGCTCGTGCGCCGCCGCCTGAAGGAGCTCGCGCCTCACGCCCGCGAGCTCGGCTCCGAAAACGAGCTCGAGGGCATCCAGGACATCCTCGCGCGCGGAAACGGCGCCGACCGCCAGCTGCGTGTCTTCAATGCGAACAGGGACCTCGTCGAGGTCGTCCGCGAGATCGCCGACGTGACCGAAGAAGAGGCAGCGCCGGCCTAGCGCAGCCTCTTTCCCGTCGCGGCGTCGAAGGCCCGTGCCTGCCCTCGTGCTGCAATCGTCATCAGCCTGCGACCGTCCGGCCGAAACCCGATCCCGACGACCTCCTGGGCGGCCTGGACGGGTCTGCGCACCACGCCGAACGCCGTGTCGTAGAGCCAGGCACTGTCGGCGCCGCTGAAGGCGAGCATGCGCCCGTTCGGTGTTATCGCCGCGCTCGAGCCGAAGGTGATGTCGAGGCGCGACGCCGGCAGCCGCCGGAATCGCGCGTCTCCGGTCACGCGCAGCGCGGTCAGGTCGACCGTCATCACGCGACCGAGAAACGGATTTGCGAGATAGATGCGGTGTTCGTCCGGTGAGAGTGCGAGCGCCGTCGCGCCGACGGTCGAACCGACTCCCCGGAGCGGAAGGTCGATGCAGTGCGCTAACCCCGTGCGGAGGTCGAGTGCATGGAGGAACGTAGAAGAATCGGCCTTGAGGTAAAGCGTGAGGAGCCAGTGCCCGTCACGGGTCCCAACGGCACCTTGCGCGAAGCCGCTCATCTTCTCGTCCGCCTCGTCGAGTCGAGTCGGCCTCAGACGGCCGCTGCGCGCGTCGAGGTTCTCGAGTGTGTAACCGCCGGTGCGATTCCAATGGATGAGAAACAGCCGGTTTCCGTCGGGGGAGAGCGCCTCTACCTCCCAGTTTCCGCGCAGGCGGCGCTGGAAGCGCACGAACGTGTCTGCAATCCCGACGACGACTCCCCGCCTGCCGTACTTCATAAGCGCCACGCGACGGGCAGTGGCGGACGCGGCTGTGGCGTACCAGGTTCCCGAGAGCTCGGTCCTTGATCGGAGCTGCCCGCTGCGCGCGTCGAACCGTTCCAGGCTCGTCTTCGTGGCCGCTTTCGCATGTCGGGTCGAGACAAATGTCCTGCCGTCTGCGGCCAGTACGCCCCTTGGAAGGTGGAACCGGCGCGAGCCCGTGGCCAGGTCATAGGCCGTCGCGCTGCCGCCCTGCCCGTTGGATCGAACGAGCGTGACGCCAGAGCCCGGTGGGGTGACGCTCGTGATGCCGCACACCGATGGCGGACAGCCGTCTGCAAGTGCCGCGCCAGGCACGGCGATCAGGACGAGCAGGACAAGTGGAAGCAGGCGTCTCATGGAAGACCTCCGTTCAACGTTCACCTCATCTCTACGCTGCTCGGGCGGTTTGAGGTCCCGGACCTCTCGCCCGGTGGTCCTCGTATGGACCTCATGGGCATGTCCGCTCGTATAGTCAGCGCGCGATGGTGGGCCCCGGTCGTCAGGAGCGCTCCTGGATTCGGGGCGCGCAGGCGGGATCAGCCTCGGACCTCGAGGCTCTCTTTCGCGAGCACTGGCCCCGAGCCCATCGGGCGGCGTTTCTCGTCGTCCAGGACGGGGCGGCGGCCGAGGACATCGCGCAGGAGGCCTTCCTTGCCGCGGTCCGCAATCTCGACCGCTTCGACAGGCGGCGTCCTTTCGCGCCGTGGCTGCACCGCATCGTCGTCAACCGCTCGATCGACTGGGCGCGAGCGAGAGCGTTGCGGCGCGAGACCCAGGAGGCCGAGAGCGGCGAGGAGTTCGACACGGGCGATCTCGGCACGTTCTCGCAGGGTTTCGCGGCCGGCCTTGCGTCGCTCGCGCCGGAGCATCGAGCCGTGATCGTCCTCCGGTACCTCCTCGAGTACACGCCGGGCGAGATCGCCGAGCTCCTCGACGTGCCGCGCGGAACGGTCAACTCCCGCCTTCGCCGAGGCCTCGACCGACTCGAGTCGATCATCGACCGGGAGCAGGTGTGAGCTCCGACAACGACGTTCGCAGCGCGCTCCAGCGCATCCAGGCGCCGGACGAGCTCGAGGCCCAGCGCCGCGCGTGGCCGCTCGTCCGGGCGGCGCTCGACCGACGGGAGCCGGTCACCTGGCCGCGGCGCAACCTCCGCCCGCTCCTCGTCGCCGCCGTCGTCGCTCTCATCCTGGCCGCAGCGATCTCCCCTCCCGGTCGCGCGCTCGTCGGCTCCGTCCGCGACGCAGTCACGAGCGAGAACGTGAAGGCCCGCCCGGCTCTGACGTCGCTGCCGGCTCCGGGCTTGCTCCTCGTGAACGCGAAGACCGGGCCCTGGCTCGTCCGGTTCGACGGCTCCAAGAGGGCGCTCGGCCCGTGGTGGGAGGGATCCTGGTCGCCCCAGGCGCGCTTCGTCGTCGTCACGAGAGGCCACGAGCTGGCTGCGATCGATCCGAACGCGAAGGGGGCGATCCGCTGGTCGCTCGCGCGCACCCGTTCAGTGCGCGGCGCTCGCTGGTCTCCCGACGGCTTCCGGATCGGGTATCTCAACGGACGGGAGCTGCGCGTCGTCGCCGGCGACGGCACGGGCGACGGCGTCCTCCGCCAGTCCGTCGGGGCGACCCCACCCGCATGGCGGCCGGGCGCAGACCATGAGCTCGCGTTCGCGACGGTCGACGGCCGCGTGGAGCTCGTCCAGACCGACTCGGCGAAGACGTCGTGGCGAACCGTGCCCGGTGAGGTGCCGACCCAGCTCACGTGGTCGGAGGACGGCGAGCGCCTGCTCGTCCTCGGTGAGCGCTCGCTGCGCGTCCTCGATGCGGATGGCCGGAAGCTGTGGTCGATCGGGATCCCCATCGGCCCGTCGGGGGTCGTCTTCGTGCGCAAGAGCCATCGCTTCGTGATGGTCCGGTTCTCCCCGGCGACCGGGCTCAGCGACCTCGTCCTGCTCCAGGCGGAGACGGATCCCGGCGAAGCGCGATTCCTCTACTCCGCTCCGGGCGACATCAGGTCTCTCGCAATGTCTCCCAACGGCAACTGGCTGCTCGTCGGCTGGGCGAATGCCAACCAGTGGCTCTTCCTGCGCCTCACCGCCGCCAAGGTGCAGGCAGTCTCGAACATCGTCGAGCAGTTCGGCGGCAAAACGCCGACCGGCCCCCTGGAGAGGGCCTTCCCGACGAGCATGAGCTGGTGCTGCCCCGCCTCGCCTTGATTCTCGCCGCCTGCGCGATCGCGCTCGGCGCGGCCTCGTCGTTCGCGACGCCAACCGGCGACGGCGACCAGGTCGTCTGGCATTCGTCCAGGTCGCTCGGCGTGCCGTGGAACGGTCGGCTCGTCCGGGGCGTGCAACTGCCGGCCGAAGGGCTCACGTACTTCACCTGGGACCCGGTCCTCAAGCAATCGCCCAACCGACCGTGGCGGCGGTGGGGGAGCGACCGGCTGATCCGGCGACTCCTGCACGTGCTGGCCGACTACGCCGAGGCTCATCCGGGAACCGCTCGGGTCGGCGTAGGAGACCTGTCGCGTCCCAAGGGCGGCGTCTTCGACGAGCGCTTCGGCGGTCGCGGGCACGCGTCGCACCAGAACGGCCGCGACGTCGACGTCTACTACCCGCGCCTCGACGGGCTGGAGTCGAGGCCGACGCGCCCGAGCCAGATCGACCACGCGCTCGCGCAGGAGCTCGTCATGCGATTCGTGCGCGTGGGCGCAGTGAAGGTCTTCGTCGGCCCGAGAACCGGGCTTCGCGGACCTCGGCGCATCGTTCAGCGCCTCGTCTACCACGACGACCACATGCACGTCCGCATCGGTCCCGACCCGTCAGCGCGGATGCTGCTCGGCCGCTCCACGAAAGGCAGGCGGATCGAGGCTATCCGGGTTGGGGATCCGAAGGGGAGCTCACGCGTGCTCGTCTTCGGTTGCATCCACGGCGACGAGAGCGCCGGAATAGCGGTCAGCCGGATCCTCGCCCGCTCGGCTCCCGCCTTCGACCTTTGGGTCGTGCCGAACCTCAACCCCGACGGGCTCGCGATCCGGCGTCGCCAGAACGGACGAGGCGTCGATCTGAACCGCAACTTCGCCTCGGAGTGGAAGCGGGGCGGGGCGCCCTGGGATTCCGAATATCCGGGGGCTCAGCCTCTCTCGGAGCGCGAAACACGGATCGCGGCTCACCTGATCCGACGGCTCCGTCCCGACTTCACGATCTGGTTTCACCAGCCGCAAGGGCTCGTCCGCGCGTGGGGGCCGAGCGTGGGCGCTGCGCGCCGCTACGCACGCCTTGCGGGCATGCGTTTTCGTACCATCCGGTGGCCGGCCGGCACGGCGCCCAACTGGCAAAACCATGTCTTTCCGGGGACGAGCTCCTTCGTCGTCGAGCTGCCGGCGGGATCGCTGAGCCCTGCGGCGGCCGCCCGGCAGGCGCAGGCGGTGCTGGCTCTTCCCGACGAGTAGGCTCCTCGCGTGCTGGAGGTAGGAAATCGCATCCCTGCCGCGCAGGTCTGGCTGGCACCGCGCGAACCGACGACGACCACCGCGCTCGTCGAAGAGTCACCCGCGCTCTTCCTCTTCTTCCTGTTCGCCTGGTCCTCGACCTGAACGAGCGAGCTCGAGCTCCTGCGTGACAGGAGAGCGCAGCTCGAGGAGGCAGGGGTCACGCCCTTCGCGATCTCGCGCGACTCGTGCTGGACGCAGACCGCCTGGAGCCAGGCGCTCGATCTCGGCGACATCCAGTTCCTGTCGGACTGGAACGGCGATGCGGTTCGGGGCTTCGGCGTCGCGCACGAGTACCGCGGCATGAAGGACGTCGCCGAGCGAACGGCCTTCCTGGTCGGGCGCGGGGGTACGGTCCGCGGCGCATGGCGTTACGACACGGGCGAGCTGCCCGACTTCGACGAGCTGCTCGCGGCCGCGCAGGCCTTGTAGCGCTCGCCTGCGCGCTCTACCTCGGGGCAGGTCTCCTTACGACATGGCCCGGTGCCAGGCACCTGGACACGTCGTTCATGGCCCAGGGGCGCGCGGGGCACGGCGAGGCGGCCCCCGGAGATCACCTCCAGACCGGGTACCAGCTCTGGCTCGTCGGGCATCAGCTCGAACATGGCCGAGCCCCCTGGCGGGACCCGTACAGCTTCCAGCCGGAGGTCGAGCCGCGCTGGAACCTCGCAGGCTGGCCCTTCGGCTACGTCTACTGGCCGCTGCAACGGACGCTCGGGTCGGTCACCGCCTGGAATGTCTTTGTCTTGCTCGGCTTTCTCGGTGCGGGCGGCTTCGCGGCGCTCTGGATTCGCGAGCTCGGCGTGTGGCCCGGCGCGGCGCTCGTCGGGGGCCTTGCCTTCGCGCTCGCCCCGTACCTCCAGGCGCAGGCCAGTGCGGGCCACCTGCTCGCGTGGACGGCAATGCTGCTGCCCCTCTCACTGTTCGCGCTGGAGCGTGCGAGACGGCATTCCCGGTGGTGGCTCGCGCTCTCCGGCGCGGCTCTTCTTTCGATCCCGCTTTCGGGCCAGCTCCATCTCGCGCTCGGGGCGATCCCGTTCTACGTCCTCTACGCGCTCGTCCGCCTCCGCTGGGCGGCGCTCCTCGCGGTGCCTGCGCTCGCGGCGGGGCTCTTCGCCGACTTCGTCGCAGTGCGGGGCACGACCGGGGCGAGCGGCCGCTCCTTCCGACAGGTCGAGTTCTACTCCGCGGAGCTCCCAGACTTCCTGTCTCGGAACCAGGACCGGCTCGAAGGGATCGTCTATCTCGGCTGGACCGTCCTCGTGGCTGCCCTCTTCGGACTGGGCGTGCTCCTCGCACAACGGCGGTGGGGCCTCGCCCTCGTGCTCGGAGCGGGCGCACTCGTCCCCACCCTGTTCGCGCTCGGATCCCACCTTCCCGGCTACGAGGCGCTCTGGCGGCACATGCCCGGGCTCCGACACACGCGGGTGCCCGAGCGGCTACTGCCGATCGCTTGTCTCGCGCTCGCGGCGCTCGTCGCGTTTGCCATCTCCCGCTGGCGGTGGCCCGGGGTGGCGGCGATGGTCGCGCTCCTCCTCCTCGTCGACCTGAGGCTCGGCGTCTTCCATGCCACGCGGGCCGACGAGCACAATCGGGCCTACTCGGCGCTGCGAGCAGAACCCGCGGGGCGCCTGCTCGAGCTACCGATCTTCCCTGTGGGTGAGCAGGACAACGCGGTGTACCTCTACTACTTGATGCAGGCGCCGCGTCAGCACCCGGGCGGCTACTCGACGACGGCTCCCCGCGCGGCCGACGCATTGGTGCGGGAGTTGCGGCGCGATCCCTGTCGAGACCTCGGTCGCCTCGGCGTCCGCTATCTCATCACTCATTTTGGACGCCCGAATCCGTGCGGCGGCCGGCTGATCGCCCGCGACGGCCCGATCTCGCTCTACGGCGTGCCCTGAGCTTCAGAACGTCGCGAGGTGAGCCGCGACACGCTGCGCCCACGTGCTCGCCCGCGGAAGCGGCAAGAGGCGGGCCGAGGGTGCGCGGACGGCGATCCCGTGCAGAGCGCCGGTGATCAGCTCGTACGTTCCTTCGATTCCGAGTACGCGGGCTCGCTCGAAGCCGCGTCGCGAGAGTGCAGGCGAGACGCTCGGAATGCCCGGCAGCCAACGATCCAGCGACCCGTGGAGGACGTCGAGCCGCCGGCCGCGCAGTGGCTCGAGTGCCAGGCGGTCGGGAATCCAGGGTGCGAGCCCGAGAACCCGCTCGACCGAGGGCTCGTCAGCGGCCGTGATCGCAACGGCGCCGCCCATCGAGAAACCGAGGAGCAGGGTCCTTACGGCGCCGGACTCCCGCACCGCCGCCCGAGCGTCCTCGACGCAGAGCTCGAGCCGGTTCCACGACTTCACGCGGTACCGGACCTCGACGAACCCGAGCGACTGAAACCGGCCCGAAAGCCGGCGCACGAGCCACTCGAGTGACGCGCTCCACGTTCCCTCCACTTCGCTCGCCTGCCCGCCGTTGACGCAGACGACCGCGGCGCGGCCCACCTCCCCCGTGACACGCATCTCGGCGCCGGTCGACAATCGGCGGACGTCGTTCACGCTGCCGTCGGGCGTCTCACATCCCCATGGCGTGGTACCCGGAGTCGACGTACAGCGTCGTCCCCGTCACGTTGTCGGCCTCGTCGGAGAGGAGATACGCGGCGGCCGCGCCGACGTCGTCGGCGTCGATGTGGCGGTGGAGCGGCGCACGTTCTTCGACGATCGCCTCCATCGTGGGGAAGCCCGCGATCGAGCGGGCGGCGAGCGTGCGCACCGGGCCTGCTGAAACGGCGTTCACGCGGACGTTCTTCTGGCCGAGGTCCCACGCGAGGTAGCGAACCGATGCGTCGAGCGCCGCTTTGGCGACGCCCATGACGTTGTAGTGCGGCACGGCCCGCTCCCCGCCGAGGTAGGTCATCGTGAGGATCGAGCCCCCGCCGGCGGCCTCCATGAACGGCTCCGCGGCACGGGCGCACGCGATCAGCGAGTACGCGCTCACGTCGAGCGCCATCCAGAAGCGATCGCGAGGCGTGTCGGTGAAGCGTCCCTCGAGATCCTCGGCCGCCGCATACGCGACCGAGTGGACGACGATGTCGAGCTGGCCGCCGAAGATGTCGGCCGCTTCCTGGACGACACGAACGACATCGTCGTCCGAGCGGACGTCGCATTCGGTGACGAGCGGGCTCAAGACGCTCTCAGCGAGCTCGCGGACGCTCTTCTCGATCCGCTCGCCCTGGTAGGTGAAGGCGAGTTGCGCGCCCTCCTCGGCCAGCCGCCGCGCGATCGCCCACGCGATCGACCGCTTGTTGGCGACCCCGAGCACGAGCCCACGCTTTCCTTCGAATCGGCGCACGCCGCGATCCTAACCGGCGGGTACTCTGAGGCTCTTGCGCCGCATCGTCCTTCTCGCCGCCGGGGTCGCGGCACTTGTATGCACGTCAGCGGCGTCGACTGCGCTGCAGCCGATCCGCCGTCCGCATACCGCAGACACCTCGCCGCGCCAGTGGAAGGGCCCGCTGAAGATCCCGAGCGAGCATCGTCGCGGGCGCATCAGGGTGATCGCGCGCCTCGACCTGCCGCCGCTGGCCGCAGCTTTCAACGAGGACTTCGCGGTCGGCGGCACTTCCCGCCGCCTCGACGTGAGCGCAGGTTCCTCGCGTCGCTACCTCACGCGGCTCGCGCGGGCCCAGAGCGCGGCCGCGACGGCGATCACGCAGGCGATCCCCGGCGCAGTCGTCTCGCGCCGCTTCCAGGTCGTTCTCGACGGACTGACGGTCGAGCTGCCTGTTCATCGCCTGACGACGCTTGCCGCGCTCCCGTTCGTGACGAGGATCTATCCGAGCGTCGCCTACAAGCTGTCGCTCGACGACAGCCCGAGCCTCATCCGGGCCGACACGTTCTGGGCCTCGACGGGGGCGCGCGGCGAGGGGATGAAGATCGGCATCGTGGACGACGGCGTCGATGAGAAACACATCTTCTTCGCGCCGACGGGAATGTCGTACCCGGCGGGCTTCCCGAAGGGCGGGCGCCGGTGGACGACGCCGAAGGTGATCGTCGCGCGCGCGTATCCGGGCCCCGGATCGGGTCGCCCCGGGCGCCTTCCAATCGACCGCAAGGCGTCCTTTCACGCGACCCATGTCGCCGGCATCGCAGCGGGGCGGGCCGGCACATCCTCGCCGGGCGGGCTCGACCACCCGCCCGTGGCGAACCTTTCGGGGATCGCGCCGAATGCCTGGCTCGGGAACTACCGGGTCTTCAATGTCCCGACGCGAGGCGGCTACACGGCCAACACGCCCGAGATCGTGGCCGCCTTCGAGGACGCCGTTCGCGACGGGATGGACGTCATCAACTTCTCGGGCGGAGCCGCAGAGACCGACCCGGTGAACGACGCTCTCATCGAGGCGGTGACCAACGTGGCGGCCGCAGGAGTCGTGCCCGTGATCGCGGCCGGCAACGAGCGCGACGACTTCGGCCTCGGCAGCATCGACTCGCCCGGCTCAGCTCCTGACGCAATCACCGTCGCGGCGTCGTCGAACCTCCACGTCTTCGCGGCTTCGTTCTCGGTCCAGAGCACGCCTTCGCCGCTGCTCCAGAACATTCCCTTCCGAACCTCGCTTCCGAAGCGCGCCTTCCCGGGCTGGCAGACGCAGAACCAGACGCTCGTCGATGTCGGCTCGGTGACGGGAACCGACGGCCGGCCGGTCGATCGTCAGCTCTGCGGCGTCGCGCATCCGAACGCGCTCGACACGACGCTTCCGGCCGACTCTCTGCGCGGAACGATCGCGCTCATTTCTCGGGGCGGCTGCGCGATCGTCACCAAGGAGATCCGTGCGGCCTTCATCGCCGGGGCGAAGGGGATGGTGCTCGTCGACAACCGGTCCGGAGAGGCGAACGACCTTCCGCTCGACATTCCGGCGGGCACCGTGTCGGACCTCGACGGCGCGAGGCTGCGGGACTTCCTAGCCGCTTCCGGTGGCAGCGCGCCGGTCCGGTTCGCCCTCAACCCGCAGGAGCTGCACACGGGACGGGGCGGGATCATCACGAGCTTCTCCTCCGCAGGCCCGACCGCCTTCGACCACATGCTGAAGCCCGACGTGACGGCGCCGGGCGGTGAGATCCTGTCCTCGACCCTCCCGGAGTTCGCCGGCGCTTCTTTCGCCTCGTTCAACGGCACGAGCATGGCGACGCCCCACGTGGCCGGTGCTGCGAGCCTGCTCCTCCAGCGCCACCCCGGCTGGACTCCGTTCGAGGTCCGCTCTGCGCTCGTCTCGACCGCCGGCCCGGCCTGGGGTGACACGGCGCGAACCGTCGAGGCCTCCGTGTTCCTGGAGGGCGGAGGGATGATCGACGTGCCGAGGGCCGACGATCCCCAGGTGTTCACGAGCCCGACGTCGCTCTCCTTCGGCGATCTCAACGTCAAGAGCAGCGCGGCGCGGCGGTCGCTCGTGGTCGAGGTCTCGGACGCGGGCGGCGGCTCGGGCACCTGGTCCGTCGAGGTGCAGCCTCAGTCGGCGAGCACAGGCGCGTCCCTCGAGGCCCCGGCGCTCGTCAGCCTCGCGCCGGGCGGGCGAGCCGAGCTCCCGGTCGCCGCGAGCGCGACGGCCCAGGCGGCAGCGGGGGACGACTACGGGTTCCTCGTCCTGCGGCGCGGAGCAGTGACGAGGCGCATTCCGTACGCGTTCTTCGTCACGCGGCCCGCGCTCCAGGGCGTGATGCCGATCAGGTTGCGCAGGTTCCAGAACGGCACCACCGCAGGCGGGCCGTCCCGGGTCGATTCCTACCGCTTCCCGGTGGCGCCGTTCGGGCTACCGCCAGATGTCGACCGGGGCTCCGATGATCGAGGACGGCGCCGAGCGGGTGTACATCGTCCCGCATCTCGACCGGCCGGTCGTCAACCTCGGGGTGAGTGTCGTGTCGTCCGCAGAACGGCGCGGTCGTCGATCCGTGGCTCCTCGGCTCTCTCGACGAGAACGACGTGGAGGGCTTGGCCGGGACTCCGGTCGACGTCAACCCCCTGACGTTCGACTTCGGGCTTGCGATCGGCTCCGCTGCGACGGTGTTCCCGCGGCTGAAGCGCTACTACGTCTCGGTCGACTCGACCCAGGATCTCTACACGGGCAAGCCGCTCCGGGGGCGGTACCGGCTGCGCTACTGGGTGAACGATCTCCGCCCGCCGAGGATCCGGCTGCTGACGCGCCGGGTTGCGGCGGGCCGGCCGACTATCGCAGTGCGGGTGCAGGACGCCGGAGCGGGTGTCGATCCCTACTCGCTCCTGCTCGCGTACAGCAATGCCGTCCTCGGCGGCATCGCCTACGACCCGAGCTCGGGGGTCGGCGTGTTCGTGCTCTCGCAGTCGGCGCCTCGGCTTCGTCGAGGGACCGTGCGGGCGATCTTCGGCGCTTCGGACTTCCAGGAGGCGAAGAACATCACGACCTTCGGCCCGAACGTGATGCCGAACACGAGCTTCCGCCCCGTGCGGATCCGCGCGGTTCGCGGGACGACGGCCACGTGGCTCCTCCCTCGGGGCCGCGGGTGCGTTCGCGGCAACCAGGGACTGCTCGTCGTCGCGAATACGACCGGCCGGATCCAGAGAGTGCGCTTCCTCGACGGCAAGCGGCCCATCACGACCGTGACGAAGGGCACATCCGGCCTGTATACCGCGCTGTGGCGGACCCGGAAGGCAAGACACGGACGACACCGGCTGCGTGCCGTCGTCGAATCGGCTCGCGGGCGTGACGCAGTCGCCTCGCGCGTCGTTCGCTTGTGCAAGTAGCCGTCGTCACGGGCGGAGGGACGGGCATCGGAGCAGCTCTGGCCCGCCGGCTCGCGGAGCGTGGCTGGCGCTGCGTTCTCGTCGGCCGGCGCGAGGAGCGCCTGCAAACGGTCGCCTCGGAGATCGAGGGCGAGTACGAGGTGTGTGACGTCGGCGACCGCGCGGCAGTCGAGCGGATGTCCGCGGCGGTGCGCGAGCGCCACCCGGAAGTGAGCCTGCTCGTGAACAACGCCGGCGTGCCCGGCCGCGGGCACTTCCTCGACCTGCCGCCTGAGCGCATCGAGGAGCTCATCCGGACGAATTACCTGGGCTCCGTGTGGTGCCTGCTCGGCTTCCTGCCCGCACTCGAGGCGGCCGCGCCGGCACACCTCGTCAACGTCGTCTCCGTTGCCGGCACGGTTGCCGTCGGGCCGTATTCGGCGTCCAAGCACGCGCAACTCGCCTTCTCGCGGTCGGTCGCCAGGGAGCTCCGGCCGCGCGGGATCAACGTGCACACGGTCAACCCGGGCTTCGTGCACACGGAGGGGTTCCCCCAGGACTGGCTCATGCGGGGACGGTTCGGCCGGATCGTCGTCGGCCCCGATTTCGTGGCGGAGCGCATCGTGCGCGCGATCGAACGCGACCGTGCGGAGATCTTCGTCCCGCGCTGGTACCGCGCGGCAGCGCTCGCGCAGGCGATCCTTCCCGGAACCTTCCGGCGCGTGAAAGCGCGCCGCGCCCCGCCCGCCTAATTACGGTACCGCCGACCTCCTCCCCGCTTCGAGCCTATCGAGGAAATGCGCACGTGTCTGTCACGGGATCGTGACGACTTCGCACAGGTCGTCGGTCAAGTTCCGTGCGCGCGACGGACGAGCTCGAGGGCCTCTTCGCGCGTCGAGATCTCCCCCGCAGCTCGCTCCTCCTCGACCAGGTCGAGCAGACGGCCGATCTCGGGCCCCGGTGGCAGACCGAGCTCGTCGCCTCGAAGCAGCGGCTCCTTCGGCTCGTGCTCGCGAGCGGCCTCGACTGCGCCAGTGAAGTCGGGTGCTCCGGCGAATGCAAGCGCATCCAGAGCCCACGGCTCGGTGGCCCGCCGGAACCGGTAGATCGCACGGGGCGAGTCGTCCTCCGGGGGCTCCGCCCGCAGGAGCGTCCGGGTGTAGCGCAGGAGCTCGTTCGGGACAGGCAGGCTCGCCAGCGACTCGCCGAAGACCGCGACCAGGCGGAACTCCGGTGAGTCGATCGACGCGGGACGGTCGAGACCGGCGCTCGATCCGCCGATCGGAGCCAGGAGGCCGATCTCGTCCGCACGCCGGAAGCCGGCCTCTGACAGCCGCACGAGCTCCGCATACGTGCGCTCGCCCGCCGGCAGGGTGACGAGCTCTGCGTGCTCACGGACGAGGCCTTCCGTCTCCGGATCCATCCGAAAGCCGAGCTCGTCCTCGAGCCGCACGGCCCGCAGCAGCCGCAACGGGTCGTCCTCGAAGACACTCGCCGAGACGGTGCGGACAACCTTCTGCTCGAGGTCGCCCCGGCCGCCGTACGGGTCTACGGCCTCGCCGCCGGCGAGCGGAACTGCGATCGCATTGATCGTGAAATCCCGGGTAGCGAGGTCGTCCTCGATCGCGCCAGGCAGAGGCGTGAAGTCCACTGTGCGGCCCGCCTCGAGCGCAACGCGCCAGGCTCCGTGCCGCTCGGAGAGCGGAAAGGGCGCGCCGCCGGAGCGCTTTGCATACGCGCGCGCAGCGCCCTCGCGGATCGCGACAGGCGATGTCGAGGTCGACCACGTCGCGGCCGAGGCAGCTCGTCGCGCACTGCGCCGCCCACGACCCACGCCTCTTTGCCGACGAGGATCTCCTGCGCGAGCTCACGCATCGAGCACCACCCGCCGCGCCCGCGCCGGGCTCGAGTCGATGCCGCAGACGAGCTCATAGTTGATCGTGTCCGCGACCCGTGCGTGATCTTCGACGAGCACGCCGTGACCGACGAGGGTGACCGGCGTGCCCACCGGTAATTCCCGGTCGAGCTCGACCGCCAGCGCGTCCATCGAGACGACGCCGACCACGCGCCTGCCGCTCGCCGCCGACCCGTACCTCGGTGCCGCTCATGTCTCGGCGAAACCCGTCCGCATAGCCCACCGGGCACGATCCCGATCCAGGTCGGCTTCCTGCCGCGACGTACGCGCGCCTGTAGCCCGTGCTCTCGCCGGCGCGAGCTGCTGCACGTACGCGACGTGGCTATCCCAGCGCAGCGCAGGCTCGAGACCGTCCACCGCCGGTGCCTCGCCGAACGGCGACAGCCCGTAGAGCGCGATCCCGCACCGCGCCGCATCGAAATGGGACTCGGGAAGGCGGAGCGCCCCGGCGCTGTTCGCGACGTGCCGGATGAGGTGCGGGAAGCCACCGTCGCCTCCTCGAAACGGGCGATCTGGGCGCGCGCGAACTCCGGGTGCCGAGTCCGCCGTCGCCAAGGTGGGTCATCAGCCCGACGACCTCGACCGGCGGCTCGGGGAGCTCCGAAAGGCCCCACCGCCCCATGCCGGTGTCCAACTTCAGGTGGACGCGCACGCCCTGCGGTATCGCGTCATCGGTGACCACGATGTCGAGATCGGCCTCGCGCGCCTGCGCGATCTCACGGCCGGATGTCGGGCCCATGACGAGGATGCGCACGCCCGGAAACTCGCGGCGGAGCGGAAGCGCCTCGCCGACCGTCGCCACGCAGAGCGCAAGCGCGCCCTCACCGAGAGCCGCACCGCCCACGTCGACCGCCCCGTGCCCGTAGCCATCCGCCTTGACGACCGCCCAGAGCTCGGACCGGCCGAGCGCCGAGCGGAGCCGGCGTACGTTTCTCCGGACGGCGCCGAGGTCGATCGTGATCTCGGACCGGTGCATCGGCGCGCCTCAGCCCGCGAGGGCCCTGGGCAGCGCGTCGAGGAGATCGCTCGCGATCAGGCCCGCGTCGTACGAGGCCTCGATCGCCGCCCAGTGATGGGCGGTCGCGGCCGCGGCGGTGGCGATCCGCGGCTCCATGCCTTTGGCGAGAAAGGCGGCCACGACGCCCGTGAGCACGTCGCCCGTGCCGGCGGTGGCAAGGCTCGAATGGCCGCCGTCGACGAGCACGCCGACCCCCGGCGCCGCGATCAGCGTGCCGGTGCCCTTGAGGAGCACGACGCAGCTGAACCGGTCGACTGCTCGCCGAACGGCCGCAAGGCGGTGCGCGTCGACCCAGGCGGCCTCCTCCCCGATCAGGCGCCCGAGCTCAGCGGAGTGCGGCGTCAGCACGCGCGGTGCCGGCCACTCTCCCGGCTCGAGCTCCCAGAGCGCGTCTCCGTCGACCACGGTCGGCAGCGCCGCCTCGGTGAGCACCCGGCGCACGAAGGCCCTCGTGCCGTCGCTTCTCCCGAGTCCCGGCCCTACGGCCAGCGCGCCCGCCTTGCCGACGAGCTCGAGCGCGGGCTCGACGGCGTCCTCGGTCAGGAGCCCGTCGGAGTCGGCCGGCAGCGCCCGCTTGACGGCCTCGAGCACCCAGTTCTCGAAGACCGGCACGACGGGCTCTGGCCCTGCGAGCGTCACGTAGCCCGCGTCGGCGCGTAACGCGGCGAACGCGGAAAGGCAGGGCGCCCCGGAGAGCCCGGGAGAGCCTCCAGCGACGACGACGTGCCCGGATGTGTACTTGTTGCCTTCCGGGCTCCTTCGCGGCACGAGCTCGAGGATCTCCCTCGTCACACGCCCGTGCTCGGTCTCCACCGGTTCGAGCCCGATGTCCGCCAGTTCGAGATAGCCCGCGAGATAAGCCCCCGGCGTCACGTGATGCCCGACCTTCTCGCCGTGGAACGTGACCGTCATGTCGGCGTCGACCGCGGCTCCCGCCACCTCGCCCGTCGAGGCGTCCACGCCCGAGGGGAGGTCGACGGCGAGCACCGGAGCGCCCAGGTCGTTCATCTGCTCGATCAGCCGCGCCGCTCCCGGCCTCGGCTCACCCTCGAAGCCGGTGCCGAAGAGGGCGTCGATCAGGACGTCCGGGTCGCCGAGATCCTTCTCCTCGTCCTCAGGCTTTGCGTCCACGACGAGCACGTCCCGGCCCTCCGCCTCGAGCAGACGCGCGGCTACGCGACCGTCGCCTCCGTTCGAGCCGCTCCCGCAGACGATCGTGAAGGAGCGCGCGTCTCCGAAGTCCTCCAGCGCATGCTCGGCGACGGCCCGCCCGGCCCGTTCCATGAGCTCTTCGACGGAGCCTGGATAGCGCTCCTCGGCCGCGCGCATCTCCGGGGCTGTGTAGAGCGGGTCAACCATCCTGGTCGGCGACGAGGCAGACGGCGGTCGCGAGCCCCTTCGAGTGCGACATCGAGAGGTCGATTGCACCTGCTCGGACCTTCTCGGCCCAGGCCTTCGTCCGCCCGGAAAGCCTGACCTGCGGCTTCGGCCGCCCGGCGATCTCGATCTCGCGCCAGGTGAAGCGGACCCCGCAGCCGAGCGCCTTGCCGACTGCCTCCTTGCCTGCGAAACGCGCTGCGTAGTGCTGCGCGGGATTTCCTCGGCTGTCGCAGTACGAGCGCTCGGCCTCGGTGAAGCAGCGTGCGGCGAATCCCGTGTAGCGGTCGAGCGCAGCCTGAATGCGCTCGATCTCGATCAGGTCGATGCCGACACGCATGACGACTGATTCTAGGAGGACCGTGCCAGAAAGCCGGGCACGTCTCCGAGCGTGTCGACGACCGCGTCCGGCTTGACGAGAGAGTCTGCGAGCGCCTTCTCACGGAACTTCCCGGTGCGAACGAGGATCGTGCGGAGGCCGCAGCTCTTCGCTCCGGCGACGTCGGCCTCGAGGTCGTCGCCGACCATCCAGGTCACCTCCGGGTCGGCGTCGAGCGCGTCCAGAGCCGCGCCGAAGAAGGCCGGGCTCGGCTTCCCGAGCACAGTCGCCTCGATCTCTGCCGCGTACTCGAGGCCGGCGATGAAGGCGCCCGAATCGAGGAGAGGGCCACGGGAGGTCTGCCACCAACGGTTCTTGTGCAGGCAGTAGAGATCCGCGCCGGCCTCGAGCTCCGCAAACGCGCGCGCCATGTTCATGTAGCTGAAGACCCGATTCGGCTCGTCGGTCTCGTCGGCACCGCCCAGGAGGACCGCGTCGACCTCTTCGCCCACGAGCTCCACGCCTTCGAGCTCGGAGCGGATCGCAGCCATCGTCAGCGCGAGCACACGCTTGCCGGCGAGCGTGCGTGCGGCAGCGCGCGGCGTCGTCTTCGAGCTCCTCGTCGTCGAGGTCGACCCCGAGGGCGCGGAGATCCTCTGCAAGGTCGGCCCGCGAGCTCGTCGTGTTGTTGGTGACGAACCGCAGCCGATGACCGTCCTCGCGCAGGCGGCGAACCGCGTCGCCGGTGCCGTCGATCGGGCGGCCGGAAACGTGGAAGACGCCGTCGACGTCAAGGAGAATGGCGGCCATGGAGCGCGAGTCTATTCGGGTGACGCGCTCGGTCTCCATTCCGCTCTCGGAGATCGAGCTCCGCTTCTCGCGTTCGAGCGGCCCGGGCGGGCAACATGCGCAGAAATCGGAGACCCGCGTCGAGGCCGTCTTCGACATCGAGGCCTCGGGCTCTCTCACCGATCGCCAGAAGCAACGCGTCCTTCGTAAGGCCGGGCCGGTCCTGCGCGCCATCGCGCAGGACGAGCGCAGCCAGGCTCGCAACCGAGAGCTTGCCGTCGGGCGCCTCGCCGATGCGCTCCGCGAGGCACTCCATGTCGAGCGGCGTCGTGTGGCGACAAAACCGGGCAGGGCCGCGGTCGAGCGGCGCCTCGAGTCGAAGCGCCGACGCTCCGAGACGAAGCGGCTGCGCCGGCCTCCGAGCTAGTACTACTAGCAGGAGGGTTTTGCGAGATTCAGTTTCAGCGGCAGCGTCGCCCTACGCCGAACCAGACCTTCTGCTGTCGGCTTCCGACAATGAAAACGAGAGGTACGCACGCCGACGAACTACTCAGAAAGAAGCCGCCCGCATAGGCGTTGCCGCGCTTTGGATTGGAGCCACAAGACCGAATGCGGATCGTGTGAAAGACACGGTGGACGTTGTTGCCCCACGAGATCCCGACCCGTTTCCGCCACGCGGACGGAACCGTGATTGTGACCGACGTACCGCTCTTGACCACCAAGCCGCTCTTGGCGAAGTATCGCCAGGGCGTCTCCAGGGTCCTGTAGGCCCGGAGATAGGCGGGCGGCACCGATACCGCCCCGAGGACGCGTCTCGCCTGGTGCCGCGGCTGCGAATTGGGGTACGGAAACGTCGTGTAGTCAATGATCTCGCGGCAGGGGATCGTCCGCTGCGGCTGTGGGGCTGCCTGCGCCACCACTCCTTGCGTAGCTACGCAGCCGACGACGATCAGGCAGAACAGACTGCGCATGGAAACTTGTACACCGCTCGCCCCGAGGAGGTTCCCTTGAGCCGCTCAGGCGGATGCTTGAAGCACGAGTACGAACTAGCACTGTTGCGAGTGCGGGGTATTTGACTGCGTGGCGCTTCACGATCAATCGCCCCCGGGATGGGCGGGCCGGTCGAAACGTCGTTTCTCGGGAGGTGTGTTCTTAGTCGCCCAAAGTGCGAAGCACTTTGGGCGAGTCCCGGGCCCGTGGCCCGGGACCTAGCTCGCTGCCTGGTCGATCGGCTCGGGGACCGGCCGCAGGTAGCTGCGCATCACCTTGCGGGCGTACAGGCGCTCGCTCGCAGCACGATACAGCGCGAGCGCGTTGTCGCCTTCCTGTGGGAAGGCCGCCCAGCCCAGCGTCGCCTTCGTCCGGTCGTCCGCGAACATGCGCTCGAGACGTGCGGCGAGCTGGGCGGCTCCGTCCGCGTTCTGCACCGAGGCGAGGATCGCGAACTCGTCGCTTCCGACCCTGGCAACGTCGTCGTCGGGACCGAGAGAGGTGGCGAGCCGGTCGGCGAGGCGTCGCAACGCGTCGTTCCCGGCCGTGAAACCCTCGTCCCGGTTGAAGTCCTTGAGCGCGTCCAGATCGGCGACGAGGAGCCCGAAGGGCCGTCCGGCGGCGAGGCGCCGGGTGATCGCCGACTCGAAGGCGCGGGTATTCGGAAGCCCGGTCAGCACGTCGCGTTCCGCGAGGACGCGGAGCTCGGCCATCATCGCCCGGTTGCGGGATGCGAACCAGCCGATGAGCGCGCCGACCGTCACGTACGTGACGCCGCGCGTGACCGTCCCCGTGGTCAGGAGCTCGTGCGATGGGACATAGGGGTTGCTCAGGACTCCCACGACGTAGAGCCCGGTCGCCGCGATACCGGCTGCCGCCCCCAGTCCGGGACCGCCGGCCATCGCAGCCAGAGCGATCGCCAGGTAGTAGAAGTGGCCGATCCCGAGCCCGGGCCGTTCGTAGACGAGAAAGCACATGAAGACGATCCCCGCCGACGCGAGCGCAGCAGAGATCAGGAACCGCCGTGGAAGGGCCTCAGGCATAGCCCACTGACTTTCCTCCACGCCGCCGTCGCCGTCGTCCCTCGTTCGGGGGAGTTCGCTAGCCCGCCCAGCGGGCAGACGACACGTTTTCGACCAGTGGCTCCCCAGAGCCGCCTCCGAACGGGATCATTGTGAGAGCGGGCGGCCCCTCGGCCGCGTCGGCCAGTGCGAGCACCTGGCTCCCGTCCTCGGAGAGGTCGGCCGCCGACACCTTGCTGCTGACGCTGACGTTCGTCTCACTGCCAGGAATGTCGAACATGACCGGCGGGCAGTAGCTCCCGGCCGGTGCACAGGCGAGAAGCTTCGTTCCCTCCCTCGAGAGCTCGAGCGCATCGAGGCCTCCCGGAGCCTCCTTCCCGGTCGAGAGTCGCTTCACTTCGGTTCCGTCCGAGTGCATGAGGTAGATCGCGCCGATGGGCACGTCGGCGTCGTAGTGAAAGCGGCGAAACCCGATCCAGGTGCCGCCCCACTGAGGATCGTCGCTGTGGCCGTCGCTCGTGAGCCGCGACTCGGAGCCGTCCGAGAGGCGGACCACGAAGACGTCGCTCCGCCAGGCCGGCGCCTTCTTTCCGTTGCCGCGACTGAAGGCGATCGCCTTGCCGTCGGAGGAGAAGCTGGCCCCACCGACCGCGCCCCGCGCAAGCTCACGTGGCTGCCCGGACCCCGCATCCACGAGCAGCAGCCGATTGCCTTCCTGCACGGCCAGGCGCTTACTGTCCGGCGACCAGTCGAGAACCGTCACCTTCCCGAGCGACAGCGGATCGCCGATCGCGACCTCCTTCACGTTGGTGACCCAGCTCTTGCTGCCCTGCGGAATGCGGTACGTCATCAGCCGGCCGTCCGGCGAGAGGGTGCCGCCCGAGCCGTTGGCCACGATCTGCCGAGGGTTGGCCCCGTCCGCATCCGCAACCCAGACTCCCGAGATCTGACCGCTCTGGCGCGTGAAGACGAGCCCGGCGCCGCCGTCTGCTGCGGGCTTCGGCTTCGACTTCGTCGCGCCGCAGCCGGTGACCAGGATCGCCGCCAGCAGGAGCGCCGGCAGCCAGGGCCTATTCGACGGTGACCGTCTTCGCCAGGTTCCGCGGCTGGTCAACATTCATCCCTCGCAGCCGTGCAATCCGGTACGCGAGCAGCTGCAGCGGCAGGATCGCGAGCACCGCCTGCAGGAACGCGGGCGTCTTCGGCACGAAGATGACGTCGTCCGCATGGTGCTGGATGTCTTCGTTCCCGTCGGTCGCAATCGCGATCACGTGAGCTCCTCGCGCGCGGCTCTCCTGGATGTTCGAGACGACCTTGTCGTAGACGTGCGAGTTCGTCGCCACGCAGACAACCGGCGTGTCGTCGTCGAGGAGGGCGATCGGCCCGTGTTTCATCTCCCCGGCCGAATATGCCTCGGTGGGGATGTACGAGATCTCCTTCAGCTTGAGGGCGCCTTCGAGCGCCACGGGCAGGCCGATGTGGCGCCCCAGATAGAGGAAGAACGCCTTGTCGTAGTAGCGCTGCGCGATCTCCTCGATCGGATGGCTTCCGTCGAGGAACTCCTGCATGTGCTCGGGCAGCCGATAGAGCTCGTCGAGGATGAACTCGATCTCCTCAGCGGGGATCGTCTTCTTCACTTCCGCCAGCTTGAGCGCGATCAGGCTGATCAACGCCACCTGCGCGGTGAACGTCTTCGAAGCGGCGACCCCCACCTCGAGGCCCGTGCGCGTGTAGAGCACCGAGTCGACCTCGCGGGTGATTTGCGAGCCCATCATGTTCGTGATCGCAACCGTCCGCGCGCCCTTTTCACGCGCAAGCTTCATGGCCGCCAGCACGTCCGCCGTCTCCCCCGACTGCGAGATCCCGATCACGAGCGTGTCCTTCGAGAGCACAGGATTGCGGTAGCGCCACTCACTCGCGATATCCGGCTCGACAGGAATGCGCGCCCACTCCTCGATCACGTACCGGCCGACGACCCCGGCGTGGTACGAGGTGCCGCAGGCGAGGATGACGATCCTCCGAAGGTTCCTGATTTCCTTGTCGGAGAGGCCGAGGCTCTCCAGTACGAGCTTGCCGTGCCGGACGCGGTCTCCGATCGTCTCGCGAACTCCCTCCGGCTGCTCGTAGATCTCCTTCAGCATGAACGTCTCGTAGCCGGACTTCTCGGCCGCCTCGTCATCCCAGTCGACCTCGATCACGTCCCGCTCGACGAGGCCGTCCTCGACGCTCGTGAAGGTCGCGCCCTCCGGTGTGATGGAGACGACCTCTCCGTCCTCGATCAGCTGAATCTTCCGGGTCTCCTTGAGAAACGCCGTCGCCGCCGAGGCGAGGAACATCTCCCCGTCGCCGACGCCCACGAGGAGTGGGCACTGGACTCGCGCGCCGACGAGCTCCTCCGGGTGGTCGCTGTGGACGACGACGAACGCGAAGTGGCCCTCCAGGGCAGCGTAGGCGGCGCGGACGGCCTCCGCGAGGTCGCCCGCATAGTTCTCCTCGACGAGATGGACGACGACCTCCGCGTCCGTCTCGGTGTGAAACTTGTGCCCCTGCTTCTCGAGCGAAGCCTTCAGCTCGCGGAAGTTCTCGACGATCCCGTTGAGGACGACCGCGATCTTGCTCTGCTCGCAGCCTGTCAGCGGATGGGCGTTCTGCTCGGAGACCTTGCCGTGAGTCGCCCAACGCGTGTGGCCGAGCCCGGTGGACGACTGCGAGCCGTTCCGCTTCGCGACCCGCTTCAGGTTGTCGAGGTTCCCGACCGCTCGGATGTAGTCGAGCCCGTCGTCCTCGAGCATCGCGAGGCCGGCCGAGTCATACCCCCGGTATTCGAGGCGCTCCAGGCCGTGAATGAGGAGCGGCTTCGCTCTCCGCGGCCCGACGTATCCGATGATTCCACACACCTGGAGCTCCTTTCGCCTTTGCCGGGGCTACAGGTCGACGGCTTATCCGGAAGTTCTCCGAAACGAGCAAAGCCCGGCTTTCGCGACCTCCTGCGTCGGAGGTCGGTCAACCGAGCTCTCGTAGAACTAGCTTACAAATCATATCACAGAGATCTCGGGCCTCAGCATAATCGCGGGCTTCCGCAAGGACACGCACGACCGGCTCGGTTCCCGAGGGGCGCACGAGTATCCGGCCCCTGTCTCCGAGCTCTCCATTCAGGCGCTCGACCTCGGCGAGGAGGATCTGCGGCAGGACTCGATTGGCCACGGGAACGTTCTCCTGAGCCTGCGGGTAATGCGGCATCACGGCGGAGGCTTCCTGCAACGTTCGGCCCTTCAGCGATGCGCACAGCAGGAGAGCCGCGGCGAGTCCGTCCCCGGTCACGTGATCCCGCAGGTAGATGATGTGGCCCGACTGCTCGCCGCCGAGGGCGCCGCCGGTCCGTCGCAGCGCCTCCAACACGTAGCGGTCGCCGACGTCAGTCGTGATCACGCGGATCCCGCGCTCTCCCATCAACCGATGGAAGCCGAGATTGGTCATCACGGTGACGGCGACGAGGTCGACGTTCAGGTCGAGCGCGAGGATCGCCAGGATCTGGTCGCCGTCGACCGCGTTGCCCTCCGCGTCGACCGCGAGCATCCGATCGCCGTCGCCGTCGAAGGCGACGCCGAGGTCAAAGCCCCCGTCGCGGATGACGCGCTGCAGGAGGGAGAGGTCGGTCGCTCCGCAGCCGACGTTGATGTTCTCGCCGTCCGGTGAGGCCCCGACCGGCACGACCTCGGCGCCGAGCCGCTCGAACGCCTGGGGTGCAATCTGTGAATAAGCCCCGTTCGCGCAGTCGACCGCGATCGTGAGCCCGGAGAGGTCGCTTCCGAAGCGCTCGACGATGTGCTCGAAGTAGCTGTCGGTCGCCACTTCAACGCGGTCGATCTCGCCTGGAACCTCTGCGGGCTTCGAGTCGAACAGGGCCTCGATCGCCTCCTCTGCGTCGTCGGTCAGCTTCTGGCCTTCTGCGTCGAAGAACTTGACGCCGTTGTACTGCGGCGGGTTGTGCGAGGCGGTGATGACGGCTCCGAGGTCGAGCGCGAGGAGCGCGACGGCAGGAGTCGGCAGCACTCCGGCCAGCACCGCATTGCCGCCGGCGGAGGCGACTCCGCGGCCGAAGGCCTCCTCGAGCTCGGGGCCCGATCCTCTGGTGTCGCGCCCGACGAAGACGCGCCCTCGTCCGGACCAGAGGGCAGAGGCGCGACCGAGACGCTCGACGAGATCCTCGGTCAGGTCCTCGCCGACGACGCCTCGAACGCCGTCAGTACCGAAGTACCGGCGGGCCAATTAGCGCTTCGAGAACTGCGGGGCTTTTCGGGCCTTGTGGAGGCCGGCCTTCTTGCGCTCGACCTTGCGGGCATCGCGCGTGAGGAAGCCCTCGCGCTTGAGCGAGGTGCGCAGCTCGGGATCGGCTTCGACGAGAGCGCGCGCGATGCCGTGGCGGACAGCGCCGGCCTGGCCGGATGGGCCGCCTCCCTGGACGCGGGCGCGAAGGTCGTAGCGGCTCTCCGCGCCGGCGAGCTTGAGCGGTGCCATCACGGATGTTCGGTGCGCAGCCCGCGGGAAGTACTCCTCGAGGGTGCGGCCGTTGATCCACGTCGTGCCGTCGCCGGGACGCAGGATCACTCGCGCGACGGAGGTCTTCCGCTTGCCGGTGCCCTGGTATTGCGCCTGCTCAGCCATTTCCGTTCTCCAGTGGGAGCGGCTTCGGCCCCTGCGCCTCGTGGGGGTGCTCCGGCCCCGCGTAGATCTTCAGCTTGAGCAGCTGGGCGCGCCCGAGCCGGTTCCGGGGGAGCATTCCTCTCACGGCCTTGCGCAGAACCTCGGCCGGGCGGCGCTTGAGCTCTTCGCGCAGCGGCCGGCTGCGAATGCCGCCGGGATAGCCGGAATGCCGGTAGTACATCTTGTCGTCGAGCTTCTTGCCGGTGACGGCGATCTTCTCTGCGTTCACGACCACGACGAAGTCACCCGTGTCGACGTGCGGGGTGTACTGCGGCTTGCCCTTGCCGCGGAGGGTCTCCGCGATCTGCGTAGCGAGACGCCCGAGGGTCTTCCCCTCGGCATCCACGACATACCAGTGCCGCTCGATCTCACCGGGCTTTGCGTTCCATGTCTTCTGCATGACAAAAAGGCGGCGGACTCGAAGCCCGCCGGCGCAGGATTCTACCAGCACCCTCGCTTCCCTGACCGGCGGCGGCTCCCGACCGGCAGAGCCGGGCTCCGCCGCCGCCTCGCGTCAGGAAACCGAGGGACCGAATCCCGAGGAGTACGCCATCATGCTTCGGATGGCACGGGTCGCAGTCTCGCCAGGAACACGGCCGGTGCCAGTGCGAGCAGCGTCGCGCCAATTGCGAGCGCCGTCACGCCGAGGACGTCGAGAGCGACCCCACCGACCAGCGCCAGCGTCGCGCCGCTGAGCCCTGAAACGAGGTCGGTGAAGCCCAGCAGCTTGCCCCGCTCGGCGGGCGCGGAGGCGTCGACCAGCTGCGCCGTCGCCGACACGAACGAGAGATTCCAGCCGAGACCGAGGCCGAAGAGGAGCACTGCCGTCATCGGCACGCCCTCGACCCACATCAGGGCCACGCACGACACGGCCATCACGGCGAGGCCGCCGACGAGCGCCGGCCGGCGCCCGACGCGGTCGATCAGCCTGCCGATCACGAGGACGAGCGCGTACATGCCGAGGACGTGCGCGCCGATGATCGGAAAGACCGACCCTTGCGCGTGGTGATGGTGATCGACCACCACGTACCCGGTGAGGTTCATCACCGAGACCATGACCCCGAAGCTCGCGACCGCGGCCAGCATCGCCGGGAGCACCCCCGGCCGCCGCACGATCTCGCTCAGCGGCGCTGCCGCCGACGGCGCCGGCTCCTGGCGGCCCGCAGAGATCCGCTCCGCGATCACCTTCGGATCCGGTCTCACCGTGAGGACGAGCGCGCAGGCGACGAGCGACATACCGGCGGCGGCGAGCCACGGAACGGTGAGCGTGCTCGCGGCCACGTCCTTGCCGGAGAAGAGCGGACCGAAGACGGCCGGGCCCAGGACCGCGCCGAAGACAGACCCGAAGAGAACGAGCGAGATCCCACGCGCCCTCCGCTCCGGGGGGTACATGTCGCCTGCCGCGGTGCGGATGAGCAGCGTCACCGACCCAGAGACGCCGACGAGGACGAAGCCGGCGACGACTGCAACCGTGGACTCCCAGTGTGTGCCGGCCGCCGTCACGACGCAGCCGAGCGAGCCCAGCACGAAGCCGGTCGCGACCACCGGGACCCGCCCGAAGCGGTCCATCGCGCGTCCGACCGGCAGAGCGGAGAGCGCAGAGGCGGCGAGGTAGATCGCAGGCCCCAGGCCGAGCAGCGAGCGGAATCCCGTGACCAGCACGAAGGTGAGCGAGAGCACGGCCGCCGCCAGCGAGAGCACGGCGACGTAGACGGCCAGCACCGCGGCGAGGATCGCGGTGTTCCGCCGGATGTTCAGGTTCTCGGGCAAAGGCTCCGGCGATTGTAGGGTTGCCGGAATGCGGCTCCGCCTGCTCACCGGCTCCCTCGTTGTCACTGCTGTGCTCGTCGCCGGGCTTCCGGGCGCGTATGGGCGAGGCGGGAGCGACCCAGGCGTAACGCCGACCTCGATTCTGCTCGGGGGGACGGTCCCGCTGACGGGAGACGAGGTCGCCTATGCCGCGACTGCGCGCGGCGCCGAGGCGTACTTCAAGTACGTGAACGCCCGAGGCGGCGTGCGCGGTCGGCAAATCAAGTACCTCTACGTCGACGACGCGTACAACCCCGCCGAGACGGCTCGCAAGACGCGGGAGCTCGTCCAGGACGAGAAGGTCTTCGCGATCTTCAACAGCATCGGCACCGAGCACGTGCTCGCGGTGCGCCCGTACCTGAACCAGCTCGGCGTCCCCCAGCTCTTCGTCGGCAGCGGGCACTCCGCGCTGGCCCTCGAGCGAAAGCGCTACCCATGGTCGATGGGATACCTGCCCCGATTCGCGGGCGAAGGCGCGCTCTACGGCCGCTACGTGGCCCGCACGCGTCCCAAGGCGAAGATCGCAGTTCTGCACGAGGATTCCGAGTACGGCCAGGACATGTTCGCCGGCTTGCGCCGAGGGCTCGGAAAACTGTCCCCGCGCATCAAAGCTGTCCAGACCTACGACCTGTCGGACACCGATCTCAACTCGCAGATGGCCCGCCTCAAGGCCTCGGGCGCGGACACGATCATGATCTTCGCGCTCCCGACCCAGACGATCCAGGCGTTCCTCTCCATCCACAAGCTCGGGTGGCGGCCGCGGATCTTTGTCAACTCCGTCTCGATCGACCCGTTCGTGATGGAGGTCGTCCAGCAGAACACCGGCAAGAAGCTGGTCGAAGGAGCCGTCTCCAGCGCGTTCCTCAAGGATCCGACCGATCCCGCGCTCGCGCGCGACCCCGGCGTCAAGCTCTACAAGCAGATCCTGCGGCGCTACCTGCCGAGCGCGAAGGTGAAGGAGGTCGCCCACCTGTACGGGATGGCGGTCGCGTTCACGATGGTCGACGCCCTGAGGCGCGCGGGCGTACAACCGAGTCGAGCGAGCCTCCTACGCGCGGCGACGCACCTGAACGAGCGGGCGAACCCGTTCTTCGTCAAGGGGATCCCCGTGCAGACCGGGCCGGAGGACTACTACCCGGTCCAGCGATCGAGGATGGTGCGCTTCCATGCCGGCCGCTGGCGCCAATTCGGCGGCCTCGTGAGCGTCCGCTGAGCTCCGAGCCCCTCCACGTCCGGACGCTGACCGACGGTGGCCAGCAGGCCCTGGACGTAGCCCGCGAGGTCGAGGCGTTCCTCGGCGCCGCGGAGAAGACGGCCGACCTCGCCCAGTACGACTTTCACCTCAGGCCCGAGACCGCGGCGATCGTCGGCGGCGCGATCAGGGCGGCCGCCGCGCGCGGAGTGGACGTTCGGATGATCTACAACGTCGACCACCGGAACCCGATCCCGGTGCCGCCTCCTTCCGAGCCTGATGTCGAGTTGATCTCGTCGCTCGGGGTTCCGCATCGCCCGATCGCTGGCGAGCCGGACCTGATGCACCACAAGTACGTCGTCCGCGACGGCAAGGGCGTCTGGACGGGATCGACGAACTGGACGGACGATTCGTGGTCGCGACAGGAGAACGTGATCGTGACCGTCGAGTCAGCTGCGGTCGCGCGCGCGTTCGCAAAGAACTTCGAGGAGCTCTGGTCGAAGGGCGTCGTGGAGGAAAGCGGCTTCGTCGACCCTGAGGAGGCCGCCGTCGGCGGAAGTCGGGTCAAGGCCTGGTTCACGCCGGGCCACGGCGAGGAGCTCTCTCAGCAGATTGCGACTGCGATCGGCTGCGCGCGGCGCCGGGTTCGCATCTGCTCCCCTGTCCTCACCGCGGCGCCCGTCCTAGCGACACTCGCCCAGCTCGTCTCCGAGGGCCGGCTCGACCTCGCCGGGTGCCTCGACCGGCCGCAGGTCGAGGGCGTGATCCACGAATGGCACCGAAACGGCAATTTCACCTGGAAGCTGCCACTCCTCGAGCGCGTGCTGACCGGGGAGTTCTCGGGGAAGCGCTCGACGCCCTACGGGGCCGGCCCGGTGCACGACTTCATGCATGCGAAGGTCACAGTCGCCGACGACGTCGTCTTCACGGGCAGCTTCAACCTGTCCCGCTCCGGCGAGCGGAACGCCGAGAACGTGCTCGAGATCCACGACGCCGAGCTGGCCGATCGCCTCGCCGGCTATATCGACGAGGTGCGCGCCCGATATCCCCACTTCAGGCCCTAACGCCCTCGGCGCGGGGTCAGACCCCTTTACAAAACAATCGTCGGTTCAGGACACCAGCCACGCGCGGCGCCGCTTCGTTCCATCATCTTGTGGAAGGACTGTCACTGTTTATTAGCGGGGTCTGACCCCTCCTCGGGGGCGAAGGTTCATGAGGGGCAATGCGGTCGAGGATCGCGCCGCGTCGACCGTTACTCCCACTCGATGGTGGAGGGCGGCTTGGACGAGATGTCGAGGGCGACGCGGTTCACCGCGGGGATCTCGTTGATGACCCGGCTCGAGATCGTCTCCAGCAGGTCATAGGGCAACCGGGCCCAGTCGGCGGTCATCGCATCCTCGGAGGTGACAGCGCGGATCACGATCGGGTACGCATATGTGCGCTCGTCGCCCTGAACCCCAACCGAGCGGATCGCGGGCAGAACGGCGAAGCTCTGCCAGAGCTCGCGGTAGAGCCCGGCCCGCCGAACCTCTTCCTGGAGGATCGCATCCGCCTCGCGGAGGATCTCGAGCCGCTCCTCGGTCACCTCGCCGATGATCCTGATCGCAAGCCCAGGCCCCGGGAAGGGCTGGCGCCAGACCATGCGCTCGGGAAGCCCGAGCTCCTCGCCGACACGACGCACTTCGTCCTTGAAGAGCATCCGCAGCGGCTCGACCAGGTCGAAGTCGATCTCCTCCGGCAAGCCGCCGACGTTGTGGTGCGACTTGATCGTCGCCGCCACGCCCTCGCCTCCGCCGGACTCGATGACGTCGGAGTAGAGCGTGCCCTGCACGAGGTACCGAATGTTCCCGAGCTTTCCCGACTCCTCCTCGAAGACTCGGATGAACTCCTCGCCGATCGCCCGGCGCTTGTCCTCCGGGTCGGTCACGCCCTGGAGCTTCGCGAGGAAGCGCGCTTCGGCGTCGACGTGGACGAGCGGAACGTGGAAGTGGTTGCGAAAGGTCTCGACCACCTGTGCGGCCTCGTCCTTGCGTAGAAAGCCGTGGTCGACGAAGACGCACGTCAGCTGATCGCCGATCGCCTTGTAGACGAGCAGCGCCGCGACGGCCGAGTCGACTCCGCCTGACAGGGCACAGAGCACGCGCTGATTCCCGACCTGCTCCCTGATGCGCTCGACCTGCTCCTCGATCACAGCCGCCGCCGTCCACGTGGGAGGCGCGTCCGCAATCGTGTAGAGGAAATTCTTCAGCAGATCGTTTCCGTAGGGGGTGTGCACGACCTCCGGGTGGAACTGGACGCCGTAGAGCCGCCTTTCCGGGTCCTCGAAGGCGGCGATCGGCGTCGACTGCGACGAGGCGACCACGCGCGCTCCTGCAGGCGGCGCGGTCACCGAGTCCCGATGGCTCATCCAACCGATCTGCTCAGACGGCAGGTTGACGAAGAGCTCGCCTTCCTCGGCCGTGAACTCGGTCTTCCCGAACTCCGAGACCCCGGTGCGCTCGACGCGGCCGCCGAGATCCTGCGCCATCAGCTGCATCCCGTAGCAGATGCCGAGCGTCGGGATTCCCAACTCGAAGATCTTCGGGTCAACCTTGGGCGCACCGTCCGCGTACACCGACGCAGGCCCTCCGGAAAGGACGAGCGCGAGTGGGTTGCGCGACCGAACGGCCGCCGGCGAGATGTCGTGGGGCACGAGCTCCGAGTAGACCCGACATTCCCGAACGCGCCTTGCGATCAGTTGCGAGTACTGCCCGCCGCAGTCCAGAACGAGCACCGGCCGCTCTTCGGCGGCCGGCTCAGGCGTGGGCAGCGGAACGACGTTGCTCACCCCTCACCCCTCACCCCATGCCAACCTTCTGGGCCTGCTGCAGCGACTTGCCCTCGGTCTTGATCGAAGGCGCAAGCATGATCTCCGCCTTCTGGAAGTCGTGGATCGACTCGTACCCGCAGGTCGCCATCGACGTTCGCAGCGCGCCCATCAGGTTCAGCGTCCCGTCGTTCTCGCGCGCGGGGCCGATGACGATCTCCTCGAGCGTGGCGACCTGCTCGGTCTGCACTCGGGCGCCACGCGGAAGCGTGGGATGGAACGTCGCCATCCCCCAGTGGTACCCCCGCCCCGGTGCCTCCTTCGCCCGCGCCAGCGGAGAACCGACCATCACCGCGTCGGCGCCGCACGCGACGGCCTTCGCGATGTCGCCGCCGGTACGCATTCCTCCGTCGGCGATCACGTTCACGTACTTGCCGGTCTCGAGCAGGTGCTGGACGCGCGCGGCCGCCGCATCCGAGATGGCCGTCGCCTGGGGCACGCCCACGCCGAGGACGCCGCGAGTCGTGCACGCATGGCCGGGGCCGACGCCGACGAGCACGCCTTCCGCCCCGGTGCGCATCAGGTGGAGCGCCGTCGGGTAGGAGGCGCAGCCGCCGACGAGGGTCGGGATCGGGAGCTCGGAGATGAACTCCTTCAGGTTCAGAGCCTGGCCGTTCGAGGACACGTGCTCGGCAGAGACGACGGTGCCCTGGATGACCAGCACGTCGAGCCCCGCCTCGAGCGCGAGCTCGTAGTGCTCGCGAACGCGTTGCGGCGTCAGAGAGCCGGCGGCGAGAACTCCCGAGCGCTTGATCTCATCGATGCGCTGCGCAATCAGCTTCGGCTCCACGGGTCGCTCGTAGATCTCCTGGAGCCCCCGGGTTGCGCGGTCCTTCGGCAGCTTCGCGATCCGCTCCAGCTCTGCATCGGGGTTCTCGTACCGGGTGTAGATGCCTTCGAGGTTGAGGACGCCGAGTCCGCCGAGCTTCCCGAGCGCAATCGCCGTCTGCGGAGAGACGACACCGTCCATCGCCGAGCCGAGGAGCGGCAGCTCGAGCAGGTGCGGCCCGAGCTTCCAGCCGATGTCGACGTCCTGCGGGTCGCGTGTTCGCCGGCTCGGAACGATCGCGATGTCGTCGAACCCGTACCCCTGACGCGCCTTCTTGCCGCGACCGATCTCTACGTCCAAGAAACCCCCTTCAGATGCAAAAAGCCCAGGCTCGATTGGTCGCCTGGGCCCGAAAAACCGTTTCCTGTATCGCCTCTCAAGTGGCAGTCGATCGTATCAGCCTCGGGCGACGACGGGTCAGCGCGCGAGCGGCTCGAGCTCGCCGACCTCGACTCCGCCCATGAAGCGGCTCGCCTCACGGGGGTCGAAGCGGCCGGCTCCCACCTCGAGCGTCGAGACGGCCCCCGCGGCGACGGCGGCTCGAAGCGCCTCGTCGATTGGCTTTCCGGCATGGCGCGCCGCGAGAAAACCGGCCAGGAGCACGTCGCCCGAGCCGATCGACGAGATCGCCTCCACACGCGGCGCGGCGGAGCGCAAACGCTTCACCTCGCGCTCCTCGCGCAGGAGCGCGAAGCAGCCCGACTCCTGGGTGATGAGAACGTTTCGAGCGCCGAGCTCGGCGATGGAGTCGAGCGCGAGGATGAAGTCCTGCTCCTCGTGAAACTCCTGGCCGACGAGGCCCTCGGCCTCGCGTTGGTTCGGCGAGACGAGGAACGGCTCGGCACCGGTGCCGAGGCGAAGAGGCTCGCCTTCCGAGTCGAGGACGGTCTGCACGCCCCGGCGGTTCAGGTCGCGGATCGCCTCCGCATAGAAGTCGTCGTCCACGCCACGCGGCAACGTGCCCGAGAAGACGACCGTCTCGGCGCCGTTTGCGAGGTAGTGGAGCTTGTCGCGAAGGATCTCGAGCTCCTCGGGCTCCACGTGCGGCCCCCACTCGTTGATCTCCGTGTACGAGGAGGCGGTCGGGTCGACGACGGCCGTCGAGGTGCGGGACTCGTCGCCGATGCGAACGAAGTCGTTGAGGATGGCTTCGGCGGTCAGCTCCCGTACGATGCGCGTCCCTGTCAGGCCCCCGGCGAGCCCGGTCGCGACCACCGGCACCTCGAGCCGCTTCAGCGCCCGGGCGACGTTGATGCCCTTGCCGCCGGCGAGCGTGAGACCGCTTCCGGTTGCACGGTGGCGCTGTCCGCGCTGGAAGTTCGGCACGGTCAGCGTCCGGTCGAGAGCTGCGTTGAGGGTGACGGTGATGATCACGAGGTCACTTCGCCCATCCCCACATGTTGCGTGCAGTTCGGCCGATGTACCAGCCCGCGCGGTCGAACGCCCCGGGCTTCGAGATCGAGCGCGCAGCGACGAGCGGCGAGCTCGCGACCAGGCGTCGCCGGTCGTAGACCCGGATCTCGCCCAGCTTCTCCCCCTTCCGCACCGGCAGCTCGACCCCGACCGGAGCCACGACGCGCTCCACGAGCGGACGGTTGACGAGCACGGCTCGCCGCAGCGACCGTGGGGCGACGAGCGCGACGGCTTCGGCGCCGTACGGAGTCTCGGCTCGCGCGTAGGCGTGGCCGGCGGAGATGACCGAGACGACACGGAAGCGCGAGAGCCCCCAGCTCATGAGCTCCACGAGATCGCCGTTTCGCGTCGAGCGGGCCGGGCTGCCGATCACCGTCGCGTAGACCGTCACGCCGGGCCCGCGCACGGCCGCCACCTGCGACCAGCCGGCTGTGGTCGTGTGGCCTGTCTTGACCCCGACGACGCCCGGGTAGCTGCCGAGCAGGTCGTTCCAGGTGTGCAGGCGACGCCCGCCGGCGATCGTGGCGTCCCGCATCGCGACGATCTGCCGCACCGCGGGCTTCTGCATCAGCGCGCGGGCGAGGGTCGTCACGTCGCGTGCGCTCGACACGTGGCCGGCCGCGTCGAGGCCGTCCGGACGGACGAAGTGGGTGTGCGAGAGCCCGAGCTGCCGCGCGCGTCTGTTCATCATCGAGACGAACCGGCTCTCACTACCCTGGCCCACGTGCTCGGCAAGAGCCCACGCGGCGTCGTTCGCGCTCTGGATCAGCGCCGCCTCGACGAGGTCCCGGACGGTCAGCCGCTCGCCGGCGCGCAGGTGGATGCTCGACTCGCCTACCTCTGCGGCCAGGGGCGAGACCGTGACGACGTCCGAGAGCTGCGTGCGCTCGAGTGTCAGAAGCACGGTCATCATCTTCGTGAGGCTGGCGATCGGAAGCTCCTGCCCCGGGTTCTGGGCGAGGAGCACCTCTCCCGTGCGCCCGTCCTCGACGATGTACGCACGCGCGTCCACGCTGGGCCCGGCCGCGTAGGCCGAGGGAACGAGCAGGAGGACGGCCGCGACGAGGAGCAGCCCGCTGAGCTTCACGGGCGCGAAATGTAGCGGGGAGTCAGAGTGCCCCGCGGACGACGAGCACCGCAGCGGTGACGAGCACGAGGAATGCGACCGGCAGCGCGTAGCGCCGAGCCTCGGCCCGCCAGTCGACGCCTCTCACCAGCCGGAGGCCGTCCAGACCTCACTCTTGAGCCGGGCCGCCTCGGCGGCGGCCGCGGAGCGCCAGTCGTCGTCGGTCGTGCGGAAGGCGTAAAGCACCGACCGGGAGGCGGCCACGAGCGCGCTCGCGGGCCCGCTCGTGAACGCGCCGGCGACATCCGCCGGGCTCGCGCCCTGCGCGCCGATGCCTGGGAGCAGCAGCACCGACCGGGGAAGAAGCTTCCGAGCCTCGCCGATCGCGCGGGGATGAGTCGCTCCGACGACTGCGCCGACGCTCGAGAGGCCGCGCTCGCCCACGAGCTCCTCGCCCCACTCCGCGACGAGCCGCGCGACGTGCTGCCAGAGCGGGCTCCCGTCCGAGAGCGCGAGATCCTGGATGTCCCGGACCCCCTCGTTCGAGGTCTTCACCAGGCAGAAGATCCCCGCCCCCTCTCGCCGGCACGCGGCGATGAACGGCTCGAGCGAATCGCGTCCGAGGTACGGGCTCACCGTCATCGCGTCCGCGAGCGGCGGCTGCTCCTCGCGAGGCTCGAGATAGGCCGTCGCGTATGCGCGGGCCGTGGAGCCGATGTCGCCCCGCTTCGCGTCGGCGAGCACGATCAGGCCGGCAGTCCGAGCATAGGCGCAGACATCCTCGAAGGCGCGCATCCCCTCCGAGCCGAGTGCTTCGAAGAAAGCGAGCTGGGGCTTGACGCCGACCGCGTACTGGGCGACCGCGTCGATCACCCCGCGGCAGAACCTCCCGCACGCCTCGGCGGCCTCGGCGCGGCCGAGATGCGCGTCGCCGGCCAGCTCGACGGGCAGCAGGTCGGTCACAGGGTCGAGACCGACGAGCAACTGGCTGCGCTTGCGCTCGACCGCCTCGGCGAGCCGATCCCCGAACGTCGCCGCGCCGACCCTGGGTGCGGCCTCGAGATCCTGCGCCATCGGGGTCAGGTTAGCTGCGCGCTCGGCCACGGCATCGCTTGCGGTGCCGCTTGGAGGTCATGCCGGCTTTGCCGGCGTGGCCGTCTAAGCAGTTCAGCCCATTGTTCTGTGACGCACGAGGAGCGGTGCTGTCCTGAAAACACCGAGGGCCGCGACATCGTGCGCGGCCCTCGGGGAAACTTCCGTGAGGATTTGGCTACATGCCGTGGCCGGCGCCGCTCTTCACTGCCTGCTTGAGCTGGCTACCCGCCGAGAACTTCGGCACGGTTGTCGCGGGAATCTGCACCCGCTGGGTGGGGTTCCTCGGGTTGACGCCCTGGCGTGCAGCGCGGGCCTGGGTCGTGAACTTCCCGAAGCCTGTGAAGGCGACCTCGCCGCCTGAACGCAGAACGTCGGTGATCGAGTCCAGAAAGGCGTCCACGGCTTCTGCCGCGTCGCGCTTCGAGAGATTCGCCCTGTCAGCGACCTTGTCGACGAACTCCTGCTTTGTCACGTGCATCCTCCCTCTGACTTTTGGGGCCGAGTATCCGCATAACGGACCCTAACAGCCAAGCCGTTTCGGCTCAACCATGCGGTTTTGCGGCGGTTTTCTGCGTGGCGAGCAACTCTCCTGCCCGAAAGAGCGGCACGAGACGGGCTCCGCAGCGGGCCAGAGCGTCCACACCGCCCTCCTCGCGATCGACCACGCAGACTGCGATTCGGCACTCGAGGCCGGCTTCGCGGAGCGCCTCGAGCGCCTCGACGGCGGCCCCGCCAGAGGTGACGACGTCCTCGACGAGGCAGATGCGCTCGCCCGGCTCGTAGACGCCTTCGAGGCGGTTCGCGGTCCCGTACTCCTTCGCCTGCTTGCGGACGATGAGGAACGGGAGATCGGATGAGAGCGAGGCGGCCGCGGCAAGCGCGACAGCTCCGAGCTCCGGCCCTGCGAGCCGCGCGGCATCCGGCTCGTGCTCGGCGACGGCGGCGGCAATGTGCTCGCCGAGCGCGGCGAGCAGGTCGGGCCGGGTCTCGAACCGGTACTTGTCGAGGTAGTAGTTCGAGCGGCGCCCCGAGCGGAGGACGAACTCGCCCTCGAGGTACGCATGCTCCCGAAGGGCGACCGCGAGCTCCTCGCGTTTCACGAGCGGGCCGCGCGAAGAGCGTCGTGCGCGAGAGGGAGCAGTCGCGCAGTCTCCGCGGAGCCGCCCTCCAGCGAGAGCATCGAGCCGTCCGCGAAGTAAAGGTCGACGCGATCGTGCGAGCGGCCGCGTCGGGCGTAGAGGCCGATGCCCAGAAGCGACCCGAGGCCGAGCAGAACGGCGAGGAGCCTACGACGACCCATCGGCCTTCTTTGCCCGCGGTCGGCGCTTCGGCTTGGGCGGCTCTGCGGAGCGCTGCAAGCACCTCTTGAGGTCGTAGAAGACGAGACCCGCGGTCGGCGAGGGCCCCGTGACGGCCGCGATCAGCCGCTCGCCCTCGCGGGCGACGAAAAGGCTCGCCTGACCTGTTGCCGCCTCGATCTGAGTCAGCTCGGCGCTGCGAACGGACGCAGCCGAATCGAAGAGGGCCTTCGCGGAGGCGGCGAGCCGGCTCGCCGCGGCGTCGGGAATGGTCGCTGCCGCGACGGCGCCGCTGCTGTCGAAGAGGACAGCGGCCTGCACCTGCGAAGAGATCTCGGTCAGTTCGGCGATTGCCGTCTGCGCCTCGGTCATCGCGCGCAAAGCTAACAGCCCAGGGAATACCCTCCCGAACTCATGCGCCAGGTCTTCGAGAAGTTCTTCGCCGACCGGGGGACCCACCTCGCGGCGATGATCGCCTACTTCGCCCTCCTTTCCTTCGTGCCGCTGCTCTTCCTCGCGCTCGGCCTGCTCGGCTTCGCGGGCCGGGCGGACGAGTCGAGCTTCCTCGTCAAGGAGCTGAACAAGGCGTTCCCGTCGAGCTCGGTCGAGGGCATTCTCAAGGTCGTGCGTTCGATCCAGGACAACGCGGCGACGCTCGGGGTGATCGGCGCAGTGTTCGTCGGCTGGACGTCCCTGTCGCTCTTCAGCGTGCTGGAGTCGGCGTTCAACATCGTCTACGGGAAGCCGAACCGCTCGTTCCTGCACGGGAAGCTGATCGCGGTGATACTGCTCGTGGGCTCCCTCGTCACGCTCTTCATCGGGCTCCTCGTCGGGTCGTTCGGCTACCAGATCCTGACCCGCGTCGCCGGCGGCTTCTTCGCCAACGACTACGTCGCGTACGGGATCTCGATCCTGATCTCGACGGTGTCCGTGTTCGTCTTCCTTTTCGCGGTCTACTACCTGCTGACGAACGAGAAGGTGACGTTCCGAGAAGTGCTGCCGGGCACGATCGTGGCCACGATTGCGCTCGAGGCGAGCTTTCAGCTGCTGCCGGTCTACCTCAGGCTGTCGAGGGACGTGATCGCGCTGCAGGCCTTCGGTGCGCCGGCGCTCCTGCTCGTTTGGCTCTACCTGATGGCGAACGTGATCGTCTTCGGCGCCGAGGTCAACTGGTGGCTGGCGCGAGGCCGCCACGAGCAGGCGCTCGAGCTCGAGGAAGCCGCAGGTCTCGCGTAGCCCGTTCCCTCCGACTTTGCAACAGACTGTTGCTAAGTCTTTGAGGTGAGGGCCCGCAGGAGGGCTCCGGCCGCGCGGGCGCGGTGGGAGTTTTCTCGCTTCCAGGCGTTGCCGAGCTCGGCCACGGTCTTGGTCTCGCCCTCGGGGATGAAGACCGGGTCGAAGCCGAAGCCCTCGCTTCCCCGCGGCGCTTCGGCGATCCGCCCTGCGAGGATGCCTCTCCCCCGCGCCTCCTCTCCTTCCGGCGAGAGCGCGACGAGCTCGCAGACGTACCGGGCCCGGCGGGCTTCGCCGTCGAGGCCTGCGAGCTCCTCGACCGCGCGCCCGGCCTCCCGCCCCGCCGCCCACCGGGACGACCTGACGCCGGGGCCGCCTCCGAGCGCCTCGAGCTCGACGCCCGAGTCCTCGCCGAGCACCCACACGTCGGGAGCGAGCGCGTGACCGTGGAGAGCCTTGGCACGCGCGTTCTCGTAGTAGGTCTCGCCCTCCTCGGGTGGATAGTCGGCGGCCTCGAGCAACTCGATCTGCCAGCCTGGCAGGGCGTGACGCAGCTCACGGAGCTTGCCTTCGTTCGTCGAAGCGAGCCTGGCTAGCCGGTCCATCGCGCTCCGAGCACTTGCTCGAGGCGCAGGAGCTCGCCGGTCACAGTGTGTGGCTGTGCGGGCTCAGACGGCACGGACTGACTCCGCTGCGTCGCGCTGCGCGAGGCCGATCTCCTCGATTCCGGCGGCAGCGAGGTCGAGCAACTCGTCGAGCTCGTCGCGGCCGAGCGGAGCGCGCTCGGCGGTCGCCTGCACCTCGATCAGGCGACCGTCTCCGGCCATGACGACGTTGACGTCCACCTCGGCGGACGAGTCCTCGACGTAGTCGAGGTCGAGAACCGGCTCGCCGTCGACCATGCCGACCGAGACGGCGCCGACGGAGTCGGTCAGCACCTTGCCGAGCCCCATGTGATCGAGCGCGCGCCGGGCCGCAACGTACGCCCCCGAGATCGCGGCGCAGCGGGTTCCCCCGTCGGCCTGGATGACGTCGCAGTCGATCCAGAGCGTCCGCTCGCCGAGGGCGTCGAGGTCGGCGACGGCCCGCAGCGCCCGGCCGATCAGCCGCTGGATCTCGACCGTCCTGCCCTTCTGCTTTCCCGAGCTCGCCTCGCGCTGGGTGCGCTGGCCGGTCGAGGCCGGCAGCATCGAGTACTCGGCCGTCAGCCAGCCGCGTCCCCGGCCGGCGAGCCAGCGGGGGACGCCGTCCTCGATCGAGGCGGTGCAGAGAACGCGGGTCTTGCCGAACGAGATCAGCGCCGAACCGTTTGCCTGCTCCAGGAAGTCCGGCTCGATCGCAAGCGCACGGAGCTCGTCGGCTCGACGTCCGCTGGGACGGCTCATGCGGCTGCCGCTTCCAGCTCCGCGATCGCGACCTGCTGGACCTCGCCGAGCGGGAGCTGCAAGAAGCGCTCGCCGAGCACGCGGAAGCGCTCCGGGTCGCCCGTCGTCAGGAAGCGGTACGCACCCTCCCGCGAGGGATCGTTGGCGAACCCCTTGCGCTCGAGTGTCTCCGCGACCTCGCGGGCGGTCTCCTCAGCCGAGAAGACGAGCGTGACGCTCCTTCCGAACACGCGCTGGAAGATCGGCCTGATCAACGGGTAGTGAGTGCAGCCGAGGATCACGGTGTCGACCTCCGCCTCCTTCAGCGGCCCGGCGTATTCGCGCACCGCTTGCACGGTCTCCTCGCCGAAGGGCTCGTCGCTCTCGATCAGCGGTACGAGCTTGGGGCAGGCGACGGGGAAGAAGCGGACGCCGGCATCGAGGGTGTGCACGAGCTCGGCGTAGCGGCCCGCGGTCACGGTCGCCTGGGTCGCGAGCAGCCCGATCCGCCGGTTGCGCGTCGCCTGGACTGCCGCGTGCGCCTCGGGCGTGATGACGCCGACGATCGGCACCGCCAGCCGTTCCTGGAGCTCCGGCAGCGCGGCCGAGGTGGCGGCGTTGCAGGCGGCGACGATCAGCTTGACTCCCTGGGCCTCGAGGTAGCCCGCGATCTCACCTGCGTAGCGCCGGATCTCGTCGAGCGGCCGCGGCCCGTACGGAAGCCGGGCGAGGTCGCCGAGGTAGAGAAAGTCCTCGTGCGGCATCGTGACGAGGCACTCGTGGAGGACGGTGAGCCCGCCGGTCCCGGAGTCGAAGACGCCAACCGGACGCGAATCCATGGCGCGATTGTAGGCTCGTGCCATGCGATCGCTCGTCGCAGCCCTCGCCGTACTCGCTTTCGCAGCCCCAGGGACGGCCTCGGCCGCCTCTACGAAGACGGATCTGCCGATCACGATGAGCGACGGCGCCAGGCTCGCCACCACGTACTACCTGCCGGACGGGACGCCCCCGGCCGGCGGCTGGCCGGCGGTGCTGCTGCTGCACGGCCTCGGCGAGAACCGGATGGACGAGACAAACGCGCTCGGGATGTCGATCAACACGATTGCCGAGACGCAACTCGTTCCCCAGGGATACGCAGCTCTGACCTTCGATGCGCGCGGGCACGGCGCGTCAGACGGCCTCGTCGCGATCGACGGTCCGCGCGAGATCCAGGACGTGCGCGAGCTCTTCAACTGGCTCACGCAAACGAACATCATCAATCCGCAGCGGATCGGAGCCTTCGGCTATTCGTACGGAGGAGGCGCAATCTGGCGCGCGACCGCCGAAGGCGTCCCGTTTGCGGCGGTCGGGATCGGCGCCGCCTGGACCGACCTCTACGCAGCGCTTGCCCCTCAGGGCCTCGCCCGGTCGGGGGTCGTCCTCGGGTTCTGGCAGTCGATCGCCGCGCGCGCGGCGCCGGAGGTCGACCCGATCCTCCAGGACGCGCTCGCCGGGCGAAACCTCGCGGCTGTCCGCGCCTTCACCGCCCAGCGCTCGACACGCCAGTTCCTCCCTCGGATCAAGGTGCCCACCTTCCTGCTCCAGGGCCGGCGCGACTTCGCGTTCGACGTCGACCAGGCACTCGCTCCCTATGCGCGGATCAAGGGCCCGAAACGGCTCTACCTCGCCGATTTCGGACATGCGCCTGCCCAGTCTCCGGCGGGCGAGCTGGACCACGTCCTCCCCGAGGTGCGGCTCTGGTTCGACCGCTTCCTGAAAGGACTGCCGAACGGGATCGACAAACGGCGCCCGGTCGAGGTCGCTCCCGATCCGTGGACCGGGAAGACCTTCTCGTACCGAGTCCTGCCGTCACGGCGCACGCTCAAGCTCTCGTTCCCCGGCAACGCGACGATTGCCTCCGCCGGAAAGGTCGCGCGCACACGGGGGCGCATGCGAGGACGCCTCGAGACGTTCGGTGCGCCGGTTGCCCGGCTCTCGCTTTCGAGCACCACCGGCTGGCCGCACGTCGTCGTCGTCCTCTCTGCGCTGACTCCCCAGGGCAAGGAGATCGTGGTTAGTGTCGGCGGTGCACGCGTCCGGCTCGGAGGACGCGCAAAGAGCCTCGCGGTCAAGCTGATCAGTCAGGTGACGAATATCCCGCCCCGGTCACGGCTCCGGTTGACCGTCGCCGGATCGTCCACCGCACAGAGCCCGGGGAACCTCCTGTACCTGTCGAGCGTGCCGCGAGGAGCACGCCTCGACGTCGGGCCGGCGACCATTTCGGTGCCGCATCTCGTCCGGCCCGTCTCGCATTGAGTTAAGAAGTGGTTGACCCGGCTCACCGGCAGCCTGTTAACTCAATCCTGCGCTTTTCGTCTCAACGTCATAACTCCGAGGAAAGGAACGCTTTATGAAGAGGTCTATCCGTCTGGCGATAGCCGCCAGCGCGGCACTCGCCACGCTCGCGTTTGCGGGCTCGGCCTGGGCTGCCTATGCCCCGAGTCTCATCGCGACGTCGCTGAGCAATGCTCCCGGCGCCCCGACGACGATGCTCCTGGGCCACTCGCAGCTCGCCACCGACGATCCGACCGCAAAGGACACGATCTACGCGCCGCTCGGCTACGGAATCACGCTCGGGCAGCCGGTGGGGACGAAGATCGGCGATGTCGACGCGACGCTGATCCTTCGCGGCGGCGGCAACGCGCAGGTCGACGTCACGGGACAGGTCATCGCGGACGACCCGGCTCTCCACCCCAGCGATCCGTGCGCTCCAGGGATCCACGGAGCGGTCTGGAAGCTGAACATCACGGTCGCGGGCACGCCGCTCACGGTCCCGATGTACGTGGACGCGATCACCGCCGGACCGGAGGCGACGTTCGCCTCGGCGAAGGTCCAGCTCTGCCTGGCAGGCCCGATCGGCACGCCTGCCGGCGCGCAGCTGCTCTTTGCGCTCTTCGACGTGAACGGCGTCTTCACGAACCCGTCGAACACGTCGGACCGGCTCTGGCGCGCGACGTTCACCCCATACACACCGGGGACGCCGAATCCGAACCCCGGTGGAACGACCGAGGGCCAGGCTCTCGTGCCCGGCAGCGTCAGCCTCAAGCTCAAGGCCGCGAGCCTGAAGCACGGCAGGGTCGTCATCACGGGACGGCTGCTCGTCGACGGGTCGCCGTTCCGCGGCGCAACGATCGAGCTGTACGTGGGGAACAAGAAGGTGGGCACGGCCAAGACGAAGCCCAACGGAACCTTCACGATCAAGAAGAAGATCAAGAAGAAGACGAAGTACCGCGGGCTCGTCGCCTTCGTGGCCGGCCTCGCCAGTTGCCCCGCGAACGCATTACCGGGCGTGCCGCAGGGATGCCAGTCGGCGACGATCGCGTTCGTCGCGACGAGCAACAGCGTTACTGCTCGCAAGCGGAAGTAAGCAAGCTCCGAATCGCGTCGGTGGGGCCTCTTCGGAGGCCCCACTCGCGTTCTCGTATCCTGGCGCGCATGGCCGCCGTCATCCGTGCCGGCACGTGCTCGTGGGCCGACGAGGCGCTGACGAAGTACTGGTACCCGAAAGGCGTGTCGCCCGCGGAGCGGCTGCGCTACTACGCGGAGCATTTCGACACTGTCGAAGTCGACTCGACCTACTACCGGCTGCCGGCCAGGGAGATGGTCGAGCGCTGGGCCGAGCGCACGCCGGACGGTTTCGTCATGCACGTGAAGGCCTTCGGGGTCATGACCCGGCACCCGGTGAAGCTCGAGCAGCTACCACCCGACCTGCGTGACGCGGCGCCGACCGACGCGCGGGGCCGGGTCGACAGGCCTCCGCGAGAGTTCCGCGCAGAGATCTTCAGCCGCTTTCTCGAGGCGCTCGAACCACTCCGGTCGGCCGGCAAGCTCGGCGGGCTTCTCTTTCAGTTCCCGCCGTATGTCGTCCCGAAGGAGGCGTCGTTCGACTACCTCACGTGGGCCCGGGAGCAGGTCGGCGGAGACGAGATGCTCGTCGAGTTCCGCCACCGGAGCTGGCTCGACGAGGAGCACCGCGAGGAGACGCTGCGCTTCCTCGAGGAGCACCGGATGAGCCACGTCGTCGTCGACGCGCCCCGTTCGGAAGGGAAGAACGTGCCGCTCACCGTGTTCGCGCTGACGACGCCGGTCCTCTACGTGCGCATGCACGGGCGGAATGCCGAGACGTGGAATGTGCGCGGCGGGAGCGCGTCCGAGCGGTTCGACCACCTCTATTCCGAGGAGGAGCTCACCGAGTGGGTCGACCCGTTGCGGGAGCTCTCGGAAAAGGCCGAGCAGGCCTACGTGCTGTTCAACAACAACAACCGCAGCCGGGTCGGCGGCCGCGAGGTCGCCCAGGCGCCGACGAACGCCGAGATGCTGAGAGACCTGCTTGCCAGGGAGGGGCTTCCCGTCAGCCGGCCGAGCCCGGAGGCTCAGACCCTCTCCGGCTGAGCCCCGCCGTCTCGCTCACTCGTGCGTCACGATCGCTGCGCCCTCGAGGCGCCCCGCTACGTCGAGGTCGAGGGCAACACCCTGGATTCGGAGTGTCGCTGCCAGCTCGGTCAGGTGCTCTTCGGGGGGCGGCAGCTCGGCAGGTGAGTCGGCGGTACGGGCCACCGATCGGATCGCTCTCGGCTCGGCGCCGGTGAGCCGCGCGAGCAGCGTCGGGTTCGCGCGCAGAGCCATTGCGTCGCCAGGCGGAAGCGCTCCGTAGTACTCCGGCACCGAGAGGTACTCGTCCATCATCTGGCCCCGGTCGAAGGCGATCAGCCGCACGACTGCGCCCCGCTCAGCGCTCAGCGCGACGACGACCCCGCCGGTGACGTACGAGAGCTCCGAGGCGAGCTTCCGGAGCCGATCCGGCTCGGCGGCCGCAGCCTCGTCGTAGACGCCGATCCACCCGTTCGCAGGCGCCGAGACAACCGACGCGCGCGATTGCACGACACGCGGGCCGAAGCGGGCGACCGCCTTCTCGACCGCGCCCTGGTCGTCCGTTTGGACGTGCACGGAGCCAATCGACGGGACGTCACCGCCTGCGAGCCGTTCCTCGAGCGCGCCGAGCTTGGTGAGGAGAGAGCGCCGATAGTCCGTGAACCCGAGCCGGCGCCAGTACGCGAGCGCCTCTTCGTTCGGCAGCTCGACGTTCAGCGAGACGTGCTCGACGCCCTGCTCGCGAAAGTACGCGACGAGATCTCTGACGAGGTCGTTGCCGCCGCCCTGCCCGCGGGACTCGTGGCGGACGTAGACGAGGCTCACGTGCCCCTGGCCCTGCCTCACCTCGCCTTTCGCCATCCCGACTACCTCGCCGTCGGCCTCGGCGACGACGACGCGGCCTTCGCGCAGATACGAGTCGGGAACGGGCGGGGGCGGATAGGGCCTCGCCCAATGCTCGTCCAGGTACGCGGCGATCAGCTCCTCGAGAACCGAGAAGTCCGCCTCTGTCGCCTCGCGAACGATCATCTCGGCGAGACCAGTTCGAGCTCGGCCGCGACCGAAGGGCGCTCGCTCGCCCGCGCCACCCAGCCGGAGAGCTCGGAATGTGGCTCGAGGTCGACGCCGAGCGACGATCGCGCACGGAGGATCCAGGGCAGGTACGCGGCGTCCGCGAGGCCGAACTCGCGACCCGTGAGAAACGGCTGGCTCTCGAGGAGCAGGTCGAGCTCGGCGAGCTGCTCGTGCAGCTTCGCCTCCGCGGTCGCGTCGCCGCGCCGGAGCGCGTAGTAGGGACGGCTCAGCGCGTCGAAGCGCTCGACGAGCAGCCGTCCGCGGGCCCGAGCGGCGGGATCGGCGGGCCAGAGGGGCGCCTCCGGATAGCGCTCCTCGACGTACTCCATGATCACTGCGGACTCGGGCAGGACGAACGCGTCGTCCTCGAGGACGGGCACCTTGCCGAGGGGATTCTTCTCGTAGATCCAGGCAGGACGGTCGTCGAGGTCGACGACGACCGTCTCGTACTCGATGCCTTTCTCGGCGAGGACGATGCGCACCCGAGCGCAATAGGGACAGCGGTCGGCGTCATAGAGAGTCAGCACGGGCTCTGATGCTAAGTGCCACGCATGAAGCTGGCGAGCAGGTAGTGGGCGGTGAGGTTCTCGAACGGGGCGAAGCGCTCGCCGAGAACGCGCACCTCATCGATCGAGAGGGACAGTCCCTCGCCGTAGAAACGGGAGACTGCCTTTCGCACGGCCAGGTCGCCTGCGGGCCAGGCTCGAGGTCGCGCGAGGTGGCGCGCAAGGAACCAGTCCGCGGTCCACTCGCCGATCCCAGGGAGGGCGGTGAGCGTGTGCTTGACCTCGTCGTCGGGAAGCGCGTCGAGGGCGGCGAGGTCGAGATCGCTGCGGGCAAGCCCCACGACGTACTGCGCCTTGCGGCCCGAGAAGCCGACCGCAGTCAGCTCCGCGGGCTCGGCCAGAGCCAGCCGTTCGCGGGCCGGGAAGGCGTACGCGTGCCGGGCGCGCACGCCGAAGCGCTCGATCAGCCGGTTGCGGATCGCGAATGCCGCCTTCAGGGAGACCTGCTGAGCCGTGATCGAGGTGACGAGGCTCTCGAACGGCTCGACCGCGATCGGAGGCCTCAGCCCACGGAACTCCGCGACGAGGCCGGCGAGCGTCGGGTCGCTCGTGGCAAAGCCGTAGAACGCGTCGAGGTCGAACTCGGCGCCCAGGAGCCGGCGCACGACGAGCTCCGTGCTCGAGTCGGCTGGTTCGACGTCAACACCTCCGGGTGCGGTCGCGATCCGGACTTCCCGCCCGTCGACGACCCGGTGCAGCGCGTGCTCGTGCCAGAGATTCGCAAGATCGGGGCCGAAGACTCGATAGCGCTCGGTGGAGAGCTCGAAGTCGTACGGCTCGGGCATGCGCACAAATGCCATGTCCCGAGAGAACCTAGGCGGCTTCCGGGCGACCGAGTGCGGCTTCTGGCTTGGTACTCGCGACCCGCAAACGCGGTCGGATCACTGGCAGGGCGCTGCGGCGGCTTCCGGGCGGCCGAAGCCGCCGCCGCAGGAGTGGGACTACCGCTCGGCCGGAGCCTCTGCGGGATCGGCCGGCTGGGCATCTGCCCCTGGCCGGACCTGCCGGATGAGCCGGCCCTCGATCGAGCCGCTGACGCCTTCCGGCACGTGGATTCCGTACTGCCGGGCCTGGCCGCTGAAAGCAAGGCCGCTCGCACTGGCAACGGCCAGCATTCGACCCTGACACTCGACGACCAGATTCCCGTCCTCGATGCTCGAGTGGGACTGACCGTGGCCGCGGCAGACGACCTTCATGTCGTCGGCACCCCTGAATGTCAGCTTCCCGGCAAACCGGAAGCGGATCCGCTTCGGCCCGTCTGCCGAGGCCAGGCGGCCCTGGACTGCGCCCTTGCCGACGTACGCCGCCGGGCCGCTGACGTCGATCTGCTTGGCGCCGGCCGCCACCGGAAGTGCGATGGCCGCAAGCGCGAGGAGAGGAACGGTTCGTTTGATCATGCATTGCCTCCTTTCCGCTGTCTCCGCCAAATCACCGTCGGCGGCGCACGTAAGCGAGTCAGGAAGGCGGCGTAACGAATCTGTTAAGCGGCCCCGCCTGCGAAGCCGGCAGGACCTCTGAATCGGCACCGCGAGCGGTGCCGAGGATGGCTTGGGACAACGCGTGGAAGTCCGAGAAAGGCTCGAAGGGGGTACCGCGCTCGGTGAGGTAATGCGCCAGCCCGGCCGTCGCGAACACTCGGTCGGCGGCGAGCGCGGCGCAGCGGTCGGAGTAGCCGTCGCCGACGTAGACGACGTGGCCGTCCGGAAGGAGCGTCCGCTTGCACGACTCGCCGCACTCGTCGCAGTCGTCCGGGTAGCGCCAGTCGACTGCGCCACCCGTCCGGGCGCGGATCGATTCGGTTGGCATGGAGCGGCACGTCGACGCCCTCCCGTTCGAGCACGGGCTCGATCAGCTCGTGAAACCCGCTCGAGACGATGTGGACGTTCCAGCCGGTTTCTCGGGCGCGCGAGACGAACTCGGCGAACCCGGCCCTCACCCTGGCGTGCTCGAGCACCCAGGCGACGACCTCCTCGAGCGGCGCCGTCACTGGCGCGAACTCCCGCGTGATCACCTCGCGGAGCGGAAGACGGCCCTCGTCGAGCCCGTCCTCGACCTCCTGATAGACCCCGGGGTCGCCGAACTCCTTCGCGGCGCGGTCGAGCAGATCGGACTCGGTGACGGTCCCGTCGTAGTCGAGCACGATCGACCTGCTCATCGACACGCTTCCGTCACGGTCTTGTCACCCATGCGTGCGGATTTGCTCAATACGATGAAAAACGGGAGGAGGTGGGGAGCACCTTAGGACCGGCCGTTTAGGCCATGTCCGCGAAGGCTCACAGATGCGACGTCGCTCCCGCCGGATCCTGGTCGTACGTGTGCGTGGCTCCGGGCTCCTCGTACCACGAGTACGCGTACTTCCCGTCGTCGAGCTGCTCGGCCAGCTTCGACAGCTTCAGCGGATGAAACGTGTCGCACATGACGGCGAGCTCATGTGTCTCGGTCGCGCCGATCGACTTCTCCGCGAGGCCCGGCTGGGGCCCGTGCGGGATCCCGGATGGATGCAGCGTGACGGAGCCGATCTCGATCCCCTTCCTCGACGAGAACTGCCCGTCGACGTAATAGATCATCTCCTCGCTCTGCAGGTTCGAGTGGTGATACGGGATCGGAATCGACAGCGGGTCGAAGTCGAGCTTTCGCGGACAGAACGAGCAGATGACGAAGTTCGGGCCGGCAAAGGTCTGGTGGGAGGGCGGCGGCATGTGGATCCGCCCCGTGATCGGCTCGAAGTCGCTGATGTTGAACGTCCACGGGTAGAGGTACCCGTCCCAGCCCACGACGTCGAACGGGTGGTAGTCGATGACGTAGTCCTGGTAGCCGTCGCGGACGCGGATCTTCAGCTTGAAGTCGCCACGGTCGCGATAGGTCACGAGCTCGGTCGGCGGATGGATGTCCCGGTGGTAGAAGGGCGCGTGCTCCATCAGCTGGCCGTACTCGTTCCGGTAGCGCTTCGGGATCTCGATCAGCCCGGGCGTCTCGAACAGGACGTAGCGCTGCGGGCCTGAGGGCTCGAACCGGTACGTCGTACCGCGCGGGATGACGATGTAGTCGCCCTCGCGGTACGGCAAGTCCCCGAAGGTCGTGTGCAGCGTCCCGCTCCCCTCGTGGACGAAGTAGACCTCGTCGCCCTCGCCGTTCCGGAAGAAGTAGTCCATCGACTCGCTCGGTCGCAGGAGCGAGATCTCGACGTCGTTGTTCCACATCAGGAGCTTGCGCCCGGAGATCTCGTCCCCCTCCGGCTCGACCTGGATCGTCTTGAAGTGCCGGTGCGCATGGGCGTCGGGCACCCATTCCTCGCGCTTGATCGGCTCGAAGTCGCCGAGCTCTTTGACGCGGCAGGGAGAGATCAGGTGGTACAGGATCGACTCGTTCCCCGAGAAGCCCTCGAGGCCCATGACCTCCTCGGTCAGGAGCGTCCCGTTGTCTCGGAACTGAATGTGCCGCTTTCGGGGGACGTCACCGCGGCGCTGGTAGGTCGGCATACCGAAAAGGATAAAGACTGCCCCTCGTTCGGGTGCCCTCGATGGGGGGCAGCAGTTCGAGGGAACTCGCGCGAGGGACGGATCGGGCCTCCCGATCAGAGGGAGTGGTGCGGTACCCAGCCCTCCCTCTCCCCCGCCGCCTCGCAGGCGTCTGCGTCGCCGCCGGACTCGCCCTGGCGATCGGCGCGGCGTTCCCGGCACACGCGTCAGCTGCCTCGCGGAAGGGATGCACGGTGCCGACGCGAGCGGCGAGGATCGTCTCGCTCCAGCTCTTCAAGAGCCAGCTCAAGCCGGCCCGGGCAGCGTTCTTCCGTCGCCACAAGCGCCCGCGGGCACGTCACGCCTTCCTCATCGGGCAGCAGCGCAGGCTCACGGCTCTGAAGCGCGCAGTGGCCCGTTGTGGCACGTCAGGAGCGAACGCCGTTCCCGAAGGGGCGCTGGATCCGCCGACGCCGCCCTGCTCGCCGTCCCTCTATTCCGCCCCCTACACGGAGATGAACGAGGGCACGACGAACGCGGCGCTGCCGCTGAGGCCGGGCGCCCAGATCCGCGCGGTGATGCTCTTCGTGGACTTTCCCGACCTGCACTCGAGCGAGTCGACGGCGACGATCTACAGCCGGCTCGTGCCCCGCTCCCGAGCGTGGTTCAACGAGGTCTCCTACGGTCGCGCCCAACTCGACGTCGCCCCCGTCCAGCAGTGGTTTCGCATGCCGCACAACCTCCGCAGCTACGGGCTCGCGGACGGCATCAGCTGGCTCGAGCACCACGACTACATGGCCGATGCGATCCACGCCGCCGATTCCCAGTTCGACTTCTCGCCCTACGACGTCGTCTACGTCGTTGCCGCGAAGGGCACGTCGATCGAGCGCTCGCCCGCCTTTCAGGCGTATCCAGGCTCGGGCATCCAGGCCGACGGAAGGGAGCTCCGTTACGGGGCAACCTTCTTCGAAGACACGAAATTGGACGGGAGGTACGCGGCCAACGTCCTCATCCACGAGACCGGGCACATCCTCGGCCTGCCGGATCTCTACGACGTCCCCAACCCCACCTACTGGAGCCTGTTCCGCTTCTCCGGAGGCTGGGACATGATGAGCTGGAACGACCCGGGCCTGCACTTCCTCGCCTGGGAGAAGTGGAAGCTCGGCTGGCTCGATGCCTCGCAGCTCACCTGCCTGACCGAGCCGGGCGAGGTGACGACGACGATCGCGCCGCTCGAGCGCGCCGGCGGCCTGAAGGCGATCGTCGTCCCGACCGGAATCTCGTCTGCGTACGTCGTCGAGGCTCGGAAGCGCATCGGGCAGGACGCGCGGCTCTGCGATGACGGTGTCCTCGTCTATTCCGTCGACGCTTCCGTCCGCAGCGGCTACGGCCCGGTCCGTGTTCGCGCGGCACAGCGCGACGCGCACGGCGAGGCCTTCAACCGGTGCGGCCCGCTCTACAACGCACCGTTCGACAGAGCAAGTGGTGAAGTGGCGCGGTTCACGGACGACTCCGCCGGAATCACTGTTCAGGTTCTCTCCTCGAGCGCGAACGGCTACCGGGTACGCGTGACGCGAACTTCGCTGGTGCCCCAGGGGCAGCCGGACGGAGGCGCGCAGGCAGTAGCCGGTTCGTCGCAGGATCTCGCGCCTCCCCAGGCTCCGTTCTCGGCGATCTCCCTCCCGTTCGGCCTCGGCTGGGACCTCGGCCCGCCCGTCGCGGACTGAGCTAGGCGACTCGGTTCCGCAGCACGCCGATCCCCTCGATCTCCAGCTCCACGACGTCCCCTCTCTGCAGCCAGCGTCCGTCGCCGTGCTCGAGGATGCAGCCGGTCCCGACCGTGCCGGAGCCCAGAATGTCGCCGGGCCGCAGTCGCGTGTTTCGGGCAGCGTGCTCGACGATCGCGTCCCACGAGTGATGCATCGTCCCGCTGTTGCCTCGCGACCGCTCCTCGCCGTTCACCCGCGCGACCATCTCCAATGAGAGGTCTCCCAGCTCGTCAGGAGTGACGAGCACCGGCCCGATGCTCGTGGCGAAGTCCTTGCCCTTGGCGGGACCGAGGCCGATCTTCATCTCGGGGCGCTGGAGGTCGCGCGCCGACCAGTCGTTCATGACCGTGAAGCCTCCGATCTGGCCGTCCTTGCCGATCACGGCCGCCAGCTCGAGCTCGTAGTCGAGCTCCTGGCTTCCCTCCGGGTACGGGATCTCGTCCTCAGGCCCGTAGATCGCAGCGGGGTTGGAGAAGTAGAAAGCCGGTATCTCGTACCACTCGGGCACCATCTCGAGGCCACGGAGCCCTCGCGCCGTCTTCACGTGTTGCTCGAACGCGTAGAAGTCGCGGACGGACGGCGGGCAGAGGACGGGTGCTCGGAGGTCGACGTCGGCGAGCGGGTACTCGGCGTGCTCCCTCGAGTCGCCACCGCCGGTGAAGAAAGACTGCAGCGTCTGCGCCGCGAGCTGGATCACGCGGTCGCCTTCGACGCGGCCCGGCCACCCCCGTTCGAGGTTCTCCCCCTTCGGACTGAACATGCACAATTTCATGGTTCGGTATGCACGCTAACGTCGGCGAGGGCCGGCAGGGCGCGCCGTACCTCCTGCTCGACCTCGCTCGCGAGCGCATGCGCCTCGGCCAGGGGGCTCGCTGGGTCGAGGCCGAGCGTCAGGAAAGCAACCAAACCGTCGTCGGTCTGGAGGAACCGGAGATCGCGTGGCGGTGACCCGGTTCGCGCCTGCACGATCCGCCGAACCGTCTCGGCATCCCGTTCGACGTCAGCCTCCGCCGGAGCCCGGCCCGTGCCCGGCTCGCGGAGCGGTTCGAGATGCGTCTGAACCGAGCTCACCTCGGGCACTGCCTCCGCGATGGCGTTCTCGACCTGCGAGGCGACTGAGTGCGCAGCCTCGAGCGTGAGCTCGCCGGGAAGCTTCAGGTGGAGCGCGACCTGGAGCCCCTCGTCGACCGAGACGACGCGCAGATTGTGGATCTCGCGCACGCGCGGAACCGTCAGCGCCGCGGCGTGCACCCGCTCGCGAAGCGCCGCCTCGCCCGCAGCAGGCTCGACGTGGACGACGACGTCGCTCTCGGGCAACGCGCTCTGCACGGCAGCCTCGACCGCATCCGCGGCTGCGTGTCCCTGCCCCACTCCCACATCGGGCGACACTCCGATGACGACGTCGGCGAAATGCCTCCCGGCCGCCTGCCGCATCCGCAGGCGCCGAAGCTCGACGCTCGGGTCGAGCCTGGCGATCGCCATCCGGGCGGTTCGCTCCGCCTCGGCGGGAACCCGGTCCATGAGCACGTCGACGTTCCGGCGCATGAGCCGACCGGCCGCAACCAGCACGAGCAGTGCGACGAAGAGCGCCGAGACGGCATCTCCCTCGAGCCACCCCGCCCGAGCCAGCAGGAGACCGATGAGCACGGCCGTCGAGCCCGCCATGTCGCTCGCGAAGTGGAGCGCGTTCGAGGCGAGCGCCGGGCTCCCGTACAGACGCGCCGCCCTGCGGGAGACCGTCGTGCGGCTCGCATCGACGGCGATGACGATCAGCAGTACGACGATCGCGTACCACGTCGGATCGACGTTCGGCTCGGCCGAGCCGACGAGCACGGCCAGCGCGCGGTAGGAGATGTAGAGGCTCGCGAGCACGAGGATCCCGGCCTCGCCGAGCGCGGCGAGGTGCTCGGCCTTGCCGTGCCCATAGGGATGCGCGCGGTCGGCAGGACGGCCGGCGACCCCGACCGCGAAGAGCGTCAGGAGCGCAGCCACGAGATCGGTGCCGGAATGGACCGCCTCGGAGATCAGGCCGAGGCTCCCGGTCGCGAGGCCTGTGCCGAGCTTGAGCGCGATGAGCACGCAGGCCGCGGCGACGGAGACCAGAGCGGTGCGGCGCTGTGGGCTCATAGCCCGAAGGCTACGAGGAAATGCGGGCCTGTGACGCGAGCCAAATCGCCCGTGGCATGGGCGAGCCGGTCGAAGCGTCGTTCCCCGGCAGGCGTGCTCTTAGTCGCGCAAAGTGCGAAGCACTTTGCGCGAGTCCCGGGCCCGTGGCCCGGGACCTAATACCAGCGGCCGCGGCGGAACCCGCCGAAGAGCAAGCCGAGGATGACCACCAGCAAACCGAGCCAGACATTGCTGACGATCAGCAGGACGATTCCGACAATGATCAGAACTGCACCGATTCCCACGAGCTTCCCCTCTCGTTAGAGATTTCCGCGCAAGGCCTGCTCACGCTCGATCGCCTCGAACAAGGCCTTGAAATTGCCTTCTCCAAACCCACGCGAGCCGTGCCGCTCGATCACCTCGAAAAAGAGCGTCGGCCGATCTTGCGCCGTCTTGGTGAAGATCTGCAGCAGGTAGCCCTCCTCGTCGCGATCGGCGAGGATGCCCAGCCGCTTCAGGTCGTCGTACTCGGCATCGATCTCGCCGACCCGCTCCTCGAGATCGTCGTAGTACGCGGTCGGGGTCTTCAGGAACCGTAGGCCTCGCTCCTCGAGCTCCTCCACCGTTGCGACGATGTCGTCGGTCGCCATCGCAATGTGCTGAACGCCGGGGCCGCCGTAGAAGTCGAGGTACTCCTCGATCTGGCTCTTGCGCTTTCCCTCGGCCGGCTCGTTGATCGGGAACTTGATCTTGCCCTCGCCGTCCATCATCACCTTCGACATGAGGGCCGAGTACTCGGTCGAGATCGCCTCGTCGGTGAAATGGATGAGCTCGGTCATCCCGAAGGCGCGCTCGTAGAACTCGACCCAGTGCTGCATACGGCCGAGCTCGACGTTGCCGACAACGTGATCGATGTTCTGGAGCCCGATCCCGGTGGCGGCCTCTCCGTTCTCGGTCACCGACCTGTAACCGGGCAGATAGGGGCCTGCATAGTCGTCGCGGTTGACGAACGTATGGATGTTCTCACCGTAGGTCGCGATCGCCGCCAGCTCGACGCGCCCGTACTCGTCCTCCACCCAGTGCGGCTCGACGACGCTCCTCGCGCCGCGCTGCACCGCCTGGCGGTAGGCCTCGGTCGCGCTCGGGACGGCCAGGGCGACGTCCTTGACGCCGTCTCCGTGCGAGCAGGCGAAGCGGGTGATCTCGCTGTCGGGGCGAAGCCCGCTCGTCAGGACGAGCCTGATGTCGTTCTGGTCGAGGACGTACGACGAGCGGTCGCGCTGGCCCGTCTCGGGGCCGGCGTACGCCGTCTGCATGAAGCCGAGTGCGTGCTCGTAGTAGTAGGCGGCCTGCTTCGCGTTGCCGACGTACAGCTCGAGGTGGTCCCACCCCTTGATCGGCATGAAGTCCGTGGTGCTCACAACACTGATCTTAGAGGCGGAGTCGCTGATCGTGCAATCGGGTCGACCGGTCATTTCCGACGGTTGCACGGGCAAAGCCCGCGCAACCTGAGACGGCACCGCAAGCGGCGCCTCAGCGCGCTCTTTGCGGCGCGACGCTCGGTGAGGCAGGCTCCACGGTCGGCTCCTCGAGCTCCCTGCGAAGCGGCACCTCCTTCAGCCAGACCGCCACGATGACGAGCGTGACGAGGCAGAGCCCGGATGCGGCGAGGAACGCGGGGTGCAGGGCGTCGGCGAGCGCCTCGCGCAGGTTCGGCGGCAGCCGGTGCACCGCCTGGCGGTCGAGGGGCGCGCCGGACGGCAGGCCGTGGTTCACGATCACGCCCATCAAGGTCACGCCGAGCGTCGCACCGATCGAGCGCGCGAACTGGGTCAGCGCCGTGGCCGAGCCCATCGCGCGCGTCGGCACCTGGTTCTGGACCGCGATCACGAAGACCTGCATCATCAGGCCGAGGCCGATGCCGGAGACGACCATGTACGCGGCCGCTTCCGCGTTCGTCGTCGAGGTGTCCATCCTCGAGAGGAGGAAGAGGCCCGTGCCGAGCACGATCGGCCCGGCGAGCGCGTTCGCCCGGTAGCGCCCGGTCCTCGAGATCCACTGCCCGGAAAGCGCGCTTGCGACGACCGCTCCCAGCATGAACGGCGTCAGCACGACGCCCGACGAAGTGGCCGACGTCCCGATCACGCCCTGGACGAAGAGCGGGACGAACGCGATCGTCCCCACCATCGCCATCGCCGAGAGGCCGATCGCAGCCACGCCGGCGGCGACCGTCGTGATGCGCAGGAACTCGAAGGGCAGGATCGGCTCCTTCGCTCGCCGCTCGACGAACACGAACGCCGTCAGCGCGACCGCGGCCACCGCGAAAGCTCCCACTACCTGCTCGGAGCCCCACGGATACTTCTGTCCGCCCCACACGAGGCCGATCAGGAACCCACTCGTGCCGGCTGCCAGGAGCGAGGCGCCGAGCAGGTCAAGGGAGTGCTCGCGCCGTTGCGTCCGCTTCGGGATCGCGATCGCGATCACCACGAGCGCGAGCGCGCCCACGGGAAGGTTGACGTAAAAGATCCACCGCCAGCTTGTGTTGTCGACGATGAGGCCGCCGAGCGCCGGCCCGATGATCGACCCGGCCGCAAAGGTGGCGCCGATCAGCCCCTGGTAGCGGCCACGGTCGCGCGGCGGGACGATGACGCCGATCGTCGCGAGGGCGAGCGCGAAGAGGCCGCCTGCGCCCATGCCCTGCACGACGCGCGCGCCGACGAGCTGGCCCATGCTCTGGGCCAGCCCGCAGAGGACCGAGCCGGCGAGAAAGATTGAGATCGCGACGATGTAGAGGAGGCGGCGTCCGTAAATGTCGCCGAGCTTCCCGTAGAGCGGCACGGTCACGGTCATCGCGAGCACGTATGCGGTGATCACCCACGAGTAGCTCGTGAGCCCGCCGAGGTCGGTGACGATCGCCGGCAGGGCCGTCGCGACGATCGTCTGGTCGAGTGCCGCCAGTAGCAGGGCGACCATGATCGCGCCGTAGATGGCGAGGACCCGGCCGATCGTGAAGCGGTATCCGGGCGGCTTCTGGGCAAGGCGAGCGCGAAGGCGACCCACGCGCTCAGCCTAGCGGCGTCACGTCGGCTCGCCCGGCGGCTCCCGGCCGCGTGCGAGCACGATTCCGGCGGCGATCGCCAGCCCGCCCGCGACCTGGAGCATCGTCAGCTTCTCCGACAGCAAGAGCAGCGCGATCACGGCTGCGAGGAACGGCTGCAGGTTCGCGAAGATCGCCGCGCGGGAGGGGCCGACCCTGTCGATGGCGGTGAACCAGAGCAGGTTCGTGATCACGAGCGGACCGACCACGGCGAAGGCGAAGCCCGCCCACACGAGCCATCCGAAGTCGAAGCTCTGCGTCTCGAGCTGCCTCGAGCCGGCCAGGATGAGCCCCAATGAGGCGGCGAGCAGGAGGATCGCGCTCAGCCGGAACGGCGAGTAGCGGCGCATGAGCGGCGAGATCAGCACCGAGTATGCGCCCCAGGTGGCCGCGCCGAGGACGGCAAGCAGGTCGCCCTTGGCGTCGCCCGAGATGCTCCGCCCGGAGCCGGCCGTGACCAGGACGACTCCGGCGAACGAGAGGACTGCTGCGATCCAGAAGCGGCTGCCGAGCCGCTCGATCCCGACCATTCGGGAGATGAGCGCCGTGAAGATCGGCAGGGTGCCGAAGAGCAGGGCCGTGGTCGTGGCGGTGGTGAACTTCAGCGCGTAGACGAACGCGAACTGGTTCGCGAGCAAGAGGGCGACCGCGAGCGCGATGAGCGGGACGTCCTGGCGGGCGATCCGCAGCGATCGCTCACGAGGGAAGGTGATCGCCACGAAGAGCAGCGCGGCCGCCGAGTAGCGGACGGCCGAGTACGCGATCGGCTGGAACCCGTGGTCGAGGATGTACTTCGAGACGGAGAAGTTGAGCGCCCAGAGGCTGACCGTCGCCAGCAGCATCAGATCCGCGGCGGAGGCCCGGCGCACAGCACGAGCCTAGCCACTAGCCTTTCGCCCGATGGCTGAGCCGACCAGAGACGACGTCGACGCGATCGTCGGCCCGGCGACGCCCCATTTCGCCTACCAGCTCCGCGCCCGCGTCCTCGAGCTCGTCGAGGAGCTGCCCGAGTCCCACGAGGTCCGCCGCTACGCCGAGGAGAAGGCGGAGCTGCTCGACCGGCTCGGATACGCGTCCTCGAAGGCGGAGGAAGGCCCGCGGGAGCCCCGCACCCGGCCCGGCTGGGAGACGATCCCGAGCGCGGCTCCGGCCGACGAGCCGCTACCTCGCAACCAGGCACCGTCTTGACGGTGCCGCCGTCAGGACGAATGGGCTTTGCCCGTTCGTCCGTCTGAAATGACCGGTCGAACCGTCGATCGCGACCACAACCGCTACACGGGATTCGAAGGCGCCACCGTGTTCGTCACGGGCGGCTCGCGGGGAATCGGCAAGGCGATCGCGCACCGCTTCGCAGACCTCGGCGCAGCGCGCATCGGGATCGGCTACATGCGCAACGACAAGGCGGCCGAGGAGACCGCCGAAGAGCTGCGGGCCAAGGGCGCCGAGCCGGTGCTCGTCCGCGGGAACGTCTCCTCGGAGCGCGTCGCGCGAGAGGTCGCCGAGCTCGGGCCGCTCCGTGCGCTCGTCCACAACGCGGCGACCGGGGTCATCCGTCCCGCGTTGGAGACGGACGACAAGCACTGGGACTGGACGCATCACGCAAATGCCCGCGCGCTGCTCTCGCTCGCCCGCGCGGCCGCCCCGCAGATGCCGAACGGCGCCTCGATCGTCGGCATCTCGAGCCTCGGCTCGACACGGGTCCTCGAGGACTACGTGCTCGTGGGCACCTCGAAAGCGGCACTCGAGGCGCTCGTCCGCTATCTGGCCGTCGAGCTGTCGCCGCGCGGCATCCGCGTGAACGCCGTCTCCGGAGGAGTCGTCGACACGGCCGCACTCGACCACTTCCCGAGCAGGGACAAGATGATCGAGTGGGGCACGAAGCGAACGCCCGCCGGCCGTCTCGTCGAGCCAAAGGACATCGCCGACGCGGTCGCCTTCCTCTGCTCACCCGAAGCCGACATGATCCGCGGCCACATCCTGGTCGTCGACGGCGGCTTTTCGCTTCCAGCGTGATGACTTTGCAACAGTCTGTTGCAAAGTCAGAGTAGGCGTACCGTATGGAGCCGACTGAGCAGAACCGGAAGGCGTGGGACGAGATCCATCGCCGCCGTAGAGAGACGACGGCGGGGCAGCTCGGCATTCCGGACAAGATCCGTGACCTGCTTCCCGACGTCGAGGGCAAGCACGTCCTCCATCTCCAGTGCGCAACCGGAGAGGCGACCGCCGATCTCGTCGAGCTGGGCGCGCTCGTCAGCGCGGTCGACGTCTCGGCGGAGGCGCTCGATGTCGCACGGGAGCGAGCGCCGGACGTCGCGTACGTGCATGCAGACGTTCAGGAGCTTCCGCTCGAGGTTCAACGCGGCCGTTTCGACCTCGTTTTCACCGGTGGCGGCGTGCTCATGTGGCTACGGGATCTCGACGCCTGGGCGACGGGAGTCGCTTCCGCCCTCAAGCCGGGCGGGCACTTCCTTCTCTACGACGCCCATCCCGTGAGCTCCCGTCTCGATCCGCTCGGCCACTGGCGCGACGACTACTTCGATACGGGCGAGGAGACCGCCGAGCGCCATTGGCAGCTCGCCCAGATCTTCGACGCGCTCATCGCGGCGGACCTGGAACTGAAGAGGCTCGTCGAGTTCCAAACGCTCCACAAGTGGATTCAAAGGGACCGCCGTGTGCCCTGGGATTTCGCGCTGCTCGCCGAGAAACGCCGGTGAGCGATCCAGGTCGCCGCCACGGGGGAACCAGGGGTTCCCCGTGAAGGTCAGGCGGCTGCGCCCGCCGGAACCGGCAAGCCGTAGATCTCGCCGAGCTTCTGCCTGAGATAACCCAGGTACGGCGCGGGATCCATCGGGCCGCCCACGATCCGGTCGAGCATCTCCTTCGACGTGTACTTCCGCCCATGCCGGTGCAGGTTCTCGCGCAGCCAGTCGGCAAGGTCGCCGAACTCGCCCTGCTCGAACTGGGTGTCCAGGTCGGGCAGCTCCGCGCGGAGCCTTGTCCCAGAGCTGCACCGAGATCACGTTGCCGAGCGCATAGGTCGGGAAGTAGCCGATCGCGCCGCCCGACCAGTGCACGTCCTGGAGCACGCCGTGCGCGTCGTCGGGCACGTCGATGCCGAGGTACTCCGCCATGCGTGCATTCCAGGCCTCGGGCAGGTCCTCGAGCGACAGCTCCCCGGAGAGGATCTCCTGCTCGAGCTCGAAGCGCAGGATGATGTGCAGGTTGTACGTCGCCTCGTCCGCCTCGACGCGGATGAGCGACGGCTCGCACCTTGTTGATCGCGCGGTAGTACGTCGTCGAGCTCGACCTTCCCGAACTGCGCGGGGAAGGCATCTCCTGCAGCTTGGGATAGAAGAAGCGCCAGGCGGGAAGGCCGCGGCCGACGAGGTTCTCCCACATGCGGCTCTGTGACTCGTGCAGGCTCATCGAGGTCACCGAGGAGAGCACCGTGCGCTCGAGCGCCGGGTCGACGCCGGCCTCGTAGTAGCCGTGCCCGAACTCGTGGATCGCAGGCAAAGAGGCTGACGCTGAAGTCGCTCTCGTCGTAGCGGGTCGTCAGGCGGATGTCCGTTGTGCCCCCGCTCATCGCGAACGGGTGCACGGTCGCGATCGAGCCGCCAGGACTCATGGTCGAAGCCGAACCGCTCGAGCATCACGAGTGCGAAATCGCGCTGCTTCTCGATCGGAAAGTCTCCGTGCAGGCACGAGTCGTCGACCGTGTCTGCGTGCTCTGCGATCTCAGCGATGAGCGGGACGAGGCCGCGCTTGAGCTCGTCGAACACCTCTCGCACGACGTCGGTCTTGAGACCCTCGTCGTAGTCGTCCAGGAGCACGTCGTAGGCGCTCTCGATAGCCCATGTCCTCGAAGCAAGCGATGTACCGGTGCTGCAGCTCGACGTTCTTCTTCAGGTACGGAAGGAAGATGGAGAAGTCGGACTTCTCGCGGGCCTCTACCCAGGCCGCCAGCGCGTTCGCCCCGGTCCGGGTCAGCTCGGCGCGCAGCTCGGGCGGGAGCCTCCTTGCCTTCTCGTAGTCGCGGCGTGTGACGCGGATCAGGCGCGCGTCGTCGGAATCGGGGTCCAGGCTCTCCTCGTAGTCCCGGGCGTCCTCGAGCAGCCTGCCGATCTCGTCGTCGATGAAGAGCTCGTGCGCAAAACGGTCGATCGTCCCCAGTTGCTCGGCGCGCAGCGGGCCGGCCTTCGGGGGCATCATCGTGTGCTGATCCCAGCCGAGGATCGCCCGCGCCATGTTCAGGTCGTGGATCGCGGCCAGGCGCGTCTTGAGCTCTTGATACTTCTCGGTCACGAGTTCCTCCGGGCGTCGCTTGCCACCGGAGACTACTTTAGGACTTCCTCCGTGTAGACGCCCTCTGGATTCCAGAGGAGGAAGCCCTTCGTGTGATTCCTGCGCGCCGCGTCGATCTGCGCCTGCACTTCTTCCGGCGGGCGGCTTCCACCGCTCAGCGAGAAATCCTCGAGCCACGGAATCAGCACGGCCTTGCGACCGACGAGTGCATTCCGGAAGTCCCGCAGCGACATGGAGACCGTCTTGCCCGGGCGATGCACTCGGGTTCGGCAAGTTGAACTCGCCGGAGTTGTAGTGCGATGGATAGACCATCGGATAGACGGCGTCGACGTACTTGGCGAGGCGACCGGGCTTCTGGCCGATGCCCAGCTCATGCGTGGCGGAGAGCCCGAAGACGTCGACCGAGACCCGCACGCCGAGCGGCTTGAGGCGGGTCGATGCGTAGTGGACGAAGCGCGTAATCGTCCAGCCCATCGGCTCGGCCGCCTTGTGCGAGAAAACCGCCGATTCGATCGGACCGTCGCTCGGGAAGCGCACGTAGTCGAACTGGATCTCGTCGAAGCCTGCGCGCGCAGCCGCCTCGGCGACCGAGACGTTGTACTGCCAGACACGCTGGTCATAGGGGTTGGCCCAGCCGAGGCCGGCGTTGTTTCGCCAGAGCGAGCCGTCGGAGGTCCGGATCGCCATGTCCGGGCGCTTGGCGACGAGGGCGGGATCCTCGAACACGACGATCCGGCCGATGAGGTAGACGCCTGCCTTACGGGCCTTCGCCGCGACGGCTTTCGCCCTGTAGTACGGCTGCGACGCTCCCACTTGCCGCGCGAGGCTGCGGGCCGGAAGCAGGAAGCCCACCTTGCCGTTCTCGTCCTTCACGTCCAGCTCGATCGTGTTCAACCCCGGGATCGCGAGGTACTGCTCGAACTTGCCGGGGAGCGAGGCTAGCCCCATCGTCACGTGTACGCCGCGCACCTCGACCGGGAACGGCTGCGGGGTCGCAGGCGTGGCCTGCTTCGTGCTCGTCGCCTCTTCCCCGCTGCCTCCGCGATGGGTGGCGCGAGTCCCGATCACGGTCGCGCCGAGGGCGACGAGCGCTGCGGCGACGAGCGCGACGGCGACTGCGACCGTGCGGTGCTGCCGGCGCCGCTTCCGCGCCTCATCTCGTCGCGTGCGGAAGCGCTCGTTCGGACTGGCGGGCTCGAGCTCGGGCGGCACTCTGTGGAAAACCTACTACCTGCCGTTCGCGCCGAACAGGCGGTTCACCGTGTCGGAGGCGATATAGCCGGCGATCTTCGGATTCTCCTGCAGCCGGCGCACGGAATAGCCGTACCAGTGGTCTCCGAACGGGACGTAAACCCGCAGCCGGAGGCCGTCACGGACGAGGCGGTCGGCTGCGCCCTCGCTGACTCCGAGCAGCATCTGGAGCTCGTACTGATCGCTGGTGAGCCCGTGCACCTCGACGAGCCGCCGGCCCTCCGAGATCAGCCAGCGATCGTGCGTCGCGATCCCGACGTAGCTCCCGCGTGCGCAGGAGCTCGGAGAGGGCGAGGACGAAGTTCGCTCGCACCTCGTCGACGTCCCGATACGCGATCAGCGGCGGCTCGACATAGATGCCCTTGCAGAGCCGGACGTTCGGCTTCAGGGGCGCAAGCGCACGGATGTCCCGAAGCGTCCGGCGCAGATACGCCTGGAGGACGACGCCGACGTTGTCGAGCCCGGCCTCCCGCAGCTCGCGGTACATGCGCAGCGTGTCGCTCGTGCAGCTCGAGTCCTCCATGTCGATCCGGACGAAGTTCCCGCTCTCGGCTGCATGGCGCACGACGGTCTCGAGATTCGTCCGGCAGAGCGCGGACGAGAGCTTCAATCCGAGCGCAGTGAGCTTGACGCTGACATTCGAATCGAGGTGCTCGTTCTCGATCGCCTCGAATACGTCGTGGTAGGAGCGGACGATCTCGAGCGCTTCCTCGCGGCTCTTGATCTCCTCTCCCAGGACGTCGATCGTCGCCAGCTTCCCTTCCTCGTTCAGTCCCTTGACGACGCGGCAGGCGTCGGCGAGCTCGGTGCCCGCGATGTAGCGCTCCGAGATCTTGCGGACGATCGACCGGGGGACGGCCGGCAGGACCCGGACGATGGCGCGATCCACGAGAGCCAAGGGCCCGAGCATCCTAGTTGGCGCAGGACTTGACGAAATCTCCCCTTCGGCGCAAGATCGAAGGCGACCGCGAGTCGGGGGACACCTGGGAGGGGGAGCTTTTGGCGTCTGTAGTCACGTACTTCGTGTTTCGCACGGGCCTTGGCGCTATCTGCCTCCTGGCCGGCCTCGAGAAGGCCCGCGCGCCGCGCGACTTCTTCGAAGGCGTGCGCCAGTACCGGCTCGTTCCCGCACGGTTCGCGCCGGTCGTCGGCGGCGTCCTCGTCGCGGTCGAGCTCGGGCTCGGGCTCCTGCTCATCAGCGGGCTCGTGCCGATCCTGGCGGCGATCGGGGCCATCGCGCTCTTCGCGGTCTTCGCTGCAGCGCTCGCGGTGAGCCTCGCCCGCTCGAACCGGGCGCCGTGTCATTGCTTCGGCGCCTCGGACGTGGAGACGATCTCGCCCGTCGCGCTCATCCGCGCCCTCGCCCTCACCGGGATTGCCGTCTCCGTCCTCGTCTACGCACGCAGCGACACGGCCGTCGATCGCCCGCGACGACCTCGTTCCGGCACTCCTGATGACGGCCGCCCTCGTGGCTGCGACGCGGCTGTCCGGGCTCATCCCGCTCGCGTGGTCGTTCCTGCGCTCAGAGGCGACCTTCTACCCGACGCCAACTCGCCGCGTGAGCTTCCGGCACCAGCCGCTCGACCGTTCCGCTCCATCCGAGGCAGGAAGAGCAGTGAGCGGCGTCTGGCTAGCGTCCTACATCGTGCTCTGGCTCCTCGTGCTCGTGCTCGCGTTCCTGCTGGCGGGAGCGCTGCGCCAGCTCGGCCTTCTCCAGCTGCGGCTGGGCGACGACCCGGGCGCGCTGATCACGGACACGGGCCTCGAGCGCGGGACGCTCGCGCCGGACTTCCACGGCGTCGACTCCGAGAGCCGCGAGCTCGTCACGCTCTCCTCGCTGCGAGCCCAAGCCGCGGATGATCGTCTTCACGTCCCCGGGCTGCCTTTCCTGCCGCGAGCTGATGCCCGGCCTGAACGAGGTCCGCAAGACGAGGCCCGAGTTCGACTTCCTCGTCGTCTGCCGCGGCGACATCGAGTCGTGCCAGGCATTTGGCCGCATGAACCGGCTCGAGGCGCCGATGGTCGTCGACACGAACGGGCAGATCGAGAAGGATTACCTCGTGACGCTGACCCCGTTTGCGTACCTGCTCGACCACGAGCGCAACGTCGTCATCCGGGGTATCGCCAACGACTGGCGCCAGCTCGAGTCGCTGCTCGAGCAGGAGGGCACGCTCCAGGCCTCCGGATTTGTCGAGATGGACGGCAACGGCGACCACGCGCTCGCGGATTCGAGGGAGAGCTGATGGATCTCACCGGCAAAGCGGCTCACGCGCTCGCACGGAAGTCGTCGCGCCGCCACTTCTTCAAGTTTCTCGCGGCGGGCTCGCTCGGAGCAGGTCTGTGGCTGACGCGCACCGATGTCTCGCTCGGCGCGGTCAGCTACTGCGTCGGCTGCGGCGGCGGACCGTGCAACCCCTGCTGGTCGCCCGCGATCCTCTGTGATGCCCTGAACCCGTCCTACCCCTGCAAGACTTGCCAGGAGGGCGGAGGTTGCCCAGCAGGCTGCTCGACCTCGGGGGAATGGTTCTGCTGCCTGTCCGGCACGGTGTGCCGCCAGCGCTGCTCGGAGTGCAACTGCCCGCCTGGGTGCGCCGACGGTACGGAGTGCCATTGCTTCACACGGCTCAACATCCCGTGCACACCGAGGCTCCATTCGGGCGACGAGCCCTGCACGTGCCCGCCGCTCGAGGGTCCGCTGCACGCGGCCGCACATGGCTAACACGGCAAGGCTCGGCGGCCTGCTCGGACTGGCGGCCCTTGCCGGTCTCGTAGCCGCCGTGCTCGTGGGCGGAGCGGCAGAGCCTGCGATCGGGGCCTTCCCGGTCTTCGTGCTCGTCAGCCTCAGCCTCGTCGTCGGGCTGTCGACGGCCGCCAGCCCCTGAGGGCTGTCCATGGTCGGACAGATCGGTCCCCTGGTCCAGGTGGGCAGGAAAAAGACAGCGCTCGCCCTTCACGTCGCGGCGGTCTCCCGGAGGAGCCGTGATGGGCGTCGTGCTCGGATTCGCTGGACTGCTCCTGCGCGCCGCGATCGGCGACGCACTGGACACGGTCTTCGTCGTCGTCGTGACCGGCGCGCTGCTCTACGCGGCCGCCGTCGACCTCGGGCGTGCTGCCCGTTCGGCCGCTTACCTGGGAGCGCCAAACCCCGGGACGTGGCCGTGCTCGATGGGCCACTACCCGGGCATCTTCGCCTGGGGGTTCGACCTCGGGATCGGCAGTCACGACGCGCATCCCGTACCAGTCGCTCCTCGTCGTCCCGCTCGCGGCCTTCCTCGTCGGGCGACTGGCGACGCGGTCGCGATCACGACCGTCTACGGAGCCGCGCGCGCGCTAGCGGTCGTCGCCGCCGTCTCGACGGCCGCGAACGACGACTTTCGGCGCGATCTGCGATGCGATCCAGAGCCGGGTGCTGCCTCTCAAGCGCCTCGTCGGCGCGACGGCCCTTGTAATTGCAGCCCTGATCGTGATTTCCTAGCGGGACGGGAGGGAGGGGAGAGAGGACCGGATCCATCTACCTCTGAGCCGCAAGGTCAACGGCGACAACGGCGAGTCGTTCATGCAGAACGTGACCGTGTTCGCGAGCAGCCCTGACCACGCCGGTCGATCGTGACGACCAGTTCACCCGCACTGCGAAGGCGTCCCGGGCCAGGGAGCGCGCGTACCAGCCGCTGCCGGACGTTCTCCGTCGAGAAGGTCGCGCTCGACGAGCACAAGATGATCACCGCGGGGGTCACTTCCTACCGTGGATCTCGCGAACATGACCGCTCACGCGCTCGCGCGACGCTCCTCGCGCCGGCAGTTCTTCAAGCTGCTCAGCGCAGGCTCCCTCGGAGCCGGGCCTCTTCCTCACCCGCACCGATGTCTCACTCGGCGCCGTCACGGGCTGCGTCGGCTGCGGCGGCGGGCCGTGCAATCCCTGCTACTCCCCGCGATCCGCTGCGACAGTCTGTCGACCTCGGCTTCACCTGCAAGACCTGCGCAGCAGGGCGGTGGATGTCCGACCGGGTGCTCACCGGCGGCGAGTGGTTCTGCTGCCTGACGAGCGGACGTACGGGTGCCGGTTCCGTTGCTCGGAGTGCAACTGTCCGGGCCCTCGGAACTGCGAGACCCGTCGTGCCACTGCTTCACGAACACTCGCGATCCCGTGCACGCCGACGTCTCCACTCGGGCGACCAGCCGTGTGCGTGCCCGCCGCTCGAAGCGCCGATCCCCAGCCTCGCCCGTAGATGGACCTACGTCGGCCGCGGCTCGCGGAGCTCGCCGGGAGCTCGTCGCAGCGGCAGCTCTTCAAGTTCCTGGGCGTCGGATCGCTCGGAGCCGGCCTCTGTCTGACCGCGCACGGAGGTCTCGCTGGGTCGCGACCGGGCTGTGTCGGCTGCGGCGGCGGGCCCTGCAACCCGTGCGTCGGCATCGGCCGATCTGCGACGGTGGCGGGCCATTTCCGTGCAAGACGTGCGCGCCAGGGTGCCGGGTGCCCGGAAGGTTGCTCGACCTCCGGCGAATGGTTCTGCTGCCTGACGTAGCGGCGGTCGAGTCGGGTGCCGTTTCCGCTGCTCGGAGTGCAACTGCCCGGCCGGCTGTGCGCAAACCCTCGCTGCCACTGCTTCACGAACATGGGCATGACGTGCAGCCCGCGTGCTGCACTCGGGCGACCAGCCATGCGCCTGCCCGTCGGTCGAGGCGCCGATTCCGAGCCTGAGCTAGCTCTCGCGCATGAACCCCTGGCGGGCCGCGCTGACCAGCGCCACCGCCTCGGGGAAGAGGACGCGCATCGCGTCCCGTCAGAGCGATCGACTGCTCGTCGGGGCTGCCCTCGACCGTCATCCGCTTCAGAGCCGCGCCGGTCAGCTCGACCGCGGTGTTCAGCGTCAGCGTCGCGAACTGCTCGCGCTGGGCCTCGGCGACCGACTCCGCCTGGCGTGCCGCGAACTCCTGCAGGTTCTGCATCAGCTCGTCGGGATCGCCGCCGAGCGGGAATCCGAAACTGCCTTCCATGCGTCCAACGATAGCGACGCGGCTCACTCCAGTGTCGCTCGTAGCTCGTCTCGACGTCGCGAGCGAACTCCTCGACCGATGCCAGGCCGCTGCTTCATCGCCTCCGCAAACGGCGAGCCCGGAGCTCGGGCCGAGGGCCTCCTCGAGACGCCGCGTCGCGGCTCCGACTCGGTCGAGGTAGCGCGGGCTCGGCCAGGCGCGGTGGCGCGCCGATCGCCTGCTCGAGAGCGAGCGCGGCTTCCTCGGCCTCCTCGATCCCAGGCGGATTCTCGGTCAGCCTCAGAGCCACGAGCTGCTCACGAAGCTCGCCGAAGCTCTCCTCCGCCGGCGCTGCTCCTCGGCCAACTCGCAGAGCGCGTGATCGACACGGTGCGCCGGACGCATCGCGGCTTGCGACCGCCGCTCCCTGCGTCGTCGAGCACGAGCCACGTGCGCTCCTCGCCGCTGCGAATGCGCAGAGATACGTGCGCTCGTCCGGCTCGGCCTCGGCCGGACACGACGCCTGCGACCCCTGCTCGGCGTCCGCGGCGGACTGCCGCCGGCGGCGGCACGGTCGAGATCCTCCCGGAGCGCCCACGGCGGCAGCATAAACTCGGCCGCATGGCCCTTCTCGGAGCGCTCCCGGCTGGCGCAGCGACCTCTTCGCGCCGCTCGGCCCGACCTACGACCGCTGGAGCCACCTGCTCTCGCTCGGCCAGGACCCTCGCTGGCGGCGCTTCCTCGTCTCTCGGATCGAGTGCCGGCCCCGGGGACGAGGTGCTCGACGTCGCGACCGGCACGGCCGCCGTCGCGATCGAGCTCGCGCGAGAGAACGGGCTGTCGCGTCGTCGGCCTCGACCAGAGCGCCGAGATGCTGGCGTCCGGCCGCCGTCGCATCGAGGCCGCCGGGCTCGTCGACCGAATCCGCCTCGTCGAGGGCGAGCGCGGAGCAGCTTCCGTTCCAGGACGGCTCCTTCGACGGCCTCACGTTCACGTACCTGCTCCGCTACGTCGAGGATCCCGCGGACACATTGCGCGAGCTGGCGCGGGTCGTCAGGCCGGGCGGGCTCGTCGCCTCGCTCGAGTTCGGACTACCGCGTGGTCTCTGGCGGCCGCTCTGGGAGCTCTACGTGCGCGTCGGACTGCCTGTCGCCGGCGCGGCTGATCTCGCCCGGCTGGCACGAGGTCGGCGCGTTTCTCGGGCCGAGCATCCGCGACCTTCCACGACCGCCTGCCGCTCGCGGAACAGCTCGAGGCTCTGGCGGGCAGCCGGGATCGAGGACGTCCGCAGGTGCGTCGGCTCAGCCTCGGCGGGCGGCTACGTCGTCTGGGGGCGACGTGCGTGAGCGCGAGCCGAGGCCCGCCTTCTACGCGCTCGAGCCGGGCGGCTGGCGCGACTACGTGACGCTGCTGCATCCGCCGTACACGCTCTGGCATCTCTCGTACGTCGTGATCGGCGCCGCGCTCGCCGCCGCACTTCGAGATCGACCGGCTCCTGGTCGCGCTCGCCGCGTTCTTCCTCGCGGTCGGCATCGGAGCGCACGCGCTCGACGAGCTGAACGGCCATCCGCTGGAGACGCAGATCTCCGACCGCACGCTCGTCGCGCTCGCGTGGTCTCGATCGGCGGGTGCCGTCGTGCTCGGCATCTACGGCTCGATCGCCTACACGCCCTGGCTCGCGCCGCTCGTCGCTGTCGGCGCGTTCGTCGTCTGTCGCGTACAACCTCGAGCTGTTCGGCGGCGCGTTCCACTCCGACGTCTGGTTCGCGCGTCGACTGGGGCTCGTTCCCGCTGCTCGTCGGCTACGTCGCGATGGCCGAGCGGATCACCGCTCGGAGCTCTGCTCGCGGCCACGTTCGCGGGCTTCCTGAGCCTTGCGCAGCGGCACCTGTCGACCCAGGTGCGAACCGTCCGGCGGCGCGTGGCCTCGGTTCAGCGGCACGATCGAGACTGCTCGACGGCAGCCCGTGAGCCGGTCACCGACGTAACGCTGACCGCGGCGCCCGAGGCCGCCCTTCGCGCCCTGACGTTGGCGGTCGCTCACTGGCCGCGGCCTGCTCGTGCTTCGCCTCTGCAGAGCAGGCGACTTACGATGGCCGAATGACGATCGAGGCTCGCCTTCGAGATCGTCTTCGCCGCGGCGTCGTCGTTGGCGGCGGCGGCGCTCGCCGGCGCTGCGCTCGAGCGGGCCGGAAGGCGACTGCTGCTGGTCGCCGCTCGCGGTCACGGGAGTAGCGCCACCGCGGCCTGGGTCGCATTCGCCTTGCGCCCGGGTCGACCTCGCGATCGTCGGACCGGGCTTCTCGCCTGCATGATCGCCATCCTCGGAGCGCTGGCGCTGCGCCGCGGCATGGCGCGCGGCCAGAGCGCTCGACCGCGAGTATCGAGCGGGCGAAGGCAGAGCTCGACGCCGTCGTGCAACAAGAGCTCCGCGAGCGTTCCGCCGAGCTCGAGCGGACATTGGCCCGCGGGCGAGCCGACTCGCTCTCCGCGTATGCCGAGGACGAACGGCGGCTGGCCGAGAACCGGCGCGAGGCGCTGGGCGAGAGCGAGGAGCGGCTGCGGCACGGGCTCGCCGAGGCCTTCGCGAAGGTGCAGGGCCAGGTCGAGCAACGGCTCGCGTCGTGGCACCAGGATCTCGATCGCGCGCAGCGGACAGCTCGGCGACGCGGCTCGAGCAGATCGCCGCAGCGAGAGCGGTCGCTGATCGAGGCGCTCGAGGCGCGGCTCGAGAACGATGCAGAGCGGCTCAAGGCGGCCGACGAAGAGCAGCGGGCCGCACGTCGTCCGGCTTCGCGACGATCTTGGCCGCGCGGCGAACGCGAGGCGGCGGCGTCGCGGCGGCCGAGCTCGAGGCACACGCCACCGAACGGCGGCGCGCGCTCCACCAGGTTGCCGAGCGGCTGACCGCCGGGAGCGAGACCTCGTCCGGCGGATCGAGCGCGAGGAGACCGAGGCGTCGCGACGGATCCAGTCGACGTTCGCGGATGTCGAGCGACGCCAGGTCGAGCAGCTCGAGCGCGTGCTCGACCGCGCCGCCGGACGTTCGTGGACGCTGCGGCGCACAGTTCGACGGAACGATCAAGAGCCGCGCGCGAGGAAGCGGCGCGCCGCCTCACCCGGAGCTCGAGCGCGCCGTCCAGTCGCTTCGCGCGCGAGGGAGAGTCGCTGCTCGCGGAGCGCATGACGCAGCTCGGCGACGCCGGCGGGCTGCGGCTCGAGAAGAAGCTCGCGCAGGTCGCGGCGGCCTCGAGCGGCAGCGCGACGAGTTCGTGGCGACGCTCGGCGAAACGGCTCGGCGAGGTCGAGGCGGACTTCCGGGGGCGCCTGGCGGCGCTCGCGCGACGAGGAGCGGAGCGCGCGGCTCTCGAGGAGCGGCTCACCGAGCTCGCGCGCCGGATCGACCAGACGGTCTCGCGGGCCGAGCAGCGGCTCGACGCGCTGCAGGGGCTCGCGCGTTAGCTCCTGCGCGCTCGGCGGGCAGGGATTCGGCGTGCAGAGGACGAATCTCCGGCCTGTGAACGACGATGACCCAGATCGCCGAACACGAACAGAGCGAGCGCGACAAGGTCGAAGGCTGGCGATTGCACGTGCTGATCGAGGCGGGCTACCCGCTCCCGCTGGCCGAGCGGCTCGCGCACAGCGAGGCCGACCTGCACGCGGCAGTCGAGCTCGTCAGGCAAGGGCTGCGAGCCGCAGACCGCGGCCGAGATCCTCCTCTAGCCCCGCGACGTCTCCCCACCCGGGTGGGGAGAGGATTCCACCCGCCACCCGCGTGCGAGCGTATCGCTGAAATGCGCACGCGCTGCGACCGGAAGGCGAACAATTCGCATCGACCGCACGACGCGCGCCTGCGTGCGCGCGGCGCAGCCACGCAGGGCGTAGCATCCGGGCGTGAAGGTCGAGGCGATCGAATACGGCGACCGCCGAGTCTTCACGGTGTCGTCGTTCAACCGCGGCATCGGCGAGTGGCTCGCGCGCCTGCCGACGGTCTGGGTCGAGGGCGAGGTCACCGAGCTTCGTCGCCAGGATCGCTGGCAGAGCGTCTTCCTGACGCTCAAGGACCCCGACGGACGGCGCCTGCCTCGCCGTGACGATGCCCCGCGGCCAGTTCGACGCGCTGCGGCTCGAGCTCGCGAACGGCGAGCGCGTCCACGTCTTCGGGCGTCCCGAGCTGTTCGAGGCCCGCGGCGACTTTCGGCTGCGGGCCCTCTCGATCGAGCGCTTCGGCCTCGGCGACCATCTCGCCGCCCTCGAGCGCCTGAAGCGGAAGCTCGCCGCCGAAGGGCTCTTCGCGCCGAGCGCAAGCGACGCGCTGCCGCGACTCCCGCGGCGCGATCGGGCTCGTCACCGGCAACGACGCGGCGGCCAAGCGCGACGTGCTGACCGCGATCACCTCGCGCTTTCCGCCGGCCCGGATCCTCGTCGCCGAGACCTACGTCCAGGGCCCGCGCGCCGCTTCCGCGATCGCCGAGGCGCTGCAGCGAGATCTGCGGCGCGCCCGAGATCGACGTCGTCGTCCTCGCCCGCGGCGGCGGCAGCTTCGAGGACCTCCTCCCGTTCAGCGACGAACGGCTCGTGCGCGCGATCGCAGCCTGCCCGGTCCCGATCGTCTCCGCGGTCGGCCACGAGCAGGACACGCCCCTCTCCGACCTCGTCGCCGACGCTCGCGCGTCGACGCCGACGGCCGCCGCGCGGCTCGTCGTCCCGGACCTTGCCGAGCTCACAGCCCGCCTCGAGCGTTCGCGAACGGCCCTCGCACGCGGGGCCCGCGGCGCGCTCGACCGAGAGCGCCGCCGTCTCGACTCTCGCGCGCGACCACCTGCGGCGCGCACCCCTCCTCGCTGCTCGAACGGCGGCGCGCGGCGCTCGAGCACTCGGCCGGCCGCCTCCGAGCACTGTCGCCGCGGGCCACGCTCGAACGCGGCTACGCGATCGTCCGCGCCGCCGGCGAGATCGTGCGCTCGAGCTCGCAGGTCGCGCCCGGCACGCCGGTCGACGTCGAGCTCGGACCGGGCGGCTTCGGCGCAACGCGTGGAGGACACGCGCTGACCGAGCCGAGCTTCGAGGACGCGCAGCGCGAGCTGGAGGCGATCGTCCAGCGGCTCGAGAGCGGCGAGGCGAGCCTCGACGAGGCGATCACGCTCTGGGAGCGCGGCGAGGAGCTCTACCGCCTCTGCTCGACGAAGCTCGACGCGGCCCAGGGCCGGATCGAGGAGCTCGCGCGCCGGGTCGAGGCAGTCAAGCCCTAGAGTGGTTGAGGTCGATCCGGGTCGGTCGACCGGTCGTTCGACGGACGTGCGGCCAAGCCGCCCGTCCTGAAGCGCGCATCGCGAGCGACGCCCTAGCCACCAACTCCAAGCCTGCTTAGAATCCGAGCCATGGCTGCCTCGCAAGAGCTCATCCAGCAAGTCCCGCTCTTCTCGGGCCTCGACAAGAGGGACATCCAGGGCCTCGCCAGCTCGATGAAGGAGCGCACCTTCGACGCGGGCGACACGATCGCGAGCGAGGGGCAGGCGGGATCGGCTTCTTCATCATCGACGAGGGCGAGGCGACGGTCAGCGTCCAGGGCGAGGACCTGAAGACCCTCAAGCACGGGGACTACTTCGGCGAAGTCGCGCTCATCGACGACGGCGCGCGGACTGCGACGATCACGGCCAAGACGCCGCTCAAGTGCTACGGGATCACGTCGTGGGAGTTCAAGCCCCTCGTCGAGCAGAACGCCGACCTCGCCTGGAAGATGCTCCAGATGATGGCGAAGAGTGCTACGCGGCGTCCGAGCAGCGCGCCGGCTAACCGCTCTCCGAGCTCCACGAGGTCGTCTCGCGGCCCGCTCGGGGTCGCCGCTCAGCGCGTGAGGTCTCGATTCCGGGCAGAGCCTCGTCCACCACCCCGCCGAAGGCGGCGCAGCGGACACCCTACCTCCTCGCAGATCCGAACCACCTCGCCGACCGCCTTGCCTTCCCGGCTCGAAGCGGTCGATCGTCCCCTCGCCCGTGACGACGAGGTCCGCGCCGGCGACCAGCTGGCGGAAGCCGATCCGCTCGAGAACGAGCGCCGATCCGAGACGAGCTCGCCGCCGAGCGAGGCGATCGCTGCGCCGAGCCCACCGGCCGCGCCCGCGCCGGCCAGGCCTGCGTAGGGTCGAAGCTCGGCCATTCCCGCGAGCCGGGCCTCGAGCTCCTCGACCTGCTCCGGCGAGGCGCCTTTCTGGGGACCGAAGGCACGCGCGGCGCCACGCTCGCCGAGCAGCGGGTTGCGCACGTCGCAGAGACCCCGAAGCTCGCGGCCGGCCAGAGCGTCGCCCACGACCTCGCGCAGACCGGCGCCGCCGTCGACCGTCGCCGAATCGCCGAGCCCGACGAGGATCGGACCGCCCGTGTCTCGCCGGCAATGGCGAGCATGAGCTCTCCGAGCCCGCGGCTCGACGCGACGCAGCGGGTCGCGCTCGCTCCTCCGCCAGTCGAGCGAGGCCCACAGCCTCGGCCGCCTCGACGACCGCCGTCCCGTCCTCCAGGACGAGATACCGCGCCTCGACCACGCGGCCGAGCGGATCGGAGGCCGCCGCCGACCGCCACTCGCCGCCGAGTGTCGCCGCGAACACCTCTACCGTTCCCTCGCCCCCGTCGGCAACCGGCACCTCGTCCGCGTCAAGCCCACCGCGCGCGAAGTCCCGGCGGCCAAAGCCAGTGCCGCCTCTACGGCGGACAGGGCTCCCTTGCAGCTAGCCGGAGATGCGAGCGCGCGCACGAGCAGGCTCCTCTGCGGTGTCGGCCTCAGCCTCTCCCGCCTGCGCGACCTCTGCCTGCTCCGCGCCCGGCATCCGCTTCAGCATCGCGAAGGAGAGCCCCTCGCGGGCCAGGAAGAGCAAGCCAATGCCGACGCCGACCGACATCTCGATCGCCTGCAGCCCGATCCCGAACGCAAACCCCTTCGGATACGGGCACACCGTACGAGACGAGCGGCAGCGCGACCGCGGCCTGCACGAGACCGACGTTGCCCGGGCCAGAGCGGAAAGAGCATCGCCACGTTCATCAGCACCAGCACGAGCCCCGCGGCGGGCAGCGGCGCGTGGATGTCGAACGCGCGCATCGTCGCCCAGACCGCGAACAGCTGGCACGTCCAGCCGAGCGCACTGGAGCAAGGCCGCCTCGACCGCGGGCACCGGCGTGCGCATGACGCCGAGGCCGTACCTGGCCATCGTGACCAGGCGCCGGGCACGCATCCCGCCTCCTCGAGCACCGAGCGATTGCTGGCCGCCGCGCGCTCGCGAGCGCGAACGCGAAGATCCCGAAGCCGACGACGACGAAGACGGTCAGGCTCGTCAGCGCCCAGTGCGGGATCTTCGCGGTCGCGAGCGACGTAGCCGATCAGCAGCAGCACCGGGAAGAGGTCGAACACCCGATGGGCGAAGACCGTGCCGACGAGCGTCGCCCACGCGTCGCGCGCCGCTGCTTCCTGATCCGGCGCGTCAGCACGCCGACCCGCGCCAGCTCCCCGATCCGGCCGGGCAGCACCGCGTTCGCGAAGAGACCGACCCCGAACGCGGAGAAGACCGCGCGAAAGACGGGGTCGGCGGCGGCATCGCCTGCTCGATCACGCGCTGCCAGGCGCGCCGCCCGCGCGACGACCGAGACGAGGTTGAGGGCAATCGCGGCCACGACCCACTGCCAGGCGACGAACCTGAAGGCGTCGGCGACGAGGTTCCAGTCCGGGCCGTCGCCAGACGAAGAGCGCGACCATCGCCCGCGAAGACCAGCACGATCAGCGCCGAGCCGCTCCCCAGCGGAGTCTTGGAGAGCCTCACGCCGCAACAGCCTTGCGCGACCCGGCCAGGTCTCTCGTAGATCTCCGACGAGCCGCTGCGCGATGCTGTCCCACGAGTAGCGCTCCTGTGCGATCGCGCGTGCGGCGCGCCCGAGCTCCTGCGCCGCTGCTCGTCCGCGAGCAGGGAGATGACCGCCTCCGCCAGCGCGGACGGGTCGCCGGGCGGCACGAGCAGGCCAGCCTCGGGCTCCATCACGCCGCGGTAGCCGGAGATGTCCGAGGCGACGACCGGAGTCGCGCACGCGAACGCGCGCGTGAGCACCATGCCGAAGCTCTCGCCGCCGAGCGACGGCGCGACGAGCGCCTTCGCGCCGAGCAGCTCCGCGGTCAGCTCGTCCTGGGAAAGGAAGCCGAGCACGTCGACGCCCTCGCTCGGACACGCGCAGGCGCGCGAAGAGCAGCCGGACCGCGAGCGGATCGGCGCCGATCACCCGCAGCCGCGCGCCGGTCCGGCGTCGGATCTCGGGCCAGGCGCGGAGCAGGACCTGCAGGCCCTTGCGAGGCTCCTGCCGGCCGATGAAGACGATCTGGTCTTCCCGCGCCCGCCGGCATCCGCCGCGGTCCGGGACGAGGACGCCGTTCGGGATCAGCTCGTACGTCGCCCGGGGAAGTAGCGGGCGGCCGTCTCGCGCGCGGGCTCGGAGACGGCGATCCGGTGGTCGAGCTCGGTCGAGCAGGAAGCCCCAGACCGGCTTTGCCAGCTTCAGCCACGAGAGCTCGCCGGACGCGTGGAAGGTCGCGACGATCGGGCAGCGGGCCAGGGCCATCGTCGCGGGCCCGGGCGTCGGCGTCATCGGCTCGTGGATGTGGACGAGGTCGAAGCGCTCCCGTCTCGAGCACACGCCGGATCCGCCAGACCGAGCGCGGGCTGAGAATGATGTTCGGCAGCGACCCGTTCGCGGGCACGATCACCGAGCGGCCGATCGGAATCACCTCCGGCGGCGGCTCGTCGTGCCGTCCGAGCCGGGGGTGGAGGACGCGCGTGAAGCTTCCAGGTGGGTCGTTGCCCATGACGAGCCGCACGTCGAGGTCCAGCTTCCGTAGCGCAGCCGCCTGGAGCTCCGCGTGCTCGACCACGGCGCCCCAGAACGACCAGGAGTACGGGCACGACGATCCCGACCTTCATCGCGCAGGAACTATGCATGGCTCGGTACCTTTCGGCGGCCTGCTCGTCAGCCGACTGCCCGGAGGAGCCGAATGACCGAAGTGACGCCCGCCATCGACCGTCTGCGCCGCGTGGCGCCGCTCGCGCTCATCGTCGTCCTCTTGGCCGCCTGTGGCGACGACAACAAGAGCACGGCCACTGCCGACGACGCCTCCGAGCGCCACGACGAGGACGGTCGAGTCAACGCCTATCCCCACGCCGAAGGTTCCACCGGGCAGTACGGCCAAGGCAACGCTCCTCGCCAACAAGCGAGACCTGATTCCGCTTCTCGGGAAGAGCATCGTCCGCTTCGCCCCGACCCAAGCTGAGGGAACGTCTCTGCGTGTGATCGCCCTCGTCGGCTCCGACGCCTTCTGGGCCGGACGAAGCAGCAGTCGGCGGATCCTCGTCAAGATGCGGCTGAAAGGCGGGAGCCCGCCCAACCTCAAAGTGGGCCAGAAGGTCGATTTCATCGGTCTCCTGACGGCTGCCCCCGCGGATGACGGCGCGCTCGGAGTCGCGAATGACGCGGACAAGGCGCTGCTCGCGAAGCAGGGCGCGTACGTGGACGCGAGCGCCGCCGACGTGAAACCGCACTAGCGCCGTGCGCCGCCCGGCCGCTCTCGCCGTCGCGCGGACTGCTGGTCGCCGGCGCGATCGGCGTCGCAGCGGTGCTCGTCCTGCGCGACTCGGAGCCCACCGCGCCCCCCACCGTCGCAGAGCCGCCGCCGATCCAGCACCGGCCGGCCCTCGAGCGCATCCGCGACCTTGCCGCGCGCGTGCCGCCGGGTCACCGGATTGCCCTGCGCGCCCGCCCGAAGGGACCGATCATCGGCGAGGTCGGCGCTCGCACCGAGTTCGGCTCTCCGCAGACGCTCGCGGTCGCACTTCGGAAGGGGGACTGGATCGCGGTACGAAGCCCGGCGCTCGGCAACGACCAGCTCGGGTGGGTGCGCGCCGCACCGCTGCGGCTCTTTCGGCGGCCGGTCATGCTCGTGGTCGACCTCTCGCGGCGCGAGCTCTCGGTTCGAGACGAGCAGGGCGTCGAGCGCCGGATCAGCGTCGCGATCGGGGCACCCGATACGCCGACCCCGCCGGGCGAGTTCTACGTCACGGACAAGCTCCAGGGCGCCGAGTTCGGCTCGTACTACGGCTGCTGCATCCTCGCGCTCTCTGGCCGTCAGCCGAACCTGCCGCAAGGCTGGTCAGGAGGCGATCGCCTCGCAATCCACGGCTCTCCGACACCGACGTGGGGCCAGGCGGTCTCGAACGGCTGCCTCCATGCCGACGAGCCCGACCTGCGCTATCTGATGAAAGAGGTCCCGCTCGGGACAAGGATCGTCATCCACGCCTGAGTAGCTCGTGGCAGGGGGCGGGCCGGTCGAGGCATCGTTCCTCGGCGGGCGCACTTTGGGTCGCGGGCCCTTGGTCCGGAACCTCTGTAGGCTCGGTTGATGGAAGGTCTCGCCGAGCTGCACACCCACCTGGGCGGCTCCGTCGCCTCGGACATCCTCTGGAGCCTGGCGCACGAGCAGGGAATCGCGCTGCCGGTCAAGGACTTCTGGGAGTTCGACCAGCTCGTCACGGTCTCCGACCCACAGGGCGTCCAGGACCTGAACGCGCTCGACGCGATCTACCACTGGACCGAGCTGATCCAGTCCAGCCCGCTCGCGGTCGAACGCTCCGTGCACGCCGCGATCGGCGGCGCGTATCGCTCGCAGCGGATCACGACGCTCGAGCTGCGCTTCAACCCGATGAAGCGAAACCGCGGCGGCGAGCGCGATCTCGACCACATCATCATGGCCGCGATCCGCGGGCTCGACCGCGCCAGCCTCGAGTACCCGCAGGTGCGCGTGGGCCTGATCCTGATGATGGACCGCACGTTCTCCGAGCGTCAGAACGCGATCATCGTCGAGAAGGCGATCCGGTACGCGCCACGCGGTGTCGTCGGCATCGACATCGCCGGCCCGCGGCCTTCGAGCGACGGTCCGTATCCCTACCGCGACCTGGCGCCGCTCGTCGACGAGGCGCGCTCCGCCGGCCTCGGCGTGACGATCCACGTCGGTGAGGAAGGCGGCGAGCACGGGATCGCCGAGATCCGCGAGGTCGTGAGCTCCTTGCGGCCTGACCGCATCGGGCACGGCATCCTCGCCGCGCAGGACCCGCAGCTGATGGCTGAGCTTCGCGAAGCCGGGATCACGCTGGAGATCTGCCCCACATCGAACCTGCTGACGAAGGCGCTCCCGGACGAGGACGCGGTGCGCGACACCTTCCACGCCTTCAAGAATGCGGGCGTCCCGTTCACGATCGCCACCGACGGCCCGGAGATGATGCGGACGCACCTGCGCGACGAGTTCGAGCTGCTGCTCAGGATCGGGGCGCTCGAGGAGAGCGAGCTTTCGGAGGCGAACAGCCGCGGGCACGAGAAGAGCTTCGTACCCCCTTCGGCGTAAAGCGCAGAAATACGTCGTTCGGCCAATGTTCACGGGGCCACGGCGCTGTTAGCGTCGACGACATGACACAGGTGCTGAGCGAGCGGGCCTTGAGGATCACCGAGAGGCAGCGCGAAGTCGTGGAGCTCATCGCCGCCGGCCTGTCGAACGACGAGGTCGGCGAGCGGCTGGGCATCTCGCCGAGGACTGCGAAGGCGCATTGCGACGTGCTTCGCCAGAAGCTCGGCGTCTCGCGCAGGCGACAAATTCCCGTCGCGTATCGCCTTCTGACGGGCGAGGACCCCCTCCTACAAAGCCTCGGATCGGTAAAGCCCGACTCCGGGGACTGACGGTCCCGTGCCTGCGGCCCAAGGGCCGTAGGCACGGGCCACTCCTTTTCTAGGTCACCGAGACAAGAACCAGCTCGTACCGCGTGCCGTCCGCGGTGTTCATGAGCGTGACCTTCTTGCCCTTCGTAAGGGTCACGGTCGCGTCTCCGGTCGACAGCGAGCCGCCGGCGATACCGACCTTCGCGGTCGTCTTCGTCAGCGATACGAGCTGGAACACCGGGTCGGACAGCCGGGAAGGCCGCACCGGTGTTGACCTGCTCCTTCGCGCCGTCGATGGAGATCACCGCGGAGGTCGGCTTGCCCGCCTGCGGGTTGGCTGGCGGTGGCGGTGGCGGAGGTGGCGGCGGAGTTGCCGGCGCCGCCGGAGCGGGCGCCGTCTTGGGCGTGTTCGCCTGCTGGACGAACGGATCCTTGGTCGGGAAACGGTCGAAGGAGAGGAGCTGTCCGCTGTCGGGCTGCGCCGCGGGATCCGAGTCGGAGAGCGTTCCGCTCGGTGTTGCGGGAGCGGAGACGGGAGTTCCGGGCACAGCGCCGGGGACCGGGGTGACGGGAGCCGGCGTCGTCGCCACCGCGGAGACCGGGGGCTTCTTGTTCAGCGTCTTCATGAGCGACGGCACCTCGTACGCGAGCACCGCGAGGAGAATCACGCCGCCGACGGCCGCGATGATCTTCTGGCGCTTGGCTTTTGCTTTGGCGTCGAATTTCTTGGCCATTACGGAATCTCCGGAGTCGCGCTCGCGCCGGCTGGTGGCGTCTCCGGCGCTGGGGTCGTGGTCGTTCCGGTCGTCGTCGTCGAAGTCGTCGACGTGTCCGCCGGCGGAGTCGTAGTAGTCGAGACGTCGCCGTAGACGAACGCGTGGATCGACAGGCTCGCCTTGATCTGCGGGAAGGCGTGCGTGCTCTCGGCGAAGCTGATCGAGTCGACCACGAAGAGGCGGCCGAGAGCATCCAGCTGCCCGCCCTCGACACGCACGAGGTTACGAAGGCGGAAGAGGAAGTCGGACAGCTCGTAGTAGTTCCCGTCGAACTCGAGGGTGATCGGAATGCTCGAGTAGCCGGACACCGGCGCCGCGCCTTGCGGCGTGATCGAGTCGAACTGGATGCCGGTGTCACGAGCGACACGGCTGAGCTCGAGGATCAGGCCCGCCATGTCCACGCTGTCGGGCATGGCCTTGGTCAGCCGGAACAGCTCGGCGACCCGGATCGGCGGAGTCGCACGGGCCTGGGCGGCGAGCGCGCGGTACTGGTCGATCTGCTGCTGCGTGGCCACGGTTTCGTGCTTGAGCTTGGTCGCCTTCGCTCGCTGCGGAGAGACGAGCAGGAAGTAGCCGGCCAGCCCGTAGACGATCAGTCCGACAACGACGCCGATGACGACGACGGCTGAAGGCTTGCCACGCATCAGGCCGACCCCGCCGCCTTCACGGTTGCGGTGATCGTGAACCCGACGACGTCGCGTCCCGTCTCGGTCGTCTCGGCGACGCTGTGTTGCAGCTGGACGTTCGTCAACTCGGGGACGAGCGCCAGGCGGGCAAGCAGGCGGGCAACGCCGTCGTGAGAATAGGTCCGGCCGTTGATCGTGAAGGTGCCGGACGAGCCCGGAGCGGCGGCGGCCGTCGGCGCCTGACCCGAAAGGTTCGTCAGCCAGACGTCTTCGGGGAGGACGAGTGAGATCTCACGGAGCACGCGATCCCAGGCGAGCCGTCCGGCGAGCGCGGCGGACAGCGCGGCGATCCGCGCGCTCTTCTCCTGGTCGAGCTGCGAGCTCCCGGGCGTCGTAGGGGCTGGAACGGGCGTCGCTGCGAGCTCGGCCAGAGCTGCGTCGCGGCGCTTCTGGTTGTCGGCGACACCGCCGCTCGCGGTCAGGAACCAGGCGGCGAGGATGGCGCTCACGAGGACGGTTCCTGCCACGCCGCCGACCACGAGTGGATTGTTCTGAGTCGACCCGGAGCGCTGGCGCCGCCCGTCGTCTCGCGGGAGGAGGTTGACGGCTCTCATGCTTCGATGCCCAATCCGATTGCGACCGCAAGCGACCCGGCCTTGAGGTCGGCGTCGATCTTCTTGCCGAGCTTGACGCGCGACAGCGGGTCGCCGACGCGCACGGCCACGCCGAGCAAGCGTCCGAGCTCGGCATCGAGGCCCGGCAACTGGGCGGTACCGCCGGTCAGGACGACCTCGCCGATGCCGAGCGACCCGGGCTGGCCCTGGTAGAACTGAAGTGAGGACACGAGCTCGCGCGCAAACTGCTGAAGCTCCTCGTGCACGGCCGTGCGAACCTTCGCCGCGCGCTCGGGATCGAGGCCTTCCATCGCCTCGGCCGGCTCGAGCAGCGACAGGGAGAGCTTCACGGGTTCCGCCTCGGATGGCGCCACGTCCATTGCGCGCGCGATGGCGACGTTCAGGTTCTGCCCACCCCATTCGATGACGCGGGTGAACTCACAGGTCTCGCCGTTCGAGACCGCAAGCGTCGAGCGCTCCGAGCCGACCGTCACGACGACGATCGCAGCGTTGCCCGCCGCTTCCGGACGATCGCCAAGGGCGCGGAGGAGCGCGAATGCCTCGAGATCGATACCGGCGAGCTTGATGCCCGCCTTCTTGCAGGCGCCGACGTAGCGGTCGACGAGATCGCGATAGGCGACGACGAGGAGCACTCGATGGGTCTGCGTTCCCTCTTCATCGACGCTGTCTCCGAGCACCTGGTAGTCGAGAACCGCCTCTTCGAGCGGAATCGGCAGCGTTTCCTGGGCGCGGAAGCGAATCGCGTTCTCGAGCTGCTTCGGATCGGTGATGCCGCCGATCTCGAACGTCCGGACACCGATGCGGTTGCTCGCGATGCCGAGTCTGACGCCCTGCTTCGGAAGCTTGTTCGCCTTGAAGAAGTCCTTGAGCGCATTGGCGAGCGCTTCGGGCTCGCGAAGCTCGCCGCCGACCACGATTCCGGGCTCGATTTTCTGCCGGGCGACCTGGACGAGCTCGGCGGTGCCGTTGTTCACGACGCGGGCGGCCGACAGTTGTGAGGCACCGATCTTGAGGCCTACGAGCCGCTTGTGATGGCTCGGCTTGCGCTCGCTCTTTCCTCGCTGCCGGCGCTTCGGCTCCTTCTCGACCGCCTCGCCCGGATCCTTGCTCTTGCGCGCAAACTTGAAGCTCCGCTTCGGCTTGGCAGGCTGCTCCGTGTCCGCGGGGGTCGGCGCGTCGGCGGAGGGCTCGGAGTCCTTGGGGCCGCGCTTTGGCAGCAGGTCCCTCAGCTTGATCTCCTTCTTCAGGTCCATCTCGCTAGCCCTCAGCAATCCTCAGGGGTGCAGCCTGTGCGCCGTCGCCGGCGGCCCGGCCCAGGAGGCCGGCCAACATGTCGGGGCGGCTCGAGCGCGCCATCGCGACCTCCTGCGTGATCACGCCGCGGAGGACGAGCTCGGCGAGGGCCTGCTCCATCGTGTGCATGCCCTTCTTGCCGCCGGTCTGCATGATCGAGTAGACCTGCTCGATCTTGGCCTGGCGGATGAGGTTCCGGACGGCGTCGTCGGGCGCGAGCACCTCGATGGCGGCGACGCGGCCCTGGCCGTCCGCGGTCGGGAGCAGCGTCTGCGCGATGACGCCCTCGAGCGTCCCGGCGAGCTGCGTTCGGATCTGGCCCTGCTGGCCGGCGGAAAAGACGTCGATCACGCGGTCGACCGTCGAGGCGGCGTCCTGGGTGTGGAGCGTGGCGAAGACGAGGTGGCCGGTCTCGGCCGCAGTCAGCGCGGTCGCGATGGTCTCGAGGTCGCGCATCTCGCCGAGGAGGATCACGTCGGGGTCCTGGCGGAGCGCGCCGCGGAGAGCTTCCGCGAAGGTGGTCGCGTCGGGGCCGAGCTCGCGCTGGTTGACGATGCACCGCTTGTGGCGGTGGAGGAACTCGATCGGGTCCTCGATCGTGATGATGTGCTCTGCGCGCGTTCGGTTGATCTCGTCGATCAGCGCTGCGAGCGTCGTCGACTTACCGGAGCCGGTCGGGCCGGTCACGAGCACGAGCCCGCGCGGCTTGTGGCACAGCTCGTAGAGGGACGTGGGTAGTCCCAGCTCCTCGAGGCTCTTCAGCTCCGCGGGGATCAGGCGGAACGCGCCCGCGAGACTCTCGCGCTGCGAGTAGATGTTCACTCGGAAGCGGGCGAGGCCGGGCATCGAGTAGGAGAGGTCGAGCTGGCGGTCGATCTCGAGCCGCTTCTGCTGCTCGCTCGAGATGATCCGGTAGAGGAGCTGGCGCGTCGTGTCCGCGCTCATCACCGGGAATGCGTCCAACCGCTCGAGGTGGCCGCGCACGCGAAGGGCCGGCTTCGAGCCGACCGTGATGTGCAGATCGGAGGCGTTGTGCGCCACCATCTGCTCGAGCAGCGTGTCGATGGAGATTTGGTTTTCAGGCATGGCAGTCCCTCGAACGAGTCATCGGCACGGAAAGGCAGCTCCTTGAGTCGTTACTGCGCACGTTCCGGCTCGTATGAAATGGACGGAATCTGGACGGCCAGAAAGCGGGCGTTGGCGGTGCTCCCGCCCACGTAATCGGCTCGATCCGTCGTGATGCGGAGAGCCGGAGCCGGGTAGCTCCCGGTCGCGATCCGGACGGTTTTTCGGTCGCCCGCCCGCATCAGGATGCTGCGTCCGGGGAAGCCCTCGAGCCCGAGCGTCACGTGTCTCGCGTCGAGCCCGCGCGGAAGCGCGAGGACGACGCGGTACCGGCCTCGAGGCGAATGGCTCCGGGGCCAGGCCCGGTAGCGCACCGACGAGGCGGCCCAGCGGTCGAAGAAGACGCCGGTCGCCAGCGATCGCACGTGCGGAGCCGTAGGGATCCGATAGGCCGTGAGCCCGTCCCGAGGGCGCGCGACGACCCGGCTTCCGTCGATCTCGAGCGCGGTCCCGAAGTCGTTGACGACGAGGACTCCCGCACCTGGCGGGCGGCCGTCGACGAGGAGGTGCCCAGCCCGGTCGACCCGGGCCGAGGAGGAGGCGTACCCGTCGTAGCTCGGGAGGCCCATCTGGATCGCGTGGCGGAAGTTCCGGTTCCAGCTCTCGAGGAGCCAGCCGTAGTGGGCCGAGCCGCCCGGTAGCTGCAGGTAGTCCGCCGGGCCGAGCCCGCTCCGGTCTAACCAGTCCGGCGGATCGCCGGCGCGCAGCAGCAAGGTGCCGCGCGTCATCGCGTGATCGCCTGCGTAGGCGGGGATCCCGCTGAGGAGGAGAACTCCGATCGTGGCCAGGCCGACCGCTGCTGGAGCGAACCGGCGGCGAAGCGGCAGCAGCGCGAGGACGATCCCTCCGAAGAACGGGATCGCAGCGAAGAACGTCGCCGCGTTGGCGTGCCCGAACCACGTGGCGAGCTGCGCGTAGACCGACAACGTAGGCGTGTCGAAGGCGAAGGCCGTGCCCGCTCTTTCGGGAAACGGCATCAACCAAGCGGTAGCGGAGCCGACGAGCGCGAGCGCGACATAGATGCGCAGCCAGGGGGCGCCGCGCTCCACGTAGGCGAAGAAAGCGATCGCCGCGAGCGGGACGAGGTAGATCTCGTAGCGTTCGATCGCCCGGCCGGCCTCGCCGGCGGCGATCATTCCGACCTCGAGCAGGACCAACACGACCGACGAGACGGCAAGCGCGGCGAACCCGGCGTCGCCTCGCGAGCGTGGCCGGACCGCGAGGACGGCCAATCCGAGCAGAGCTCCGGGCACGACGAACCAACCCGCGGCGAACGGCAGCAGGGCGGCGGCGAAGCCGGACCAGCCGAGGACCGCGCGCAGGTCGTAGTGGAGCAGGGTCGCGCCGGCATACGTGCCGAGAACGGCCCCGCCCGTGAGCACGGGAAGGGCGATGAGCCCGCCGAGGACGCCGAGCGACACGGAGTGCCGGCGAACTGCAGAGCGAAGCGTCTCTCCGCATAGTCGTCCGGCGAGCGGAGCCGCGATCAGGTAGACGAGGGGCACGACGACGAACTGGAGTCGAGTCAGCACCGCCGCGAGCGAAACCGCGATCACCGCTGCCTCCATCCTCCGCGAGGGCCGCTCGATCGCCCTCAACATCGTCGCGAGTGCGAGCAGGAAGACCGGATACGCCAGCGCCTCGGACATGAGATAGGGCGCGTACAGCATCGTCGGGCCGGCGACGGCAGCCGCGGCGGCGAGTACGGCGAATCCCGGTCGCACGAGCCGGCGGGCGATCGAGTAGGCGGGAAACACGGCTGCGGCCATGACGGCGACGTTGAGCGCCTTGACGACCGCGTAGGCCGCCGGAGTGGAATGAATGAGCCAGGCCGGGGCCTGCAGGAAGACCGCGAACGGCGCGGGGAAGAGCACCGTCTCGCCGCGAACGGTGAAGCCGTGGCCCGCTGCGAGGCTTTGCGCGAGCTTGGAATAGAGGAGCTCGTCCCCGAACACTGCAGGGGTCACGTGCGCACGTGACTGGAGCCAGTGGTAGGTGAACGCAAGGACGTAGACGAGGGTGAGCACGATTCGCGGCTCGGGCGCTCGGCCTGCACGTGGGAGGAGCGTCAGCTCGGGGGCCGCCGCAGGCTCGACGGCGGCACGCGGCCGGAGAGCGGTGCTCACGCCGTCTGGCCCGGAATGCCCGGCGGCAGAGGCTGCTGCTCAGCCTTTTCCGAGCAGCCCGCCGCGCCCGGGACGAAACGTGGGACGCCGGCCTTCACGCTCACCGGACGCTCGTTCAGGAAGCCGCGCATCTTCGACTGGACGCCGGTCACCCAGGGACCGTCCGAGCAGACGGGAAGGCGGACGGTCGTGGACGCGCTGCCCGGAACTCGCACGTGGACCAGCCGGCCATCGGGCAGATGGAAGTTGACGGTCGTCGCGTGGAACGGAGCCGGCGACTCGAGATCGAGGACGAGCGTGCCCTCGAGGCGGGTGCTGCCCGGGCGAGGCCAGAGATTGATCGTCCCGCGGTCGCCCATCCACCCGTCGTCGTAGCGGGCGAGGAAGAAGAGCGAGAGACGCGGACGGCCGGCGGGCCGGTACAGCGAGTAGCCCGGCGCCGACGCAACCTTCTCGGCGCCGGTGAAGCGCGTCGTGACGGCATGGTCGTCCACGAGCAGGGCACTCGTCAGCGGGCGCGTGCCGACCATGAGTGAACCGTCGTCGGCGACCTGGACGCGGTCCGCACGGAACGGGTCGATCTCGGGCGCACCCGGCATCAGGAGCAGCTCCTTCACCGACCGGTTCCAGAAGAGCTGCTGGAACGCACTGCCGCGGACCCCCGCGATGTTGCGCAGCAGCGCGACGTCGCCGACCTCGGCGTGATCGACCCAGGAGGGGTCAGCGGGCAGAAACGTGTGCCGCACCGACCGGGCGTTCTCCTGATCGAAGACGACGCCTGCTGCCGCGAAGCCGCTGCACAGCACGAGGGCGAGCGAGATCCCCACGGCGGTTGCGATCCGCGGGCGGGCCGAACAGGCGACGAGCGCTCCAACGGCGACCGTGGCGGCGAGCGCAACCGCGAGCGAGCCGTTGCCCGGAGTGCCGAGCCACTGCTCGATGCGAAAGACGCCGTACAGGAGAGCCGAGTGAGCCTTCTCGTCCGCAGCGGCATAGCCGGCGAGCGGCACGACCGCCGCCACGGCGACCACGCCTGCGGCAACGAGCGCGTGGTAGAGGCGGAACGGCCACCCGCGAGACGCGTAGAGCGCAAAGCAGAGAGCGACGAAGGGCAGGAAGTAGAAGACGTAGCGCTCCTGCGCCTGCTCGAACGCCCCGAAGAGCCCGGCCTCCACGAGCAGGACCGCGGCCACGATCAGCGCCATCGCCCCGAAGGCGAGCTCACCGCGCGTGCGGGGTCGCGCAAGCAGCAGGACAAGCCCGAGGATCGCGCCGGGAACGAGCACGAAGCCGGAGGCGTAGAGCAGGACGAGCAGGTTCGACCCCGTGGCCTGCACGAGCCCCAGCGGATCGAGCCCGACGTGAATGACGCCCTTGTAGTAGGCGAGGACGCGCGAGGGGCCGAGTGCGAGCGTTACGAGCACGGGCACAGCGAAGAGGGCCAGCGGCAAGAGCTGTTCCCTGAGAGCCGCGCGCACGCGCCGCTCGCGCAAGCCGACGAGGAGGATTGCGCCCAGGAAGCAGGCAGGCAGGACGACGAACTGGATGCGTGCGAACGCCGCGAGCCCTGCGAAGGCCACGAATGCGAGCTGCGAGCGGCGAGACGGCCGCTCGATCGCCGCGACGGCTGCCGCCACGGCCGCGAGGGTGAGTGGATACGCGAACGGCTCCGCGACGATCCACGAGGCATAGATGAGATCCGGGAGCGCGATCGAGAACGCGGCCGCCCCGAGCGCGACACCGGCCGTCAGGCCGAGCCGCCGCGCCAGCCAGTACACCGGGATGGCCGCCAGCGACATGGCAAGCGCGCCGATCGTTTGTGCGAGGTGGTACGCCAGGCCCACGTCGCCGACGAGCCAGGCCGGCGCCGTCAGCAGCGGCTCGAGCAGCGCAGGGAAGTGCGCCGCCTGTCCGCGAACGAGAGGCCGGCCGCTCTCGGCGAGCGAGCGACCCAGAGACGAGTAGAGATACTCGTCGCCGAAGTAGACCGGGGTCGACCGAAGCCACGCCAGCGCGACGCGCACGGCGAAGCTGATCCCGACGATGGCGGCGAGCACGCGAGCGGCGTTGACGCTGCTCCGCTCGACGATTGCCGCAGGCAAGGTCAGACGGGTAGGTCGGGCCGCGACTTCCACACGTGCTCTATCGGCCGTCGCCAGACGTGTCTTGACCGGAACGCGAAGAGGGCGCCGAAGCGCCCTCTTCGAAACAAGTGAACGTCGTCCGCTTACGGGCAGGAGCCGGTGAGAATGTCGGCACCGGGGCCCGACTTCTTCCAGGTCTCCGCGCCGACCGTCGACTCGATGCAGTACGTCGTCGAGGAGGCCGACTGAACGACGATGTTCTTGACGCCCGCGTCGTACTGGGTCTGGAGATACGAAAGCGTCGCGCCGGCATACGTGTTGTTGTCGGCGTAGTACGCCTCGATCGCCGGGATCGACGCGCGCACGTTGGCCTGGGCGGCCGACTTGTTCGCGCGATCGCGGAACTTGAGGTACGACGGAATCGCGATCGCCAGCAGGATTCCGATGATGATGATCACGACCAGGAGCTCGATCAGGGTGAAACCACCCTCGCTCTTGCTCCGGTGGATCCTGTCGCTGAGTCTTGAAAGCATTCTTTCTCCTTCTCTCGCCATTGGTCGGTGGCTAGACCGATATCGGCGAGCCGTGGGGGATGCTTGACACCCCAGATAGGGGAAAGGGGGCGCATTCGCGCCCCCTTTCGGAACTGCTCGATCGAGCGAGTCGCTTACGGGCAGGTACCCGTGAGGATGTCTGCGCCCGGCCCGGACTTCTTCCAGGTCTCGGCGCCGACGGTGCTCTGGATGCAGTAGGTCGTGGACGACGCCGACTGAACGACGATGTTCTTGACGCCCGCGTCGTAGGTCGTCTGCAGGAACGAGAGCGTCGCGCCGGCATACGTGTTGTTGTCGGCGTAGTACGCCTCGATCGCCGGGATCGACGCGCGCACGTTGGCCTGGGCGGCCGACTTGTTCGCGCGATCGCGGAACTTGAGGTACGACGGAATCGCGATCGCCAGCAGGATTCCGATGATGATGATCACGACCAGGAGCTCGATCAGGGTGAAACCACCCTCGCTCTTGCTCCGGTGGATCCTGTCGCTGAGCCTTGCAAGCATGCTGATACTCCTCATCTCGAGAAAGGGTCGATGGCTCTTGCCTGGCGTATCGGCCCCCCCTGGATCACCCAGAACCCCCATTTGGGGGGATGTGATCACCCACCGCTCACCCACGCACCTGTCCGTCAGAGACACGACGGTGCTGGCACCGGACATGGCTCGACGGGCTCCAGCGTGGTCGCAGAAAGTGCGAAGCATTTTCTGCGAGTCCCGGGCCTGTGGCCCGGGACCTACTCAGGTGATCTCGCAGCCGAGGTACTCGAGCGCAAGCGTCGTCTCTTCGATGAAAGCGCTCGCCTCGTTTCGGGTGCCGAAGACATACGGCCCCGGGCGCACCGGCTCGACTCTCATCGTCCCCACCGGATAGACGTCGCTCTCGACGATGAACTGATTGCCGAGCGCCAGGCGCCTGAGCGTGGCGACCTGCCGTCCGTCCTTGCGCGCCGTCCTGGTGAAGTCGTCGTCGACAGCGCGACCGCCGCCGGACATGGACGAGGGCACGGGCTGGATCCCCGACTCGCTCACAGCCCTGCGTTCCGTGCGGCCTGGGAGACAGTCTGCTTGTCCGCGAAGCCCGAGAACCTCATCACGAGCTCGCTGGGACTCCGGTAGACGAGCACCGCGGGATCCTCGAGCACGCCAAGCTCCTTCGTGAGTGGCCGCGACTGCCTTTCGTTCAGCACGTCGATCGCGACGAAGCCGACACCCGCGTCGGCTGCTCCGGCCCGCGCCTCGCCCATCGCCATGTCATCCAGCTCCACGTTCGGGGCGAACAGTGAGACGACGACGACCTCGTGGCGGAGGAGCGCTGCGGCGAGGGCCGCCGGCAGGCCGTTCTCGGCTACCGCCGGCTTGCGAACGGCAGGCTTGCGAGCAGCCGGCTTGTGGGCAGGCTTCGCTGGCCTCTTGACCTTCGTCTTTGCCCGCTTCGACACCGGGATGACCGTGTGCGTGACGGCCGCGCTCGATGAGGGCTGGCCTCGGCTCAGCAGGAAGAACCCGGCTGCCAAGGCGAGGACGGCCAGTCCAGCGGTGAGTCCAATAACGCGAAAACGTGGTGCTGAGCTCATGTCTCGCTCTGGTTGGCCCAGCGAGTTCGGACGGAAGAGCCGAGCCACTTGTCGGACGACTCCTCGAGCAGGTCGACCGAGACGATCGTGTCGGGCCGAAGGTAGCGCTCGGCGAAGAAGGGCCAGTTGGAGTCGCCCTCCGCAGCGGCGATCTGCTTGACGACTTCCTGGGCTCGGGCCGAGGCTTCAGCCCCTGAGGGGAAGCTGCCGACCTCGAGCACCTCACCATCGTGGAGGCGGAGGAGGACGATGTGGACCAAAGCCGAGGTTTCCGGCTCGAGGCTTGCGACCGGGGCCTCCACCGGTGCTTGCGGCGACGGAGGGGCGACGACCTGCTCGGCCGGCGCGGTGTAGTGGACGGCGACAGGCGGCGCCTCTGGTGCAGGCTGTGGATGGACGACCTCGATCGGCGGCTGCAGAGGCGCAGGCGGGGCGAGCGGCGCGGGGAGAGCGAGCTCAGCATCGACGGCCGGCGCAGCGAGAGGCATGATCGCTTCCGGAACGACGCTGGGCTCGCCCAAGGGAGCCTGCTGCTCGAGAATCGGAGCCGGGGAAGCCTCGGCGGGCGGAGTGGTGAGCGTCATCGGCTCGATCGCAGCGGGCTGCTGCACAGCCTCGGCCGCGGGCTCGGGAGGCGGCTGGAGAGACGGAGCGGAGGGCTGGGGCTCGCGCGCCTCCTCGGGCGGAAGCACCGTGGGTAGCGGCGCCACGACACCTGGCGGCGTCGCAGGCTGCTCGGGCTGGAGAGGGGGCTCCGGCGCGAGGGTCGGCTCCGGCGCGAGGCGTCGGCTCCGGCGCGTAGGTGGGCTCCGGTGCGAAGGTGGGCTCCGGCGTGACGGTGGGTTCCGGCATAAGGGTGGGCTCCTCCATTGGTGTCGGCTCCTCCTGGACAGGTGGCTCAGGCGCGTAGGTGGGATCGGGCACGAGAGCCGGCTCCGGCTCGACGGCGGGCTCCGGCTCTGCTGCTGCGGGCGTCGCAACGGCGCCGGAGTACGCCTCACCGATTGCTTGGATCAGCTCGGCCTGCGGGGCGACGACGAGCCTCGGCTCCGAGCCGAGCGAGCGCCGTAGGTTCTCTAGCACGAGCTCGTTCGAAGGATCGGCGACTGCGACGATGAGCTGACCGTCTTCGTAGCGGAGTGGCAGCGCGGTCTGCAGCCGTGCCTTCTCCTCGGGCAGCAGTTGCAGGGCCGACGCCTCGGCATCAGAGGCGCGAACCTCGACGAACGGCAATCCCTTCTGGCCGGCAAGCAGGCGCCCAAGATCCCGCTCGTGCAGCCATCCGCGCTCGAGCAAGACTTCTCCGAGGCGCTTTCCACTGCGCATTCCCTCCTGGAGTGCATCCTCGAGCTGCTCCTCTGCGAGGAGGCCAGCGCGAAAGATGAGCGTGCCCAGGGGCACGTCGCGCATCGGCGTGGAGCCCTCGTCGACGGGCAGGAGGGCCGGGGCGGGCGGAACGGCCGGTGCGGCCGGAGGCTCGGAAGCAGGTACCGGCAAAGGCTCGGCCGGAGGGGGCACTGCCGAAAGGTCGGCGCCGGCCCCAGGCGCAGGCTGCGCCGGGTCGATGAAGAACATGCCGTTCGATGAGGTGCTGGAAGACATTGCCGCCTTTCGATCAGGGATTTTCCGCTGGGCTTTGGCGAGCTCCGGGTCGACGAGCGCGAGCTCCGGCGTGACGACGTCGCTACCGGACTCGTTCAAAGCCAATCCTTAGGCTTCGTATCGGCGTACCTTGCCGCTGCGGCATCACTCGAATGGGGTACCCATCGCGACTCAGACGAGCACACGACCGAGCTCCTCCAGCGACGTGACGCCGGAGACGACCTTCGCCAGGCCGTCGTCCCAGAGAGAACGCATGCCCTGCTCGGTTGCCTGGGCCTCCAGTTCCTCACGGGTCGCCCTTTTCACCGCGAGCGACTCGACCTCCTCGGTCATCACGAGGAGCTGGTAGATGCCGATGCGGCCCTTGTAGCCGGTCTGCCCACAGCGCGGGCAGCCCTTCTTGCGATAGAACGCCATCCCGTCCGAGGCGGCCATGACCTCCGGCGAAACGCGGTTCCGGAGCAGCTCGTCGGACGAGGGGTTGTACATCTCGCAGCAGTGCGCGCAGAGCTTTCGAGCGAGTCGCTGCGCAAGCACCGCTGTCACCGCCGAGCCCGTCAGGAACGGCTCGACGCCCATCTCGTTCAGGCGCGTGATCGCGCCAGGCGCGTCGTTCGTGTGCAGGGTGGACAGAACGAGGTGGCCCGTGAGCGCAGCCTCGATCGAGATCTTGGCGGTCTCTGCGTCGCGAATCTCGCCCACCATTACCACGTCCGGGTCGGATCGAAGGATCGAGCGGAGCGCCGAGGCAAACGTCAGGCCGGCCTTGATGTTGATCTGGATCTGGCTGATCCCGGCCAACCGGTACTCGACCGGATCTTCGATCGTCACGATGTTGATCTCGGGCCTGTTGATCTCGGCCATCGACGCGTAGAGCGACGTGGACTTACCGGAACCGGTCGGCCCGGTGACGAGGAGCGCTCCGGTCGGGCGGCGGATGATCTCGCTCAGGGTCTGGCGCATGTCGTCGGGAAGCCCCAGCTCCTCGAGGGTCGGAGCCTTCTTCGACTTGTCCAGCAGACGCATGGAGAGCTTTTCGCCTTCGACCGTCGGCAGACTCGCGACGCGGATGTCGAGCATGCGGCCGGCGGTGCGCGCATTGAGCGAGATGCGGCCGTCCTGCGGCTTTCGCCGCTCGGCGATGTCGAGCTTCGCCAGCACCTTCAGGCGGGTCGTGACGCCCGCGGCCATGCGCTTGGGGATCCGCTGGACCTCGTGCAGCACGCCGTCGATTCGGAAGCGGACGACGATCCCGTCCTTCTGGGGCTCGAAGTGCATGTCGCTGGCCCCGTCCTCGGCGGCCTGGAAGATCAGCGAGTTCACGAGCCGGACGAGCGGCGCGTCCGAGATTCCGTCGTCGGCCTCGAGGTCGTCCTCTTCGTCCCCGACCTCCTCGAAATCGTCGGCTCCTTCGTCGAGCATCGCACGGGCCCCGAAGGCCTCCGCTGCGCGAGCGAGCTTGCGGAGCTCGGCGTCGATGTCGTCCCGAGAGGCGACGGAGATCTCGAGCTGGTAGCGGGTGGCGAGACGGAGCTCGTCAATCCCATGCACGTTCTGGGGATCGGCGACTGCCATCAGCAGCTTGTCCCCGTCGATTGCGTACGGGATGGCGCTCACGCGCTCCAGGACGTGGAGCGGGATCAGCTCGGCCGCGTCCGCTGAGACGCCAAGCTCGACGATGTCGACGAGTGCGAGGTTGTGACGGGCGGCCATCGTGCGCGCGATGCTGGAGCCCTCGGCGAGGCCTTCTTCGACGAGCGCCTGCGCAAACGAGCCGGTCCGTGCCCGGTCCCGCACGAAGGCGAGCTTGTCAGCCGGGAGGAGTCCGGTCGCTTCCACGACGTCGGCAACCAGCTCCGCAAGCGGGTTCACGTCGAACGCAGCCTCGAGCGGAGACGCGCTCGCTTCAGCCGCGCTCTCTGCTTCCGAGACGGTCCGCAACTTTGGGGGCCGCTCTGGTTCCATATACCTCAATTGAGGTATCGGCAGCGGGGCAGTCTGCTTAAGGGGCAAGCAGCCCGATGTAGGCGTCGAGAATCGAATCGCCTGCAAACAGGGCAACAATTGAGCCGAGTGCGAGGAACGGAGCGAACGGGATCGCCATCTTGCGCGCGGCCTGACCGTGTCGGGCGAGCAGGTAGAGACCGGGGATGAGCGCCGCGAACATGCCCAGCATGAGCGCGACCGCCACGAGCTTGCCGAGTGCGGCTCCCATCAGCAGGGCGAGCTTCACGTCGCCCATGCCCATTCCCGCCGGGTAGGCGAGCACCGCAAGGAAGAGAAACAGCGCCGCGCCGAGGGCGCAGAGCGGCCACTCCAAACTGGGCGCCCGGACGGTCTGTGCGACGAGCACGATCGCCGTCGCCGGCAGGACGATCCGGTCCGGGACGATCCGGTGCTCGAGGTCGACTGCCGAGATCGCGACGAGGACGCAGCAGAAGAACGCCGCGATCGCTGCCTCGAAGGTCAGCCCGAAGACGAGCACGCACGCTGAGATCAGGAGGGCAGACACCAGCTCGACGGCCGGATAGACGGGGCTGATCCGCACCCCGCAGTTCCTGCACTTGCCCCGCAGCACGAAGTACGAGAGCACGGGCACGTTGTCGTACCACGCGATCGGGGCCGAGCACGCCATACAGGCCGAACCGGGCCGGACAAGCGACCGGTGAAGCGGCACGCGGGCAGCAACGACGTTGAGAAAGCTCCCGATTGCAAGGCCGGGAGCGAACAAGAGTGCGGCGAAAGCGGGGTTCATCCTGCCCTTGTATCGGCGGCTTGCCGACCGGAGTTGAGACTAGCCCCCGGGACCAAGCGCCGAAGCAGAAAGGATCGGCCGTGGCATGGGCGGGCCTGTCGAGGAGCGGTCCCGTGGCTTCTGTGCTTTTGGTCGCGGAAAGTGCGAAGCACTTTGCGCGAGTCCCCGGCCCGTGGCCGGGGACCATCAGCCCCAGGAGCCGGCTTCGTTCACGATCGAGATCGCTTCCTGCGAAGTCTGCGGCATCCCGCCGAGGAGCGTCCCGATCGGCACGTAGTGGTTCGTGGTCGAGTTCTGGAGCGAGACCTGGCGGGCGATGATCGGCCCCCAGACGGTCGCGCTGTTCTGCTCGGAGTAGTCGTTCACCGCGTAGAGCGCGCCCTGAAAGACCGAGCTGTTCTGGATCGAGATGCCGACGGTATCGGTCGAGCTCCCGGCGACGAAGGCGAGCAGGTTCTGGGTCGCCTGCCAGCTCGAGTTGCAGCCCGCGACTCCGCACAGCTGAACCGAGTTCTGGAGCGTGATCGTCCCCGCGGCGTAGATCGTCGCCCGCCCGACGTAGACCGCGTTCACGAGGTTCTGGAACGTGATGTTGCCGTCGAAGAAGATCGTGCCCGCGATCGTGAGAGTCCCCGGGCTGCCCGGGGTCCACGAGAGCTGTCCCAGCAGGTTGCCCTGCGCGTCGCGCACCTGGCAGTCGTAGGCAAGGCTAGGAGTCAGATTGACGGCGCTCGGAAGGCTGCGGTTCATGATTCCGTCGTTGTCGAATGCCGGGGGCGTGCCCGTTGCCGTCGTGCAAGCCTGCCTGGGCCCCGGCTTTGCATTCGCGTACCAGTACGGCAGGTCGACCGGCGGCTTCTCGAGGCCCGTCGTCGTCGCGTCCGGCGTCATCGTCGAATAGACGCTGTCTGCCGGTCCGCACGGATTGTGCAGAGGGCCGTTACCGGTCCTGCAGCCACCCGCAACGTGCACTTCGGCGAGCATTGCGCCCGCCGAGCCGATGTGGGCGGAGTTCTGGACCGTCACCGTCCCGCCGACCTGGAGAACGGTGTTCAGTCCGCTGACCTGAGCCGAGTTCTGAAGGCAGAGGTTGCCCTTGATGTAGAAGGGGACGTTGACGTTGACCGAGTTGCCGAGCGTCGTGCAACTCGTCGGCGCCTCCGCGTAGACGTAGTTCCAGATCGCGTTGTTCGCCGTGCCCACAGACGTGCTCTGAATCGAGGCTCTGCCCCGCACGGTGCGGATGACGTCGACCCCGCCCGCCGGGTTCGGAAGGCTTCCCTTGCCAACCAGCGTCCAGACGTTCGTCTGGGTGTCGAGCGTCCCCCACCACGTAATCGTCCCTTCTTCGACCTGTTCGCTTCGTTGCGGGACGGCGCCGGGCATCGTCGGGTCGGATGCGTTGTAGAGCGTGGCGTACGCGTAGTTGAGACCCGCCTCGGCGAGGGAAACGGCGCGCTCGTCAGACTTCGAGGCGGCTGCGCTTCGCACGTTCTCCGTCGAGTAGACCATCGCCGTCGTGCCGGTGATCCCGAGGATCATCGAGATTCCGATCGCGAGCGGAAGCGCAAAGCCTCCCTGGCTCGTGAGCGAGCGGCGGAAGCGGCGAATGGGATTTGAACGACTCACTGCGGCGGCGAAGGCGGTGAGCCCCGGCCGCAGATCGAGCGCCTTCAGGAGCTACGTCGGCCGCCGGCCAAGGCTCCGGCATCCCTTGAAGCAGGCAAACGAGTCCCTCCTTTGGATTACCGGATCCCCATTTGAACGTAGATCCCGGCGAACGAGGCCGGTTTGGGGGTTCGGCCGCTAGCCGTCCTGCATGCCGACCGTGAGCTCGAACTCCGTGGCCGTCGCGGTGTTGGAGTACTTCTGCCCGTCTGTGAGATTGCCCTCGTACGGGAAGGTGTAGAAGGTCGGGTTGTAGCCGTTCTCTTCGGGGAGGGTGATCGTGTTGCAGATCACGGGCCCGCTGTCCTGGAACGACTGGTGGATCAGGCAGTCAGCCGTCGAGTACATGACGCCCTGGAAGCCTGCCGCTACGTAGCCGTCGTAGCACGTGGGGGGGCCCCCACCGCAGGTCGTGCTGCCCTGGTCGTACTCGTTGTCCTCCTTCGACATCAGGACCATGTAGTTCTGGCTCGGATCCCAGGTGTCCATGCCGGTCACGAGGCAGCTCGTTGCCAGCGTGGTCCCGCTCCCGCCGGCGCAGACGACCTCGTCGATCTCATCGTGGCCGCCGCTCATGATCGTGGCGCGGCCCTGGTAGTGGACAACCTGGCCGTCGTCGTCGTAGCGATAGTCGCCGTCGATGAAGACCGTGCCGAAGATCGTCAGCACGTGGGTGGTGTGGTTCCAGGACAGCTCGCCCTTGAGCACGCCGTTCTCGACCACCTGGCACGTGTAGTCAGTCGTGGCCGGCGTCATCTCGCCGTTCCCCGGGAGGCTGTGGTTGGACACGCTGGTCGAGCCGGCGTCGTTGTCGAAGAAGGTGGCCGGCAGGCCGGGGCTCGCGTTCGTGCAGAAGTGCTTCGGGCCCGGCTTCGCGTTCGCCCACCAGTAGTTGAAGTCAACCTGTGGCATCGCGATCGCGGGGTTCGTTCCCGCCGACGGCTTCGTAATCGTGCCCGCGTACACGTGATCGGCCGAGCTGCACGTGCTGTGCGCCGCGTTTGCGTTGTAGGTGCACGAGCCTGTGATGTTGGCCTCCGAGACGTTCGCGCCGGACGCGCCGATCCCGTTCGTGTCGGCCGAGTGGGTGACCGTGAGCTCCATGTGGTCGACCGAGCCCGTCGAGGTGGTGTACGCGTCGTAGTAGACGGTGATCTCCATATGGTCGATCGACGCGGTCGAAGTGCTGCCGCCGAAGTTCTTCGCGACCAGCCGCATGCCGAAGTTCGAGGCGTTCACGTCCGTCGCTGTCCACGTCGTCCCCCAGAGATCGCCGCCCGCCCCGTACGTGGCGTAGGCATCCGAGGTGCGTCCAATTCGAGCCTGAGGCCTTGTTGCTGCCCACCGGCGATCCAGCTTTGAGGAGTTGAACGGTGAGGTCTCTGTTGGTGCTCGCGACACTCGACTTCTTCTCGATCCGGGTGGAGATGCCGGTGACGACGGAGCCGGCCGGCAGCGCGAAGGCGAAGTTCGTCGCGTCGAGCGTGCCGCTCGTCACCCCGGCGCCCAGCGACTGAGTCGCGTAGCTGTTGTTGGTCGAGACCACGTTGCCCGGAGTCGTCCAGCTGGCGCCTGTGCCGGTGCCAGCGTTCTTGACGCTGCTCGAAGCCGTCGCGGCCATGTTCGAACCCAGGAGCCGCAGGCCGAAGTTCGAGGCGTTCACGTTCGCCGCCGTCCACGTCGTCCCCCAGAGGTCGCTGCCCGTGCCGTAGGTCTGATACGCGGCGCTGGTCGGCCAGTAGCTGCTGCTCGCTTTGTCGCTGCCGGACGGGGCGCCCCCCTTCAGCAAGTAGACGTCGGCGTCCTTGATCGTGCTCGCCACGCTCGACGAGCGGTCGATTCTCGCCGAGATGCCCCTGATGAAGGCACTGCTCGGAACGCCCATCCCAAAGGTCGACGCGTCGAGCGCGGGGCTCGTCGCGAGCCCCGCGATGCTCGTCGTCGCGTAGACGCCGTTGTTCGAGAAGACGTTTGTCGAGTTCGTCCAACCCGACGCTGCGCTTGGGGAACGGGTCGTCGTCGTGTCCGGACCGACGATCGACACATTGCCCCCGACGTCGACCGTGGTGTTCGCGCCGGTGATCGCAGCGCCGTTGAGGAGGCAGAGGTCGCCTCGGGTCGCGACGTTCGTCACGAACGTTATCGAGTCCATCGTCAGGCAGCTCGCGGCGCTGTCCTGGTAGAAGCGGCTCCAAGAGGTGCCGTCGGCGCCCGAGTTGATGCCCTGGACGTTCACCGTGCGGTGGATCGTCCGCTTGATGGGGGCACCGGCGGGATTCGGGATCTGCCCGACCGAGGTCAGCGTCCAGACGTAGCTGCCGTTGATCGTGCCCGAGTACGTCGCCGTGCCGTTCCCGAGATTCACAGTTGTCCCCGGCAGCAGCGTCGCAACTCGCGGGTCGCCCGTGTTCTGGAGAACCGAGAGCGCGTAGCCCATCCCCGCTTCAGCCAGCGAATAGGCGTCCCCGTCGGCCGCGCTCCTCCCCGCGTTCCGCATGTTGGAGGAGGTGTAGACCATCAGCGACGTGCCGGCGAGGGTCAGAACGCCGAGCACGCCGATCACCATGATCAGCGCGAAGCCTTCCTGTTTCTTAAATGGCCGCAGCAAATTCAATAGATCCCTTCCGAACGTCGGGTCGTGTCCTCACCATCGTCGGACGGGCGGAGGGTTGCGTCCCCCTATCGAGGGGGGAGCCGCAGCTTCACTCGATCGAGTGAGCGAATGAGCTAGCGGCTCGTGTTGCGAAGCACGATGTCCGCAACGAGCTTCCACTGCTTGTTCGGCTGGGTGGGCTTCGTGTTGATCGGCAGCGTCACGGTCAGCTTCCCGAGGCTCACGCCCGGGACCGGAGCCGCATAGTTGAACGCACTCTGGAGCGTGCTGAAGTCGGCGAGGACGACGTTGTTCCTGCGCAGGGTGTAGCGCTGGCCCGCGACGATCTGGTTCATGTCGTAGGTGACCGTTGTCTGCGATCCGCCCGCGGTCGGACACCCGGCCGGAAGAGTGACGCTGATCGAGGACGAGGCGCCGCCCGGCGTGATCCCGCTCGAGCAATGGATCTCACGCCGCATCTTGTCGATCGCGACGCGGGCTGACTGCTGGGCCTGGAAGCGGCGGTTCATGTCGAACTCGGCGTTGGAAGCCTGGACGAAGAGCGCGGTCAAGGCGCCGATCACCGTTCCGAGGATCGTCACCACCATGAGCATCTCGAGCATCGTGTAGCCGCCCTGGCCACGGACGCGGAAGCGGCGACACAGCGTGCGCATTGCGGTCATCGGGACCTCTTGCGGACCTCCGCGAGCGCCACATGGGCGACTCGCTCGCTGCGACTGCCGATCCCCCAGAGGCGCTCGACCTTACGGTCGACCGCGATCAGGGTCTCGAGCGCCTGGGCGCCGTGCCACCAGCCGAGCTTCGCGCCGGTGACGATCCAGGCGTGCTGGTAGAGCCAGTAGCGGACGTTCGCGTCGCTCGTCGAGCGGTGGGACGAGAGCCAGCTGTCGAGCGCCTGGGCTCTGACCGTGAGCGGCACCTCGTCGAGGGGCTCGGCCTTCGCGCCCGGCACGACGAATGCCGGTGGGCGCGCGGGCTTGGCGATGGGCTTGGCGGCAGGCTTCGGCTTCACGGCAGGCTTCGCCTTCGGCTTGGTCTTCGCCTTCACCTTCACCTTCGTCTTCGCCTTCGTCTTGGTCTTCGCTTGCCTTGGCCTTGGTCTTGGGCTTTGGCCTTCACCTTCGCCTTGGTGGCGAGGCCGACGAGCTGGATGTTCGTACCTGCAAACGACGAAGCGTTCTCCGGCGAGCCGGCCTGCGGATACCTCGGGTTCGTCTTCAGGCCGAGCGCGACCGTGGGGGCGCCTGTGTCGTACACACGGCTGCCGGGGGCCGGCGACTGGCTCGCGACGAGATTCGCCGCGTACCCCTGGACGCTTCCTGTCACGCGCCAAGCGAATCCGTTCTCCTCGAGCGTGCTCTTGGCAAAGACATAGACCTGTCCGCGAACGTCGGGAACGAGCAGAATCGGCTTCGCGCTGGACTGAGCAGCCACCGGAACGGCGGGACCACTGCTGCGGGTCTCGGCGGCGAACGAGATCGTCGCAGTCGCGAGCAGGCCGACGACGACGACGACGAAGACGCGGGGCAACAGGTAGCTCAGCCGCAAAGCCATGGTTCGGTCTTCGGCACGAACGGCCGAGGAGTTAAGACCTTTCGACCGTGAAGGTGATCACGGCGGGATCATCGGAGGGAGCCGCCTGGCCACCGCCGACTACCACGAAGACAGGGCCTGCGTCCATCGTCGGAGCGTCCTGCCAGCGGAAAGCGCTGCCCGCAAAGGCTTCGAACCACGGCTCGACCTGCGGATACGAGGTCGCGGGCTGCAACTGAAGGTGAAGGTGTGGCCCGGTCGCGTGCCCGGTCTGACCGACGAGACCGACGGGCTGTCCCGCCGCAACCGCGACACCGGGTTGAATCCCGGGCTCCTCGTAGGACATGTGGCAGTACGTCCACTCCTGGCCGTCGACGGCCGAGCGCATCGTCAGGCCGATGCCGCAGTTGCCGTTCGGCATGTGCCAGGCGTCGACGACGAAGCCGTCGCTGAGCGCATAGAGGGGCGCCCCCTCGGGCGCGGCGATGTCGGCCGCGGGATAGTCGTGATGGTGGTGGCCGACCGAGACGACCGAGGGGCCTCCGCCGACCGGGAACACGTAGTCGCCCAGATACTGAGGGGCGGCGAGGAGGCTGGCTCCACTAGGCGCGAAGGAGCTCGTCCAGGAGCTCGAACGTGCCTTCTCGAGCGCCGTCTCGGCTTCCTTCAGCTTGCGCTTCGCGGCTTTGACGGACGCAGCAGCAGCCGAGCGCATCGTCTCGACCTCGAAGGCGCGCTTCTCGAGATCGAGCCGGTCGGAGAGCAGCCGGGACCGATCGGCCTTCGCGTACATCGCCCGGGCACGGCGGGCAAGCCTGCGCTCCTGGCGGGTTGCGCTGACGACGGCGCGGTTCTGCTTCGCGATCGCTTTCTGTGCGGCCTCGAGCTTGACCTGGAGCCGGTCGTAGGAGAATGTGATGTCGGCTCCGTTTTGCCCGTAGAGCCGCGCAAGGTTGAGGATCTCGTCGACGTACCACTGGGCGTGGTTGTAGGCGAAGATCCCGCGGGAGAGGTCCGTGCGCCCGCCAGCGGCGGCGAGGTACCGCGCGGCCGAGAAGATCGCGTCCTCCGGGCTCCACGGGTCGGCTACGCCGTCGCCGTTCGCATCCGTTCCCCAGCGGAGCCAGGTCGACGGCATGAACTGCATCCAGCCGATCGCGCCGGCCGAGCTCGGGCCCATGTTTCGCCCGAAGTTCGACTCGACCTTGTTGATCGCCGCCAGTACCTGCCACGGGATGCCATACGTGGCCCCCGCCTTCTGCCACAGGCCGTGCAGGACCGGGAACGGCAGGCCCGCCGATTCCCTGCGGGTCAGGTACGAGGGAGGTAGGACGAGGTCGGACGAGTTGGGAGTCTCGGCGCTCGCGAACGGCGTCATGGTCGTCTGCGTGTCGGGAACGACCGTGAAGACGGGCCCGGAGGACCCGGACGCAGCCGCCGTCCCGGCAAGCGCGAGAACGAGGAATGCGAGCGAAGGCAGTAAGCGCCTCATGCGCTTTCGGCCGGAAGAACGACGCGCAGCTCGGGCTCGTCTTTCGCAGCCTCCGCTTCGACGGCCTCGCGCTCGGTCGCATCCCGGTCCTTGAGCGCGTGCTCGAGCGAGACCATGAAATCGTGGCGGTTCGTGGCAGCGTTGGCAGCGGTCTCGCGGTCGATCTCGCCCGAGACGACGTGCGCGATCAGCGCCTGGCTGAAGGTCTGCATGTGGAAGAAGGAGCCCTCTTCGATCGCGTCGTGAATCTCGTCCGACTTGTCTTCGCGAATGAGGTCGGCGATCCGCGCGTTGTTGACCATCACCTCGAAGGCGCCGACCCGGCCGCCCGCGGCGCGCGGCAGGAGCCTCTGGCTGACGACTCCGCGCAGGACTCCCGCGAGGATCGAGCGGATCTGCTGCTGCTTGGACGAGGGGAAGAACTCGATGATCCGGCTGATCGTCTCGGCCGCGTCCACCGTGTGCAGCGTCGAGAGCACGAGATGCCCCGACTCGGCAGCCTGCATGGCCGTCTCGGCCGACTCGGCGTCGCGGAGCTCGCCGATGAGGATCACGTCGGGGTCCTGGCGGAGCGCGCGGCGAAGAGCCTGCGTGAACGAGTCTGTGTCGAGGCCGACCTCGCGCTGGTTGACGATGCAGCCGTGGTCGGTGTGCAGGAACTCGATCGGATCCTCGATCGTCACGATGTGCTGGCGGCGGGTGCGGTTGATGTGCCCGATCAGAGAGGCGAGCGTCGTCGACTTGCCCGACCCGGTCGCACCCGTCACGAGGACCAGTCCCCGTTGCTCGGTGGAGAGACGGCGCACGCCTTCCGGCAGGCGAAGATCGTCGAAGCCGGGCACCTCGGTCGGGATGACGCGCAAGGCGAACGACGTCGCGCCGCGCTGCCTGAAGCCGTTGACGCGGAAGCGGGCCAGATCGGGCGCCATGTACGAGGTGTCGAGCTCACCTTTCTCGCGGAACACGTCGAGTCGGTGCGGCGTCCTGGCAGTGACGGTCTGGAGCACCGTCTCGAGGTCGGCCTCGCTCAGCGGCTTCCAGTCCTCAAGCGCGCCGAGGTCGCCGTCCCGGCGAAGAACCGGTGGCAAGCCGAGCTTGAGGTGCACGTCGGTCGCCCCGGTGGCGACGACTGCTTTGAGGAGCGCGTTGAGATCCATGTCTGGGCCACGCTGACCATCGGCATGGAAATCGGGCTTCTTTAGGTTTCGGCAGCTTTGTACGGCTTGCCGGGGTCGCCGGCAGCGCGGGCGACTGCCTCGATCATCCGCATCGAGGCTCTGCGGAGACCCCGCATCGCGCTCGGGCTCGGCACCTCGCCGCCGATCAGCGAGACGACCGCCTTCCACAGAAACGGCGTCCGAACGATCGCGTACGTGAGGCGCGGGAACCGGTCGAGGGCGATCTTGGCTCCCCAGGCGGCGGCAAGCTGCGACGAAAGCGCGCGGCGAAGCTCGCGGTCGTAGCCGCCCAGGTCGCTCGCGCCGCCGGAGAGCAGGGCGAGCGTCTCGGCGGCAGCGAGCTTCGCGGAGAGAAACGCCTCGTAGATCCCGTCCCCTGAGAGCGGGTCGACGAGCCCCGCTGCATCCCCGAGTAGCGCGACCCGGCCCTTGGCGAGACGCGCGCGCGCGTGAAGAAGAGGTAACCGGTAGCCGCGGATGTCCTCGAGGCTGGACTCGGGGATCGAGTACTCGCGGCAGAAGCGCGCGAGATGCTCGCGCAACCGCGGTCCCTCCCGCTCCCAGCCGCCGACTCCGACGTTGATGTGTTCACCCTTGGGGAAGACCCAGCCGTAGCCGCCGGGCACGTTCGCGAGCTCGAGGCAGAGGCGCCCCTGGTAGCGCTCGCGGGAGACGGCGCCGTAGGGCACGTTCGCCTCGAGTGCGACGCCGTAGTCCCGCCCGTCGTCGAGGCCGGCCGAGCGCGCTCCCTGCCCGTTCACGCCGTCGGCGAAAAGCGCCGTCTTTGCAGCCACTTTCTCACCGTTCAGGCGCGCTTCGACACCCTCTTCGGCGAGCTCGATCTCGGTCACCTTGACGCCGTCCCGGAAGTCGGCGCCGGCATTCGCCGCCTGCTCTGCGAGAAAGGCGTCCAGCCGCTTGCGCTGCGTCATGAGGACGAGCGGCTCGGCCATGTGGCGCTCGATGCGTCCTCCGAAGTCGAGGCCGAGCTCGACCGTCGTCGTGCGGTCCTCGACGACGGGGTCGACCGAGAAGGGAAGCAGCCGCACCGCGCGCATCGTCAGTCCGCCTCCGCACGGCTTGTCCCGCGGGAAGTGAGCACGGTCGGCGAGGAGGACCGAGGCGCCCTCACGGGCGAGCCGGTAGGCGGCGGTCGACCCCGCGGGGCCCGCGCCGACCACCAGAACGTCGAAGCGCTCCACGACGGGTGATCCTAGCCCGGCGGGAACGGCCGGCCGGTAATGGAACGATGGGGGAGAGAGGATTCGAACCTCTGAAGGCTGAGCCAACGGGTTTACAGCCCGTCCCCTTTGGCCACTCGGGAACTCCCCCAGGGGCGAGCCATTGTAACGATGCCCCTGCTGCCCGATCCTCGAGCGGCGAGGAAGAAGAGGGGCGCCGATTGGCGCCCCCCATCTTTCGCATGTCTTGGCTTCTGACTAGCGCCGGCCGACCACCAGGCTGACCGGGAAGCCGCGGCGCCTGACCTGACCAGGCCTCGGGCTCTGTGCGATCACGCGGTTGATGCGCCGCGAGCGAGCGCGGCGGACGCGACCGACGGAGCAGTGCGAGTTGCGGATCCGTGTCCTCGCGCGGCTCAGCGTGAACCCGATCACCCGCGGCACGGTGCAGCGCACCGTTGGTGGGGGTGGCGGGGGCGGCGGAGGCGGGGCGGTGGTGGTGGCGGTGGCGGAGGCTGGTGGCGGAGGCGGAGGTGGAGGTGGAGGTGGAGGTGGAGGTGGTGGTGGAGGCGGAGGTGGCGGCGGAGGCGGAGGTGGCGGTGGTGGCGGAGGTGGAGGTGGTGGCGGCGGAGGTGGCGGCGGCCCGCCGTTGACGGCGGCCAGCGCGTCGACGAGCCCATAGCCGAAGTGGTTGTTCGGCACGTGGTCGATGCCGCCGCACTGCGTCCCGTTCGAGGACGAGACGTTCGGATTGGCGGTCGACCCGAGCAACGCCTTCGTGGCGGCGATGTTCCTCACGAGCGCGGGCTGAGCCGACCAGAGCAGCGCGACGACGCCGACCACGTGCGGGCCGGCCATCGAGGTGCCGCTGAAGTTCGTCGTAGGCCGTGTCGCTCGTGTTGACGGACGACCGCGTACGTTGATTCCCGGCGCGACGATGTTCGGCTTGATGCGGCCGGAGCCGTCGATCGTGACCGGGCCGCGGCTGCTGAAGCCCACGACGCTCAGCGTCGCCCGTGGTGAGGGCAGCCGGTCGAGTAGGACGGCGGCGTAGATCGCCGGCGGATCCTGAACCGTGCTGCAGCTCGGGCCGGCGTTGCCCGCGGAGGCCTCGACGAAGATGCCGGCGGCCTCGGTGTTCTCGACGATCGTCCGCAGCGTGTCCGCTGCGCAGCCCTCGCTCGGCGGGCAGCCCCAGCTGTTGTTCATCACGTGCGGCCGAAGCGTCGGGTCGGGGTTCTGCCGTTCAGGTCCGTCGGTGCGATGAAGAACTGGAAGCACTCGGTGTAGGTCGCCGGGGTGCCGTTCCCCTGATCCATGTTCCGGCAGCCGATCCACTTGGCGCCCGGCGCGACGCCGATCTGGTTCGTCCCGCCGTCGAACCCGACGGTCGTGCCGGTGGTGTGCGTGCCGTGGCCGTGGTCGTCACAGGGCACCATGTTGATTCGGCGCCGCACGACCCGCCGTCCGCTGTGGATCGAGTCGTGCCAGTTGTAGTTGTGGTCGGCGGTCGTGCCGTTCCAGCCCCGGTAGTGCGGCTTGAGCGCGTTGTGCGTCCAGCGCATGCCGGTGTCCTGGTTCGCGATGACGATGCCCTGGCCGGTGAAGCCGAGCGCCCAGACGCCAGGTGCATGCACCTGGTTCACGCCGGGCTCGACGGTGTCGGGCGAGTCCTTCACCTTCGCCGACGCGGGCGCATCGACGGTCTTGAGCCAGTTGGACTTGTCGTTCGACTCGATCGACTTGACGTCGGAGCGCGCAGCGAGGTCTTGAACGAGCGCCCTGTCGCCCTTCGCAACGATCACGTTCGCGACCCAGAACGACCTGAAGGAGACGCCGCGTGAACTGAGCATGGCGCGAATCGGCGCCTGCGTCCGGGCTGCTTCCCTCTTCAAAGTCTTGTAGACGTACCAACCGCGAGCGTCCTGGTCCTTCATGCGGTAGGCAGCGCTCAGGTCGGCCTGATCCTTGAGGTTGATGACGAACGACGCTTCGTTTCCGTTGGCCGTGTCCCGCAGCACCCTGCCCTCGATCTTGGACTGGTTACTGCTGACCGCGGTCCCGCCGTACAGGATGGCGACACCGCCGACAGAGACCGCAAGCGCGGCCGCGAGCTTGATTCCCCTACTCACTGGTCCTCCCCTCGATGACAACCCCCCGGGACTCTTGCACATTCCTTCCTCAATCAGAAGCGCCGCGAGCACCGTCGGAAGGGAAGAAACGAGCCGCGCGCAAAGCCGCCTACAATGGCGAACGCGCCCTCTTAGCTCAGTTGGTAGAGCACCTCCATGGTAAGGAGGGGGTCGACGGTTCGAGTCCGTCAGAGGGCTCTGCAAAAGCCCAGCAAATGGACCTTTCTTCGCGGCGCGACCACTTGAACTCAGCGCGAGAGTCTGTCCCCAAGACCTCTCCCCAGCGTTGCGGGAGGTTGCCGCATTTGGCGTGAACAGGGGCCTAGGGCAGCACGGAGTACCTCCATTACACGGAGGGCTGACCCGCCCGTCCGAGCGGCTCCGAGATCGGTTTCGAGCTAGGCCCGCAGCGCCGGCGTGAGCGCTGGCCGGTTGCGCAGTGGTGATCGCCGCTCGGCACCAGGGCTGGAAACACACGTGCGCGGCGCGTAGGGTCACCGCCTAGTTCGGCAAAGGAGCTCGGAGTGATCGTCCAGACGCAGATCGAGGGCACTCGTCTCGCTGGGAACCTGTTGGATGACCCGACAGAACGGGATCTGTTCGTCTACCTGCCGCCGGGTTACGACGCGTCGGAGCGGCGGTATCCGACGGCGTATCTGTTGCACGCGTACGGCGATACGGCCGAGCTGATGGTGACGCCGGCCACCGACGGAGAGCGGTGGCGGCCGCCGATCGAGGACGTGCTCGATCCCGTGTTCGGTCGTGTGGGCGTGGCGCCGATGATCGTGGTCATCCCGGATGGCAACTCACGCTACGGCTGCGGGCAGTGGGTGGACTCGCCGGTGACGGGGTCGTTCGAGCAGTACGTGCTGCACGACGTCATCCCGCACGTCGACGTCACCTACCGGACGCTGCCGGTGGCACGAAGCCGCGGGGTATTCGGGTTCTCGTCCGGCGGGTTCGGCGCTTGGAACCTCGCGTCGCGCAATCCCGACGTCTTCGGCGCCATGGCCGTGCTCTCGGCCGACTCGTGGCTCGACATGACGCACAAGTTCATGCTCTACAAGTACCTCGACAGCATCTGGCCGGAGCCGCCGAACGGTCCGGTCGAGGGCAACTTCTGGTCGGAGATCGTTTACGACTACTCGGCGACGTACTCGCCGAACCCTGACAACCCGCCGTTCTACGTCGACCTCCCGGTCGCCTTCCCGAGCGGCGAGCTGATCCAGGAGGTGTGGGACCGCTGGCTGACCTTCGACCCGGTCGTCAACGTCCACGACCGTCTCGACAACCTGCGCAAGCTGTCGGGCATCCTGCTCGACGCCGGCTGGAACGACGACTACAACCTGCACTGGGGTCACCGGCTGCTCAGCCACCATCTCACGGAGGCTGGAATCGCGCACGAGCACCGGGAGAATCCCGGCAACCATGGCGGCCGAGCAAACGAGCGATACCAGGTCGCTCTGGAATGGCTTTCGCAGGTCCTCGACGGAGAGGTCGCTTGACGAACGGCGCCCCCTCTCCTCCAGATCGGCTGCGTGAGTTCACCCGCCGGTACACCGACGCGTGGTGCAGCCAGGATCCGAGGTGCTCATGGACGACCTGCTGATCCACGGCGACAAGGCCGAATATCGCTGGACGCTCGTCGGAACGAACACCGGCCCCGGTGAGACGGGACGCCGGGTCAGGATCAGCGGCTTCGAGGAGTGGTCGATTGGAGAGGACGGCCTCATCGCCGCGTCGCTCGGCCACTACGACCAAGCCGAGTACGACCGCCAGCTCGAGCAGGTGTAGAAGAACCGCAGTGGGGATCGCCTCGTCGGCGCGATTTCGCGCTGCTCCACGCGCGCAGTAGGGTCAGCGCGGAGATGGCGCCCTGTGATTGAGAGCCTCGACCGTCGCCTCGTCGCGGTGATGTTCACCGACATGGTCGGGTACACGGCGCTGATGCAGACGGACGAGCGACTTGCGCTCGATAAGCGCGACCGGTACGTGCGTGCACTCGAGAACCACCACGGAGCGTTCGACGGGAGGATCGTCCAGCGGCTCGGAGACGGCAGCATGAGCATGTTCCCAAGCTCACTCGCCGCGGTGCGCGCCGCGGTCGCGATCCAACGGGAGCTCTCGGCACAGGACGTGTTGGTTCGCATTGGTGTTCACGTGGGCGAGGTGATCGTCGAACCCGAGCGGCTTACGGGCGAAGCGGTGAACATCGCCGCCCGCATCGAGTCCTTCGCCGTAGCCGGCGGGGTGATGTTGTCCGATTCCGCGTACGACCAGATCAAGAACCGGAGCGACGTCGGAGTCGTCCGGCTGGGGCGATTCAGGCTCAAGAACGTCGGGCGCCCCTTCGAGCTCTTCGCGGTCTCGGCCGACGGAATCGTGGTGCCCGATGCAGAGGCGCTCGAAGGCAAAGGCGAGCGATTCGCGAGCCTGCCGAGCAACCTGCCCGACCCAGTCTCGCCGTTGATCGGTCGAGCCGACGAGGTGGCTTCGCTCGTCGAGCTTGCCCGCGAACACCGCGTGGTCACCATCACCGGCCCCGGCGGAGTCGGAAAGACGCGGCTCCTCGTCGAGCTCGGCCGCATGCTCTCGCCCGAGTTCCTGGACGGCGTCGCGTTCGTCGGGCTCGCCGACGTCACCGACGCCGCGCAGTTTCTCGCCACCGTCGCGGACACGCTGGACGTGAAGGAGGCGGAGGGACGGACGCTCGGCGACGGCGTCGCCGCGCTGATCGCCGAGAGGAAGGCGCTCCTGCTCCTCGACAACCTCGAGCAGGTCGTGTCCGCCGCTCCGGACATCGCCCTGTTTGTCGAGCGGTGCCCCGAGCTACGGATCGTGACGACGAGCAGGACGCCGCTCAGGATCGCTGCCGAACACGAGCACCCGCTCGCCCCGCTCGCGCTTCCACCGACGGCCGATTCCGACGCGATCGAGTCCCTCGTCGCCTATCCGGCGATCGAGTTCTTCGTCGACCGCGCGAAGACGACCAGAGGCTCCTTCGAGCTGACACGCCAGAACGCCGAGGCGGTCGCGGCGATCTGCCGCCGCCTGGACGGTCTCCCGCTCGCGCTCGAGCTCGCCGCCGCCCGTTTGCGGATCCTCTCTCCCGAGTCGCTGCTCGAGCGCCTCGACCACGCGCTGCAGTTCCTCACCTCCGGCCCGCGCGACCGGCCCGAGCGGCAGCAGACGCTGCGCGCGACGATCGACTGGAGCCACTCGCTGTTGACGGACTCGGAGCAGCGTCTGTTCCGGCGCATGGCCGTCTTCGCCGGCGGGTGCACCTTCGTGGAAGCCGAAGCCGTCTGCGGAGACACGGCCGAGGTGATCGTCGACGAACTGGAGTCGCTCGTCGACAAGGCGCTCGTGCAGATGGACGGCCAGGACGACCGGCTTCGCATGTTGCAGACGATCGGCGAGTACGCGAACGATCGGCTCGACGACACCGGCGAGCGAGCGGATATCGCGCTCAGGCACGCGCGACGGTATGCCGAGCTCGCCCACGAGATCCGCGACGGTATCGAGGGAACGGATCTGCTCGGTTCCGTCGAACGCGGCATCGCCGAGGAAGGCAACCTTCAAGCGGCGCTCGACACGCTCCTCCAGATGGCCCAGGGCGGCGACGCCCAAGCGTGCGAGTCGGGTCTGCAGCTGTGCGGCGACCTCTTCTTCTACTGGCACATCCGCGGCAAGAACCTGACTGCGCGCGAGTACGCGGCAGCGTTCATCGAGGCCGACAGTGGCGCGGCGCCGACGCTGGGGCGGGCGGGTGCGCTGATCACGGCGGGCCTCGCCTCGTGGATCCTCGGCCAGTTCGAGCGGGCGGACGAGGAGTGGGTCGAGGCGTACCGCATCGCGTCGGAGCTCGGCGCCGAACGCGAGCTCTGCGTCAGCGCGTTCTGCCGCGCCCTCTCGCTGCTCGGGAGCGACGTCGAGGCGGGGCTCCGCTGGACGGCGGAGAGCATTGAACGCAGCCGCGCCGTCGGCTTCCCGTGGGCGGAAGCGCTCGCTCTGGCCTTCGACGGGATCCTGCACGGCCTCGCGGGCGACGCCGACACGGCGCGCGCCCGCTACTCCGACGCGCTCGCGATCCAGAAGCGGCTGGGTGACGCGGAGGGTGCTGGGCTGTCGCTCGGCGGGCTCGCGCAGCTGGCTGCCGCGGCGGGCGACCTCCCGGGCGCGCTCGACCTCTACCGCCAGTCGCTTGCGGCGTTCGAGGCCTGCGGCGACCGGCTGGAGGAAGCGCGGATCCTCGACGAGATGGCGTGGACGCACCTCCGGCACAGGGAGACGACGCTCGCGCGCCGGCACTTCCTCGACGCGGTGCAGGCGTACACCGATGTCGGCAGCGTGCGCGGCGTCGGGCTCTCGCTGATCGGGCTGGCGGCAACCGAGGCGGAGGACGAGCGGCCGGCGAGGGCGGTGCAGATCGCTGCGGCCGCCGAGGTCTACGCGCAGGAAGAGGGCATCGTCAACGTCTACTCCGACGAGACGCCAGGACGCGAGTTCGTTGACCAGGCACGAGCGGCGCTCTCCGCCGACGAGGTCGCCCGCGCCACGGAGGTCGGCCGCCGGCTCACGATCAAGGAAACACTCGACCTGGCTCGGACTCCCGATACGACGTCCGTGTAGACGCCAGACGGCTCCGGCTCGACCTCGAGACCGCTGTCTCGGGGACAGGTCCTGGGGACAGGTTTCGGGTCTGGCGGGGCGACTCAGGGCGGCGGCGAGCGATCCACCGAAGGACGCGAATCGTCTGAGCAGTGGGGAAACGCCACGCGATCGCACCTGCGCGGATGTCCTGAGGTCGCGCCGTGGTAAGGAGGGGGTCGACGGTTCGAGTCCGTCAGAGGGCTTAAGATAAAAACCCTGCAAATGGGCGTATAGTGTTGCCTGCACTGGCGAGATTGCGACGCCTCGCGGGTACGAGACGGGTACATTTTGGGACTGGCGGGCACTCGCGAGCATGCGCGACATGTCCGTCACGTGCGCAGGCCGCGACGCAGCAAGGAACGTGCTCCAGACAGTCGATCGCGACGGGTGTCGCGAGGAAGCGGTGCGGTCAGACGGCGTTGGTCAGCTTCAGTCTTCTGCCCGGAGTGCCGCGAGCGGGAACGGACTGGAGGGGAAAGGGCCAGCGGAGTCCGTCACGGGCGCAGGCTGGCCACCCAGCTTACGGCAGTTTCACAGCCTTGGGTGCTGGGCAGAACTCGAACTCGGACTGACCGCGCCTCAGGCCACCTCGGCCATCGCCGACCCGGAGGCGAGGCGCAGCCGCGTCGAAGCCTTTGACGATCAGCCATACCGCCAGAACCATTTCCTGCAGGGCCAACGGGACGAACAAGATATTGGCCAGGGTGGAGTTGGGATCCCCAGTCCATAGGAGTGACAAGCTCGCGATGAGAAACAACGGCGCCGCGACGAGGCCCCACAGCGACAGCCACCGAGGGACGAGCCTTGACTGGAACAGCAGGTAGTACAACATCACGGCGCCGATCGCGAAAACCGACTGTGCCAGCGTCAAGGCGAGATCGGACGTCGACTGCAGGACGATGCCACTGGTCTGGAAGTGCGAAGCGTCGGGCGCTCCCGCTGCTGCGAACTCTCGACTCAGCGGGAGGAACGCCCAGGTGGCGAGCACGACCACGAGGTAGATGCCGCCCTCGGTGATCCTGGTGCCCACGTACCACAGAGCCAGCCCTTTCTTGACGCTCGTATCGGCTACCCGATTCAAGATCGGGTAGAACATGAACGCCACACCGGCGGCGGCGACTGCCCCCACCAGGTTCAGCAGCGCCCACGTGATCAACTGGTTCTTGTGTGTCGCGGCGTTGGCGAGGATCCCCTCACCGTCGTCCAGCACACTCCAGGGCAATATGCTCGATACCGGGAACACGGTCGCCATGATCCACAGCACGCCGACCCAGATCGCAGATTTCCTCTCTGAACTCATCTCTCTTTCTCTCTCCCTAACCAGAGGTGCTGGAGTTATCGGATGGGTTGTGATCCGCCCTAACCTCGCGGCAGGCCAGGGCATGGTCGCACCACGCCCCGCCGAGGTTAATCACCACCGCGTGCCTCGAACTACGGAACCGCGAGCACGGACGACCAAGACCGGCCAAAGACACGCCTTCGTCTGGACGCTGACGCGCGGCTAGATGCCTGCCCAGCCGGCTCGTCGCGGAGAACTTGATCAAGCGTTTCCTCCGCAGCTTCAGGAGACACGAAGAACTCGATCACCTCCTCGAGCCGGTAGTCGGCAAAGCCATAAAGAATCACGGCGAGAGACTACTCCTCGAGCGCGGTCCATTTGCGGTCCACTACCGCGTTACCTTGCGGGGACTCGCGCACCTTTGCTGATCGCACGGATTCTGCTCTGAGCAGGTGCTTTGGCCCGCGAGCGGACGTGAGGGTACGGGCGACCCAGCCCAGGATCTCCATGGTAAGGAGGGGGTCGACGGTTCGAGTCCGTCAGAGGGCTTCTGCTTTTCTCCTGCTAGAGCCTTTCTGTTGGCTGTGATGGCGACGGCGTGCTGCTGAAGGGAGAGATTGAAGGTTGAGATGCCGGCACGACCGATCACACCGGGAAACGGCTCGCCTGCCTGTACTCGACGATCGGCATCAGAGAGCTCCCTTGCGACTTGGCTTGGACACGGTAATCGAAAGAGAGCGTGGACTGCTGCGTCCTACGCCCTCTTTCGATACCTAGGGAACTAGGCTACCGCGCCCTCTTCCTCAAGCTCGGCCTCCAGCTCGGCGACCTCGATCGCGAAGCCGAGCGCGCGCATGATGTTGCCGGACGCGGACACCACACGTGCGGTGCCAACGATCGGGGCGATCGCCGTCAAGACGTCCTGGATGTCCTCCGCGCCGATTCCGAGCTCACTGGCAGCGCCGAGGTTCAACAGGTACGAGGCAGGCGGCGCATCGACCGCCACAAGTGCGGCGATCCTGACCAGCATCAGCTTGCCTGGGTCGAGGTCCGAAGCCTCGAGTGAGTCCGCGGTCATGCTCGTGAGCAGATCGAGAACAGGGTGCTCAACAGATTCCTCTGCCATTAGTCCTCCTTGTGGTGGTCATCTTCGTGACCACCTTCGATCACGCTCCGGCTCCGCAGCCGGAGCCACTGCAGTGATCATCCTGGCTTGCCGAGGGTGCGCCATCGGTACTTCGTACTGATCCGCTGTGGCAGGGCGCGCCGTAGATTCCTGTGGCAACCCGCAGCTTGGCAAGGAGAACTTGCTGACGAAACAGCAAGGCCCGCCCAGGTAGTTTCGCTGGCGTACCATGCCTGCAACGAAAGAAAGGGAGGAGCGATGGAGAATGACAATCTCGTCCTTGTCGCTGGCACCTATTCGGACGCCGACGCAGCTGGCAAGGACTTCACGGCGCTGAAGGCCGGGGAGAACGACGGCGAGTACAAGGTCGTGGGGGCCGTCGTCATGAGTCGTGACGCCGACGGCAAGGTCACCGTCGACGAGCAGGGCGACGGACGCACTGGCGGTGGCGCGGTTCTGGGCGGTACTGCCGGACTCGTGGTCGGGCTGTTCGCACCGCCGCTGCTTGCAGCGACCGCGGTCGGTGCCGGGATCGGCGCGGTGGCCGGCCACCTGAGCAAGCGGCACGCCGAGAAGCAGATGGGTGTCGAGCTCGAGGAGTACCTGCCGCCCGGATCGTCCGCTGTCGTGGCAGTCGTTGACGACGAATGGGCCGACAAGGTCGAAGCCGCGCTCGTCAGCTCGGACAAGCGGATCAACAAGGCGATCGACTCGGGCGACTACGACGAGCTGCAGAAAGCTTTCGCGAAGTCCTCCGACGAGGTGTCGGGGGCAATCACCTCATAGGTCGCAGGCTGGAGAGGGCGGGCAGACCAGGTCCCGCCCTCCCTGCCCGCCGTCGCCACTCGTCCCCCTTCGTGGGCAATCCACGGGCGAAGGCGCCCCGTGGTGGAAGCCGCGCAGGTGCTCGCAACGGAGTCCTGCTGTCGCCCTCGCATCTGGTTGTAGGGTGAAATGGATGTTGCGTGGTTGTAAGGTGAAATGGATGTCGCGTCCGGTGCTCCTCTTCGCCGCCGTAGCTTCGTTGGCGGTCCTCGCGGCCGGCTGTGGCTCGGGCGGAGGCGACTCGACCACGACCACCACGTCGACGACCGCTTCGGCTACCGACACCTGGGCGAGCGGCGTCTGCACATCGATCACGACCTGGCAGTCCGCGCTCACCTCGGCTGCCGACTCCCTCAAGAGCGATCCGACGAAGAACGGGTTGCAGACGGCCGCCGACGACGCGAAGTCCGCCACGCAGACCCTCGCTTCCGACTTGAACGGTCTCGGCAAGCCCGACACCGCGGCGGGTCAGCAGGCAAAGGATTCGCTCGACCAGCTCTCGACCAACCTGCAGACGCAGGTCGGCACGCTCGACAGTGCCGTCAAAGGAGCCTCCGGCGTGAGCGGAGTACTCAGTGCGGGCGCGACGGTCACGGCCACGCTCGCGACGATGAAGACGCAGGTCAAGACGACGTTCACTGAACTGCAGGGGCTCGATGCGAAGGGCGACCTGAAGAACGCGTTCGCGAGCTCGAGCGCCTGTGACTCCCTCACCAGCGGTTCCTGACCCCAAGACTCGGGGGCCAGGCTTCCACTAGGGTCGGAAGCGATCCCCTTTGCCGCGCTCGCCGATCTCAACTCTTCGCCCCGCGTCGCGTCGCGCGCGAGCCGCGCGAGCAGTGCTGAGTCCTTGCATCCGGAGGCTGAGGTGAGTGAGGGTGGGTAGCTACTGGGGCACCGGCCGCATGGAGGCGTTCAGTGACGGCGTCTTCGCGATCGCGATCACGCTGCTCATCCTCGAGATCAGCGTTCCCGAGTCGGCGTTCAACGACCTTTGGAGCGGCATCGCCCATCAGTGGCCGTCGTATCTCGCGTATGTGACGAGCTTCATCACGATCGGGGGGATCTGGGGTGCGCACCACGGCATCTTCAGGCGCTTGCAGTACGCCAACAGGCAGCTGATGCTGATCAACCTCCTGCTGCTGATGGCGGTGTCATTTCTGCCCTTCCCGACCAAGCTGATGGCCGAGGCGATCCATGACACCGACGCAGAGCGAGCAGCAGTGATCTTCTACGGTGGGACGCTGCTCGTGATCTCAGTCCTCCTCGGGGTCATGTGGGCCTCGATACTCCGCGACCGCCGCGTCCTCAAGCCCGAGGTGACCGAGAAGGAGATTAATGCGATCACCCTCGCGGCCACGCCGAACATCGGCTTCTACGTCGGCGTGATCGTCCTCGCAGTCTTCGCCCCAAGGGTGGCCGCGTTCGGCTACCTGGTGATCGCCATCGTCGCCGTGCTACGAACGCGCGGCGACAGCCTGCCAGCACGCACTACAGCGGAGTAGCCGGCGACCGCTCGAGGCGTCAGGGAAGAGCAAACCCCCGCTGCACACCAAGGTAGGCAGGGCGGGCAGCGCCGGCCTTGATGCATGCGCGGCGCGGGTGCGAGAGCCGGCTATGTCGGTGGTGAGCTGGGCTTGGTTTGCGCCCCGGGCTGTACCTGAGGAAGGACTGCATCCCTTCGAGCAGCGGCTTGAGGAGAACGAGCCCCAGGAGTGTCACGACGACGAGGGCGCCGATCACGGTGACCGTGGCAGACATGCCGCGCCCCAGGCGCGTCTTGCGCTCCACAAGCCTCACCGGACCCTCGAAGACGAGCCCGAGGAAGATCCCCACGAAGACCACCAGCAGCGTGTCGCGGATCGAGACGACGGCCCACGTCAGCAGGAGGAGCGCGACCGCAAGCAGCAGCGTCTTGAACGTGATCACGATCTGCAGGGGCCGGTGGATCATCGTGCCTGCGATTCGCTTGGTTCGGTGGTCGATGTCGGGACGAGTCGGTGCGGGTCGTCCGGCAGGTCGGCGTAGGCGGTATGGCCGAGGTCGACGAGCCAGCGCACGAACTGGAGGTGGACGTTCTCGGCGCCGACGATCTGCTGCGACGGCGGGGTCCAGTCGGAGGGGCAGAGGATGAAGGGACGGCTCTGGGTGCCGCCCATGCCGCCGTGTGAGCCGCACAGCTCTTCGAAGGCGGCGACCTCGTCCACGCCCGTCCAGTAGGTGCTGTTGACCATGATGTCCTGGCAGTGGGGGAAGGTGTCGGTGCGCTTCACGTGCAGTGCGGCGTTGGGGCCGAATGAGGCAAGCGGGTCGTCTCCCTCGATGCGCTTCTCGTCCAGGTAGTTCGTGCCGCTGCGCCCGAGCACGACGGCTCCGCGCCTGTCGGAGTGGACGAGCACGAAGCCGATTCCGGGGTGCGTGCGGAGCGCCTCGACGAGGCCGGGGTAGCGGTCGTCGAGTTGCTCGAGCGTGGCCCGCCCCTCGATCCGCGGGAACGAGATCAGGCCGAGGCAGCCCGACGCCATCACGGTCACCTCGGGCGGCCCCTCGGCGCCCTTCTTCTCCCGGTGCCTGAGCTTCCGGCCCGACTCGTCCCGCGCAGCGCCGATGTCGACTGTGCCATCCTTCGCGGTCGAGCTCTTGGTGGCGAGCCGGGTGAGCGCGCCCGTCACACCGGACGAGGACGCCCCTTCCGTCGCGGCGGCGTTCAGGTAGCCCCAGCCCTCGTCGACGCCTCCCGGTACGAGCACCTCGTCGGCACCGCACTTCTCGGTGACGAGATCGCCGAGCGAGAGCCCGTAGCGCTGCTTGAACGTCGCTCCCTGCGACTGGCCATGATCGGCGAGCACGACGAGGCGATAGGGCCGGGGCGCGTCCTCGGCGGCTCGAGCGAGCCGCGCGAACGCCCTGTCGATCTTCGCAAGCTCCCTGAGCGTCTCCGGCCGCTCGATACCCGAGTGATGGGCGACCTCGTCGTAGCCGAGAAACATCGTGTAGATCACCGGTCGCCCGCTGTAGAGATCCTGGATCGTGGACGCCACCTCCAGCTCGCGCTGGAGGACGTTCGTGTACGACGCGAAGCAGGGGGTACGGGAACCAGCCACGGTGCACACGCGGCTCGATCTCCAGACGTCGCTGCTGCGTCTGCTGCCAGATCTCCGCCACGATCTCCTTGACCACGAGGATGAAGCGTGCGGGTCACGTCGTAGGGATTGGCGAAGAACGCGAAGTAGTCCTCACCGACGCGTCCCTCGCGCTTCTCGCGCACGGTGCTCATCGTGATCATCGAGTGGGGTGCGTCACCCGAGACGAGGTTCGCCCTGCTGGCCCCGTCCGCGTACAGGAGGCCCTTGCCGTTCGAGTGCCGCTTCTCGATCTCCCTCGCGTTCTTCGGGCTGTTCGAGACGAACGCTTCCTGCCTGTCCTTCTCCCACCAGCGGAAGCCCGGCATGTCCCAGTTCGAGCCCTGCAAGATCCCCGACTGCATCGCTCCGGTCTGCGACGACCAGTCACACTCCCACTCGATCATCGAGTGGGAGCCGTTGCGCAGCCAGGCGGCCATCGTCGGCGCGCTTCCGTCCCGCATCGCCCGCACGAGCACGTCGTGCGCGAGCCCGTCAATCTCCAGAAACAAGACCCCCGGAATGTTGCTCGGCGCCGCCGTTTCCTTCGACTTTCGCGCGTGTCGCTTGATCACCTCGCGGTAGTAGAGATCGTCATCGTCGATCCCCAGGAACAACGTCACCACGTTGTTGATCAGCGTCAGGCCGAGCGCAACGACGACAGCCGTCCATAACCCGCTGATCTGCACCGAATCTGAGAGAACATCCGAGGCCAGCCAGACGAAAACACCGTTCAGGAGAAGCACCCCGAATCCAAGCGTGATCACAGTCAACGGCAGCGCTATCCGGATCAGCAGCGGCCAGACGAGCGCATTCAGCAACCCGAGCACGGCCGCCAGAGCAAGGCCGCTCCACCAGCTCTCGATCGAGAAACCCTGGAGAATCCAGGCCAGCAACATCAACGCCACCGTGTTGATCACCCAGCCGACGACGACGCGGCCGACCCTCAGAGACCGGCGCCTATTTACGGGAGCGTGTGACGTCGTCATCGCTCTCGCGGTGTTGTGCCGGCCAAGCGTCGCTGGCTTGTCACCACAACCATCGCTCCGCTGTGTCCGCAGGGATGCCTCATCACGCATCCCCGCCCGCGCCTGTTGCCTCGGGTTCGTCGTGTTTCGGTTTGTGCACCTTCTCCTTTGCGCCGCTGTAGGACGTCGAGACGAGAGCCTTGCCGCCCGTCCAGCCGAAGATGAGGAGGACGAGCACGAGGGCATAGACGACGTTGGTGGCGGAGGTCACGAGCTGCTGGCTCAGTGAGTAGGCGGTCGCTGTTGCGCCGTCGGTGTAATCGCGCAACGCGGCTGCGTTGGCCGCCTGGGTGACGCCGACGGCCCCTGGTGTGACCGAGGTCACGTTCGCGGCCGAGCTCGAGCCGATCACGTGCACAACCGAGCCGAACGTGACGGGGATCGAGTACGCGGCCAGGAAGACCGCGATCACGCCGAGCTTCGCGGCGTAGCTGAGAACCTGCCACGTGAGGACCCGGGTGGCGTACGCCCTCGGATCGGTGAGGATCTTGCCGCCCTGTTCTGCCTTCTCCCAGAGGCCCTTCAGCTTGTGCCAGAACATCCGTCCGAGCACGAAGATCAGGAATGCACCGCCGACGATGATCAGCAGCGCGAGCAGCGCGTGGTGACGGAACCAGCCGAGTTCGACGTCGAAGGCCGCTCCCGCCTGGAGGAACAACAGGCCGTAGACGACCGCGCCGACGACGGTGAAGAAGATCTTGTTGACGACGTAGGCGGCGAAGATCCCGGCGAAGCTCGAGCCGGGGACGATCGCGACGAACATCAGCAGCGTCACGAATGTGCCGATGTTGGCCGGCAGGAAGCTGTTCATCCCGACACCGACCGCATAGGCCGTCACGATCGGCCACAGCGCCACGCCGGCGTCCGGGTAGGCGTAGCGGAGAATCCCGTAGTAGGCGACCCCGTTGAACGTCGTCTGGGCCACCTGTAGCAGCACCCCGGCGACCAAATAGCCGACCGGAACGGCTTTGAGCTGATCCCAGAGATGAGTCAGCCAGCCGTGGACGTCGACGCCCAATAGGTTCAAGACGACCAGGAGCAACGCAACGACCGCAATCCAGCCGCCCACCTTGACCAGGCGTCGCTTCCGCGACCGGTCGCGAAGCGGGCTCACGGCAGCGACCGCCGTGCCGGCGGCGATCGTTGCGTTCACGAGCCGGCTGCGCTCGTCAGGGTGTTGCAGGCGCTCGAGCTCGCGAATGCGCTCTTCAGCTCGCCCTTCGCGTCGAGTCCCTGGAGGTCCGCGACCGTCGTCTTGACCTCTGTTCCCATCGTCGCGAGTGTGACCGTCGCCGATGAGACGGCAGCGATGACGCCGCTGATGCCGGAGGCGCCTTTGACCGCGTTCTCGATCGTGGCCACGTTCTGCTGCAAGCTCGTCGCGAGCTGATCGAGCGAGTCCTTCGCCTGCTGCCCGGATGGGGTATCGGGCTTGCCCAGCCCTTTCAGGTCGGAAGCGAGTGTCTGCGTCGCCGACTTCGCATCGTCGGCGGCCGTCTGGAGCCCGCTCTTTGTGGGATCGCTCTTCAGAGAGCCGGCGGCTGACTTGATCGCGGTCTGCCAGGTCGTGAGCGACGTGCAGACACCGCTCGCCCATGCCTCTGTCGCCGACGCGCTGGTGGTCGTCGTTGTCGTCGAGTTGTCGCCGCTTGAGCCGCAGCCCGCAGCGACGAACGCGACTGAAACAACGACAGTGATCAGGCTGAGTGTGCGAGTGGATGTCATCGTCATGTCCCTTGTTGGTGGCGGGAGGGGCCGGCGTGTGTGCCGGCCCCTCCCGTACCGCCGGTTAGGAGTTCACAGCCTTCGTGACCTCGTCGGACGACTGGGCGAGAGCTTTCTGGAGCTCGTCGTAGTCGTCCTTGTCGATTGCCTTGTTGATCCGCTTGTCCGAGTTGACGAGGGCGGCCTCGACCCTGTCCGCGTAGGTGTCATCGACGATCGCGACGACCGCAGACGATCCCGGCGGCAGGTACTCCTCCATCTCGACGCCCAGCTGCTTCTCTTCGTGCTTCTTCTTGAGCTTGCCGACGACCGCGCCGATCCCGGCTCCGACCGCGGTCGCGGCAAGCAGCGGCGGCGCGAACAGCCCGACCACGAGCCCGGCGGTGCCGCCGAGAACGGCGCCGCCTGCGACGTGGGCACCGCTGTCGTGCTCGGCCACATCGACCTTGCCGCTGGCGTCGCGGTTCAGGACGACGGCCCCGACGACCTGGTAGTCACCGGCGTCCTCGCCGGCCTTGAGCGCCTTGAAGTCATCGGCTGCAGCCCCGGAAACCGAGTAGCTACCGACCACAAGGACGAGATTGTCATCTGCCATCATTTCCTCCTATTCGGGAATGCATTGAGAGTGGTCAATACGTTGAGCCGTGCATTGCTGTTGTCTCGTTCGTGCTGCGGCGGCGGGAATAGGCGCGCGGGAACATCTCCCACGCGCCCTCCCGGACCACTGCTACGAGGCGGTCTCGTCTTCGAGCTCGGCCTCGTACTCGGCGATCTCGATCGCGATACCGAGCGCCTTGATCATCTTCCCCGATGCCGAAACGACACGTGCGGTCCCGACGATCGGCGCGACCGCAGTCAGGACGCCCTGGATCTCTTCCGCTCCGAAGCCCAGCTCGCTGGCTGCGCCGAGGTTGAGCAGATAGGACGCGGCCGAAGCATCGACCGCAACGAGCGCTGCGAGGCGCACCAGCATCAATGTCTCGGAGTCGAGATTCGACGCCTCGAGTGAGTCCGCCGTCATGCTCGCCAGCAGATCGAGAACTGGCCTCTCAACAATTTCCTCTGCCATCAGATTCTCCTTTCAGGAGCTTGTTAGGGACACGGCGGGACGCCGCGGCCCGGTCCTGCTGGTGTTACATCCCGCGCCGATCACGGCGTCGCTCGCGCCGACGCACACCGCAGACCGAGACGGGCGACAGCGGCCGCCCGAACGGGTCGATGAACAGCGTGACGGGTCCCGTGTGCGCCGGGACCGCTCCCTCGAGCACGTCGATGGAGTAGCTGAGATTGCCGTCGCCGGTGAGGTTCGGCGCCGTGAGCACGACCACCGCGTCGTCGGGGACGTCGGCGCCGGGCTCGAGGAACGAGAGCACCGCGTTCGGCGGGTCGGTCTCGAAGCTGTTGTCGCCGACGGCCCACAGGTCGACGAAATCGGTCGTGGCCATGTGCCCGACGACCCGCTGGGGCCGGTCGGAGAAGAAGAGCGTCGAGGGGGTGATCCCTTGCAGCGTCAGGTTGGCACCGTCGCTCTCGATGCCCTGCGCGGTCTGCACGAACATCGACTGCTCGGTCTCGAGCTGCTCGGCCAATATCTCGGTCATCGTTGGTACCTCCTTGTCAGGCCTGGGTCGGGCGGCGGGCAATCCAGCGACGGCTCTGTCCCTCGCCTTGCAACAGCGATCGTGAACCCGGTGCTCGATCGGCACGTCCGCGGACTCGCTGACTCCACTTCGCAGAATCCACATGGCGGCGACCGATCCCAAGCGGACTCCGAGCCCGCGGCGCGTCCCGGCGGAAACCATGCTCGAGCGAGGCCGAGCTCAACTCCCGCCCACCGGACCTTTCGTGCCGGTCGGCAGGAGGCCGGCACTCTCAGCCAAGTCCACGGCCTCGGCCCGGTTCGTGGCCCCGAGCTTCTCGTAGATGTGTTGGACGTGGGTCTTCACCGTCGGACGACTGATGCCCAGGCGATCGCCGATCGCGGCGAGCGTCCGGTGCGTCGCGAGGAGGGTCAGGACGGCCGTCTCGGTCGGTGTCAGATGAACCGCAGTGCGCGACGCTCGCTTGCTCGAGGCTCTCGGTTGGGCTGCCACGCGCCGGACGCTACGCCTGCGGCGGCCGATCTCTCATCGGCCAAAGTGGCTGATATTCTCGCCCGGAATCCGATTCGAGCGCGGACGTCGCCGAGGAGCGCCCGCCGGTGAAAGGCGGCTGACCCCCGTGGCCGTGATCGATCACTCGCATCTAGAAAGTCAGAGCCGCCGCGGGCGTTCCCTGCGCTCGGGCCGCGGCACTTGCCGTCGGCGCCACGCGTGTCTCGGGATCGCGCCGGCTCGCGGTGCTGCAAGGGCATAGGTCGGAGCGATCGCTAGTTCTTCTCCTCCTCTCGAGCGTCGGCGCCTGCTGAACGCCTCGGCGGTGCTGGTTCCGCCCGTGCGGGCCGATGCGGTACCGCGGGCCCGCCTCGCTCCCTTGCAGGAGGTCGTGCAGCGCAGCCGGGTGGTGCTGGTTTCTGCTCCGGCGGGTTACGGGAAATCGACTCTCGTCGCGCAGTGGAGCGACCTGGATCCGAGGGTCAGCTGCTGGGTGCAGCTCGCACACGGCGACAACGACCCCGTGGCGCTGCTCGCCCGCATCGCGGCGGCGCTCGAGCGCACTGGCCCGGTCCGCGATGACCTGCTCGAGGAGTTGTCACGAAGGACGCCGAGGATCGTCGAGGTCGCCCTTCCTCTCCTGGCTGCCGACCTCGGCGAGCGTGACCCGTTCGTGTTGGTGCTGGACGACGTTCACCTCGTCACGGCCAAGAGGAGCCGCTCGATTCTCGGGTTCCTCGCCGAACAGGTGCCATCCGGCTCTCAGCTGGTGCTGGTCACGCGTGGCGATCCGGGACTGCGGCTCGGCCGCCTCCGTGCAAGTGGCGATCTGGTCGAGGTCGGGGCGGCGCTCCTCGCTCTGGACACGGAGGAGACGCGAGCCGTTGCCGCCCGCGGTGGTCTGGAGCTGTCGGAGGAGGCGGCCGAGGCTCTGCGCGAGCGGACGGAGGGGTGGGCTGCCGCGGTCGCGCTGGCAACGCTCTCGTTGCGAGACCGCGACGATGCCGCCACGAGGGCTGCCGGTCTGACCGGCACTCAGCAGCAGATCGCCGACTACCTCCTGGAAGAGGTGCTGGGGCGCCAGCCGGGCAATCTCAAGACGTTCCTGCTCGGTACGTCGATCCTCGACCGGATGACGCCACCCTTGTGCGATGCGGTGCTCGGCACGGACGACGCGACCGATTCGCTCGAGGCCCTCGCGCGCTCGAATGCGTTCGTCGTCCCGCTCGACGATCGCGGCGGGTGGTACCGCTACCACCACCTGTTCAGTGACTTCCTCCGAGGCGAGCTCAACCGTCGTCATCCGGAGTTGCTCCGCGTGTACCTGAAGCGGGCAGCAGATTGGTGCGAGCTGCACGGAAGCCCTGACGAGGCGTTCGCCTACGCGCACGAGAGCGGCGATCTCGCGCAGGCCGGCAGGATCGCGCACGGGCACTGGGACGAGCTCGCAGGTCGCGGGCGGATCGAGACGTTGCGGCTCTGGCTCGACCGCTGCACCGACGAGGAGATCGAATCGGACGCCCAGCTGTCGATCGCGGCAGCCTGGGTGTCCGTGCTGCTCGGCGATCCGGTCCGAGCCAGGCGGTTCGTCGCTGCGGCCGAGCGGATGCCGCTCGATGTGGCATCCGCCGACGGGGCGACCTCGCTTCGTTCGGCACTCGCGAATGTCCGAAGTGCCGTCGCTCCCGACGGAATCCACGGGATGCTGCGTGACGCCGAGTTCGTCTACGCCGCGGAGAAGCCCGATGGCACCCGCCGGCTTCTCAGCGCCTGTCGCGCTCTGGGGACGGCGCGCGTTCTCCTGGGCCGACCGCAAGAAGCGATCGATGTGTTCGGTGAGGCACTCGCTCTGTCGAGCCACCGGCCAGAGCTCGCGCACGTGCGGCTCTACTGTCTCGCCTACATGGCCTTCGCGGCCACAGAGATCGGCGATCGGCGCAACGCGCAGAGATGGGCGGTCGAAGCGCTACGGCTGGTCGAAGAAGCGCGACTCGACGAGGCAGCCCAGAGCACGATCGCCTACGCGGCAGGAGCGCTGGCCCACCAGCAGCGCGGTGACCACACGGAGGCCGCGCGCCAGCTCGCGAACGTCCGGCGCCTTCGCCCATTGCTCCACGGGGTCCCGTGGCTCGAAGCCGATCTGCGCGCTGCGCTGCGCCGATATCAGCCTGAACCTCGGTGACCTCGCCGGCGCCCTCGAGTTCGCGCGGGTTGCGAGCGACGCACTCCAGGGCTACCCCGACGCCGGAACGCTTCCCGCCCGGCTGCAGCGTCTCGAAGAGCGGATCAGGCGAGGGAAGGACTACGAGCTCACCCCGGCCGAGCTCCGGCTCATCGGCTTCCTGCCGACGCATCTCTCGCTCCAGGAGATCGCCGATCGTCTGCACCTCTCACGCCCAACCGTCAAGACTCAGGTCGCTTCGATCTACCACAAGCTCGGTGTCAA
>CAWANR010000002.1:0-488248 GCA_963783465.1 uncultured Actinomycetes bacterium | reverse complement strand
TATCGAAGGGAGGCGCCTGCTCGTACTCGCGGTCGTACCCGGTCTTCCGCTCGCGGCCGTACACGAACCAGACGAAGGCCATCAGTGCGAGTGCCGGTCCCAGCCCCAGGAGCAGCAGATAGCCGAGCGTCCGGCCGAGGTGCTCCTTCGCGTCGTCGATCCGCCTCCGGTCGCGGTCGTACGCTCGTTGCGAGCTGACCTCCTCGCCGACGATTCTTCCCAGCCCGTTTCCGTGGCGGACCTGGGCGCCCGCGGTCGACGTGAGCAGGCTGCGTGGAAAGACGACACGGAACTCGACGAACTGATGTGCCGGGATGCCGGCGGCCTGAAGGGTTGCCCGCTCCGGGAAGCGCGCGACGACTCCGTGCACCCAGACGGGGCTGCCCCAGACGCGATAGCTGGGCGAGAGCTCGGCGCGCTGCGGAAGCTGCATGGTCGAGGTCAGGCTGCCGAGAGCGGCCGGCCAGTGGTCGCCCCAGACGCGCAGGTTGACGTCGACGACGTCGTCGTAGGCCACGGCGAGGCCGAGGAAGCGGTACGAGATCGTGAACGTCCGCCGCTCGTCGGTGGCCGAGTAGTGCCAGACGATGCGGATGCCGCTGTCGATGTGCGTGACTCCGAAACTGTCGGGCAGGCCGAAGCCGCCGAGCTCCGTACTGGCGCCCGGCCGGTAGTTGGTCGTTCCCTCGCTCACCGCGACCTGGTCGATCGACTCGCCGCGGCGAAGCGGGATGTCCCGGTAGGCGCCGCTGAACGAGCCGGCGAAGTCGAACGTGATCTGCTCGCGAACGAGGAGCGAGCCGTCCGGCTGGATTCGGACGGAGACGTCTGCGGCCGGCAGTGAGTACGACTTGGCGGGAGCCGTCGCCGGCCAGAGCACCGCGGCCGCGACGAGCGCAACGAGCAGGAGGGTTGGGCGAAACATGGCTGTGCCCCCGGGCCGCGCTGCTCGCCCCGAGCCCGGGTCCTCAGTCGCATCCAGGCTGACTAGCCTGGATGCTCCCTGCGTCCGCGACCTCGGAACGACCATCGCACCCCGGCGCCGAGCAATGTCCCGCCCAACCCTCCTGAGGTGCCGGTTCAGGTCGAGAACTGAACGGACGGCGCCTCCCGCGTGACGTCTTCCGTCTCGAAGTAGGCCCGCGGGCTGAAGTTGAAGAGCCCGGCGACGATGTTCGTCGGCACGGTCTCGAGCGCGTTGTCGTACGTGAGGACGGTGTCGTTGTAGACCTGGCGCGAGACGACGATGTTCTGCTCGACCTCGGCCAACTGCGCCTGCAGCTGCTGGAAGTTCTCGGTCGCGCGCAGCTCCGGATACGCCTCCGCGACCGCGAACAGGCGTCCGATCGCTGCCGTGAGCATGTTCTCGGCCTTTGCCTGCTCCTCGACTCCCTTCGCCTGTTGCGCCGCGGTTCGCGCCTGTGTGACCTCTTCGAAGGTTCCGCGCTCGTGGGCCGCGTAGCCCTTGACCGCCTCGACCAGGTTCGGGATCAGGTCAGCACGCCGCTTGAGCTGGACGTCGACCTGCGACCAGCTGTTCTCCGTGCGGTTGCGCAGCCGGACGAGCCGGTTGTACATGACGACGACGACAAGCAGGAGCAGGGCGACAAGCCCGATCACGATCAGCCACAGCATGGGCCTACCCTATAAGCCAGAACGGATGGGCGCTTTGGCGGAGGCGACTGCATCGACTGCGGCTCGGTATGCGTGAGACATACCTCTAAGTATTCATGAGGCATACCTGTTGGTATGCTCCGCACATACCCATGATCACCGACGTCAACCCTTTCGTCTATTCGCACCCGATCGAGCCGGAGGACCTCATCGACCGCGACGACGAGATCCGGAAGCTCCTCGCCCAGGCTGTCGGAGGCCATTTCGTGCGTCTGTATGCCCCGCGGAAATACGGAAAGACGAGCCTGCTCCGCCGCGCGCTGCGGGACGGCGAGCGCGAGGGGTTGATCCCGGTCGTCGTCGACCTGTACCGCGTGATCTCGATCGCCGACGTCACCGTCCGCTTCGAGCGCGCGTACTCGAAGGCGCTCAAGGGCTCGCTCCGCGACAAGATCGAGGACTTCCTCCAGAAGACGAACCTCGGCCTCTCGCTGGGCGCCTTTGGCATCAGCGCCAAGCTCCAGGTCGGCCAGAGGGTCGACCCGCTGCCGGCGCTGCACGCGCTCCTCGACCTGCCTCTGCGGCTGGAGGAGAGTGGGGGCTATCGCGCGTTCGTCGCGCTCGACGAGTTCCAGGACGTGACGAAGGTCCCAGACCTCGACGGTCTGCTGAGGAGTCACATCCAGCACCAGGGCCACGTCGCGAGCTATGTCTTCGCCGGCTCCGAGCCGGGCTTGATGCGCCAGCTCTTCGAAGACCGCGACCGGCCGCTCTACGGCTCGGCCGTCCCGATGCGGCTCCACCGGCTGGCCGACGGGGACATCTCCACCTACGTCGCCGCCCGCTTCGAGGGGACGGGCAGAAGCGCGGGCGAGGCGCTCCATCCGCTCGTCGAGGCAGCGCAGGGCCATCCGCAGCGTGCGATGCTTCTCGCGCACCGCCTCTGGGAAGCAGTGCCCCACGGGAAGGCCGCCACGCTGGACGACTGGACGACTGCGCACGAGAGTGCCATCGCCGAGCTGGATCCGGAGCTCGACGCGCGCTGGCGCGGCCTCGACCTGGCGGAGCAGAAGACGCTGCGGGCGGTGATCGACGGGCACGGCTCGCCCTACCGGGAGCGAGTCCTGCAGCTTCTCGACCTGAGCAAGGCGACCGCCCAGAGTGCCCTCAAGCGGCTCCAGGAGACCGCGGAGGTGGAGCAGGAGGGGCGGCAGCAGCGACTGATCGACCCGCTCTTCGCCGAATGGATCCGGCGACTGTGACCGGCATGCAAACGTCCCTTTCCCCGCGTCTCCAGACGCTCATGGAGCGCGAGCTCGCGCGCTTTCGGGCAGAGCATCCACGCTCGCTCGAGCTCTCCGAGCAGGCCAAGTCGTCGCTGCTCGGCGGCGTGCCGATGCACTGGATGATTCGCTGGGCCGGCGGGTTCCCGGTCTTCGCGCAGGAGGCTCACGGGTCGCGCTTCGTCGACGTCGACGGCATCGAGTACGTGGACTTCTGCCTCGGCGACACCGGGGCCATGACCGGCCACTCGCCGGAGCCCGTCGTCCGCGCGATCTCCGAGCAGGCCGGTCGCGGGATCACGCTGATGCTGCCCAGCGAAGACGCGATCTGGGTCGGGAACGAGATGAAGCGGCGCTTCGGGCTCCCGTACTGGCAGTTTGCGCTCACCGCGACGGACGCCAACCGCTTCGTGATCCGCATTGCCCGCGCGGTCACGCAGAGGCCGAAGATCCTCGTCTTCAACTGGTGCTACCACGGCACGGTCGACGAGACGGTCGTCACGCTCGTCGACGGCGATGTCCGGCCGCGCGAAGGCAGCGTCGGCCCGCCGGTCGACCCTGCCGAGACGACGCGAATGGCGGAGTTCAACGATCTCGAGGGCCTCGAGCGCGAGCTCGCGCACGAAGACGTCGCGTGCGTCCTCGCAGAGCCGGCTCTGACGAACATCGGAATCGTCCTTCCGGAGCCGGGTTTCCACGATGGGCTTCGAAAGCTGACGAGCCGTTACGGCACGCTCCTCGTGATCGACGAGACGCACACGATCTGCTCGGGCCCGGGCGGCTACACCGCGGCCCACGGGCTCGCGCCGGACCTGCTGACGATCGGGAAGCCGATCGCGAGCGGCATCCCAGCGGCCGCCTACGGCCTGAGCGAGGACGTGGCCCGCACGTTGCAGGCGGGCATCCCTGATGAGCTCTCGGACGTGGGCGGGCTCGGCGGCACGCTTGCCGCCAACGTGCTCTCGTTGACGGCGATGCGGGCGACTCTCTCCGAGGTGCTGACGGATGACGCGTTCGCGCGCATGATCTCGATGGGCGAGCGCTTCGAGGAGGGCGTTGCCGGCGTCATCGAGGGCCACGGCCTGCCGTGGCACGTCGTGCGCCTCGGCTGCCGCGTCGAGTATCTCTTCCATCCGGAGCCTGCGCGGACCGGGGCGGAGGCGGCCGCGGTAGGCGATGCCGAGCTCGACCGGTTCATGCACCTCTACGCGTTGAACCGCGGGATCCTGCTGACGCCCTTCCACAACATGGCGCTCATGTCGCCGGAGACGAGCGCCGAGGACGTCGACGCGCACACGGCGATGATCGAGGAGGCGGCCGTAGAGCTGATGGGCGGGGGCCAGGCCTGAGCGACCTGACCCCTCGCGAGGTCACTACTTGACGCGGAAGCTGCCGACCATCTCGTCGGCATGCGGGTCGCAGACGTACGTGTAGCGGCCCGGCTTCAGGTTGACGGTCACCGTCCTGGTACCGGTCCCGGAAACGCTCGTGATCATCTTGTCGACGGGACCGCGGAGATGGAAGTTGTGCTCTCCGGAGCGATCGCTGACGACGAACGCGTACCTGCCGCGCTTGAGGGTCGACACCCTGGCGGAGCCCTTCTTCAGGCTAATCGTGGCGCTGGGCCCGACGGTGCCCTTGAGCTTCACCGGTGCCGCCGGCGCGGCGCCGATCGACGCAACGAGCGCAAGGGCGGTCGCGGCAACGGCGAGTAGAGCGGTCAAACGGATCATTGGTCCTCCTGTGATTGCTCGGTGTTCGCTCGTTCTAGAGGACGTTGGGGAGGCTTAACCTAGGCCGAAGCAAGATTTGTCCCAGTGACGTCACTCATTCTTCTGCACGGCATCGGAACGGGCCCGAGCGCGTGGGAGCCTCAGATCGAGGCGCTCTCCGGGGAACGCGAGGTGCTGGCGCCCGATCTCGTTCCGGCCTATCGACGCGGCCTGGGAGCGGCCGTCGAACAAGTCTCCCGGCTCGCGTCTGCACATCGGCCGGTGGTTCTCTGCGGGCTCTCCCTGGGCGCTTTGGTGGCGCTGCGAGTGGCGGAGGAGCGTGGCGAGGAGAACGACACCCTGGTCGTCTGCGCTGGATTCGACCGTCTTCCGCGCGGCCTCCGCGTGCGGGTTCGCAGCCTGGCCGCCGTCACCCGTTTCATGCCGCAAAGCTTTCTGCAGCGCCAGCTCGTTGCGGATCTTCCCGAGGCCTACCAGGCCCGCGCGCTCGAAGAGATCGCGCCCCTTCGGCCGCGCGAGCTTTCACGCCTCATGTGGGAGGCCGCGGGAGCCGAGCTCTATCCCGGGCTGATCGTCGCGCGGACGCTCGTCCTCTGCGGTGAGCGAGACAGAGCCAATCTCCCGCTGGCACGAGCCCTGGCTCGCCGTGTGCCGAATCCGACGCTCGCGCTCGTACCGGACGCCGGCCACGTGGCGAACCTCGACAACCCGGCTGCGTTCTCGGCGCTGCTGTCCGCTAGCTGAGCGTGGTCCGGCCGTCGCCGGCCAGCCTGAGGCCGCGCAGGCCTAGCTTGAAACCTAGACCTGTTCACGTCTCGGTGTTAGCGTCCAGCTCACGGCGAGGGCCGGGTGACTCCTGCACGCGAGTGCAGCGCTGTTCATGGCGGGAACCAGAGACTGCGGTCTTGCCCCGCCCGATTAAAAATCGTTTTCTTCGTTGTTGATCTCGATTCTCTAATCAAGAAACAGACCACTCGCCCGGCCCTCGTCTCCAGGCTCCGGGCCACGGGCCCGGGACTCGCGCAAAGTGCTTCGCACTTTCCGCGACTAAGGGCACGCCTCCCAGGGAACGACACCCCGACGGGCTCGCCCTTGCCGCGATCGTTGGAGGCGTCTTCCCATCGGGGAAAGACCCTTGAATCGGGCGCGAATCGCCGAGTGTGGCGTCGGAGCGCGGCACTTACAGTAGTGCCCATGACTACGGCCGAGGAGAAGAGGCGAGGGAAGGGATCGGCCGTGCTTGCGGTCTTCGCAGGCGCCACGATCGGAGCAGTGGTTGGCGGCTGGATCGGCGCCTCGACGTATCATGTTGAACCTGAATACGAGATCCTCGATATCGGGGGTCAGCTCCGCGCACTTGTTGTTGGCGCGATCGTTTGCATGGTGATCGGTGGGATTGTTGGCCTCGGATTGTGGAGCGTCGCAGTCCGTGAACGACGTCGTACCCGGCAGGATGAGGAGTGGCATCAGGAGTGGCAGGATCAGGGAAAATGACCACGGCCGAGGCCGGGCGCTAAGCCGCGAGCGGAACTGCTCGCGCTCTGGCGAGCGCCTGACTGAGCCGTGCGAGCATCGTCAGATCAGCGTGGAGCGAAACTCGCTCAACCCCTCGCACTCGTAGGGGGCAAGCCCGTACTCGTTCTGAGCCGACCGAACTCGCGCTCAGCTAGGAGGAACGCGCGTACTGCGCTAGCGTTTCAAGGCGCGGTGGACCTCCACGCGCTTCTCTCTGACAGGCGCCGCTACGAGCGTCAGATCGAGCGGCTTCACCAGCGCTACCTGCTCACGAGCCGCCTCTACGAGCTGCGGCAGAGCAACGTCTCGCTCGCCTCGATCGTCATGAACCGCGGCAAGGTTGCGCGGCTGCTCGCGCGTGAGGTGGCGGAGGGGCGCTACGAGCTCGAGCCCGGGGAGCTGCGGACGATCCGCGCCCGTCAGAAGCTGCGCGAGGTCTTTGCCTGCCGGCTCACCGATCTCATCGTCCACGGGGTCGTCGCGGACATCGTCCGCGAGGCCGTCGAGCCGCGGCTCTCGAACCGGGTGTTCTCCTACCGGAAGGGCCTCTCATGGCTGGCGCCGATCACGGAGCTCGCCGGCTTCGTCCGCGCGGAGCGTCAGAAGCATGCGGATCCGCGGGATCGCGGCGTTTATGTCCTGCGACGGGACGTCGACTCGTACACGGACTCGATCCCGCTCGTCAGCGACTCGCCCCTCTGGACGATGCTCGAGTCCGAGCTCGGGCCGCTTCCGCAGCTCTTCGAGCAGGTCGTGCGCGTCGAGATGGTCGTTCCCGACGGCGGCGTCGTCTGCCGCGTCAAGGGCCTGCCGATGGGGCAGCCGATCTCCTCGATCGTCGCCAACCTCTACTTGACCGACATGGACGAGGCGCTCGAAGCGCTGCCGGGCGGCTTTTACGCGCGCTACGGCGACGACTTTCTCTTCGCGCACCCCGACCCAGCCGTCGCGCGCGAGGCCGAGGCGGCGATCGACGAGACGCTCGACTTGCTCCGCCTGACCGTGAACGAGAAGAAGCGGCGGACGCTCTACCTGACTCCGCCTGGCCGGCCCTCGGATGCATGGCCCGAGGCCCGGGGCACGTCTGCGGTTCCGTTCCTCGGCACCCGGATCGCCGCCGACGGGACGATCGGGCTCGACGAGTCGAAGATCCGCCTGCTCCTGCGTGAGCTCGACCGGCGCGCCACGACCACGGTGCGCACGATGCGGGGAGCACCGCAGGATCAGGTGGGCCGCGCCGTCTGCGAGGTCGTCAACCGCGCGCTCGACCCACGCAGCGCGCTCACTCAGAGCCGATCGGCGATCGCTTTGCGGAGGGTCGTCACGGACCGGCATCAACTGGAGCAGGTCGACTACCTGATCGCGAGGGTCGTCCTCAAAGCCGTCGCGCGCCGTCCAGGCGCCAGGGCCTTCCGCGAGATCCCCTACGCGAAGCTCCGGCACGACTGGGGGCTCCTGTCCCTCGTCGCGGCGCGCAACGGCCGCCGGCGGGCCGCCGCATGACCGAGACCCCGCTCGAGAGATGGCTGCGGCGGCAGGCGGCTCGCGAGGAGAGGATCGTCGTGCTCGAGGAGGCGCTGCTCGGCAACCGCCTCTGGCGTTACTCGTGGTACCGGCTGCGCTGGTTCTTCCTGCGCTACGTGGTCGAGTCCGCCGCACACGCGGTGACCGTGTTCCTCCTCTTCCGCGGCCTAGCCTGGGACAACTTCCTGCTCGTCGTCGTGGCGACGACGTCGTGCGCGCTCATCTCGAGCTTCTGGTGGGGAGCTCTCGAGACGCTGCGTGCCCGCGTTCGCGACTTGCACCGGTCGGGAAGCCCGCATCGGATACCGCGCACGATCGGAGGCTGGCTCGCGTTCTCGCTCGGCCTCTCAGGGATCGTGCTCGTATTTGCCGTCGCCTGGACGGCGTGGCGGGCGGCCGACGGGACGATCGGCCCTGCCGACGCGTTCGTCGCGGCGATGGCTTTGCGCCTGGCGCTCGACCTGCCCACGCGCTGCTACCACTCGGGCGTCTACGCGATCAGGCGGGTCTACAAGCCACTGACGGCCTCTCTCGCACCCGAGTTGCTGGGGCTGGCGACGATGCTCGCGCTGTGGCCCGTCGTGGGCGTGTGGGCCGTCGTCGTCTCGGCCGTGCTCACGACATTCCTGACGACGGGCGTCACGCTCCTCTACGTCCATCGGGTCTACCACTTCCTCGGCTACAAGCCACTGCGCGAGGCGCGACTCGCGACGATGCGCTCGGCGCTGCGCGGTGCTCTCCGCGAGTCGCTGATGGGCGGTCTCTCGCACGCGGTCATGGCACTCGACGCGCTCGCGGTGCTCGCGCTCCTCTTCGGCGCGAAGACGGACTCGGACGCGCTGCTCGTCCTCTTCCTGACCATGCCGACGATCCGGGCCGGGGCGGACTGGGCGCAGCTTCTCTACTTCGACCTCAAGCGGCTCGAGCTGCGCCTGTTCACGAACCTGCGCAAGCGCTTCGAACGGCACACGCTGGAGCTCGCCTGGCTGCTCGGGCTCCTCTTCTGGGCGGCGGCGGTCGCGATCACTGCCCTGTTCGACGCTGGGAGCGCCCGCGACCTCGCGCCGGCGCTGCTCGCATTCTTCGTCGCTCGGTCGCTGCTCGCCCGTGAGCAGATCCAGGCATTCGCCGAAGGCCGATACGTCGCGGTCATGACGACCGGTGCGCTGTGCCTCGGCGGGCTGGCGGCAGTCGGCTTCGTCGCGAGTGGGGAGGCCGCGCGCCTGGGTGCCGTCGCGCTCGTCGCCGCCAGTTGTGCGCTCGCGCTCGCGCGCCTGTCGCGGACCGCACGCGCTCAGGGCGAGCCCGGCACCACTCTGCTCACGCTCGAGTGGCTGCGCAGGCTCGGGAACCTCCACTCGCCGGTGCGGGTCGGTTCGGCGAGGGTCGTCTCCTCCACGGGCGGGGCCGAGCGCCTGGACGCTCGCTCGCGAGAAGACCGGAACCGGTGGCGGCTCTCCCAGCTCGCGGATCGGACTGCGCGGGTGCTCGGCAAGTCCGGTGCAGCAGCCTGGATCGGCCCCGACCGCGTCACCTGGTTCGAGCCCGTCGGCCCGCCGCGGGTGACAGCCGACCTGCTCCAACGCATGAGCGGAGGCCTGATGGGCGAGGTGAGAACCACGGACTGCGCGACCGGCGAGGAGGCGCTGCTCGCGGCGGGCCGCGAGGGGATCGTCGGCCTTGCGAGCGCGCACCTGCTGGCGGCGATCGTGCCGGTGGACGTCGAGGCGGCGCGGCAGACCTTCGCCGACCTCGTCCCGGACGGCATCGTCTACGCCCCCGAGGAGCCCGTGCCGGAAGAGCTGGCCCAACTCTCGGGCTCGGAGCTGCGAGCGATCCTCGTCGACGCAGTCGCGTTCGCCCGCGACCTGCGCGTTGGGCGCAGACGTTCCCAGTTCGACGTGACCGCACTCTGCTCGGGTGGGGAGCTTCGGCTCGTCTTCGTCGCCGACCTGAGGACCTCGCGCCGGTCCCGCTCCCGCTGGCGGCACGTCGTGACGACCCTGAACATCCGCGGCGCGGTCGCAGGCGTCGGCGTCACGGCTCATCCGCCGCGCATCGCCCGGCCCGCTTTCCTTCGGGCTTAGACTCTGCCCGTGGACGAGGCTCTGCAGCGCGTTCCGCTCTTCTCGGCCCTCAAGAGCAAGCAGCTGAAGCGGGTGGCCGAAGCGATGAGCGAGCGCACGTTTGCGGTCGGCGAGGAGATCACGAAAGAAGGCGAGGTCGGGGTCGGCTTCTACGTGATCCAGGAAGGTCGGGCCCGCGTGACGATGAACGAGCTCACTGTCGGCGAGCTCGGGCCGGGCGATCACTTCGGCGAGATCTCGCTGATCGCCGAGACGCCCCGGGCGGCGACGGTCACGGCCGAGACCGAGATGCGCTGCCAGGGCATGACCTCCTGGGACTTCCGCAAGCTCGTCGAGGGCAACGGCGAGATCGCGTGGGCGATCCTCGCTTCCACCGCGCGCAAGCTCTACGAGAACGCCGAGCGCGAGCGCGCTCGCGCTGGCTGACCGGGGCGCGGCGCTCGTAGCGCGTCAGGGTCTCTAGCGCCTAGGTGCCGACGACCTGGACGATCCAGCGTCGCTCGCGCTCGCGGTCGAGCTCGAGGAAGAGCACGCGCTGCCACGTGCCGAGACAGAGCTCGCCGTCCCGCACGGGGATCGCCTCGCCGGCCGAGCCGAGCAGCATCGACATGCAGTGCGAGTGGCCGTTACCGACTTCCATGTCCTCCTCGCAGATGTTCTCGGTGCGTCGCTCCCAGTCGTCGTGCGCGTAGTACTTGTCGTTCGGAACGAGGCTCTTGAGGAGTGCGGTGAAGTCCTCGAGGAAGCCGTCCTCGAACTCGTTGACGCGAACGCAGCAGGTCGTGTGTGGCGAGTAGACGCAGACGATCCCGTCGCGCACGCCGCTTTCGCGTACCGACTCGGTCACTTCGTCGGTGATGTCCCGAACGGAAAGCCCCCCGGCCGTCCTCAGACGCCGCTCGTGCTGGAACACCTTCACCGCAGGCGATGTTAGCGGCGTCCGCCAAGAAGTGCGCCGATACCCGGGACCTCCAGGGCCATGTCCCGGTGTCAGACGCCGGACATGGCTGTGCCTGGCACCGGAAATGTCTCTCGAGGTTCGCCGGTCGACGACTGGGCTACGCTTGACGGCGCGGGCCCGTAGCTCAGCTGGTTAGAGCAGCGGACTCATAATCCGTCGGTCCCTGGTTCGAATCCAGGCGGGCCCATCCGAAAGCCGCTGCTATCGGCGGTTTCTCAGCAGCGCCAGGTTGTAGGGAGATATTCTAGCCGTCTGCCTCAGCGGTGGCCGAGGGCGGAGAGTTGCTCGGCCAGGCCCCGGCGGAAGGCCGGCACGAGTGCGAGGAGGCGTAGCGCCACATTGCGCAGCGGGCGAACCGCCGCCGGTGCAGTGGCCAGTCGGGTGAGCCGGTGGGCTAGTGCGACCACATGCATGGCCTCGGCACGACTGCCGGCCGCGTACTCGTCGAGCTTGTCCTCGCGACCTTCCTGCAGCGCGACCGACAGCGCATCCCCCAGCGTCACCGCATCACGCAGCCCGAGGTTCATGCCTTGCCCACCAGCCGGGCTGTGCGTATGTGCGGCGTCGCCCGCGAGCAGAACCCGCCCGGCCCGGTACTGGTCCGCCACCCGCTCGTGGATCCGAAACCTGGATCCCCAGATCACTTCAGTCACCCTCACCGTCGTACGACGCGGCCCCCGGGTGTTGAGCAGTCCCTGCGCATAGGCGACGTCCGGCTGCTCCGGCGCATCGTCGACTTCGGCCACGAGCCGGAACGACCCATCAGGGAGCGGCGCCACGACCAACATGCCGGGCTTGGAGAAGAACAGCAGGACCTGGTCCACCGGCAGGCCGCCCTCCACCCGGACGTCAGCCAGTGTGAAGGACAGCGACAGCGCATCGTTGCCGTCGTGCCCGAGTCCGGCCAGGTCGCGGATCGTGCTGTTCATGCCGTCAGCCGCAACGACGTACTGGGCCTTGATCACGTCGCCGCTGTCCAGCGTGACCTCGGCACCGTCGGCGGTCTGGCTCACCCCGGTGGCGACGTACGGGCGGTGGACCCTGCCGCCGAGTTCCTCGAGGCGCTCGAGCAAGACCTGCTCCGTGATGTTCTGCGGAACCATCAGCGTGTACGGATACTCCGTCGGGAGCCGGTCGAACCGGACCGGTACGAGCTCGCGATCCCCATCACGGATGCTGAACTGCCGGGCCTGGATACCGAGCCCGGCCAGTCGCTTCGAGACGCCGATCCGCTCGAGCATCTCGAGGGTCCGGGCGTGCACGACAGCCGCGCGCGACGTATTCGCCCCTGCCGCCTGACGCTCAACCACCGTCACGTCATTGCCATGCCCGGCCAACGAGGCGGCAAGCGCCAACCCCACCGGCCCCGCACCTACGACCAGCACCTCGGTCCGATCAGGAAGCTCACTCATCACGACCTCCTTCACTGAACGGGGTGAGCGACGCGCTCTGCCCCGTGCGGCATGCTCGAGCAGCGAGCCTTGCGGCGATCTTACGCCTCGGCATGCCGCGTGACACGCCGGGCCTATTCGCCGCCGTCATAGCCGCTCCGCTCCCGTCGCGATCGCAACGGAGCGGGCGAAGAAGCGTTTTGCGGCGCGGCTCCTTGAAGTTCGGAGCCGCGCCGCGTGTGCGTCGGTGCGCTTACGTGATGTAACCGGCGACGCGATTGATGGCGCCGACGATGTTTCCGGCAAGCAGAGCCAGAGCACCGAAAACCGCGATCGTAATGACGGCCAGGACGACGCCGTACTCGGCCATCGTCTGCCCGTCTTCCCGCTCGAGCCATGTGTAGAACTTCTGCATTGGTGCAGACCTCCTGGACGGATCGGTACGGGCCGCGGCACCGACGATTGTGTACTTGAGCTCATCGGCCGGCGGAGGCCGGGACGTGATCCCTCGCGGGAGGTCGGCCGATCAAGTCCAAGTGCAACAACGGCTCGGGTTGGACATGTCTGGCGTCTGACACCGGACATGGCCAGAAAGGGCGCCTGCACCGGACATGACCAGAAAGGGGTACGCGCATCCGTCCCGCCTGGTCGATACTCTGACTGTCTCCCTTGGCGTCGGGGGTCGACGCTTCTGCGGCGTGAACATGGGGCCGGGGAGGCTTTGCCGCAGGAGCCGACCCGGCCCCTCCTTTAAGACGCGAATGCGTGGCGTGGTCTTCCGCGTGCAGAGTCTTCGCAAACCGATATCCCCTGATCCGCGTCTTATCGTGTACGGATGGCGAGCGAGCACGTGACCCCCGGGCTGCTCGACGGGGCTTCGGCCTCGGCCGAGCTCAGCTCGGAGTGGCGCCGCCTGACGAAGGCCGCGACGTTGATCGCCGTCCTCACGAGCCCGGCTCCGTTCTTCTTCTTCCACGTCGCACAAGGGATGGGGCTTGCCTGGTCTCTCGTCGCGACCTTCTTCGTCGTGATCGCGTTCCGCGGGATGGTCGATCTCCTGACGCGCCGCATGCTCCCGTGGCCGAGCCTCTACGGGGTGGACGATGCCGTCCTCAAGGAGGAGGACGTCGTCAACCGCCGCCGAGCCTCCTTCTGGCGCTTCTGGCTGAAGCTCTTCGTCTTCATCTTCGTGGTCCTCACGATCGTCTGGGTGATCCGCCTGCTCGTCCCGGGTGGAACGACGAACTGGATCGACAGCTCGACACAGATCTGGACCGACACGAAGGGGTACATCTCGCAAAACGCAGGATTGCTCTTTGCCCTCCCGATCTTCTTCCTTTTCAACTTCCTGATCCTCCTCGGCCCGATGATGATGATCGGGATCTCGCAGATGCGCGGCTTCGAGCCCGGTGACGCCGACTGGGGCGTGCGCCTCGACGATGTCCGTGGCCAGGACGAGGCGAAAGTGGAGGTCAGCCGCGTCGTCGAACTCTGGCAATCCGGCGAGAGATTCGAGGAGGCAGGCGGCAAGCGCGAGCGAGGGATGCTCTTCCTCGGCGCGCCCGGCACGGGCAAGACGATGCTCGCCAAGGCGATCGCGACCGGCTTCAACTGCCCCATCGTGTCGATGCCCGGCTCCGGCTTCCAGCAGACCTTCATGGGAATGGACGCGGTCATCGTCCGCTGGCTCGCGCACAAGGCCAAGAAGCTCGCCGGCAAGTGGGGCGGCCAGTGCATCGTCTTCATCGACGAGATCGACGCCGTCGGGATGCGGCGCTCCGCGCTCGGCGGCGCGGCGGGCTCGCACTCCGGGAACCAGATCGAGGACGTCGCTCTTCTACGGGCCGAACGGCGCACTCAACCCGAGCGGAGACATGATCCTCGAGACGCGCGCGTGGCGCGAGCGGCTGTTCCGGGAGCGTGACGGCCGTCCGCCCGTCAAGCAGAGTCGCCTCGCCTCGATCGTCAACCAGGGCGGTGGTTCCCCGGTCTGATGGGCGGCGGCGGAGGACAGCTCGCCCTCAACCAGCTGCTCGTCGTCATGGACGGCATCGACAACCCGCCGTTCTTCCGCCGCCTCTATCACGAACTGGACCAACACGCTTCCTCGACGCGACGTACATCATTCCGCGGCGCATCGGCCGGCGTTCAGGCTCCGCATCCCGCGGCCGACGCCGCGCAAGGACCAGATCTACTTCATCGGCGCGACGAACGTGCCGATCGACGCGCTCGACCCGGCGCTCACGCGGCCCGGGCCGCATGGGCCGGCACGTCTGGCTGCGCACGCCGACGAAGCACGACCGGGAGGACATCTTCGACCTCTACATCAGCAAGGTCTCGCACGACCCGGACCTCGACACGGCCGCGAAACGCGACGAGCTCGCCCGTGTCACGAACGGCTACTCGCCCGGCGATGATCGAGCAGGTCTGCTCGATGGCGCTCACGTACGCGCACTCGCAGGGTCGCGAGCGCTTCGACTACGACGACATCTTCGAGGCGATGACGACGATCGAGTCCGGAACGGCGATCAACGTCGAGTACGCGCCCGAGGAGACGAAGGCGGTCGCGATCCACGAGGCCGGGCATGCCGCCGCGAGTCACGTCTACATGAAGGACGCGCAGTCGACCCGGCTCTCGATCCGCATGCGCGGCGCAGCGCTCGGCCATCACCAGACGGTCGAACAGGTCGAGCGCTTCAGCAAGTGGCGCTCGGAGCAGGTTGCGATGCTCGTCTGGGGGCTGGGGGCGATGGCCGCGGAGCGCGTCTTCTACGGCGAGAACTCGACCGGCGTCGGAGGCGACATCGCATCTGCGACCGCCCTCGCCGCTTTCATGGTCGGCGCCTCGGGCATGGGCCCGGAGCCGGTCGACCAGGACGGAGCGCTCGACGTCGAAGCCCAGGAGCAGGTCCTCAGGCGCTTCGAGCAGATCGGGCTCCAGATCATGAGCCGCACGGGCGGCGGCGGCGCGTTCGCCCACGATCCGATTGCGAGCGTCCTCTCCGACCACGACAAACGGGCGACTGCTGCGCGCATCCTTGGCCAGGCGTACGTGATCGCGCACAACCTCATGCTCCACAACCGCAAGGGGATCGAGCACATCGCCGACCAGGTCGTGGCCCGTCGCGAGATCTACGGCAACGACCTGCTCGAGCTGCTCGAGAGCGCCAAGCTCAAGGCGCCGAAAGTCGACCTGCAGGAGGAGGCCTCGTGGCCGATGTTGTAGAGGAGCGCCCGGCCGCCGAGCGGGTGTCGAAGCCGGTTGGCAGAGGCACGAGCATGTACAGCAGGCGTTTCTGCGTTCGTGACGACCCTGGTCATGGTCATCTTCGCCGGCATGCTGATCGCTCTTCGCTCTGCTCATCTCGCGGTCCGGTTCCTCCGACGCCTGGTCGACCTTCAAGCCGAAGGGCGGCGAGACGTACGTCAAGGCCCAGAACCTGGCGAATTACGTGGCTCCTCGCTACATCTCCAACGGCGTTCCGATCGCCGTCGTCCAGGCGCAGCCCCTGGTCTACAAGGAATCGGCTGTGGACGGCATCGCGTTCATGCGGGCGCCGAACCAGGAAATCGGCAGCCCGTTCACGCAGTTCGAGCCGGCCGAGAAGACGATGCTCTACGTGCTCTGCGGCCCCGGAGCATCCTGTGCGCTCGCGGAGAGCGGGGAGGACGTGACCCCCCTCCTGCGCGAGGAGTCGCTTGAGCTCGCGCTGTACACGTTCAAGTACTGGCCGGGCATCAACTCGGTCGTGGCACTGCTGCCGCCCTCGAAGAGCAGGACCCCGGCGTTCCTGTTCAGGCGCAGGAAGCTTCGAGGAACAGCTCTCCAGGCCGCTTGCGGCGACGCTTCCGCCGCACAAGGGCTCATCACCACGGGCTCGCTGAGCGAAGGCGAGGCCGCGACCGTGCAGACGCTGACCGAGGGCAGCATCTTCCTGTCCAGCTTCTCCCAGACACCGAACGGCCACACGCTTCTTCTGCTCGGTAGGGCTACGCAATAACTCCCTTCGGGGGATTGTCCCCAAGCGTCTTCCGGCCGACCGTTAGAGCGAAGTTTCTAGCGGCAACGAAAAGTTTCTAGCGGCAACGAAAGGCGGCCAGTAATGCAAGCGACCGAGCTTCGGCAGCGGTTCGCACGGTTCGGAACGGGTCTGCGGGCCCGGGTCAACTTCCTGCTCTAACACGAGCTTCCTGGTAGGACTCCGGCCATGCGCCAGGTCGCGTTCCTCGTCGCATGCGCCTGTGTCCTCGGTCTCGCCGGCTCGACCGCCGCGCAGACCGAGGTCGGCGTTTCTCGCCGCCGGCGACTACGGCGTCGGCGGCTCGGCCGAGTCATCCGCTTGGGCGGGCGATGCAACGCTACGAGGCGCGCAAGCCGGCCGAGATGCTCGTCCTCCTGGGCGACAACGACTACACGAATAGCCCGAGGCGCTTCCGCACCAACTGGGGCAGAAGGCTTCGGCTGGGCCCGCCGCGACGGGCTTCGCGTCGCCGGCGTGCTCGGCAATCACGACTACGACGTACGTCGGGGCGCTACGAGTTCGGCCTGCTCGGGATGACCGGGCCGTACTACACCCGGAAGCTCGGCGATGTCGCAGCTCTTCTTCCTGGACTCGAACGCGATCGGACGACCCGCCAGACCGCCTGGCTCGAACAGCAGCTGGGGGAGTCGACCGCGACGTGGAAGATCGCCGTCTTCCACCATCCGCCCTACACCTGCGGCGGCCACTCCGGGAACCGCGACGTCGCCGATCGCTGGGTGCCGCTCTTCGAGCAGCTACGGCGTCCAGCTCGTCCTCTCGGGGCACGACCACAACTACCAGCGGTTTGCTGCGCGGAACGGCGTCACCTACGTCGTCGCACGGCGGCGGAGCGCAGCCGCCTCTCTACCGCTGCGCGGTGTCCGTGCGGCTACCCGCGCGAGGTGCGCGGCGTGCTTCGAGCACGGGTTCCTCTACTTCTCTGCGACCGACGATCGCCTCGACGTGTCCGCGGTTGTCATGCGCGGCCCCCTGATCGACCGCTTCACCCTCCGCCGTACGACCTCCGCGGGCGCCCTCACGAGGACCGCCTTTCAGGACGGCCCTCCGACCCAAGTAAGGCCGCTGAGACTAATCGCCGCATGGCCGAGATCGGGACGATGCGGGTCAAGAGCGGACTCGCCGAGATGCTCAAGGGCGGCGTGATCATGGACGTGACCGACGCCGAGCAGGCTCGGATCGCCGAGGACGCCGGCGCCTGCTCGGTGATGGCGCTCGAGCGCGTTCCGGCCGACATCCGCCGCGACGGCGGAGTTGCGCGCATGGCCGATCCGGACAAGATCCGCGAGATCCAGGAAGCCGTGACGATTCCGGTCATGGCCAAGGCGCGCATCGGCCACTTCGTCGAAGCGCAGATCCTCGAATCGCTCGAGGTCGACTACATCGACGAGAGCGAGGTCCTGACGCCCGCGGACACGGCGCAACCACATCGACAAGTGGAAGCTTCACCGTCCCGTTCGTCTGCGGCTGCACGAACCTGGGCGAGGCGCTGCGGCGCATCGCCGAGGGCGCCGCGATGATCCGCACGAAGGGCGAAGCGGGCACCGGCGACATCGTCAACGCCGTCACGCACATGCGCGCGGTCTTCGGCGCGATCAAGAGGCTCGGCGCGATGGATCCCGACGAGCGCTACTCGGAGGCGAAGGAGCTGCGTGCGCCGATCGAGCTCGTGACATGGGTCGCCGAGAACGGGAAGCTGCCCGTCGTGACCTTCACCGCGGGCGGCATCGCGACTCCTGCCGATGCCGCTCTCTGCATGCAGCTCGGGGCGGACGGCGTCTTCGTCGGCTCGGGCATCTTCAAGTCCACGAACCCGTCCGAGCGCGCGAAGGCGATCGTCGAGGCGACGACGCACTACCAGGACGCGGCAGTCCTGGCGCGCGTCTCGCAGGGCCTGGGCGACGCGATGACCGGCCTCGCGACCGCGACGCTCCCGCCCGAAGAGCTGCTCGAAACGCGCGGCTGGTAGGCCGACCGCTGGTCGTTTCGTCGCCGCTCGTCCTCAATGGCTTGCGTCGCTTGACGGAGTAACAGGAGCCATCAGCCCGCTGCGAGGCTATACCGGCGCCGAGCTGCTCTAGCCGAATCTACAATTAGCCCCATGAAGATCGGCATCCTGGCTGTGCAGGGAAATTTCCGCGAGCACGCGGCGATGCTGCGGCGGCTCGGCGCGGAGCCGGTCGAGGTGCGGAAGCCCGGAGCAGCTCGACGGCCTCGACGGGCTCGTCATTCCCGGGCGGCGAGTCGACGACGTTCATGCGTCTGATGCGGCTCTACGGCCTCGAGGAGGCGATGCGCCGGTTCGAGCAGCCGATCTTCGGCACCTGCGCCGGGCTGATCGTGCTCGACCGGCGAGCACCTCGGCCTCGTCGACGTCGACGTCGCGCGCAACGCCTACGGGCGCCAGGTGCGCAGCTTCGAGGCCGATCTCGAGCTGGCCGGCGAGAGCGCGCCGCTGCACGGAGTCTTCATCCGGGCGCCCAGGGTCGAACGGGCCGGCGAGGGCGTCGAGGTGCTCGCCGAGCTCGACGGAGAGCCCGTCCTCCTCCGACAGGGCCGCTTCCTGGTCGCTACCTTCCATCCCGAGCTCACGGACGACACGCGCGTGCACGAGCTCTTCCTCGAGTCAGTCAGGGAGGCGAGCCTTGTCAGGACATAGCAAGTGGGCGTCGATCAAGCGGAAGAAGGGCGCGACCGACGCGAAGCGCGGACAGCTCTTCTCGAAGCTCGTGCGGGCGATCATCGTCGCCGCGCGCGACGGCGGGCCTGACCCCGCCGGCGAACATCGCTCTCCAGAACGCGATCGAGAAGGCGCGCGAGGCCGCGATGCCGAAAGAGAACATCGACCGCGCGATCGCCAAGGGCTCCGGCACCGGCAGCGACGCAGCCGCGTACGAGACGGTCACCTACGAGGGCTACGGCCCCGGCGGCGTCGCGTTCTTCGTCGAAGCGCTGACCGACAACAGAAACCGAACGGCGGCCGACGTCCGTCAGGCGTTCACGAAGAGCGACGGCAACCTCGGTGAGTCAGGCTCGGTCGCGTGGCTCTTCGAGCGGAAGGGCGTGATCCTGGTCGACGGCTGCCGTCGACGAGGACGAGCTCGATGCTGACCGCCGCCGACGCGGGCGCTGACGACGTCGAGCCGGACGAGTCGAGCTACCGCGTCACGACCGCGCCCGAGGCGCTGCACGCCGTGCGGGCGGCGCTCGAGGAAGCGGGAGTGGCGATCGAGTCCGCCGAGTCGACGATGGTGGCGAAGACCCGGTCGTCGATCGAGGACGAGGCCACGGCCCGAAAGGTCGTGCGCCTGATGGACGAGCTGGAGGAGAACGACGACGTCCAGGCGGTCTACTCGAACTTCGACATCCCCGAGCGGGTCCTCGAAGCCGTCGCCGGCTACGCGCCCAGATTTGCAACAGACTGTTGCTAAGTCCTCGGAGGGGCTCAGCGGCTGCCCGAACGCGATGTCGTGGCCGTCGGGGTCCTGCACTCCGAACTCCCGGAAGCCATGTGGTGCGTCGTAGATCGAGTAGTCGATCCCTGCGCCTCGTTGCTGAACCTCCGCGTAGAGAGCCTCGACGTCGTCGACGCGGATGTATGCGTCCCACACCTTGTCGACGATGTGCCAGTTCGGAACGATGCGCTCGGAATCGTCGGCAAGAGCGATCAATACGATCGCCGCGTCGCGAGTGGCGGTCGCGAAGGTCGGGAGGGTCGCCGTACACCTCGCACCCAAACCCCAGGCGCTCGCGAAAGTACTCGACGCTACGTTCCAGGTCGGCGACGAGCAGGACAGGTGAGACTCCGGTCAGCATCGCCGCGGAGCTAGCGCCCGGCGCGGATCTCTCGGCTGGTCGCGCTGAAGCCGGCCACCCGGACGGTCACCCGGTAGATGCCGCGCCTCTTCGCACGCACCGAGTAGAAGCCGCGCTGGTTCGTCCTCGCGCCGCCGACTTTCGACCAGCTTCCGCCGGCACGGCGCTCGAGCGAGACGGGCGCGCCCAGCACCGCGTCCAGGAAGCGGTCGACGACCTTGCCCCGCACGAGCCGTCCGCGCTTGTACGGGCGCGCGGCAACGGTCTTCGGCGGCAAGTTCCCCTGGAGCCGGATGCCCGCGAGAGCGACCAGGACCTGGCCCCGGTTCCAGGACGACGGAACGCTCGAGCCGTTGACGACGAACAGGTCGGTCGGCGGCTCGAGCGCCTCGAAGTGCGCCACCGCGTGCAGGTTCACGTCGAGCGGGAATGCGATCACGCCCTCGAAGCGGGCATCGCCGCCACCGGGGGTCAGCATCACGTAGTAACCGAGGATCGTCCCGACATCGCGCTTGCCGACGGAGTGGGGCACCGAGAGCCCACCGCGCTGATCCCGCTCCCAGTCGGTGTGGACGACGTTTGCGAACGCGACCGCCTCCGCATCGCCCTGCCGCTCGTCGAAGCTGACCGTCCAGTCGAGCGTCGAGTAGCCGGCGTTGTCGGGGTTGCCCCGCTCCTCGTAGCGAGGGCCCGTCCAGCGGCCGGAGTCGCCGGACGCGGACTGGCGGTTGTACGCATTTGGCGACGTGAGCTCGACGACGAGCCCCGCCGGCAGGCCGTGCTGCTGCCGTGCGGCGTCGGCGATCCGCACGCGCTCGACGGACCGCGCGCCGGCGACCTGGCTCCACGCGGCCAGGCCCGCGAGCCCCGTGACCAGGGCGACGAGGAGCAGGCGTCGCCACATGGCCTAGAGGCTAGCCAAGCGGGCGGCCCGCGGCTGACGAGCAGGTTCACGCGAGCGCCTCGCGCTCGCCTGGCGCCTGCTCTCGGGCTCTGACCCAGGACGCGGCCGCGCGCTTCCGACGACCGGGCTCGGCGCACGCGCCCGACGCGGCAGCGGGCTCGCGCGATCAGCCTGCGAGCGGTCGCGAGCTTCCTGCCGACGACCCTCGGCACCTTGCAGGCGGCCTTCTTCGCCGTCGGCGGCGCTCTGTCTACGGCGAACCTGCCGTGCATGAGATCCGCGTGCGGGTCACAGACGAACGTGTAGACGCCTGCGGTGAACGTCACCGTCCAGGTCTACGGTGCCGATGAAGTCGACCTCGGTCGCCTTGTCGACGCCGGGGCCTTTCAGGTGGAAGTTGTGGAAGGTCGAGCGGTCGTGGACCTGGATCGTCGTAGGTGCCTGCCGGAAGCTGTGAGACGCGCGTGCCGTTCAGGGTCAGCGTGATGTCGTAGCCGTCGTTCGTGCCGACGGTCGCGACGAGCGTGCCGAGCGGAGGCGGTGGCTCGGGTGGAGGCGGCGGAGGTGGCGGCGGAGGCGGCGGAGGCGGAGGTGGCGGGCCGGTGGCGACGGTGACCGTGCCGGTCATCTCCGGTGGTGAAAGGTGCAGTGGTAGGTGTAGATCCCTGCGTTGGGAACGTGAAGGAGAAGCTCTCGCCGGGGCCAGGGTCGCTGGAGTTGAAGAGCGCCGGTGTCCGAGGTGACGGTGTGCGGGACGCTGGCGCTGTTCGTCCAGCAGACCGTCGTTCCCGGAGTCACGTTCAGTGCCTGCGGGCTGTAGAAGTAGTCGCCGACGTCGACGAGGGTCGAGCCGGCTCGGACAACCGGGGGGCGGTGGCGGTGGCGGCGGTGGAGGCGGAGGTGGAGGTGGAGGCGGCGGAGGCGGAGGCGGAGGCGGAGGCGGCAGCGGGTCGGTGACGCGGAACATCCCGATCATGAACCCGATGTGCGGGTCGCATTGGTAGATCGCGGCGTCGGGGTCGGGGTTGGCCAGGAATGTGACCGTCCAGGTCCAGTGCCCTGTGTTCGTGACGTCCCCCGTCGTGCATGTGGGATCACATGACGCAACGGCCGGGCCGAGCAGATGGAAGTTGTGCCCGACCTCGTTGTCGTCAACCTCCACCGTGTAGGTGCCAGCGGGAACGTGACGATCCGTCGAGATTCGACTCCATTGGGGTCGTCAGCATGATCGTCGTGTCCACGACCGACCCGGTGAGGACGGGAAAGGCCGGCGCGGCCGACGCGTGCTCAGAAACCGGCACGGCTCCGACGAGTGCGCAAACCAGCGCCGCGAGTCCGAAACGAACGACGTGTCTCAGCAGTGGCTCCCCTCACGCCTTCCCCGATGAGGGTATTCCATTGGTTCGTTACGCAAAAGGGGGATTTCCGGTTTCCCGGGCAGGAACGTCCGGCCCGCGCCTAACCTCGACCCGTGAAAGTTCTCGGCATCGATCCGGGCACGGCTGCATGCGGATACGGCATCGTCCAAGAAAACGGCGGGCGGGTTCGAGCCCTCGACTACGGGTGGTGGAAGACCGGCGCGTCCGACCGCCCCGAGGCACGCCTGAAGACGATCTTCGACGCCGTCACGACTCTCATCGAGCAGGCGGCGCCCGATGCCGTCGCGCTCGAGGAATCCTTCGTCGGCGTCGACGCCCGCACCGCGCTCTCGGTCGGACAGGCCCGCGGCGCCGTGCTCGTCGCCTCCGCGCTCGCCGGGGTCGAGTGCGCTGAGTACGCGCCGTCACGCGTCAAGCAGGCCGTGTGCGGCTACGGGCGCGCCGAGAAGGCCCAGGTGCAGCGCATGGTGCAGGCGATCCTCCGCCTCGACGCACCGCCCGACTCCGATCCATGCCGCCGAGCGCTCTGGCTGTCGGCATCTGCCACGCGCTGGCGCCACCGCTGCTGAAGGCCAGTCTCCGCGTGATCGCTCGCTTGACAGGCAAGCCCGTCGCGCGCGTTGCGGACGGGCTCGTGCTCGACGTCGACGGCGTGGGGTACCTGCTGCGGTCCCGACCGCGCGGGCGTTCGCAAGGCCAAGCCGGAGCGCGAGGTCACGCTCGACACGTACCTCCATGTTCGTGAGGACGCGCTCCAGCTGTACGCGTTCGCCGAGCCGGCCGAGCGGGAGCTGTTCGAGCATCTGCTGTCGGTCTCCGGAGTCGGGCCGAAGGTCGCGCTGCTCATCGTGTCGGGCTCGACGCCCGCAGAGCTGCGGCGCGCGATCGTGCTCGAGCGACACGGCCCGGTTCATGGCCATTCCCGGCGTCGGCAAGAAGACTGCCGAGCGCGTCGTGCTCGAGCTCAAGGAGAAGCTCGGCCTCGAGGAGGTCGGCTCCGACGGCACCCCCGACTTCGTCGCACGAGACGCGCTCCTCGAGCTGGGCTACTCGGTCGTCGAGGCCGACCGGGCGCTGGCGACGACCGATCCCGAGGCGGCGCCCGAAGAGCGCGTGCGCCAGGCCCTGAGGGCGGCGTGAGCGAGCAGTTTCTCGCGCCGGCGCTCCGCCCGGAGGAGGACGAGCTCGACCGCTCGTTGCGCCCGCGCCGTCTCGACGACTTCGTCGGGCAGGAACGGCTCAAGGAGCAGCTCGACATCTCGCTCCAGGCTTCTCGCGCGCGCGAGGAGGCACTCGACCACGTGCTGCTCGTCGGGCCGCCCGGGCTGGGCAAGACGAGCCTCGCGTACATCGTCCGCGAGGAGCTCGGCGTCGGCATCCGCTGCGTCGCCGGGCCGGCGCTCGAGCGCAAGGGCGACATGGCGTCGATCCTGACCGCTCTCGAGCCGCGCGACGTGCTCTTCATCGACGAGATCCACCGCCTCTCGAGCGCCTGTCGAGGAGGTGCTCTACCCGGCGCTCGAGGACTTTCGGCTCGACATCATCGTCGGCCAGGGGCACGCCGCCCGGACGCTCACGCTCGAGGTGCCGCAGTTCACGCTCGTCGGCGCGACGACGCGCACGGGCCTGCTGACGACGCCGTTGCGTGACCGCTTCGGGATGACGTTCCGGCTCGAGTACTACGAGCCGGCCGAGCTCGGGAGTCATCGTGCGGCGCTCGGCCGGGATCATCGGGGTCGAGATCGCCGACGACGCGGCCGACCAGATCGCGGCTCGGCTCTCGGGGCACGCCGCGCGTGGCAAACCGCATCCTGCGGCGGGTGCGCGACGTCGCCGAGGTGCGCCACGAGGGCGTGATCACGAACGCGATCGCCTCCGAGGCGCTCGAGCTGCTCGAGGTCGACGGCCATGGCCTCGAGCGCACCGACCGTGAGCTCCTGCGGGCGATTGTCGAGCGTTTCGACGGTGGGCCGGTCGGCCTCTCCACGCTCGCCGTGGCCCTCGGCGAGGAGCCGGACACGGTCGAGGACGTCTACGAGCCGTACCTTCTCCAGCTCGGGTTCATCCAGCGCACCCCGCGCGGGCGGAGTCGTCACGAAGCTCGGCCGAGCCCACATGGGCGCCGCGAAGAAGGAAGAAGCGCTCTTCTAGCAGCCGCCGCGCCGGCGTTCAGCCGCGGCGACTCGGCTCTCTTGCGACCGCCTCGAGCCGGGGTCAGACCCCTTAACAAGTTTCCGAAGCGACGCTCGGAGCTTCCACAGTGTGCGGTCGCCCTGCGCAGCCTCTGTCACACAGTTGCCACGCATTGTTTTCGGGGTCTGACCCCTCTCGGCGCCGCCGCGGTGCTAGGGGAGCTCGAGGAGCTCCACGGCGCGATCGACCGTGTCGATCACCTCGGCGACGCTGCGGCCCGGGGCGTCGTTCCAGCTCTCGATGCTCGCCGTGCCGGTCACGTCGCCGATCGCCTCCGTGGCGTCGCCGAGGGCCTGCACGTCGAACCCGTGCGCCACGAAGTCCAGCTCCATCGTCTCGCCATTCTGGAGGTGCCAGCTCGCGAGGAGCGCTCCCAGGAGCGACCACGAGCGTGCGTCGTCACTCCAGGCCGGCACGATGCTTCCGGTCGCGTCCCGTGCCTGGGCACCGCGAGACCAACCTCTGAGGAGGAGGCCGCGAGCCTCGCTCAGCATTGCCGCAGCCGGATGAAGGGCTGCTTGGGGCACGTGCCTGCCTGACCGAGAGGGTATCACCGCCCGACTCGGCGCGGAGCTAGCCCTGCTCGAGCTCGGAGAGAACCCAGTCGGCCCAGCGCACGTCGTGCTCGGCGTTCTCGATCCCCAGCCGGAGCAGGAACCAGTGAAACCTGTCGTGACCACTCCGTGTGTTCGTCGGCTCGATCTCGCGGAGCTGCTCGAGCTGCTCCATTCGCTCGGCGCGAAACTGCTCGACCTGCGCCTCGAGTGCCTCGATCGAAGTGAGGCCGCCGACGAAGAGCTTCAGGTAGAAGGCGTCGCGCGCGCCGGGCTCGACCGTCTGCAGCCAGTCGTCCAGCACCGCGCGGCCGGCCTTGGTGATCCGGTACAGATGCTTGTCGGGACGGTGCGTCTGCTCGACCTTGCGCCGCTGGGCGAGCCCCAGTTCGACGAGGCGCGGCAGCACGGTGTACAGCCTGCTCCGTGCGGGCTTCCAGACATGGCCGATCGCCTTCTTCGAGAGCGCCAGTAAGTCGTACCCCGACCGCTCGCCCTCGATCGCCAGCAGCGCGAGCACGGCCGCTTCGGTGGTCGTGACCGAGGCTACCGCGGGCGTGACGATGGCCTTGGTCACGATCCCAGCCCGTGTCCGAGCAGCCACCCGTCGATGCTCGGAACGACGTCAGGGGAGAGGCCACGACACGTCCGCCGTTCCGAGAGAAGGCCTGTCTGCACCTCGAAGAGACCGTGATCACCATTCGGAAAGACGCGCCACGAGTAGTCCGCACCTGTCTCACTCTTGAGTGCCTCGAGCACCGGGACGTCGAGGCCGGTCGGCTGGTGGCGGTCGAGGCCCCCGTAGAACCAGTAGATCGGGATTCGCAGCTGTCGGAGGAACGGGCGCGGGTCGAAACCGCTCGCGCCCGCTTGCCTCACCTCGTCCTCGATCTCCTCGATCGGGCGCGCGAGCGGCGCGGCGCCCTGGCCCGTCAACTGGGCGAAGGTGTCGGACTCTCCGACGCTGACGACCGGCCCGGACTCGATCAGCGCCCACGAGACGGTCTCAGGTGCACGCGCGGCTGCGAGCGGGATGATCCAGCCCGCCTGGCTGCCTCCCGCAAGGCCGACGCGGTGCGCGTCGATCTCCGGTTGCGCGGCAAGAAACCTGGCGGCTGTCTGGGCATCGCGAGCGAGAACGTCGATCGTCTGCGGAGTAGCCCCCTCACCGGGATAGTGGCCCCCCGACTGCCCGTTCCCGCGCTTGTCGTACGCCAGAACCGCAATTCCGCGCCGAAGCAGGACGCCCGTCAGGTACTGGCCCTCCTCGCGTGTGCTCGGCCCCGAGCCGTGCGCGACCGCGACGGCGGGGAAGGGGCCGGGGCCGGCAGGCAAGGTCAGCGTGCCGGCGAGGGCGGGACGGCTTCCGAACCGCACTTCCAGCTGCCGGAGAGACGCCCTTGCACCGCGGCGCCCGGCCCAGTCGATGGCGTTGCCGTTCGCGCGGAGCTTCCCGACATCGGGCGCGCGCACGTCGAAGCCTGCACCGACGACGTAGCTCGACCCAGTTCCGTAGAGCCGGTGGAAGGCGCTGCTCTCGATCTCCACCGCCCAGAGCTTGAGGCCGATCCGGCGGTAGTCGAACAGGCCAACCGTGCCGCCGCCGTCCATCGTGTAGAGGCCGAGGTGGGAGAAGAACGGCAGGCTTCGCGCCCGGGAGAGGATGAAGGAGCCGCGCGCCGCTCCCTGGCGCACCGATCCGGTCACCTTCTTTCCGCGGAGGCGGCCCGAGAAGACGAGGGCCGGACGGCCGGGAACTGCAAAACGCAGATGCTGCCCGCGGACGGAGGCCGGGACGACCGTTCGAGCCGCGTGGCCGGGCTCGAGCGCGACCGTGGCGCTGCGCCCGGCGAGCTGAACGGCGACGAGCGTTCTCGTGTTTGTCCCCACGGTATAGGTGCCCCGCCAGGTTCCGTCCGGTTTGCCAGCGAGCGCGCCCGCCGGGAGGACGAGGGAGACCAGGAGCGCTAACGCGAGTTTCTTAGTCATGTTTGGATTAGTCCCATCAGGACTATAGACGCCGCACGAACGAAGGACAAGTACGAACAAGGAAGGGAGTTAGCGCCTGAACTGCACTTCGTGCCAGGAAGGCACGGGAGCAAGCTCGAGCAGAGTGCGATCGCCGCGCGGGTCGCGGTAGCCGAACTCCGCCTCGACCTCGTCCCAGTCCACGTCCAGCAGGCCTTCCTTGACGCGATGGTCGAGCCAGGCGCCGCGGAAGACCAGCTTCCGCAGCCAGTAGACGAGCGACTCGCCCTTCACGAGCGAGAGCTGCTCCCAGTGCCGGACGAGGTACCGCCCGAGCGGGCTGCGCGCCTCCTCGATCCGCCCGTCGGCCGCGAGCTCGACGAGGTCGGCCGTCTCGTCCTCGTCGAGGTCGTTGCTCTCGACGAGCCCGAGCTTGACCGCGGCGGCCGTCACTCGCTGCTCGAAGTCGTCCGCGTTGAAGGCGAACCGGTACCCGAGGAACTCGACCATGTAGTCCTCGCCGGAGGAGTAGTTCGCCTCGACACTCACCGAACTCAGGATAGTGGTGACGTCGTGCCGTCCGACTCCCTCCGTACCGTGGCCTGGCTCATGGATCAGGGCACCTGGACGATCAATCCGTGCCCGCACGGCGAGGCGGGCGCGCTTGCGGAGGCGCTCGGCTCAGCGAGACGACCGCTCGCGTGCTCGTCCGGCGCGGGCTACGACGACCCCGCCGAGGCGCAGCGCGTTCCTCGACGGCGAGCTGCCCGGCCACGATCCGTTCCTGCTCGGCGACATGGCCGCGGCGCGGTCGACGACGATCAAGCGCGCGATCGCTGCCGGCAAGCGCATCTGCGTCCACGGCGACTACGACGCCGACGGCATCTGCGCGACCGCGCTCGCCGTGCTCATCCTGCGCGAGCTCGGCGCCGACGTCGTCTGGCACCTGCCGAGCCGCTTCGAGGAGGGCTACGGCGTCCAGCGCGAGACGCTCGCGCGCCTCGCCGACGAGGGCTGCGGGCTCGTCCTCACCGTCGACTGCGGGGTCACCGCCGTCGAGGAGGTCGCCGAGGCGCGGGCGCGCGGGCTCGAGGTCGTCGTCACCGACCACCACCGGCCGGGCGAGACGCTGCCGGACTGCCCCGTCGTCGCGACGCGGCCCTTCGGACTACCCGTTCCCCGAGCTCTGCGGCACGGGTGTCGTCTACAAGCTCGGCGAGGCGCTCCTCGGCCCGGGACACGAAGCGCTCGCGCGGCACCTCGACCTCGTCGCGCTCGCGACGATCTCCGACGTCGTCCCGCTGGTCGACGAGAACCGCGCGCTTGCGCTCGCGGGCCTGCGCACGCTCGCGCGGACGCAGAAGCCGGGCCTGCGCGCGCTGATGAAGGCCGCGCGCGTCGATCCGGCGCGCGTCGACGAGGGCGCCGTCGGCTTCCGGCTCGCGCCGCGGATCAACGCGTCGGGCCGGCTCTGCCGACCCGGGTGCCGCGCTCGAGCTGCTGCTCACCGAGGACCCGGACGAGGCCGGCCGCCTCGCGCACGAGCTCGAGGAGCTGAACCGCGAGCGACAGGGAGTCGAGGAGCCGGATCCTGCGCGAGGCGATCGCGAAGATCGACGAGTGGCCGGAGGCGAAGCACGGCCGCCGCGGCTACGTGCTCGCCGACGAGGGCTGGCACGAGGGCGTGATCGGGATCGTCGCGTCGCGGCTCGTCGAGCGCTTCCACCGCCCGGTCGTGCTGATCGCGGGCGCCGGACGGGAACTGGAAGGGCTCCGGCCGCTCGCCCGGAGCCTTCGACCTGCACGGCGGCCTCGCGGCCTGCTCCGAGCACCTCGAGCGCTTCGGCGGCCATCGCGCCGCCGCCGGCCTCTCGATCGACCCGGACGAGATCGAGGCGTTCGCCGAGGCCTTCGCGGCCCACGCCGACGCCGAGCTGACCGACGACGACCTGCGCCCGTCGAACGGTCGTCGACGCGGTCGTCACCGGCCGCGAGCTGACGCTCGACCTCTGCGACGAGCTGCGGCAGCCTGGCCCCGTTCGGGCTCGGGAACCCGGGCGTCACGCTGCTCCTGCCGTCCTGCGAGCTCGGCGACCTGGCCGCGGTCGGCGACGGCAAGCACCTGCGCTTCCGCGTCCGCGACCGCGGACGCGACGCCGGGCAGCGCGATCGCCTTCGGTCTCGGCGCGCCAGCTCGACCGTTTCCGACGGCTGGGCCGCTACGACGTCGTCTTCCGGCTCGAGGAGAACCAGTGGAACGGCACCGTCGCGCCGCAGCTCGTCGTGCGCCGCGTCCTCGACGCGGCCGAAGGCTACGAGAGCCGCGCGACTGGCTCGCCGAGGAGTGGCGCCGGGACGAGGCAGATCGGTCAGCCGAGACGCCGCGATCTTCGCCGAGCTGGGCCTGGACGCCGGGACGAGAGCCTGGCGACCCCTGCTCGAGTCCGCGGCGTTTCGCGAGCTCCTCGACAGGCCGTTGCTTGCGCGGGCGGCGTAGGTCACAGGACCGGCAGCCGCTGGAGCAGATCGAGCAGCTCATCGACGGGGACGCGCCTGGCGACCCCGCGCAGCAGATCCGCGATGGTCGGGTTGAGTGCGTCCGCACGCTCGGCGTCGTCGATCGAACGCTTGAGCCCCACGCGGACGAGTTGCTCCAGCCTCTCCGTTCGAAATGTCGTGCTCGCGGACGAACTGCTCGCGGCGATTCGGGGTTCGCGAGCGCGAGCACCATCTCCTCGCGCGACACGTGCAGCTGGCACGCGGCCCCGTCGAGCGCGGAGAGGACGATCTGCTCGGCGACCGCCTCGAAGCCCTGCGGGCTCCGCCAGGAGCGCGGCGCGCACGGGTCGGCGACCTTGGCCGGCGCGTAGGAGGCGCCGCCGAGCGCCAGGTAGAGGCCGACCAGGACGAGCACCGCGGCGGTCGAGTACCCGATCGCACGCATCAGACGCCGACCTCCCTGCGGCCGAGGACGATCGGCACGAGTGCGAGCAGGCCGAGGAGCGCGGACGACGAGGAACGAGCGAGAGAACGCGTTCGTGACCGCCCGGTCGAGCTGATCCTGGAGCGCGTTCCCGAGATCGGCGTACGCGGAATCGTCTCGATGGTCGACGACCGCCTTGACGTCGGGGATCCGACCTTCGGCCGTGGCCGGTCGACGGCGACGAGGACGTCGCGCGCGACGCCGATCTTGTCGAGCGGCGAGATCCGGCTGTCGAGCACCGCCGCGGTTCCGGCCGCGAGCGCGTCGTGCTCGTTCCGGTTGAGGTCCGAGGTGAAGATCGGCGTCAGCAGGAGCAGCCCGAGCACGATCCCGGCGTGGCGCGCGGCGATCGTCCAGCCGCCGTGCACCGCCTGCCCCGAGCGGCCGGCCAGCGCGCGCTCGGTGAGCGCCGAGAGCGCCAGCCCGAGCCCGGCGCCGATCGCGATCTGCGGGAGGCACCGTCCACACGACGCCCGCGTGCGGAAGCCAGGCCAGGGCCGCGAGGCCGCCGGAGATCAAGATCGCGCCCGAGGCGGCCCGCGTCCAGAGCGGGCTGATCGCTGCCGCCGAGGCGCGTGGCCGCGATCGCCGCCAGCGGCATGATCGTCACGACGAGCCCGGCCGCCAGCGGATCGAGGCGCCAGCCGTTGATCAGCAGGATCACGAGCAGGAAGAGCGCGGCCACGAGCGCGCCCGAGACGAGCAGGAGCGCGGCGTTCGCGGCGACCTGCGGCCGCTCCGCCGGCTCGGGCACGGGCGCGCCTGCACGCCGCGAAGCGCGAGCAGGCCGACGCAGCGCGACCGGAGCCTGGAGCGACGAAGATCGACTCCCAGCCGAAGCAGCTGCGTCAGGATCCCGCCGATCGCGGGCCCGACCGAGGCGCCGACGATCCCCGCGAGCGCCCAGATCACGCGCCGCGGAGGCATCGGCGCCAGTCGCCTCGGAGAGCAGGTCGAGCGCAGCGCACACGACCGCTGCCCCTGCCACTCCCTGGACGGCACGCAGCCCCACCAGCACGCCGAACGTGGGCGAGAAGGCGCACGCGAGCGACGCGGCCGCGAAGACGATCGTCGAGACGCCGAAGACGGCGACCGGCCTCCGACGCGCAAGAGCCGCCGCGGGCACCGCCGCGAGCGCGAGAGCCAGGTTGAACGAGATCAGCGCCCAGGCGAGCGTCGAGACCTCGACGTCGAACTGGACGAGGATCTTCGGTAGCGCGAGCGTGACGACCGACGAGTCGGCCAGGACGAGCCCGACCGAGAGGCCGAGCAGTGCAATCCGGTTCCGCGCTTCCGAGCGGCTGCATGAGCCGGACCGGACTCTTCCGTCGACTAACGCGTCTTAAAGCGCGCGGTGCGGTCCTAGCGATGCGCAGGGCCGGCCTGAGCGCGACCTCAGCAGTCCAGCATCCTGATCGGCCAGCATGGCGCGCGTCGTATGAGGTGTCGTCTGAGCACGAGCGGCATGTCTTCTCTGTCGTCGGAGCGACGAATCCTGCGTCCTCGAGATACGGGCGGAACGGTGACGAAAGGTGCCGAACTACAATTTGTGCATGGCCCTTGTCGAAGCTCCCGAACGACACGAAGACCTCCTCGAAGAGCTGATTGCCGAGGTCTCGGCCTACAACCCGGACGTCGACCGCGAGCTGATCGCTCACGCCTTCGAGTTCGCGACGCGCGCGCACGAGGGCCAGGAGCGCCGCTCGGGCGAGGCGTTCATCCACCACCCGTTCGGCGCCGCCAAGATCTGCGCCGAGCTCAGGCTCGACGACGAGACGATCGCGGCCGCGCTCCTCCACGACGTCGTCGAGGACACGGAGCGTCGGCATCGACGAGGTGCGCGCCGAGTTCGGCGACGAGATCGCGAACCTCGTCGAAGGCGTCACCAAGCTGACGCGGATCCAGTTCCAGAGCCGCGAGCACGCCGAGGCCGAGAACTACCGGAAGATGATCGTCGCGATGGCCCACGACGTGCGGGTCATCCTGATCAAGCTCGCCGACCGCCTGCACAACATGCGCACGCTCGAGTACCTCGGGCGCCAGAAGCAGGTCCAGAAGGCCCGCGAGACGCTCGAGGTCTACGCGCCGCTCGCGCACCGGCTCGGCATCCACAAGCTGAAGTGGGAGCTCGAGGATCTCGCGTTCCAGACGCTGCATCCGCGCAAGTACGCGGAGATCGAGGCGATGGTCGCCGAGCGGCGCGCCGACCGCGAGGAGCACGTCAACGAGGCCGCGATCGTGCTCACGAAGGAGCTGGACAAGGTCGACATCCCGGCCGAGATCTCCGGCCGCGCGAAGCACTTCTACTCGATCTACGACAAGATGGCCAAGAAGGGCCGCGAGTTCAACGAGATCTACGACCTGACGGCGATGCGCGTCATCGTCGAGCGGGCCGGCGACGAGGGCACGCGCGACTGCTACGGCTCGCTCGGCCTCATCCACTCGCTCTGGAAGCCGATGCCCGGCCGGTTCAAGGACTACATCGCGATGCCGAAGTTCAACGGCTACCGCGCGCTGCACACGACCGTGATCGGCCCGGCCGGGAGCCCGCTCGAGATCCAGATCCGGACGCGCGAGATGCACGACGGGGCCGAGTTCGGGATCGCGGCCCACTGGTACTCGTACAAGCCGGCGCGGCAAGAAGCCAAGCTCGACGAGGACTGGCTCGAGTGGGTGAAGCAGCTGATGGAGTGGGGGGACGAGGAGGCCGACCCGCGCGAGTTCATCAAGGGCTTCCGCACCGACCTCTTCGACGACGAGGTGTACGTGTTCACGCCGAAGGGCGAGGTGAAGACGCTGCCCGCGGGGTCGACGCCGATCGACTTCGCGTACTCGGTGCACACCGACGTCGGGCACCGCACGGTCGGCGCGAAGGTCAACGGGCGGATCGTCCCGCTCCACTACACGCTGCACAGCGGCGACTTCGTCGAGATCCTGACGTCGAAGGGCGGCCGCGGGCCGTCGCGCGACTGGATGACGCTCGCCCGCTCGACGCGCGCGCGGAACAAGATCCGCCAGTGGTTCTCGCGCGAGACGCGCGAGGACACCGAGCAGAAGGGGCGCGAGGCGCTCGAGCAGGCGCTGAAGGCGCAGAAGCTGCCGTACAGGAAGATCGCGGGCTCGGCGGTGCTCGCGCAGGTGATCCGCGAGACGGGCTTCAAGAAGGCCGAGGACTTCTACATCGCGCTCGGCTCGGGCAAGCTCCCGGTCAGCCAGATCGTCAAGAAGGTGCTCGCGCGGCTGAAGACGGCCGAGGTGGCCGAGGAAGAGATCGTCCCGCTCAAGCCGAAGCCGCAGACGACCTCGAGCACCGACCTCGGGATCACCGTCCAGGGCGCCGAGGGCGTCCTCGTCCGCCTCGCGAAGTGCTGCACGCCGGTGCCGAGCGACGAGATCGTCGGCTACATCTCGCTCGGCAAGGGGGTCACGATCCACCGCAAGGACTGCCCGAACGTGAAGGCGCTGATGCGGAATCCCGGAGCGCTTCACCGACGTCGACTGGGACGGCGCGACCACGAAGAGCTTCTACGTCCAGATCGCCGTCGACGCGTGGGACCGCCCGCGGCTGCTCGAGGACGTGGCCCGGACCTTCGCTGAGCACGGCGCGAACATCGTCTCCTACGGCGGCACGGTCGAGGATCAGCTCGCGAAGAACTGGTACACGGCCGAGCTCGGCGACGTGAAGTCGCTTCGCACGCTGCTGACCGCGCTTCGCAACGTCGAAGCCGTCTTCGACGCGTACCGGGTCACGCCGTCGTAGGCCAGGTCCCGGAGCTCGTTCGCCGCGCTGAAGCGCTCGCGGAGGCGATGGGCTTCGAGCGCTCGTCGATTCGCGAGGTCGGTCGCCTGCTCGGTCGTGCTCGCCGCGTCCCGCCCGAGCGGCAGGCTCGCCGAGATCGGCACGGGAACGGGTGTCGGCGCCGCCTGGATCGCCTCCGCGCATGGCCTCCGAAGCGTCGTTCGTCACGGTCGAGATCGACGACGATCGTGCGGCTGCCTGCGCGCCGTCTGTTCGCCGACTTGCCGAACGTGCGCGTCCTCCACGGCGACTGGCACGAGGTGCTGCCTCCGGAGGCGCCGTTCGACCTCCTGTTCTTCGACGGCGGCGGCTGGAAGCGGAGCCCGCCGCTCAGATGCGCGCCGAGAGCGAGCGGGCGCTCGAGCTCATCGCGCCTGGAGGCGTCGTCGTCATGGACAACCTGACACGCCGGAGCAGCTGTGGCCCGACGGATGGGCCGGAGATGGCCGCGACGCGCTGCGCGAGCTCTGGCTCGGCAACGAAGCGCTCGTGGCGACCGAGGTCCTCGACGACGCCCGACAGCTCGGCGATCGTGGCCGTGAAGCGCTAGCGGTCGACGAAGAAGAACTGCTTCCAGGCCGTCCACCAGTCGTCGGCCCGTGACACGATCGTGCGGTCGTCGAGGAACTCGACGCCGTGCTGGAAGCGCATCTGCCTCGCGGCGGTCGTGTTCTTGTACTCGACCTTGACCTCGCACGGCTGGCCGGGGTCGTACGGCGCGACGGCCTTGAGGTCGGAGAGCGCCTGCTTCGCGCCCTGCCTCGATCAGCTCGCGCGCTCGCGCGGGAACGATCATCCGCGCGCTCGTCTGGCCGATGCCCTTCTTGACCGCGACCGTCGTCAGGCCGTCGCCGAGCAGCTCCTTGCCTTCGCGGCAGGACGCCTCGTCACCCGTCACGAGCAGCACCGGGCAGCCCCACGTGCCGCAGAGCGCGGCGTTGATGCCCGTCTCGCCGACCTTGCGTCCCGTTGAACCAGAGGTTCTGCCACGCCTGGCCCGAGACCGTGTGGTTGAGCACGCCGTCGGCGGTTCCGGCCATCGCGTGCATGCCGACGAAGAGCGCCGCGTCGCAGCCCTCCTCGAGGAAGCCCGTGTACTCGGTCCACTCCTCCTGGACGACGATACTCGCACGCGGGGTCGAGGTCCTCGGGGATCAGCGAGTTGAACGTGTAGCCCTCGCCGGCGCCGTGGCAGTCCATGACGACGATCTCGGTCGCCCCGGCCGCCTTTGCACCGCGGACGGCGGCATTGATCTCCCCGGTGTAGAGCTTGCGTCCCTCCTCGAACATGGGCCGTCGCCGGCGTTCGTCTGGTCGCCCTTGACGATCCCGCCGACGCCCTCCATGTCGCTGATGACGTGAACGCGCACGCGAGGAACCTAACCGGAACGGCCATGTCCGGTGCCAGGCACCGGACGTGTCCGAAAATCACTCGATCGAGGGATCGTCCCTCGAACGCGCGGGGTACCTCGATCGAGGGATAGACGATTGCGGGACCGCCGCCTACAACGAGAAGACGGGGGAGAGGGTTCGTCTGCGGCGCCCGGTTGCCGAGAGGACGGGTGACCGGGTCGCCGCAGCCACTTCAACGGCTGGCGGCAGGGAGTCCAGCGCTCCCGCCGGTGTCCCAGCCGACGAGGCGTAAGGCGAGAGGATCGTCGTCACCCGCTCGAGAAAGTCGCGATCCTCGGCGGCGAAAGGCGAGACCTCGAGCTGGGCCACCGTCATCCCCTGAAAGGTGATCGGCCAGGCGGTGGCCGCCTCATCCGGGGTACCCGCTGCTGGGCCCGGCAGGAGGTCGTCGCCCTCGACGAACTTGATCGCGACGTATGCGTAGCGCTCGGCGAGCACCCGGACGACCTCGCGCAAGACGTCGTCCGCGTCGCCCCCGCGGCCGACGAGCTGCTCGAGCGCCTCGAGGATCCGTCTTCCCCTCACAGCTCGACGTCGTCGCCTTCGAACGCGCGGATCCGCGCCCGGATCGACGTCTGGAATCGGGCACGCCTTCCGCTCCTCGAGGTCGACGTGAACGAGCGTCTGATGGGCCTCGGCCAGGAAGAGGTCGTCGTCGACCCGGTAGGCCTGCCAGCTCGAAGGTCATGCTCGTCCGCCCGATTCGCTCCACCCGGATGAACACCTCGAGCAGATCGTCGAACCGCGCCGGAGCGTGGTACTCGATGTCCAAGGCGCGCAGCACGAGGTCGCCCTCGAAGTCCGCGTACAGCAGATGAAGGTGGCGGAAGTACTCGACGCGCGCGACGTCGAAGTACGGGAAGTAGCGGCCGTAGTAGACGATGCCCTGCGCGTCCGTGTCCGAGAACCCGACGCGCGTCAGCGACGAGAACTTGAACGGCGGCTTACGATCGGTGACGCGGCCGAGTTCCAGACTCCATCACGCGGCATGCTAAGCGGCGAGCGGTCCATGGACCGCGCGTGCGCTGGCAGCCGCGACGGCGCCGAAGCGGATGTTCTCCGCGATCCCGCGGACGGCCGAGCCCGAGCAGGACGAGGAGGATGACCGCGAACGGGACGACCACGAACTTGGCGCTGACGTGCGGCGGGTTCTCCGCCTTGACCTTGTCGGCCCGGTTGTAAGTCTGGCGCTCGGGTTGCGCCTGGAAGTCGCGCGCGGCCTGCACGACGCCCGGCTTGCCGATCGGTGCGAACGTCGCCCCGGGCATGAACGAGTCGACGAGCCACTTGCCGTGCCCGGGGTGCAGGTAGACGTGGAACAGGATCTGCCCGAGCTTGTCCGCCTGTGCTTCGGCGGTCGGCGAGAGGATGAGCTCGATCGCCAGCTCGTCCCTCGTTCCGGTACTGGATCGTCCACCCGTGAAACTTCGTTCCCGCGGCGGGATACGGGTAGACCGGAATGTCGCCGTGGCTCCACTGCTGCCGGCTCATGCCGCCTTCATCGTCGGCGTGAGCGACGTCGTAGGCCGCAGCCGGCGTTGTGCCGCTTGACCGCGTGGTTGACGAAGATGTCGAGCGTCTTGTTGACCGCCGCGCGGTCCGACGGCGCGAGGTGCGGCTTGGCGCTGCCAGCCGGCTGGAGCGGCGACACGGCGAGCGCAGCCCGCTGCAGCACAGCCAGAATCGCCCGTCCCCTCATGGCTCATAGAGTAGCTACGACGCCCGTCAGTCGACAGCTCGAGCACCTCGTCGCGCTTGCGTTCCATCAACTCCTGCCGAGCGCGCCTCGAGGTTCAGGCGCAGCAGCGGCTCGGTGTTCGAGGGCCGCACGTTCAGGTGCCAGTCCTCGGCCTCGATCGAGATCCCGTCGAGATGCGAGACCTTGCCCTCGTTGCCGAAGCGCTCCTTGATCTCCTGGAGCTTCACGGCGACGTCCGCGACCGGGACGTTGATCTCGCCGGTGAGGAAGTACGTCTCGCGGAAGGGACGAAGAAGCTCCGAGAGCGGCTTCCCGCGCTTGGAGACGCAGCTCGAGCACGAGCAGGAAGGGGATGACGCCGGAGTCCGCCTGGAAGAAGTCGCGAAAGTAGTAGTGGCCCGAGACCTCGCCAGCGAAGACGGCGTCCTCCTCGCGCATGCGCTGCTTGATGTAGGCGTGACCGACCCGGTTGATCAGCGGAATTCCGCCGGCGCGCTCGATCGTCTCGGGGACCGCCCAGCTCGCTCGCACGTCGTAGATGATCTTCGCGCCCGGGCTGCTTCTCGAGCATGAGCTCCGCCGAGCAGCGCCGTCACGAAGTCGCCGGGCACGAACTCGCCGGCGTCGTCGATGAAGAAGCAGCGGTCGGCGTCGCCGTCGAAGGCCGTTCCGAGATCGGCCTTCGTCCTCGAGCACCTTGCCGATCACGAATTCGCGGTTCTCGGGCAGCAGCGGGTTCGGCTGGTGGTTCGGGAACGCTGCCGTCGAGCTCGAAGAAGCAGGGGACGGCGTCGATCGGGATGTGCTCGAGGACGGGCGGCAGCATCGCGCCCGCCATCCCGTTCGCCGCGTCGATCACGACGCGCAGCGGCTTGACCGCGCCGGGTCGATGAAGGACAGGACCTTCTCGACGTAGCCTGGAAAGACATCTTCTTCCCGGGCCTGTCCCGGGGTCTGACCCCGGACGTGCCGAAGCCGGCCAGGGCGCGGTCGCGGATGTCCAGCAGGCCCGAGTCGCCGCCGACCGGCAGCGCGCCGCGACGGCACGACCTTCATGCCCGTGTACTCCTTCGGATTGTGCGAGGCCGTGACCTGGATACCGCCGTCCAGGCCGAAATGGCCGACGGCGAAATAGACCATCTCGGTGCCGACGAGCCCGATGTCGATCACGTCGGCCCCGCCGTCAGCGGCGCCCTTCGATCGCCGCCTTCGCCATCGACGGCGACGAGAGCCGCATGTCGCGACCGACGGCGATCGTCTCCGGCTCGAATTGCTTCGACGTAGGCGCGGCCGATCGCGTGGCCCCCGTCCTCGTCGATATCGGTCCGGTAGATACCGCGGACGTCGTAGGCTTTGAAGACCTTCGGATCCAGCACGTGAGGGATGGTAAATGCCCTCCGATTCGTTCTTACACTTAGACCCATGGAACGCAAACTCGCAACGGTCCTCTTTGTCGACCTCGTCGACTCGACGTTGCTCGTCTCGGCGAGCGACCCCGAGATCGTGCGCCGGCGCGTCACGCAGTTCTTCGAGCGCGTGTCCCGATCCATCGAGACCTACGGCGGGACTGTGGAGAAGTTCGCCGGCGACGCCGTCATGGCCGCGTTCGGCGTTCCACAGGCGCACGAGGACGACTCGGAGCGCGCCGTCCGCGCGGCGCTCGAGATCCTCGAGTCCGTCCACGATCTCGAGCTCGAGGCGCGGGTCGGCGTCGAGGCCGGGGAGGTCGTGACCGGAGGCGGCGACTCCACATTCGCCACCGGCGAGGCCGTCAACCTCGCCGCTCGCCTCCAGCAGGTCGCCGAGCCGGGCCAGATTCTGATCGGCCCTGCGGCACACAACCTGACGCTCGGCCGGATCGATTTCGACGACGTGGGCCCGGTCGATGTGCGTCGTGAGGAGCCGATCTGGGCCTGGGCTGCGACGGGAACCGACACGCGCCCACCCGCCCGCGTCACGGTCACTCCACTCGTCGGCCGCGACCGCGAGCTCGAGCTCCTCGAGAACACCTTCGCCCGCGCAACGCGCGACCGGCGTGCCGCACCTGGTCACGATCTACGGCGAGCCGGGCGTGGGCAAGAGCCGCCTCGCCAACGAGTTCCTCGCCTCGCTCGAGGGGACGACCGTCCTCAAGGGCCGTAGCCTCCCGTACGGAGAGAGCATCACGTACTGGCCGCTGGCGGAAATGGTCAAGGGCGCCGCGGACATCGCCGACGACGATCCGCTCGACGTCGCGATCGAGAAGCTGCGCGAGTGCTGCCCCGCCGAGGCCGTCGCCGACCTGCTCGGCCTCGCCTCCGGCGTGCTCGAGGCCGTCCACGGCGAGCGCAGCCAGCAGGAGATCTCCTGGGCGGCGCGGGAGTGGGCGCAGCTGATGTCTCAGACCCAGCCCATGATCCTCGTCTTCGAGGACATCCACTGGGCCGAGGAGCCGCTGCTCGAGCTGATCGAGCACATGACAGAGTGGGTGCGCGACGGGCCCCTGATGATCCTCTGCCTCGCGCGCCCGGAGCTCCTGGACGTTAGCTCGGACTGGGGCGGGGGACGCCTTCGTGCGACCTCGATCGAGCTCGAGCCGCTCGGCGAGGCCGACAGCGAAACTCTGATCGAAGCGCTCAGCGAGGACGGGACGGTTTCTCCGGAGACTCGGCGCGCTCTGCTCGAGAAGACGGGCGGCAACCCCCTCTTCCTCGAGGAGGTCATGCTGGTCGTGGCCGAGTGCGGGGAGGAAGAGGCGGCCGCCGCCGGGATCCCGGACACGATCCAGGCGCTGATCGCGGCACGCATCGACCGGCTCGAGGGCCCCTCGAAGGCTGTGTTGCAACGAGCGTCGGTCATCGGCAGGACCTTCTGGGCCGGTGCGATTCAGTATCTCGCCGACGGCGAGAACATGGACGACGCGATCGACGATCTCCTGCTCCGCGACCTCGTCGTCGGCGAATCGCGCTCGTCGCTCTCGAACGAGACGGCATACCGCTTCAAGCACGTCCTCATCCGCGATGTCGCCTACGCGAGCCTCACGAAGTCAGCGCGCGCCGCTCACCACGCGCGCTTCGCCGAGTGGCTCCGCGAACGGGCGGGCGACGAGTTGCTGGAGATTCGGGCCTACCACCTGGACCATGCGGCGTCGCTCCTCGCCGAGCTGGACGGGGCGCCGCCCGCTGACCTGGCCCGGGGCGCGGCCGAGGCGCTCGAGGAAGCGGGGCGTCGCGCTCTGGCGCGAGAGGGGAACCAAGCCGCGCGTCATTCCTTCCTCCGGTCGGTCGAGCTCGAGCCGACGCTCGCTCGGCGGTACCTCGCGGCCAAGGCGGCCTGGCGCCTCGACGACCTACCGGCCGTCGCCCGTGAGATGGAGGCAGTTCGCGCGGAGGCCGTTCGGGTCGGGAACGAGAACATCGAAGGCAAGGCGCTGACCGGCCTCGCCGACATGGTCTTGATGCGCGAGGCCGACCCGCTCCGCGCCCGCGAGCTTGCGGAGCAGGCGCTGGCACTGATCGAGGACGATCCGCCGGCGCGCTTCGACGCGCTTCGGGTTGCGTGGAACGCCGCCTACTGGGTCGGCCATCTGAGCGATGCGGAGCACTACGTGCTAGAGCAGCTCGAGCTCGCACGGGCGGAGGGCCGAAAGGATCTCGAGAGCATCGCGATCCTCACCTGGGCGGACACGTTCTGGGCGAAGCTCGACCTCGAGACGGCTCGGCAGAAGCTCGAGCAGGCCCGCGAGCCTGGCCGAGGAGAGCGGCGCGATCAACGCCCGGGGCCGGGTCCTGATCTCCTGGGGGAAGCTCTACCGCCTGGAGGGCGACCTGGAGCAGGCCGAGGAGGCGTTCGCGGAAGCGGGCCGTCTCTTCGGGGAAGCAGGAGCAGTCTGGGCAGTGGCGCGATCGCTCAGCTCGGGCGCATGGGTCTCATGGAAGAGCGGCGATCTCGGGAAGGCGGAGAAGCGCTTCCGAGAGTCGATCCGCCTCCTGAAGCCGATCGGCGACCGGGCGACGCTCTGCGAGAGCCAGCGCGGCTTCGCCGAGCTCCTGCTCGCGCGCGGCCGGATCGAGGAAGCCGAGCGCTTCGCCCACGACGCACGCGAGACGGTCGGCCCGCTCGACGTGACCTCTCGTGCGACCACGGCCGGGACACTGGCCCAGGTACGGGCCGCGCAGGGTCGTGACGAGGAGGCCGAGGAGCTCTTCAACGAGGCAGTGTCCACGGTCGCCGACACCGACTTCAACCAGATCGAGTACGAGGTTCTCGAGCCGTTCGCTGAGTTCATGCGCGACCGCGGGCGTTACGACGAAGCGGAGCGGCTGGACGAGCGGCGCGAGGAGCTCTTCCCGGCGGCCGAGAAGAGCTCGGCCCGAATCGCCTGATTCGACTCCTCGTCCGGCGACTCGGTGATCACTGTCGCCGGCCGTGCGAAGCGGGCCAGCGCCTTGCCGAGCGGCTTGGCACGCAACGTGCCTTCGCCGTAGGGCAGGTGCTTCGTCTCGTTCCGGTTCGCGAACGCGATATCCGAGAAGTGGATGTGGAACGGAGCGCCGCGCGGCAGCACTTTGTTGGCTTCGGACAGCACCTCGTGGAACGCCTTGGTCGTCGTGAACGCTCCGTCGGTGACGGCGTGCAGGTGCGCGAAGTCGATCACCGGCCTAACCCACGGGAGACGCGACGAGATGTGGATGACGTCATCGAGGCTTCCGATCTCGCGCACGCGGCCCATGATCTCGACGCCGAACGGAACCCCTCGGCCCTTCGCCTGGAGCCGGGCACGCAGGTCGGCGAGCTGCTCGACGATCTGCGCGAGGGCGCGCTTGCGGGTGCGCTCGAGCAGGAAGCCGGGATGGAAGACGACCGGCTCGGCGCCCGCCGAGACCGCGATCCCGGCCGAATGGTCCAGCATCCCGACCGCCATTCGGTACTTCTTGTCCCGCTCCACGTGGCCCATGAACCCGGCGATCGGCGCGTGGACGGACAGCGCGATCCGCCGCCGGCGCGCGAGCTTGCCGAACTCCTCGGCCCACGGGTAGTCCATCCAGAACCCGCCCTCGAAGTCGATCTCGCAGGCCGTGTAGCCGCGCTCCCGTAGCAGGTCGATCGCGGCCTCTGGAGACTCCCTCGAGGGCACTCGTGCCGGCCCGTAACGAAGCTCTCCCATGCGAGAACACGCTAACTGCACTTGCAACGGCTCGGCCGGCAGGACGAACTTGCAGTGGCTCGGCTCCTGCCCCGGCATGACGCGAGCCGGCGGCGAACATGTAGCTAGTGCTCCGTAATAGGCGGCAGAGAGATCAGAGCCGACCCCGATGACGTCGTTGTCATCTGGCAAGAGAATTGGGATGTCATCGGCAAGTGAGGTCCTTGGATGAAGACGGCACTCCTGGGACGTACGGCAGCACTCGTCGGTGCAGCGGCAATCTCCGGGCTCCTCCTGGCTGGTTCGACCCCGGTTGTCGCCCACTGGAGCGGAACGCTCGGTGAGGACGAGGCGCTTGAGGCGCGAGCTCCGACCCCGGTCGAGTTGACGCCAGGAGTCCAGGCGGCGTTTCGTCGGGAAAGCTATTTACCCGGCTCGAATGCGTCGTTCCGAGTCTTTCGTACTGTCCGCGACGTCACGATGCAGGTGCTTCGAGTAGGCCCGGAGCGGGGTTTCCCTCGTGGCTATAACGAGATGCTCGGCGTCCCTGAAACACCGGCCGTTCCGCTCGGCACGCTGCGACAAGGGCGGCTTGTGACGATCCGCGTGGGCGATTGGCCGTCGGGACTCTCCTTCGTGCGGCTCAGCTCGGCTCGACTGGTCGGCTTCGCCCCGTTCGTGGTCCGTCCGCGTTCGCTCGGCGAGCACCGTGTCGCCGTGGTCATGCCCACGCTGACCTGGCAGGCATACAACCTTCGCGACGACGACGGGAACGGGATCGGAAACAGCTGGTACGCCGCCTGGCGCGTCCACGCCGTGCACTTGGCGCGGCCCTTTCTGAACCGCGGTGTGCCTTTCAATTTCAATCATTACGATCTACCTTTCCTCCGCTGGCTGGACCTCGAAGGGAAACGGGTCGACGTTCTCGCCGATTCCGACTTGGATTCGGTCAGGAGTGGCCGGCGGCTCGCGAATCTCTACACACTCGTGATCTTTCCCGGTCATCACGAATACGTGACGGCGCACGAGTTCGACGTCGTCGAGCAGTATCGAAAGCTCGGCGGCCATCTCATGTTCCTCTCGTCCAACAACTTCTTCTGGAAGGTCACCAAGCAGGGGGACACCATCAAGCGAACCAAGATGTGGCGTGACCTCGGGCGGCCGGAGGCTGCGGTGGTCGGAGTTGAATATCGCGCGAGCGACGGCGGCCAGCATCGCGGCCCCTGGATCGTCCGGAACGCTCCCGCGGGGGCGTGGGTGTTTCGAGGCTGCAACTTGCCCGTCGGTGCGCAGTTCGCCTCGGGCGGGATCGAGATCGACAAGCTCGCGTCCGAATCCCCGCGCGGCATCCAGGTGCTCGCCGAAATCCCGGATCTCTTCGGTCCGGGGCGCACCGCGCAGATGACCTATTACGACACGGACGCCGGTGCCCAAGTATTCGCTGCCGGGGCCTTCCGTCTGGTCACCCTGCCGTTGCAGCCCGAGATTTCGCAGCTCTTGGAGAACCTCTGGAACCACATGGCTCCACCAAGGGATTGAGCGTCGGTCCTTTGAGTCTCCTGCGTTATTGACCAGCAGCGCTCGCTTCGCGTCGTGTGTTGTCCGACAGGGGTCCTACCCTTCGGAACATGGCAAAGCGCCCAACTCGAATCGACCTTCTCGAACTGGACATCGACCTGCGCCTGACCGATCTCTGGCGCGAGGCGGCCGACGTCCAGGAGTGGAACCTCGACGTCGTCGCCGCATTCATGCGGGCTGCCTACGGCAAGGGGTACTGCGACGCCCTGACCGAAGAGTTGCCCGGCAGCCTCTGCGAGGACCACGGGTACCGGATTCCGCCTCGGCGCCAGACGGCCCCGATGCGTCGCGCGGCCTAGACGACAGGCGGAGCTGCGGAGATCAGCTCGGCTTCCTGCGTGCGCGCAGCCGAGAAGCCCGGCAGTCTGAGCGAGAACGTCGAGCCGTTCCCGGCCGTCCGCACCGCGCATGATCCATCGTGCGCCTTCGCAATCGCATCGACGATCGCGAGGCCGAGGCCGACACCTCCTTGAGCGCGTGAGCGGGCCGAGTCAGCTCGGGCGAAGCGCTCGAAGATGTGGCCGAGCGCGTGTCCGGGGACGCCGCAGCCTTCGTCAGCGACCTCGATCACGAGGCTCTTGCCGTCGGCCCGGGCACTCAACTGGATTGCGTCCGAGGCCTCTGTGTACTTGACGGCGTTCTCGAGCAGCGCGTCGAGAGCGATTCGGAGTGCTTCCGGGTCGACCTGAAGGGTGCCGGCCGACACCGGCCCGAGCCGCCAGGCCCGCGGTGCGACCTCGGACCAGCGCATGAGCACGTCCTCGAGGAAGACCTCCGGATCGATGGTGCCGAGGACGACGAAGTCCGGGTGATCCGCTTTGGCGAGCACGAGCAGGCGCTCGAGGATCGCCTCGATTCGGTCGAGCTCGTCGACGGCGACGTCGATCTCCTGCAAGGGCTCCGCCGAGGCGCGCCTGAGCACTTCCAGATGACCGCGCGCGATCGTGACCGGCGTGCGCAGCTCGTGCGAGACATCGTGCAGGAACCGCTCCTCCTGATCGAGGAGCAGCGCGCGCTCCTCGGCCTGTCGCTCGACCTTCGCGAGCGCGTCCTGGCGGCGGCGCGCATGCCAGACCATCGCGAGGAACATCGCCGCCATGAGCGGCACCTCGAACAACTCGCCCCAGAGCTGTTCGCCGTGAACTGCGTCGACCGAGATGAGCAGGCCCGTCGTCGCCGCGACGAGTGCCAGGACGAAAAAGGTCATCGGAGGCCGCCAGATGCGGAACCCGTAGAGCAGGGTCAGGCTCACCCAGATGAAGTGGAACGGGATCGTCTCCCAGCTCGGCCAGAGAGCCATGGCGGCCAGGTTCGCGAACGCAAAAGCGAACCACCCGAGCTCGAGCGGGCTAAGCCGCGCTGAGCCGGTAACCCGCATGGCGGACGGTCTCGATCGGGGCATCCTCACCGAGCTTCTTGCGCAGCCGGCGGACACAGACGTCGACGACGTTCGAGCCGGGATCGAAGTGGTAGCCCCAGACCTCGGACAAGAGCCGCTCCCGGCTGACGATCGCTCCAGCGTGCTCGACGAGATGGTGGAGTAGGCGGAACTCCCGGTCGGAGAGGTCGGCAACGAGCGTTCCCATCCGGGCCTGGCGGCGCGCGAGGTCGAGAGTCAAGGAGCCGGCGCGGAGGACGTTCTCGTCCCGTCTCGCCGGATGGCGGCGCAGATGGACCCAGACCCGGGCGACGAGCTCGTCGAGCGAGAACGGCTTCGCGAGGTAATCGCTCGCGCCGAGCCCGAAGCCCTGCAGCTTCGTCGGGAGGTCCGAGCGCGCCGAGACGATCACGACCGGAAGGTCGGGTCTCTCCTTCTGCAGCTCGCGCAGCACCGAGAGCCCGTTCAGGCCGGGGAGGAGGAGGTCGAGGATGACCGCGTCGTACTGGCAGCCGAGCGCCCGTTTCAAGCCGTCGGGGCCGTTCGAGGCGCCGTCCACGCGAAAGCCCTCCGCTTCGAGGCCACGGGCCAGGAACGCGAGGATGCGGGGCTCGTCCTCGATGACCAGGATCTGCATAGCCGCGGATACGACCCTAACGCGGATGACCTGCAAATGACACCCAAATGACACTTTCGTCATTTCGCGAGACAGGGGTCTGCGAGGGGCGTACGTTCGCCGCGGATGGCCGAGCCCCCGGCTCCGACACCCGATGAGACCCCGCCGCTGACGGAGCGTGAGGCGCGGCAGTCGCCGTTCACCGATTCCGCGGCGAAGCACTGGTTCCTCTCCTCGATCGTCTGGCTGACGGTCGTCGATCTCTTCGGGCTCGTTCTCGCGATCGAGTTCATCACCCCGGAGGCGTTCGGCGACATCTCGTGGCTCTCGTTCAGCCGCGTGCGTCCTTCACACGTGAACGGCGTGATCCTCGCGTGGCTGACGATGATGTACTTCGGCGCTCTCTTCTACATGCTCCCGCGGCTCGTCGGCACGCGCGGCATGTGGAGCGAGCGCCTCGGCGTCTGGTGTGCATGGGCCTGGAACCTGATGTTCACGCTCGGCGTGATCGGGCTGCTCACCGGTCATAGCCAGGGACGCGAGTACGGCGAGTTCATCTGGCCCCTCGACATCCTGCTGCTCGTCATCTGGTCCGTGAACATCTTCAACATCCTGGCCACGGTCCAGATCCGGACGATCAGGCCGCTCTACGTCTCCGTCTGGTTCTTCATCGCGAGCCCGATCTGGCTAGCCGTCGACTACGCGATCGGCAACGTGATCTGGAGCCCGGGGAAGATCTGGAGCGCTCCGTCGGGGGCGTTGACCAACAGCCTCTCGGACGCGATTCTCAACTGGTGGTACGCGCACAACCTCTTCGGCCTCTGGCTGACGCCGATGCTGCTCGCGCTCACCTACTACATCGTCCCGCGGGTCACGAACACACCGCTCTACAGCTACACGCTGTCGCTCGTCAGCTTCTGGGGGATGGCGTTCTTCTACACCGGCGTGGGCGACCACCACATCCTGCAGTCGCCGACGCCGGCCTGGCTGAAGACGATCGCCGAGGTCTCGTCGTGGATGCTGCTCGTCCCCGTCTTCGCCTTCACGATCAACATCCTCGGGACGATGAAGGGCAACTGGGACAAGTTCTTCACGAACTTACCCCTGCGCTTCACCCTCACCGCCTTCTTCTTCTACTTCCTCGTCAACATCCAGGGCGCGTTCGAGGCGCTGCAGCCGTTCAACCGCCTCACGCATTTCACGAACTTCGTCGTCGCCCACGCGCACCTGGCGTTACTCGGGGCCTTCACGATCCTCGGCATGGGGGTGATCGACTACATGGTCGCCCAGGTCTACCAGCGGCCGCTCTTCAGTCGCAACCTCACGGAGTGGCAGTACTGGCTCGTCACCGTCGGCTTCACGGGCTTCTTCAGCGTCCTCACCCTCGCCGGCTTCCAGCAGGGCTTCAGCTGGGCGCAAGGGATCCCCGAGGTGAACGTGTTGCCGCAACTGCACGCGTACTACATCGCGCGCGGGATCTTCGGGGCGATGATCGTCCTCTCCGGGATCGTGCAGGCCGTGAACATCGGGCTGACGATGTTCACCAACACGGCCGAGCGCCGGCGCCGTGAGACGCTGAAGGTCGCCGAGGCGGTCGCACCGCCGGTGGGCGGATGAGCAGCGGCGAGCAGCGGCCCGAAGGGCCGAAGCTCCCTCGCGGCTGGACCCGGCATCCGGCCGAGCGGATGTTGATCACGCCTCTCGTCGCGGGGCTCGGCGGTCTGATCGCGTTCTTCGTCGTCGTCTTCATCGTCGTCTGGCTACCGATCCACACCTTCGACCCGCCACCGTCGGCGGACTGGGCGCCGCTCTCCAACCAGGCTGTCAAGGGGCGGAACCTGTTCGCGTCGAACGGCTGCTACGTGTGCCACTCCGGCTACTCGCGGCCGCAGGACGTTCGCTACGCGCTCTACTTCCTGTACCCGAAGGTCTCGCAGCCGGGCGACTTCTACGGCAGCGACCAGACGCCGAACCTGCTCGGCACGGAGCGCACCGGCCCCGATCTCTCACAGGAGTCGGGCTGGCACCCGGACGACTGGCAGCGCGCCCACTTCTACGACCCGCGCTACATCGACCCGCTCTCGCTGATGCCGTCGATGAAGTCGCTCTTCTCGGACGACCAGGTCGAGCAGCTGAACACCTACGTCGAGACGCGCAGCGGCAAGTCGGGGCTGCTCCGGTACGCGGGGCAGATCTACTCGAAGCACATCGTGACCGCAAACCAGGGCTTCGAGCAGGCGCCGATCGGCTTCCAGGGCGCGCACGGCGAGATCCTCGAGGGGAACGACGAAGATCCTCAATCCGCCCGAGGACCAGCTCGAAGAGGCGCCGAACCTCGCCCAGATCGACCGCGGCTACTGGCTCTCGGGCGACCCGTTGCCGGTGACCGAGCAGAATCTGCTTCGCGGCAAGGAGGTCTTCCTCGACCGGTGCGTCGGCTGCCACGGTGTGAAGGGCGACGGCAAGGGCCCGGGCGCGAAGTTCCTCTCGCCGGCGCCGGCCGACTTCACCGACAAGGACGATGCGTGCTGCGGCGGCGACACGGGGCCGGGAGACTTCTACTACCGCATCCTGCGCGGCTGGCCGGGAACGGCGATGGAGAACTTCGGCGACCGACTCAGCGTCGACGACATCTGGCGGGTGGTGCTGTTCGTGAAGACGATCCCGAACGACACGTTGCGGAAGAACTACGTTCCCCAGCCCTCCGACTACATCACGTGGCAACCCTCCAAGGAGCTCCTCGCCTGGGTGAAGAGCACGCAGAAGCTCGAGAACAACGTCGGGTTCGACAAGACGTCTGTCACAGACCCTTATCTGCAGGAGGCGATGCGCGTGATGCCGGGTCTGTCGCCGGGCGACAGCTTCCTGATCAACGACGGCAAGACACGCCTCTCGCTGAAAGACGCGGCTGCGGGGATCAAGGCGATCTATGACGACCTGCTGAACCGGGCCTGGGACGAGGCGCGGGCGCGCGGGAACAAGCTCCCGCCGGAGTCGCAGAAGGCCATTCCGCCGACCGTGCCGGGGCAGCAATGAGACGCCGCCTGATCGTCCTCGTCCTGCTCGTTCTTGCCGCCCTCGTGCTACCCGCGGTCGCGCTGGCGCACGACCAGCCCGAGACCGAGCAGTCGAACTGGGTCATGGCCGACTGGATGATGGACACCTTCTTCGTCTTCTCCGGGCTCGCGCTCGTCGCCTTCGTCGCCGCGTGGAAGACGGGCGCGTTCCACGAGCTGGACACGCACGCGTCGATCCCGCTCTACGTGCAGGAGGAGGACTACTACACGCCCGATTGGGCCCTTTCCGAGGAGGAGTGGCGCTGATGTCGATGCCCAGCGGCAGTTCGCCCGGAAGACGCCGAGCAGTACTACGACTACCTACTCGCGCCACCACCAGAACGACGGCCGGACCGTGACGTGGACCGTCGACTGGTTCTCGCTCGCCTGGATGTGGGGCTTCGTGATCGTGCTCACGCGTGACGTTGGTCTGGTGGGTCATGCAGTACCGAACGACGAAGCACGCGGACAGCGCTGTACCCGGTCGATCGCTGGGGCGAGCTACGTGAGCAGAGCTCGCGTCACCCGCCTCGCTCTTCTTCGTCGTCCTCAGCATCGGACTGACCGTCTTCGCGGTCGTCCTCATCGCGGGCCATCTGATCTGGGGGCAGATCTTCTGATGGCGCTGGCAGTCCTCCCCTTCGTCTCCTACTCGTCCGCGACCGAGGTGCGTCGTCCCGAGCGACGCAGTGGGAAGGCGTGTACGCGTCGCTGCAGACGCTCAAGGCCCACGTGCAGGAGTATCCGGGCTGCCAGCGCTTCGACGTCTTCATCCGCGCCGAGGAAAGCGGCGACGTGCGGCTGCACTGCTACACGACGTGGGACACGCCCTGGCAGCTCGAGGCGTTCCTCGAGCGGGGCTACACCTTCGAGCGCATGCTCGCCGACTTCGGCGGCCTCGGGGCCGAGCGGAGTCTCGTCATGCAGAAGGTCTTCTGATGGCGCGCCCGAGGCGTCCGGCCAGACCTCTCCTCGGCTATCGAGACGTCGGTGAGGACGTTCGGCACGCGCGAGAGGCGATCAGCAGGGCCTGGATCATCCTCGCGATCATGGTCGCTCCTCTATCTCGGGTGGACGCTGACGGTCTACTTCATCGAGCCCGGCTTGCGCTAGGGGCGCGATGTACCTCAAGCATCTCTCGTCGCTCCAGTTCCTGAGCTATGCGGCGTTCTTCGCCGTTGCCGTCGCGGCGATCTTCAAGCTCCTGCCCGGGCCGCGCTCCGCCGGTCCGGACCGAGCCCTACTCCGACGACGAGCTCGGCCGGCACGACCGGAAGCTCGCGAAGTACTTCGTCGCCGGCGGCGCCTTCCTCGTACTCGGCAGGCTTGCACATGGTCGCCAAGAACCTGCCCTGGGCCGCCGAGTGGCTGGCCAGCGCGGGCTACGCGGGCCACCTCGTCCGCGACCTCTCGAACACGCACCTGATGATCGTCGGCGGCGGAACGCTGATCGCCACCGGGCCTCTGCTGGTACGTGCTCCCGCGCATCGTCGGCCGGCCGCTCGCGAGCGAAGGCCTCGCCCAGGGCGCCTTCTGGTTCACGGCAGGCGGCCTGCTCGTGTTCTACGTCGCGTTCGTCGCGAACGGAATCGCGATCGGCCTGCGCGTCGCCGACGGCTGGGAGTACCAGGCCGCGAAGGCGAGCATGGGCGACTGGTACCGCGCGCCGGTCGGAATGGGCGCAGGCGTGATGGGGATCGGCTACTGGTGCTTCGCCGCGACCGTCTTTCTGACCATCTTCCAGGCGCCGGCTCGTGCGGGTCCCGAAGCCGAGCGGACACCTCTGGAAGTTCCTCGTCACCGGCGCGGCCGGCCTCACCGTCGGCACCGTGCAGGGAGTGATCCAGGTGCAGCCGGCGAACGCGGACTGGCTGTACCGCGCCGGCCATGCGGGCGAGTGGATCGATCCGATCGCGCACGCACACGTCAATCTCGTCACCGGGCTGACGATGCTCGTGGCGGGCGCACTCTTCTACCTCGCTCCCCTCCTCGGCGGGAAGAGCCCCTTCCCGACGCGCGGCCGACGCCTGTTTCTACGCCCTCCTCGCCGGCTCGCTCGCGTTCTACGGCTCGGCGATGTACCTCGGCTTCCACGAGGGCTCGCTCGTCGTCGGCCGAGGCCTCTCCCCGAGGAGGCGGAGCACGCGACCGCGATTCACCCGTTCCTGCTCATGGGGGCAGGGATTGCGATGCTCGCTGCGTTCTGGCTCCTGCTCTGGCTCGTCGTCCGCTCGTTCATCGGTGCACGGTCACCTGCCAGAGGGTTCGTGCTCGCCGGCTGTGCGGCACTGGCCGTGGGGACGCTGCAGGGGCCGATCCAGGCGTTCCCGGCCGTTCACGACCTGCTCGACGAAGGCGGCGACGCGGGCGAGGTGATCGTGAACCTCCACGCTCAGTTGAACATGCTGGGCGGCCTGCTCGTGATGCTCGTCGGGCTCACGCTCGCCCTGCTCGCACAGCTCGGCGGAGTGCGAGCACCGCGTGCCGAGCGCGTTGCGCTTGCAGGCATCGGGCTCGGCGTGGCGGCGTACTACGGGGTCGGCATCGAGACCTCCATCGCCGAGGCGCACGACGTTGCGAGCGGAGCGACCTTCCACGACGCGGTTGCACGGCTCGAGCCCTGGGTCGCTCTGCTGCTCGTCCCCGCCGCGCTCGCGGTTCTGGCCGGCTTCACCGCCTTCGCAGCCAGTGCCTGGCGGATGACCGCGCGCCAGCGGCGTGCGGGCGCCCAGGCGATTGCCACAGCGCCGATCGCGTTTACGGGGCGCATCCCGCGGCGGGTGCGTGGACGAAGCCCTGCCGCGCTCGCCGGGTACGAGCTGCCCATGGCGCTGATGGGCTTCCCCGGCCTCGGGTGGCTCTTCGCGGGCTTTCCGGTGACCGCGTCGATCCTTTTGCTCGTCGGGCCCGCGCTCACGTGGGCGGTCGTCCCGCTCGCGTTCTCGCCGTACGGCCAGGGACCGTTGAGCCCGCTCGGCTGGAAGGTCGAGCTCGCCTGGATTCCGGCGATGGCGGTGGTCTCGACGGCACTGCTGTATCGGGCCCAGCGCCGCCGCAGGCTGCTCATGATGGGACCTCCGCCGAAACCGCGCGGCCGTCGAGGGCGCCGCGGCTACCGGACTCGCGTGAGCGTCGCGGTCGGCGCGATCGCGCTTCTGCTCGTCTCGCTCCCGTTCGTGCCCGCGGTCGCCGGAGTGGGGGGCAGCTCCATTCGCTACGCCTACCAGACGCGCCTCACGCCAGAGATCGTGGGGCAGTTCCTCACGACCCGGCGCGGGCCCGTCAAGCTCTTCACGTGGCAGGACCCGCAGACCCCGTACCCGGCTGACGCGCTCCGGATCCATGCCCGCGACGTCCGAGCGCTCGTCGCCCGCGCTGCGGCGGTCGATCGCCCCGGAGCGTACGGCCTCTACGACCTTGATCGCGGCACTCGCGTACCGCTCACGATCCGCGCGGCTTCGGCCCGTCAGCTGTCACTTGCCCCAGTCCACAGGCTTGCAGTCGGGCGGTACATGTTCGTCGCCACGCACCAGGGCATGTTCGGAGGCCGTGACTTCGCATACGTGCGTGTCGTCGCCGCCGGGCAACCCGGTGACGGCGATCAGCTCGGGCACGAACGAACCGGTGCCTGCCGTTGCCGACGCCCTGCTCCCGGTGGCCGCGGCGCTCGTCGCTGCGCTCTTCGTCTTCCTGCTCGTCCGGTCGTACTGGAGCCGGCCCGCCGGCCAGAAGGCGCTCTGGGCGGCCGGCTTTGCCTTCTTCGCCGTCGCGACGACCTGCGAGGCTTGCGCACAGCGCGCCGGGTGGAGCCCAGCGCTCTTCCGCGCCTACTACCTCACGGGCGGCGTCCTGACGGTCGCCTTTCTGGGCGCCGGCTCGGCCTGGCTCCTGCTGCCGCGTCGAGGGCGTGACGTCATGCTCGGCGCTCTCGGCGCCGGGAGCCTGGCAGCAGCCGTGACGATCTGGCTCGCACCGGTCGACGCCGCCGCCCTCGCGAGCACGGCCAGCGGACAGCCGCCCGAGAACGGCGCGCTCCTCGGAAACGCATTCCTGTGGGCAGTGATCTTCAACTCGGCCGGGACACTGGCGCTCGTGGGCGGCTCGCTCTACTCGATCCTGCGGCGCCGGCGTGTGAGCGCCAACGCGTGGATCGCGTCCGGAGCCCTCGTCGTCGCGCTCGCAACCGGCCTCTCCCGGACAGGCGACTACTCGCTCGTCTACCTGGGCCAACTCGTCGGCATCAGCCTCATGTTCTGCGGCTTCACCTTCGTGGGCCGCAAGGTCGAGCCGGCCCCTGCCCGCCGGCCGGAGGCGAGCCTCGAGCGGCCCGCTCTCGCACGATGAGGATCGACGCCGAGGCGCTCCGCCATCATGCCGCCGACGTGTGCAACGAGCGCCTTCTGCAAACGCGGCAACGGCTGCGAAGCCTCAGCTCTGCGGAGCTCCGAGTCGTCGAGCAGACGGCGGAGGCGGTCGGCCAGGCGGTGGCGGGCTGCCTGCTCGAGAGCGCGGCCAACGACGCGACCCTGGAGGCCGTCCTCGCCGGGCTGTACCCAACGGTAGGGAACACAGCCGCACGGGGCTAGACTTTTCGGCGTGGCTCGTCCCTCGGGAAGTCCAGTTCGACTCGTCGTAGCCCTCTCCGTCGCAGCGGCGCTCGCGATCTTCCTGCTCTATGTCTCGGTCGCGGGCGGGACGCCCTCGATTCAGCCGAGCCAGCTGAAGGGCCACACCGGCGACGTAGCCCTCGTGGGCAAAGTGCTCGGCCCGAGCACGGGCGACGGTCACGCGGCGCAAGGGCTCAGGTTCCGCCTCCAGGACGTCAAGGGTGGCGCGGCGAGCGTCCCGGTCGTGTACCGCGGATCGGTTCCCGACCAGTTCAAGGTCGGCCGCGAGGTGCGGCTCGAGGGACGGCTTCAAAGCGGCGTGTTCGTGGCGAAGCGCGACTCGCTGCGAACGAAGTGCCCATCGAAGTACACGCCTAAGAAGACGACGTAGTCGTGCCCGAGCTCGGCCGCGCGGCGCTCGTGATCTGCCTCGGTCTGGCGCTCTACGCGCTGGTCGCCGGCGCGTACGCAGCCGCCACGCGGCGTCAGGCGCCTGGCGCGCTCGGCCCAGAACGCGCTTCTGGCCGCGTTCGGCGCCTCGGCCGTGGCCTCGGCCGTCCTGCTGGCGGCGCTTCTTCGCAAGGACTTCTCGTTCACGTACGTCGCCGACCACACGAGCCGGGAGCTGCCGACCCCGTACACGATCTCCGCCTTCTGGGGCGGCCAGGAGGGCTCGCTGCTCCTCTGGTTGCTCGTGCTGACCGCATTCTCGAGCGCGGCGGTCGCGTTCGGCCGTCGATCGGGCCCGGGGATCATCGCGTGGGTCGTCCCGGTGCTCGGCCTCGTGACGACGTTCTTCGCCTTCATGCTCGTCGCCGTCTCGAGCCCGTTCGCGACTCAGGTCGCTCCCGCCGACGGCGCCGGGCTCAACCCGAGCCTCCAGAACCCGTACATGATGATCCACCCGCCGATGCTCTATCTCGGCTACGTCGGGCTGACGATCCCGTTCGCCTTTGCCATGGGCGCGCTTCTCGCGCGGCGCACGGACGAGCTCTGGATCGTCGCCACGCGTCGCTGGACGCTCTTCGCCTGGACGGCGCTCGGCATCGGCCAGCTGCTCGGCGCCCACTGGGCATACGTCGAGGTCGGCTGGGGCGGCTACTACGCGTGGGACCCAGTCGAGAACGCGGCGCTGATGCCGTGGCTCGCGGCGACGGCGTTCCTGCACTCGGTGATGATCCAGGAGAAGCGCGGGATGCTGAAGGTCTGGAACATGCTCCTCGTCATCCTCGCGTTCTGCCTCGCGCTCTTCGGGACGTTCCTCACGCGGTCAGGAATCGTCAGCTCGATCCATTCGTTCACCCAGAGCCCGCTCGGGCCCTGGTTTCTCGGGTTCATCTGCCTGATCACGGTCGCTTCGCTCGCCCTCGTCGTCTCGCGCCTACCGCTCCTACGCTCTCGGACACGAATGGAGTCGCTCATCTCGCGAGAGGCGACCTTCCTCTACAACAACCTGCTGCTCGTCGCCCTCTGCCTGACGATTCTCTGGGGAGTCGCCTTCCCGATCCTGACCGAGGCAGTGGGCCGTGAGCAGATCACCGTCAGCGGCCCGTACTACAACTTCTTCCTGCGGATCTTCGGCATCCCGCTGCTCTTGTTGATGGGCATCGGGCCGCTCGTCGCGTGGCGCCGCGCGTCGCTTCGCTCGCTCGGCCGGAGCTTCGCATGGCCCGCCGGGATCGCGCTTGCGACCGGAGTCGTCCTGCTGCTCCTCGGTGCGGGCTCGTCCTGGATCGGGCTCGTCGCCTACACGTTCTCGGCCTTCGTCCTCGGCTCGATCGGCTACGAGTTCGCGCGCGGCACTCGGGCCAGGCACGCCCTCACCGGCGGCACCTGGCCGGCGGCCTTCGCCGAGCTCGTCGCGCGCAATCGCCGGCGCTACGGCGGGTACATCGTGCATGCCGCGATCGTCTTGCTTGCGATCGGCGTGGTCGGCTCGAACGCCTACGACAAGGTGAGAGAGCAGAAGCTGAGCCCGGGCCAGGCGATGGCCGTCGGCGACTATCGCCTGACCTATCGAGAGCTCGTGAAGCGCGAGGGGCCGAACGCGACCGAGTTCCGGGCACGCCTCGACGTCGAGCGCGGCGGCAAATCGCTCGGCACGATCTCTTCGGGGAAGAACAGCTACCGCGCGGAGCAGCAGGTCTCGAACGAGGTCGGGATCCGCAGCGACCACGTGACCGGCGAGGATCTCTTCGTGATCGCTGATCAGATCAACCCGGACCAGAGCGTCGTCTTCAAGGTGCTCGTCAAGCCGCTCGTGAACCTGATCTGGCTCTCTGGCTTCGTCTTCCTCGCGGGCTCGCTCGTGGCACTCTGGCCGAGCGCGGCCGAACAGCGGCGCCTCGCCGCCAGATACCGCGAGCTGCGTGCGCTCGCACGGGCATGACGACGCTCGCATTCGTCGTAGGCGGGCTACTTGCCGGCGCTTGTGTGGTGTACGTGGCCCTTCCGTTCCTTCGTGAGCCCGACCCGTCCAGCGACGTGCTGGACGAGCCGGGGGCGCTCGAACGGCGCGCTCTCGAGCTGGCCGAGCAGCGCGACCGGGCTCTGGCCGCCCTGAAGGAGCTCGAGTTCGACCACCGGACCGGGAAGGTCTCCGACGACGACTATCGCGAGCTCGTCGGGCCCCTCCGGCAGCGTGTGGCCGAGGCGCTGCGTGCCCTCGAGCCGCGTGCGGAGTCGAGTGAGGAGCGGGTGCATGCGGCGAGCTGAGTGCCAGACCTGCGGCGCCAAGCTTCCGTCGAAAGCCCTCTTCTGCCCCGAGTGCGGCTCCCGTGTGAACGCGCCGTCCGGAGATACGGCCGTACAGGAGCTCCCGCCGACCGAAACGGGACCGGTGCCCATTGAGCTCCAGGTCGCGGAGCGGCGTTACTTCGGCGTCCCGCCGTCCACGATCCTGCTCGTCATCGGAGTCATCGGCCTCGCGGCCGCAATCTTTCTCTTCGCGACAGGTCGCTGGCCGTGGGGGCTGATTCTTCTCGGCCTCGCGATCTTCACGCTCACCGGGTTCTCCTCGCAGACGCGGCGGATTCCCGGCGAAGCCTCGGGCGTTGGGCGTGGATCGCTCGCGGCGCTCGATTCGGTTCGTGCCAGGGCCGGCGCCATGGTCGAGACCGTCGCGGCGCACGGGAATGCGAGGATCGAGCTCGCACGGCTGAGGAGAGAGGTGGGAGATCTCGTTGCGGAGCGGGGCCAGCACCTGCGCGAGCTCGGCGACGCGGTTTACGAAGGCAACCGATCGGCCACGAAGCAGCAGAAGGAGCGGATCCAGGGGATCGACGAGCTGATCAAGGAAAGGGAGACGCAGATGGCTAACGTGACCTTGCAGGCGCAGGAGCGCATCGGGCGGGCCCAGCTCAACGTGCAGCCGACACACGTCTTGCCGGCCGCCGAAGACGTCCCGGGGCCTGTGCCGGTACCTGAGCCGTTCCCGCCTCCCGACGAGGGGCTTCCGCCGGAACCGGCCCGCATTCCGGAGCCGTTCCCGCCGCCCGACGAGGGCGACCGGCCGCAGCAGCCGAGCATCCCCGAACCGGGCCCGGGGACTGCTCCGGAATAGAGTTTATCCGCAGGAATCGCTAGAATGCAGCAACTTTTCCGGCAAGCAGGGACGTCTATCCCTGTCCCGAACCCGATTCCTGATGGCTCGACGGCTCGCCCTAGGCCTTCTCCTCACGCTCATCGTTTCGCTTCCGGCGGCGTTGAGCACGCAGGCGCGCGCCGAATCGTCGACTGACCGTCTCTCGTCGCTGCAGGCGAAGATCACGGCCGCCCAGGCCAGGGAGTTGCAGCTGTCGTCGGACATTGGATCGCTCGAGACGCGTATTCGCACCCTCGAGCGCCAGGTCGGCGGTGTCTCGGCGCGGCTCGGCCCGCTCGAGCGCGATCTCGCGCTTCAGCAGGCAAAGCTCGACAAGATCGCCAGCCTCTTCCGTCTTCAGACCGACCAGCTCGACTTCCTCAAGCGCAATTACGCGATCTCGCTGGGCAGGCTCAACAGCCGGCTGATCGAGCTCTACGAGTCGGATGACCCCTCGACGCTCGACGTCCTGCTCTCGACCGAGAGCCTCACCGACTTCCTCGACCAGATCGACTACGTCCGCGATCTCGGCTCGCAGGACGTCCGCATCACGACGCAGGTCAGCAGCGCCAAGGGTCGGATGCACGACGCGCGCGAGAAGACGAGGGTCACGCGCGACAAGGTCGCCACCGTGACGCGGACGATCGCCGTTCGCACCGCGCAGGTGCGGAGCGAGAAGGAGCGGCTCCTGATCAGCGAGAAAGGCCTCGCTGCCGCGAAGGGCCACAAGAAGGAACAGCTCGCGTCGATCCAGCAGAGCAAGGCCGAGTACCTGCACGAGGTCGCCGGGCTCCAGGCCTCCTACGGGGCGGTAGCTGCGCAGATCCAGGCCGCAGGCTCGTCGAGCTACGACTCGACCCCGTCGGCAAGCGGCCTCATCTGGCCCGTCAACGGGCCGGTCGTGAGCCCCTTCGGGATGCGCTGGGGCCGGCTGCACGCAGGCATCGACATCGGCGTCGGGTACGGCACGCCGATCCATGCCGCGGCGAGCGGGACGGTGATCTTCTCCGGCTGGATGGGCGGCTACGGGAACTTCGTGATCATCGACCACGGCGGCGGGCTCTCGACCGGCTACGCGCATCAGTCGAGCATCGCCGTCGGCGGCGGGAGCGTCTCCCAGGGCCAGGTGATCGGCTACGTGGGCTGCACGGGCCATTGCTTCGGCCCGCACCTCCACTTCGAGGTGCGCATCAACGGGAATCCAGTCGACCCGCTCGGCTACCTTTAGCACGGGTGAACCCCTGGTTCCCCCGTGGACCCCCTCCTTGCAAGCGTTTGCGGGCTGCGAGGGTTTCAGGAGCCGCCGCTCGGGCGCAGTGATGCCGACGTTCTCCTCTCGCTGGTAAGCCTCCCGCCGGGCAAAGCCCGGCTCCGGCGGCCCGTTCGCAGCGGCTTCCAGTGGCGTTTCCGGCGGCGAGCTCTCGCCGGAGCGCGGCTAGTTTCGCCAAACCCTCCGGCTAGGAGGCACCCTCCGCGAGATGCAGGTCGGGGAGGTGCCGGTAGGCCTCGTCGAGGTCGAAGCCGTACCCGACGAAGAACTCGTCCGGCACCGTGAATCCGACGTAGCGCACGGGTAGGTCGTCGACGAGCCGCCGGTAGGGCCGGTCGAGGAACGTCACCGCGGCGAGCGAAGCCGGCTCGCGCAGCGAGAGCGTGTTGCAGACGTAGTTCAGCGTCAGGCCGGTGTCGACGACGTCCTCGACGAGGAGCACATGACGGCCGCCGATCGAGAAGTCGAGGTCCTTCAGGAGCCGGACGCCCGACCTCGTCGTCTTTCCGCCGTAACCTGCGAGCTCGATGAAGTCGATCGCGTGGGGGATGGGGATCGCCCTCGAGAGGTCGGCGAGGAAGAAGACGCTCGTCTTCAGCGAGGCGACGAGCACCGGTTCGCGGCCCTCGTAGTCTCGCGCGATCTCGGCCCCGAGCTCCGCCACGCGCGTCCGGATCTCCTCCGCGGAGAGATAGACCTCCCCGACTCGGTCATCGGTCAGCTGGCCAGATCGAGTCTGTATCGCTCGGCCAGGCGCTGGATGTCGCGCTTGTAGAAGAGCTTGATCCGGATGTCCGGGTACAGCTGCCGTAGCTTCCGCAGCTTCCGGTTCTTTCTCGTCACCAGGGACTGCTTCATCACCGTCAACTCGAGGTAGAGATCCTGCTCCGGGAGGTAGAAGTCGGGCTTGAACGCCTCAACGACGCTCCCGTCCGCGGCCCGTTCGAGCACGAAGGTCGTCGGCTCGTAGTCCCAGGGTACGCGGTAGTAGTCGAGCAGCTTGGCGCACTCGAGCTCTACGTCGTTTGCGAAGCGCGGTACCCCCCGCCCGCAATATGCCTGGAAATCAGGCACTTCTGAGGCCATCTGCAATCAGGATAGCAACGGCCTCGGATAGGCCCGCATCCCCTTGCCCCGCGTACACTTCGACCATGCCGGCGGCCGATCGCACCTTCCAGATCGCGCACATCTCGGATATCCACTGCGGCGGGCCGCATTTCGTTCCCAGCCTCATTGAGCGGGCGATCGGCGAGATCAACGACCTGGGCCCGGATCTCGTCATCTGCACCGGCGATTTGACGACATTTGGGTTCAAGCAGGAGTTTGCGCAGGCCAAGTCCTACCTCGATCGGATCGAGTGCGAGTCGCTCGTCGTCGTGCCCGGCAACCACGACTCCCGCAACGTCGGTTACGTCCACTTCGAGCAGCTGTTCGGCGAGCGCAACTCCGTCCTGCACGTGGACGGCGTGACCGTCGTCGCCGTCGACTCGACCGAGCCGGATCTCGACCACGGGCAGATCGGCCGGGGCCGCTACCGGTGGATCGAGGAGCAGTTCCGCCCGCCCGCCGACCTGCGGATCTTCGTGCTCCACCATCATCTGCTGCCGGTCCCGGGGACCGGACGGGAGCGTAACGTCGTCTACGACGCGGGCGACGCGATCGAGTGCCTGCAACGCGCGGGCGTCGACCTCGTCCTCTCCGGCCACAAGCACGTTCCCTACGCGTGGCGCCTCGAGGACCTGTTCGTCGTCAACACCGGCACGGTCTCCTCTTTGCGTCTCCGCGGGAACACGAGGCCCTGTTACAACCTCGTCGAGGTGACGGGGACGCACGTGGACGTCTGGCGCAAGTACCCGTTCCACGGGCAGGAGAAGATCATCCAGTTCTCGACGGAGACGCTCGCCTTCGAGAAGTACACGGCGCGCATCGAGCACGAGGTGACGACGCGATGACGCGCGCGATCGCGCTGATCGACGGCGAGCACTACGCAGCCGTCGTGCGGGACGCGCTCGCCGAGCTGCCCTACGACTTCGTCGGGGCGTTCCTCGTCGGGGGGACGGAGAAGCTCCAGGGGGACGACGACTACGGGGTTCCGCTCCTGGAGGACCTGGAGGCGGGGATCGGCGATCTCGAGCCCGAGGCGATCGTCGACCTCTCCGACGAGCCCGTGCTCGGCCCGCGCGAGCGCTTTCGGTTCGCAAGTCGCGCTCTGGCTCTCGGCGTCCCGTATGTCGGGCCAGACTTCCGCTTCGACGTCCCGGTGTTCGAGCCGTTCGAGCTGCCGTCGATCGGCATCATCGGGACCGGCAAGCGTGTCGGCAAGACGGCGGTCGGCAGCCATGCAGCGCGCCTCTTCGCGCGCGACCGCAGCGTGCTCGTCGTCGCCATGGGTCGCGGCGGCCCACCGAACCCCGAGGTCGCAGAAGCGGGCACATCTCTCGACCGGCTCCTCGAGCTCGCGGACGAGGGGCGTCACGCTGCCTCCGACTATCTCGAGGACGCTGCGCTCGCCGGAGTGGACACGATCGGGTGCCGGCGTGCCGGAGGCGGGCTGGCCGGAGCTGTCGGGACGTCCAACGTCCTCGAAGGCGCTCGCCTCGCTGCCGAGCGTGGGGCCGACCTCGTCCTCTTCGAAGGGAGCGGCGCGGCGATGCCGCCCATCGCGACCGGCCGACGCGTCCTGGTCGCCGACGCTTCCACCGATCTCGAGCTGCTGACCGGCTACCTGAATGCGTATCGGATCCTCATTTCCGACCTCGTGGTGCTGACGAACGCCGAGGATGGCTTGCCGATGGCCGTCCGAGATGCGATCGTCGCCGTCAAGGATCTCCCGGTGATCGCGACCGTGATGCGGCCGCGTCCGGCGACGCAGGTGGCAGGCAAGAGCGTCGCACTCTTCACGACGGCCCCTCGGTCGGCCCACAGCCGTCTCGCCGACCATCTGCGCCGGGAGCACGACTTGAACATCGTCCACATCTCCGGGAACCTCGCCGACCGCGAGGCGCTCCGCGACGAGCTGAGGGGCATCCGGGCCGACGTCTACCTGATCGAGATCAAGGCGGCGGCAATCGACGTCGTCGCGGCGACGGCCGCCGAGCGTGGCGTCGAGTGCGTGTTCGTCGACAACCAGGTCCTGCCGCTCCCCGGCGAGCCCGATCTCGACGCCGCGCTGCAGGCCCTCGCGGAGGCCGTGGCCGGGCAGCCGGTGGCCGGGTGACCGAACGGCGCCGTACCGATCCGCTCCCGCTCGGCGGAGAGCAGCCCTACTCGAAAGGGCTGATGGCCCGTGCGCTCATGCGCGTCGGCGTCTCAGCCGTTCGGGCGTACGAGCTTGCGCGCCGGATCGAGCAGGATCTCCTCGAGCGCAAGCAGGACACAGTCGAGCTCGACCGCGTGCAGGACATCGCGGACGAGGTGCTCGGGACCGGCGAGGGCGAGAAGGCAGCCGGACGCCTTCGCCGCTACCGCGACCTCGAGGAGCTCGACCTCCCGATCATCGTGCTCATCGGCGGGGCGACCGGCACGGGCAAGTCGACGGTCGCGACTGAGGTCGCTTACCGGCTCGGCATCACCCGCGTCACGTCGACTGACTTCGTCCGCCAGACCCTGCGCGCATTCTTCAGTCCCGAGTTCATGCCCTCGATCCACTACTCGAGCTTCGAGGCGGGCAAGGGCCTGAAGAGCGCCGAGGAGGAGCAGGTCGACCCGCTCCTCCACGGCTTCCTCGACCAGACGCGAAACGTGCTGGTCGGAGTCGACGCGGCAATCGACCGCTCGCTCGCCGAGGGCTGGTCGACCGTGCTGGAGGGAGTCCATCTCGTCCCCGGGATGCTCGCGCCGATCAAGAACGCCCTCGTCGTCCAGTGCGTGCTTGCGATCGAGAGCGAGGAGGCCCACGCGGGCCACTTCTGGATCCGCGATCTCACCTCGGAGGGGGTGCGGCCGCTCGACCGCTATCTCGAGCGCCTGTCCGACATCCGCTACCTTCAGGACTACATCGTCGAACGGGCGGAGAAGGAAGGAGTGCCCGTGATCGACAACAGGGACCGGGAAGGAGCGACCTCTCAGGTGATGGAGCTCGTGCTCACGGCTGCAGACAAGCTGCAGAAGGTCGGATGACCCAGCTGGCCGGAGTCGAGACCGAGGCTGAGATCTCGACAGCGCGCCCCTGCCTCTGCGAGAGCTACGCGCGGGTGACGGAGCGTTCGGCCCTGGCCAGTGCCCGCTGGCTCGGGCGTGCCGACCAGGATGGCGCCGAAGAGGCGGCCTGGGCCGGAATGAAGGAGGCGCTGGAGCAGCTGCCGATCGACGGTCACATCGTGATCGGCGCAACGGCCGACGGCGACGACCTTGAAGCAGGGCAGCGAATCGGCACCGGCGGCGATCCCGCCGATCTCGCTCTCGACCCGCTCGAGGGGGCAGGCATCGTCGCGCGAGGCGGGAGCGGCGCGATGTCGATGATCGCCGCGGGCGCGAGCGGCGCCTTTCCCACACTGCCGGACATGTACATGCGAAAGATGGCCGTCGGCCCGGTCGCCCGCGGCAAGATCGACCTCAAGCGTCCTGTCGCCGAGAACATCGAGGCGATCGCTGCCGCATTCGGCCGCCGGGTGGGGGACGTGACGACGATCGTCCTCGACCGCCCGCGCCACCACGACCTGATCGGGGAGATCCGCGCCTCCGGCGCACGTATCAAGCTGATTCAGGACGGCGACGTGACCGCGTCGATCTCGGCGGCGATCCGCGGGACGAACGACCACCTCGCGATCGGCATCGGCGGGACACGCCAGGCGGTGCTCACCGCGGCTGCTCTCCGCTGCCTCGGCGGCGAGATGCAGGCTCAGCTCTGGCCGACGACCCGGGGCGAGATCGAGCTCGCCCAGGAGCAGGGCATCGTCGACATGGAGCAGGTGTTCTCGATCGACGACCTCGCGCCGACCGAAGTGATCGTGGCCGCAACGGGGGTGTCCAACGGCGACCTGCTGCGCGGCGTCCGCTACGGGGCGGACAGTGCGCGCACCCACTCGCTCGTCATGTGCACGCGCTGCAACTGGGTTCGCTTCGTGGACGGGACGCACTTCTTCGCCCGCGAACGACGCGAAGAGGTTCGCCTGCTATAGCGTGTCCGTCGTGCCGACGAAAGAAGAAGTCACCGAGGCGCTGAAGGGCGTCGAGGACCCCGAGCTCGGGATGGACGTGGTCGACCTCGGCCTCGTCTACGAAGTGCAGGTCGAAGGGCCGAAGGTGAAGGTCATCCACAGCCTGACGTCGATGGGCTGCCCCGCCGGTCCGATGATCCAGGAGGGAATCCACGACGCGGCAGCCGCGGTGCCGGGGGTCGAAGACGTCGAGGTCGAGCTCACCTGGGATCCGCCGTGGACACCCGAGCTGATGTCCGAAGACGCCAAGTTCATCCTGGGGTTCGGCTAACGGAGAGCGGGTCGATCGGTCATTTCAGACTCGGTTTCGGGTAGTCCGAAACCGCCGCAGGACGACTCGCTCCCAGATGTCAACCGGGGGCTCCGCCGCCTGAATCTTCGCTTCGAGGTCAGCCGGAATGTGGCATCCCTCCCAGCTTTCGCGAACGTCTGTGAGTAGCTCAGCCGGATCGTCGTAGCGTTCGAGCCAGTCGAACTCGACCTCGGCCTCGTGCTCGAAGAGACCTGTTTCGAGGATTCGAGCTTCGGCGACCTTGACCAGCTCGTGAAACTCGTCGTCGTCGAAGTCTCCCAGGCTCTCGCCGTGCACCTCTGCCCGCGTCGACGGCGGGACCGGGTGCATGTCGAGCAGGACCCCTTCGGGGACGAGAGCCTGATGGACATTCCGCAGGGCGTTCACGACACCCTCGGGCTCGATTCATCACAACGACCAGCTGAGAAACGCGATGTCGAATTTCTGCCGCGGCACGTCGAGCGCTTGCACGTCCCGGACCCGGAATTCGACTCGGTCCGCAAGCTGATCGGGTAGAGCGTTCCGCGCCTCCCGGACCGATTCCTCCTCGGTATCGATGCCGAGGACGTATTCGGCCTCTTCGGCGTAGAGGAGGGTCAGGCGGCCGTTGCCGCAGCCCGACCTCGAGCACGCGCTTGCCGTCAAAGTCCGCCAGCTCGGCGAGAGCCCTTGCCTCGGCGTTCGCAGGATCCTTGATCGACGCCACGGTCGCGATTCTCTCGTTTTGGCCGCCGCTCGCGCTAGACGGTAAGCCGAAAGATGAGAATCTCGCGCCGCGGCAATCGCGTGTACCGCGTCGCCGTCACGGTGCCGCGGACGTTGTCGTAGATCTCCGTGCCGCCGATGACCGCGAGCTTGTAGAACTCGCGGTACTGGAGCGAGCCGGCCACGACGATCTTCCCCCTCGGGAGGAAATAGGTTCCGTTGCACTGCCGCGTCCTGGCGTCCGTGTACGTGCAGACCAGGTCGGAGCGACCGATCGGCGCCTTCTTGATCCCCTTGTTGTAGAGCAGCTGGCGAATCAAGATCACGTCTCCCGCGCCCCGACCCGGAGTGCCTTGGTCGTTGATGCTGACGTCGACATCGCGGCTCGTGATCTTGATCGTCCCAGGCCCGCTCAACGCCGGGGAGCCCTGCGTAACCGACCCTGTGACTAGGGCGATTGCGACCAGGGAGCCGGCCAGCAGAAGCAGCTTCCTCATTTTCCCCCCTCTTACGACCTGTAAGCGCGATTTCCTTGTGGGACAACCACTGCGCCGTTCTCGCTCGGGAGCTCGACGAAGAATGTCGTTCCCTCGCCCTCGGTGCTCGTGAATCCTATCCGACCGCCGTGGGACTCAACAATATCCCTAGACACGGCGAGCCCGAGGCCGGTACCCGTGATGCCGCTTGCGGCGGCATCTCCGCGGAAGAATTTCATGAAGATCTGAGGCTGCTGGGGCTCCGGGATGCCGAGCCCCTCGTCGCGGACCTCTACGCGGACCGCGTCACCGTTCTTCTCGGCCGCGAGCTCCACGATGCCGCCCTCCGGCGAGTACTTGATCGCGTTCGAGAGCAGGTTGCCGATCACCTGACGGAGCCGGTCCGGGTTGCCGATCACCGGGAGAGGCGTCCGTGGCACATCCAGGGCGAGCTGGTGCTTGGGGCTCTGCACGCCGTAGAGCTCGGCCTCCTCTCGAAGCAGAGACGCCATGTCGATGAGCTCCTGGGCGCGCTCGAACCGCCCCTCCTCGATGCGGCGGACGTCGAGGAAGTCGTCGAGCAGCTCCGAGAGCCTGCGGGCCTGGGCGTCGACGATCCCTAGGTAATGACGGCGCGTCTCGATATCGAACTCTCGCGTCAGAAGCAGCCTTGTGAATCCGAGCACGCCGGCGAGGGGTGTCCGTAACTCGTGCGAGACCGTGTTGACGAGGTCTGACTTCAGGCGCTCGCTCTCGCGGAGCTGCGCGTTCTGCTCCTCCAGCTCGACCCGCGCGCTCTCGAGACCCCCTGCCATCTTGTTGAAGCCCCTGGTCAGCTCGCCGACTTCACCCGGGCCGCCCTGCTCGAGCCGCGACGACAGGTCTCCGGCCGCGATCCGGCTCGCCCCTTCGGCCGCTTCGCGAACCGGCCGCGCGATCGAACGGGACAGATAGAGCCCGAAAATGAGTATGAAGGCCGCCGTCCCCGCCAAACCCGCTACGCCGAGCTCGATCGCGTGCCGGGACTTCGCTTCAGCCGCGCTCTCTCGGCTTGCCGCGAGCCGGTTCTCGGCTGCGAGGAACTTCTTGAACTTGAAACGAATGTCATCGATCAAGATCCTGCCCTCGAGCTCTTGTGCGTCCCGGATCGCGCCGAGGTGTGAGAAGGCCACGACGTTTGCCTGGCATAGTCGTTGCGGTAGGACGCGATCGCGGACACCAGAATCCGCGCGTTCGTCCGCTGCTGCGGCTCGCGCGAGGCGAGCCTCTGGAAGTCGCCGAGCTTGTCCGGCAACGCTCTCTGCGCGTCCTTGTACGGCTTTTCGGAGAGGAACTCTCTTACCGCCCGTGATGACGTAGCCGCGAATGCCCGTGTCGACGTCGAGAACGAGCTTCTCGAGCATCAGCGCTTTGGCCGTGACGTCCTTCGACCGCGCCTCCTGCTGCGTTGCTTGCTGGAGTGCGGAGAGAGCGAGGATCAGGGCGACGAAGACCCCGACGACGAGGAACGCGAGGACAGCACTCGCGGCCACCATCCTGGATTGCAGCGAAACGGAAGGGAACCCCGACTGTCTCACTGCTCGTTCAGGAGCTCCTCGATCGAGGCCTTGAGCTCGTCCGGGTCGAATGGTTTCGTCATGAAGTCGGCGGCTCCCGCGGCGAGCACGTCTTCCCGGGTCTCGTTCCAGGCCGTCACCACGAGCACGGGAACGTGGGAAAGCTGATCGTCAGCCTGCAGCTTAGCCAGGACTTCGAGACCGCCCAGGCGGGGGAGCATGAGGTCGAGGACCACCACGTCGGGCTCGAGCTCCTGTGCGAGCTCGAGCGCCAGTAGGCCGTCGCTCGCCTCGGCGAACCGGTAGCCGTCGCTGAGCGACACGCGTATGAGCTCACGGAGCGCCGGCTCGTCGTCACAGATCAGGATTGTCTTGCGGGTTTCTTCAGCGGCCAAGGTCGTGACTCCGGCAGCAAAAATACGTACAGAAATGCAGGGGGCCGCAATAGACCCTACGTTCACACGGTAGCGCGGTCCCCGGACGAAAGGGAAGCGCCGCCGCTCAACCAGGCCTCGGTCGGGGACGAAATGCCGATATCTACGGTTCCTACGCGCGAAATCGCAGCGCCCTCGGGATCGTACAAGGGCTCCGCCGCGATCACGACCGTCCTGGCACTGCCGCGCACGGAACTACACTGGGGATGTGCGTGTAGTCGCCTCGGAGGAAGCACGCCGGTCCGTCGCCGACCATTACCTGAACCACGCGCGGACCGAGCGGGAGCTCGTCGACGGTGTCGTCACGTGCTACGCGCGGGAGAGGATGTTCGAGCGCGGGTGAAGCCCGTGATCGGGATCACCTCGTACGCGGAGGAGGTGACGTGGGGCGCCTGGGTCGAAGCGGCGGCTCTAGTGCCGCTCTCGTACGTTCACGCGATCGAGCGCGCAGGCGGGCGGCCGCTCGTCGTCCCGCCGAGCGAGGACTCGATCGAGGAAACACTCGGTGTGCTCGACGGAATCGTCTTCTCGGGCGGCTCGGATCTTGATCCCGCCCACTACGGGGCCGACCCACACCCCGAGACGGATGTAGCACGCGAGGTTCGCGACCGGGCCGAACTCGCGCTGCTCAATGCTGCTCTGGAGCGGGACATGCCTGTCTTGGCGGTGTGCCGAGGCTCCCAGGTCCTGAACGTCGCGCTCGGCGGCGATCTCCACCAGCACCTCCCCGAGCTCGTCGGCCACGAGGGACACAGGCACCTGCCGGGGGAATGGTCGGACCACGACGTAAGGCTCGAGCCCGAGAGCAGGGTCGGAGCCATGCTCGGCGAGCGCACTCCCGTGAAGTCTCACCACCACCAGGGCTTCGGGAAGATCGGCGAGGGGCTTCGCGAGACCGGTTGGGCCGACGACGGCACGGTCGAAGCGCTCGAAGATCCTTCCAGGCGGTTCACAGTCGGAGTGCTGTGGCACCCCGAGGAGGGCGAGGACCTGGCGCTCTTCGAGGGGCTCGTCGAAGAGGCGCGCCAATACCGCGAGGGTCGGAAGTGAGCACGGTCGTCAACCCGGCGACCGAGGAGACGATCGCCGAGGTTCCATCCGCAGTTGTCGAGGAGACGGACACAGCGGTCGCTGCCGTCACCCCCGAGTAGCTAGTCGCCAATCGTCAGCACGATCTTGCCGAGCTGCTCCCCGGCTTCCATCCGCTCGTGGGCGGCGCGCGCTTCCTCGAGCGGGATGACCTCGTCGATCACTGGCCGCGCCTTGCCGCTCGTCACGAGCTCGTAGACACCGTCGAAGTCCTCCTTCGTGCCCATCGTCGAGCCGTAGATCGAGAGCTGCTTCCACCAGATCCGATGAAGTGCTGCAGGCGGATTCGGGCCGCTCGTCGCCCCGCAGACGGTGACGCGGCCGGCCGGGCGGACGGCCTGGAGCGTGCGCTCCCAGGTCGCCTCGCCGACGTGCTCGACGACGACGTCGGCGCCGCGGCCTTCAGTCGCGGCCTTGACCGCCTCGACCACGTCTTCCGAGTTGTGATTGACCTTCGCCTCGGCCTCGACGCGCGCCAGCTTCTCGTCGCTCGAGGAGGTCACGATCGTCTTCGCTCCGAGGCCTCTCGCAATGGCGTTCGCAGCCATCGCCACGCCGCCGCCGACTCCCCAGATCAGCACCGACTCACCCGCCTGCAGCCGCGCTTTCGTCACGAGCATCCGGTATGCGGTCACGAACACGAGGGGGAATGCGGCAGCCTCCTCGAAGGTCATCTCATCCGGGATCGGATAGACGTTCCCCTCGGGCACTGCAAGCAGCTGCGCATAGGTCCCGTCCATGTGCTCCCCATAGACGGCGACATGGTCGCCGTGGTCGATCCCGGGGTTGATCAACACCCGGTCACCGGGGGCGAAGCGGGGCCCGCTCTCAACCGTTCCCGCGCCGTCGGCGCCGAGAATTCGCGGTTTCGGCGCGGACGGCCTGCCCGCTGCGAACCCAGAGGTCGATGTGATTCAGCGAGGCGGCACGAAGCCGGATCAAGACTTCGTCGGGCCCGGCATCGGGATCCGGGGCGTCTTCGTAGCGGAGAACCTCGGGCCCGCCGTCCTCGTGGATCCGGATTGCCTTCATCGAGCGCGATCCTAGGTCACAATTCGCCCGTGAAGCTCACGGAGCTCGAGCGGCTCGCCCAGGAGCTCGGGATCGACGTCGTCGGCGCGGCGCCTGCCGAGCCGTACACGGAGACGGAGCGCAATATCCGCGAGCGGCGCGAACGAGGGCTCTTCGCGGACATGCGTTTCACGATGGCGCGGCCCGAGGTCTCGTGCCACCCGGAGACGCTCCTCCCCGATGCGAAGACGGTCATCTCGGCGGCCCTCTGCTACTACGCGGACGAACCTGAGCGCGAGCCGGCCGCCGGCCGCCTTCCCCGCTACACGTGGTTCGACGCGTACGCCGACCTGCGGGAAAAGCTCGACGCGCTCGGCCGCCGGCTCGGCGGCGAGTACCGGGTGCTCGTCGACGAGAACGACCACGTCGACCGCGAAGGCGCTGCACGATCGGGCGTCGGCTTCTACGGCAAGAACACGATGCTGATCACACGGCGGCACGGCTCGTGGGTCGTGCTCGGCACGCTCGTCACCGACGTCGAGGTCGAGCCCTCGCCGCCGCTCGCCCTCGACTGCGGCTCCTGCACGCTCTGCATCGAAGCCTGCCCGACGGGTGCGCTCGACGAGCCGGGCGTCCTCGACTCCACGCGCTGCCTCTCCTACTGGACGCAGGCGCCGGAGCCGATTCCGGAGGACTACCGAGAGCCGCTCGCCGCTCAGGTCTACGGCTGCGACATCTGCCAGGACGTCTGTCCGTGGAACCGCGGGATCGAGAAGCGGCGCGCCGGCGAGGCCCCGTCCGAGGGCATCGAGCCACACGTGTCGCTCATCGAATGGCTGGAGCTCGGAGACGCCGAGCTGCGGACTCGCTACGAGCGCCTCTACTTCCCCCGGAAGGACCCGCGCTACCTCCGGCGAAACGCACTGGTCGCGGTTGGAAACTCCGGCGACCCCGATCTTCGCCCGCTTGCAGAGGCGTACGTCTCCGACGACGACGCCCTGCTGCGCGAGCATGCCGAGTGGGCTCTCTCGAAGCTGGCAGAGGGCGAGCCGTCATGAGTAAGTACGAGCTCCGGCGACGTTGGCGGCTGGAACGCTGGATCTCGATCGTGCGCCTGGTCGCCGTCCCGTGGGCGGTGCTCGAGGTCACGCTGTTCACGTCCAGCTATCCGTCGGGTTGGTACGAGGCGGCCGCATTTGCAACGACGGCGTTCCTCGCCATCGGTGCGGGCCTCTTCTTCTGGCTCGACCGGCGCGTGGTGCAGAGCCGCTTCCAGCCGGCGATCTGCCTTGCCGGTCTTGTCTTCGACACGGCCGTCATCTGGGCGTACGCCTTGATCTACACGTTCGAGCCCGGGACGCCGATCAGGCAGCTCCTCTTCTTCCCGGTGATCGAGGCGGCCCTTCGGTTCGGTCTCGTCGGCGGCCTCGTGATGCCCCTGGTCCAGATTCCGGTGCTCGTGGCGAGCGAATGGTGGCGGAGCGATCGGTTCGGGCCGCCCGGATTCAGCCTCGACCACATCACCTTTCCACTGTGGCTTCAGATCGTCATGGGGGCGATCATCGGCTGGCTCGCCGGAAGCCTCGGTCGCGAGATGGTCCTGGCGGAACGACGTGCCTCGGAGGCCGAGAGCCTCCGCGACGAACTCGGCCGCCGAGTCGACCTGCTCGATGCCGCGAATCGCTGTGCCCGCGCGCTCGGCTCGTCGCTCGAGATGGAAGAGGCCTTTGCGGCGTTCATCCGCGAGCTGCGTGGGCTCGTCCCGTTCGACCGCACTGCGATTGTCCTCGCAGACGAGGACGCCGCACGCGTGATCGCCGCCGCGGGCGCCGGTGCGGAGACCGTCTTTCCGCCGGGCTCCCGTCGCCCCGTCGCCGGCTCGCTCCTGGACGAAGTCCGGAGGACGGGTCACACGATCTACCGAAAAGACATGTCGGATCGGAGGTACGCAGGGGAAAAGGAGTTCACCGACCTCGGGCTCCGCTCGCGCCTGGCTGCGCCTCTCGTCGTCGGCGCCAAGACGGTCGGGATGGTCTCGCTCGTCCGGGCCGAGCCCGATGCCTTCAGCGAGGACGAAGTCGAGCTCGTCTCGCTGCTCGGCCGATTTCTCGGCAGTACGGTCCAGAACATTCGCGCCTACGAGGCGGAGCGCACCACCGTCGAAGAGCTGCACCGGCTCTCCGCCCTGCGAGCCGACTTCGTCTCGATGGTCTCTCACGAGCTACGGAGCCCGATGGCTGCGGTGATCGGCTCGGCCAAGACGCTCCACCAGCGGTGGAGGGAGCTCACTCCCGAGCAGAGGGAATCCTTTCTCGGCCTCATCGAGCACGAGACGAACCGTCTCGCCGAGCTCGTGGGCGACGTGCTCGATACGTCGCGGATCGAGTCGGGGAGCTTCAGCTACAGCTTCGCCGACGTCGACGTCGGCGAGATCATCCACGAGTCGGCGGCTGCCGCAGAGATGGGACAGGACGAGGTGCGGATCAGTGCGAACGTCCACGGGCCGCTGCCGTCGGTTCGCGGCGACCGCGAACGTCTGCGCCAGGTGATCACGAATCTGATCGACAACGCCGTCAAGTACTCCCCGGCCGGAAGCGAAGTCGTCGTCGACGCGGTCGCCGACAACGGCCGGATCAGCGTCGAAGTGCGGGATCAGGGGCCGGGCATCGCTCGTGAGCACCAGTTGCTGATCTTCGAGAAGTTCGGGCGGGTGACCGGCGAACACGCCAAGCCGGGCACTGGTCTCGGTCTCTTCATCGCGAGGTCGATCGCGCTGGATCACGGAGGGACGCTCGAGGTGCACTCGGCGCCCGCGGAGGGCGCGACTTTCGCGCTCGTGCTTCCGGTCGGGACTCCGGTCTCCTAGGTCTTCGCGGCGAGCCGCGTGAGGCGAAGCTCCCGGGCGAGCGCCTTCGCGCGTTGCGCGATCCGCTTGCGCAGGTCCTCGGGCTCGAGGAGAACGGACTCGCCGCGATCACCGAGGATCTCGCCGACGAGCCATTCCTCACTGCCGACCGCCTTCTGCGCCTGCGCCGCGCCGTCGGCCAGCGGACGCGCGCCCTCCTCGACCTTCCAGCGCGCGATCTTCTTCGAGTACCAGATGCTGGCGGCGACTGCGGCGCTGCTCAGCCGGTCCGGCTGGAAGCCCTCGCGGGGCTCGAATCCTTCGCGCTGCAGGCGGGCGCTGCGCATCCGGTCGAGCCGGAAGGAGCGTTGCGCATCCCTCGTGCGGTCCCAGGTGTGCACGTACCAGTTCGGAAGCTGCCGCTCGAGCAGGTAGGGCTCGACGATGCGCGTGGAGAGTGACTCCTCGCCCTCCTTCTGGTACTCGATCTCCACGAGACGCTGCTGCCGGATGCCCTCGGTCAGCGACCCCACGAGCTTCTCCTCCGCCCGCGCGCCACGCGGCTCCGAGGACTGCGGCAGCTCGAACTGGCCGAACGTCTCCTCGAGCTTGCGCCGGACGCGCTCGAGTGGAGTGTGGGCATCGGCTGCGATCATCGGGCCGACGAACTCGAGCGCGAGCCGGATCGCGCGCGCCTCGAGCGGCGTCAATCGAGGCGGCGAGCGGAAGGTGTCGCCGAAGAGCTCCTTCTCGACGTGGACCTGCCCGTCCTCGAGCTCCGTGTAGACGGCGTAGCAGCCGCCGCCGAAGTTGACGAGGTTCAAGAGCTGGAGGTGCTCCTCGAGCGACTCGGGCGGAATGCGGAACCGTTCGACGATGTCCGCTGCGGGGATGACGGCCTGCGTGTCTTCGCCGCAGCGGGCCAGCAGGTAGGCGAGGAGCGCCTGCAGCAGGCCGAAGCGCTCCGGTGGCACCGGGCTCGCGGGCCGCTCTTCTGCCTCGCTGGCCGCCTCCACGGCCTCGGCCGCCACTCGCGGCAGCTTGCCCTCGTGCCGCTTGTGGACGAGGTCGAGGTCGTCGCGCACGAGGCGCCGAAGCTCCGGCGGTGCAAGCGGCACTGCGCGTCCATCCTGGCGCAGGATCCAGGCGGACAGGCGTCCGAGGTCCGAGTAGTCCGTCACGAAGACGCCGTCCTCGATCCTGCCGTAGCGCCCATACAGACGATCGACCCACCAGGCCGTGTCGCCGCCGACCTCGATTCGCGCCTCACCCGCGGTCTTGCCGATCTGCCAGGGTGGACCGAGCCGGAACTCGTCCGCGTCGAATCCCTCGGGCAGCCGAAAATCGCGTTCCCTGCGGGTGGCGAGGCGAATGTCGCCGCGGATCCGCGAGACGCGGAACGTCTTCATCTTCTCGTCGTCGAGGTCGAGGCCGACGACGTACCACTGGCCGCGGTCGAAGAGGAGCGCGTAGGCGTTGACCGTCCGCTCCCGGAGCTCGTTGCGGACGATCGACCAGTACTCGAACTTGAGCGTTCGGTTCTTGGAGATCGCGCCCTCGAGCTTCGCGAGCCGGCCCGGCAGCTCCGGCGAGTACCCGGGATCGTGCAGCTCGACGGAGCGGGCCGTCTCGGTCGGCGTCTCCTCGAAGCCCGGCCGCCCGAGAGCGAGGTTCTGGAGCGCAAGGCGCAGAGGCTCCGCATAGGCGAACTGGCCTTCGAGCAGGTAGAGGCACGTCTGGAGAGCCGCGAGCTCCTCGTCCGTCAGCTCGAGCGGAGGGAGGAAGTAGCGCTCCGAGCTCAGCCGGTAGAGCTCCTCGCCGGTGAACTCGTCGCGTTGCGAGTCGAGCGGGACTCCGAGTGCGAGGAGCTCAGCGCGGTCGGAGTAGAAGCGTCGGGCAAAGGCTTCGTCGGACATCTCCTGGTAGCCCTCGACGTTCTGCTTGACGTCCCGCGCGGTCAACGGCCGGCGTTCGGCCATCAGATAGGCGACGAGCGAGAGCTGACGGATGAGCTTGTCGGTGTCGTGGGACATGCGCGCGGATCTATTCTCTCCGATGGGGAGCGTTGTCACCGAAGGAAACACCGGGAAAGAGTTTGTAACAGCGACCGAGAGACGTTAGAGTGCCAACCAATGCGGCACCCGAAAACGGGTTAATCCGCGGTTAACAGAGCTTTGCGGGGGATTAACAAGCTGAGAGGCACACTTGGAATGGACGAGAGAGCCCTCCACATCCAGCACTGTATGTATCAGTACTCGCGAGCCATTTATCGCACCATCAAGGACCTGGTCGATCCGTATGTACCGGTCCAGGAGCGCGCGGGGTACCGGAGAGCTGTGTTGGAGGCCTGTGAGGAGACGATGGAACGGCTTGCGCGCGATCCTCAGTACTTCGCGAAGCCCGAGCGGTCGCTCTTCCAGGACATCAGGCGCTATTTCCCGATCACCGCGCAGGCCCAGGTGGCCTGGGCCGTGAACGAGGGCGTCACGGCCGCCGTCGCGTTCATCGAGGAGCAGATCGAGGCCGGCGCCTTCGACGGCGGGGTCCCGCGTTGCCACGCGACGACGCGCAAGGGCAAACCGTGTCAGCGGACGCCGTTGCCCGAGCGCGACTACTGCCCGTCGCACCAGCATCTCGAACGCTCTCGCGTAGCCGCCTAGTAGGTCCCGGGCCACGGGCCCGGGACTCGCGCAAAGTGCTTCGCACTTTGCGCGACTAACGAACACGCCTTCCGAGGAACGACCGCTCCGATCGGCCCGCCCAGTCCCACGGTCGCTCGTCTTACTGGACGATCTGGCGTGCGTACGCCTGCGGGTACGAGCCCTTCGCCGTGTCGAGCCCGCTTCTCGCCTCTTTCTCGGAGCTGTAGACCCCGCTGAAGACCACGAAATAGCCGGAGTGCAGGCTCGAGTAGCTCGACGAGTTCAGCACGCCCACGTCGGTGAGGCCCGCGTTGATCGCCTTCTGCGCTTCGGAAACGGCTGCGGCTCGACCCGCGCTCTGCGGGACGGAGGCAAGCACGATCGTCCATCCGTTCTGGCCCGGTGGCCACTCGATGAGACCGCCGCCGCTCGCCGGCGGAGGGGGCGGCTGGGGCTGCGACTCCGTCGGGGAGGTCGTCGTCGGCACAGAGGTGGTGGGCTCAGGCCCCGTCTCGGTTCCGGCCGGGGGCGGCGTGGTGTTCGTTCCCGCTGGGATCGTCGAGTTCGTCAAAGCCTGGGTGGTCCCCGATGAGCCGTTGTCGTTGGTTGCGGCGATCGCCACTCCGGCCGCGATCGTGGCGACGACGAGCGCGGCCAACACGGGCCAGATCCAGTCGCCCGGATACCAGGGGATGCGCCGCCGCCAGGCGGTTGAAAGGACCGGGATCAGGCCACTTGTGACGGGCAGGCGCAGGCCGCACTCGAGGCAGTACTCCTGGAACGGGTCGTAGGGCGTCCCGCAGCGGGGGCACTCTCCGCCGACGGCGTCCGTGGGTGTCGGCGGTGGCGGCGCCTGCTCGTCGGGCGGCTCGGGCGGAACGCCCACTTAGCCCTCCCAGGGGTCGCCTGAGCGCTCCGGCTCGCGCATCGCCTGCTCGCCTTCATCGCTCTGCGCGTCGGCCTCCTGAGGGGAGGCCTCCGGGACAGCGGTTCCGCAATGCGCGCAGAACTGAGCCTCGGCGGGAAGGGCGTTTCCGCAGTTCGGACAGGAGACGACCGGCTCGGCGCCGACTGGACGGCCGCAGTTGGCACAGAAATGCGAGCCCCAGACGATCGGCGCGCCGCACGTGCAGCGCACGCCTAGGCCCTGCCGGCGGGCGGTGACGTTCGCCTCGAGCAGGTCGTCGATCTCGCGGAGCCGCTCCTCGACTGCGATCACCTCGAGGCACTGCTCGACGAGCAGTTCCTGCTTGAACTGGTCGCGGCGATACATCTCGAGCATCAATCCGCCCAGATCTCGAATGCGCTCCTCTCGCGTGCGCACGAGGGCTCGGCGCTCGCGTCGCAGTGCGCCGGCCGCGGGAAGCCGTCGGGCCCGCGCCGGCGTGGGCGGGCCGCTCTCGCCGGCTCCCTGCGGGGGCCGCCTACGGAAACGGTCGGGCAGGGTCATTCGTGCCATCAGGCGGGCCGAGTCTATATGACCAACCGGCGGACCCAGGAGGGTTTGGCGAAACATGGCTGAGCCGCCGAGCCGCGCTGCTCGCCCCGAGGCCGGGTCCTCAGTCGCCCCGATAGTTACGACTATCGGGGCTCCCTGCGTCCGCGGCCTCGGAACGACCATCGCACCCCGGCGACGAGCAACGTTCCGCCAAACCCTCCGGCCTACAAATCGATGACCACGACGCGCTGTTCGGTCAGCTCGCGCACAGCGTAGGGTGGGCCTTCGCGCGTGTTGCCCGAGTCCTTGACGCCGCCGTAGGGCATCTGGTCGGCGCGGAAGGTCGGCGCCTCGTTCACGATGACGCCCCCGAACTCGAGCCCATGCGCGGCGCGCATCGCCGCTCGGATGTCTGCCGTGAAGATCCCGGCCTGGAGGCCGAAGCGAGTGCCGTTCGCGAGGGCGATCGCTTCGTCGAGCGATTCGTAGGAGTTGACGACGCAGACCGGGCCAAAGACCTCCTCGCGGCAGACCTTCATGTCGAGCGTCGCGTTCGCGATCACGGTCGGCTGGATGAGATCCCCCTCGGGGCCCCCGCCGGTCAGGACCTCGGCGCCTGAGTGGCGCGCCTCCTCGATCCAGCTCAGGATCCGCTCACGCGACTCGTCGTCGATCACCGGCCCGACGTCGGTCGTTTCGTCGGCCGGATCGCCGAGGACGAGATTCTCGACCTTCGGCACGAAGCGGGCCACGAAGTCGTCGTAGACCCATTTCTGGATGTAGATCCGCTGCACTGAGATGCAGCTTTGCCCGGCGAACGAGAACGCATTCGCGGCAAGCTTCTCGGCGGCTTCGTCGAGATCGGCGTCGCCGTGAACGATTACCGGCGTCGCGTTCCCGAGCTCGAGCAACACCTTCTTGCGCGCGGCGCGCTCGCGCAACTTCCAGCCCACGTCGGAGGAGCCGGTGAACGTGATCGCGCGCACTCGCTCGTCCTCGACGAGCACGTCCCCGATCTCGCTTGCGGGGCCGACGAGGACGTTCAGCCAGCCGGGGGGAAGGCCCGCCTCGTCGGAAAGCTCGGCGAGCGTCAGCGCCGAGAGCGGCGTCTGGCCGGCCGGCTTGAGGACGACCGCGCAGCCTGCCGCGAGTGAGGGTGCGAGCTTGTGGGCGACGAGGTTGAGCGGGAAGTTGAACGGGCTGATCGCGCCGACGATCCCGATCGGCTCGCGGAGCGTGAAGGCGAGCTTGCCCTCGCCGGCCTGCGCCGCGTCCATGGGCACCATCTCACCGGCGAGCTTCCGGGCCTCGACGGCCGCGAAGGTGTACGTGGACATCGCGCGGCTGGCTTCGACCTTGGCGGCCTTCAACGGCTTTCCCGCCTCGGCCGTGACCTGGGCAGCGATCTCGTCGTGACGCCGGGCGATGCCGGCGACGACCTTGACGAGGATCTCGGCGCGCTTGTGCGCAGGGAGTGGGTTGGCCATGGCCTTCTCGGCGGCGTCGATCGCGGCCTTGGCCTCGTCCGCGCCGGCCTTCGCCACCCGGCCGACGACGTCGCCGGAAAACGGCGAGCGGACCTCGAGCCAGTCACCCGTCTCCACCCACTCGCCGCCGATCAGAAGCTTCCGTTCAGTCACCGTTACGCTCACGATGGTGAGGATACGCCCATGAAAGTGCCCGACGTCAGCTACGCCCGAAGCGGCGACGTTTCGATCGCGTATCAGGTCGTCGGGGACGGGCCGACGGATCTCGCCTTCCTTCCGTTTCTGTCGAACCTGTACACCCTCTGGCAGTTTCCGAGTTTTGCCACAGTTCTCCGGCGTCTCGCAGAGGGGCGGCGCCTCATCGTCGTCAACCTGCGCGGCGTCGGCCTCTCGGACAGGACGCGGGGCTTCACCATCGAGTCGCGGATGGACGACCTCCGTGCCGTTCTCGACGCGGAGGGCAGCGAACGGCCGGCGCTGGTCGGGCTCGCGGAGGCGGCGGCCACGTGCGCCGTCTTCGCAGCGTCGAATCCAGATCGCGTCGGGCGGCTGATCCTCTACGACCCCTGGGCACGCGGCGTCCGTGACGAGAGGGAGCGCGACGAGGCGCTGGTGAAGATCCGCGAAGGTCGCGAACAGTGGGGGCGGCGCGACGTTCTCGAAGAGCTCGCCGGGCAGCTCAACCCACAGTGGGCCGAGAACGAGGAGTACCTCGAGTGGTTCGTCTGGCACCACCGGCTGACGGCGAGCCCTGCGACGTGGGCGGAGTTCAGGCGCATGCAGATCGATCTCGACGTGACGGATGTCCTGCCGGCGATCCGCGTCCCCACGATCGTGATTGCGAAGGAACGCTCGCGTGAGAACGCGGCCGAGGTGGCCGCCGCTATTCCCGGAGCCGAGCTGGCGATCGTCCCCGGCGTCGGCCGAGGGATTTTCGAGAACGATTTCGTCGTCGAAGCGATCGAGGCATTCCTGGAGGGATCGCCGCAGCAGCATGTGCCGGATACCGTTCTCGCCACGGTCCTCTTTACCGATTTGGTGGGCTCGACCGAGCGTGCGGCGAAGCTGGGAGACCGCGCCTGGCGGGACCTCGTCGCCCGGCACAACGAGGTCGTTCGGCGGGAGCTCGCTCGCTTTCGGGGTGTCGAGATGGACACCGCGGGCGATGGTTTCTTTGCGAGATTCGACGGGCCGGCGCGCGCGATTCGGAGCGGCCAGGCCATCGTCGAGGGGGTTCGCGGCATCGGGCTCGACGTTCGGGTCGGTGTGCACGCGGGTGAGTGCGAGCTCCATGAGGAGAAGGTGGCCGGGATCGCAGTCAGCGTCGGTGCGCGGGTCGCAGCTCTGGCCGGCCCCGGACAGGTGGTCGTCTCGAGCACCGTCCGCGACCTGGTTGCCGGGTCGGGCCTCGACTTCGTCGAGCACGGGACCCACGAGCTGAAGGGCGTCCCGGGCGAGTGGAGGCTCTATGCCGTCAGCTCATCCTGAGACGCGCTACACCGGGAGCGTCGACCGCAACACCACGTGTTAGGAGTCGGCGACCCGCCGTGGCCATCGGGCCGACGTAGTGGGACACTCTCGGCATGCAGGCCCCCGACGTCCAGTACGCAAGGAGCGGCGACGTCAGCATCGCCTACCACGTGGTCGGCGCCGGCGGGCTCGACCTCGTGTTCGCCGCGGGCTACGTCTCACACCTGACGCACGTGCTGGAGCACCCGACGGTTGCGGACTTCTTCGAGCGGCTCGCCTCGCTCGGCCGTCTGATTCGTTTCGACCGGCGGGGCATCGGTCTATCCGACCGGCCGCGCGACGTGGCCACGCTGGAAACGCGAATGGACGACATCCGGGCGGTCATGGACGCGACCGGCTCGAGGCGCGCAGCCCTGATCGCCACCGGGGAGGCGTGTGCGATGGCAACGCTCTTCGCGGCGACGTATCCCGAGCGCGTCGCTGCCGTCGTGCTCTGGGGCGCGATGGCGCGCGGGACGGCTTCAGACGACTATCCGATCGGGGAAACCGAGGCCGAGTGGCAGCGACAGCTCGACGAGATCGAACGAGGTTGGGGGACTCGACCGTTCATCGAGAAGCAATTCGCCGAGACCTGGGCCGAGCTCGGCGATGACGAAGCCACGTTCGAGTGGTACTGCGAGACGCTTCGCTGCGGCGCCAGCCCAGGCGCCGCACTCACTGCTTGGCGGATGGCGATGGACGTAGACGTTCGCGACGTCCTGCCGGCGATCCGCGTGCCGGTGCTGATCCTCCACAGGCCGACGATGCGCACGGACGCGGAGTTCATGACCGAGCGAATCCCGGGCGCACGGAGCGTTGAAATTCCCGGTCGTGCATCGATGTTCTTAGGGGGAGTCGAGGAGACGCTCTCCGAGATCGAGCGGTTTCTCGCCACGGCGACCGGCGACGCCGAGCCCGAGACCGTCCTCTCGACTGTCCTCTTCACCGATATCGTCGGTTCGACTGAACGCGCCGCCGCGCTCGGCGACCGCCGCTGGCGCGAGACGCTCGAGAGCCACGACGCGATGATTCGCCGCTGTCTCGACCAGTACCGGGGGCGGGAGCTCGACACAGCCGGCGATGGCTTCTTCGCCTCCTTCGACGGCCCGGTGCGGGCGATCCGCTGCGCGTTGGCGATCAACCGCATGGTTCGCGAACTCGATCTCGAGGTTCGTGCCGGGTTGCACACGGGCGTTTGCGAGATCCGCGGAGACAAGATCGCCGGACTGGCGGTCAACGTTGGAGCCAGGGTCGCGGCCTCGGCAACGGGCGGGGAGGTGCTCGTTTCGAGCACGGTGAAAGACCTCGTCGTCGGCTCGGGGATCGAGTTCGAGGACCGCGGCGACCACGAGCTCAAGGGCGTGCCCGGCGAATGGCGACTGTACGCCGTGCGGCACGGGTAGTGGAAACTTCCCCGATGCGAGTCCCCGAGATCGAGTACGCCCGGAGTGGCGACGTCGCGATCGCCTACCAGGTCGTCGGAGACGGGCCGAACAACCTCGTGTTCGTGCGTGCGCTGACGGGCGATCTCCTATCGACGTGGGAGCAGCCGCTGCTCGTGAGGCACGTCGAGGGGCTTGCCTCGGTCGCACGCGTGCTGATGCTCGACAAGCGAGGCACGGGGCTCTCCGACCGTGTCCGGGACCTTCCGACCCTGGAGACGCGGATGGACGACGTGCGTGCCGTCATGGACGCAGCCGGGGCCGAGCGCACGCTCTTCTTCACCGGTCACGAAGGGAGCCAACTTGCACTGCTCTTCGCGGCGACATACCCGGAGCGCACGGACGGGGTCATGCTCATCGAGCCCTGGGTCAAGGGCACCGGAAGCGCGGAGTATCCCTGGGCGCCGACCGAAGAGGAGTGGCGGCGCAGGCTCGTCGAGGTCAGAGAAGGGTGGGGGCGGCGGGAGTACTTCGAGGCGCGCCTCCGCGAACAGTCTCCGGAAGCGGCAGAAGACGAGAGCTTCAACCGCTGGTTCGTCGAGCACATGCGTCGCAGCCTCAGCCCCGGAGCGGCGCTCGCCTTCTTCCGGATGTTGATGGAGGCCGACGTGACCGACGTCCTCCCGGCTGTCCGGGTGCCGACGTTGATCTTTCACCGGACGAAGGAACGCGATCCCGCTGCATACGTTGCCGAGCGGATGCCTCATGCCGAGCTCTTCGAGCTGCCCGAGCTCCAGGGAATCTTCACGTGGGTGAACGACGATGTCCACGACGTCACGCAACGGGAGATCGCCCGCTTCGTGGCGCAGCTCCACCGCTCGCCCGAGTCGGACCGCGTGCTCGCGACCATCCTCTTCACCGACATCGTGGGCTCGACCGAGCGTGCGGCCCAGCTCGGCGACCAGGCCTGGCGCGACCTGCTCGAGCGGCACCACTCGGCGGTGCGCCGCAGGCTCGTGCAGTTCCGAGGCGAGGAGCTGGATACTGCCGGAGACGGGTTCTTCGCCAGCTTCGACGGTCCGGGCCGCGCAATCGAATGTGCCCTCGCAGTCATCCAGGACGTCCGCTCGCTCGGACTCGACATCCGGGCTGGTGTCCACACGGGGGAATGCGAGCGGTTCGGAGAGAAGCTGAGCGGGATTGCGGTGCCGGCCGGAGCCCGCGTGGCGGCTCAGGCGTCGCCGGGCGAGATTCTCGTATCGAGCACCGTCAAGGATCTCGTCGCCGGCTCTGGCATCCAGTTCGAGGACCGCGGCACGCACGAGCTGAAGGGCGTGCCCGGAGAATGGAGGCTCTTTGCAGTCCGCGACGCCTGAGACCCGCTACGCGAGGAGCGGCGACATCAACATCGCCTATCAGGTGGTCGGCGAGGGCCCATTCGACCTCGTCTACGTCGCCGGCTGGGTCTCGAACATCGAGATGATGTGGCAGGAGCCGTACCGCGCCGATTTCCTCGCCCGACTGGCGTCGTTCTCGCGTCTGATCCTGTTCGACAAGCGCGGAACCGGGCTCTCGGACCGTGTTCCAAACGACCGGCTGCCCACGCTCGAGCAACGGATGGACGACGTGCGGGCGGTGCTCGACGCCGTCGGCTCTGAGCGGGCGGCCCTGCTCGGGCACTCCGAGGGAGCGAACATGTCGCTCCTCTTCGGCGCGACCTATCCCAAGCGAACGACGCACTTGATCCTCATCGGCGCGTTCGCGAAACGCATCCGCAGCGATGACTACCCGTGGGCGCCGACGGCCGAGGAGCGCGAGGAGCTGGCAGAGACGATCGAGCGCGAGTGGCCGTTCGTCGATCTCACCGACATGGCGCCGAGCCGCGTCGGCGACGAGCGGTTCTGGGCGGAAGTCGCAGCCTACATGCGCAACAGCGCCAGCCCCGGCGCGGCCGCGGCGCTGCTGCTGATGAACTCGCAGATCGACACGCGTGCGGTCTTGCCGACGATCCGCGTCCCGACACTCGTGATGACGCGGCACGGCGATCGTGACGTCAAGGTCGAAGAGTCCCGGTGGCTTGCCGAGCAGATTCCAGGCGCCCGCTTCGTCGAGCTCCCAGGAGACGAGCACCTGATCTGGGTAGGCGACACGGATTCGATGCTCTCCGAGATCGAGGAATTCCTGACCGGCAGCCGACCGGAGCCCGAGATGGACCGCGTGCTCTCGACCGTCCTCTTCACGGACATCGTCGACTCCACCCGGCAGCGACCGATCTTGGTGATCGCCGGTGGCATGAGCTCGTGGACGAGCACCATTCGCGTGTTCGGCGCGAGCTCGAACGGTTTCGCGGGCGCGAGATCGACACCGCGGGCGACGGGTTCTTCGCAAGCTTCGACGGCCCCGCGCGTGCGATCAGAGCGGCTTGCGCGATCCGCGAGAGCGTCGAGCCGCTCGGGCTCGAGATCCGGGCAGGTCTGCACACCGGAGAGTGCGAGCTGATGCAGGAGAAGATCGGCGGCATCGCTGTGCATACGGGGGCGCGCGTGGCCGGCCAGGCCGGGCCTGGCGAGGTTCTCGTCTCGAGCACCGTGCGAGGACCTGGTCGCGGGATCGGGGATCTCTTTCGAGGATCGCGGGGAGCACGAGCTCAAGGGCGTGGGCTCCTGGCGACTCTTCTCGGTTGTCTGAGGAAGCGGCGGGCGGAGCCGCGAACGGCCCCGCCCGCGAGTTGTTCTAGCTTCCCCAGTCCTCGTTCATTCGCTTCAGGATGTCGCGCTGATCCTGCAGCTGGCGGTGGGTCGAGAGCGGGTTGTTGCGAACCGTCTCAGCCGTTGCCATCACGGTTGCGAACGGCGTGTCGGGCACGCGGTCCTTGTTCGTGTCGATGAGCTGGGCCCACCCGATGCTGCCGTTGGCGAAGTTGAGCCAGCCGGCGAGGATCTCCGCGTCGAGGTGGAGGATGTCTTCGTTGTCCGGCGGCCGCCTGTGGTTCAGGACGTCGCTCGCCGCCGCGATCGTCGAGGCATCGCGCGTCTCGTTGAAGACGTTGCTCACGTAGCCCGTGATCGCCAGGTAACACAGGAGCTGCGAGTCGGTGAAGTCCGACTTGCCGCGGTGGCTGAACTCCTGCTTCCACCACTCCGACTTCAACCGTCGTGTGGAGTTGCCAACGATGATCACGTTGATCGAGTCGATCGGCGAGAAGCCACCGTCGTCGTCGGCCGATCTGAAGGTCGACGTGTAGAAGCACGCATCACCGAACGTATGGTCTTGCGTGTCGGTCACGTCGCGTGGATTAATCGTTGGACTCGGATCCGGGTCGGGGTCGAACATCGGATCGTTGAGGTACCGCGTGACGGTGTCCGCCGTCCCGTCGCCCCAATGCCAAGTCGCGACCAGGTCGTCGCTGCCGGGATCCTGCATTCGACCGTTGAAGGTGACCGGCTGCCCGGCGTGGCCGATGATCGTCGGGATCCCGTTGATGATGGTCGCGCCGGACTCGTCGATTTCCGCGGTCGGATTGACGTTGGTCGTCTGCAGCGCGATGTCCTGACACGTCGACGTGTCGTCGTCGAACCCGCAGAAGTGCGCCGTGAACATCCCATCGTCGCCGTAGGTGTGCGCGATGCTGAAGGTCAGCGTCGCATTGGGCCTGATGTTCTCGAGCGTTCCGGGGACGGCCTGGACAGGTGTCCCGTCGCCCCAGTCCACGGTCGCAGTCAGGGTCTCGAGCCAGCCTGGATCGCTGATCACGCCATCGACCGTGATCGCCGTGTTCTCTGGCTTCGGGCTGGTCGACGAGAGGCTGTCGAAGCTCGGCGCCACGTTGTTGACCGTGACCGTCGCCGAGTCCGTCCCGTACGCGCCGTCGGGGTCGGTTGCCTTCACGCGAACCGTGAAGACTCCGTCCTGGCCGACCGTCGAGAAGGTCGGCATCACTCCGGTGGCGTCGTCGTACTGTCCGTCGTTGTCGAGGTCCCACTGGTAGGTGAGAGGACCGCCGTCGGGATCGGTCGACGCTGAGGCGTCGAGTGTGACGTCGGTGCCCTCGTTCGTCACGTAGGGACCACCGGCATCGGCCGTCGGCAGCTGGAAGGCGAGGCGCCACACGCCGCGTCCCTGCGTCGCCAGGTACACGCCGAGCTGAATCACCGGCTCGTGGTCGAAGTACGCGTCGCGGGGACGAGGCAGATGGGGCTTCGCAACCCCGCTCGGGTCGGTGACGAGGCTCCAGTTCGTGCCGCCGTCGATGCTCAGGAAGATCCCCGAGTCCTGGCCGCCCGCGACGATGATGTTCCCGTTCGTTGGGTCGTAGGCGAGCAGGCTCGGCTGGGGGTATCCCTGGAACGCCGTGCCGGCGCCGCCGTTGTTCGTGGAGGCGCCTCGCTGGTTCTGGTAGCGAAAGGCGCCGTTTGCGGTCATCAGCGTGTCGAGCTCCGGGTCGTTCGTCCAGTTCGTCCCCCCGTCGTTCGAGAAGACCATCTGAGGGCCGCCCGGGGCCAGGTTCGAGGCATAGAGGTTGTTCGGATTGCTCGGATCGATGGCGACGATCCCGAGGCCCCCGGAGAGGCCGTCCGTGTTGTCGATCCGGGTCCACGTGCCGGTGTTGGTCGTGCCGGCGTACGTGAAGACCTGATCGTTTCCGCGGCCCGTGCACTGTCCGGTTCGAACGAGGAACGTCGGCGTACCGCCGCTGACCGAGGCCTGTATGCCGCAGGCGCCGCCGACCGGCACCGCCGCCAACTGTGTCCAAACGATCGGACTCGCGTTGATGTTCATCGTGACGAAGATCCCGGAGCTGCTGATCATCGCGACGTCGTCCGTGCCGAATTGCGCCAGGCGGTGGCCCCACGTGAAGCCCGGGAGGTTCCCTGCCGGGTAGGTGTTGATCTCTGCGTTGCCCGTGTAGCCGGAGCCCGCTCGCTCCAGTCGGTTGAACCGGCCCATGCTGAAGCAGCAGGTGCTGCCGAGCTCGAAGGCCGGGTCGGCGAGGACGTCGAACGTGTCGCAGCAGTTCGGGTTCGTCCAGGTCGGGGAGCCGGCGCCTGCGTTCGTCGAGGCGAAGTGTCCCGTTGTCCTGGAGGCCGTACAGGAGATCCTCGTTCGTGTCGCCGGCCTGGTCTGCGCCGTCGGCAGGCCCAGATGAAGGTGGCGTGCACGCCGACGTTCGAGCGCGTCCAGGTCGGGCTCTCGCAACCGCCGGTTCGGCGGTGGACGCCTCCGTCCGACGAATAGATCATCGGGCAGGAATCCGGCGAGACCGCGCTGTCGAAGACGACGTCGCCGGCATCCCAGTGGGCGCCGCTTTGCTGGTTGCTGTACCCGCTTGTGTTACCGCAGCGGTTCGCGCCGCCCTGAGCCGGCGGCGTCGGCGTCGTGCAGTCTCCGCGCAGGAGCTGCGTGTCCGCGTACCAGAGCGAGAAGCGGTCCGTCATGCCGGCATTCGAGCGCTGGTTCGTCTCGACGAACGGGATACGGCCCTGGCCACCGTTCTGGCCGTGGTTCGTCCAGTTCGCACCGGCGTCGTCCGTCTCGTAGACGTTGTTGTCGGAGGCCACGATGAACAGGACGTACGACTCGTCGGGCGAGGCGGCGATCGAGCAGCGGCCGGTGGGGATTCCGAGTCCGGCGTCCGCCGTCCACGTGGTACCGCTGTTCGTCGAGCGGAGGTGGCCGTCGTCGCCGCAGATGTCGATCGTCGCGCCTTGTACAACGACGTCCCACACGTCGCTGGCCGCGGTCCCGGGCGTCGGGTCGACGAAGGTCCACGTCGCGCCGGCATCGGTGCTGATGGCGACGCCGCAGTTCGTCCCTATGTAGACGTTGTTCGAGGCGTCCGATCCGATGCCGAATGCGGAGGGCTCGGTCTTTCGAGTTGCGGAACAGTTGTAGGCATTCGGCGGGGTCGTCGTTGCCGGCTTGGTCCACGTCGCCCCGGCGTCGGAGCTGACCTCGATTCCGGCCAGCGAGTTGACCCGACCGTCATACCAGGAAGTCGCATACACCTTGTTGTTGTTGGCCGTGTCGACGTCGACGTCCCACGTCATCACGGGCTGGTGGCCGTTCAGCCTCGACCAGTTGTTCCCGCCGTCGGTCGTCTTGAAGAGGCCGCCGTACTCGCTCGCCGCGTAGTAGACCTGGTTGTTGGCCGACGCGTTCGCGAGCCCGTTGACACGCCCGCCCGAGGACGCATTCGCGTTCGAGTTCGAGGACGTGTCCGGGTTGATGTCGGAGATGCCCGCGTATCCCGAGGACGCGATTGCGAGCGCAAGGACGAGAGCGACGAGCACACCGCCCATGCGCCATGTTCCCGTCAGGATGCCGCGCGCGTGCGGGGCACGTGCTTCGTGGTGGACCTCCATTGCTGAACCTCCCGGATCTCGCTGGCCCCCCCGCGCTCCGCAGACACGTCGATTCTGCCCAGACCTTGGCAAAGGTTCAAGGGGTTTTTGCGGAGTTTCCGGCCGAAATCTACGGCTCGAATTCGGCGACGCAGGTGGGGCCGACGAAGCGGGCGGTGACGCTCCCGAGCCACCGGCCGTTTCGGCTACGCGTGATCACGCGCCAGTAGTGGATCGCCTGCCCGTGAACGCGCCGCCACTCGAATGATGAGGCTCGCGGCGGCAGCGGGCCCGATGCCTCGAAGCTACCAAGCGCAAAGCCCCGCAAGTAGATCGTGACGGCCACCCACTGTCTGCTCCCCCGAGGCTTGGCCGGTCGCCAGCGGAGACGCGCAACTCCCGTGCGCGGAGCGTTCGTGCTGCACTTGACGGTCGACCGCAGCCTCTTTGCGCCCTTGGCAGAGCGTGGGACGCGAACCGCGCTCGGAGGAAGCTTCGGGGCGGCCGGGAGTGGCCACCGCCGCAACGAGCCTTCGTGCTCGATGAGCACCACACTGTCGACGTCGACGCCTTCCCGTCGCGCGATCGCCTGATAGACAGCCGCGCCGGAGACGCCTCGATCCCGGGCCCGAGCAAGCTCCGCGTAGATTCGCTTGCGTTTCCCCCGTCCAGGTGGCTTTGCGGGCGGAGGAGGCTCTGTGGTCGAAGGAGGCGGCGGTACCGTGCTCACGGTCTGCGTCGAGCTCTCCGTCGTCGCTACCTTGGCGGTCGTTCCCGCCGTCTGGGAGTCGGAAGAGCAGGAGATCGATCCACCGGCCAGCAGTGCGGCGAGGACGGCCGGACCAGCGAGGCGGGTCACCGGCCCAGCCTATCCCCGTACACTGACCTCGTGGCCGCCTGGGCCTCTGATGCACTCATTCTCGATGCCGTCCGGTCGCCGATCGGCAAGCGCAACGGCACGCTGTCGTCGATCCGAGGCGACGAGCTCGCGGGTCAGGTGCTGAACGGCCTCTTGGCGCGGCACGACGTCGATCCGGGCGAGGTCGAGGACGTCCAGATGGGCTGCGTGACGCAGATCGGCGAACAGGGCTGGAACATCGGGCGGATGGTGCCGATGGTCGCCGGCTGGCCGGAGACCGTGGCGGGCACGACGGTCGACCGGCAGTGCGGCTCGTCGATGCAGACGAACTTCAACGCGGCGGCGGCGGTCTGGTCGGGCCAGCTCGACCTCGTCGTCTCGGCCGGGGTCGAGATGATGTCGCGCGTGCCGATGGGCTCGAACGGGGGCGACCTCTCGGACAAGCTGCTGGAGCGCTGGCAGATCGTGCCGCAGGGGATGTCCGCCGAGGCGATCGCCGACGAGTGGGGGCTCTCGCGCGAGCAGCTCGACGCGTTCTCGCTCGAGTCGCACCGGCGGGCTCTCGCGGCGATCGACGAGGGCCGCTTCGAGAACGAGATCGTGCCGGTCGAGGTCCAGAACCCTCACGTCGGCACGGTCTGCGCCGTCGATGAGACTCCGCGCCGCGAGACGTCGGCCGAGGCGCTCGCGGGCCTCAAGCCGGCATTCCTGCCCGAGGGCAAGGTGACCGCGGGCAACTCGAGCCAGATCTGCGACGGCGCCGCCGGAGTGCTGATCGCGAGCGAGCGGAAGGCCTCAGAGCTGGGTCTCGAGCCGCGGGCCCGCTTCGTCTCGTTCGGTCTCTCGGGCGTCGATCCGTACCGGATGCTGCACGGGAACCCGCAGGCGTGCGACAACGCACTCGAGCGTGCGGGGATCGGCTGGGACGACGTGTCGGTGATCGAGGTCAACGAGGCGTTCGCGTCGGTCGTCCTCCAGTTCGTGCGCGACGCAGGGCTCGAGGAGCGGATGGACGACGTCAACCCGAACGGCGGTGGGATCTCGCTCGGCCATCCGCTCGGCGCAACCGGCGCGCGCATCACCGCGACGCTGATCAACGAGCTCGAGCGCCGCGACGCCCGCTACGGCGTGGCGACGATGTGCATCGGCTTCGGGCAGGCGATCGCCGGCGTCATAGAACGCGTGTAAGGAGGCCCGGTCTCCGTCGCGTGCCGCTACGCGACGGAGACCGAACCTTCAGGGGAGCGCAGGCTCGCGGCGTCCTAGAAGCGCGGGGCGCTTTCCGCCCACGGCCTGTCCGAGCGCGCCGATGATGGCGAGCGCGAAGAGGCCGAGGGCGAGGAAAGCGAGGAGAGACCGCGTCATTGACCACTAGACGGGCGAGGTGGCGATTTCCTTCCCTGGGTAGGGTTGCCGCCGTGCAGATTCGCAAGGTTGGAGTCGTCGGGCTCGGCACGATGGGCGCCGGAATCGCGCAGGTTGCGGCCCAGGCCGGGTACGAGACGGTCGGCCGCGAGGTGAGCGACGAGCTGTGCGAGCGCGCCCGCGGGACGATCGAGCACTACCTCGGCCGCGCGGTCGAGAAGGGGAAGATGACCGCCGAGGAGCGGGACGCCGCGCTCGCGCGACTGACCTTCACGACCGAGCTCGAGGATCTCGCCGACTGCGATCTCGTGATCGAGGCGATCGTCGAGGAGCTCGGGCCGAAGCGGGAGACCTTTGCCGAGCTCGACCGGATCACGAGGCCGGACGCGATCCTCGCGTCGAACACGTCTGCGATTCCGATCCACGAGATCGCCGAGGCGACCGAGCGCCCCGAGCGGGTCGTCGGCATGCACTTCTTCAACCCGGCGCCGCTCCTGCCGCTCGTCGAGGTCATCCGCGCGGAGCAGCAGCTCCGACGAGGCCGTGGAGGCGGCCTACGAGTGGGCCCAGCTGGCCGGCAAGCAGCCGGTGCGCGCGAACGACACTCCGGGCTTCATCGTCAACCGCGTCGTCGTTCCCACCCTCAACGAATGCATCCGGCTCCTGGACGAGGGCGTCACTCCGGAAGACCTCGACAAGGCGATGACGATGGGCATGGGCTGGCCGATGGGCCCGTGCACCCTGGTCGATCTCGTCGGAATCGACATCCACATCCACGCCGCAGAGGCGATGTACGAGGCAACCGGCGACGAGCGGGCGAAGCCGCCAGAGCGCCTGCGCGAGATGGCCGCGGCCGGCCACCTGGGCCGCAAGACCGGCCAGGGCTTCTACGAGTATCCGCAGTAGGATCGATATCGGTGGCAGAAGCGACGTTTCCGTTCTCGTTGCACGGCCGCGATGGGACGGTGAAGGTCGTGTACGGGGCGAACGACGATCCGGAGCGTTGGGGATACAACGTCCTAGGCCTCTCCTGGCCATCGAGTCTCGCCGACGGGCTATCCGTGCTCGAGGCGCGTGTGTCGTCTCCACTCGAAGGGTATGCGGCGGTGATGGGCTGGATCCAGGTCGTGCGAATCCACGTCTCGGAGACGAGTACATCGGTAGTGCCCGGCGGTGAGAAGGCGCCACCAGGTGATCACGCCTGGGTCGACGGACCGCCTCAGCTTCGAGGACTCGGTGTGCCGTTCGTGTCGTTCGGGCAGTGCCCGGCGCTTTTCGACGCACCGGCTTCGACCGAGAGCGACATCCGCTTTGTCGCTGACTCCTTCCTGACCGCGAGCCCTGACGCGCTGATTAGTCCGCGTTCGCGACCCTGCTTCGGCCTACGCTGGGGCTACTCCACGAAAACGGATCACAAGCCCGAGCTCATTCCCCCGAGCCCGCTCGACGAGAGCGATTGGCAGCAGGCGCTGCCTCTCCTCGAAGAGAACTTCCCCGACTGGAGCTTCGAACCGTCCTGGTTTTCCTGAGCGTGCCCTACGCCTTCGACTACGCCGCCGAAGAGGAGCTCGTTCGGTCCCTCACGGCCGGCTGAGGCGCGACCAGACGTTCTCGACGAGTTGCGAGACGGCCGGCTGGCCGATGGAGGCCGTGAAGTTGAGCGTGCCCGCGGCGAAGACCTTCGCGCCCGAGGGGGTCTCGTAGTAGGTCATCTCCGCCGAGCGTCCCGCGCCCATGAGATCGGGGATCGACGCGAGAAGCTGAATGCCGGACGGGGATGAGGGAGCGCGCGCGTCGATCTCGATCCCGTACGTGCCGAAGCGGTCGCCGTTCCCGAGCCCGGTCCCGGCCCACGCCCAGGGCGAGGTCACGGCGGACTGGACGACGTAGCCCGCCTGCCGCGCCGCCGTAGTCGCTGGCGGCGTACTGGACGCCGACGAGCGCTGCCTCGGGCCTGCCCAGCTTGCGCCAGAGAGCGGCGCGTGTCATCGACTGCCCGTCACGGCGCACCTTCCAGAAGAAGTTGTTCGCCGCGAGGAACATGAGGTTGCCCCCGCGATCGCGGAACCGCTGGACGACGTCGTAGGCGTGCTCGGTCACGTACTCGGCGTGTCCGGGGAAGACGACGAGGTCGTACGCGGCCGCGAGCTCATCTCCGTTCGTGAACGCGGCGAGGTCGTCGTCCGAGAGGAAGTCGACCGGCTTGCCGGTCCGGTTCAGCCAGGCGATGAAGTCGAGATCCCAGTCGCGGAAGCGGTACGGCACGCCGAAGTCGAGGAACGGGCGCGTCAGGTCGACGCTCCGCGTCGCGGGGCTCACGTACCAGCTGTCGCCCCAGCCGTCGCCGTCTCGCGTCCCAGAAGTTGTAGGCCTGCCACGTGTTCGTCGAGAGGACGACCGCGACGCGTGCACGTGGGGCGCGACCGCCGGACGACGAACGGGGCGTACCCGACGCGGCCGTCCGCTGCTTTCAGCCGCACGAAATAGAGCCCGGAGGGCCAGTCTCCTGCGCGAACGAACTGGAGCGCTCCCGGTGCGTCGCGGTGGCCGTCGCCAATCGATCTGGACGGGGTTCGTCATCGCGGTCCCGGCCGTCCTGAAGTCGCGGCCTCGGGGCGACACCTGGCTCGAGTAGTAGAAGACCTGCAGCCGCAGCGACGCCGTGTCGGACGAGATCCTGAGATCGGCCTCCTCGCCGGGCGCGTAGCTCCGTTTCAGGAACCCCGCCTCGATCCCCTGCACCCGGACGACGGGAGCACGTCGCCGCTTGCCCGGCAGGTTCATGTACTCGTGGTGACCGACTCGCAGCCTGAGCACGTACGTTCGCGGCTCCGTCCCGCGCGACGGCCGCCAGACGATCTGCCGCTGCCCGGCTCGAAGGTGCCGAGTCGTACTCCAGATCGTCTTCGTCGCGCGGCCAGGATGGAGCGTGTCCGTTCGGAGAACGTCGAGCCGCACGATCGCGGGGCGGTCGAGCCGGAAGCGGACGATCGCGCGATCCCGCACCCCGTCGCCGTTCGGGCTGACGGTCGTCAGCAGCCGGCCGTCGCCGGCGAACGGGCGCGAGCCGTTCGACACGTGGAGGTCATGGAGAGCCGGCGAGCCGGCGGCCAGCAGCGCTAGCGCGAGGCCGATCATCTGGCGACGGTGCGCATCCGGACGCCGAGGCGAGCCGCGACGACGGGCAAGCTCGCCGCCCTGCACGACCACCGAGAAGGCGACGACGACGAAGACGATCCCATAGATCCGCTCTGCTCCTGCGACGCCCTCGAGGACGGCGAACGCGGCCAGGAGAATCGGCACTGCGCCCTTCAGCCCACCCCAGGCGATGAACAGCCGCTCGCCGGTCCGCAGGTTCGTCGCCGCACAGGAACGGTGCGATCGCGAGCGGCCGCGCGACGACCGCGAGGAGCACCGCCAGCAGCAATCCGTCCACCCAGATGTCCCGCCCGAGGCCGGTGATGTCGATCGTCAGCCCGAGGCCGACGAAGACGACGATCTCGGCGAGGCCTGCAAGGGAGGTGTGGAAGCGCTCGATCGATTCCTTGTGCGGGGCGTTCACGTCCCCGAGCGCAAGCCCGGCGATGAAGACGGCGAGAAAGCCCGAGCCGTGCGCGACCGAGGCCACTCCGTAGATGACGCCTGCTGCGGCGAGCGTACGGAGGGGATAGAGCCCCTCGTTCGGCAGGTGTCACGCGCCGCATGAAACGGAACGAGGAGCGCGGCCCCAACGAGCCCGACCGCGAGGCCGACTCCCATCTCGCACGACGAACTCCGAGATGACCGTGAAGAACGAGCCGTCATCGGCCGTCGCGAACTCGAGCATTCCGATCATGAGCGCGATGCCCGACCGGATCGTTCACGCCCGACTCGCCCTCGAGGATCGTGCCGGTGCGGCCGCCGATCTCCTTGTCGCCGAGGACGGAGAACATCACCGCCGGGTCGGTCGGGGCGAGCGCGGCGCCGAGGATGCCGGCGGTCGTCCAGGTGAAGTCGAAGAGATAGTGAGCGCACAGAGTCATCACGCCGGCAGTGGCGAACGTGCCGGCGAGTCCGAGCACCGCGATCGGCACGGCGGCGACCTTGAAGCGGCGCCAGCCGACATGCATCCCGCCGTCGAAGAGGATGATGACGAGTGCGACGACCGCGATGCGCTCCACTGTCCGGATCGAGACCGCATCACGGAGGCCGGGGAAGACGTCTGCGGCGACCGCGGCGGCGATCAGGAAGAGCGCCGGCGCAGGGACGGGAAAGCGCTCGCTGAGCTTTCGGGTGAGGAGAGCGAGGAGGACGCCTCCGGCAACGACGAGGAGCACCGTCCCGAATTCGCTCAACTCAGACACAGGAAGAGCCTATTGACGCCCTAACGGATTCCTTACATCTCCCTCATTCAGGACACAAGTCCACGGCGCATACTTGAACCAGATGCGGAAGCTCATGGTCCCACTCCTGGTTTTGCTCGTCCTGCCCGCCACGGCGTTCGCGCGACAGCCCACGCCGCCGCCCGCGGGGTCGAACGGCACGCTCTCGATCCGCGAGGGTCGCGGGATCGTGCAGCTCAATGCGCGCGGCAGCATGACCGGGCGAGTCCGCGGCCGGATCACGGTCACCGACTCGAACCCGTACGACGCGAAACGGCCGGTCGTCTACGGCGCGACGAAGACGATCTACAGGAACGAGAAGACGGCCGTCTACGTGGGCCGCAATGTCCGGTTTCGCCTGATCGGCGCTACGTACACGATCCGCGTCGACGGACGAGCAATCTTCATGAGCGCCGTCGGCCGCGGCCGCGGCATGCTCGACGGAGCGGGTAGCGCCCAGGCGGGCGTGTTCTTCGACGGCGTCTGGTCGCTCAACGAGGAGCCGTACCACTCGCTGCCCGACGATCAGACCGCCTTCGAGCTTGTTACCCCGCCGCCGTCGGGATAGCGGGCCTCTGTGTCATCCTGAGAGGCGATGCCCTTGAACACACCGCAGAAAGTCCTTGTGGTCGAGGACGAAGCCTCGATCGCGTCGTTCGTCTCGCTCTACCTCAAGAACGCGGGCTACGACGTGCACGTCGCCGAGACCGGTGAGGACGCCCTCTCGAAAGCCGAAGCCCACGAGCCGTCGCTGATCGTCCTCGACCTGATGCTGCCCGACATCGACGGGATCGAGGTCTGCCGCCGCTTGCGCCGCCGCTCGGACGTGCCGATCCTGATGCTCACCGCGAGGGACGAGGACGTCGACAAGATCATCGGCCTCGAGGTCGGCGCCGACGACTACCTGACGAAGCCGTTCAACCCGCGTGAGCTCGTCGCGCGCGTGAAGTCGATTCTCCGCCGCTCGACCCCCGACCGGAAGGATGTCGCGAGCGCGACCCTCGAGCACGGCGACCTGCACATCGACGCCGGGCGCCGCGAGGCGAAGGTCGGCGACGAGGAGATCAAGCTCGCCCCGAAGGAGTTCGACCTGCTCTGGGAGCTGCTCGATCACCGCGGCCTCGTGCTGACGCGCGACCAGCTGCTCGAGCGCGTCTGGGGCTACACCTTCGCGGGAGACACGAGGACCGTGGACGTCCACGTCCGCCAGTTGCGGCGGAAGCTCGGCGAAGCCTCGCCGATCGTCACGGTCTGGGGCGTCGGCTACAAGGTCTCGCCCGCGAGGGAAGCCGCGACCGCATAACGCTGGAGATTTGCATGGGCTTCAAACGTGTCGAGCTCTGCTTTCCGAAGGACGCGCGGGCAAAGCCCGAGCGTCCACAGGGTGACAGAGCAAACTTCACTTAACCATGTTCCACTCGCTGCGCTTTCGCCTGCCGGCGCTCTTCCTCGCCGGGATTGCGCTGACCGGAGTGGTCGCGGCGGCGATCGCCTTCGGGCTCTTCCAGAACTACACGCAGGACCAGGCGCGACGAGAGCTTCGTCGGGAAGCCGCCGGACTGACCCAGCTCTACTCCGAGCAGGCCCGTAAGGCCCAGGAGCAGGACAAGCCGCCGCCGTTCTTTGCCGCACGGAAGCTCGAGGCGGCCAGCGGCAACCGCCTCTTCTACGTCGGTTTGCCCTTCTTCTCGGGACAGGGGTCGGGGCTCAAGCGGCTCCCGAAGACAGCTGTCGACTGGGAGGCAATCCAGCAGGGCAAGGTGCTCGAGTTCCATCTTGTTCCGCCCGGCGAGAAGCGGAAGTTCCTCGCCGTCGCGCACCCGCTCTACCTGGAGAAGAGCGGACCGCCGTTCGGTGCTCTCGTTGTCGCGACCGCGCAGACCGAGTTGCGCGACCGCCTCGTGACGACTGCTCGAGCGACTCGCGCTCGCGCTCCTGGCGGGAGTGATCGTGACCATGGCCCTTGCCTGGTACCTCTCGGGCCGGATCACGAAGCCGGTGCGGCGGCTGGCGAAGGCGGCCGACGAAGTCGCCGAGGGCAGGTACGACACGATGGCCGTTCCGGAGGTGGCGGGTAAAGACGAGATCGCGGATCTTGCCGACTCGTTCCGGCAGATGGCCTCGCGCCTGTCCGAGGCCGAGGAGCTCGAGCGGAACTTCCTGATGACGGTCTCGCACGAGCTGCGCACGCCCCTGACCGCGATCCGCGGGCACGTCGAGGCGCTGCGCGAAGGCTTCCTCGAGGACCCGGAGGCCGCGTAAAGCGTCGCTCGACGTGATCGCGGCGGAAGCCGGGCGGCTCGAACGGCTCGTCGGCGACGTCCTCGATCTCGCAAAGCTCGACACCCGCCGCTTCACTGTGCTGCGCGAGGAGGTGGACATGGCGCGGCTCGTCTCGCAGGCCTACGCGGCCTTCGGCGAGGAGGCGAAGCAGCGCGACATCGAGTACTCGGAGGAGGTCTCCGCAGAGCCGGTGATCGTCACCGACGGCGACCGCGTTCTGCAGATCATCTCGAACCTGCTCGCGAACGCCTTTCGCTGGACACCCGACGGCGGTCGCGTCGACCTACGTCTGAGAGCGGAGAACGGCCGCATCCACGTGGCGGTCGCCGACACGGGGCCGGGCATTGGCCCCGAGGAGCAAGAGCGGATCTTCCGGCCCTTCTGGACGCACGACGGAAAGGGCACCGGCCTCGGCCTGGCGATTGCGCGTGAGCTGGCGCTTGCGCTCGGCGGCCGGATCGAGGTCGACAGCGAGCTCGGGCGCGGAAGCTGCTTCGAGCTCGTGCTGCCTACGAGCGGGCCGTCACCGCCGCTGTAGTTGCCCATTGCTAGCCGCGAGTCTCGCGTCGAGCCGGTCAGGCTGCGGCGTAGAAGCGCTTCGATCCCGCGGGCAGGAAGAGGAGGACGAACGTCCCGGCGCTGAGCAAGGCGATGATGAGCGAGGGGAAGATCGCGGACGTGGGGCCGGTGAACATGTAGACGACGCCTGCGATGGTGACGATTGCAGTCAGGAGCCCGATGAAGGCCCGCCCCATGCGGCTTCCACGCCACGCCACGTACGTGGCGCCGAGCACGAGGAGCCCGAGTATCGTCGTCCCCACTCCCGACGCGATTCCCGACGGCCGCCCACAGCAGGAGGCCGAGCAGCCCGCAGAAAAGCAACGTGCCCGCAAGCGCGTACGACGCCATCAGCCCGATGAAGACAGGTGCCGGAGGTTCCTCGTTCGCTGTCCTTGCCGTCTCGCTCACTCCGTAAGCCTACGACGGCCGGCGGCGAGACGCTGAGTCAGCCGGCCTTGCGCTCCTCGATGCGGTAGACCTCTGCGCCGCCGCCCGCCTCGAGCTTGCGCTCCATCCGGGCCAGGCGCTGGTCGACGCCGTTCCAGCCCGAGGAGATGAGGTCGACGAGCAACGCCAGGTCGTCCACGCGGGCATGCCGCTCCGCGAGCAGGTCGTTCTCGAGGCCTTCCAGGCGGCGGATCGTCTGGCCGGCGAGCCCGCGCACCTCGGCCAGCTGCCTGCCGACCGGAGCAGCCTCGGTGCGGACGCCCTCGCGGACGGCTTCTTCGACCCGTCCGGGAAGCGTCGTCTCGAGCTGCGCGGCGAGCTCCGCCAGCGCTTCGACCTGCGCACGAGCGCGTTCGAGCGCAGCGTCGACATCGCCCTGCGCGGTGCGCCCGTTTGCCGCTTCGTCCAGCCGTTCTCTCGCGCGTGCCAGTGCAGCTTCGTCCATGGGCGGGAACGCTAGCGTTCGGGCCGGATGAAGCGGGTCGAGCTGGACTATTCGTTGCCGCCGGAGCTGATCGCGCAGCGCCCTGCGGAACGGCGTGACGAGTCGCGACTGCTCGTCTTCGATCGAGCGAGCGGCGAGGTCAGGCATCGCCGCTTTCGCGAGCTCACGATGGAGCTGACGGGAGAGCTCGTCGTCGTCAACGACACCCGCGTCGTTCCGGGCCGGCTTCGTCTCGAGCGACCCGGCGGCGGAGCTGCCGAGGTGCTGCTGCTCGAGCCGCTGAACGGCAGCGGGGAGTGGGAGGGCCTCGCTCGCCCGACACGGCGCTTGAAAGCGGGCCAGCGGCTGGGGCCGGTCGAGCTCCTCGAGCACCTGGGAGAAGGACGGTGGCGCCTTCGCCTCGACGGAGAGCCTCATGGCGAGGCGCCGTTGCCGCCCTACATCACCGAGCCCCTCGCCGACCCCGAGCGCTACCAAACGGTGTACGCCGACCAGGAGGGCTCCGCTGCGGCGCCGACGGCCGGGCTCCATTTCACGCCCGAGCTCCTCAACAACCTCGACATTGCGCGCGTCACACTTCATGTGGGCCTCGACACTTTCCGACCGGTGACGGCCGAGGAGCTGGCCGACCACGTGATCCACAGCGAGCGCTATGCGGTCGCACCCGAGGCCTGGGAGCGCATCCAGGCCGCCGAGCGCGTCCTCGCGGTCGGGACGACGACGGTTCGCGTTCTCGAGTCGCTCGCCCGCGGCGCCCCGCTCGCCGGCCGCACGGATCTCTTCGTCGTGCCCGGCTTCGAGTTCCGCCGCACCGACGCGCTCGTCACGAACTTCCACCTGCCCGGCTCGACGCTCCTGGCGCTTGTCATGGCCTTCGCGGGAATCGAGGAGACGCGTCGTCTGTACGAGCTCGCGATCGAAGAGCGCTATCGCTTCTACTCTTTCGGCGACGCGATGCTCGTCCTATGAAGCGCTGGTGGCTGATCCCGCTGTCCTGGATCTCGTTCCTGCTCGTAGTCGTGTTACTCGTCGGCCTGCACGCTCGCCGCGTACGGTCGCGTGAGTGGTGCGGCCTCGACCAGCACACACCGAGAATGCCGCAAATCAGGACGGTTGGCGCGGACTGGACCTGGGACCCGCCGGGCTTCGACTGCGTCTACATGGACGGCAGCGGACGCGAGGTCGCACGACAACGAGCGTATCCACCGTGAGCCCGAGCTTTCGCGTCGACGCCACCGACGGCGAGGCGCGTGCGGGTGTCCTCCAGACGGGACACGGCGACCTGCGGACGCCCGTCTTCATGCCGGTCGGCACCAAGGCGACGGTCAAGATGCTCGATCCGGAGGAGGTACGCGGGCTCGGCGCAGAGATCGTCCTCTGCAACACGTACCACCTCTCGTTCCGGCCCGGCGCGGACCTGATTGCCGAGCTCGGCGGCCTGCACCGCTTCATGGGCTGGGACGGGCCGATCCTCACCGACTCGGGCGGCTATCAGGTCTTCTCGCTGCGCGACACGATCACGAAGGTCGACGAGGACGGTGTCACCTTCCGCTCGGTCTACGACGGGGACGAGGCGCGTTTCACTCCGGAGTCGGTCGCCGAGATCCAGGCGAAGCTGGGCTCGGACATCGCCATGTGCCTCGACGTCTGCGCCCCGACGGGCGGAGCGAGGAGCGACCTGGCCGAGGCGGTGCGCCTGACGACGCTCTGGGCGGCCCGCCAGCGCGAGGCTCCTCGCGCGCCCGGCCAGCTCCTCTTCGGGATCGCCCAGGGCGCAACCGACCCGGAGCTCCGCCACCGGTCGATCTCCGAGATCGTCGGCCTCGACTTCGACGGCCACGCGCTCGGCGGCCTCAGCGTGGGGGAGGCGCGCGACCCGATGTTCGCGACCGTCGCCGAGGCCGCGCCGCTGCTTCCGGCCGACAAGCCTCGTTACTTCATGGGCATCGGGGACCCGGAGGGGATCCTCGAGGTGATCGAGCGCGGCGTGGACATGTTCGACTGCGTCCTGCCGACGAGGATGGGGCGGACCGGCACTGCGCTCACCTCGACCGGACGGCTCAACCTCAAGAACGCACGGTTCGCCCGTGACGAGGGCCCGCTCGACGAGCGCTGCGACTGCCCGGCCTGCTCCAGGTTCACGCGCGCATACGTCAGGCACCTCGTCAACCAGCAGGAACTTCTCGGCCTGCGCCTGCTGACCATCCACAACGTCCGCTTCCTGTTACAGCTCACCGCGGGGGCCCGCGCCGCGATCGAAGCGGGCAAGCTGGCATCCTTCAAGGCCGAGACCCTCGACCGCCTGCACAAGGAGGCCGCTTGAGCCCGCTCGTTTTCTTCGTTGGAATCCTCGCCTTCTTCTGGTTGCTGATCGTCCTGCCTCAGCGGCGGCGGCGCAGGCGGCAGGTCGAGGTGCTGTCCCACCTCGCACCCGGTGACGAGGTAATCACGGTCGGCGGCCTGTACGGATCGATTCGCGAGGTGGCCGACGACCACGTCGTGCTCGACATCGCGCCGGACACGGCGGTCCGAGCTGGCCAAGAGCGCCGTCTCGGCGCGCCTGGAGCCCGAGCAGGAGCCTGCCGAGCCCCCGGAGACCTCGCTAACCTAAGGCGCAGCACGGTGGCCGAACGGCGCTCTCATCTCATCCTGGTAGGCCTCATTCTCGTGGCCTTGATCGGCGCTGCCCTGCTGGCGGTGCCCGGCTCGCCGATCCACCGGAGCCGCGACGCTCGGCCTCGATCTCCAGGGCGGCCTCGAGGTCGTCAAGAAAGCGGTCCCCGAAAAGGGCCAGAAGGTCGACAAGTCCGGGGCTCGACGACGCGGTCACGATCATCAACAACCGCATCAACGGCACGGGCGTCTCCGAGCCCGAGATCCGCAAGCAGGGAAGCGACCAGATCGTCATCGAGCTCCCTGGCGTCAAAGACCAGAAGCGCGCTGCAGACCTGATCGGGCAGACGGCGAAGCTCGAGCTCTTCGACCTGCAGGGCGACCTGATCCCCGGCGCGTCGCTCGATCTCCAGGGGTTCCCGATCGCGCACACGTCGATCTTCGACCTGCTCTCGACCCAGCAGACGGCTGCCAAGAAGGGCTCGCCGTCCGAGTTCTATCTCGTGAAGACCACGAAGAAGGGCAAGGCGCACGACGCACACGGTCGTCGTGGGGCCTGAGTCGACCCGCGCAGCGCTGCTCACGTCGGCCTACGTCAAGAAGAACGGGAAGAAGGGCGAGGTGCCCAAGGGCACGGAAGTGATTGCAGTGCCCGAAGGCATGGTCGTCATCACGTGCGGCAAGACGGAGCAGTACTGCCCCGGCGTCGCGCAGGACCAGCTCGACCGCACCTACTTCTATCTCTTCAAGTACGACCCGCAGAACAAGGAGAAGCCGGTCCCCGAGATGTCCGGCGACGACCTGAAGCGGAAGGGCACCCGGCAGGACATCGATTCTCAGACGAACCAGCCGGTCGTTCTCATGCAGTTCACGAACGGCGGGGCGAAGAAGTTCCAGGATGTCACGCGAACCCTCGTCGAGCGCGGACGGATCCTGGCCAATCGGAACGGCTGGACCGGCGCCGCGAACGACCAGGCCAACCAGCAGTTCGCGATCGTCCTCGACCGCGAGATGAAGTCCGCGCCGTCGGTCGACTTCGACGAGAACCCGAGCGGCATTCCCGGCACGAACGGCGCGCAGATCACCGGCGTGTCGATCGGCGAGGCGAAGGACCTGGCACTCGTCCTCAGGTCGGGGACGCTCCCCTTCAAGCTCGTCACGATCGAGCAGACCAACATCTCGGCGACGCTCGGCAAGGACTCGCTCCAGCAGGCGAAGAAGGCGGCGATCGGCGGCCTGATCGCCGTGGCGATCTTCCTGCTGATCTTCTACCGCTTCCTCGGCCTCGTCGCCGTCATCGGCCTCGGGATCTATGCGGCATTCCTGTACGCGGCGGTCCTGCATCTTCCACGTCACGCTCACCCTGCCGGGCTTTGCCGGCCTGATCCTCACGATCGGAGTCGCGGCAGACGCGAACGTGGTCGTCTTCGAACGAATCAAAGAAGAGGTCCGCGCGGGCAAATCCGTGCGGGCCGCGATCTCCACCGGATACGCGAAGGGGTTCCACACGATCATCGACGCGAACGTCGTGACGGCGATCACGGCGCTCGTCCTGTTCCTGGTCGCGACCGCGGGCGTCAAGGGCTTCGCCCTGATGCTCCTGATCGGTACCGCGATCTCGCTGGTCACGGCGGTTGCGGCGACGCGCGCCATGCTCGGGCTGCTCGCCGGCTTCCGCTGGTTCGACAACCCGCGCTTCATGGGCGCTCAAGGGTCAGCAGGGCGCGAAGCTGGCTCCAGATCGACTTCATGGGCAAGCGGCGCCTGTGGTTCGCGATCTCCGGCGTCGTCGTGCTGGTCGCGCTCGTCTCGCTTGGCGTGCGTGGGCTCAACCTCGGCATCGACTTCAAGGGCGGGACGCAGGTCACGTTCGACACGCCGCAGCGCAGGCCGTCGACGACGTGCGAAACGACGCGAAGCGGATCGACTCCGCGCTCAGCAAGGCCGTCATCCAGGGGCGAGGAGCCGCAGAGCGGCGGCAAGTACAAGAGCTTCCAGATCCGGACGAAGTCGCTGGATCCGGCACGCGGGGGGCAGCTGAGGAGCGGCCTCGAGAGCCAGCTCCAGGCGACGCACTACGGGTCGAAGAACGTCTCCGAGAGCTTCGGGCGGCAGATCGCGCGGTCGGCGATCATCGCGATCATCTTCTCGCTGTTCCTGATCGTTCTCTACCTGGCGATCCGGTTCGACATGAAGTACGCGCTCCCGGTGATCGCGGCGCTCATCCACGACATCGTGATCACCGTCGGCGTCTATTCCCTGACCGGGCGGGAGGTCTCGACGGCGACGGTCGCCGCGGTCCTGACCGTCCTCGGATACTCGATCTACGACACGATCATCATCTTCGACCGCATCCGCGAGAACGTGCCGCTCATGCGGCGGGCCTCGTTCGCGACGATCACGAACATCTCGCTCTGGGAGACGATCAGGCGTTCCCTCGCGACGACCTTCATCACGCTGCTACCCGTCGCATCGCTCGTTCGTCTTCGGAGGGGCGACGCTCAAGGACTTCGCCTTCGCGCTGTTGATCGGCATCACCTCGGGTGCGTACTCGTCGATCTTCATCGCGGCGCCGCTGCTGACGATCCTCAAGGAGCGCGAGCCAGAGTACGCACGGAAGATCGGCCAGGACGATCCGACCATTGACGTGGGGCTGGAGCCGGACGGGAGGCGACCTCCACGATCTCGCGATCGGAGAGCCTGCTGTCGACACCGGAGCAATAACCCTCGAGGCCGCCGAGCAGGCCGTCACGGCACAGCCCGCGCCGAGTCTCGCGGATGCCGTCGTGGCCGAACCGGCTCCGGCCGGATCGTCTGCCAAGTCGAAGCGTGAGCTCAGGCGGCAACGGCGCCGCACCAGGCCGCATGGCCGCCGATAACGACAGCTCTGTCCTCGACGCGGTCGAGCGCTTCGGGCTCGTTGCCCTCGGCGCGGTCGTGATGACGGCCGAGCGGGCGGATGCCCTGGCCGACGAGCTTGCGAAGTCCGGTGACATGCGCCGCGAGGACGCGCGTGAGCTGATCGAGCAGGCGACGCGCCGTTGGCGGGGCGAAGCCGTCCGCTGCAACCGAGCGCGCGGGAGCCGGCCTGGAGGGGCTCTTCAAGCAACTCGGCCTCGTCCCGCGCTCCGAGTTCGAAGAGCTCGAGCTCCGGGTCGCCCAGCTAGAGCATCGCCTGCGCCTCGTCGAAGGCGATGCGCCCGTAGGGACAGTCCCCAGGTAGGGACAGTCCCTCGACAGGGACAGTCCCTCGGTAGGGACAGTCCCTGCGACGGCTTCGTGACAATTGCCGGCTCGCTCTCGTTACGAGAGGCTGCACCGTGGCTCTTGCCGCTATCCCTTTGTGAGATGAGCAGGCGTCCACGCAGCCTCCTGGGCGACGGCGTCTTCCACGTCACGGCACGTGCGAATGGCGGTCTGGCGCTCTTTCAAGACGAGGTGGATCGCAGCGCATTCATGGCCTTGCTCACTCGAAACGTGCTGGCGTTTCGATGGACATGCCACGCGTACTGTCTCATGACGACGCACTATCACTTGCTGGTCGAGGCAAGCCAGGGCGCTCTCTCGATGGGGATGCAGCGGCTGAACGGCGTGTATGCGCAAGGATTCAATCGCCGCCACGCGAGGAAGGGTCACGTCTTCGAAGAGCGCTTTAGCGCGTATGTCGTTGATACAGACGAACACTTCATCGCCGCCTGCCACTACGTCATTAACAACCCCGTGCGCGCCGGGTTGTGTGACAGCCCCGAGAAATGGCCCTGGAGTGGCAGGCCTTGTTTGGATCGAGGAGATCGTGAAGAAGCCGAGATCCAATGCTCTCCAGCTAGGGACAGTCCCTCGATGGGGACAGTCCCCCGCAAGGGACTGTCCCTCGGAATAGGGCTTCCGGGGTGCGCGTGGAACACTTTGGGTCATGGCGGAAGCGCCGCCGAAGACGCGACGAACCTCGGCCGGCTGACGGAGATCGCCCAGGTCGCCGTCCGGCACGGCTTCGGCTACTTCTTCGAGCGCCACAAGATGACGGACCTGCTCGCCGGGCCGCCGGAACGGCGCCGTAGCTCGCCGACGGCTCGCCGTCGCAGCGCGGCCAGCACCTCCGCGAGCTCCTCGACGAGCTCGGCCCGACCTTCGTCAAGTTCGGCCAGCTGCTCTCGATGCGCCCCGACGTGCTCCCGCCGGACATCATCTCGGAGCTCCGCGGCCTCCAGGACGACGTGCGCCCGTTCCCGTACGAGGAGGTCGAGCGCGTCGTCCTGGAGGAGCTCGGTCAGCCGATCGAGCGCCTCTTCCTCGAGTTCGACCACGAGCCGATCGCCGCAGCGTCGATCGGCCAGGTGCACCGAGCCGTGCTCCCGAACGGCCACGTCGTCGCCGTCAAGGTGCAGCGTCCCGGTGCGCCCGATCAGATCGAAGCCGACCTCGGCCTCCTCTACCAGGCCGCGCGGATCGTCGAAGGAGCGCGTCCGCGCGCTCGACTTCGTGGACGTGCGAGAGCTCGTCGACGAGTTCGCCCGCGCGATCCGCCAGGAGCTCGACTACCGGCTCGAGGGCCGCAACGCCGAGACGCTCCACCGCAACTTCGCAGGTCACCCGCACGTGCGCGTCCCGCGCGTCTACTGGACGTACACGCCGCGCGCGCGTCCTGACGCTCGAGTTCATCGAGGGACGCCAGCTCGCCGACATCGACGAGGTCCTCTACTCGATCGAGGAGCGGAAACGCCTGGCCGAGGTGATCGCGGAGGCCTGGATGACGATGATCTTCCGCGACGGGTTCTTCCACGGCGACCCGCATCCGGCGAACATCCTCGTCATCCGCCCGGACCTGATCGGCCTCGTCGACTTCGGGCTCGCCGGGAAGCTGACCGACGACGACCTGACGAAAGCGACACGCCTCTTCATCGACGTCGCGAACGAGAACGTCGACGCCATTCCGAAGCGGCTCTTCGACCTCGGCGTGCGCTACCCGAAGGAGCGCGAGGCCGAGTTCCGTCACGCGATCCACGACCTCTACTACCAGTACTACGGCGCCAGCCTGGCCGAGATCGACCCGCTCCAGGTGATCCGCGAAGTGTTCGGCGTCATCTACTCGCTGAACCTCCGCCTGCCGACCCGCTTCATCATCCTCGACAAGGCGATCGCGACGCTCGCGTCGGTCGGCGTCGAGCTGTACCCCGACTTCAACGTCTTCGAGGTCGCGAAGCCGTACGCGAGGAGCCTGCTCGTCGGTCGCTACACGCCGCAGCGCATGCTGACCCGCAGGCGCGCCGCGAGTCGTTCAAGCTCGCCTCGATCTTCGCCGAGTACCCGTACCAGCTGCACGACGTACTCGAGCAGGTGCGCGACGGCCAGATCGAGGTCGGCTTCGTGCACAAGGGGCTCGACGAGTTCATGCAGAAGCTCGACGTCGCGTTCAACCGGCTGATCATCGCGTTCGTCGTCGCCGCCGGGCTGATCGGATCGAGCATGATCGGGGTGTTTGCCGACCTCCGGGCCGACGGTGCTCGGCCTGAACGTCGTCTCCGCGCTCGGCTTCTTCATCTCCGGCGTGCTCGGGCTCTGGCTGCTGTGGGGGGTCTTCCGCTCGGGGCGGCTCTGATGAAGGCGCTCGCGGTTCTCGTGCTGATCGCTGCCTTCGCGGGCGTCGTCGTGGGCGTACCAGGACGAGCGCGCGGACCGTCACGACGACGTCAACCGGATCAGCGACCAACTGGCGGCCATCAGGCACGACCTGACCGTCGCGAGCGAGTGAGAACGCCGTGCTGGCCGACCGGGTTCGCGGCGTCACCCGACGAGCGCGGAAAGCTCGGCTCGCACGCTCCTCGCTCGCGGCGCGCGTGAAGCGAAGCGTCTTCACGGTCACGGTCTCGCTGGACGAGGGCACGGGGTTCGTGGCCTGGGTGAAGGGCGGCGCCTCGTACGTGTTGACCGCGAACCATGTCGTCGTCTTGAGCGTCGATCGTGGTGACTATGGCGCACGCGTCCACACCGGAACGACGGTGTGGCTCGGAAGGATCGTCGCGACCGACCCCGACAACGACCTCGCCCTGATTCGGGTTCCGCGCCGGATCGGTCCTCCGCTCTGGCAGCGGCCGGTCTACGTGCCACCGCTCGTCGGCGACGAGCTCCTGCTGGCGGGGAGCCCGCTCGGCTACGAGGGCTCGATCACATCGGGTGTCGTCGGACGGGTCGTCAGATCCGACGAGATTCAGACGGACGCGGCTGCCTACCCGGGAATCTCGGGTGGTCCCGGTCGTCGACGAGAACGGGCAAGTGGTCGGCGTGCTCGTCTCCGGCGAGGGAGAGAATCTCAACTTCGCCATTCCGATCAACCTCGCCTGCATCAAGCTCCGTCGCCTGCGGTCATGGCCGCTAGCGAGCGGCTGTCGATTCTTCGGCACAGACTCGGCTGAAAGGACATCTGGCGGTGCGGCGAAGCCGTCGCTAGCGTCGGTCGAATGTCGAGTGCGGTGCTGCTCGCAGAGCCGGAGGAGGCGACACGGAGCTTCCTCGAGCGTCATCTGGCGCAGGACGGGTTCGAGGTCGTGGGCGTCCCGGACGGAGAAGCGCTCGAGCTGTCGAGCGGATGTGCCCGGACCTCGTGTCTGATCGGCGATCCCGAGGGGCCTCGAGCTCTGCCGCCGGCTGCGCGAGGCGAGCCGCCGCGACCGCGAGGTGCCGGTGATCCTGCTCGGCTCGCAGGAGTCCGATCCGGTCGACCGAGTGCGCGCCTTCGACCGCGGCTGCGACGACTACCTCGACCGGCCCTTCCACTACGACGAGCTGGTCGCGCGAATCCGCGCGGTGCTGCGGCGCGTGGCGCCGCCGGAGGCGGAGCGGCTCGAGGCGGGCGAGATCGAGATCGATCGCCCGACGAGGCGCGTGACCGTGGTCGCCGGCGAGCGCGTGCTACTCCCGACGAAGGAGTACGAGCTGCTGCTGAAGCTGGCGAGCGACCCGCGGCGTGTGTTCACGAAGGACGAGCTGCTCCGCGAGGTCTGGGGCTTCCGCTCGACATGGGCGGACGCGCACGCTCGACTCGCACGCCTCACGTCTTCGTCGCCGGCTCACGAGGCCCGGCGGCACGCCGTACGTCCAGAACGTCTGGGGCGTCGGCTACTGCCTGCTCGGCGACTGAGTCAGTCCGCGGCGAGCGCCTCGGCGATCGAGCGTGGGAAGCGCGTCGGCGTGAAATGGACGGCGCCGCCGGGAACCCGCCACGGGATGACCTTGACCGAGAAGCGGCCCGCGATCACGGCCGGGTCCTGTTCCTTGAGCTCGCCGAGCCCGTGCCGGGTCGACGTTCAGGATGGAGAGGCCGCGGTACTCCGGGTCGTCGAGCGGCCCTGCCGCGAGCAGGTGGCCGGCCTCGTGCAGGTCGGCCAGGTGCGACATGTGTGCGTCCTGGAGCTCCGCCGCAGCCTCGTCGTCGAGCTCGGGCGCATCCGGACGTAGGAGCAGGAGGCCGATGGTGAACTCGTCGAACTGCACGTTTCCCTCCTTTCGATCCTGCGGAGCGGGTCGGGCCCGCCCCGCAGGAATCGTCGCATCTTCCTAGGCGGACTCGAGCGGCTCGCCGGTCTCGAGCAGCGTCTTCAGCCCGCTCAGCACGTAGCTCCAGCCGCCGGCGACGCTCGCCGCCGTCTTCGGCGCAGCCTCGAGCTGGTCGTGGACGACGGTCAGCTTCGTCACGCCGCCCTCCTGCGGCTCGATCTCCCACGTCACGCGGCTGCGGCTCCTCGCCGGCCGTCTCGGGGTCGTACAGCGAGCGCCACGTGTGCCTGAGCAGGCGCGGCGGGTCGGACTCGACGATCTCGCCGTCGACGAGCTCCTCGCTCGCCGTCGCCGGCGAGGCTCAGGTAGCGGCGCGCCGGGCTCGAACGTCGAGTCGATCCTGCTCCCGTAGAAGTAGCGGGTCGTGAACTCGGGCTTCGTGATCGCGTCCCACACCTGCTCGGGCGTGGCACGGATGAAGACGGAGTACACCTGGGTCGTCTGTTCGGTCATCGTCGTCATGCAGTCTCCTCCAACTCGGACTTGAGGTCGGCGAGCGCCGACACCTGGCGCTCCGTGTACTTGTCGATCCACCGGTCGTGGATCAGCCGGATCGGAACCGGGTTCAGGAAGTGCAGCTTCTCCCGCCCCGAACGGCGCGTGACGACGAGCCCGGCCTCCTCGAGCAGGCGCAGGTGCTTCATGACGCCGAACCTCGTCATCTTCAAGCCGGACTCGAGCTCGCTGAGCGTGCGGCCGTCACGCTCGAAGAGTCGGTCCAGGAGATGCCTTCGGGTCGGGTCGGCGAGTGCCCTGAAGACGGAGTCGTCGTCTTTCATGCTCGGATAATACGTGACCAAACGGTCACATGTCAAGACGAGGCTGAAGCGCTCCCTCGAGCCTCAGCAGGAGCTCCTTGCGCTCGAGGCCGCCGGCGTAGCCGACGAGCGAGCCGTTGGCGCCGACGACTCGGTGGCACGGAAGCACGATCGGGATCGGGTTCCGGTTCATGACCGTGCCGACGGCGCGCGCGGCCTGTGGGCGGCCGGCTGCGCGCGGCGAGGGCGCCGTAGGTCGTCGTCTCCCGTGCGGGACCCGCGCGAGCCGCTTCAGGATCTCGCGGCTGAACGGCGCCGGACTGGCGGAGGTCGACGGGCAACTCGAACTGCGTGCGCTTGCCGTCGAAGTACTCGTCGAGCTGGCGGCGGACGGGCTCGACCGGCTTCGCGGCGCGCAGGACCTTGACGCCGAATGCCTCGGCGAGCCATTCAGCCTCACGCTCGGGCTGCGGATCGAAGGAGATCCGGCACAGGCCCCGGTCGGTCGTCGCGACGAGCAGCGTCCCGATCGGCGAGTCGGTGAGGTCGTAGGCGACGTCGAGCAAGCCGGCCGCGGCGGCCGCCTCGCGGAAGCGCGTTGTCGAGCGTGGGGGAGACGGTCATTGCATCCTCCTTCGTAGTCTGCGAACTCCTGACGAGGTCGCCTGGCGCGCGGCATCCTCGCTGGAGCCGAGCGCAGCGCCGATGGCGGCGTAGGAAAGGTCGTAGCCGTAGCGGAGCACGACGGCCGCTCGTTCCTTGCGCGGCAGGTCGTCCGCGAGCTCGCCGAGCTCGGCGTAGGCCGGGCGCGTGTCGATTGTCGGGCTCGGGATCGGGCGGCGAGGCCTCGCGACGGCGAAGCTGGTCGACAGCCACGCGGCGCGCGATCGTCAGCACCCAGGCGCGAAGATTGTCGGCGTGGCGAAGGCTTCCGTAGGCGCGGAGGGCTTTCAGGAACGTTTCCTGGTAGGCGTCCTCGGCTTGCTCGCGGCCCAGAGCCCGCCGCAGCTCGCGCGAGGACCGCATCGCGATGCTCCTCGTAGAAAGGATTCGAACGGCGGAACCTGCATGAGAGCCATCATCTTCTCTAACGCGGATGGGGGTGAAATGTGAGAGCCGGAGTCGTCGGCCATGTCGAGTGGGTGCGCTTCGCGGCCGTCGAGCGCCTGCCCGAGCCGGGCGAGATCGTCACCTCCTACGCAAGCTGGGAAGAGGCCGGGGGCGGAGGCGCGGTCGCCGCCGGGGCAGCTCTGCAACCTCGCGGGAGCCGTCGACTTCTTCGTCGCCGTCGGAAACGACGAGCTCGGCCGGCGAACGTGCGAGCTCCTCCAGAAGCCCGGCTTCCGCGTGCACGCGGCCACGCGCGACGAGCCGCAGCGGCGGGCGTTCACCTACGTCGACTCGGCCGGCGAGCGGACGATCACGCTGATGGGCGAGAAGCTCCACCCGCACGGCCGCGACCCGCTTCCGTGGCGCGAGCTGGCGGAGATGGATGCCGTGTACTTCACCGCGGGCGACGCGGATGCGCTTCGTGCGGCACGGCAGGCGCGAGTCCTGGTCGCCACCGCGCGCGAGCTGCCGACGCTGCTCGAGGCCCAGGTGCAGCTCGACGCCCTCGTCCTGAGCGGGCGGGATCCCGCCGAGACGTACGAGCCAGGGCAGCTCGAGCCTGCCCCGCGCCTGATCGTCTCGACGATGGGCCGCGAGGGCGGCACCTACGTCGCAGGGCGCGCGCTCCGGCTCGTACGCCGCCGCCGAGGTTCCCGGCCCGGTCGTGAACGCCTACGGCGCCGGCGACTCGTTCGCGGCGGGCCTCGTGTTCGCACTTGCGCGTGGAGACGAGACCGAGAAAGCGCTCGCCTTTGCCGCGAAATGTGGAGCGGCGGTGATGACCGGACGGGGCGCCTACGAAGGTCAGCTCAGCCTCTGAGGCAGGACAAGCCCAGGGGGACTGTCCCTCAATGGGACTGTCTGTCCATAGGGGTGCGCTGGGGTTGCGTTGTGGGTGATTGTGGTTTAAAGTGGGGCGACGTGGAATACCCGTACGGCCCCGCACATGCTTCTAGGCGAACACGAGCACTCAGTCGATGACAAGAACCGCGTCACGCTACCCGCGAAGTTCAGAGCGGCGTTTGCGGGCGGCCTCGTCGTCACCAAAGGCCTCGAAGGCTGCCTTCTCGCCTACCCGAGTGCCGACTGGGAGCAACTGGTCGAGTCGCGGCTCGCCGAGCTCGGACCCGCTCAGCCAGGAGGGCACGCCGGATGCAGCGGTTCTTCTTCGCCGGCGCCACCGAGGCCGAGCTCGACCGCCAGGGGCGCGTGATGATCCCGGCCGCTCTCATCCAGCACGGAGGGCTCGGCCGGAACGTCGTCATCGCCGGCGTGAGGGACCACCTCGAGATCTGGGACAGCGCCGCCTGGCGCAACGAGCTGAAAGAGGTTGAAGGGAGCGCAGAAGATGTTGCCGAACGTCTTGCAACCAAACGAGACTGATCACGTTCCCGTTCTCGCCGAGGAGGTGAGAGAGCTCCTCGCGATCGAGCCCGGGCACACCGTCGTCGACGCCACGTTCGGCGCCGGCGGTCATGCCGCGGTCCTGGCGGCCGACCTCAAGGGCGACGGACGCTTCATCGCGATCGACCGTGACCCGACGGTGCGGCCCTACTTCGAGGGCTTTCGACGCCACGCGGGTGTCCCGTCTCGCTTCCTCCGCGGCGAGGCCTCGGTCGTCCTCGACCAGCTCGCCGAGAACGGCGTGCACGCGGATGCGATCCTGCTCGACCTCGGCGTCTCGAGCATGCAGATCGACCGCCCCGAGCGCGGCTTCTCGTATGCGGCCGACGCGCCGCTCGACATGCGCATGGATCCGACCGCCGATCTGACGGCGGCAGACCTCGTCAATGAGTCGCCAGAGCGCGACCTCGTCACGATCTTCCGCCAGTACGGAGAAGAGCGCTACGCGAAGCAGATCGCGCGCGCGATCGGGCGGCGCCGCAAGAAGGAGCCGATCGAACGCACGGGCGAGCTCGTCGAGATCATCCGGGCCGCGATCCCCGCTCCGGCGCGTTTCGGCGAGGGGCATCCGGCCAAGCGCGTCTTTCAGGCGCTGCGCATCGCCGTCAACGACGAGCTCGGCGAGCTGGAGGAAGCCTTGCCGGCGGCCTTCGAGATGCTCCGGCCCGGCGGGCGCATGGCGGTGATCGCCTTCCACTCGCTCGAGGACAGGATCGTCAAGCGCTTCTTCCAGAAGCTCGAGCGGGGCTGCGTCTGCCCGCCGGACTTCCCCGTCTGCGTCTGCGGGCGGGAGCCCGAGCTGCGACGTCTGAACCGGAAGGCGATCCGGCCCAGCCCGCATGAGCTGGCCCACAACCCGCGTGCCGCCTCGGCCCGGCTGCGCGCCGTCCAGAAGGTCTGAGATGGGCAGGGCAGCAGCAGCTGCACGACGCCCAGCCGGCGCCGGCGCGAGCTCGGCCGCGCACGAAGCCCAGGGCTGCGACAAGGCCGGCGCCGCGCCGCCGAGTTGCCGGCGGGGTCGTCTGGATCGGCGCTGTGGCGCTGCTCCTGGCCGGGGTGGTCGCTCTCAACGTCGCGGTCCTGCGGCTGAACGTCCGCCTGGACGAGCTCGGCCACGAGCGCGCGCAGCTCCGCGCCGACAACGCGCAGTTGAACTCTGAGATCGCGTCCCATGCCGCGTCGGGGCGCATCGTCGCTCTCGGCGGCCGCCTCGGGCTCACACCCGCGGGTGCCGACCGCTGGACGTACCTGGATCTGCGCAAGTGAAGTTGGCGAACCGGCGAATCCGGCTCGTTCTCGCCGTCTTCGCCTTCGCATTCGCGGCGATGTTCATGCGCGCGGCGTGGCTCCAGGGCGTGCGGGCAGGGAGCTATGAGCGCCTCGCGGCCGGGCAGCATCGCGTCACGATCGTCGACCCTGGCGGGCGCGGCGCGATCTTCGACCGGACCGGCGTCCAGCTCGCAATCGGGCGCCAGGCGACGACGGTGTTCGCGAACCCGCGCCAGATCCGCGATCCAAAGGCCACGGCCGCGGTCGTCGCCCGCGCCCTGAAGCTCGACCCACAGGAGGTCGAGCTCGAGCTTGCAGATCGGTCACGCGGCTTCGTCTACATCGCCCGCAAGGCCGACGCGGAGCGCGCCAAGATCCTCAAGAAGGCCGGCATCGTCGGCCTGGGCTTCGTGAACGAGGAACAGCGCGTGTACCCCCTGAACCACGTCGCCTCGCAGGTCGTCGGCTATGCGGGCACCGACAACCACGGCCTCGCCGGGCTCGAGCTCGGGCTCGAGGGCCTGCTCTCGGGCAAGCCGGGCGAGGAGACGGTCATCCGCGACCCATCGGGGCGCGCCATCAACGTCCTCGACTCGACAGCCGCGCATGAGGGGCACAACGTCACGCTCACGATCGACCACACGATCCAGGCGCAGGCAGAGTCGGTGCTGCGAAACACCATCGACCGGTGGAACGCGAAGGCCGCCTCGGCGATCGTGCTGGACCCGCGCACCGGCGACGTGCTCGCGATGGCCGTCGAGCGCGGCTACGACGCGAACCGCTTCCCGATCGTCCCGAAGGACCGGCAGCGGAATCGCACGGTGACCGACACGTACGAGCCGGGCTCGACCTTCAAGATCGTGACCGTCAGCGCCGTCCTCTCCGAGGGGCTCGTCACGCCCCAGACGTCCTTCACGCTCCCGTACGAGATCCACGTCGCCGACCGCGTGATCAGGGACGCGCACCCGCGCGGCACAGAGCGCATGACCGTCGACCAGATCCTTTCCTACTCGTCGAACGTTGGCACGATCACGCTGGCCGAGAAGCTCGGCGCCGCGAGGCTCTCCGAGTGGATCAGCCGCTTCGGCTTCGGGCACAAGACCGGGATCGACTTCCCCGGTGAGACGCGCGGGATCGTGCCGGGGCTCGAGCAATGGTCCGGCTCGACGATCGGGACGCTGCCGATCGGGCACGGCATCGCGATCACGCCGGTGCAGATGGCTGCTGCCTACGGGACCGTCGCCAACGACGGCGTCTGGCTCCAGCCGCATCTCGTCGACCGCGTCGGCTCGAAGGACCGGCCCAAGGTCGCCGCCCGCCGCATCCTCACACGGCGCGTCGCACGCCAGGTGCGGCGCATGATGGAGGACGTCGTCATCGAGGGAACCGGCCAGGAGGCACAGCTCCCCGGGTACACGGTCGCCGGGAAGACGGGGACCGCGGCGAAGCCCGATGCGTCCGGCGGGTACTCGACGTCGAAGTACGTCGCCTCATTCGTCGGCTTCGTGCCGGCCAGGAATCCGCGTCTCGTCATCCTCGTCACGGTCGACGAGCCCGGAACGGCGATCTGGGGCGGCGTCGTGGCGGCCCCGGCGTTCCAGCAGATCGCCGGGTATGACCTGCAATACCTCGAAATTCCACCCGACGCGCCGGAGACGCTCGCCTCCCGGTAGCAGCGGGCGACATTGGTACCCTCGCGAGCGCCCCAGTGCAGCTCGCACGCATCGCAGAGACGCTTTCCCCGAGCCAGGTCGTCGGGGACACCGCAGGTCGAGATCGCCGATCTCGCCTACGACACGCGCGCGGTTACCGCGGGCGCGCTCTTCTTCTGCGTCCCGGATCGCGCTTCGACGGACACGACCTCGCCGAGCGGGCGATCGAGGCCGGCGCGGCGGCGCTCGTCGTCGAGCGGCCGGTCGCCTCGCGTGTTCCGCAGCTCGTCGTGGCCGATTCGCGGGATGCGATGGTCGATGCGGCGGCGGAGTTCTTCGGGCAGCCGACCGAGGAGCTCCAGGTCGCGGGCGTCACGGGCACGAACGGGAAGACGACGACCGCCTTCCTCCTCTACTCGATCCTCGAGGCGGCAGGGCGGAGGCCGGGCCTGATCGGGACGATCGAGCTCCGAATCGGCGGCGAGCGGCACCCGGCGGTGCGCACCACCCCCGAGGCGATCGACCTCCAGCGGTCGTTCCGCGAGATGCTCGATGCGGGCGACCGGAGCTGCGCGATGGAGGCGACCTCGCACGGTTCCGCGCTCAAGCGCCTCGACGGGATCCGCTTTGCGTCGCTCGCCTTCACGAACCTCACGCAGGACCACCTGGACCTGCACGGGACGATGGATGCCTACTTCGAGGCGAAACGACGGCTCTTCCTCGAGGATCGCCCGCCCGCGGTGATCAACGTCGGCGACCCGTGGGGGCGACGCTCTGGCCGCCGAGCTACCGGACGCGCTCACGTACGGCTTTACCGAGGATGCAGCGCTCCGCCCTGAGGCTCTCGACGGAATCGACTTCAAGCTCAGGGGCCGCTTCAACGTCGAGAACGCGCTCGCGGCGATGGCGAGCGCGCGGCTGCTCGGGATCGACGACGACGCGATTGCGCGAGGGCTCGAGGCGCTCGACGGCGTTCCGGGCCGCTTCGAGACCGTCGACGAGGGCCAGCCGTTCACGGTCATCGTCGACTACGCGCACACTCCCGACTCGCTGGAGAACGTGCTCACCGCGGCGCGCGAGCTCGACGCGGGACGTGTGATCTGCGTCTTCGGCTGCGGCGGCGACCGCGACCGCGAGAAGCGCCCGATGATGGGCCGTATCGCGAGCGAGCTCGCCGACATCGCGATCGTCACCTCCGACAACCCGCGCAGCGAGGATCCGCGCGCGATCATCGACGAGATCGTGGCGGACATCGGAGGGTGACCTCGAGATCGTCCAGGACCGCCGCGAGGCGATCGCGCGGGCGATCGAAACGGCCGCCCCGGGCGACGTCGTGCTGATCGCCGGGAAGGGCCACGAGCAGGGTCAGCAGTTCCGCGACCGAACAGTTCCCTTTGATGACCGCGAAGTCGCACGCGAGGCCCTGAGGAGACTCGGGGCCGCCACGCCGTGATCCCGTTCTCGCTCGAGGAGGTCGCCGCACTGTGTCCCGGTAGCCTCGACGCCGCGCCGTGGGCGGACGAGGTGACAGGCGTCCAGGTCGACTCGCGGCGCATCGACGAGGGCGACCTCTTCTTCGCCGTCGGCGGGGGCGAGGACTTCACGCGTCACGCCTTCGCGCGCGGCGCGGCTGCGACACTCGTGCCGGAGGACGCCTTCAAGGAGCTCGCCGCGCTCGGGAGCGCGGTTCGGGCACGCAGCTCGGCCCGCGTCGTCGGCATCACGGGCTCGACGGGGAAGACCTCGACGAAGGACATCCTGGCCGCCCTCTGCCGTCCGCACGCCCGCACCGTCGCCGCCGAGGGCGGGCACAACAACGAGATCGGGCTCCCGCTGACGCTGACGCGGATCGACGAGGACACGGAGGTCGTCGTCTGCGAGTTGGGCATGCGCGGAGTCGGTCAGATCGCCGAGCTGTGTGCGATCGCGCGGCCCGACGTAGGTGTGATCACGAGCATCGGACCGGTTCACCTCGAGCTACTCGGGACCGTGGAGAAGGTCGCCGAGGCCAAGGCGGAGGTCGTCGCCGCGCTCCCGCAAGGCGGCAACGCGGTCGTGCCGAATGAGCCGCTGCTCGAGCCCTTCCTCCGCCGTGACGACATCGAGATCAGACGGTTCGGCTCGGAAAACGTCGTGTCGTTCGAGCGCATCGACGGGGGCTGTCGCGTCGGCTTCGACCTCGGCGGGCAGAAGCTCGAGCTGGAGTTTCCGTTCACCGCCAGGCACCAGGCCGACAACGCGGTCGCCGCGCTGCTCGCCCTCGAGGCGCTCGGCCTCCCACTTCCGGAGGGCCGGGTCGACGTCGAGCTCTCGCGCTGGCGCGGGGAGGAGTCGCCGCTGCCCGGCGGGGGCCTGCTGATCAACGACTCGTACAACGCGAACCCGGCGTCGATGAGAGCGGCGCTCGAGCATCTCGCCGAGCACGATGGGCGCAAGGTGGCCGTGCTCGGTGAGATGGCCGAGCTGGGGCCGACCGCACCCGACTACCACCGCGAGGTCGGACAGCTCGTCCAGCGCCTCGGCATCGACACGGTGCTCGCCGTCGGCGACCTGGCCCGGTACTACGGAGGCGAGCTCGTCGCCGATGCTGGTGCTGCGGCGGCGCGGGCGAAGGAGATCGTCCAGCCCGGTGACGTCGTCCTCGTGAAGGGATCGCGCGCAGTCGGGCTCGAGGTCGTCGCGGAAGCCCTCACCGGAGTCCCCGCCTAGTGGAACGAGTCCTCGCCGCGGGCATCTTCGCGATGGCGATCTCGATTCTCGCCGGGCCCAAGTTCATCGACTTCCTGCGCCGGAACGAGTTCGGCCAGCACATCCGCGAGGACGGCCCGGCCGGGCATCACGTCAAGCAGGGCACGCCGACGATGGGCGGTCTGCTGATCGTGCTCTCGATGATCGTTCCCTTCCTCGCGCTGAGCCACTACACGCAGGCCGGACTGACCGTCTTCTTCGTCACGCTGGGCTGCGCGGCGATCGGGTTCGCAGACGACTGGTTCAAGGTCAAGCACCGCCGCTCGCTCGGTCTCGCCGGCCGCTGGAAGCTCCTGTTTCTCGCGGCGATCACGGTCGGGGTCGGCTGGTCGGTGAACGATCTCGGCCTGTCGACCGACGTATACGCGCCGGTGCTCGACTGGCGGGTCGGACTCGGGTTCGGCTTCTACGTGCTCCTCTTCCTGATCATCGCGGGCGCGGCGAACGGCGCGAACCTCACCGACGGGATCGACGGTCTCGCGGTCGGAGTCGCAATGATCGCGCTGATCACCTACACGGCGATGAACGTGGTCACATGGATCCGCTCGTCGACCTCGACCGACCTCCGCGACGCCTCGGCGCTTGACCTCGCGCTCGTCGGCGCGGCGCTCACCGGGGGAGCGATCGGGTTCCTCTGGTACAACGCGTTTCCCGCCGAGGTGATCATGGGCGACACCGGTTCGATGGCGCTCGGCGGCGCGATCGGCGCCTTCGCGGTGATGACGAAGACCGAGCTCTTGCTCCTGCTGATCGGCGGGATCTTCGTGATCGAAGCGCTCTCGGTGATTCTCCAGGTCTTCTCGTTCCGCTACTGGGGCCGGCGCCTCTTCCTGATGGCGCCGATCCACCACCACTTCGAGATGAAAGCCTGGTCCGAGACGAAGATCATGGTCCGCTTCTGGATCCTCGCCGCGATCATGTGCGCGGCTGCCTTCGCGTTCTACTACCGCTACTACCTCGACTTCCGAGCGCTGCGGTGATGTTCGTCGACCGGTCAGTTCCGGCGGCATCGCGAGCGATGCCTTCGGAGCCCTCCGATGATCCGGCGCCAAAGGACTTTGCAACAGACTGTTGCAATGTTCTGAGGTGGCGCTTCCGCAACGTGCTGCTCGTTCTAGGCCTCGCGCGCTCGGGGCAGGCGGCGGCGCTCGCGCTTCGTCGTCGCGGTACCGACGTGATCGGGGTCGACGCCTCGGAGGACGTCGACGTGGGCAGGCTTGCGGAAGCCGGCGTCGAACTCCATCTCGGGACCGAGGAGGAGCGATTGCTCGACGCCGTCGAGACTGTGATCAAGAGCCCAGGGGTACCAGGAGAAGCGAGTCTCGTTGCCGCTGCGCGGGAGCGGGGGATACCCGTCTGGAGCGAGGTCGAGCTCGGGTCCCGCCTCCTACCGAACCCGATCGTCGCGGTCACCGGGACGAACGGGAAGACGACGACGAGCGAGCTGCTCGGCGCGATGCTCGGCGCGCCGGTCGTCGGCAACGTGGGCCGTGCGCTCACCGACCTCGACGGGCAGGTCGAGCCGCATCAGCTCGTCGTCTGCGAGGTCTCCAGCTTCCAACTGGAGGACGTTCACCAGTTCCGGCCGCAGGGTAGCCGTCCTGCTCAACCTCGAGCCCGACCACCTCGACCGGCACGGCTCGCTCGAGGCCTACCGCGACGCCAAGCTCCGGATCTTCGAGAACCAGGGTGAGAGCGACACGGCGATCGTGCCCCGCGGCTTCGACGCCGTTCCGGGCCGGGCGCAAAGGATCGAGTTCGATGCGAATGAGGCGCTGCCCGCCGAGCCGCGCATTCCGGGCGCGCACAACCGCGAGAACGCCGCCGCGGCGACAGCGGCCGCCCGCGCGCTGGGGATCGACGACGCTCGGATCGCGGACGCACTGCAGACCTTTCCTGGCGTCGCCCATCGCCTGGAGCCGGTCGCCGAGGCCCAGGGCGTGCGCTTCGTCAACGACTCGAAAGCGACGAACACGGCTGCGGCGAGGCGCGCGGTCGCGGCATACGACGCACCGCTCCACGTCATCCTCGGCGGTCGAGGCAAGGGCGAGAGCTACACCGAGCTCGCTCTCGACCTCGCGGGCCGGGCGCGGCGCGCGTATCTGATCGGCGAAGCCGCAGGCGACATCGCGGACGCGCTCGAGCTCGCCGGGGTCGACCACGAGCTGAGCGGAGACCTCGCGACGGCCGTTCGCGCCGCAGCCCGGAACGCGAAGCCGGGCGAGGTCGTGCTGCTCGCGCCCGCGTGCGCGAGTTACGACCAGTTCCGCGACTTCGAAGAGCGGGGCGACGCCTTCCGGGAGCTCGTCGCCGAGGTGACCGCATGAAGAAGGGGCAGATCGACGCGCACATCCTCGTCCTCGTCACGCTCGGCCTGACCGCGTTCGGGCTCGTGATGGTCTACAGCGCGACCTCGGCCCCCGCGGCGCTCGGCGGCGGCGACCCGGTCTTCTACCTCAAGCGCGAGGGGATCTACGCGCTGATCGGGGTCGCGCTCCTGATGGTTGCCTCACGAACCGACTACCGGGCGCTCCGCTACCTCGCGCCGGTTCTGATGCTGACGAGCCTCGGCCTCTGCTTCGCGGTGCTCGCGATCGGCCAGCAGGTGAACGGCGCGCGCCGCTGGCTCGGCGTCGGCTCGCTCAGCTTCCAGCCGTCGGAGCTCGCGAAGCTCAGCCTCGCGATCTGGGCGGCTGCGTACCTGGCCCGTCGGCCTGCTCCGCAGACGCTGAAGGAGCTCGCCCGGCCGATCGGCCTGACGACGGGGCTCTTCGCCGCACTGATCTTGCTCGAGCCCGATCTCGGGACGGTGATCTCGATCGGCATCGTCCTCGGCGCGATCCTGATCGTCTCGGGGACGCCGCTCCGCGTGCTGGGCGCGGGCGGCTCGATCGCCTTCGGCCTCGCCGTCGCCGCGATCTGGATCGAGCCGTACCGGCGCGCGCGCTTCTTCAGCTTCCTCGATCCGGGGAGAGACCCCCAGGGCGCGGGGTACCAGACGCTCCAGGGGATCATGGGCATCGGCTCGGGCGGCTGGTTCGGCGCGGGGATTGGACGGGGGGTGCTCAAGAACAACTACCTCCCCGAGGCTCACACGGACATGATCTTCGCGACGATCGGCGAGGAGCTCGGGCTGCTCGGTGCGACCCTCACGATCGCCGCGTACTGTCGCATTCGCCTACGCGGGGCTGCGCGTCGCGCTTCGCTGCAAGGACCCCTTCGGCAAGCGGCTTGCGGCGGGTCTGACGACGCTCGTCTGCGGCCAGGCGCTGATCAATCTCGCCGCTGTTCTGGGGCTCGCTCCTTTGACCGGGATCACGCTTCCCTTCGTCTCGTACGGAGGCTCGAGCCTCGTCGTCTCGCTCGCCTCGGTGGGCGTCCTCCTTAACATCGCAGGACATGGTGGAACAGCAACAGCTCAAGTGCCTGATCGCAGCCGGGGGAACAGCCGGCCACGTGCTGCCGTCGCTCGCCGTCGCGGAGGCGCTCGCAGCGCGCGGCGTCAACGTGACGTTCGCCGGGTCGCCGGATCGCGTCGAGGCGCGGCTCGTTCCTGAGGCGGGCTTCGAGCTCGACACGTTCCGGGTCTCGGGGCTGCCGCGCCGGCCGACGCCTGCGCTCGGCCGCGCGGTCGGCCAGGCGCTGCGCGCGCCGCGGGCCTGCCGGCGAATCCTGCGAGATCGTGAGCCGGACATCGTGCTCGGCGGCGGGGGTTACGTGGCCGGGCCGATGGTCTATGCCGCGTCACGAATGGGGATCCCCACCGCCCTCATGGAGGCCGACGCGCACCTGGGGCTCGCGAACCGGCTCGCGGCGCCGTTTGCCCGCCGGATCTTCCTCTCGTTCCCCATCGAAGGGCGTGACGGCCCGAAGTACCGGGTCACGGGTCGCCCGATCCCCGCGCGGAACCGTGCGTCCTCTCGCGCCCATGGCCGCACGCGCGTTCGAGCTGCCGCCGCGCGCGCGGGTCCTCCTCGTCTTCGGCGGAAGCCAGGGGGCGGCGAGCCTCAACGAATTGATCGTCGAGACGTTTGGCGAGACCGGTCCCGCCGTCCTCCACCTGAGCGGTGAGCGCGACTACGAGCGCCTGCGCGGCCGTGTGCAGCGGGACGACTACAAGCTGGTGCCGTTCACCGACGACTTCGGCGCTGCGCTCGCCGCAGCCGACCTCGTCGTCGCGCGAGCCGGAGGCTCGGTGTGGGAGGTTGCCGCCGCCGGGAAGCCGGCGATTCTCGTGCCCTATCCGTTCGCGACCGCGGATCACCAGACGAAGAACGCGCTCTTCTTCGAACGTGCCGGTGGCGCGATCACGGTGCCGGAAACCGAGCTCGGCCGCGTCCCGGATCTCGCGCGCTCGCTGCTCGGCGACGCGGGCCGCCTCAAGGAGATGGGGACTGCGATGAAGCGGGTCGCGCGCCCCGAGGCCGCCGACGAGATCGCCGAGGAGCTGATTGCCCTCTCTCGCTGATCGCAAGCTCTGGTTCGTCGGGCTCGGCGGCGCGGGCCTCTCCGGGTACGCCGTGCTGGCGAAGGCCTGGGGAGCCGAGGTCGCGGGCTGGGACCGGTTCGAGACTCCGTATCTCGAGCACGTTCGCGAAGCCGGGATTCCGGTCACGGTCTCGGAGGAGGTCGCGCCCGCGCCGGACGGCTTCGAGGCTGTCGTCTCGACCGCGTTTGCCGGGCAGGTGCCGGGCCTGACCCGCGCGGAGCTCCTCGCCGAGCTCGTCGCGCAGCAGGACTCGATCGTCGTCGCGGGCGCGCACGGCAAGACGACGACCGCGGGGATGATCGCGTTCGTGCTCGACCGCCTCGGCCTGGAGCCCGGCTTCCTGATCGGAGGCGAGATTCCGCAGCTCGGCGGCAACGCCCGCGCCGGCTCGGGCTGGCTCGTCGTCGAGGGTGACGAATCGGACCGGACGATCGAGCAGCTCCGGCCGAAGATCGCGGTCGTCACGAACGTCGACCTCGACCACCACTCGGAGTTCGCGTCGCGAGCCGAGGTCGAGGAGCTGTTCGAGCTTTGGCTCGCCGAGGTCCCCGCAGGTCGTGCGCGGAGAAGAGCTCGCGCCCGTCGACTTCGAGCTCGCCGTTCCCGGCGAGCACAATCGGCGAAACGCAGCCGCCGCGCTTGCCGCTCTCGAGCTCGCCGGCGTCGACCCGGGCGAGGCGCAGCCGCACCTCGCCGAGTTCGCAGGCGCGGGTCGCCGGCTCGAAACTCGTGGCGAGGCCGGCGGCGTCACGGTGCTCGACGACTACGCGCACCATCCCGCCGAGATCGAGGCGACGATCGCCGCAGTTCGCGACGACGGCCGTGTGCTCGTGCTCTTCCAGCCTCACCTGTACTCGCGCACGCGGCATCTCGCGGGTGAGCTCGGGACCGCGCTTGCCGGAGCGGACATCGTCGCGGTGACGGAGATCTACCGGGCCCGCGAGGAGCCGATCGCAGGCGTGAGCGGAAAGCTGGTCGTCGACGCGCTCGCCGAAGAGCGCCCCGGCATGGTCGTCGGCTGGACGCCCACGGTCGAGGAGGGCGCGACGCTTCCTGGCGAGGCGGGCGAAGCCGGGCGACGTCGCGCTGACGATCGGAGCGGGCGACGTCGACCGCGGCGCAGCGCGCCTGCTCGAGGAGCTCGCGTGAACATCGAGGAGAACGTCCCGCTCGGGCGCTTGACCACGGTCGGCATCGGCGGCCCCGCCCGCCACTTTGCGCGCCCCGGCACGGTCGCCGAGCTTCATGAAGCTCTCGTCTGGGCTGCAGATCGAGGACTGGAGGTCTTCACGATCGGGCTCGGCTCGAATCTCCTGATCGCCGACGAGGGCGTGGAAGCGCTCGTTGCTTCGGCTCGAAGACGAGCTGGCCGAGGCCCGCGCCGAAGCTGGGCAGCTCGTTGCGGGCGCCGGAGCAGGTAATGCGGTCTGTCTCCATCGCGCGCGCGCCGCCGGTCTCGGCGGCTTCGAGTTCGCATGCGCGATACCCGGGACGATCGGCGGCGGCGTGCAGATGAACGCAGGCGCCTACGGCAGCGACTGGAGGGACATCCTCGAGCGGGCGCTCGTCGTGTCGGCGGAAGGCTCCGAGTGGCGGACGCCCGCAGAGCTTGGGCTCGAGTACCGGCGGTCGGGCCTGCGTCCGGGCGAGGTCGTCGCGCAGGCCGAGTTCAACCTCACACCCCGGCCTCCGGAGGAGATCAAGGCGACCGTCGCCGGGCTCCAGGCGCAACGGAAGGCCGCCCAGCCGACGAACAAGCGCACCTTCGGGAGCGTCTTCAAGAACCCCGACCACGAGCTCTCCGCCGGCCGGATGCTCGAAGCCAGCGGGCTCAAGGGCCATCGGATCGGCGGCGCACAGATCTCGCCGCGGCACGCGAACTTCATCGAGAACGCGGGCGACGGGACGGCTGCAGACGCGCTCGCGCTGATGGCCGAGGCCCGTCGCCGGGCGCTCGAGGAGTTCGGCGTCGAGCTCGAGCACGAGGTTCGCTTCGTCGGCGAGCTCGAGCTTCCGGCGCTTCGGTAGGGCTTCCGGCTGCCGCGCCGAACACAGGTGCGTGCCTGCGGACCGCAAGCCACGTCAGCGACCCGCCGTGCTCGCCCTGCCCAGCCGGCGAGTAGGCGTCTCGCTCCCGATCGCGCGCTTTCTGCCCTCGGGCCGCTCGCTCCTGATCGGCTTCGGCCTCCTCGGGCTCGCGGTCGGCGGATACCTTCTCGCGCGCGAGACGTCGATGTTCGCGGTTCGCCAGGTCGAGGTGACGGGCGCGCGTCCCTCCGTCGTCCGGCGCGTCGACGAGGCGCTCGCTCCGCTCGAAGGTCGGAGCCTGCTCTCGGTCGACATGGCCGCGATCGAGCAGAACCTGAAGCGGCTCCCAGACGTCAGCGTCGTCTCGTATGACCGGGCTTTTCCGCACACGGCTCAGATCGTCGTCTCCGCCGAGCGCCCGGTCGCGATCCTCAGGCGAGGATCGGATGCCTGGCTCGTGACGGAGCGCGGGAGAGTGCTCAAGCGAATCGACGACCCGACCGGGTGGTCGTTGCCGAGGATCTGGGTGGCAGGTTCGCCCGTCCCCGGCGACGGAGCGTTGCTGACGGATGACGCTGCGCTGGGCCCGGCGCTCGTCCTCGGCCACGTGGGCGCGGCCGACAGGGATCTCTTTGCGCAAGTCGGAGAGGCACGCGACGTGGACGGTGAGGTCGTGCTCGTCCTGCGGGGAGGAACCGAGCTCCGGCTGGGCTCGGCTGACGATCTTCCGCTCCAACTCGCGGTAGCCCGGAAGGTTCTGCAGGCCGTCGACGGTCAGGCGCGCTACGTGGACGTCAGCGTGCCGGAGCGCGCAGTCGTCGGCTGACCAACTCTCAAGTCGCACGTAGAGCCTTAGACTTTGACGCGCAATTCTCCGTTGACATGCGGATTGAGGGCGCGTACCCTGGGGCGGTCTTTGTCCGGCCCGCACCCTACGCTCCACTAAAGGTTGAGGTTCACAACGTGAGCATGCGAGATCCATCCCAGAAGTTCCTGGCAGTCCTGAAGGTCGCCGGCGTCGGCGGCGGCGGCTCGAACGCCGTCAACCGAATGGTCGACGCGGGGCTGACCGGCTGCGAGTTCATCGCCGTCAACACCGACGCTCAGGCGCTGCTGATGACGGATGCCGACGTCAAGCTCCAGATCGGAGGGGACGGGACACGAGGTCTCGGCGCAGGCGCGAACCCGGAGGTCGGGAGGGCAGCCGCGCACGAGAGCCGCGACGAGCTGAAGGAGGCGCTGAAGGGCGCCGACATGGTCTTCGTGACGGCCGGCGAGGGCGGCGGCACCGGGACCGGCGCTGCGCCCACCGTGGCCGAGATCTCGCGTGAGCTGGAGGCGATCACCGTCGGGGTCGTCACGAGGCCTTTCTCGTTCGAAGGGCGCAAGCGGGCGGAGCAGGCCGAGCTCGGCATCCGTGCGCTTCGGGAGAACGTCGACACGCTGATCGTGATCGAGAACGACCGGTTGCTCCAGGTCGTCGACAAGGACACGTCGATCGTCGACGCGTTCCGACTCGCCGACGACGTGCTGCGCCAGGGCGTCCAGGGCATCACCGACCTGATCACGATTCCCGGTCTCGTCAACCTGGACTTCGCCGACGTGCGCACGATCATGCGCGACGCCGGCTCGGCGCTGATGGGCATCGGAGTCGCCTCGGGCGAGAACCGTGCAGGAGAGGCCGCTCGATCGGCCGTTTCGTCGCCGCTGCTCGAGGCGTCGATCGAGGGCGCGACCGGCATCCTCCTCAACGTCACCGGCGGCCCGGAGATGGGCCTCTTCGAGGTGAACGAGGCGGCCGAAGTCGTCACCGGCGCGGCCGACCAGAACGCGAACGTCATCTTCGGCGCCGTGATCGACCATGCGCTGAAGGACGAAGTGCGGGTGACCGTGATCGCGACCGGCTTCGGGCCGGAGCGCTATCGCCGCCGCCGCCGCGAGGAGCGGCCCGCCGAGGAGGGTGGCGAAGAGCGCTCTGCTCCGACGGCCGAAGAGGGAGCGTTCGACCTCCCCGACGACGTGCTCGAAGTGCCGTCCTTCCTGCGCGACTAGCCCCGGCTCCCGTCCTGGCTCTTTAGAAATCGCCAGGCGCGGTACTTCGACCTTGCCCTCCCGTCGGGTCTTGAAGCCCGCCGGTGATCCGGCCAGCCGTTCTCAACCGCCGAGGCGGATGACCGGTCCCTGGGTGTTCATTAGCATCCGGAGCGCATGCAGACGCTGCTTCGGACGCCGCTCTTCGAGCGCCACGTCTCCCTCGGTGCGCGGATGGTGCCGTTCGCGGGCTGGGAGATGCCCGTGCAGTACGAAGGCGTGATCTCCGAGCACCGCGCGGTCCGTGAGGACTGCGGCGTCTTCGACGTCTCGCACATGGGCGAGATCGAGGTCGAAGGCCCGCAGGCCCGCGAGCTGCTCCAGTCGCTCCTCTCGAACGACCTGGATCGTCTGGAGGTCGGGGGCGCCCAGTACACGCTCCTCACGAACGAGCAGGGCGGGATCGTCGACGACCTCATCGTCTACCGTCTCGAGGGCGGTCGCTATCTCCTCGTCGTGAACGCATCGAACAAGGACGCCGACTTCGACTGGTTGAAGGAACGCGAGCGGCCTGGCTCGGACATCCGCGACATCTCCGACCGGTACGCGCTGCTGGCCGTCCAAGGCCCGCGCTCGCTCGAGCGGCTGGGGCTCGGGGAGGCGCCTGCGTTCACGTTCGCGATGGGGGAAATCGACGGCATCGAGTGCATGGTCAACCGCACGGGCTACACGGGCGAGGCCGGCGTCGAGCTGATGGTGATGAACGAGGATGCGGTCGCGCTCTGGGACGCCGTGCTCGAGCGAGGCGCGAGGCCGGTGGGGCTCGGTGCCCGCGACACCCTCCGACTCGAAGTCTGTTATCCGCTCCACGGCAACGACATCGGCCCGGAGACCGACGCGATCTCCGCGGGCCTCGGCTGGGTCTGCGCTCTCGACAAGGACTTCACCGGGGTCGAGGAGCTGCGGCGAATCAAGGCGGATGGGCCCGCGCGCAAGCTCGCGGCCTTCGTCATGCAGGACGCGGGAATCCCGCGCCAGGGGATGGCGATCGTCGAGGGCGGCGAGGTCACTTCCGGGTCGCACTCGCCGATGCTCGACAGGGGAATCGGCATGGGTTACGTCGGCGCGGAGCACGCCGAGCCCGGAACGACACTTACGATCGACCTCCGCGGCCGCGAACGGCGCGCCGAAGTCGTCAAGAAGCCGATCTACAAGAGGGAGGGTTAGTAGTGGCAGCTGCCGAGAGCTATCCCGACGGCCTGCAGTACAACACCGAGCACGACTGGGCCCGGATCGAGGGCGACGAGGCCACGCTCGGCATCAGCTGGTTCGCGCAGGACGCGCTCGGCGAGCTCGTCCACTACGAACCGCCCGAGGAGGGCGCCGAGGTCTCGCAGAACGCCTCGTACGGTGAGGTCGAGTCTGTCAAGGCCGTGTCCGATTTGATCTCGCCCCTGTCGGGCGTGATCATCGAGGTGAACGCGAAGGTCGTCGCCGAGCCCGAGACGGTGAACGAGGATCCGTACGGCGAGGGCTGGCTCGTCCGCATCCGCCTCACCGATCCGGCGGAGGCAGACGACCTCATGGACGCCGCGGTCTACAAGAGCTTCGTCGACGAGCAGTGAGCTTCCTCTCGCTCACAGAGCGAGATCGCGAGGAGATGCTCGCGGCGATCGGCGTCGAGTCGATCGACGACCTCTTCCGCGACATCCCGGCCGGCGTGCGGTTCGATCGGGAGCTCGACCTCGAGCCCGCTCTCTCCGAGCAGGAGATCGTCGCGCACCTCGAGGAGCTCGCCGCCAAGAACGTCGACACGGGACGTGAGCTCTCGTTCCTGGGGGCGGGGATCTACGACCACTATGTGCCGGCCGTCGTCGACGCCGTGCTCTCGCGTGGGGAGCTCCTGACCGCGTACACCCCGTACCAGGCCGAGATGAGCCAGGGCGTCCTGCAGGCGATCTTCGAGTACCAGACCGCGATCTGCGAGCTGACCGGCATGGACGTCTCGAATGCGTCGGGCTACGACGGCACGACGGTCGCCGCCGACGCCTGCTACGTCGCGAAGCACGTCACCGGCCGGTCGCGGGTCGTCCTCGCCGAGACGCTCAACCCGCAGGTGCGCCAGGTCGTGAAGACGTACGCCCCCGGGTTCGGCCTCGAGGTGGTCGAGGTGCCGCACCGTGACGGGGTCACCGACCCCGGCGAGCTCGCCGACGCCGCGCACGACGCCGCGTGCGTCATCTTCCAGCAGCCGAACTTCTTCGGCTGCCTCGAGCCGGGCCCGGACATCGCCGCCGCTGCGAACGACGCCGGTGCGCTATCGATCGCGCACGTCGACCCCGTGTCCCTCGGCATCCTCGAGGCGCCGGGAGAGTACGGCTGTGCGATCGCCATCGGCGAAGGACAGGCAGCGGGCAACTACCAGTCGTACGGCGGTCCCCATTACGGCTTCATGGCGGCGCGCTCCGACTATGTGCGGCGCATGCCCGGCCGGATCGTCGGTGAGACGACCGACGTCGAAGGCCGGCGCGCCTATGTCTTGACCCTGCAGACCCGCGAGCAGCACATCCGCCGCGAGAAGGCGACCTCGAACATCACGACGAACCAGACGCTCCTGGCACTCGCCGGGCTCGTCCACCTCTCGTGGCTCGGACCTCAAGGTCTCAGGGAGCAGGGGGAGACCTGCATGGCCCTCGCGGCCTATGCGAAGGAACGACTCGGTCTCCCACTCGTGTTTCCAGAACAGACAACGTTCAAGGAGTTTGCCGTACGCGTCGGACGGCCCGCCGAGGAGGCGATCCGCAGCGCCCGCGAGCAGGGCGTTCACCCGGGCTACGCGCTCAAGCGTGACTACGCGGGGATGGAGGACGCCCTGCTCGTCTGCGTCACCGAGAAGCGCACGCGCGACGACATCGATCGCCTCGCGGAGGTGCTGGCCCCGTGAAGCTGATCTACGAGCGCTCGCAGGAAGGCCGTCGTGCTTCCAGCCTGCCTGCAAACGACCTGCCCGTCCCCGAGATCCCCGAGGAGCTGCGCCGCGAGCGCGCGCCGCGCCTTCCCGAGATCGCCGAGCCCGAGCTCGTCCGCCACTTCACGAGGATCTCGACGCGCACGTTCGGCGTCGACACCGGCTTCTATCCGCTCGGCTCCTGCACGATGAAGCACAACCCGCGGGTCAACGAACGGGTCGTCAACCTGCCCGGCTTTCGCGACCTGCACCCGCTTCAGGAGGACGAGGGCGCCCAGGGCGCGCTCGAGCTGATGTGGCGGCTACAGGGGATCCTCGCCGAGGTTGCGGGGCTGCCCGCGATCTCGCTCCAGCCCGCAGCCGGCTCGCAGGGCGAGCTGACCGGGCTGATGCTCATGCGCGCCCACTTCGCCGACCGCGGCGAGGCCGAGACCCGGCGCAAGATCGTCATCCCCGACACCGCGCACGGCACGAATCCCGCGAGCGTGACCATGGCCGGGTACGAGGTCACGCACGTCAAGACCGACCCGCGGGGCAACATCGACGTCGACGATCTGCGCGCGAAGGTCGACGAGGGCACCGCCGGCCTGATGCTGACGAACCCCTCGACGCTCGGGCTCTTCGACGAGTCGATCGAGGAGATCACGGAGATCTTCCACGGCGCGGGCGCTCTCATGTACTACGACGGCGCGAACCTGAACGCGGTCTGCGGAATCTCCCGGCCCGGCGACATGGGCTTCGACATCGTCCACTTCAACCTGCACAAGACGTTCTCGCAGCCGCACGGCGGCGGCGGGCCGGGCGGCGGGCCGATCGCGGTCCGCGACCACCTCGAGCCGTTCCTGCCGGTGCCGGCGATCGTGCGCGAAGGCGAGGCGTTCCGGCTCGACTACGACCGTCCGAAGACGATCGGCAAGGTGCGGGGCTTCTGCGGCCCGTTCGGCGTCTTCGTCCGCTCTTACGCCTTCATCCGCTCGTACGGGCCCGGCCTGCGCGAGATGTCCGAGGTCGCCGTCCTGAACGCGAACTACCTGCTCGCACGGCTCAAGGACGCGTACGAGCTCCCCTTCGACCGGCTCTGCATGCACGAGTTCGTCCTCTCGGCGCGGCGCGCTGAAGCGCGAGCACGGCATCACGGCGCTCGACGTCGCCAAGCGCCTGATGGACTACGACTTCCACCCGCCGACGGTCTACTTCCCACTCGTCGTCCCGGAGGCGCTGATGATCGAGCCGACCGAGACCGAGGCGAAGGAGACGCTCGACGACTTCGTCGAGGCGATGCTCGAGATCGTCCGTGACGCGGCGGAGCGGCCCGAGCTGCTCAAGGAAGCCCCGCACAACCGGCCCGTCGGCCGGGTGGACGAGGTCAAGGCCGCGAAGCGCGCCGTCATGCGCTACCTCTTCGAGGACCACCCCGATCTCTCGGCTGAGCCGAGCGAGGCGAGGCAGCTCGAGCCCCAGAAGGGCGCGTAGCTACAGCAGGTCGATGTCTACTTCGGGCTCGGTGAGCCAGCCGCGGCGTTCCCGCTGACGGCGGAGCCACCAGAGCGCGGCTGCGATCAGGGGGAGGCCGAACAGAAGGCGCACATCGGCCCACGCGATCGCGAACCAGATAACGACGACCGATGCATACGTTGCCCAGCGGAAGAGTCGGTCTTCCTGGATCAGGCGCCACAGAGAGACGGCAAGATTCATGCGGCCCTCTTTCGTTGCGGTTCGCTTGGACATGATCGGCGCGGGAGACGGATTCGGCAATCCCCTATGCGGGGTGCCCCGCTAGGATCGCGCCCCCGTGAGCGAGCCGATCGTTCCCGAGCAGCCGTACGTCCCTCCGGTCGAGCCGCCCAGGCCGCACGCGGTTCGGATCGTCGTGAACGACGACCTGAAGCGCTCACGCCTCACGGTGCTCGCTCGGCCCCTGCTCGCGATTCCGCACCTGATCTGGCTCGGCCTCTACACGGTTGCGGCGATCGTCGTCGGCATCGTCAACTGGTTTGCGACCTTGATCAAGGGCCGCCCGCCGGACCGGATCCACAACTGGCTCGTCCGCTACGTGCGCTACTCGGTCTTCGTCTACGCGTACCTGTACATCCTGGCGAACCCGTACCCACCCTTCCACGGCACGGCCGGGAGCTATCCGATCGACCTCGACGTTGACGGGCCCGCGACTCAGCACAGGCTCGTGACAGCGTTTCGCCCGATCGTCGCGATTCCGGCGGTGGTTCTGAACTGGGTGTTCGGCAACGTGCTACAGGTCGTCGCGATCCTTGGCTGGTTCGTCGCGATCTTCATCGGCCGCATGCCGCGCGGAATGGAGCACCTCGGTCTCTACTGCCTGCGCTATCACGCGCAGACTGCTTCGTACCTCGCGATCGTCACCGACCGCTATCCAAGCCTCACCGCCTGAGCTCTTCGTCGGCACAATGACGCCGTGATCGACCTTCGCTCCGACACCGCGAGCAAGCCGACGCCGGCCATGCGGGAGGCGATCGCCAACGCCGAGGTCGGGGACGAGCAGCTGCGGGAGGATCCGACCGTCAACGAGCTCGAGCGGCGCGTCGGCGGAGACGCTCGGCCACGAAGACTCGGTCTTCGTTCCCACCGCGACGATGGCGAACGAGATCGCACTGCGCGTGCTCGGCGACCCGGGCGACGAGCTGATCGCCGAGGAGAACTCGCACATCCTGGTCGCGGAGCTCGGCGGTCCGGCGGTGCACGCCGGCCTGATGACGCGCCCGCTGCCGGCCGTGGCCGGGCGCTTCACGCCCGAGCAGGTGCGCGCGGCGGCGCGGCGCGGCGACCTCGGGCACGTGCCGACGACTCGGATCGTCGCGATCGAGAACACGCACAACGCCTCGGGTGGGCGGGTCTGGCCGCTTGTCGAGGTCGAGGCAATGGCGGAGACGTGTCGGGAGCTCGACCTCTCGCTCCACCTCGACGGTGCCCGCATCTTCAACGCTGCAGTCGCAAGCGGCGTGGAGCCGTCTGCGATCGCCGGCCACGCCGACACGGTCACGATCTGCTTCTCGAAGGGGCTCGGCTGCCCGCTCGGCGCGGTCGTCGCCGGGTCGTCCGAGCGGATGCTGCGCGCGCGGCGGTTCAAGCACCAGTTCGGCGGAGCGATGCGCCAGGCCGGGATCGTCGCCGCCGCCTGCGTGTACGCCCTCGACCACCACGTCGACCGGCTCGTGGAGGATCACGCTCGGGCTCGCCGTCTCGGCGAGCGGCTGCACGAGGCGGGGGTTCCGGTCGATCTCGAGCGGGTCGAGACGAACTTCGTGCAGATCGACGTAGGCGCGCTCGACCTGGAGGTCGGCGACGCCATCGAGCGGCTTCTCGGCGAGGGCATCCGGCTGACTCCGACGATGCTGCCCGGAGTGCTGCGAGCGGTGACGCACCTCGCGATCAGCGACGAGGACATCGACCGCGCGAGCGACGCGATCCCGCGCGCCCTCGGCGTCGCCGCCCGCGTCTAGCGGGCGCCGGCGATGAAGAACGCCGCGGCGACGCCCACGTAGATCCCGATCAGCGACACGCCGTCTCGGCTGCTCGTCCGCCGGTCCCGAAGAGCCAGCCGACGACGAGGGTGGAGAACGCCAGCGACGCCAGCTCGACCGGCCGGAACGACAGCGCGAGCGGATCGATCGTCCAGGAGAGGATGCGCGACCGCCGGGATCAGGAAGACGGCGACCTGGGCGCTCGACGAGAGCGCGATCTCCGCAGCGAGCTTCACCTGTGCCCCGGTGGGCGACGACGATGGCACCACCGTGCTCCGCCGCGTTGCCGACGATCGCGACGATGACTGCGGCGACGAAGAAGTCCGAGAGGTGAGCCTTCTCGGCGAAGGTCTCGATCGTATGCCGACGAGGATCTCCGCGATGACGGCGGTGACGACGGTCGCGGCCGCGAGCACCGCGACCGCGGCGGGTAGCGACCAGCCGCTCTCGGACGCCTCGGCCGCCCCGTGCCTGCGCCGATGCCTCCGGAGCTGCCACCAGGTCGACGCCGACGTAGAGGACGAGCAGGGCGATCGGCGACGGGCAGCGAGAGCACTTCGAGGAGTGCCGCTCCGGGTCTCCGTGCCAACCGGGGATTGCGGGCACCGTGAAGGCGATCGTCGCCACGAGGATCAGCCCGAGCCAGATGAAGCTCGACGCACGGTCGACCGACTGGTTGCCGCGGCCGAAGAGGAGCGAGAAGCCGAGAACGAGCAGCAGGTTGCCGACGACGCTTCCCGTCAGCGAGCCGCGCACGACCTCCGTCAGTCCGTTGTTGATCGCGAGCAGCGAGATGATCAGCTCGGGAGCGTTGCCGAACGTCGCGTTCAGGAAGCCGCCGACTGCCGGCCCCCGTGTGCTGCGCCGCGTGCTCGGTTGCCTCGCCGATCAGCCAGGCGAGCGGAATGAGCGCGATCGAGGCGAGGACGAAGAGAGCGACGTCGCCGACCTCGAGCACGAAGTCGGCGACGAACGTGATTGGCGCGAGGGCGAGTGAGGCCCAGAGGATCTTTCGCGCCACGCGGCTAGCGTACCCGCGGTGCTGACACGGGGGAACCCAGGGCCCCCGTTCCTCCTTCGCCACTCGTGGCGACACGCGTGCCTCACGGGTGAACCCACCTCCGGCTTACGCCCTCCGTCGCTTCTAGTGCTTCGCGCCGTTCTCTTCGACTGGGGCGACACGCTGATGGCTTTCGGCTACGACGAGGAGCTGATGGACGCCGCGTTCCGCGCGGGTCTCGAGGCGCTCGAACGTGACGACCTCGCGCCCGGCCGACGAGATCCGCGAGCACTTCCGCGAGAACTTCGAGCCGCTCTTCTGGGTTCCGGGGACGATCGAGGAGATCGAGTACCCGGGCCTCATCCGCCAGACGCTCGGTCACTTCGGCGATCGACGTCTCGGAGAGCCGAGCTCGACCGCTTCCTCGAGGCCGAGCATGCGGCGTGGGAGCCGGCCCGGGTGCTGGGCGCGACGACCCACGCCTTGCTCGAGTCGCTGCGCTCGCGCGGCCTTCGGCTCGGGCTCGTCTCGAACGCGTTCGACCCCGGCCTGGCTGCTCCGCCGCGATCTCGAGCAGATGGGGATCGCGGAGCGGATCGACTTCGCGGTCTTCTCGTCGGAGGTCGGCAAGCGCAAGCCGCACCCGGAGATCTTCGAGCGCGCCCTCGAGGCGCTCGAGGTTGCGCCGTGGCGACGCGCTCTTCGTCGGCGACCGGCTCTCGAGGACGTCCGCGGCGCGGCCGAGGTCGGGATGACGACCGTTCAGGCCCTCTGGTTCCGTGCGGACGAGCAACCCGACGGGGCGGAGCCGGACCACCAGGCGTTCACGCAGATGGACGTCCTGAACATCGCCGATCGGCTGCTCGGCTCCTGTCTGACCAAGCATTTTCCGATGCGGTTGTCAAGTCTTGCGGATCGGCGTTCGCCGTGCCGACAATGTCCGCACGATGCGGCGCCTTGAGGTCGTTCCGCAGGGGCTCCCTCTCCATCCCCAGGACGAGGTCGAGTGCGGCGCTGCGATGTTCATTGCGACAAGGTCGTCCACCCGTCGGCCTGCGTCGAGCGCGGCTGTCCGTTCCTCTACTCGTTCGACGAGCTGGGCCGGACGTACGTCGGCTGCATGCAGAAGGTGTTCGACGTCGAGATCGACCTCGTGCTGATGCTCGAGGCCGAGCAGCGCGGGCAGTTCGGGGCGGTGCGGGCGAGCAGGCAGCCGCTGCCGATGTGCCGCGTCGAGGTCGAGAGCGTGCTACGAGGGACGAGAGGACGAGCTCGGGTGCGTCAACCCGGAGTTCCACGAGCTTCCGCTCGGTGAGCCGAGCTTCCGGATCTTCGCGCAGGTCAGTCCGAGCGCGTAGCGCTCTGTCCGCGAAGCGGACCAGTGGAGGGGGTTCGGGGGAACCGGGAGGTTCCACCGGCGACAGAGACGGGGCCTCTCCGCAAGTTGACTCAGACTGGCACGCTTCCGGTGACAGACACGCGCGCTTTCCCGAATAGGCTGAAAACGGAGGGAGGCCCGCGGCCGGACCCCGCGGTGCGCTGTCCTGTTAGAGCATGGCTCGGTACGACACGGATGGGCCGCGGGCTCACCGTTTTGCTTTCGACGCTCGCGGCCGGGCTGCGTGAAGCTTCTTCGCCTTCCGGACCTCGACCGCGTTCGGGCCGTGCCCGTCCTCCCCGGGCACCTCGAGCACCGCCGGCAGGCCCTGCAGCTTCGGATGGCGCAGGAAGACGCCAGCTTCCTGCCCATCAGCCCTCGCCGATGTTCGCGTGCCGGTCGCGGTTCGAGCCGAGCGGCGCCGTCGAGTCGTTGACGTGCAGGGCGCGCAGCCGGTCGAGGCCGATCGAGCCGATCGAGCTCGTCGAGCGTCGCGTCGAGCGCCGCCTCGTCGGTCACGTCGTAGCCGGACGCGTACAGATGGCACGAGTCGAGGCAGACGCCGAGCCGCGGATGGCCGTCCGAGCCGGTCGAAGATCACGGCCAGCTCCTCGATCGAGCGCCCGATCGTCGCGCCCGCGCCGGCGCGAGTTCTCCATCAGCAGCCACGTCGTGTCCGAGCAGCGGTCGAGCACCTTCTTCATCGCCTTCGACGACTCGCTCGAGCCCGGCGTCCATGCCCGCGCCGAGGTGCGAGCCGATGTGGAAGACGACCCCGTCCGCCTCGATCGCGCAGCCCGACGTCGACCGTGTTGGCACATCGCCGCGACCGACTTCTCGTAGAGGTCGTCCTTCGGGTTCGCGAGGTTGACGAGGTAGAGCGCATGGCACAGGACGCCGTCGATCCCGGCCTCGGCTCGCCGCTCCTTGAACCGCTCGATGTTCTCCGGCGGATGGTTCGTCGGCCGCCACATCCGCGGGCTCTGCGTGAACACCTGCACCGAATCGGCGCCCATCGCCTCGGCCCGGTCGATCGCAGTGTGGATGCCCGCCTGCCGACGAGACGTGAGCGCCGATCAGCACGGTCCCGTACGATACGGCGCATGCCACCCGTCGTCCGCTTCGCGCCGAGCCCGACCGGCTTCCTCCACATCGGAGGCGTCCACACCGCGCTCTTCAACTGGCTCTTCGCGCGCCATGAGGGCGGCGAGTTCCGGCTGCGCATCGAGAACACCGACACGAGCCGCGAGGTCGACGACCGCCACCGAGCAGATCCAGGAGTCGCTCCGCTGGCTCGGGCTCGACTGGGACGGCGAGGTCACGTTCCAGCTCGACCGCATGGAGCGCTGCCGCGAGGAGGCGCAGCGCCTCGCTCGACGAGGGCAAGGCGTACGAGGACGAGGGCGCGATCCGGATGCGGATGCCCGACGAGGGCGCGACTGCCTGGGACGACCTGATCCGCGGCCGCATCGAGCACCCGAACGAGAAGATCGAAGACCTCGTCCTCGTCCGCGCCGACGGACGGCCGACGTACAACTTCGCCTCGCCGGTCGAGGACTGGCTCGACGGGATCACGCACGTCCTCCGCGGCGAGGACCACATCTCGAACACGCCGAAGCAGATCCAGATCCTCGAGGCGCTCGGGGCGCCCCTCCCGCGAGTACGGGCACCTGGCGAACATCCTCGGCGCGGACGGCAAGAAGCTCTCCAAGCGACACGGCGCGACCTCGGTCGAGGAGTTCCGCGCGCAGGGCTACATCCCCGAGGCGCTCGTCAACTTCCTCGCGCTGCTCGGCTGGAGCTACGACGACAAGACGACGGTCATGTCGCGCGAAGAGCTCGTCGAGCGCTTCACGCTCGAGCGCGTCGGCGCGAGCCCGGCCGTCTTCGACTTCCAGAAGCTCGAGTGGCTGAACGGCGTCTACCTGCGCGAGCTCCCGCCCGACGAGTACGCCGATCGGCTCGTCGAGCCTTCCTCCGCGAGCGGGGCTACGACTGGGACGAGGCGCTCGTGCGCAAGTCGGCGCCGCTCGTCCAGGAGAAGATCGCGACGCTCGGCGAGTTCCCGACTTCGCCGGCTTCCTCTTCGAGCGACGTCGAGCCGGACCCGGCGCTCCTCGACGGAGCCGTGCTCGAGCCGAGGCCGAGCAGACGCTCGGCCGAAGCTCGAGCCGTTCACCGCCGAGTCGATCGAGCAAGCGCTCCGGGGGCTCGCCGAGCGACTCGAGCTGAAGCCGCGCGAGGCGTTTCAGCCGATCCGCGTCGCCGTCACCGGCTCGAAGATCTCGCCCGGCCTCTTCGAGAGCATCGAGCTCCTCGGCCGCGAGCAGACGCTCGAGCGGATCAGGAGCGCCCGGGAGGAAGCGGCCTAGGCGCCGCGAGCGGGTCGAGCGCGCGCTGGAAGTCCCGCCAGGCGTGGCGACGAAATCCCGGAGTGGGGCCGGCCCGCTCGGAGGCTCGCCTCCAGGAGTGCCTCGATCCACTCGGATCGCTCGGCTCGCGTTTCCCACTTCCTGAGGCAAACGACGCGATCGCTCGTTCGAGGTACGGCCGGGAACGACAGCAAATACCCGCAAAGAGCGGGTTTTTTGCTCCACCGCGGCGCAAGGCGGAGTGGGTCGCGAGCCGTCTAGCGGTCGACACTAAGTATGGGAATGTCGATCAACTCGCAGCGGCCTGCGGGGAGCACTGCGGTGCGCGACCGTCCTCGTCGTCGAGGACGACCCGTGCGCTGCGCTGCTCTGCCGCGTCAACCTCGAGCTCGAGAACTACCGCGTGCTCGAGGCCGACACGCTCGACCTGGCCGGCGAGCTCCTCGTCAGCGAACCGGTCGACCTCGTGCTGCTCGACCTCCACGTCGGGAGCAGCACGGGTCGAGGCTCGTCCCGGTCATCCGGTCGCAGCAGCCGGACGCCGCCGATCTGCCTGCTCAGCGGCACGTCGGTCGCGATCCTCCGCTCGACGCGGGCGCGCGACGACTTCATCCGGAAGCCGTTCGACCTCGACGATCTTCCGGGCCACGGTCGAGCGCCTCTGCGCGGAGCTCGGTCACGCCCTGACGTCGATATAGTTGACAATATCAGCCTTGGCCGTGTAGATTGCCAAGGGTGAGCGTCGCCACGGTTCGCACCCCGCGGAGTACGAGGAGCGCCTCCGCGAAGTACCTCTTCGAGCGCGCCGAGGAGGTCCGCGCCGTGCGAGTCGGGGAGAAGGAGATCTCCGAGCGCGCCGCGATCGTCGCGCGCTACGCCGATCTCTTCAACCGCGAGCAGCTCGACGCGCTCCGCTCGGCCGAGGAGGAGGCCGAAGGAGACGAGCACGAGCGGATCTACCGGCTGCGCATGGAATGCGAGGCCGGCGTCGCCGACCAGGAGCTCTCCGAACGCAAGGACGAGCTCGAGAACGCGATCCTCGCGGCGCGGGTCACGTTCCAGGGCGAGGAGATCCCGCTCCGGACGGCGCAGGCGAAGCTGGCCGTCCTCCCCGACTACGCCGACCGCGACGAGCTCGGCGAGCTCCACGGCGGACGCGTCGGCCGAGTTCAACGAGGGACGGCGTGAGCTGATCCGCGACGAGAACGCGCTCGCGGGCGAGCTCTCGGGCACTCACGGATCCCGTCGCAGCGCAACGAAGAGGAGAAGGGCATCTCGCTCCGCGCGCTCGCCGAGCGGCTCAGCGGATCGCGAGCGACGAGAGCGCCGGCGCGTACGCGACGCTCCGCGACCGCTGGTTCGAGCGACTGCTCGGCGACGAGCGCGAGCCGGCCCGCCGCGTTCCACATGTCCTACATGCGCCGGCTCTCGCCGCTCGAGGCGACCTACACGAAGGACCGCGCGGTCGAGGTCTGCATGGACACGCTGACCCGAAGCTCGGCTTCGATCTCGCGAACGACTCGCGAGCATCCGGCTCGACCTCGACGACCGCCCGCAGAAGTCTCCGCGTGCGTGCGTGATCGCCGTCGGACGCGCCGAACGTCGTCCACCTGATCACGCGAGCGCAGGGCGGGCTCCACGACTACCAGGCGTTCCTGCACGAGGCCGGGCACGCGCTCCACTACGCGGGCTGCGACCCGAGCCTCCCGTACACGTTCCGCAACCTGTCGCGCGACCACGCGCTGACCGAGATCTACTCCTTCATCCTCGAGGCGATCTCGCGCGAGCCCGGCTGGCACGCCGAGTACTTCGGGCTCTCGGACGAGGAGGCCGCCACGAACGCGGAGGCGACGACCTTCCTCGAGGCGCTGCTCTACCGGCGCTACGCGGCGAAGCTTCGTCTTCGAGCTCGAGTTCTGGGGTCGCTTCCCCGAGGACGACGGCACTCCGGACGGCTACTGCGGAGTATCTCGGCGAGGCGACCGGAGTCCGCTATCGCCGGACGCGTACCTCGCGGACATGGACGCGGGCTTCTACTCGGCCGACTACCTCCGGGCCTGGATCCGCTCGGCGCAGCTTCGCGAGCACCTGTCGAAGGAGATCGGCGCGGACTGGTGGCGCTCGTCCGAGACCGGTGAGCGGCTGCGGAGCCTCTTCAGCGAGGGCACGAAGCCCGCGAGCGAGGAGATCGCTGCGCGGATCGGCTTCGACCCGCTCGACACGGGACCGCTCGTCTCCGAGCTGTCCAAGTAGTGGCCTGACGTCGCCTTCGACCGGTTCTACCGGTACGACGAGCTGACGACGATCCTCCAGGCCTGGGCCGAGGAGCGCCCCGACCTCTACCACCTCGAGTCGATCGGCCGCTCCTTCGAGGATCGGGACATCTGGCTCGCGACGATCACGAACTTCGAGACCGGTGCCGACCTCGACAAGCCCGCCTTCCTGATCGAGGCGAACATCCACGCGCTCGAGGTCACGGGCTGCACCGCGGCGCTCCACCTGATCGACAAGCTCCTGAGCGGGTACGGGAGCGATCCGAAGGTGACGCGCTGTCTCGACACGCGCGCCTTCTACGTCGTCCCCCGCCTGAACCCCGACGGCGCCGAGCTCGCGCTGGCCGACCGTCCGCGCTTCGTCCGCTCGAGCGTCCGCCCCTATCCGCGTCTCGACGAGCAGGACGGTCTCTACGAGGAGGACATCGACGGCGACGGGCGGATCCTGATGATGCGGCTCAAGGATCCGAACGGAGCGTGGAAGCACGCATTCCGACGAACCGCGCCTGATGATCCCGCGCGATCCCGACGAAGGCCCCGACGACGGCGAGTTCTACCGCGTGCTCTGGGAAGGGATGATCCGCAACTACGACGGCGTCGACGATCAAGATCGCCGCCGCCGCTCGAGGGCCTCGACCTCAATCGCAACTTCCCGATCGAGTGGGCGCCCGAGGGCGAGCAGCCCGGCGCCGGACCGTTCCCGCTCTCAGAGCCCGAGACGCGCGCGCACGGAGAGGCGATCGTCGCGCGTCCGAACATCACGGGCCACATCGCCTACCACACGTTCTCCGGCGTCCACCTGCGCCCGTACGCGGGCTACGACGACGATCACTTTCCGACGGCCGACCTGCGCGCGTACAAGCTGATCGGCAAGGAGGCGACGAAGCGCACCGGGCTATCCGTCCGTGTCCGTCTTCCACGAGTTCCAGTACGACCCGAAGCAGACGATCAAGGGCGCGGCGCACACGACTGGTTCTACGATCACCTCGGCGTCTATTCGTGGACGACTGAGTTCTGGAGCCCGCAGCGCGAGGCCGGGATCGAAGACTACGGCTACATCGAGTGGATGAAGGAGCATCCGGTCGAGGACGACCTGAAGCTCCTGCGCTGGAACGACGAGAAGCTGGACGGCAAGGGCTACGTCGACTGGTACCTGTTCGACCACCCGCAGCTCGGCGAGGTCGAGCTCGGCGGCTGGGACGTCATGTACTGCTGGGGGAACGTGCCGCCGCAGTTTCTCGAGCGCGAGATCGCACCGCACTCGGACCTCGCTCTCTGGCACCTGCTGATCTCACCGCGGCTCGAGGTCAAATCGCTCGACGTCGAGCCTGTGGGCGAGGATGCGTACAAGGTGCGCCTCGTCCTACAGAACACGGGCTGGCTGCCGACGAGCGTGACCGAGAAGGCGGTCGAGCGGAAGGCGGTGCCGCCGCTCGAGGTGGAGTTGACGCTCCCGGAGGGCGCCGAGCTCGTGGCCGGCGAGCGGAAGGTCGAGGCGGGCCAGCTCCAGGGCCGCGTTCACAAGCGGAGCACGCTGTGGTGGGGCGGTGACGACTCGACCACCGACCTTGCCAAGCTCGAGTGGGTGATCGAGGCGCCCGAGGGAGGCGAGCTCGGGATCGAGGCGCGTCACGAGCGTGCCGGAACGGTTCGTCGGGTCGTGGCGCTCGCCAAGCCTTAGGGTCTCTCGGACATGAGCCCGACCAACGGAGTGATCGGCGAGGCGTGGCAGCTGTACAAGGCGCACTGGAGCCACCTGCTCACGTTCTCGTTCCTCGTCTATGCAGCCGTCGCGGTGATCGGTGCGCTGCTCACGCTTGCGCTCACGTGGGTCGGCGCGCTGATCGCAGGCGTGCTCTCACTGATCGCGCTCTTCTGGCTACAGGCGGCACTCGTCAAGGCCGTCGACGACGTGCGCGACGGGCGAGCCGACCTCTCGCTCGGAGAGACGTTCTCGCAGGCCCGGGAACACCTTACCTCGGTCGCGGTCGCCGCGATCCTCGCCGGCCTGGGGATCGTCCTCGGACTGATCCTCTTCATCGTGCCGGGTCTCGTGCTGATGACCTGGTGGGCGGTGATCATCCCGGTCATCGTCCTCGAGAAGCGAAGCGCCGGGGAAGCGTTCAGCCGCAGCCGAGAGCTCGTGCGCGGCAACGGCTGGGGCGTTTTCGGCGTGATCGTGCTGATGATTCTCCTCCTGATCGGCTTCAACGTCATCATGAGCCTCATCCTCTCGCCGCTCGCGGATTGGCTCCGGAGCTTCGTCGCCCAGATCGTCTCGGGCACCATTACGGCGCCGTTCATCGCGATCGTGCTGACGATGCTGTACTTCCGCCTGCGCCAGGCGAAGGAGCCGGTGGCCGAGACCGCTGCGCCGCCGCCACCTCCGGCCACGCCGGCCTAGGAGGGTTTGGCGGAATACTGCTCGTCGCCGGGGTGCGATGGTCGTTCCGAGGGCGCGGACGCAGGGAGCATCCAGGCTAGTAAGCCTGGGTGCGACTGAGGACCCGGCCTCGGGGCGAGCAGCGCGGCCCGGAGGCACAGCACTGTATTGCGCCAAACCCTCCTGGCGGCCAGACCGTTCGTACTAGGCTGCGAGGCATGAGGGCCTTCGCGCTCGCCGCGCTGCTCGTCACATTCGGGCTTGCGGGCTGCGGCGGTGGATCGGCGCCATACGACGCCGCCGCCGACAGGGCTGCGGTCCGCGACGTGGTCAGCAGCGCGTGGAAGGCCGAGTCCGCCGGCGACGAGAGCACGGCGTGCCTCTACTACACGGAGAAATTCGTCACGGAGCAGAACCGGATCTGGGAGTCCGGGACACCGGGGTCCGTGCCCGAGGGGAAGGACTGCGCACGTTCGAGCCACCCCTACCTGCGGCTCACGAACGCGGAACGCGCATTCGGCAACGAGAGGGTGCGCTTCGCCTGGACGCGGGTCTCCCACAAGTCGCGAACGGCGATCGTGCACCCGATCCTCCCTGGCGGGACGAGGTGCCTGAATGCGGACTGCGGGGTCGTCATCTCGCTCGTCGTCCACCTCGTCGACAAGAAGGGCGGAGGGTGGCTGATCGACGGCCTCGACGCCTCAGCCTGCGTCGTTCACGGCACGTGCGTCCGGCTGGACAACAAGCAAGTCATGTGAGGAGCCGGCAGCCGGCGGTGCGCGTCAGGCCTCCTGGCCGGCTGCCTCGACCTCGACCGGGAGGAGCAGCGCGCTCGCCGTCGTGCGGCGGCTCGATCGTGATGTTCGGCAGCAGCCGGTCGAGCCAGCGCGGGATGTACCAGGTCTTCTCGCCCATCACCGTCATGAAGGCTGGGATGAGCGTCATCTTCACGACGAGCGCGTCGGTCAAGATCGCCACCGCGAGCAACAGGCCGAACTCCTTGGAGATTCGGTCGGAGGTGAGAATGAAGGCGGAGAAGACGGTGGCCATGATGATCGCTGCCGCAACGATGACCCGCCCGATCGCCGCGAGCCCGTGCTCGACCGCCTCCCTCGTGTTCAGCCCGTGGACGTGCTCCTCCCGAATGCGGCTCGCGAGAAACACCATGTAGTCCATCGACAGGCCGAAGAGGATCGCGAACGCGATCGGCGGAACGAAGGTTTCGATCGGCCCCTTCCGGTCGAGCCCCGTCAGGCTCATCCCGTATCCCTCCTGGATCACGAGCGTGAGCACGCCGAACCCGATGAACGCCGACAGGATGGTCGTGATCGCCGCCGTCAGGGAGATGACGATCGACCGGAAGGCCATGGCGAGCACGATGAACGTGACGCCGATGATGTAGAGCAGGAAGAGCGGCAGCCGCTGCATGATCCGGTCGGCGATGTCGATGAACGCCGCGTTCAGCCCAGACACATAGACCGCAGCGGCGCTTCCCTTGGTCGCCGCCGGCACGACGTCGTCGCGCAGCCGATGGACGAGCTGCGCGGTCTTCTCGTCCTGGGGCGCCGAATCGGGCGTGACGAACACGATCGCGACGGTCTTCGCATCGTTGAACTGCGGCTTCCCGACCGAGGCAACGTCGTCGAGCCCGCGGACGCCGTCGTAGACCCGCTGCGGAGCGCCTTCGTCTCCCTTCACGTCGACGACGATCGGGATCGGGCCGTTGAAGCCCGGCCCGAAGCCCTCGGCGAGGAGGTCGTACGCTCGACGTGCGGTCTGGTTTTTCGGCTGGGTCCCCTGGTCGGAAGCGCCCAGTCGCACGAGTGCGGACGTTCCGGCCAGGACGAGACCGGCCACGAGCAGGATGACGAAGATCGGCTTGGCGTGACGGGGCACGAACCGGCCCCAGCGCCCGAGCAACGACTTCTCGCGACCGGCCTCGGAGTCGTCGATCTGCTCTGAGGAACGGCACCTTCCCCCGATCGATCTTGTGCCCAAGCTTTGCGAGCACCGCGATCAGGAGCGAGTTGGCGATCAGGACCGTCGTCAGCACACCCAGGGCCGCGCCGATGCCGAGCTTGGTCACGAAGTCGAGCCCGAAGAACGCGAGGCCGGTGACCGAGATCGCGACCGTGAGGCCCGCGAACAGCACGGCCCGGCCGGCGGAGGCGCCGGCCTCGGCGGCCGCGTCGACCGGCGACAGCCCTTCGTGCAGGTACTGCCTGAACCGCGTGACGATGAAGAGCGAGTAGTCGATCCCGACGCCGATGCCGATCATCGATACGAGAATCGGCGTGACCGTGTTGATGTCGGTCAGCCCGGCAAGAATGAAGAGGAGGAGGAACGCCGTTCCGACGGCCACGAGCGCCAGCGCAATCGGAATCGCAGTCGCGACGAACGTGCGGAAGACGATCATGAGCACGATGAACGCGGCCAGGAAGCCGAGCAGCTCTTGTATTCCCTGCTGGATGGGCGGGGCCTCGGCCTCGCCGTTGAACTCGGCGGTGACACCCGCCGGCTCGACCCTGTCGCGGACCGCATTTTCCACCGCAACGACCTGAGAGCGATCTGCGGTCTCGATCGTCTCCGAGAACTGCGCCTCGGCGTACGCGATTCGTCCGTCGTCCGAGAATGTCTGGTCGGAGAACGGATTGCCGACGCTGTCGATGCCCGCCTTGCCGTCCTTGGGCTTGAACTCCGCCGTCTTGAGCTTGGCAACGGCCGCCTTGACTGCGGCCTTGCGCTCGGGCGTGTCGAGACGCTGGCCCTTCGGCGCGGCGAAGACGAGGTTCAGCACGGAGCCCTGCTCGGAGGAGAACTCCGCCTTGATCAGGTCGGTGGCCTTCTGCGTGTCGGAGCCCGGAATCTCGAACACGTCCTTGAGGCTGCCGCCGATGGTCGCCACGAGAACGATTAGCAACGCGATCGACGCGAGCGAGCCGAGAACCACCCGCCAGGGGTGCGACGCACACGCCCGCGCCCAGCGCGCGAGCGCTCCCGTCGAGAGCCGTTCGTGCGCCGCGCGCCGTTCCTGCGTGGTCCCCACGTCGCGAGCGCTTCGCTGATCTTTGCCCGGACCCTCTGTCATCTCTTTCCCCCTCTGCCGCTGCCGGTTTCCATTAGAGACGAACTGACGGCGCAGAACTCATCGGTTCCAAAACGCGAGCCGGGGAGTCTTCCAAAAAGTTCGATCCCGCGGGGATGTCAAGGACGACGACGGGGTCACGGAGCCCCCGAGGTCAGTCCGTGGTTCCAGGCGAGCTCGACGTGAGAGGTGAAGGGCGGTACGTGAACGAGATCGAACGCGCCTTCGCCGGTGACCTGATAGGCGATGCTGACATCGCGGCTCCGGGCGTAACGGGTTTCCGGCTCCAAGCACGTATTCTCGCGCGCCAGGCGCCGGGACGGTTTTTCAGCGCTCGCGTGGCACCGGGATCGGCTCGGCACGAGCACGTCTGTCGCCAGACTCGACGTGCACGCTTGACAAGCGTGTCGGTTCTGGCGACGCTTGCCCGAAGCAAGGGAGTGGCTTTCGTGGTCAAGGACGAAGCACCTGCGGAACACGGCGGCAAGCCGCCAAGTCCCTGGACCGCCGCGGTGCTCGAACTGCTGCGCGACTGGGAGGCCAGGGCGATTTCAAGTTCGGAGGCTCATTACGAGCTTGCGACTCGTCTTTCGAAGTCCAACATTCGCTTTGGCATTCCGGTGGTTGTGCTAACCACTTTCGTCGGGACGAGCGTTTTCGCGACGCTCCAGCACGAGGTCAACACCGGACTTCGGGTTGCGGTGGGGTTGCTCAGTGTGCTTGCGGCGGTGCTCGCGAGTCTGCAGACGTTCCTCCGATTCGGCGAACGGGCGGAGAAGCACCGCACTGCGGCCGAGCACTGGGCGTCCATCCGTCGCGAGATCGACGAGAAGCTCGCGCTGCATCCCACCTACCTTGCCTCGCGTGGAGACCCCCAGGATTATCTCGACAACCTGCGGCAGCGAATGGATCAGGTCTCGCAGCAGTCGCCCGAGATGGGCGACACGGGTTGGTGGCGTGGTGCCCGCCGTTACGATCCCTCGGCGCCTCCGGGGCTTCAGGGTGATCGCGCGAGCGTCACATAGTCGGAAAGGCGCATACGGGATTCGAACCCGTGCCGCCGCCGTGAGAGGGCGGTGTCCTAGGCCACTAGACGAATGCGCCCGGCTGCGACAAGTTTAGCTGGCGAACGCGTGGGTCTCGCGACGCTTACGCCTGGACGCCCGGCTCTTCAACGCCGGTTTCGGGCGGGCCCACGGCAGGCGGGGCGAGCGGGCGCAGGTAGAGCTCGTCGTAGAGCAGCGCAGCGATCGCTCCTCCGGCCAGTGGGCCTACGTAGTAGATCCAGGCATCGGTCCACGACGACGAGACGAGCTCGGGGCCGAACGCACGCGCTGGGTTGAATGAGCCACCCGTCAGGGGATACGCCATCAGCATGCCGAAGACGATCGTGAGGCCGATCGCAAGGCCGGCGATTGCGCTGTACGTGCTCCGCGGATCGGCGGTCGTCGCAAAGACGACCCAGACGATGAAGAAGGTGAGCAGCGCCTCGACAACGAGTGCGGGACCAAGGTCGATCGTGTGGACGGCAGGCGCGCCGAGGTTCGTCGCGTCCCGGATCGCGGCGGGGAAGATCCAGCGCAGGAGCAGCGCTGCCAGGACAGCTCCGGCGAACTGCGCGAGCCAGTAGGCGAGGCCGAGAAGCACCGAAATCCGTCGCGTCAGCATGAAGCCGAACGTGACCGCGGGGTTGAAGTGGGCCCCTGAGATGTGGCCGACGGCCGAGACCATGACCACGATCACGAGCCCGAAGGCGAGCGCGACCTCGAGCGTGCCCGCATCGGCTTGCGGGCCGACCGACATGATCGCCCCGACCCCCACGAATACGAGCGCGAACGTGCCGAGGAGCTCGACGAACGAGCGGCGCCAGGTCTCCGCCAGGGGCGGGAGCGGGCCGAGGGCTGGGGTTCCGGGAAGCCTCATCGCGAAGCGGGAGCCTATACAGATTTCGCATCGGCGCTCAAGATCCTCCGTTTGCGCCTTTTCGGGAAAGCGTGTAAAAGTGACTGGCAGTTGTCCCGTTCTTGCCGCCCAAATCGGGAGGGTCTGCGGCAGATGAGTCATTTCAAGGGTTCGAGGCTGAAAAAACTGGCGCCGCAAGCGGCGCTGGCCACCGCGATCCTTGTCGGTGGAGCGCTCTTTGCGCTGACAACGACGGCCAGAGGCGCTTCGCACAGGGCGCAGGCGGTCTCGATCGATCTGACGCAAACCTGCTCGAGCCGCGTCGAGCCAGGCGCTCGCATAGATGTCACGGGTGTCGTGCACAACTCGGGCGACGAGCCGCTGGACGTCACCGCGATCGACGCCGATGCCGGCACTCCTGACGAAACCGGGGACGACTTCAGCCTGACGTTGCAGAGCGGAGTCGACCCCATTCCGCCGAGCGCGGATGCGACCTACGGCGGCTCGTTTACCGCACCAACAGAGGACGTGACGAACATCGTTGGCGTCGACGCGGTTTCTACGTCTACTCAGACGCCTGTCAGCGACCTCGCGCCGTGCGAGACCGACGTCGTCCAGCAGGCCCAGCCCGGCGTGATCGTCGGCGTCAAGGCGGTCAGCGGGAAGGTGCTCGTCAAGAAGGCCGGATCGAACAAGTTCGTCGAACTGGACGGCCAGACCGAGATCCCCGTCGGCTCACAGGTGGACACGCTCCACGGAACGGTTCTCCTGACGGCGGGCCTCGGCGGCGGCAAGACCAACTCGTCCGAGTTCTACCAGGGCCTCTTCACGATCCTCCAGCGCAAAGCGCGCGGGGCGTTCACGACGCTGCGGCTCGACGGCGGGAACTACCGCCTTTGCGGGCGCGGCTCGGTCAAGGCCCTGAGCATCCAGGCCAAGAGCAAGAAACCGGTCCGGAAGCTGTGGGGAAACGGCAAGGGCAAGTTCACGACCCGGGGCCGGTACAGCTCGGCGACCGTGCGCGGAACGAAGTGGCTGACCCTCGACCGCTGCGACGGGACGCTGACGAGAGTGCTGCGCGGCATCGTCCGGGTCCGGAACTTCCGTCTCCGCAAGAACGTCGACGTCCGCGCCGGCCACTCGTACCTGGCGCGCGCTCGCGGCTAGGCGCCGGTTCCGACCGCCTCAGCGGCGGCGGCCGCCGCCTCGCGGGCGTCGAACGCCTCCGAGTTGGCCGCTTCGATCGACCAGATCTTCACCGACTCCTGCCGGCCGCGGACCTCGAACTCCTCGACGAACACCATGTCGTCGACGTCGCGAGTCAGCGCCTCGCGGGTCGAGTCGGCCATGAACAGCAGATACGGCTGGCCCTTCGTCAGTCCCTGAAGGCGTGAGGCCGTGTTCGTCGTGTCGCCGATCGCGGTGTACTCGAGGCGCCTCTCGGAACCGACGTTTCCGGACATGAACGACCCCGTGTTGAGCCCGATTCCCATCTTGAAGCCGTTGCTCAGCTTGTGCTCGCGCAGCCACGTGTTCCAGCGCGGGAGCCGTACCTGGAGCATGTCGCGTGACGCGATCACGGCTTGATCCGCGTGATCCTCTTGTTCGATCGGCGCCCCGAAGACGGCCATGATGCCGTCGCCCTCGTAGGAGACGAGCGTTCCGCCGGCGTCCAGGATCGCGTCGGTCATCTCGCTGAGGTAGATGTTCAGCGCTTCGATCACCTTGTCGGCGGGCAGCGACTCGGAGAAGGTCGTGAAGCCTCGAAGGTCGGTGAACATGACCGTGCCGACGAGCGAGACGCCGCCCAGGCGGAGGTCGTCGTCGGTTCGCGCAAGCACCTGCTCGACGACGCTCTCGGGCACGAAGCGCGAGAAGACATCGCGCACGCGCTCGCGCTCGAACGCGGCCATGAGGTAATGCGCACCGAGTGAGCCGACCGACGACAGCACGAGCGCGGTGAACGGGTAGACGAACGAGATCACGTGCCCGTAGTCGAAGGCGAGTTGTGTCGCCACGACGTAGAGCACGGCCGCCGGGATGGCGAGCAGAAGCGTCCAGAGCAAGTTCAGACGAAGACTTGCGACCGGCGCGAGCATCCCAAGCCCGATGATCGAGAGGATCGTGAACCAGTTCGGGGCGCTCTTCAGCGGAAAGCCGTGCAGTACCGTCCAGATCGCGTTCGCCTGTATCTCGGCCCCGGGCATGTTCTCGCCCAGGGGGGTCGGGTGGACGTCCTGGAGGGAGGGCGCCGCGGGGCCGACGACTACCACCTTGTTACGGAAGAATCCTGGAGGAGCGTTCCCGTTCCAGACCGTCGAATAGGAGATCGTGGGAATGGTTCCGGGCGGGCCGCGATAGTCGATCCAGCGCTCACCGGAAAACGGGTGGATTCCGTGCCCGGTCATGAACTCCGCTGCGATGACCGCGAACGACGTCAGGAACTGCACCTGGTAGTTGAAACGGCGCAGCACGTCTCCCGGATCGGTTCTGAGGAGGGCGTTCCCGACCTCTGAGCCCGGAGGGATGTTGCCGCCGAAGACGTTTCCTCGCCGTTGCTCGTCCACCTCCGTTGTGGCGAGCACGACGTTGCGAGCGTCGCCGACTGCAGTGATCAACTCGTCGTCCTGCTTCGGCGTCGAGGGCTCCGTGAACTGGATGTCGTAGGCGATGACCTTCGCCCCGGCGGCGTGCAGGTTCCGGATCACCTTTCCGTGGTACGTGCCTCGCGCGAACGGCCACTGCTCCTGGAGATCGCGGAAGGTCTTGGCGTCGATGGCAACGACGACGACGTCCTTCGGAGCCGGCTGCGTTCCTCTGACGGTGAAACGGGTGTCGATGGAGCTGGCCTCCAGCCCTTTGAAGATGTCCGTTCCATAGGCGACGAGCACGAGGCCCGTCGTGGCCAGGCCCACGCCGAGGAAGAGTGCTGCACGCAGCCGCTGGCTGCTCCGCGTTCGACCGGCCATCGACCCGAACTCTGTACGACGAAGACCCCCGCGCACAAGCCCGAACGGTTGTGGCGGCTAAAGCGCTAGCGGCGGGGCAGGTTCGGGAAGCCCCAAACCAGGACGAGCACGCTCGCGACCATGAGCACGGTGCCGAGTGTGGTGGCAGTCATATAAGTCATGGATGCCCTTCCCGGGAGTTCCTTCCGGAAACGTGTTCTGACTATCGGCCTGGACAGGGGCCTCGGCGCCCCCCGAACGGGGGTTACAGCAGGCTCATTCCACGCGCCACTGCACGTGCTGCGTCCTGCATGACCGTCGTCCTGCTGTTCTCCAGCGTGAAGTGGAACTCGCCGAAACCGGCCACACCGATCCGAGCGCGCTCGGTGACATAGCCGGTGCGCCAGCGATTCACCTCCGCCCGCGACAAACCCGCCACGTTGCCGCCGAGACCGTGGCCGATCCGGTACCCGGGTGTCATCCCGGCGACGTACCGGCCGGCGAGCGCTTGGCGCACAGGCCCTCCTGCTGCCAGGGCGCGCTGCCCGTCTGCCCAGGCTCTCGCCGCTCGCACCGGGTCGCCGACGAAGTCCGGGAACTCCTCGCCGACCAGTCGGAAGGATGCGCGGTTGAGCTGCTGCCAGAACGCGGTCAGCTCGCGGTCTACGGGAAGCGCGGCGAGCCGCAGAGCGCGTCGAGTTGCCCAGACCCAGCCCTTGCCCTCGCTGTCGCCGAGCTCGCGACGCCCGAAGCTGATGCCCTGCATGACGCCGCGCACGAACTCGCGATGCTGCCGGCCCTGCGAGCCGGCGAGCTGCGTGCCGAGCTCGTCGAGCTGCCATGTGTCCACGACGACGCCTGCCTGCCGCGCGTGGCGGATCGAGTCGCGGTAGCGCCTTCCGACCTCGGTGCCCCACCCCGTGCGCTGGGCGGTCGAGAGGCGCAGCATCTCGGGCTCGTCCGGGACCCGTCCCGAGAAGCGCCTGCTCACGAGCGGCTCTTCCTCCGGGGTGAGCCGGCGCCTTTCCCACGCCTGCGTTCGCACTTCGGCCTTGAACATCGGCGAATATCGCCCGCCTCGGTGGGTGCGAATCAAGGAGCTCGCGTCGGCGTTGACGCCGTAGCTGCCGACGTGAACGCGCGTTTCCGCGGGCATGCCGGAGGCGTCGAGCGCGGTCATCAGCCTCGGCAGATCGTCGAGCTCGAAGTAGGAGAAGAGGGCGGCTCGGACGGGCATATGGAGATGAAAAACCCCGCGTGAGCGGGGAGTTTCGCAGGCTGCGGGGCTAGGATTCGAACCTAGACTACCCGGTCCAGAGCCGGGCGTCCTACCATTAGACGACCCCGCAACGAAGGCGAATTCTAGCGGGCGATAGCGTATTTCACCTGCTCGTGCCCGTATACGTGCATGACGCCGACGTAGGTCATGCCGCACTTCTCCATCACGTTCTGCGAGGCGCGGTTGGTCGGCAGCGTGACCGCGACGATCTGCTCCAGCCCCAACTCGTCGAGGCCGAACCGGAGCGACGCGCGTGCGGCTTCGGTCGCGTACCCGTTGCCCCAGTGCTCGCGAAGGAAGCGGTAGCCGACCTCGATCTCCGAGCCATCGGCCAGGTGGGTCAGGCCCGCCGTACCGATCACCTGCTGCGTCGCTTGCAGTTCGACAGCCCAGAGGGCGAACCCGTTCACCTCCTGGTGACGGATGTGCTTCCCGAGTCTCACCCGAGCGTCGTCGAGTGTCGAGCTCGGCGCGCCGTACCAGGCCTCTTCGGCGTCACGCGAGATCGCGTGCCACGCGTCGAGATCGTCCATCGTCGCGGGCCGCAGGAGCAACCGCTCGGTCGTGAGCGGCAATGGCACGCTCTATGCGACCTCGGCCCAATCTCCGTAGAGCGACGTGTAGAGCCCGCGCCGCGCCATCAGCTCGTCGTGGGTTCCCTGCTCGATGACCTGTCCGTGCTCGAGGACGACGATCAGGTCCGCGTCACGGATCGTCGAGAGCCTGTGCGCGATGACGAAGGAGGTCCGGTCGGAGAGGAGCGTTCGGAGCGCGCTCTCGATTCGCCGCTCGGTGCCGATGTCCACCGACGAGGTCGCCTCGTCGAGGATGAGGATCCGGGGATCCGCGAGCAGGGCGCGGGCGAACGCGACGAGCTGGCGCTGGCCGAGTGAGAGCCGCGTTCCGCGCTCCTGGAGATTGGTGTCGTAGCCGTCCTCGAGCGACAGGATGAACTCGTTCGCGCCGACGGCCTTCGCGGCGGCCGCGACTTCTGCCGGGTCAGCATCCGGGCGCCCGAACGCGATGTTGTCGCGCACGGTGCCCGCGAACAGGAAGCCCTCCTGCGGGACGACACCAAGCTGGCGCCGAAGCGACGCTTGTGAGACATCCCGGAGGTCGACGCCGTCGATCGTGATCCGCCCTTCGACGGGGTCGTAGAAGCGGGCGATGAGCTTGGCGATCGTGGACTTCCCGGCACCGGTGTGGCCGACGAAAGCGACGGTCGTCCCGGCGGGGACGTCGAGGTCGATCCCGTGCAGCACCTCCGGGCCCGTCCCATAGCCGAAGCGCACGTCTTCGAAACGAACCGCGCCGTCGATGCGGCCGAGGTCGCGAGCCTGGTCCTTGTCCCGGACTTCTGGCTCCTCGTCCATCACGTCCATGATCTTGTCCAGCGCGGCGACGGCCGCGAGGAACGTGTTGTAGAGCTGTGAGAGCTGCTGCACGGGGTCGAAGAAGTTCGACAGATAGAGGACGAATGCGAGCAGCGTGCCGACGGTCAGGCTGCCGCCGAAGACGAGATAGCCGCCGTAGCCGATCACGATCGCAGTCGCGAGCGCCGACAGGAAGTCGACGAACGGGAAGTAGAGGCCGTTCAGCGTGACCGTCGTCTGGTTCGCCTGCCGGTAGTGCGCATTGACCTTCTCGAAGTTCCGCTGATTCGTTCGCTCGCGCCGGAAGGTCTGGACGACTCGCATGCCGCTGATGTCCTCCGCCAGCGTCGCTGTGACGAGGCCGAGCCGCTCGCGCACCGCGCGGTAAGCACGGGCCGAGCGCACTCGGAAGATCGCCGTCGCGGCGAACATGAACGGCATCACCACGAGCGTGGCAAGCGCGAGCCGCCAGTCGAGGAAGAAGAGGATGATCGACGTGCCGACGAGGAAGAGCGTGCTCTGGATGAGCGTCGTCACCCCGTCCGTGACGAGCTGATCGAGGGCCTCGACGTCGTTCGTCAGCCGACTGATGATCACACCGGCGCGGTTGCGCTCGTAGTAGCCGAGCGACAGACGCTGGAGGTGCTTGAAGAGCGTGTTGCGGAGGTCGGCCAGGATGCGCTCGCCCGTCCAGCCGGTGAAGTACGTCTGCGCCGCGCTCGTCCCGAGGTTCGCGAGGCCGGCCACCAGGAACAGCACGACGAGGACCGTCACCGTATGCACGTCCTTCTGGCTGATGCCGTCGTCGATGATCAGCTTGGCCAGGTAGGGCGGGATCAGCGCTGTCAACGTCGCTGCGACGAGCGACCCGAGCGCAAGCGCCGTCTGGCGCTTGTAGGGCGCAGTCAGCCGGGCGAGCGTCGAGATCCGCCGAACGGTGCGGCGCCACGACCAGTCGTCGACCTTCGCGTCGCGACGATGCGTCAAGTGGCTGCCCGGCTGCCAGACTCTCATCCTGCGCGCGCCTCGACTCGGTCGGCGAACTCACGCTCGAGGAGCCCGTGCTCGTGGATGTCGCGGTAGACCGCGTTCGTCCGCAGCAGCTCCTCGTCGGTGCCGCGCCCGACGATCCGCCCTTCGTCGAGCACGATGAGCTCGTCCGCGAGGGAGATCGTCGACAGGCGGTGCGCGATGATGATCGTCGTTCGCCCCTTCATCGCCTCGCGCAGCCCAAGGCGGATCCGCGCCTCGGTCGTGGCGTCCACCGACGCGGTCGCGTCGTCGAGGATCAGGATGCGCGGCTCCATGATCAGCGCACGCGCGATCGCGAGCCGCTGGCGCTGGCCGCCGGAGAGCGTGATCCCGCGCTCGCCGATGATCGTGTCGTAGCCGTCGGGGAGCTCGTCGATGAACTCGTGCGCCTGCGCGAGCGTCGCCGCCCGGACGACCTCCTCGTCGGTTGCGTCCGGCCGACCGAAGGCGATGTTCTCGCGCACCGTCGTCGAGAAGAGGAAGGGGTCCTGCGAGACGATGCCGATCTCCCGCCTCAGCGACTCGAGCTTGACGTCGCGCACGTCGACGCCGTCGATCGTGACGTGGCCCTCGGTCGCGTCGTACAAGCGCGGGACGAGTGAGGCGAGCGTCGTCTTTCCGGAGCCCGTGTGCCCGATCAGCGCGACCGTCCGGCCGGCCTCGAGCTCCAGGTCGACGTCGTGGAGCACTCGCCGGCCTGGGGCGTAGTCGAACGAGACGTGCTCGTAGCGGACGCGGCCTTCTCCCGCGGGCATGGGCCCCGCGTCCGGCCTGTCGGAGATCTCCTCGGGCTCGTCCATGACCTCGAAGATCCGCTCGCCCGACGCCGTCGCGCGCTGGGACTGTCCGATCCACATCCCGAGCATCCGGAGCGGCATGACGAGCATGACGACGAGAACGTTGAAAAAGAAGAAGGACTTCAGGTCCAGCGTGCCGGTCGCGACCATCCTGCCTCCGACGAGCAGCACGCCCGCCTGCATGATGAGCGGAAGGAACGAGAGCAGCGGGATGTAGAGCGCACGCTGCTTGTTCGCGTCGATGCTGCGCTCGAAGACGCGCTCCGAGCGGTCCGAGAACTTCTGGAGCTCGTTCTCCTCCTGGGCGAACGACTTGACGACGTGGACGCCGACGATGTTCTCCTCGGCAACCGTCGCGACGTCGGCCATCTTCTGCTGGACGTCGCGCAGCACCGGGTGGCTGACGCTCGAATAGCGGTAGGCGAAGACGACGATCAAGGGCGTGACGGCGGTGGCGACCAGGGCGAGCTCGACGTTGACCGCGAACATGACCGCCGTGGCCCCGACGACCATCAGCACGTTCTGGAAGAAGAAGACGAGGCCGTAGCCGAGGAAGAACCGGACCGTCTGCAGGTCGATCGTTGCGCGTGACAGGAGCTGCCCGGTCTGATGCCGGTCGTAGAAGCCGAACGAGAGCCGCAGGAGCTTGGCGTAGAGGGCGTTTCGCATGTCGAACTCGACGCCCAGCGCCTGCCGCCCGGAGATCAGGCGGCGGCCGACCATGAAGAGCGCCCGCGCCGCGCCGACCGCGAGCACGAGCGCAGCAATCGTGAAGAGGGCTCGACGGCTCTCGGCGGTGAGCGCCTCCTGGAGCCCGGTTGCGGTGAGGTACGCGATCGCTATTGCCGCAGCCTGGGAGGCGACCGCAAGCACGAGCGAGACGACGAGCGACCACTTATAGGGCTTCAGGAAGCCGAGCAGGCGGACAAAGGTCTGACGATAGGGCGGTCGCGTTGTCACCATCGAAATCTAGCCGCCGATACTTGCCCTGCGGGCTTTCGCGCCGGGACACTTGGCTCATGGAGCCTGAGTTCGACCGCGAGGCCGCGTTTGACGACGACTATCTCTACTTCTACGAGGAGCTGCTGACTCCAGAGCGGACCGCGGCCGAGGTCGATCTCGTCTGGAAGCTTCTCGAGCTCGAGCCGGGGCTGGAGCTGCTCGACCTCGCGTGTGGCCACGGGCGGATTGCGAACCCGCTGGCCGAGCGCGGCGTGCGGGTCACGGGCCTGGACGCGACGCCGTTGTTCCTGGAGTTGGCCCGCGCAGATGCCGCGGACCGCGGAGTCGAGGTCGAGTATGTCGAGGGCGACATGCGCTCGATCCCCTGGCGCGGGCGGTTCGACCGGGTGCTCAGCTGGTTCACGTCGTTCGGCTATTTCGGCGACGACGAGAACCGGCGCGTGCTGCAGGAGGCCTGCGAGGCCCTGAAGCCCGGCGGGCTCCTCGCGGTCGAGGTCAACCACCGCGACAACCTGCTCGGCCGCTATCTCGAAGAGGTCGTCGTCGAGCGGGGCGACGACCGGATGACCGACCGGCATCGGTTCGACGTCGAGACAAGCCGCAGCTACGACGAGCGAACGATCATCCGCGACGGCAAGCAGCGCTCTTTTCGGTTCGCCGTGCGAATGCTGACCGCCGCGGAGCTGCGGGACTGGATGCTCGAAGCCGGTTTTCGCGAGACGCAGGCGTTCGGCGAGGACGGGAAGCCCCTGACGCTCGAGCACCGCCGGATGACCGTCGTCGCCCGCAAGTGAATGTCACAGTCGCGGCTCGATTCCGTCACCCACCCGTGACGATTTCCCGAATAGGCTCAAACCGGGGAGGAGGTTGGCCAGTACCTTCTCTTAGGAGTCGCCGAGCGCCGCGAGCTCCCGATGGACGAGCTGGATAGCGCGCTCGAGCCGCGCCTGGTTCGCGGCCGCGTTCAGCCAGCGACTGACCCCGGACGGGTGGGGGAGCGGAATGGCAACGGCGTCTCCGTACGGGAAGCGCTCGCCGATCGAGGCATCGAGGCTCGTGACGCCGAGCAGGTGGCGGATCGCGAGCCCTCCGACCGGAACGATCAACCTCGGCCGAAGCAGGCGCAGCTCCCAATCGCGCCAGAACGCACAGAGCTCCTGCTCGCGCGCGGTCGGTGTCCGGTCCCCGCCGCCGCCTGGCGCTCGGCCTGGATAGCAGCGCGTCACCGACGCGCAATAGAACGTCGCGTAGAAGGCGTCCTCCTCGAGCCGCAGCCAACGCCGAAGCGTCTGCCCGGCGCGACCGCGCCAGGGCCTCCGCTCCTCGCTCTCGACCACGCCGGGCGCCTGTCCGAGCATGTAGGCCCGCTGGCCCCCATGACCTTCGACTACCGGCAGCGACTCGATCGGGTGGCCCGCCTCGGCGCACGCCCGACAGACCCGGTTGTCGCGCTGGAGCGAGGCCAACGAGCGATAGAAGGATGGGCGCCGCGTCAAGCCGGCGAGCGGACGACGACGAACCAGTTTCCGGCGAAGTAGACCTGCCCGCCGCCCAGCTCGGCCGCGAGCTCGTCGCCCGTGAAGTAGCGCTTGAAGACCTCCCAGCGCGAACCGTCGTTCAGCACCCGCTCCTGCCACTCTTGCGGCTCGACCCCGGCATGGAGCGCCGAGTCGACGACGACGAGCTCCGCGGCGACTCGTCGCGCTTCGGCAAGAAAGCGCAACCGCTCGGGCTCCTCGAGATGCCCGTAGAAATGCCCTGTCAGAAGCCGATCGAAGGACCCGTCGGGGAACGGCAGAGCCAGAGCATCGCCGACGACGAACTCAACGCCGGGGACCCGCTCACGCGCGATCTCGAGCATCGACTCGCTCGCGTCAAGTCCGACGATCTCGCCGGCCAGGTGCTGCGTGAGCCAGCCCGTCCCGCACGCGACGTCGAGCGTCCGCGCGGGCGGCAGATCCGCGATCGCCTTCTGGAGCCGCTCGCGCTCTTCGTGCCAGTCCGGCCGATCCCGGTCGGCGAACCGGCCCGTTCCGTACACCCAGTCGTCGTACTCGCGCGCCCGCGCGTCGTAGTACGCCTTCACGCTCCTAGAGTACGCGCGTGAGCCTGCCGCTCGAATCGGTTCCAAACTTCTCGGAGGGGCGCGACCGGGCCACGATCGACGCGCTGGCGGCCGCGCTCGGAGACCACGCGGAGCTGCTCGACGTCCATGTCGACGCCGACCACAACCGCTCGGTCTTCACTCTCGTCGGCGATGAGGCCGAGCTCGTCGAGGCTCTGCTCGCCGCCATCGCCTGCGCCCACGAGCGGATCGATCTCCGCCGCCACCAAGGGGCTCATCCCCGGATCGGAGTCGCCGACGTGGTCCCGCTCGTGCCAATCGTCCCCGAGGACATGCCGCGTGCGCAGCATGCGGCACGAGAGCTCGCCCGTCGCGTCGGCGAGGAGCTCGACCTGCCGGTCTTCCTTTACGGGGACCTGGCGCCGGGCCGCGGGCCCGCCTTCTTCCGGACCGGCGGCACCGAAGAGCTCCAGCGCCGGATGGAAGCCGGAGAGCTCTCGCCGGACTTCGGCCCCAAACGGCTCGACGAGGGCGCCGGCGGAGTCCTCGTCGGCGCGAGACGACCGCTCATTGCCTTCAACGTCAACCTTCGGGGCGACCTCGAGGCCGCGAAAGCCGTCGCTGCTGTCGTCCGAGAGGCCGGCGGCGGCTTCCCGGGTGTGCGTGCGCTCGGGCTCGACCTCCCGAGCGCAGGCCTCGTCCAGGTGAGCATGAACGTCGAGGACTGGGAGGCATCTGCGCTGCACGAAGTCGTCGCACGGGTCGAGGAGGAGGCGCGCGCACGGGGAGCAGAGGTCGTTGGCTCGGAGCTCGTCGGCTTGATGCCGGCGGGAGCGGCTGCGGCCGCTGCGGGCGCGATGCTCAGGATCGACGGCTTCGACTCGTCGCGGGTGCTCGAGCTCCGCTTGCTCGACCGCTGAGGACGAGTCCGGCGATCCCGGCCAGAGGGATCGCAATCGCGGCCGCTGCGAAGACGCTCGCCGGTTCCGTGAGCGCGAACAGCGGCGAGATGAAAAGCAGCCCCGTCGCGTGGGCGCCGCGGTGGACGAGAGCGATGAGCCCGGTCACCCGTCCGAGCAGCCCGTCGGGCACCTCCTCCTGCGCCGCCGAGTTGATGAGCACCCAGGACGAGCCCTGTCCGAGTCCGGCGATGAATCCGGCTCCGAGGGCAACACCGAGCGAGCCGGCGACCGCGAAGAGCGCATAGGCGGGCAAGTACAGAGTCCAGGCGAGCATGCTGGCGCGAGCTTTCCGGCGGACCTGCCAGCGTGCGAGCGCCGCCCCCGCGCAGATCGAGCCGAGTGCATACGCGGCGGCGACGAGGGAGAAGCTGCCCGCGCCGAGCCCTAGGGTCGAGCGCACGAGCTCGGGCACGCCGACGATCCACGTGCCCGACGAGATCGTGACCGCCACGCCGAGCACGACGACCGATGCTGCAAGCACGGGTCGCGGGCGCAGCACCGAGAATCCGTCGCGAATCCTCGGCGGCTCGGCGCCGTGCACGGCTGTCCCGCGCGCGCGAACGCCGACCAGCAACAAGGCGGAGAGGACGAAAGAGAGGGCGTTCATCGCAAAGAACGCGCTGATCGGAAGGAACGTCAGCAGCAGGCCCGCGAGCGCCCAACCGCCGACCGAAAGCGCGTCTGCGGTCGCGCGGACGAGGCCGTTTGCCTGCTGCACGTTCCGACGGTCGACAAGGACAGGCAGCAAGGCGCCGTAGGCGGGGGCGAAGTAGCTCGTGGCCGTCGTCAGCACGAAGGCCGCGACCACGAGCGCTGCGAGTGGTAGCTGGCCGGAGAGCCCCGCAATCGCGATGGGCACGAGGACGAAAGCACGGACGAGATCGGCCGAGATCATCAGCCGCCGCCGGTCCCAGCGATCGGCTGCGACTCCACCGTGCAGGCCGAAGAGCAGCGCCGGCACGCTGTCTGCGAGCCGCACTGCGATCACTCCGAGCGGCCCGGCCGCAACGAGCGCGAACCACATCAGGGCGATGTACTGAAAGGCATCCCCGAGCTCGCTGATCGCGACGGCGGCGTACGCGCGGCGGAAGTCCCGGCGGCGGAGCAGGTGCAGTGCGCGCTCCGGGTCGGCCCGACCCTGCTGGAGTCGTTCCTCCGGAGCGGCCGTCACAGGGTCGGTCACGAGCGTGTTCTACCTCGGGAGGAGAAGGCTAGACTCGCCACGCGATGGCCCCAACGACTGCGGTCCGGCTGACAGGAGAGGACCTCACCACCGCCGACGTCTGGAAGGTCGCGGTGGAAGGCGCGGTCGCCGAATTGGACGATTCGGCACGCGAGAAGATGGCCGCGGCGCGCGAGGTCGTCGATCGGGCGGTGGCGGCGGACGGGCCGACCTACGGCGTGACGACGGGATTCGGCCGGTTCGTCTCGACGCGCGTGCCCGGAGAGTTGGCCGAGGAGCTCCAGCTCCGCCTGCTGCGCAGCCATGCCTGCGGCGTCGGCGAGCCCTATCCCGACGAGATCGTTCGCGCCGCCCTCCTCATGCGCGCCAACACGCTGGCGAAGGGGTACTCCGGGACGCGCCCGGAGATCGCCCAGCGACTGCTCGACTTTCTCGAGCGCGGATTGTTGCCCGAGGTCCCGAGCCGGGGCTCGGTCGGCGCGAGCGGCGACCTTGCTCCTCTGGCCCATCTCGCATTGCCGCTCGTGGGCGAAGGACGGGCTCGCGTGGATGGAGAGCTCCTCTCGGGCTCCGATGCGCTCGCGCGCGCGAGCCTCGAGCCAGTCCACCTGCAGGCGAAAGAAGGGCTCTCGCTCGTGAACGGGACGCAGTTCATGGGCGCCTTCGCCGCGCTGGGCGTGGTGCGGGCTCAGCGAATCGCGAAAGCCGCCGACATTGCGTGCGCCCTGTCGCTCGAGGCGCTGCAAGGCTCGCGCGACAGCTTCCTGCCGGCGATCCACGAGCTCAGGCCCCTCCGCGGCCAGGCCGCCGCAGCTGCGAACGTGTACGCACTCCTCGAGGGCTCGGCGATCATCGAGGCGCACCGCTGGTGCGATCGAGTCCAGGACGCGTACTCGCTGCGCTGCGCCGCTCAAGTGCACGGCGCGTCGCGCGACCTTCTCGACTACGTCGACTACACCGCGGGGACCGAGCTCAACGCGGCGACCGACAACCCGCTGGTCTTCAGCGACGGCGGGACGCTGCTCTCGAACGGGAACTTCCACGGCCAGCCGCTCGCCTTCGCGCTCGACGCGCTGGCGATGGCGGTGAGCGAGCTCGCGAGCATCTCGGAGCGCCGCACCGAGCGCCTGGTCAACCCCGCGCTCTCGGACGGACTGCCTGCATTTCTCGCCGCGGACGGCGGCCTCAACTCCGGCTTCATGATCCCGCAGTACGTCGCCGCCTCGCTCGTCAGCGAGAACAAGGCGCTCTGCCATCCGGCGAGTGTCGACTCGATCCCGACGAGCGCGGGCCAGGAAGATCACGTGTCGATGGGCAATGCATCCGGCCTGAAGGCGTGGCAGGTGCTCGAGAACGTCGAACATGTCATCGCGATCGAGCTCCTGGCCGGCGCTCAGGCGGTCGAGCTCCATGCGCCTCTCGTCCCGGGCGTGGGCGGCCGGGCAACCCGCGAGCTCGTTCGCTCGCTCTCGCCGCGCCTCCGCGACGACCGGTCGCTGGCGGACGAGATCGAGGCCGTGGCTGTCGCGATTCGCGACGGATCGGCGATTGCGGCCGTCGAGGCGGAGGCAGGCACGCTGCGATGAAGTTCCAGGAGGGGGTCCTGCCGAAGAAGCCCTACCGCGACAGCGCGCTTCTCTACGCGGGGTTTGCCTGCGCCTTCCTGATCGTCGTGTTCGTCACCGGCGGCAGGATGCTGTTCGCCGTGCCGCTCGCCGTCGCCTGCTTCTTGGTCGCCACCGGGTACAGCTGGTGGCGCATCCGGGAGCGGCTCTCAGCCGAGGACGAGGAATCGTGACGGCGCTCGACACCCTCACCCAGACCGTCGAGGCGCTCTGCGGCGATCTGTCCTCGATCCGCGCTCCGCGAGGCACTGAGCTGAACGCCCGCTCCTGGTCGACCGAGGCGCCGCTGCGCATGCTCCTGAACAACCTCGACGCCGAGGTGGCCGAGCGGCCACAAGAGCTCGTGGTCTACGGCGGGTCGGGCAAGGCCGCGCGCAACCACGACGCTCTGCGGGCGATCGTGCGCTCGCTGCTCACGCTCGGTGACGACGAGACGCTCCTCGTCCAGAGCGGCAAGCCCGTGGGTGTTCTCCGCACTCATCCCGGGGCGCCGCGCGTCCTGATCGCGAACGCTCTTCTCGTCCCCCGCTGGGCGACCTGGGACGAGTTTCGGCGACTCGAGGCGGAGGGCTTGACGATGTTCGGCCAGATGACCGCCGGCAGCTGGATCTACATCGGGACGCAGGGGATCCTCCAGGGCACCTACCAGACGTTCGCCGCGGCCGGCGAGCAGCACTTCGGCTCCGCCGATCTCGCCGGGCGAACGATCCTCACGGCGGGGCTCGGAGGGATGGGCGGGGCGCAGCCGCTCGCGGCGACCATGTCCGGAGCGACGATGCTGTGCATCGAGGTCGATCCAGCGCGGATCGAACGGCGTCTCGAGACCGGGTATCTCGATCGCGCGAGCGAGTCCCTCGACGAAGCGCTCGGCCTCGTACGAGAGGCAGCTGCCGATCGCCGGCCGCTCTCGGTCGGGCTCCTGGGCAACGCCGCCGAGGTGGTGCCCGAGTTGGCCGCCCGGGGTGAGGCGTTCGATCTCGTCACCGACCAGACCGCGGCGCACGATCCGCTGACCGGATACGTCCCTGCGGGGTTGTCGCTCGACGACGCCGATGAGCTGCGCTCGAGCGATCCCGACGAGTACCTACGGCGGGCTCGCGAGTCGATCGCACGCCATGTGCAAGGGCTGCTCGAGCTCGTCCGATCCGGAAGCTATGTTTTCGATTATGGCAACAATCTTCGTGGGGAGGCCTATGAGGCCGGCGTAGAGGATGCGTTCACATACCCGGGCTTCGTCCCGGCCTATATTCGACCGCTCTTCTGCCGCGGAATCGGCCCATTCCGGTGGGCAGTGCTCTCCGGGGACGAGCGAGACATCGCCGCGATCGACTCGGCGTTGAAGGAGCTGTTTCCGGACGACAGGCTGCTCCAGCGCTGGCTCGAGCTCGCTCCGGAGAGGGTCCACTTTCAGGGCCTCCCGGCTCGGATCTGCTGGCTCGGCCTGGGTGACCGGGCGCGGGCGGGGCTGGCGATCAACGAGCTCGTTCGCTCGGGCGAGGTCCGCGCTCCGGTCGTGATCGGACGCGACCATCTCGACTCGGGCTCGGTCGCCTCCCCGTATCGCGAGACCGAAGCGATGCGCGACGGCTCCGACGCCATCGCCGACTGGCCGATCCTGAACGCGCTCGTCAACGTGGCCGCGGGTGCCACGTGGGTCAGCGTGCATCACGGCGGCGGGGTCGGCATCGGCAACTCGATCCACGCGGGGATGGTCGTAGTCGCCGATGGCACCGCCGAGATGGCGGAGCGCCTCGAGCGGGTGCTCACAACCGACCCTGCAACGGGCGTGCTCCGTCACCTCGACGCGGGCTACGACGAGGCCGTCGAGGCGGCTGCGCAGCACGGTCTCGAGCCGCCGATGCCGCCGCTCGGCGCCACGTGAGCCCCTCGGGCGAGTCGCCGCGGCTCCTCGTCCGCGACCTGGCGCAGCTCGCCAGCCCAGCGGGACACGCCGTCCCGCTGCGTGGGCACGCGCTCGGCGAGGTGCAGGTGATCGAGGACGCGTACGTGCTCTGTGCTGAGGGCCGCGTAGAGGCCGTCGGCAAGATGCGCGACCTCCGGACGCTCGACGGCGAGGTGGAGGAGCTCGACGCGAGCGGTCTCTGCGCGTTGCCCGGCCTCGTCGACTGCCATACGCACGCGTGCTTCGCGGGCGACCGCGTCCAGGAGTTCGAGCTGCGGGCGATCGGCGCGAGCTACGAGGAGCTGCACGCCGCGGGCGGGGGGATCCTCGCGACCGTGCAGGCGACTCGCGCTGCCGGAGAGGAGGGGCTTCGGGCGGCGGTCCGGCGTCATCGTGAGTGGATGCTCCGCTGGGGCACGACGACGTTCGAGTCCAAGTCGGGCTACGGCCTCGATCGCGACACGGAGCTCGCGTCGCTGCGGGCGATCGCCGCCGAGAACGGGATTCCCACGTGGCTCGGAGCGCACGCCGTCCCGCCGGAGTTCGACGACGCCGAGGCCTACCTCGACTTTGCCCTCACCGAGGTCCTGCCCGACGCAGCGCAGATCGCAGAAGCGGCCGACATCTTCCTGGAGCGAGGCGCATTCACGGCGGAGCAGGCGCACCGCTACCTCGGCGCCTGCCTGGACGCGGGCCTCGGTCTGCGCCTGCACGGCGATCAGTTCACCGAGGCGGGCGCCGTCCCGCTCGCGGTCGAGCTCGGCGCGCGGTCGGTCGACCACCTCGAGGCAACAGGTCCCGAGGGAATTCGCACGCTCGCGGCCAGCGAGGTCGTCGGTGTGCTGCTGCCCATGAGCGCACTCGTCCTCGGCCGGCCCATGCCTCCCGGGCGCGCGCTCGTCGACGCGGGTGCCGCGGTCGCCCTCGCGACCGACTTCAACCCCGGGAGCTCCTTCTGCGAAAGCCTCCCGCTCGTCTGCTCGCTTGCGTGCACACAGCTCCGGCTCTCGCCGGCGGAGGCCCTCGGCGCGTGCACCGTCAATGCGGCGCACGTCCTGCGCCGGGCGGATCGACTCGGCAGGCTTGCCCCCGGGTACCAGGCGGATGTCGTTCTCCTCGATGCGCCCGACTGGCGGTACCTGGCGTACCACGTCGGTGGGAACGTCGTGAAGACCGTTCTCCGCGAGGGGCGCGTCACTTAGGCTAGGACGCATGCCCTCCCGCAAGCAGCGGCGCCGCCGCGAGAAGGATCGTCGTCACGAGTACGAGTACGTCTACGTGGACGAGGAGGGCCAGGAAGTCGACGTGGCCGAAGCCGCAGCGAAGACGAAGAACGGTGACAAGCAGCCGCCGAGGATTCGCTCAGGAAGGAAGGTCGAGCCGGCCTCGTGGACGCGCGTGGGTCGGCGAGCGCTGATCTTCGCTCCGCTCATGTTCCTGACCATCCGCCTGCTCGAGCGCAACGAGCCGCTTGCCGCGAGCATCACGCGCACGGTCGTCCTCCTCGCGCTGTTCCTCCCGTTCAGCTACGTGATGGACTCGATGCTCTACCGGGCCCACCTGAAGCGAACAGGTGCGAGGAGGGGCAACGAGCGCAAGCGCTAGCTAACCGGGCGGCGGTTCGCTCCCCCGGTAATGACCCTCGCCGGGCCAGGGCGCGAGCATGAGCAGGATCTTGGCGCCCGAGTCGCTACCGACCACGTGCCGCTCGTCGGGCTCGAACTTCACGAGTGTTCCGATCCCGGCCTCCAGCGTCTCGCCGCCCGCCTCGATGCGAACGGTGCCGTCGACGACGACGAGGAACGCATGCTCCTTCACCTGATGGTCGCCGAGCTCCTGGCCCGGGCTGAGGCCGATCAGGACGGCACGCGCCTCCTCCGACGAGTGGAGGACGACGGGCGACCGGCTCCCGTCGGGAGTCTCGATCTCGGGCAGCCGCCAGCTCCGCACGCGGCGATCCTATCCGGCTCGGAGAGCCGCGGATGCCGCGGTTAGACTCGGCCCATGAGCCTCTCCGTCGACCGGTACGAGCTCGGCCCGGTCGGGACGAACTGCTACGTCGTGCGGCAGGAGCCGGGAGCCCCCCTTGCCGTCGTCGTCGATCCGGGCGCCGATGCGAGCGAGCTACCGGCGGAGTGCGCCGGCATCCTGATCACGCATTCGCACTGGGATCATCTGGGCGGCGTCGCCGACCTCGCCGAGCGCACGGGAGCGAAGGTCTACATGCCACGCCAGGAGGCGCCGGTTCTCGCGCACCCGTCCGACTGGTTCCCGGAGGTGCCTCTGCGGCCCTACGAGGCAGACGTCCTGCTCGACGGAGACGAGACGCTCGAGCTCGCCGGCCTCTCCTTCGAGACGGTCAACGTCCCGGGCCACTCTCCGGGACACGTCGCGTTCTACACGCGAGGGCGCGCTCTTCTCGGGAGACGTCCTCTTCGCGGGGTCGGTCGGCAGAACCGACCTTCCGTTCAGCGACTGGGACACGCTCTTCGAGTCGATCCGCGCGCTGATGGAGCGCTTTCCGCCGGAGACGGTCGTCTATCCAGGCCACGGCCCCGAGACGACGCTCGGCGCAGAGCTCGCCCGCAACCCGTTCCTCGCCGAGCTGCGCGCCTCGTGAAGTTCGAGTCGCCCAGAGGCACCCACGACGTCCTTCCCGCCGAGCAGCCGCTCTGGGAGAGGGTCATTCGCGAAGCCGAAGCCGTCTGCACGCTCTACGGCTACCGGCGAATCACGACGCCGCTCTTCGAGGACACGGGCCTCTTCGCCCGCACCTCGGGCGAGGGCTCCGACATCGTCCAGAAGGAGATGTACACCTTCACCGACCGCGGTGACCGCTCCCTGACGCTGCGGCCCGAGGGTACGGCGTCGGTCGCGCGCGCGTACATCCAGCACGGCCTGCATCGCGAGCCGCAACCGGTGAAGACGTTCTTCATCGGGCCGATGTACCGCTATGCGGCGCCGCAGAAGGGAAAGTTCCGCGAGTTCTGGCAGCTCAACGTCGAGGCGATGGGCTCGGACGACGCCGCGGTCGACGCCGAGGTGATCCAGCTCTACGCCGAGTCGCTGCGGAGGCTCGAGATCCGCGGCTGGTGGCTCGAGCTGAACTCGATCGGCGACCGAAACTGCCGCCCCGCGTACCTCGAGAAGCTGACGGCTTGGCTCGACGAGCATGCGCACGAGCTGGACGAAGACACGCGCGCGAAGCGTGAGACGAGCCCGTTGCGCGTCTTCGACAATCTCTCCCAGAAGCCCGAGAGCGTGCAGCAGGCTCTCGCACGGGCGCCGAAGATCGGCGAGTCGCTCTGTGAGGAGTGCCAGGCCCATTTCGACGCGGTGCGCAGGTACCTCGACGCATACGGGGTCGAGTACCGGCTGACGCCGACGCTCGTCCGCGGGCTCGACTACTACACGCGCACGACCTTCGAGTTCATGGGCGAGGCGCTGGGAGCGCAGTCGTCCCTCTGCGGCGGCGGCCGCTACGACTATCTGATCGAGGAGATCGGAGGCCCGCCGACCCCGGCCGTCGGGCTCGCGAGCGGGATCGAGCGGATCGTCCTCTCGCTCGTCGAGCAAGGAGCCGAGGTGGAATCGCCCGAGGTCGAGGTCTTCTTTGCCGTCGAGGACGACGACGTTCGGCCCGAGGTGCTCGCTGCGATGGCTGACCTGCGGCGCGCCGGCCGCGCGTCCGAGACGGACTACGCGGGACGCTCTCTGAAGGGGCAGCTCACCCAAGCCGGCCGTGTCGGCGCCCGCGCGACCGTGATCGCCCGCACCGACGGTGCGACGGTGCGGCGGGTCGGCGAGAAGGACGTCGATTTCCCGGCGCTCGACGACGCGGTGAAGTCACTGTGAGCTGGCGCGACCTCGGAGCGGGGGAGGTCCGGCCCGAACACGTCGGCGAGCGCCACACGCTCGCGGGCTGGGTCGCCAAACGCCGCGACCACGGCGGCCTCGTGTTCATCGACCTCCGCGACGGGACGGGCGTCAGCCAGCTTGTCGTCAACCCGGAGCGCGCACAGGAGGCAGCTGCCGCTGCGCACGGCATTCGCAACGAGTTCGTCCTCCGGGCCGGGGGTGAGGTCACCGCCCGCTCGCCGGAGAACGTGAACCCGAACCTGCCGACGGGGGAGGTCGAGCTCCAGGTCGACGAGCTCGAGATCATCTCCACCAGCCCGCCGCTCCCGTTTCAGCTCGACGAGGAGAACGTCGACGAGACGCTGCGCATCCGCTACCGCTGGCTCGACCTCCGGCGCGACCGCCTGCAGCGGAATCTGCGCCTGCGCGCGCAGGCCGTCTCGATCATTCGCCGTGAGATGGAAGCAGCGGGGTTCGTCGACCTCGAGACGCCGATCATGGCGAAGCCGACGCCTGAGGGTGCCCGGGACTTCCTCGTTCCGACCCGCCTCCAGAAGGGCCGCTTCTTTGCTCTCCCTCAGTCGCCGCAGATCTACAAGCAGCTCCTGGTCATCGGCGGTTTCGAGCGCTACTACCAGATTGCTCGCTGCTTCCGGGACGAGGATGTGAGGGCCGATCGCGTGCAGGAGCTCACCCAGCTCGACGTCGAGATGGCCTTCCCCGACCGGGAGTACATCTTCGAGCTGATCGAGAAGACCTTCTCGGCCGTCTGGCGCGAGTGCATCGATGCCGAGCTGCCGGTCCCGTTTCCGCGCATGCCCTATGCCGAGGCGATGCTCCGCTACGGCTCGGACAAGCCGGATCTGCGCTTTGGCCTCGAGATCGAGGATGTGACCGAGGTGACGCGTGGCTCGCAGTTCAAGGTCTTCGGCGACGCGCCGGCCGTGCGATTCCTGCGCGTGCCGCAGGAGTACTCCCGCGCCGAGCTCGAGAAGCTCGAGGAGTTCGCCAAGGAGTGGGGGGCGAAGGGGTTGGCTTACATCGTCTACGGCGAGGACGGAGAACCGCGCTCTCCGATCGCGAAGTTCCTGTCCGAAGAAGAGCTGAAGGCGTTTCGCGGCGAGCCGGGCACGACGGTTCTCTTCGGCGCCGACCGGCCCGAGGTGGCGGCCCGGGTCCTCGGCGCCGTGCGAGTGCGCCTAGGTCACGAGCTGGAGCTTGTCGACACCGGTGCGTGGCGACCCGTGTGGATCACTGACTTCCCGATGTTCGACTGGGAGGAGGACGATCAGCGCTGGAAGGCAAACCACCATCCGTTCACGGCTCCGACACCCGAGTCGGAGGCAATGCTCGAGAAGGATCCGGGCAGGGCGATCGCCCAGGCTTACGACTTCGTTCTCAACGGGACGGAGCTCGGTTCGGGGTCGATCCGAATCCATAGGCCAGAGCTTCAGCAGAAGATCTTCGAGATCCTCGGAATCTCGCCTGACGAACAGCGAGAGCGGTTCGGGTTCTTGCTCGACGCGCTCGGAATGGGAGCGCCGCCCCACGGAGGCATCGCTCCCGGCATCGACCGCACGATGATGCTGCTGGCCGGCGAGGCGAATCTCCGCGACACAATCGCGTTCCCGAAGAATCAAGCAGGCTTCGACCCGATGAGCGGTGCGCCGAGCGAGGTGCCTCAGGAGCAACTGGATGAGCTAGGAGTCCGGCTCGCGCCGCCGAAGGAGCAACCGAGCTAAGGCGACGGCCCTCGGCCGCCGATGGAGCGGGCATACTTGCAGGGGCAGAGGCGACAAGGAGCGGAATGTCGATAGAAGGACCAGGAGCAGCACGCGAAACACCGCCGGCGATGACGTCGTTGCCGCGGCTCGAGGACCTGGTCGTGGTCGTGGGGGGCTACGACGAGCAGGCCGTCCGGGACGCCTTCGAGTCCTTCCGCCGCCACGCCGTCCAGCTCCAGGCTCAGCTCCGCGTCCTCCAGGCCGCCGGCCGCTCGACCCAGGTCGAGCCGACGGGCCACGCCGTTCGGATGGACGCCCTCCACCTGATCCGCGAGGCCGCGGAGTTCGCCGACGTGCTCGAGCGCGACGCCCAGAACGCGTCCGCCGCGCAGTTCTCGCGAACGGAGCAGGAAGTTCGCCAGAAGCAGGTCGACCTTCAGCAGCGCGAAGCCGAGATTCAGCGCTACAAGGACGACAGCGAGCGCCAGCGCAACGAGATCGTGACCGCGGCGCGGAACGAGGCGCGGCAGCTCGTCGCCGATGCGAACCGCGAGGCGAGCAAGGAGCTCCGCGAGTCTGAGGCGCGCGGCGCCCGTCTCCTCGAGCAGGCGCGCCACCAGGCGACCGAGCTCACGAACGCGACCCGCGCCGAGGTCGAGCAGACGCTCGAGTGGGCGCGATCACAGGCCTCGGCGATCATCGCGCGCGCCCAGCACGGGGCGGAGCAGATGCTGGCCGCCGCCGGTCTCGGAGAGGCAGCCGCCACCGAGGTCGCAGACGCGATCGTCAAGTCAGCCGAGGCGGGAGCAGCTGCGAGCCGGGCGTCCGCTACCGGCCAGGAAGCTCCAGAGCCGGACGAACCCACAGCGCCCGAACAACCGTTGCGGGCCGCGCCGGCGCCGACTCCCTCACCTCCGCCTGCCGCGCCGGCGCCAAGCCAGCCTGAGCCCTCCGAGGCTCCTCAGCCAATGGCTACCGAGCCGGAGACGCAGGAGCCGGAGGCCCCACCGTCGGGCTCAGACGACACGAGCGCGTAGCGGGCTCTAACCTTCCGGGCGCATGCCAGCTGCAATAGGGCCGAGATTCGTGCTCGAAGCGGGCTTTCTCATCTTGCTTGCGGTCGTCGTCGGCCTGGCAGACCTGAGCCCGGCGCTGATCGTCCTCGTGATGACGGTCGGTTGGCTGCTCGTCGCTCTCATCGAATACTTCGCCTGGCGGCAAAGCGCCGGCTTCGCGGCGGCAGTGCGTTACGCGGCTGTCGAGGCCGCTCCGACAACCGTCGAAGCTCCGCCGGAGCCCGTGCACGAGGAGGTCGTCGAGGAGGACATGGCACCGCCTCCGCCGCCACCGCTCCCGCCCCCCGCGGCTCCGCCGGCCGAGGAGGAGACGATCGTCGTGCCGCCGCAAGCTGAGCCGGAGCCGCCTCCGGTCGCAGCCGAGGAGCCCGTTCATTTCCGCCCCGAGCGCCAGATTCGCCACAGCCTGGAGCCGTTGCAACCTCGGCCGAGGCGCCGCTGGATCATCTTCGGCCCGTACGAGCGGCGCGAGGGTGACAGTGAAGAGGAGCGCTAAGGATGGTCGCTGGGCGGAGGTACCGCCCGCGCGGACACGCTTTGCCGCCGAAGCGGTATTCCTGATCCTCGTCGCGGCCGGCGCCGCACTCGCTCAGCTCAGCCCACTGTCGATCATCGGGCTCATGCTCGTCGCCTGGCTGCTCGTCGCGCTCATCGAGCGGGCAAGCTCGCGCGAGCACGCAAAGACGCTCGCTGGTGTCGAGGAGACCCAGGTCATGACAGTCACCGAGCCGGCCGGGAAGCCCGCCGAAACACATAGGGCATGGACGGCCAAGCGCTTGCTCTTCTGGCGCCGGGAGCGAGGGGCAGCCGAGCCGCTCGAGTCGCCGACGGAGAGGCTCGAGGAGCGGCCTTCGCGGGCGCATGTCCGGAAGATGGAGCCCGAGCTGCCGCCCCCGCCGGTAGTCGAGCCCGAGCCGGTACTCGCGGCGGAGGTCCTCACGGAGAGCCCAGCTCCTGGACCGGCCGTCACCAAGCGCCCACTCGAGCTGCCCGGGCTCGAGGAACCGGAGACGGTGCGGGCAGCTGTTCCTCCACCGCCTGAGCCACCGCCGGTCACGCCGCCCGTCGAGCCTCCCCGCGTGGAACCTCCGGTCGAACCGCCGCCCGTCGAACCGCCTCCCGAGCCTCCGCGCGTCGAGCGCGCACCGCCTCCGCCGAAACCCCCTCGCGCGCCCGCAGGCCCGCCACCCGAGGCCCGCGAATGGAACATCTGGGAGCTCGAGCGCCAGGCCCGCGCGAAAGCAGGTGACGCAGTGCGGGACGAGGAGTGGGCCGCGCTCTTGATGCACCTTCGCCAGTACGCGAACGCAGACGGCGTTCTTCCGTTGCAGTTCGACGGTCTCGTCCGGGAGTCGTTCCCCGAGTTGATCCAGGCTGCGTAGCCTTGTCGCCTGTCGTCGCGCAACGACTGATCACGCTCGCGGCGATCGGGCTGCTGGCAGTCGTGGTCGGCCTTGCGATCGCCGCGGGCCGGGGCGACTCGGGGGGCGACGGGCTGCCGGCGAGAGTCGGCTCCTGGTACCACGCGAAGGCGGCGCCCATGAGCCGCGACCTCGAGGGCACTACGACGGCCTGCGGCGTGCGCCTGAGCGCGAACAGCATGGGTATCGCCGACCCCGTGCTCCCGTGTGGCGCGAAGCTCTACATCGGCTACGGCGACCAGGATGTGCTCACCCAGGTGATCGCGGTCGGCCCTGCGCCGGGAGGCGCCCGCTTCGCCATGACGCCGGCGCTCGCGCAGACTCTCGGCATCGAGCAGACCGTCACGGTGCGCTGGGGGTATCCCGCGCTAGAGTGAGACGTGCTCGACCCTGTGCGTGACCCCGTTGCAAATGTTGAACCAACATCACTGCAAAGGGAGCTCGAGTCCGGCGAGCCTTCGGGCATAGTCGGCAGGGCACCCACCTGGCTCGTCCAGGTTCGCAACGCGGCGGGAACTCATCGGCAGGGTGGGGCACTATCTCTCTCCTGGGCGCGCCAAGCCCTCCGCTAGCCTGGATCCGATGTTCGAAGTGACGGGAGACGCCACGCGCGGCGACGAGTGGGCCTGCGTCCGGCTCGTCGTCGACGGGGACCGCATCGTCGAGGCTGACGCGGACGGGCTCCAGCGATCGCTCGTCGGCCTGACGCTCCTCGAGGCGGCAGCCGTGCCCGGCGAGCGTCTGGCTACGGACGCGCTCGCGAATGCGATCGGCCCACTCTTCCGGGCCGTCGCCGATCCGGCTCGCGTCGCGGTCGCGATGAGCGGCGGCGTGGACAGCGCCGTTGCGCTTCTGCGTGCCGGCCCGGCGGCAATCGGCGTCACCCTCCGCCTCTGGATCGACCCGAAGGCACCGGACTCCGAGCGGGCCTGCTGCTCCCCGGAGGCGGTGATCGCCGCCCGGGAGACCTGTCATTCGCTGGGCATCCCGCACGTGACCCTGGACGCCAGGGAGGCTTTCCGCCGCGCGATCGTCGAGCCGTTCGTCGCGAGCTATGCGCGCGGCGAGACTCCGAACCCGTGCACGCGCTGCAACGGCAGCTTCCGTTTCGGGCAGCTCCTGGATTTCACGCGCCGCGCGGGGGCCGCACGGCTCGCGACCGGCCATTACGCGCGCATTGTCGAGCATCGCGGCCGGCTGCTGCTGGCTCGCGCCGTCGACGAGCGGAAGGACCAGTCGTACATGCTCGCGCGTCTCGATCCCCGCCGGCTCGAGCGAATCTGGTTCCCGCTCGGCGAGCAGACCAAGGACGAAACCCGCGCCGAGGCCGAGCGCGCGGGGATGAAAGTGGCGCGCAGGCCGGAGAGCCAGGAGGCGTGCTTCCTCGGTGGCGGGGACTACCGCGAGTTCCTCGAGCGCCACGGGCTTCCCGCCCGCGAGGGCGTAGTCGTCGACGAGGAGGGCGAGACGGTCGGTGCGCACGAGGGCTTCTGGCGGTTCACGCCCGGGCAGCGACGAGGCCTCGGCGTCTCGGTCGGCCGCCCCACGTATGCCGTTCACAGCGACCCGAAGACGAACACGGTGGTCGTCGGGCCGCGCGCTGCGCTCGCCAGGCGGACGGTGACTGCATCCGGCCGGCTCTTCGCCTCGGTCACGCGGGGTGAGGCAAAGCTTCGCTACCGCTCACCCGCAAGCCCGGCGGACGTCGAGGGCACGCAGGACGGGTTTCGCCTTCGTTTCGACGAGCCCGTCTACGCGGTCGCCACCGGTCAGACGGCGGTTCTCTACGAAGGCGACGTCGTCGTCGGGTCCGGCACGATCGCCTCGAGCGCCGAGTGAGCCGCAACCAGATCCCTCTGGACTCCGTTGTCAACAAGGAGAGAGGGACACCAGTTCGATGAACGACGAGATCAGGAGCCCGAGCCGGCCCCGAAGCGAGCCGCCGGAGGCGGACCCTCTACCTAAAGACGGTTCGCCCGGCCTCCTCCCCGCGGCGATCGTATCGGCGAAATGCGCGCATGTGGCGCGCGTGATCGTGCCGGAAGTGCGACTCGTACAATCACCTGCATGCGCACGACGGCAGAGCTTCGCGAGGGCTTTCTCTCGTACTTCGAGTCGAAGGGCCACAAGCGCCACCCTTCGGCCTCGCTCGTCCCACCCGACTGGGACCGCTCGACCCTGCTGACGAGCGCGGGCATGCAGCCGCTCATGCCGTACTTCCTCGGCCGCGAAGCGCCGCCGGCGCCTTTGCTCTGCACCGTCCAGAAGTGCTTCCGCACGCCTGACATCGACGAGGTCGGGCTCGACGGCTTCCACCTCACGTTCTTCGAGATGATCGGCAACTTCTCGTTCGGCCAGTACTTCAAGGAGGGCGCGATCGAGCTCGCCTGGGAGTTCGTCTTCGAGCACCTGAAGATCGATCCCGACCGCTTCTGGGTGACCGTCTTCGCCGGCGATCCCGAGCTCGGTCTCGGCGAGGACGAGGAGGCGGTGCGCGTCTGGGAGAAGCTGGGCATGCCGCCGGAGCGGATCCTTCGGCTCGACCGCTCGCACAACTTCTGGTCGGTCGGCGGTCCCGGCCCGTGCGGGCCGGACACCGAGCTCTTCTACGACCGCGGCGAAGGTGTCGGCTGCGGCCGGCCCGCCTGCGCGCCCGGCTGCTCATGCGAGCGCTTCCTCGAGTTCTGGAACCTCGTCTTCATGGAGTACGAGCTGCACGCGGACGGCACCTTGACGCCGCTGCCGAAGCAGAACGTCGACACCGGGATGGGGCTCGAGCGGACGGCGACGATCCTGCAGGACGTGATCTCGGTCTACGAGACCGACGGCTACCAGGCGATCATGGACTGGATCGCGGAGCGGAGCGGCGTCGCGTTCGGCGACTCGGAGGCGGCGACGAAGGCGCACCGCGTGCTCGCCGACCACGGTCGCGGCATGACGTTCCTGATCGCCGACGGCGTCCGGCCCGGCAACGAGGGGCGCGGCTACGTCCTGCGGCGCGTCATCCGCCGGGCGATCGTCCACGGCAGCGACATCGGGCTGAAGGACTTCCTGCCCGACCTGGCCGAGGTCGTGATCGGCCAGATGGGCGACGTCTACCCCGAGCTCGTCGAGAACCGGGCCACGATCCGCGAGCTCCTGGGCGCGGAGGAGAGCCATTTCGGGCGGCTCCTCGAGGCGGGCGAGAAGCTCTTCGAGTCGGCGGCCAAGACCGGGGCGATCTCCGGTGAGGACGCGTTCAAGCTGCACGACACGTACGGGTATCCGATCGAGGTCACGCTCGACCGCGCCAGGTCGCGTGGGCTGCCCGTCGACGAGGAAGGCTTCGAGCGCCTCATGACCGAGCAGCGTGAACGGTCCCGCGCGGGCGCCAAGCAGGAGGACGCGAAGGCGGTCGAGTTCGGCGCCGCCGCCGGCTTCACAACCGAGTTCGTGGGCTACGAGAAGACCGAGGCGCTGACGCAGATCGGCGCGCTCGAGCCGCTCGCGGGCGGCCGTTTCCTCGCGAAGCTTCGAGAGTCGCCTTTCTATCCCGAAGGCGGCGGGCAGGTCAGCGACCGCGGTTTCATCGAGCACGAAGGAACCGGAGCGCGCGCCGAGCTGGAGGAGGCGTTCCGGATCGGCGACGACCAGGTGCTTGCGTTTCACGGCGAGGGCTTCTCTGTGGGCGACCGCGTGCGCGCGGTCGTGCCCTGGAGCGACCGCTTCCCCACGATGGCGAACCACACGGCCACCCATCTCCTGCACAAGGCGCTCCAGGACGTGCTCGGCGACCACGTCAGGCAGGCGGGATCCGCGGTTCGCCCCGACAAGCTTCGCTTCGACTTCACCCACGTGGAGGCCCTCACGGCCGAGCAGCGCAAGGAGGTCGAGCGCCGCGTCAACGAGAAGGTCTTCGAGAACCAGCCGGTCCACGCATTCGTGACTCCGATCGAGGAGGCGCGCAACCTCGGAGCGATGATGCTCTTCGGAGAGAAGTACGGCGACGAGGTGCGTGTGATCGAGATCCCAGGCTTCTCGAGGGAGCTCTGCGGCGGGACGCACGTGCGTTGGACCGCCGAGATCGGACCGTTCGTGATCACGTCGGAGGGCTCGGTCGGCTCGGGCGTGCGCCGCATCGAGGCGCTCACCGCCGGCGAGGCGTATGCGTACCTGCACGGCAAGGCGCTCGAGGCCGAGGAGCTTCGCGGCGAGACGGAGCGTCTCCGCAAGGAAGCGAAGGGCGCGAAGTCCCAGGCCCCGGCCGAGGTCACGTTCCTGGACGAGTCCGACGGGATCGTGACGGCCGAAGTGCATGCGGTGAAAGGCCCGGCGCTGAGGGAGCTCTCGGACCAGATCCGGCAGTCGAAGCAGGCGTCGGCCGTGCTACTCGGATCGACGGACGACGGCCGCGCGTACCTCGTCGTCAACCTCGACCGGTCAGCCGTAGACCAGGGAGCCGACGCCGTCGCCATCGTCAAAGAGGCGGCGAAGAAGATCGGAGGCGCTGGAGGCGGCCGTCCCACCCTCGCCGAGGCGGGTGGCAAGAACCCCGAAGGGCTTGCCGAGGCATACGAGGTCGGCAGGAGCGAGATAGCCTCGGCCCTTCGAAAGTGAAGGTTCTCGCTCTCGACTACGGCTCTGCCCGCACCGGCGTCGCCGTCTCGGATCCAACCGGGACGGTCGCGCGACCGGTCGGCGTCGTCGAGCGCGCCGGGACTGAGGCCGGGCTCGCCCGCCTCGTGGCGCTCGTCCGCGAGCACGAGCCCGAACGCGTGATCGTCGGACTGCCGCTCACGTTGAGCGGAGAGCACGGAGAACAGGCCGCCGAGACGGAGCAGTTCGTCATGCGCCTCCGCAAAGCTGTCGACGTGCCGATCGAGAGCTTCGACGAGCGCTTCACGACCGACCTCGCGGAGCAGGGCGGCGGAGGGAGCCATCCCACCGATGCCCGTGCAGCCGCGCATCTCCTGTCGAGCTACCTGACGTGGTCCAGCAGCGCCCCCCGCTGAGCCCGCCGGAGCCGCCTCGCGGGCGGCCCGGTCCCTCGCGGGGGCAGGTCGCGACCAGGCGGGCGATCGCGCTCGTCCTGCTCGCCGGCGGCCTCGGCCTCGCCGTCTGGCTCGTGACCGTCACCCTCGGGAGCATCGGCAGCGATAGCGGGGCGAAGGCGAAACCGCCGACCCCGGTTGCCGCTCCCTCGCTGAAGATCGTCTTTCCCGAGGGGTTCACCCGCGCGCAGATGGCCGAGCGGATTCGCGCGGTCAACCAGATCGCGCGGGAGAAGCGCAAGATCAATCCCCGACTTTCGGCGCGTGCGTATCTGAAGGCCACGGCCAACTCGCGCATACCGGGCAAGTTCGCCCGCGACGGGAAGCGCCGTCCGCTCGAAGGGTTCCTCTTTCCGGCGACCTACGAGTTCGGGCCGCGTACCACGTCGAGGCAGCTGAGGACGCGGCAGCTCGACGCGTTCCGGACGAACTGGGCGAAGATCGACCTCGGCTATGCGAAGTCGAAGAACCTGACGCCTTACGACGTCCTGATCATCGCCTCGATGGTCGAGAAGGAGGTGATCGCCCCGGAGGAGCGCGCTCTCGTCTCCGCGGTGATCTACAACCGGCTGAAGGCGGGGATGGTGCTGGGGATCGACGCGACAACTCGCTACGGGTTCAACGTGCCCCCGAACCAATCACTTCTCGACTCGCAGCTGAATAGCTTCAATCCGTACAACACGCGCAAGGTCGCGGGCCTGACACCGACGCCGATTGCCAACCCGGGTCTCGCCTCGATGCAGGCCGCCGCGCATCCAGCCAAGGTGGATTACCTCTTCTTCGTGCGCAAGCCGGACAAGATCCACCACTTCTTTACCGCGAGCGAGCGCGAGTTCGAGAACTACAAGAACGCGCACGGCTATTGATGATCTCCGGGAAGACCCGGCTCGTCGGTCTTCTCGGCCATCCCGTTGCCGAGTCGCTGTCGCCGAGCATGCAGAACGCTGCTTTCGCGGAGCGAGAGCTGGACTGGGCATACGTCGCCTGCGACGTGACGCCGGGCGGCTTCGAGACAGCGGTCCGGGGCCTCGTGGCGGCCGGCTTTGCCGGTGCGAACGTGACCACTCCTCACAAGGCCGCCGCCGTCGCGCTCGCGGAGACGGATCTTTCCTCTGTGAACACGCTCGTCTTCGACGACGGCCGGATCCTCGGCTACTCAACGGACGCGGCGGTGCTCACGAATCTGCCGTCCGAGCGGCCGGTCGTGCTCGGGGACGGCGGAGCCGCTGCGGCGTTTCGCGACGCCTTGCCGCACGCGCGCAGCTTCGCGCGGCGAGGCGAATGGCCACCCGATGTCGCCGGCGCGGACCTCGTCGTCAACGCAACCTCGGAGCGAGACGAGGTGCTCGCCGAGCTCGGTCCCGGGCAGACGTTCGTCGACCTTCCCTATCCGGAGACCGCTACCGCGAAGGCCGCGGCCGCCGCCGGTGCCAGCGTCGTCAGCGGGCTCGAGGTGCTCGTTGCCCAGGGGGCGGCCGCGTTCGAGCTCTGGACAGGCGTGGCCGCGCCCGTCGAGATCATGCGGCGCGCCGTAGGCTTGTCGACGTGACCCTCGAGCTCACGACCGCAGGGGAGTCGCACGGCCCGGCGCTCGTCGGGATCGTCACCGGGTTGCCCGCGGGGCTCGTGCTCGAGCGGGACCGGATCGATGCAGACCTCGCCCGGCGCCAGCAGGGGTATGGGCGAAGTCCTCGCCAGCAGCTGGAGCAGGACCGTGTCGACGTGCTCGCCGGACTCCGGCACGGGCGAACCCTGGGGACTCCGCTCGCGCTCGTCGTCGCGAACCGCGACCACGCGAACTGGGAGTGGGGGATGAGCCCGTGGCCCCCCGAAGGCGAGCCGAGCGGCAAAGGGACGACGCCGGTGACGCTGCCACGCCCCGGGCACGCCGATCTCGCCGGCGCCCTCAAGTACGGCCTCGCCGACACGCGGGATGCGCTCGAGCGCGCGAGTGCCCGCCAGACCGCGCTGACGGTCGCGGCCGGCGCCGTGGCGAAGGCCCTGGTGGCGCAGATCGGAGTGGCAGTCGCCGGAGAGGTGCTGGAGATGGGAGACGTCGACGAGGCGAAGGCCGATCGCGACACCGTCGGCGGCGTCGTCCAGGTCCGCGCGCGCGGTGTCCCTCCAGGCCTGGGCTCCTACGCGACGAAGGAGGGTCGTCTCGACGCGCGGCTCGCCGCGGCGGTGATGGGGATCCAGGCGGTGAAAGGCGTGGAGATCGGAGACGGATTCGCTCTCGCGCGAGAGCGTGGCTCCGCAGCCCACGACGAGATCTTTCGCGACGAGCGTGGTCTCCATCGCGAGACGAACCGCGCCGGGGGGATCGAGGGTGGCGTCTCGAACGGCGAGGAGATCGTCGTCCGCGCGGCGATGAAACCGCTGCCCACACTGATGCGACCGCTGCGCTCGGTTGACCTCGAGACCGGTGAGCCGGCCGAGGCCCTCGTCGAGCGAAGCGACGTGGCGGCGGTCGAGGCGCTCTCCGTGGTCGCCGAAGCGTCGGTCGCGTTCGAGCTTGCGCGGGCTGCGCGTGAGAAGTTCGGCGGCGATGCGCTCCGCGATTTCGTCGGGGCGCACAGGGCGTACCTGGAGCGGATCGACTGGCAGCCGCGCTAGAAAAGCATCTTGCGCTGATCGGTTTCATGGGCGCCGGCAAGTCGCGACTCGGCGCCGAGGTCGCGGAGCGGCTGGGGCGGCCCTTCGTCGACCTGGACCGCGAGATCGAGCGGGTGAGCGGCAGGACGATCCCGGAGCTCTTCGTCGCGAGCGGTGAGCCCGCCTTCCGCGTCCTCGAGGCAGAAGCGGCCCGCCGCGCTCTTCGCGGCTCCGAGCCTGCCGTGATCGCGCTCGGGGGCGGCGCCGTCGAGACGGACACGATCGTGAACGAGCTGGGCGCTCGTGCGGTCACCGTGCTGATCGACGTCGACGTCGACGAGGCCTGGAGCCGCGTCGCAGGAGGGGGGCGTCCGCTGGCGGCAGACGAGGCCTCGTTCCGCGCTCTCTACGCGCGGCGCGCCCCGGTCTACCGCGAGGTCGCAGGATCGGTCGCGAAAGACGCCGACGACGCAGTGCTCGCGGCGGGCGGAGTGCAGGTCGAGCCCGGTGCGATCGAGCGCTTCGCTCAGCAGCTCGGCGAAGGTCCCGTCGCGCTCGTCGCGGACGCGCACGTGGCCGGGATCCACGGTGCTGTGGCCCAGCTCGCGCTCGGCTCCCGGCTGGCCGAGACCCACGAGCTCCCGGCGGGCGAGCAAGCGAAGACGCTCGAGGCCGTCGAGCGTCTCTGGCGCGCCCTTCGCCTCCCACGGGGCGGCATCCTCGCCGCACTCGGTGGAGGCTCGGTCACCGACGCCGCCGGATTCGTCGCGGCCACCTACCTCCGCGGAATCCCGTGGGTCGCAGTGCCGACGACGCTCGTCGGCCAGGTCGATGCGGGCATCGGAGGCAAGACGGCGATCGACCTTCCGGAAGGAAAGAACCTCGTCGGCGCCTTCCACTGGCCGGTACAGACGGTGATCGACCCTGGCCTGCTCGGCACGCTTCCGGCAGAGGAGCGTGCGGAGGGCATGGCCGAGGTCGTCAAGACCGGCCTCCTGGCCGGCGAAGCGCTCTGGGAGCTTCCGGAGCCCGAGCTCGTCCGCCGTTGCGCGGCCTACAAGACCGCGATCTGCATCCGCGATCCCCAAGAGCACGGGGAGCGGAAGGCTCTCAACCTCGGGCACACGTTTGCGCACGCGCTCGAGGCCGCGTCCGGGTACACCCTGCGCCACGGCGAGGCGGTCGCACTCGGCCTGCTTGCAGCCCTTCGCCTTTCCGGCCTGTCGACCGCCGTCGTCGAGGACGTGCTCTCGCCGAAGCCCGTGCGCGTCGACCCCGACCGTGCATGGGCCGCGCTCGAACGCGACAAGAAGGCGGCGAACGGGCAGCCCCGGCTCGTTCTGCTCGAGCTGCCCGGTGTGCCGCGCATCGACGTCGAGCTGCCCGAAGCCGAGATCCGAGCCGCCTTGGGCTCGCTGATCGAAGACTAGAGTGGCCCGCATGCGCGTCGATGTCCTGAACGGCGTGAACCTCGACGTCCTCGAGCGCCGCGACCCGGGCCTCTATGGCGGACTGTCCCTGCGCGAGCTCGAGCAGCGAATCGACGGCTGGGCCGAAGAGCTCGGCTGCACGGTGCGCTGCCGGCAGACGAACAGCGAGGGCGAGTACGTCGACTGGTGTCACGAAGCGCTCGACTGGGCCGAGGGCGTGATCGCGAACCCGGGCGCGTGGACCCACTACAGCTACGCCATCCGGGACGCGCTCGAGCTCTTTCCGGGCCCGCTCGTCGAGGTCCACCTCTCGAACCCCGAGGAGCGGGAGGAGTGGCGCAAGACCTCCGTGATCGCCGACCTCGCAGCGCACCGCGTGCTCGGGCGCGGGCCCGAGGGCTACAGGGACGCACTCGCCTTCCTTGCGGGGAGCTCGTGAACGACCGCGTCGACCGACTCCGCCTGAAGCTCGAGGAGCCGCTGCTCGTCTCCGACCCGGCGAACATCCGCTACCTCTCCGGATTCGTGAGCTCGAACGCCGCCCTGCTCGTCGAGCCCCTGCGCGTGCAGCTCTTCACCGACTACCGGTACGCCGAAAGCGCTAGAGCGGTCGAGGGTGCGGAGTTCGTCGACGCAAAGCGCGACCTCTACCAGACTCTCTCGGAGTTGCTCTCGGGCCGGATCGGCTTCGAGGGCACCTCGCTCACTTACGAGCGCTACGCCCGGCTGCACGCCGGAGGGATCGATCCCGTTGCCCGCTACGGCCTCATCGAGGAGCTGCGCGTGATCAAGGACGAGGTCGAGCTGGAGTCGATCCGCAGGGCAGCAAAGATCGGGGACATCGCGTTCGAGCGCTTCGTGGACGAAGGGAACTTCGTCGGCCGAACCGAGGCCGAGCTCGCCTGGCGGATGGAGCAGTTCCTGCACGACGCAGGCGCCGACAGGGTTTCGTTCTCGGTCCTCGTCGCATCGGGGCCCAACGCGGCCAAGCCCCACACCGTCCCCGGTGAGCGGCGCCTCGAGCGAGGCGAGACCGTGATCGTCGACTGGGGTTGCATGGTCGACGGCTACGCCTCCGACTGCACGCGCACGCTTGCCACCGGCCCACTACCCGACGAGCTGCAGAGGGCCTACGAGGTGTGTCTCGACGCGCAGCTTGCGGGGCTCGATGCGGTTCGGCCTGGAGCTTCGGGGCCCGGCGTCGACTCGGCCGCGCGCGACCGGATCGATGCCGCCGGCTTCGGCGAGGCTTTCGGCCACGGGCTCGGGCACGGCGTCGGCCTGCTCGTCCATGAGGACCCGCGCCTCGCACAGGAGTCTCGCCACACGCTCGCGGTCGGCAACGTCGTCACGGTCGAGCCCGGCATCTATCTCTCCGGCCTCGGAGGAATCAGGATCGAGGATCTCGTCGTCGTGCAGGACGGAGACCCCGAGATCCTGACCACGTTCACCAAGGACCTGGTCACCGTCGACTAGATTTCGGGCCGTGGCCGAAACGGTTGGCACAAATCAGTTCAAGAACGGCATGCACATCGAGATCGACGGTGGCGTCTGGCGCATCGTCGACTTCCAGCACGTGAAGCCGGGAAAGGGCGGCGCGTTCGTGCGGACGAAGGTGAAGAACATCGACACCGGCGCGGTCGTCGACCGGACGTTCCGGGCCGGCGAGAAGTTCCAGCGGATGCACACCGAGGTCAAGAACGCGCAGTACCTCTACGACTCCGGCGACGACGTCGTGTTCATGGAGGACGACACGTACGAGCAGTTCTCGCTGCCGCGGACGACGGTCGCCGAGGATCTCCAGTTCATCCCTCCCTCGTCAGCGGTTCAGGTGCTGACCGTCGACGGACGTCCGTCCGGGCTCCAGCTTCCCTCCTCGGTCGAGCTCGCGGTCACGGAGACCGAGCCCGGCGTGAAGGGCGACACCGTCTCCAACGTGACGAAGCCGGCGACGCTCGAGACCGGCGCCGTCATCCAGGTGCCTCTCTTCGTGGGCACGGGCGACCGCATCAAGGTCGATCCTCGCGAGGGCCGGTACATCTCCCGCGCGTAGCGCTTCGCTGCGCTCGCTTCACGTGGGAACCCCTGGTTCCCCCGTGGGCCCCCTCCTTGCGGGCGAAGTGGAGGTCAGCACGTTTCAGGAGCCGCCTCAGGCTTGCGAGGTTCAGACGTCCTCCTCTCGTGGTTGGCCTCCCGCCGGGCTGAGCCCGGCTCCGGCGGCGGATGGCGTCGGCGCTCGAACGGTTCTGGGGCGTTACCCTCTCTTTCATGCCTGCTCTGGTCGATACGACGATTCGTTTGCTCAGCCAGGAGCCCCTGGCCGGGCGCATGCCTACTGCCGACCTCCTGAAGCTCGCCGAGCTGCTCGACGGCGCCGGTTTCGCGTCGCTCGAGGTTTCCGGTGGAGGCGTCTTCGACAGCGCGGTGCGCCGGGGCGTCGAGAGCCCGTGGGAGCGCATCCGGGCCCTGAAGGCGCGGACGAAGACGCCGCTCGGCATGGCGCTGCGCGGGCGTTTCCTCGTCGGCTCGCGCCCGGTGGGTGGCGACTTCGCGCGCCGGTTCGTCGCAAGCGCAGCGGAGAGTGGCGTCGACGTCTTCCGTCTGCACGACCCGTTGAACGACGTCGAGAACCTGCGCGAGGCCGGCGAGGCGATCACCGCCGCCGACCGCGAGTTCGATGCGGGGCTCGTCTACAGCCCCGGTCAGGGCGGTGAGACAAACCAGATGCTCGAGCAGGCGAAGAAGCTGCCCGGTCTGGGCGCGGCGCGCATCCTTCTCCATGATCCGTCGGGTGCGCTGGAGGCGCCGAGAGCGGGCGAGCTCGTGGCGGCCCTGGGCGAAGAGAGCGGGCTACCCGTCGGCATCTACTGCCAGGGCGCAGCCGGAAGCGGGCTCGCCGCCGCACTCGAGGCCGCGCGGGCCGGCGCCGACCGGATCGCATGCGCGGCCTACCCGATTGCGCTGACACTCCATCGCGTTTCGAGTGAAGGCCTTGCGGGCGCACTCAGGGGGCTGAACCTCGACAGCGGCGTCGACGTCGACACGCTGTGGCGGGCCGCCGAGTTCGTGGACGAGTTCATCGGAGACGACCCGGTGACACCGCTCGCACCGCGGATCGCCGTACGGGCGGCGCAGCACGAGCTTCCAGCGGGGCTCGTCGCGGCGATCGACACACGACTACGCGCCCACGGCGCGTCTGACCGGCTCGACGACGTCCTCGAAGAGCTGGCGGTCATCCGCAAGGAAGCCGGCTATGCGCCGGTTGCGGCTCCGATCGGCCAGATTCTGGCCTCGCAGGCGATCGTGCACGTGCTCTCAGCGGAGCGTTATCAGACGGTCGTCGACGAGCTCCGGGCCCTGCTCGACGGCCGCTTCGGCACTCCGCCGGGCGCGATCGACCCGACGGTTCAACGTGCGGTGGCGCTCGTCTCGGAGGAGTCTCCTGAGACCGAGTCTGCGGTCGATCTCGAAGCGATCCGGAAGGGTGCCGCCGGGCTTGCCTCGAGCGAGGAGGAATTGCTCCTGCTTGCGCTCTTCGGCGATGAAGCCGAGCCGCTTCTCGAGGCGATCAGGGATCGGTCGAGCGGCGACGACACGCTTCTGAGCGGCGAGGTCGATCAGTCCCGGGCAGAGCGAATCCGGGAGATCGTGCGCATCGTTCAGGAGACCGGCGTCGCAGAGATAGCGGTCGAGGAGGAGGGAACGCGCGTCTCGGTCCGGCGCACCGACGAGCCCGTGCCGGGTCAACAAGCTGCGCCTGCGCCGGCTCCGGATGCCACCTTCGGCGACCCTCTCGAGGAGGCCGCCGCCGGTGACGGGTCGATTCGCATCGAAGCGCCGATGGTCGGCACGTTCTACCGGGCTCCCCAACCGGGCGCGCCCCCGTTCGTCGAGGAAGGCGATGCCGTCGCACCGGGCCAGACGCTCTGCATTCTCGAGGCGATGAAGCTGATGAACGAGGTCAAGTCCGAGGTCGAGGGGGTCGTTCGCTCGATCCACGTCCAGAACGGCCAGCCGGTCGAGTTCGGACAGGCGCTGTTCGACCTCGAGCCCGCGCTCGCCCGACCGCTCGACGCGCTGTAGACGTGTTCAATCGCGTCCTGATCGCAAACCGCGGCGAGGTCGCAGTCCGCATCATCCGGGCGCTACACGAGCTCGGCGTCGAAGCGGTCGCCGTCTATTCGACCGCAGACGAGGGTGCGCTCCACACCAGGCTCGCCGATCGCGCCGTCTGCGTCGGGCCGGCGCCTGCCGCCGAGAGCTACCTGAAGATCCCGTCGATCATCGCGGCCGCGACGACCACCCGCTGCTGACGCCGTCCACCCGGGCTGGGGCTTCCTCGCGGAGAACCCGGCTTTCGTCGAAGCGTGCCTCGACAACGAGCTCATCTTCGTCGGCCCGACGGCCGAGACGATGGCGCGCATGGGCGACAAGGCGGCTGCAAAGCACGAGCTGGCGGCTGCGGGAATCCCGGTCGTTCCGGGAACCGATGGCGCGACGACCCTCGAGGACGCTGGCGCGGCGGCGGAAGAGGCGGGCTACCCCGTCCTCCTGAAAGCCGTTGCCGGAGGCGGGGGGAAGGGGATGCGGCTCGTCGAAGACCCTGCCGAGCTCGAAGGAGCGTTCCAGACGGCGGCCGCCGAGGCGGAAGCCGCGTTCGGCGACCCGGTCCTCTATCTCGAGAAGGCGATCGTCCCGGCGCGCCACGTCGAGGTCCAGGTGCTTGCCGACGGAGCCGGCGGCGTGCTCACGCTTGGAGAACGGGAGTGCTCGATCCAGCGTCGGCACCAGAAGCTGATCGAAGAGTCGCCGTCGCCGGCGCTCACTCCGGAGATACGCGAGCAGATGGAGGACGCAGCCGAGCGCGCGGCCCGTGCGATCGACTATCGCAACGCGGGCACGTTCGAGTTCCTGCTCGGGCCGGACGCGGCGTTCTTCTTCATCGAGCTCAACGCCCGGCTCCAGGTCGAGCATCCGGTCAGTGAGCTCGTGACCGGCATCGACGTCGTCCGCGAGCAGCTCCGGATCGCGGCCGGCGAAATCCTGCAGGCGACGGGCCGGGCGGAGCGGCGCGGCCACGCGATCGAGGTCCGCATCAACGCCGAAGATCCGACACGGGACTTTCTGCCCATGCCGGGTCGGATCGAGCGCTTCCGCCCCCCGCTAGGGCCGGGCGTGCGCACCGACACCCATGTCGAGGACGGTGCGGTCATCCCGCCCAACTACGACTCGCTCCTCGCCAAGGTGATCGTTTGGGACACAGATCGGCCAGCCGCGATCGATCGCTGCCTGCGTGCCTTGGCGGAGCTGGAGGTCGTGGGCGTGCCGACGACGAAAGCGGCCGCGATGGACGTGCTGCGCACCGAGGAGTTCGCAAGCGGACGCTATTCGACAGCCTTCCTCGAGGAGGCGGGCGCGCGCTTGCCCGCGCTCAGCAGGTGAGCGGTCGACGCGCGGCTCGCCGGACCGCGCTCTTTCTCCTCTACCAGTGGGACGTGACGGGCCAGCCGCTCGCTTCGCTCTACGAGGGCGAAATCGACCCCTTCGCCCGCGAGCTCGCCGAGGCGGTTGCCCCCAGGGCCTCCGAGCTGGACGCGAAGATCACCGCGGCCTCCGAGGAGTGGACCGCGGACCGGCTCGGCGCACTCGAGCGCAACGTCCTGCGAATCGGGATCTATGAGCTCGAGGACGGCGACGTCCCTGTCGAGGTTGCGATCGACGAGGCGGTCACGCTGGCCAAGCGCTACGCCTCGGACGAGGCGGGCAGGCTCGTCAACGGGATCCTCGGCCGCATCGCGAAGGAGAAGGCCGCGTGACCGCTGAGGACTCATTGGGCCGTGCGGAGGAACTGCTCAACCGTCTCGAGCGCACTCGGGAGAAGCTCGAGGGAACAACGGAGCCCGAGGCGGCGATCGACATCCTCGGCGAGCTCGCCGAGATCGCGAGGCAGGTGGAGGTCGAGCTCGAGCGCGCGCGGCGCGAGGCCGGCGCGTAGTGCCGAGCCTGGACGGGTACCGCGGGTTGATCGAGGAGTACCTCGCGGAGCTTTCCTTCGCTGTAGAGCTCGATGCGCTGGCCGCGGCGATGCGCTACAGCCTCGAAGGAGGCGGGAAGCGGATCCGCCCCGTGCTCTGCCTGGCGTGTGGCGAGGCGACGGGGTCGCGCCCCGAGGAGCTCCTGCCGGCGGCGGCTGCGATCGAGCTCGTGCACACGTTCGGCATGGTTCACGACGACCTGCCGGCGCTCGACGACGACGCGATCCGGCGCGGCCGTGCGACATCCCACGTGCAGTTCGACGAGGCGACGGCGATCCTGACCGGCGATGCACTGCTCGCCCAGGCGATGGAGCTCGCCCTCTCATATCGGACGCCGGCTGTCGCGCGCGAGTTGACGCACGCGGCGATCGGGATGATCGGCGGCCAGTTCGACGACATCATGGACGCCGACGGCGACCTCGCACGGCGTCATGCGCTGAAGACCGGGCGGCTCTTCGAGGCAGCCGTCGCCTGCGCGCTCGCGGTGAGCGATGTGCCTGAAGCGGAGCAGGCCCCGTGGCGAGGCTTCGCAGCAGAGTTCGGCCTCCTCTATCAGGTCGTGGATGACGTGCTCGACGAGGACGGGCTTGCAGCGCAGCTCGGCATCGAGCGCACCCATGAGCTCGCGGACGAGATCGAGCAGCGGGCGCGGGCCCGGCTGGACGAGATCCCGGCGGACACGTCCCTCCTGGACGAGCTCGTTTCGGGCCTAAAAAGGCGGGCCGCGGCAAGCTAGCCTTAGCCAGTACCCCTCCCGGCGATGCATACCGCCTTCTGGCCCGCGATCACGCTGCGCGAGAATCCACCCTCGCCCTTGCCAAGGCTGCAAGCATGAAACGGTCACACCAGCAGAGCTGCCGCGACCTCTTAGAGGCATCGCAAGCGATTCCTTGCGCGGTCGAGTGCGGCCTCTCGCTTGGTGCTCGCGACCCAGAAGCTCGGCGGCATCACCGGGAGGGGTACTAGTGCGCAAGCGCCTGGACGTGCTGCTCGTCGAGCGCGGCCTCGCCGAGAGCCGGGCGCAGGCCCAGGCGCTCGTCATGGCCGGCCGGGTGCCCGGGTACGCGAAGGCCGGGCAGCAGGTGGACGAGACGATCGACCTCGTGGTGGATAGCCCGCCTCGTTTCGTCTCACGGGGCGGCGAGAAGCTCGCACACGCCCTCGACGAGCTCCGGATCGATGTGACGGGGCGCGACGCGCTGGACGTCGGCGCCTCGACCGGCGGGTTCACGGATGTGCTCCTCCAGCGAGGCGCTGCGCGGGTGATCGCGCTCGACGTCGGCCGAGGCCAGCTGCATCAGCGGCTCCGCACCGACCCGCGTGTGACCGTCCTCGAGCGAACGAACGCGCGCAAGCTCGAGTCGCTGCCGTTCGCGCCCGACCTCGTCACCTGCGACGTCTCGTTCATCAGCGTTCGCACCGCGTTGCCGCCTGCGCTCGCGCTCGCGCGTCCCGGTTGGGAGGCCGTCGTGCTCGTCAAGCCGCAGTTCGAGGCAGGCCGAGACGAGGTCGGGAAGGGCGGCGTGATCAGAGATCCCGAGGTCCACCGCCGGGTGCTGCGCGACGTCGCCGAGTCGGCCCTCGCCTGGCCTGCCCTGGTAGTCGGCGTCGTAGACTCGGGCTTGCCCGGCCCGAAGGGAAACCGGGAGTTCTTCCTGCACCTCGTCCACCGAGAAGACCCGTCGCTCCCCGATCAGCTCGATGACTGGATCGAACACGCCACCCTCTGAGCCTGTCCGTGCGGCCGCCGTCGTCACGCACGGGAATCCCGATGCGATCGGCGAGGGCCTCGCGCGGCTCGAGCGCGTCGCCGCGAGCTCTGGAACCGAGCTCTTCTATCCGAGGGACGAGGCCGAGAAGCACGACCGCGACGACGCGGACTTCCAGAAGGTCGAGCTGGTCGTCGTGCTCGGTGGGGACGGGACGATGCTTCGCGCACTGCGACGAACGCTCGGGACGGGGAGGCCCGTCGTGGGCGTGAACTTCGGCGACGTCGGGTTCCTGACCTCGATCAAGGCAGAGCGGCTCGAGGAAGGTCTCGAGCGGGTTTTTGCCGGCGACTACGCAGTCGCCGAGGTTCCTACCCTCGACATCGAGGTCGGCGCCGAGAGCCACGTTGCGATCAACGACCTCGTCGTCGCGAGCTCGATCATCGGGCGCATGATCCAGCTCGGCTGGTCCGTGGGTGGCGAGGACCTCGGCGTGGTTCCATGCGACGGCGTCCTCTGCTCGACTCCGTCCGGGTCGACGGGCTACAACCTGTCGAACGGCGGCCCGGTCCTCGTCTGGGGAATCGACGCGCAGGTCGTCACGTTCATCGCGCCCCACTCGCTGCACGCGAGGTCGCTCGTCGTGCCCCGGAGCAGGCAGGTCGAGATCGAGAACCGCACGGAAGACGTGCCCGCTTCGATGCTCGTCGACGGGCGCCCAGTGGGCGAGCTCGCGTTCGGTGAGCGTGTTGTCGTGCGCGTCGGCGAGCAGTCGAGCCTGCTGGCGCACCTGCCCGAGGCGACTTTCTTCCGTCGGTACCGGGAGACCTTTGCTTCGTAGGCTGCGGATCGAGAACCTCGTGCTCATCCGCGAGGCCGACCTCGAGCTCGGCGCCGCGCTGAACGCGATCACGGGCGAGACGGGAGCCGGCAAGACGATCCTTGCCCAGGCAATCGGGCTGCTCCTCGGAGCGAAGGGCGACGCCGGCTTCGTCGGGCCCGGCGCCGAGGAGGCCTACGTGGAGGCCGAGTTCGACCTGCGGCCCGGTTTGCTCGAGGAAGAGGGGCTGGAGGCGCTCGCCGAGCTGCAGCCCGAAGGCGAGGACGGTCTCGTGCTCGCGCGGCGCGTGTTTGCCGACGGGCGCACGCGCGCGTACGCGTGGGGCCGCAGCGCGGCGCGCGAGGATCTCGCGGCGGCCGGCGAGCGGCTGATTGCGATGTCCGGCCAGTTCGAGCAACGGCGCCTCGCGAGGGCGTCGTACCAACTCGACGTTCTCGACTCGTTCTCCGGCAGCGACCAGCTTCGCCTTCGAGTCGAGCTCCGCGGCGCGTGGCGCGAGCTCGGAGCTGCCCGCCGCCACCACGAGGAGCTCAGCCAGGGATCAGCCGCAGAAGAGTCCCGTCTCGCCGAGCTGCGGGCGCTCGCAGAGGACACCGAGGGGCTCGAGCCCGACGCCGAGGATGCGCTGCGCGCCGAGCGAGAGCGTCTTCGCCACGTGAACGAGCTTGCGCAGGCGGCGAACGAGGCCGTTCAGGCTCTGGCCCCGGACGAGGGCGAGGGCGCCGCGGGTCTCGCGGGGCGGGCCGGGCAGGCGCTGGCGCCGGTGGGCGGGATCGCGCCCGAGCTCGCGCAGGCGGCCGGTGAGCTGCGCGACGCAGAGGTTCGCCTGGGCGAGGCGGCGCTGGAGCTGCGCCGCTTCCTGGACTCGCTCCAGGCCGAGCCCGACCGGCTCGAGCAGGTGGAGGCCGAGCTCGAGCGGATCTCCGACGCAAAACGGCGCTTCGGGTGCGAGACCTACCAGGAGCTGTTGGCCCGCTCCACCGAGGCTCGCGCCGAGCTCGCAGCCCTCGAGGACGGCCACGACCCGCTCGCCGCCGCCTCGGCCGCGCTCGCGAACGCCGAGAAGAAGGTACAGGCACTGACGAAGAAGCTGGCGGCGAACCGGAGTGCGGCAGCCACGCCGTTCGCCGCGGCCGTCGAGTCGGAGCTGCACGGCGTCGGCCTCGGCGAAGGCGAGTTTCGCGTCGAGTTGAGCGAGCGCGAGCCCGGGCCGACGGGCGCCGACGAGGCCGCCTTTCTCATCCGTCCGAACGCGGGACTGCCCTTTGCCCCGGTGGCTCAGACCGCGTCGGGAGGAGAGCTGTCCCGGATCGCGCTCGCGATCGCAGCCGTCGCGGGCGGGGAGACGCATGGTCTTCGACGAGATCGACGCCGGGATCGGGGGCCAGACCGCGCATGCCGTGGGCGAGACGCTACGGCGCCTCGGCGAGCGGGCCCAGGTGATCACGATCACGCACCTACCTCAGATCGCGAGCGTCGCGGAACGTCATTTCAGCGTCGAGAAGATTCCGGGCGACCCGACCCACACGCGCATCGAGCAGCTCTCGGAAGGCCGCCGCCAGGAGGAGCTCCGGCGGATGCTCGGCGGCCAGGAGTTCCTGCAGACTGTGGGATGAGCACGCTCCGGACATTCGTCGAGCACACCGGGCCTGCGCGGCTCGATCGGCGGACGAAGAACCTCGTGCGCAGGCTGGACCCGGAAGACGTCGCGATCATCGATCACGCCGATCTCGACCGCGTCTCGGCCGAGGAGTTGCTCGAGTCCGGCGTGCGGGTCGTCGTGAACGTCGCGCCGTCGCAGACTGGACGGTTTCCGAACCCCGGCCCGCTCCTCCTCGTCCGCGGCGGCGTCCGCCTGATCGACGCGCCCGACGCGGAGCTCTTCGACGAGGTCTCGGACGGCGAGCTCCTCACCGTTCGCGGTGCGAGCATCTTCCGCAACGGCACATGCCTGGCCACAGGTCGAGCGCTCGACGCCGAGGAGCTCGCCGCCGCGCTGGCAGAGCAGCGGGAATGGGTGACCGGTGCGCTCGAGTCCTTCGCCGACAACACGCTGCGCTATCTGCGCGAGGAGGGGCGCTTTCTCTCGGAGGGAATCGACTTCCCGGCGCTGAAGACCCGCTTCCGAGACCGTCACGCGCTCGTCGTCGCCCGCGGGCCCGGGCACAAGCGCGATCTCCAGATCGTCCGCCCCTACATCCGGGACTTCAAGCCGGTTCTCGTCGGAGTCGACGGGGGGTCCGACGCCCTCATCGAAGCCGGCTACAAGCCCGACGTGATCGTCGGCGACATGGACTCGGTCTCGGACAGCGCCCTCCGCTCGGGCGCCGAGCTCCTGATCCATGCGTATCAGGGCGGAGAGGCGCCGGGCGCCGAGCGCGCGGAGCGTCTGGGCCTCGCCTACCAGATCGTGCCCGCAACCGGGATCAGCGAGGACGTCGCGCTCCTGCTCGCCTACGAGAAGGGCGCCCAGTTGATCGTCGCGGTCGGGACGCACTTCAACATGATCGAGTTCCTCGAGCGCAATCGCGCCGGCATGTCGTCGACGTTCCTGACGCGGCTGAAGGTCGGTGAGCTCCTGATCGACGCCCGGGGCGTGTCGCGGCTCGTGAGCAGGCAGGTTGGAGTGGGGCCGCTGATCGCCTTCACGGCCGCCGGCCTGGGCGCGATCGCCGTCGCTGTCCTCGCCTCGCCCGACCTGCGGGAGCTGATCAACCTGCTGGGCGTGCGCCTCCTCGAGCTAGTAGGCCTACGTTGAGCCTGCGCTGCTCGCAGGTTCCCGTGGCCTCCTCCCCGCTATGACCATAACGGGGAAATGCGCACGCGTGGGTGACCGGGTCGTGCCGAAACCGTGACAATCAGGGACGGTGCGAATCGAGGCGCAAAGAGAGCTGATCGCAGCTCGAGGAGATGTCTGGGGCCTGGTCGCCGAGCCGCACCACCTCTCCGACTGGTGGCCCGAGTACACGACGGTCCGGCCAGACCGGCGCGGCCTCGCCGAAGGAGCCCGCTGGCAGGTCGCGCGCGGCGGCTCGCCGGGCTTTCTGCGTCGACCCGGCGGGGAAGGACTGATCGTCGTCACCGCCGTTGAGCCTCCGTTCAGGTTCGGCTGGCGCGACCTCGAGCAGCGCTTCGCCGCCGAGATCCGGCTCGAGCTCGCGGCGGCCGGGCACACCCTCGCGGCCGTCGCCGTCGAGGCTTCGCCGTGGCGGATGGTCGTGGAGGGCCTGCGCCCGACACCGAGACAAGCGCTCTCCCGCCTGCACGCCCTTTGCCAGACTGCAGCGACGCTTTAAGTGCGCCTCCCAGCAACACAAAACGGTCGTACCGGCAAAGCCGGCACGACCTCCTATGGTCGGCATCGCAAGCGATGCCTTGGTGCCGGCCTCTGGCCCGCGATCACGCGGCGCCAGCGACCACCCTCGCCCTTGCCAAGGCTGAAAGCATGAAAGCTCGGCGGCATTACTGGGAGGGGCACTGAATGTTCGACCTTCGCTATCACGTGGCCTCGCTCGCGGCGGTCTTCGTCGCGCTCCTGATCGGGATCCTGGTCGGCGTCGCCATGAGTGGAAAGGTCGACGACGCCGAGAAGCAGAAGCTCAAGAGCGACGTCGCGAGCCTCAACGCCCAGCTCGAATCCGCCCGTGAGAGTCGGGCGAGCGTCACTCGCGAGCAGACGGCGATCCGCGCGTTCGTGAAAAACGCGTACCCCTCGCTCATCGCCGACCGGCTGCGCGGGAAGCGGATCGCTGTCGTCTTCGTGGGGCCCGTCGACGCGGGCGTTCGGCGAAACATCGAGCGCGCGGTCGAGGACGCCGGTGGGAGCACGCCGGTCCGAATGAGCGCGCTCAAGGTGCCGATCGACCCCCAGACGATCGAGAACAAGCTCAGCGGCGAGCTCAGACAGTACCGCGCCGCGGGGCTCGAGGAGCTCGGCCGAGCGCTCGCGCGCGAATTCGTCGACGGCGGCGACACGCCGGCCTGGAACGCACTCACCTCCGTGCTCGTCGAGGAGAAGGCGGGCAGCTTCCGGCGAGCCGCAGACGGCGTCGTCGTCGTGCGGACCGTCGCGCCCCAGAAAGGAGAGACGTCCGACCTCCTGTCGGGCCTCTATGCCGGTCTGGCGGACACCGACGTCCCGTCAGTCGGCGTGGAAACTTCTGACGTCAGCCGTTCCGCGGTCGAGCACTGGAGCGAGGCGGGCCTCTCGACCGTCGACGACGTCGAAGCTTCTGCCGGGAGGCTCGCTCTCGCGCTACTCCTCTCTGGGAGCAGGACGGGCAGCTATGGCGTGAAGCGCTCGGCGGGCGACGGGATCGTTCCGCCCATCGAGCCGCTACCGGCTTCAGCGGGTGGCTGAGCCGGCAGCGATCCTCGTTGCGGCCCGCGACGAGGAAGGCAGGATCGCAGCGACGGTTGCGGCGCTGAGGAACCGCTTTCCGGCAGCCGAGGTGATCGTTGCCGACGACGGCTCGCGCGACGCGACCGCAGCCGAGGCCGAGGCCGCGGGCGCACGCGTCGTCCGGCTCGCCCGTCGGGGAAAGGGGCAGGCGCTCAGCCTTGCGGAGCGCGAGGCGCCTCACGGTGCGCTGCTGCTTGCCGACGCCGACCTCCAAGGTGATCTTGCTCCGCTCGCCGGGGAGAACGCCGATCTCGCGATCGCAGTCTTCGCCGAGCGCCAGGGCGGCGGCTTCGGGATTGCGAAGTCAGCGGCGCGGATGCTGGTGCTCGCGCGGTCGGGATTTGCCGCGCGGGAGCCGCTCTCCGGCCAGCGAGCGCTCTCGGCAGCTGCGCGCGAGAGCTGCTTCCCGCTCGCGGCCGGGTTCGGCTGCGAGGTGCGAATGACGATCGACGCCGCCCGAGCGGGGCTGGAGATCGCCGAGCTCGAGCTGCCGCTCTCGCACCAGGCGACCGGGCGCGATCTCCGCGGCTTCGCGCACCGCTCGCGTCAGCTCCTCGACGCCGTGCTCGCCTCCGGCCCGCTAGGGGTCAATCATCGCGGGCTCCGCCTGCCGCTCGTCGGCTGGGCGATCGGCGTTCGCCGGGATCCCGCTGTCGCCGCGATCGCGGCAATCGGGCTCGCGGACGATCTCTGGTCGGGCACGGAGCGCGGCTTTCGAGGACACCTGCGGTCGGGCCGGACCACCGGAGTCCTGAAGCTCGTCGGCATCCCACTCGTCGGGCTCGTCGCCACCCGCAAGGTCTCGGGAGCCCTCCTCGTCGGGCTCGCTGCGAACCTTCTCAACCAGCTCGACACCCGGCCGGGCCGGGCGCTCAAGGCCTACCTGCTCGGAGCGTTTGCCCTCGGCGCGCCGGTCGGGAGCGCCGTCCTCTTACTTCCCTACGATCTTCGCGAGAAGGGGATGCTTGGAGACGCAGGGTCAAACGCGCTGGGCGCGATGCTAGGCTTGAGTTCCGTGAGCTCTCTCACGGGAAAAAGCCGCTGGCTGGCGATCGGCGCCCTGGCCGGCCTGAACCTCCTCGGTGAACGACGCTCTCTCGGCGAGCTGATCGAGCGGACGCCGGGCCTCCGCGCGCTCGACAGGCTCGGACGGGAGCAGCCCTGACCGCGCCGAAGTACGTCTTCGTCACCGGGGGCGTCGTCTCGTCCCTGGGCAAAGGGATAACGGCCGCCTCGCTCGGGCGCCTGCTCAAGGCGCGCGGGCTGAAGGTGCAGGTCCAGAAATTCGACCCGTACATCAACGTCGACCCGGGGACGATGAGCCCGTTCCAGCACGGCGAGGTGTTCGTCACCGAGGACGGAGCCGAGACGGACCTGGACATCGGGCACTACGAGCGCTTCATCGACGAGAACCTGTCGCGGAACGCGAACCACACCTCGGGCTCGGTCTGGTACTCGGTGCTGCGCAAGGAGCGGAAGGGCGAGTACCTCGGCTCGACGGTGCAGGTGATCCCGCACATCACGAACGAGATCAAGGAGCGCATCCGCCGCGTCGCCGAGGCGACCGACACAGACGTCGTCATCAGCGAGATCGGCGGCACCGTAGGCGACATCGAGTCGCTCCCCTTCCTCGAGGCAATACGCCAGTTCCGTCGCGAGGCGGGGGCGGAGAACGTGCTCTACCTGCACGTCACCTATGTCCCGTTCGTCGATTCCGCCGGCGAGCTGAAGACGAAGCCCACCCAGCACTCCGTGAACGAGCTGCGGCGCATCGGAATCCACCCGGACATCGTCGTCTGCCGTACGAAGGACGAGCTCGGGCACGACCTGCGCGACAAGATCGCGCTCTTCGCGGACATCGAGCCCGGCGCGGTCGTTGTGAACCGCGACGTCCCGGACGTCTACCTCGTTCCCGAGGAGCTGCAGGCCGAAGGGCTCGACGATCTCGTCGTCCAGAAGCTCGGCCTCCCCCACGGTCGCGCCGAGCTCGGCGAGTGGGGCGAGCTGACGCAGCGCATCGGCGACCTGCGCGGCGAGGTGCAGATCGCGCTCGTCGGCAAGTACGTGAAGCTCCACGACGCGTATCTCTCGGTGCACGAGGCGCTGAAGCACGCCGGCATCCATCACGGGACGCACGTCAGCGTCCGCTGGGTGGACGCCGAGGGCATGTCGCTCGACGAGGCACGGGCGGAGCTCGAGGAGGTGGACGGCGTCCTGATCCCCGGGGGCTTCGGGTCTCGCGGTTGGGAGGGGAAGATCCTCGCCTGCCGCGTCGCCCGCGAGCAGCGGATCCCGTATCTCGGAATCTGCCTGGGCATGCACGTCGCCGTCTCGGAGTTCGCGAGGCACGTGGTCGGCTTCGAGGGCGCCAACTCGACGGAGATGGATCCCGAGACTCCCTATCCGGTGATCGACCTCCTGCCCGAGCAGAAGGAGATCGAGGATCTCGGGGGGACGATGCGTCTCGGTGCTCAGGCCGTCGAGCTCGCAGAGGGGACGCGGGTCCGCGAGAGCTACGGCGAACCGACCGTGCACGAGCGGCACCGCCACCGCTACGAGGTGAACAACCACTTCCGGGAGCGGCTCGTCGAAGCAGGCTTGGTCGTCTCGGGGACGTTCCAGGAGGGGCGGCTGGTCGAGATCGTCGAGCTCCCTGACCACCCGTGGTTCGTGGCGAGCCAGTTCCACCCGGAGTTCAAATCTCGCCCGACGAGGCCGGCGCCGCTCTTCCGCGAGTTCATCGGTGCGGCGCGGACGCGCTCGGCCGAGAGAGCCGGCGAGGCTGCGCCGGTCGTCACCACCGCGTAGCTCGCGCCTAAGATCGCGCCGTGCCGAACGACGAGGTCGTCGCGCTCTTTACCGAGCTTGCCGCTCTCCCGAGCCCACCGGGTGAGGAGCGCGTCGTCGCCGATCGTGTCGCGGCGTACCTCCGTGACCTCGGCCTCGACGTGGCCGAGGACGATGCAGGCTCGAAGATCGGCTCGGATACGGGCAACCTCTACACCAGGATCGAGCCGACGGCGGAGACCGGCACGCAGCTCTTCTTCTGTGCCCACCTGGACACGGTGCCGCCGGAGGGCGCGATCGAGCCGGTCGTCGAAGACGGTGTCATCCGCAATGCGGCGGGGACGATTCTCGGCGCCGACAACAAGGCCGCTGTGGTCGTCATGCTGGAAGCGGCCCGGCGCGTGCTGGCGGAGAACCTGCCGCACGGCGGGATCGAGCTCTTGTTCACGCCCAAGGAGGAGGTGGGCCTGCATGGTGCGGCCGCCTTCGACCAGGAGCAGCTCTACGCCCGCGTCGGCTACGTCTACGACCAGGCCGCCCCGATCGGAGAGGTGATCCTCGGCGCGCCGTACGCTCATTCGATGGAGGTGCGCTTCCATGGGCGTGCATCGCATTCAGGCATGTATCCCGAGGAGGGGCGCTCGGCGATCGCGGCAGCTGCGAAGGCGATCGCCGACTTCAAGCTCGGCAGGATCGACGAGGACTCGACTGCGAACGTCGGAATCATCCGCGGCGGAACTGCGGGCAACATCGTCCCCGAGTGGTGCTCGTTCCTGGCCGAGGCCCGCTCGCACGACCAGCAGAAGCTCGCCGAGCTCGTGCGCGAGATGCTGGAGGCGGCGACGTTCGCGGCGGGGCTGGAGGACTGCCAGGTCGAGACCGAGGTGCACAAGAGCTACAGCGGGTATCGCTTCAAGCGAGACGACTTCGTCGTTCGCCTCGCGACGACTGCTCTCGAGCGGTGCGGCTACGAGCCGACCTTCGCGCTGAGCGGTGGCGCGGCGGACGCGAATGTGTTCAACGACCGCGGTCTGGCCTGCGTCAACCTCGCGAACGGCATGGCCGAGATCCACACGCCCGACGAGCACATCGCCGTTGCCGACCTCGAGCGCATGGTCGACGTGACCCTCGCCCTCGTCGAGAGTGCCCGCGAGGCGGATGCCTCCTAGCCTCAGGCGCGGCATCGTCACCACAGTCGTCGAGCGCCACGAGGAGCTCGCGAGGATCGAGGTCGACGGGCAGCCGTGCGTCGCGTACCCGCGGATCACCGGCCCGGTCGAGCCCGGCGACGAGGTGATCGTGAACGTCCAGGCCCGCGAGCTCGGGCTCGGCTCCGGTGGGTTCGACGTGCTCTACGTGAACCTCACGCGAGGCCTCGGTCTTCCGCCCGAGCCCGGCGCCCATGTGATGACGCTGCCCTACACGCCGCTTCAGGCCGCGGTGCGGCACGTCGAGGAGGCCGGGGAGCTGGCCGGGAGCCTCGACGGCATGCCTGTCGTGTGCTGCTCACTGCATTCCCAGCTCGCACCCGCCTGCGCCGGAATCGGCGAGGGCGTGCGCGTCGCGTACGTGCAGCTGGGCGGCGGCGCGCTGCCGGTTTCGCTCTCCGACTCGCTGCGGGCGCTGAAGAAGCGCGGCCTGGTCGAGCTCGGTATCGCGAGCGGCCCGTGCGTCGACGGAGACGCTCAGGCGGTCGGAGTCGCATCGGCACTTGCCTGGGCGGCTGCCGAGGGGTTCGCGGTTGTCGTTTGTGCGGTCGGCCCGGGTATCGTCGGCACCGCTTCGCCTCTCGGGCACGGCGGAGTTGCGGCGGCCGAGGCGGCGAACGCCGCGAGCGCGCTCGGCGGCTCGCCGGTTCTCGCCGTTCGCGTGTCGGAGGGCGATCCTCGCGAGCGGCATCACGGCGTCTCACACCACACTCGCGCGGTGCTCGACCTGGCGATCGGCGAGGTGACGGTGGCCTGGCCCGCGGGGCTCGAAGCTCCTGCGTGGCTCACCGGCGCCGAGGAGGTGGACGTCTCGGAGTGGCGGGAGGCGTGCGCCGGCTTGCCGCTCGAGCACATGGGCCGGGGGCCGGATGCGGATCCGTGGTTCTTCGCTTCCGCCTTTGCCGCCGGCCGGCTTGCGCGGCGGCGGGCGGCCTGATGGAGGAACGGCGCCTCGGACCGGTCGTCGGGCTCGGAACGTGGAACACCTTCGTCGGCGACCGTGAGCTCGCGTGGGAGGTCGTCGGTGCTGCGTTGGACGCGCGGTGCCGGACCTTCGACTCCTCGCCGATGTACGGCGGAGCCGAGGAGTCGCTGGGCTTCGCTCTGGCGGAGAAGCGTGCCGCGGCGACCGTCGCAACGAAGATCTGGGCCGGTTCGGTCGAAGAGGGCCGAGCGCAGTTCGTCGATCAGCTCCGCTGGTTCGGGCGGATCGAGATCGAGCAGGTGCACAACCTCCTCGCCTGGGAGGAGCACCTGCCCTGGCTCGAAGAGGAGCGCGAGGCAGGACGGATAGACCGGCTCGGAGTCACGCACTACCAGGCCTCCGCATTCGGCGAGCTCGCGCGGGCGCTCCGGACGGGCCGCTTCTCCGTCCTGCAGGTTCCGTACAACCCGCTCGAACGCGAGTGCGAGCAGGAGTTGCTACCGCTCGCGGCGGAGCTCGGAATCGCGGTGATCGCGATGAGGCCGCTCGGCGACAAGTCGCGCCTGCCGAACCCGCCGCCGCCGGAAGCCCTCGCTCCACTGCGGGAGCTCGGGGTCTCGACGTGGCCGCAGGCGCTCCTGAAGTGGGCGCTCTCGGACGAGCGAATCGACGCCGTGATCCCGGCGACCAAGAATCCGGACCATGCGCGCGAGAACGCCGCCGCCGGCAAGCCACCGTGGCTCGGCCCCGAAGAGCGCAAGCTAGTAGAGCGGCTCGCGCAGACATGACCCTTCGAGACATCGTTTCGGGGGCCGGCCGCAGGCCTCCCTCCGGTTTGAGCCTAATCGGAAAAATCGCGCTTGTCTGCAGCGAGAATGTGCCAAGTGTGCGAAACCAAGGCGTCGACTTGGCGGCGCCGCCCCGGCCGGTGTACGCACCGTCTAGGTAGCAGGACGATCGGGCCTATCACTACGAATAGCGTCTAAGGTTGCGCGGCTCCAGATGAGGATCGGCGTCGCCAAGGAGATCAAGTCCGACGAGTACCGCGTCGCGCTCACGCCTGCCGGCGCGCGCGAGCTGATCCAGCGCGGGCACGAGGTGCTCGTGGAGAGGGGGGCTGGCGAGGGCAGTGCTTTCCCGGACGCGTCCTACGACACCGAGGGTGCCCAGATCGTGTCGGTGGAGGACGTCTGGGGAGACGTCGAGCTCCTGCTCAAGGTGAAGGAACCTGTGCCTGCGGAGTACGGCCGGCTCCGAGAAGGGCTCGTCCTCTTCACGTATCTCCACATCGCCGCTGACGAGGATCTCACCCGCGCGCTCATCGAAAGCGGAGTCATCGCAGTCGCGTACGAGACCGTCGAGACGTCGAACCATGCCCTGCCGCTCCTCGCGCCGATGAGCGAGATCGCGGGCCGACTCGCGTCGCAGGCGGGCGCCTACTTCCTCGAGAGGCCGCTCGGCGGCCGCGGCCTGCTGCTCGGCGGCGTGCCGGGCGTCGCGCCGGGGAAGGTCGTCGTCATCGGCGGTGGGATGGTCGGCTACAACTCGGCCGTGATCGCGCTCGGGCTGGGCGCAAGCGTGACGATCATCGAGCGCTCGATCGACCGGATGCGCCACCTCGAGGAGGTGCTCGGCTCGCGCGTGACGCTCCTCATGTCCTCGAGCCTCCAGATCGAAGAGTCGGTCGCGGACGCGGACGTCGTCATCGGCGCCGTGCTCATTCCCGGCGCGCTCGCGCCGAAGCTCGTCACTCGAGAGATGGTTGCCGGCATGAAGGAAGGCTCCGTCGTCGCCGACGTCGCGATCGATCAGGGTGGCTGCCTGGAGACGTCACGACCGACCACGCATTCCGACCCGGTGTACGTCGTCGACGGAGTGACGCACTACTGCGTGACGAACATGCCCGGCGCGGTTCCGATCACGGCGACGAAGGCCCTGACGAACGCGACGCTGCCGTACGTCGAGGCGATCGCCGACTACGGGCTCGCCGAGGCGGTCGCGCACGACCCAGCGCTGGCCCGCGGAGTGAACGTGCTGAACGGGAAGATCACCTACGAGGCGGTCGCCGATGCGCACGGACTCGAGTACGCGCCGCTCGAGGACGTTCTGCCGCTCTCGCCGGTCTGAGACCTACGAGGCCTGCGGTTCCGGCTTCTTCTTCTTGCTGCCGGACGGAAAGATCTTCACGACGAGCATCGTCACCCCGGCCGCGAGCGAAATGACGGCGGTGCAGAAGACGATGAGGCCGAGCAGGCCGAGGACGGTTCCCATGACCGACCTAGAATAGCCTCATGTCCCGCGCATGCGTCATCGTGCTGGACGCGGTCGGCGCGGGCGAGTTGCCCGACGCGGCCGAGTTCGGTGACGAAGGATCGGACACCCTGGGCAACGTGGCTCGTGCCGTGGGGGGGCTCGACCTGCCCAACCTCGAGGCTTTCGGGCTCGGAAATGTCGCGCCGCTCGAGGGCTGCCCGCCGCAGCCCGGCGCGCCGGCGGTTGCGGGCCGGCTCGTCGAGCGATCGAAGGGGAAGGACACGACGACCGGCCACTGGGAGCTGATGGGGATCGTCACGCCGCAGGCCCTGCCGACCTACCCGCACGGGTTCCCATTCGAGGTGATCGACCCGTTCATGCACGCGACCGGCCGAGGGGTGATCGGCAACAAGCCTGCGTCGGGCACCGAGATCATCGAGGAGCTCGGGGAGGAGCATCAGCGGACGGGCAAGTGGATCGTCTACACGTCGGCCGACTCGGTCTTCCAGATCGCGGCGCACCTGGACACGATCCCGCTCGACGAGCTCTACCGGGGATGCGAGATCGCGCGCGAGATCCTGACCGGCAAGCACGCCGTCGGCCGGGTCATCGCGCGGCCGTTCACCGGCGAGCCCGGGAACTACGTGCGCACGCCTGATCGCCACGACTGGTCGCTGAAGCCGAAGCAGCCGAACTACCTGACCCTCGTCCGTGAGGCAGGTGCGAAGGTGCACGGCGTCGGCAAGATCCGGGACATCTTCGCGGGGTACGACATCGACGAGTCCCACCCGACGCGTTCGAACCACGAGGGGATCAACGTGACGGAGCAGCTGCTCAATGAGCTGGACGAGGGCCTCGTCTTCACGAACCTCGTCGAGACGGACATGCTCTGGGGGCACCGCAACGATCCCGTCAACTTCCATCGCTGCCTGCAGGACTTCGACCGGCGCCTCCCCGACATCCTCGGCGCGCTTCGGCCGGGCGACCTGCTGATCCTCACCTCGGATCACGGTTGTGACCCGACGACGCCGTCGACCGACCACTCGCGGGAGCACGCGCTGCTCCTCGCCTATGTCGAGGGCAAGAACGCTGCCGGCCGGATCCACGAGGGAGAGTTCGCCGACGTGGGTGCCACCGTCAACTCCTGGCTCGGCGGCAAGGCGCCGAGGCGCGGTATCCCCGGCCAGTTGATCGTCGAGCGATGACGGGGCAGAGAGCCGTCCATCTGCGGTGATCTCTCCCGCGGAGCTCATCGAGCGGAAGCGCGACGGCGGCGAGCTGACGCCGGAGGAGATCAACGAGCTCGTGCTCGGAAACGCAAAGGGAGAGACCCCGGACTACCAGCTGGCCGCGTTCTGCATGGCTGTCTACTTTCGCGGCTTGTCCGCCGACGAGACGCTGGCGCTGACGAACGCCTTCGTCCAGAGCGGTTCGACGCTCGACCTGCGCTCGGAGCTCGGTCGCACGGTCGTCGACAAGCATTCGACAGGAGGCGTGGGGGACAAGACGTCGCTCGTCGTCGGGCCGCTCGTCGCCGCCTGCGGCGTCCCGTTCGGAAAGATGAGCGGGCGCGGGCTGGGGCATACCGGCGGGACCCTGGACAAGCTCGAATCGATTCCGGGGTTTCGGGTCGAGCTCTCCAACGAGGAGTTCGTCCGGCAGATTCGCGAGATCGGTCTGGCGATCATCGGCCAGTCGCCCGACCTCGTTCCGGCCGACAAGCGCCTCTACGCGCTCCGCGACGTGACCGCGACGGTCAGCAGCATTCCGCTGATCGCGGCGAGCATCATGTGCAAGAAGATCGCCGCGGGCGCCGAGGGGATCGTGCTCGACGTCAAGGTCGGAAGCGGCGCGTTCATGAGGTCTCTGTCGGATGCCCGGATCCTCGCCGAGTCGATGCAGGAGCTCGGCCACGGCGCGGGCCGTCAGGTCGTTGCGCTCCTCACGGACATGGACCAGCCCCTTGGCTGGGCGATCGGGAACGCGATCGAGATCGAGGAAGTGCGGGCGCTGCTCGCCGGTGACGAGGCGCCGCCGGATCTCTTCTCGCTCGCGATCCAACTAGCGGGGCAGCTTCTGGCGCTCTCCGACCTCGGGATCGACGCCGTCGAGGGGACCAAGCGTGCCGAGAAGGCCGTTGACGACGGCTCGGCAGCCGAGGCGTTCGAGCGGTGGATCGCAGCCCAGGGCGGCGACCTCTCGGCCGAGATGCCGAAAGCACCGGTCACGCGGGAGGTGACCGCCGATCGCGACGGCTTCGTGGACGAGGTTTCGGCGCTCGGGCTTGGACGGGTCGCGCTCGAGCTCGGCGCCGGCCGCCGAACGAAAGAGGACACGGTCGACCACGCGGTCGGGATTCGCTGCTTTGCCAAGCGTGGCGATCCGATCCAAGCGGGCCAGACGACCGCGGTCGTCTACGCGCGCGACGAGGCGGACGTCGAGCAAGCCGCGAGCAAGATCCGAGACCTGATCTCGCTCACGGACGAGCCCCAACCGCCGCGGGCAATCGTGCTCGAGACGCTGGCCTGAACTCACCCCTGGCTACGCTCCGGGAGTGCCCGAGCTACCGGAAGTCGAGACGATCCGGCTCGGCCTCGAGCCGCATCTCGCAGGCCGAACCTTCGACCACGTCGAGATCGACGATTCACGCCTCACGCGACCCCACGACCCCGTGGAGACCGCCGCCGAGCTGACCGGGGAGACCGTCGAAGCGCTCGAGCGGCGCGGCAAGTATTTGATTGTTCGGTTCGAGAGCGGTCGGGTTCTCCTGATTCACCTCCGGATGACGGGGAGCCTGTTGCACGTTCGGAACGGAGTCGCGGGCGAGGATCCGTACCGAAGAGCTGTCGTCAAGTTAGACAACGGATCGGACGTCGCCTATCGCGATGTCCGGCGGTTCGGCACGTGGCTCGTGCTTGAGCCCGGCGAGCTCGAGCCCTATCTCGCAACCCGAGTCGGCGCAGAGCCGCTTGGCCGCTCGCTGACCGCGAAGTCCCTCGCCGATCGGATCGCTCGGCGTCGCGCGCCGGTGAAAGCGCTCCTTCTCGACCAGCGGCTCTTCGCCGGCGTGGGGAACATCTACGCGGACGAGGCGCTGTGGTGGGCCCGCGTCCATCCGCTTCGGCCGGGGAGCGACCTCACAGCCGGCGAGCTCTCAGCCGTCGTCCGGAGCATCCGGAAGGCTCTTCGCCTCGGCATCGCCCGCCAGGGGGCGACGTTGCGCGACTATCGAGGCGCCGACGGCCGCGAGGGCGCGATGCAAGCGGAGTTCCGCGTCTACGGACGAGCCGGCGAGCCGTGCCAGCGCTGCGGCCACGCGATCGAGAAGACCCGGGCGGGCGGCCGCGGCACGTGGTACTGCCCGTACTGCCAGCGCTAGTCGCTACGCCACGAGCGGCCGGGAAACCGGCCTCTCGCTTTCACCGACCGAAAACACGACTACGCTCTGAATAGGTGGCGTCCAGGTCGACAGCAGCTGCCGGGGCGGCGGGTCTCGATCTCGGTCGGGCGTTTCTCGGGGTCGCCGTCGGGCTCGGCCTTGCCGCAATCGCCTTCGACAGCGGCGGCTACTTTCCGACCGCCTGGAGCTGGGGCGCGCTCGTCGCGCTGACGGTGGTCGCGGCGGCGCTCGTTCTCGGGAACGTCGTTCGTCCCTCCGGTCTCGCGCTCACCTCACTCGGCGGGCTCGCCGGCTTCGGCGCTTGGACCTGGCTCGCGCTGCTCTGGAGCGACGACCGGGCAGCGACGGTGCTCGAGGGGCAACGAGTATTGCTCTACGTATCGGTCCTCACGGCGCTCGTCCTCTTGGTGCGGAGGCCGACCATCTCCCTCGTCCTCACGGCCACGCTCGTCGCCGTCTTCCTTGCCTCGGGGTACGGCCTCCTCACGCGCCTCTTCCCAGAGCGGCTCGGTGTCTTCGACCCGGTTGCCGCGTACCGGGTCGAGGAACCGCTCACGTACTGGAACGCGCTCGGGATCTTCGCCGCGCTGGGAGCACTGCTCGCGCTCGGGTTCGCAGCTCGCGCGCAGGGCATCGCCGGACGGACGCTGGCCGGAGCGACGCTGCCGGTGTTCTTCGCGACGATCTACTTCACGTTCAGCCGCGGCTCCTGGGTCGCCGCCGGGATCGGGCTCGCGGTCGCGGTCGCCGTCGACCCGAGGCGGCTGCAGCTGCTCCTCGCCGGATTCGTACTTGCGCCAGCTTCGGCGCTCGCAGTGCTCGTGTCGTCGCATCAGGACGCGCTGACCCGCACGGATGCGCCTCTTGCGGCCGCGTCGCGCGAGGGGCACCACCTGGCGGTCTACCTGCTGATCCTGGTTGCTGCGTCCGCGCTCGTCGCGGCCGGCCTGGCCCTCGCCGAGCGCCGGGTGGCGCCTCCACGGCAGGCACGACTCGCGTTCGCCGGCGCATTGGCGCTCCTGGCGGTCGCCGCCCTGCTCGCAACCTTCGTCCGCTACGGCGGGCCGGTCGCTCTCGCACAGAAGGGCTACGACTCGTTCTCCACGACCTCGGGCGCAACGCCGGTCAATCTCAACAAGCGGCTCTTCACCTTCTCCGGCAGCTACCGGTCCGAGCTGTGGCACGTGGCCTGGGACGACTACCGCGACCATCCCGGTGCTCGGTTCGGGCCCCGGAACCTACGAGCAGTACTGGAATCAGCACCGTCCGATCCAGCACAAGGTCCGGGACGCACACAACCTCTACCTCGAGGTCCTCGCCGAGCTTGGCCCTCTCGGTCTTGCGCTCCTGTTGCTCGCGCTCGGCACGCCGCTCGCCGCGGGAGTCCTCGCGCGCAGCCACCCGCTGGCGCCGCTCGCCCTCGCAGGCTATGTGGCCTTCCTCGTTCACGCGGCCGTGGACTGGGACTGGGAGATGCCGGCGGTCACGATCGCTGCGTTTGCCTGTGCCGCAGCGCTGCTCGCCGCGGCGGATCGCCGGGATCTTCCGCCACTGCTCTCGCCGAGGCTGCGGATGTCGGCGGCCGCGGTCTCCCTGGTGCTCGCAGTTGTCGCGTTCGTCGGCGTCGTCGGCTCGAGCGCCCTTGCGGCAAGCGACCGCGCGCTCACCAAGGGCCGCTACGACGAGGCCGCCTCTCAGGCGCGCAAGGCCGCCCGCTGGTGGCGCTGGTCGCCCGACCCGTGGCGTCAGCTCGGCGATGCCCAGGCAGAGAGCGGAGACGAGGCGGCGGCCCGAGCCAGCTATCGGAAGGCGATCTCCAAGGACGGAAGCGACTGGAAGCTCTGGTACGACCTCTACACGTACAGCAGCGGCGACGAGGCGAAGCGGGCACTGGCGGAGGCGCGGCAGCTCAATCGGTACGCGGCCTCCGATTTCGAGGGGGCGAGCAGTGTTTCGCGTTGATCCGCTGGCCAACCCGGAGCCCCTGATCCGCCGGGTGTACGCGTACGTCGCGTACAGGGTCGGGCACGGTCCGGACGCGGAAGATCTCACGAGTGAGACGTTCGAGCGGGCGCTTCGCTACAAGAAGAGCTACGACTCGACCAAGGGCGAGCCCGTCGCCTGGCTGATCGGGATCGCGCGGCGCTGCGTCGAGGGGCGCCCGATGTCCCCCGAGCTCTCGTCAGAGCACCTGGAGGCTGCCGCGCACGGCGATCTCGAGGACGACGCGCTTCGTCGGATCTCGCTCTCGGGAGCGGTCGCTCAGCTCGAGGAGCGCGATCGCGACCTGATCGCCCTGCGCTACGGCGCCGATCTGACGGCCAGGCAGATCGCCGAGCTCCAGGGGGCGAAGACGAACGCGATCGAAGTCGCGCTCCATCGCGCTCTGGGCCGGCTGCGCGCGCACTTGGAAGGAAGCGAGTCGGAGCCTGTAAGGAAATCCCAGGCAGGCCGGTAATAGGGGTGCAAGGAAGAAATCAAAGGGGGAGTCGGTAATGCGATCTTGGCGAAGAAATCGGGAGACGGGCCTCGAGGCCGAGCTCAGGGCTAGCCGCCCGGAGCCAAGCCGCCAGCTCGTTCATCAGCTCGAGACGCGCGTCCGCCAGGACGGGCGAGCCCGGCGCGGCTCGTTTCGCGTCGCGTTCGTCGCGTCGACTGCGGTCGGAATGCTCCTGGCGCTGTCCTCCGTCGGCGGGCTGGGCTATGCCGCCACCGGAGCCGGTTCGGCTGTCTCGAAGGCGAAGCGCATCGTGCACTCGCACGGCGTGACCCAGGTTCACAAGTCGGCCGCGCGCGACCAGTACGCCAAGCCGAAGAAGAAGTGCCGCAAGGGCACGAAGCGGGTCAAGGGTGTTTGCAAGAAGGTCAAGAAGGCGCGGGGAGTCAAGTTCCGCAAGCCGCCCTTCACCGGCTAGGCGCGAACGACGTCAGGAATCGACGGGGCGGCTCTAGGGTCGCCCCGTCGTAGTTGGCACACTTTGGGGGGTCATGAGTAGACGGTTTCACGTAACGACGGCGGTGATTGCGTCCCTCGCGGGGCTCCTCCTCGCCGTGGGAGCGGGCGCTGGAACCGCCCGAGGCCCGAATCTCTCGCTTATGTGGAAGGCCCCGACGCCACGCGACGGGGCTGCCTTGTCCGTGACCGCAGGGGAGCCGCTGACGCTCGAGCTTGCGGCACGCAGCGACAAGCCGCAACTGGTGTTGATCGGCAAGCGCAAGCTCCCGGCGGGAGCAACGCTTGCCGCCGCCTATGGAAGCCCCGGTGTCGCAACGCTCACCTGGACACCGACGGCGGCGCAGGTCGGAGAGCACGTCCTGACGTTCACCGCGACGACCCACGACCTGCCGCACGTTCATGCGCGGCCTCGGAGCTTCCTGGTCTACGTCGTGCCCGCGACCCCGAACGGCGCAAACGAGCAGTTCTCGCTCAGCGGCCCGAACGGACTGTCTCGCTGGGCTCATGTCGGCCGCACGGTGGCGGCTCGGGCGCGTCCGAGCGCGAGCGCCAAAGTCATCACCCGGATCCGACCGCTCACGCCCGAGCTGACGAGCAACCTCTTGCTTGCCGTCGCCGGCCAGATCAACGACAAGGGCGAGTACTGGATTCAAGTCCGCCTGCCAATCCTTCCGAACGGCTCGACGGGGTGGGTTCCGCGAACCGCGCTCGGGACGTTGCACAAGAACTGGACGCGCTTGGTCATCGACCGATCGCTCTTCACGGCGACGCTCTACCGGAAGGGCGCTGCGATCTTCAGGACGCGGGTCGGGGTCGGCAAGCCGTACTGGCCGACGCCGGCCGGTGAGTTCTACGTCCGCGAGCGGATCACGGGCTTCTCGGACCTTATCTACGGCCCGATCGCCTTCGGCACGAACGCGCGCTCCGCGGTCCTGACGGACTGGCCCGGCGGGGGCTTCATCGGCATCCACGGCACGAACCAGCCCGAGATTCTGCCCGGGCAGGTTTCCCACGGGTGTGTCCGAATGCCGAATTCCGCGGTCAAGCGCCTTTCCCGGCTGATGCCGCTCGGAACGCCGGTCACGATCACCTGACGCTCCAGACAGGAGTCCGACACCCCCGCTAGAATGCTTCCCGGCTTCGGCCTTCGGGGCATACACATGACGATCTCCTGGACACGCACATTGCTGCGCTCCTCGGTTGTCGCCGTCGCGGCGGCGCTCGTGGGCGTGGTCGCGCCCGGCGCGGCCGTCCCGGCGCGGAGCGACGCCGTCGTTTCCTGGGCCGGTCAAACTCCACGTGAGGAGGCGGTCCTCGGCGTGTCGGCGAAGACGCAGCTGTCGTTTCAGCTCGCTGCCGGCGCGGCTGATCCGAACGTCACGGTCCGGATCAGGCCTAGTGGACCCAGCTCGATGCCACAGGGTGCCGTTCTCAAAGAGAAGGACGGCAGCCCGGCCCAGGCGACGTTCCTCTGGACTCCCTCGAAGGCGCAGGTCGGCAGGTACCGGGTGACGTTCACTGCGTCGACCGACGCGCCGGTCGGAGAGGCCCAGCGGACGATCGTCATCCGCGTCGGGCCGCCGAACAAGGCGCCGCCGGGGCCGATACAGCCGGCTGGCGTGTACCCGAGGCGCTCGGTGCTCAGCGACCGGTCGGCGGAGACCTACCGGTGGGCCCTCGTGCGGACTCCAACGGTTGCCCGCAGCGGGCCGGCGCACGGCGCGCGTGCACTGTCTCGGATCACCTACCGGACGCCCGAGTACTACCGGAACGCAGTGCAGGTCCTGGACAGCGTGAAGTACCGGAACGGGAAGACCTGGGTCCGCATCAGGCTCGCGATCCTTCCGAACGGGTCGACCGGTTGGGTGCCTCGCGGAGGGCTCACTGCCTTCCAGACGGTCCACACGCGGCTGACGATTAGTCACAGCCGCATGAGGGCGACGCTCTACAAGCGCGGAAGGGCGATCTTCAGTGCGATGGTCGGTGTCGGACAGCCTCAGTACCCGACGCCGCGTGGCGAGTTCTACATCCGCGAGAAGCTCTCGGGCTACTACTCGCCCGCGTACGGGCCACGTGCCTTCGGGCTGAACGCGCGGTCGGCAAGGCTCACCGACTGGCCCGGCGGCGGCTTCATCGGCATCCACGGAACGAACGAGCCCCAGATCCTCCCGGGTCGCGTCTCGCATGGCTGCGTTCGGATGCGAAACAACTCGATCATGCGGCTCTTCCGGCTGATGCCGATCGGCACGCCGGTCCACATCTCCTAGTAGGAGGGTCGTCCGTTCCCGACACGACCCCGCTCTACACTTGAGCGATGGCTGGACGCGGCTACAAGACCGAGGCCGTCGTCCTGCGCTCGATTCGCTTCGGCGAGGCCGACCGCGTGCTCCATCTGTACACCCTCGAGCGCGGGCGGGTGGGTGCGGTTGCCAAGGGCGTTCGGCGAACGAAGTCGCGCTTCGGCGCCCGCCTCGAGCCGCTGAGCCACGTGGAGCTCATGCTGCACCAGGGCGGCGGCGAGCTGTCCACGGTCACCGGCGCATCGCTCGTTCGCCCGCACAGCGGAGCGCGGGAGGATCCGTACCGGCTCTCGGTCGGCCTCGTCGGGCTCGAGGCGATGCTGCGGCTCTTCACGGAGCAGGAGAGCAGCGCGAAGGCGTTCGAGGCCTTGACGCGCTTCCTCGACGCGCTCGACGACCTGCTGCCGCGCGCCGACGAGGCGGCGCTCGACCCGCTCGTCCTCTCGTTCCAGCTGAAGCTGCTCTGGCTCTCCGGGTACCTGCCGCACCTGACGAGCTGTGCGGAGTGTGGGGCTGACGGGCCGCTCGTGGGCTATTCGCCGCAGGCCGGAGGCGCCGTCTGCGAGCGCTGCGGCGCTGATTCGCTGCCGCTCTCGGCGGAGGGAATCGGCGGGATCGAGGGGCTGCTGGGCGCACCGCTTGCAGAGGCCGAGATCTCGAAGCGCGCCGCGCGCGAGGCGCTCCGCGTGATCACGTCGTCGTACGAGTTCCACGGCGGCTTCCGCCTCCGCACCGTGACCGCCCGGGCCTAGTCGAATCTAGCCCCGTCCGGGTCAGACACCGGACGTGTCCCTGCCTTCGAGGCGTACTCCCCGGAATTCCAGTGCTTTTTGAAGGAACGTCAGGCCCCGATTGGCCATGGCAGGCGTCTGACACCGGACAGGTCCTCCTTGGCGGTGCGGGCTCCCGTCGAGTCCGATCCGTAGTCTTCGCCGCGTGAACTTCCAGGAGATGATCGGCGCGCTGAACTCGTACTGGGGCGAGCGCGGGGCCGTGATCATGCAGCCGTACCACACCGAGCTCGGCGCGGGCACGTCCAACCCGGCCACGTTCCTGCGCGTCCTCGACCCAAGCCTGAAGGAGTGGCGTGCCGCGTACGTGGAGCCGGTGATCAGGCCCAGCGACGGCCGCTACGGCGAGAACCCGTTCCGCTTCCAGCACTACTTCCAGTATCAGGTGATCCTCAAGCCGGCTCCCGACGACGTTCTCGACCAGTACTTCGGATCGCTCGAGGCTCTCGGGATCGACCTGCGCAAGCACGACATCCGCCTTGTCGAGGACGACTGGGAGCAACCGACGCTCGGCGCGTGGGGCCTCGGCTGGGAGGTCTGGTGCGACGCCATGGAGGTCACGCAGTTCACCTACTTCCAGCAGCTGGGCGGCATCGACCTCGCCGTGATCCCCGCCGAGATGACGTACGGGCTGGAGCGGCTCGCGCTCTTCATGCAGGAGAAGAAGTCCGTGTTCGACCTTGAATGGGCGCCGGGCGTCACCTGGGGCGACGTCTACCTGGAGAACGAGCGGCAGTGGTCGCGCTACAACTACGAGGAAGCGCCGGTCGACGTCCTGGAGCGGCGCTTCGACGAGTACGAGGCCGAAGCGGGGGAGCTGCTCGACAAGGGGCTGCCGCTGCCCGCCTACGACCAGGTGCTGAAGTCCTCGCACGCGTTCAACCTGCTCGACGCGCGCGGCGCTGTCTCGGTCACCGAGCGCGCCGCCTACATCGGCCGCGTCCGGGACCTCGCGCGCCGCTTCGCCCAGCTCTACGTCGGAGACGATGGCGACGCTCCTGATTGAGATCGGGTGCGAAGAGCTGCCGGCGAGAGCCTGTGCTCAGGCTCTGAGCCAGCTGCCCAAGCTGGCGGAGGATGCGCTCGGGTTAGCGCCGAACAGCGTGCTGGTCACGCCGAGAAGGCTTGCGGTCCTGTTCGACGAGGTGGCGGATCGAACCCAGGATCGATGGATCCAAGGCCCGCCGGTGGCACTCGCGGACAAGGCCGCAGCCGGCTTTGCGAAGCGACACGGGATCGGCGTCGACGACCTGGAGGAGCGCGAGGGGCACCTTGGCGTCGAGAAGTCCGGTCAGCCGATGGCCGAGGTGTTGCCTGCGCAGGTGGACGCGATCATCCGTGGGCTCCGCTTCTCGAAGTCGATGCGCTGGGATGACACCGGGCTTCAGTTCGCGCGTCCCGTTCGCTGGACGCTGGTGCTCCTCGGGGACCAGAAGGTCGTGGGCGACAAGTCCCACGGCCATCGCTTCACCTCGGGCGCTGTCGACGTCCCATCCGCCGGCGAGTACGTCGAGACCATGCGCTCGGCAGGCGTCGAGCCGGATCACGAGGCGCGGCTGGACGCGATCACGGTGTCTCTCAGCGACCTGGGGGAGTGGTCCGACCCGGGCAATGTCCTCGGCGAGGTCGTGTACCTCGTCGAGAGCCCCCTCGTGATCGAAGGGCATTTCGACGAGCGCTACCTGCAGCTTCCGAGCCGCGTCATCGAGACGACGATCCAGCACCACATCCGAGCGTTTCCCCTGGGCGGAAACCGGTTCGCGTTCGTCGCCAACGGCGGCGACCCGGACACGGTGCGCTCCGGCGTCGAGAACGTCGTCGAAGGCCGCTTGGAGGATGCCTCGTTCACGTTCGAGCGCGACGTCGAGGTCGGGATCGACAGTCTCGCCGAGCGTCTCGGCTCGATCACGTTCTTCGCCGGCGGCGGCTCGTACGCGGACAAGACCGCACGCCTGGCAAAGCTCGTCGAGGCTCTCGGGGGCGGCGAGGCGGCGCTCGAGGCTGCGAGGCTCGCGAAGGCCGACCAGGCCGCCGAGCTCGTGCGGGAGTTCCCCGAGCTCGAGGGTCACGTCGGCGGGGAGTACGCACGCCTGGCCGGCTATCCGGAGGCGGTCTCGGCTGCGATCGACGAGCAGTACCTGCCGGATGCCGCCGACGCGCCGCTCCCGCAGACCGAGACCGGGCGCGTCCTGTCTGCAGCCGACAAGATCGACACGCTCAACGTCTCGTTCGAGCTCGGCCACAGGCCGACCGGCTCCCGCGACCCCTACGGCCTGCGGCGGGCGGCGATCGGCCTCGACCGCCTCGCGACAGAGGGGAACCTCTCCATACCGCGTGCGCTCATGGAGGGCGAGGTCGGCGAGTTCGTGGAAGAGCGCTTCGAAGGCCTCCTGGACGCACCGGTCGAGTACGTGCGCGCCGCGCGCCGGGCTTCGGTCCGAGATCTCGGCGGCGTTGCGCGGCTGGCGGAGGCCCTGGTCGAGCTGCCCGACGAGCGCTTCGGACCGATCCATACCGCGTACACCCGAGCGAGCCGGCTCGCGGAGAAGGAGGAGGGCGCGGCCGCAGAGCTCGATCCCGCTCTGCTCGTGGACAAGGCGGAGATCGAGGTCGGACAGGCGCTCGAGCGGGTCGATCCGCAGATCGCAGCCGCTCTCGACACCGGCGACTTCGCCGCAGCGGTCGAGGCCGCCGCCGAGCTCGGGCCCCTGCTGGACACATTCTTCGAAGACGTGCTGGTACTCGCAGACGACCGGGCCGTGCGCGCAAATCGCCTGCGGCTCCTGCTCAACGTGCGTGACACGCTGGGGCGCCTCGGCGAGCTCTCGCTCATCCCTCGTTAGAGGTACCTCGATCGAGGTACCCCCGACGAGGCATCGAGGAATACGCAAAAAACGCCGGTGTATGACCCATGCGGCGCTGCGGCACCTGCCCTCTGGCCTTGGATGCTTCCGCGTCGCCTGTGGGAACGACCGGCCGCAGTCGTTCCCTTATTACCGCCGGCCGCACCGGCGATGTCGTAGCAGGGCCTGGCGTTCCTACATAAGGTCGCAACAAGGAGCGCCCGGCCCTCTACGCGCTTGGCCGCCGCCGGCTCCCGCCGGGCGAAGGGAGCGCGGGTTCACGTCGCGCGACCGCCTTCTTGGTTCTGCGGCTCCGCCGCCGCCTTACGCCGCTGCAAACGCCTAGGGGAGTTACCCTGGAATGGTGACCGCACAAGCCGTTGAGCTGCACGTCGTCTCCGATTCCACGGGGGAAACGGCCACACGGCTCGTCCACGCGCTCGAGGCTCAGTTCCCGGATCAGACGTTCGAGGAGGTCCGCCACCCGATGGTCGAGAACGTCCACGACCTCGCGCTTGCGGTCCAGCGGGCGAAGGGCCGGCCGGCCGTCGTCGTCTACACGCTCGTCGAGCCCGAGCTCCGCGAGCAGATGCGAACCCTCTGCCGCCGAGCGCGCCTGCACTACTGCGACCTGCTCGGCCAGCCGATCGAGGCCGTCGCGAAAGTCTCCGGCATGGCCGCCAAGATGCAGCCGGGCGGCCGCCACCCGCTCGACGAGACGTACTTTCGGCGGATGGAGGCGATCGAGTTCGCCGTCAAGTACGACGACGGGATGGTCGGCGGCCTGAGCGACGCGGACGTCATCCTCGTAGGCGTCTCGAGAACGTCTAAGACGCCGCTCTCGATCTACCTCGGCTACCTCGGCTACCGGGCGGCGAATGTCCCCCTGGTCAAGGGAATCGACCCGCCCGCCGAGCTGTTCGAGGTCGATCCGACCAAGGTCGTCGGGCTGAAGATCGACGCAAAGCGCCTCGCCGAGATCCGCAAGAACCGTTCACGGAGGATGGGCGGCTCGAACGACAAGTACTCGAAGCTGCTGGAGGTCTACGACGAGCTGGAGCAGGCGGAAGCGGTTCAGCGCCGCCTCGGCTGTCCGGTGATCGATACGACGGAGCTCTCGATCGAGGAGACGGCGGCGCGCGTCATCCGCCTCGTCGAGCAACGCCAGGCCGAAGCGGCCGCGTCTTGAAGCCGAAACCGCCCGTCCCTGCCTGGCGCTGGGCGTCCTGGTTCTCGATCATGGCCGCCGCCGTCTTCGTTTTCTACGTGCTCCTGACGCCGATCTGGCTTGGTTTGCGCGGACTCGCCTGGCTCGCCGATCTGCGGTCCCGAGAGGCGTGATCCTCCGGGGCTGTGGGAAGATTTAGAAATATGACTGTGGCCCGATACGTCTTCGCGTTCGACGAGCCCTCCGACGGCGGGCGCGAGCTGCTCGGCGGCAAGGGCATCGGCCTCGCCGAGATGACGCAGCTCGGCGTCCCTGTGCCGGCCGGGTTCACGATCACGACCGACGCCTGCCGCGCCTACATGGAGAACGGGGGCGGGCTTCCAGAGGGCCTCCAGGAGGAGATCGACCAGCACATGGGCGCCCTGGAAGAACAGACGGGCAAGCGCTTCGGCGACGCGGAGGACCCGTTGCTCGTCTCCGTCCGCTCCGGGGCTGCGGTCTCGATGCCCGGGATGATGGACACGATCCTCAACCTGGGGCTGAACGACCAGGCCGTTCTCGGGCTCGCCGAGCGCACCGGCAACGCGCGCTTCGCGAACGACTCGTATCGCCGCCTGATCCTGATGTACGGCGGTGTCGTCGAGAACGTGCCCGGGCACCTCTTCGAGGACGCGCTCGCGCAGCTGAAGTCGAAGCGCGGCGTGGCCCAGGACGTCGACCTCTCCGCCGAGGACATGGCCGAGCTCGTGGAGACGTTCAAGGGCATCTACGAGGCCGAGACGGGAGGACCGTTTCCGCAGAACGCTCGGGACCAGCTCTCGCGCGCCGTGCGCGCCGTCTTCGACTCCTGGGAGAACCCACGTGCGCAGGTCTATCGCAAGGCCCATCACATTCCCGACGACCTCGGCACGGCGGTCAACGTCGTCCAGATGGTGTTCGGGAACAAGGGCGAGCGCTCGGGCACGGGCGTCGCGTTCACCCGTGACCCCTCAACCGGGCTTCCCGGGCTCTACGGTGAGTTTCTCCCCGATGCCCAGGGCGAAGACGTGGTTTCCGGAATCCGCACTCCTCTTCCGCTCGAGCAGATGCAGCAGGCGCTCCCCGACGCGTTCGAGCAGTTCACGGACACGATGCGCCGGCTCGAGGAGCACTACCGGGACATGCAGGACATCGAGTTCACGGTCGAGGACGACAGGCTCTACCTGCTCCAGACCAGGAGCGCGAAGCGGACAGCCGCAGCCGCCCTCAAGTGCGCTGTCGACATGGTTGCGGAGGGGCTGATCTCGAAGGAGGACGCGGTCGCCCGGATCGACCCGGATCAGCTCGACCAGCTCTTGCACCCGATGATCGATCCGGCCGCCAGCGTCGACGTGATCGCACAGGGCCTGAACGCCTCGCCGGGCGCCGCGAGCGGCCACGTGGTCTTCGACGCCGACGCGGCCGTGGAGCGGAGCGCGAACGAGGACGTGATCCTCGTCCGCTGGGAGACGACTCCCGACGACATCCACGGGATGATCGCCGCGAAGGGCATCCTCACCGCGCACGGGGGAATGACCTCGCACGCCGCGGTCGTCGCGCGTGGAATGGGCAAGCCCTGCGTCGCCGGCTGTGAGGCGCTCTCGGTGGACGCGAAGGCGAAGAAGGCGTCGCTCAACGGTCACGACCTCGGCGAGCGTGACGAGATCACGATCGACGGCGGCACCGGCCGGGTGATCCTCGGCGCCGTCGAGCTCGTGCCGGCGCACATCAACGAGGACTTCGAGACGATCCTCGGGTGGGCGGACGGCTTTCGCCGGCTGAAAGTGCGCGCGAATGCCGACACTCCGGAGGACGCGGCCAAGGCGCGCGAGTTCGGAGCGCAGGGGATCGGCCTCTGCCGCACCGAGCACATGTTCATGGCCGAGGACCGGCTGCCCGTCGTGCGGGAGATGATCATGGCCTCGGGCGAGGAGGAGCGCCGGCGCGCGCTCGACAAGCTCCTGCCCCATCAGCAGGGCGACTTCGAGGGGATCTTCGAGGCCATGGCCGGTCTTCCGGTGACGATCCGCCTCCTCGATCCGCCGCTGCACGAGTTTCTACCGCCGCTCGAGGAGGCGACGGACGAGAGGATGCGCGAGCGCATCCGCGCGCTCCAGGAGGCGAATCCGATGCTCGGCACGCGCGGCTGCCGGCTCGGGCTGATCTGGCCGGAGATCTACGAGATGCAGGTGCGCGCGATCGTCCGCGCTGCGCTAGCCGTCGAGAAGCGCACGGGCGAGGCGCCGCTGGTCGAGATCATGCACCCGCTCGTCGGCTTCGGCGAGGAGCTCCACCGGCTGCGCGCGATCACGGTCGCGACCGCGGCCGAGGAAGAGAAGGTCGACTACCTCATAGGCACGATGATCGAGCTGCCGCGGGCCTGCATCCGCGCCGACGAGATCGCCGAGTACGCCGACTTCTTCTCGTTCGGGACGAACGACCTCACCCAGACCGCGCTCGGCTTCTCGCGCGATGACGCCGAAGGCAAGTTCCTGACGCGCTATCTAGAAGACGGTGTCCTCGAGCGGAACCCGTTCGAGACGCTCGACCAGAGCGGTGTGGGAGACCTCATGCGGATCGCGGTCGAGCGCGGCCGGAGCGTGAAGGAAGACATGAAGATGGGCATCTGCGGCGAGCACGGCGGTGAACCAGAGTCGGTCGCGTTCTGCCACCGGTTGGGCCTCGACTACGTCTCGTGCTCTCCGTACCGGGTGCCGCTCGCCCGCCTCGCCGCGGCTCAGGCTGCGCTCGCGGAAGCGGGCATTCACGCCGCTGTCGCAGGCGGCTAGCCCTCCTGTCTCCTGTACTAGGCGGTCAGCCCTTTCACGCGGATGTAGGCGAGGGCGATGCTCGCCAGTCCGACGGCGACCAGCCCGAGGATGCCGAGGAGCCCGGGGCGGCCGTAGATCGCGTGCGTCCTTCCGAACCGCGAGAGAGCGAGCATGCAGAGCGCACCGCCCACGAGACCGCCGAGGTGGCCGCCCACGGAGATGTTCGGAATCGCGAATGTGAGCACGAGGTTGATGACGATGAGCCCGAGCGCCTGACCGCCGAGGACGTAGCTCTTCTGCGACTCGAGGACGAGCGCGGCGCCGAGGATCCCGAAGATCGCGCCAGAGGCTCCGACGGTGACCGCATTCGGGCTGAAGATGAGCGCACCAGCCGAGCCGGCGAGCCCCGAGACGAGGTACAGCGTAAGGAAGCGCCAGCGCCCGATCGCCTGCTCCACAGGCGCACCGACGATCCAGAGCACGAACATGTTCATGCCCAGATGGAGGATGCTCGCGTGCAGGAACGCTGCGGTGATCAGTCGGTACCACTCGCCCTGGTCGAGCCCACCGGGGATGTAGAGCGCTCCCTTCTCGAAGAGCGAGCCTGACACCTGGTTGAGGCTCGAGCCCTCGGCGAGACAGACGAGGAAGACGAGGGCATTGATCGCGATCAGCGTCTTCGTGATGAGGGCGCCCGTGCCCTCGAAGGCCGCCCGGCGAACACCGGTTGTCACACGAGCCGCGCCCTGTGCGACTCCGGCATGATCGAGGCACCGAATCCCGACGGGCGCGAAGACCATGCAGTCGGGGCAGATCCCGCGGCCGCACTCGGAGCAGGACACGCCGGTTTCCCGGTTCGGGTGCCGGTAGCAGTGCATCGTCCCCTCGGCCACAGAGGTAGCGTAGTGGCGCGATGCACGTTCACGTCGCGTTCACCCCTGCGGAGGCCGCGACCTCGTCCGTCGGCATCGTCGTCGACGTCCTTCGAGCGACTTCGACGATCGCCCAGGCGCTCGCCTCCGGCTACGAGCGCGTGTACTGCTGCGCCGAGATCGACCAGGCGCGCGCGCTCCGCGAGGCGCTCGGAGAGGGGATCCTCGGCGGGGAGCGGGACGCGGTCCAGATCGAGGGCTTCGACGCCGGCGCGTCGCCGCGGGAGTTCGTGGGGCCGCCGCGTGCCTCGACGGTCATCTTCTCGACGACGAACGGGACGCGCACCATCCTCGAGGCGGCATCTCGCTGCGAGACGGTGCTCCTCGGAAGCCTGCTGAACCTCGACGCCGTCGCCGCGGCCGCCCGGGAGAGCGGGGAGGACGTGTTGCTGATGTGCGCCGGCTTCCAGGGAACGTTCGCGCTCGACGACGCCTACTGCGCCGGCCGGATCGTCCAGCTCCTCGGCGGCGAGGCGACCGACTCCTCGAAGGCCGCGGACGCGATCGCGCGCGCCTGGCCGGACGCGCACGAGGGGCTGCTGGCGCGAACGTACGGCCCACCCGGGCTCGAGGAGGACATCGCCTTCTGCGCCCAGGTGAGCGTGCTCGACGTCGTCCCGCGGCTCAACCGCATGGTTGACGGAGCGGCTGAGTTCACGGCCTGACGGTTACCTCGCTCTCACCAGCGGGGCCGTAGACTCGACCGGAGTGATTCGCCACCCTGGGAGCACGCGTCAGAGCTGCTGGCCGACGGGCTGGTCGACGTCCATTTCGCTCTGACGCCGCGCGGTCATCGCGCTCTCCTCGTCGGCGTCTAAGCGGAAGTTTCGGACACTCGGCACGCACAGAACGGCGATCGTCGTCACCACGATCCAGGCTGCGCCGATCCAGAGTGAGGTCGAGATCCCGATCCTGTCTGCGACAGGCCCCGCGATCGCGTAGCCGAGCGGCAGGAAGATCATCGCGCCCATCCAGTTGTAGGCGCTGACGCGCGAGAGCTTGTCGCGCGGGATCATCGATTGAAGCGAGGTGTCCCAGATGACGGTTCCGTACGAGAAGGCGAAGCCCGCGAGCAGCGCCGCGGCTCCGATGGCGAGAGCCGGCGCTCGCAGAGCGAGCAGGACGCACTGGAGCGCGGTGACGCTGAACAGCGCCCCGATCGCGAACATCGGGCGCCGGGGGCGCAGGCGCAGCCCGGCGAGGCCTCCCGCCAGCGAGCCGATCGCCTCTCCGGTCACGATCACGGCCCAGGCGGACGCGCCGCCGAGATCTTGCTGGGCGACGTACGGCCCGAGCACGAAGAACGGCGCGTAGGTGACGAGGAAGTAGAGCGAGATCCAGAAGGTCAGCAGCCAGACCCAGGTGTGCTCGGTGAACGCCTGCCAGCCTTCGCGGAGCTCGCGGAGGATGTTCGTTGCGGCAGCAGCCGGCCGGCGAGGCAGGTGCATCATCGCGAGCAGCAGTGCGCTCGTCCCGTAGGTCGCTCCGTCGAGCAGCAGCGCGTAGCCAGAGCCGACCGTCGCGACGAGCGCCCCTCCGACGGCGGCTCCCAGCGGAAAGGCTGCGTACCGGGCGATGCTCATGAAGCTGTTCGCCTGCTGGAGCAGCCGCGCCGGGACCGTCTCCGGGACGAGCCCCGTCGATGCCGGCGAGTAGAAGGCGACGGCCGCACCGCCGAGCGCCTGGAGCGCGATCAGCTCCCAGACCTGCGCGTGCCCCGTGACGAGCAGGCCGCCCATCGCGACCCGGACGCAGAGGTTCACCGCGTCGGAGCCGATCATCACGAGGCGCCGCGGAAGCCGGTCGGCGACGACTCCCCCGATGAGGAGGGTCGAGATCTGCGCCAGTGTCCAGGCGGCGAAGGCGAGCCCGACATCCGTTGCCGTGCCTCCCAGTCCGAGCACTGCGAAGGCGACGGCGATCGGGGCCAGGTTCGTCCCGAAGAACGAGATCGTCCTTGCCGCGAACAGGTAGCGGAAGTTCCGTTCTCGGAGGACGCTCACTGGGAAATCATCGCAAGACGTAGATTTCGATTCGACCCGAGACAGGAGGAGAGATGAACATCACGGTCATCGGCAGGGGAAACGTCGGCGGCGGGCTCGCGCGCCGCTGGGAGCGGGCCGGCCACGTCGTGACGGAGCTCGGCCGTGACGGCGGAGACGCATCGGATGCCGATGTAGTGCTGCTCGCGGTTCCGTCGAACGCGATCGGCGAGGCGCTGGGGAAGGTCACGGGGCTCGACGGCAAGGTCGTGATCGACGCGACGAATGCGTTCCACGGCCGCACCGGGGACTTCGAGTCGCTTGCGCACGAAGTCAAGTCGCACGTGAGCGGTCCTGTAGCAAAATCGTTCAGCTGCAATTATGCGGCGATCTACGACGAGATCGACAACCAGCGCGCACGACCGAGCAATCTCTACGCCGCGGAGGACGGCGCCGTCGAGGTGACCGAGCAGCTGACCCGGGACGCAGGCTATGAGCCGGTGTCAGCGGGCGGCCTGGGGAGCGCGCGGATGCTCGAGGACCATCTCGGGCTGATGATGGCGATCGCCGAGGGTGGCCTCGGACGCTTCTTCTATCGCTACGCGAAGCCGGGCGAGCTCTAGAGCCAACCGGCGTGGACCCTGCCCCGACAGCGGCAGCCGAACTGATGTCCGAGTCGCGCCCGCGCGTGCGGCTGATCTTCTCTGCGCTCCTGCTCGTCCTGCTGCTCGCCTCGCTCGACCAGACGATCGTCTCGACGGCCCTGCCCACGATCGTCGGCGACCTCGGCGGGCTCAACCACCTCTCCTGGGTCGTCACCGCCTACCTCCTGGCGGCCACGGTTTCCGGCCCCCTGTACGGGAAGCTCGGCGACCTGTTCGGCCGCAAGCTCGTGCTGCAGGCGGCGATCGTCATCTTCCTCGTCGGCTCCGCGCTGTGTGGTCTCGCACAGAGCATGAGTCAGTTGATCGCCTTCCGCGCGCTCCAGGGCCTGGGCGCAGGCGGCCTGATCGTCGTCACGCTGGCCGTCGTCGGGGACATCATCCCGCCGCGTGAGCGAGGCCGCTACCAGGGCTACTTCGGGGCCGTCTTCGGCGTCTCGACCATCATCGGGCCGCTGCTCGGCGGTTTCTTCGTCGACAACCTGAGCTGGCGCTGGATCTTCTACGTCAACATTCCGATCGGCCTCGTGGCGCTCGGGGTGATCGCGGTTGCGTTCCGCACTCGCGCAGCGCTCGTTCGCCACGAGATGGACTACCTGGGCGCGGCGCTGCTCGCGGCCGACCTCACCTCGATCGTCCTCTTCACGAGCCTCGGCGGGACGACGTGGGCGTGGGGCTCCTGGCAGATCATGTCGCTGATCATCGCGAGCATCGTCCTGCTGCCGGCGTTCATCCTCGTCGAGCGCCGTGCTGCCGAGCCGATCCTGCCGCTCACCCTCTTCCGGGACAGGACGTTCGCCTCCACGAGCGCGGTCGGCTTCATCGTCGGGTTCGCGCTCTTCGGCGCGGTCACGTTCCTCCCGCTGTACCTGCAGATCACGAAGGGCTCGAGCCCGACGAGATCTGGGCTCGAGCTCATACCGCTCATGGCGGGCGTCCTGGTGACGTCGATCCTGAGCGGCAACGCGATCACGCGCTGGGGCCGCTACCGGCCGTTCCCGATCGCCGGCACCGCGGTGATGGCCGTCGGGCTCTTTCTGCTCTCACGGCTGCAGGTCGGCACGCCGACGTGGGAGGTGCTGGGGGCCGGGATGGTGCTGGGCCTCGGGCTCGGGATGGTGATGCAGGTGCTGGTGCTCGCGGTGCAGAACGCCGTCGATCCGCGCAACATGGGCGTCGCCACCTCCGGCTCGACGCTCTTCAGGCAGATCGGCGGCTCGATCGGCGTCTCCATCTTCGGGACGATCTTCGCCAACCGGCTGCACGTCGAACTCGCCTCGCGAGTGCCGCCCAACGCCAGCCTGCCGCGGGCGACCAATCCGGCCGGGATCCGGGCGCTGCCGCCGGCGCTGCGGTCGGTGTTCGAGCAGGCATTCGCGGCGGCGCTGCATCCGGTCTTCCTGACCGCGGCCGCCGTCGCTGTGGTTGCGTTCGCGCTCGCCTGGCTGATCCCGGCTCTGCCGCTCCGCGACACGCTTGCCGAAGTTCCGGAGGTGCCGCCGAGCACAGAGCCCGAGACCGGCTTCACGCAGCCGGCCTGACGATCGCGGACAGCTGCAGGCCCTAGCGCAGCTCGTAGAGGTCGACGTCTGCGTCCGACGGGGCGAATCCGCATTTCTCGAGCACCCTGATCGAGCCGATGTTCGTCTTTGCCACGTAGGCGTGAAGGGGGCGCACGGTGAGCTCTTCGAGCAGTTCCGCGAGAGCCTTCGTCGCCAGCCCCTTCCCCCAGAACTCCTTGCCCAGCCAGTAGCCGACGAGGCGCCTGCCGTCCTGGTCCCAGCTGACGATGTTGCCGGCGACCTGCCCCTCGAAGAGGATCGTCTTCTTCGTGAGCGTGTCGTCGCCGAGGATCCGTTGCCAGTGAGCTGTGAACGTCTCGTGATCCTTGGCGGGGAAGTCGGCCATGCTGGTCGCTTCGGGGTCGCGCTGCTGCTCGAAGAGGACGGGGAGGTCGGCCTCGACCACATCGCGCAGGACCCCGGCCATCGCTACTCAGACGGCGCCGGTCGCGCCGTCAAGATCGAGTACGCGATCCAGCAGGCCCCGACCAGGGCGATCGCATGCCCCAGGACGCCCTGCTGCAGGAAGAAGTCGGTGAGGATGAAGAGCGGGATCAGCAGGATCGCTCCGCGCGGCACTGCCTGTGACCGCCACAGCGCGACCGCCAGCGTGAGCAGGCCGAAGAAGGCTCCTGGCAGGAAGAGGAGCAGCATCGCGATCGCCGGCGCGATCGAGATGTTGTCGACCGCGTCGGCGAGGGCGTTCAGGTCGAAGCGACCGTCCTCGGCGAGCCCGAACTCGAGGGTCTCGAACCCCTGCGCCGCGGTGAGGCCGACCATTCCGCACCCGAGCAGGATCCCGCCCGTGTACGCGAGGCGAGGAGACCGTTCCCGCGAGAGCAGGACGTAGACGAGCACGACCCCGAACAGGAACGGCATCGCCAGCAGGTCGAACGTCTTCGCGAGGTTTGCCCGATCAGGGTGAGCGGCGATCCACTGGAGCCGGTCAATCGTCTTGTCGCGCTGCTCCTCGGTCAGGAACGCGGCGAGCTGGAACGAGGCAGCGAGGACGAGCGTGGCCGCGGCGGCGACGCGTCCGAGCGGCGTGAAGCGCGCTGCGGGGCTGGCGGCCGGCTCTGGAGCCTCGAGCACCGAAGCGATCGCACTCATCGCGAGGAAGCATCTCCGGCTTGTGGTCCTCTTGACAAGCGAACAGGTGTTCGTGTAGAACATACGTTCGATGGTCGCTTGCGTTCTGATTCCAGGCTTCGAGCTGCGGGCTGCGCTTCGTGCACGGCCGAGTCTTGCCCTGCGCGTCGCCGCCCTCGCGCCCGCCGAGGGCGAGGAGCCGCTCGTCGGCCCGGTGACCGCCGCGGCCGAGGCCCGAGGCATCAAGCCGGGCATGCGCATGGGGGAGGCGCTTGCGACCTGCCCCGAGCTCGTCCTCGTCGAACAGGATCCGTCGGCGGCCGAGCAGGCCTGGGAGGAGATCCTCCGGAGCCTCGAAGACTCGGGCTTTGAGGTCGACTCGGGCGATCTCGGCTGCGTCTACTTCGAGACACGGGGTGTCGAACGTCTTTATGGCGGCGTTGAGGCAGCGCTTCAGCGCGCCCTCGCCGCCGTCGGTTCTGCCTGGGATCCACGCGCTGGCGCGGCCGGGCGCCGGTTTGCCGCTCTCGCAGCGGCGAACGTCGCGCGTCCCGGGCAGGTCTTGATCGTTGCCGATGAGCGCACGCGCGACTTCCTCGCGCCACTGCCGGTCTCGCTGCTTCCTCTCGCTGAAGGGCGGCGGCGCGAGCTCGAGGAGCTCGGTGTGCGCAATGTCGGTGAGCTTGCTGGGCTGCCGGGCGGCGCCGTAGCCGAACGACTGGGGCCGGACGGGCGGCACGCCTGGAGCCTGGCGAGAGGACGAGACCGCGGGCGCGTTCGGGGGAGACGGGCCCCTGCGGAGCTCATCGAGACGCTCGAGTTCCCCGAGGCGATCGGCAACGAGCTCACGCTACGGCGCGCGCTCGCGGTTCTCGTCGAGCGCCTGCTGGGGCGGTCGGAGCGCGGCGAGCGCTTCCTGCGGAAGATCGCGATCTCGGCGACGCTCGTCGGGGGCGGTAGCTGGCGTCGGACGCTGACGCTGCGCGAGCCGTTCGCGGAGGCTGGGCGCCTGCGCACGGCGCTGGGGCCCAAGCTGGCCGACCTGCCGGCGCCGGTCCTCAAGCTGAAGCTCGAGGCGCTCGAGCTGACAGAGTCGACGGGCCAGCAGCTGGCGCTCGTCCGTCCTGAGGGCGACGAGCTCCGTGGCCGGCTCCGTGAAGGGCTTCGGCAAGTGAAGGCAAGCACCGGGGAGGGAGGTGTTTGCACGGTCGTCGAAGTAGCGCCGTGGTCTCGCATTCCAGAACAACGCGCATTGCTCATTGCAAGAGATGAGTGACCGCTCGTGACACAGCGGGATCGTGGGTTGCGGCCGGTGGGCGGAGCCGCAGAAGCAGGCGGGGCCGCGGGCAAAGCCCGTAGCCCCTTGATGCGGCAGCGCAAGCGCAGCCGCGGCCCGAGCGCAGCTCACGAGGCGATGTGACGCGAGAGGCAGTGAAGGAGGGGGCCCACGGGGGAACCATGGGTTTCCCCGTGCGAAGCGCGGGACGACTAAACGCTCCGCGGCCTGCGCTCGTCGAGTCCAATTTCGACGGGACGCCGTGGGAGGTCAACCGCCGACCGGTAGCGCTCATCCGTGAGGAGTGGCGCGTCGTCGATCGCTGGTGGACCGAGGAGCCGGTGCAACGGCGCTATTTCGACGTCGTCCTCGAGGGCGGCGAGAACGCAGTCGTCTTCCGGGACGAGGAAGCCGCGTGTTGGTTCAGCCAGCGCGGAGTCTGAGGCGCCGCTTGCGGTGCCGACTTCAGGACGCACGGCTGAGGCATCGCTTGCGATGCCGTTGGAAGCCATGCCGGCTTTGCCGGCGTGGCCGTCTGTCTCCCGTGCGTCCGTCGGAAATGACCGGTCGATCCGTTTCTCGTCAGCCCGCCCGCAATCGGACCGCGGTGTCCGCGAGACCGGCCCATTCGCTCGCATGAGCGTAGGGCACCTGGACCCACTCCTTGAACGGCCTGCCGTTCCTGCCTGGGTCGAAGAGCTTGGCGCCGTCGAACCCAAGGGCCTTCTCGTGCTCGGTCGGGTCCGGCAACTTGAAGACCATCTCGCCGGTCGACTCGAGGCCGACAACCATCTTGCCGCCGGACTTTATGCAGGGCATGCCCATCATCTGGCTGAGCTCGACGTTCGGGTCGCGGGCGGCCAGGTCGTCGGCGATCTCGTCGTAGCGGGCTTTTGGGGTCATCTAGTCCTCCTGCGTCCGATATCGCTCGCGCACGCCTTCGAAGAAACCGGTCCCGGGCGCGTGGATGTTGAGGAAACGAGTGCGGCCAGGGCCCGGAATGTCGAAACCGTGGCGCACGCCGGGTGGTGCCGCAAAGAACGTGCCGGGGCCGCCACGCACGGTCTCGTCGCCCATCGTGAAGTCGACCTCTCCTTCGAGGACGTAGAAGCAGTCGGTGTGGTCGTCGTGGACGTGCGGCGGCACCGGCCCGAACTCGGGGGTGCAGTCGAACTCGGTGATCTCGAACTCAGCTCGCTCTGCCTTGGCAATGAGCGTGCGATGCGCACCGGGGATCGGCTCGCCCTCACCGGGGCCTAGGAAGATCGCGTGGCCTTCGTCGAACTGCACTGCCATTCAGCCTATTCGTTCCTCGACGGCGCTTCACATCCTGAGGAGCTTGCGGCGAAGGCTGCGGAGCTTGGCTACGAGGCGCTCGCCCTCACCGACCACGACGGCGTCTACGGCTCGCTCGAGTTCGCGCACGCGGCCAAGTCGTTCGGCGTGCGGCCGATCACCGGCGCAGAGGTGACGCTTCGCGGCGGGGCTCACGTGACGCTGCTCGTCGAGACGGCGCAGGGGTACGCGAACCTATGCCGGCTCTTGACCTCGGCGCACGCCGGTACGCGCCCGAAGGAGGGAGAGTTGCTGCCGCCCGCCCTCGATCCGGCTCTGCTGGCGGAGATGAGCGAGGGGCTCGTCTGCCTCTCCGGATGCGCGCGCGAAGGGCTCGGCGTCCGTGACCCGAACGCAGCCGCCGAGCTGGCGCGCGGGTTCGGCCCGGAGCGGTTCTTCGTCGAGGTCCAGCGCCCGTACGAGCGAGGCGACGCGCGCCGGAACGCAAAGCTCCGTGAGCTGGCGGGGGCTCTGGGCGTCGAGACCGTGGCCACGGGGGACACGCACGCGCACAACCCACGCCGCGCCGCGCTGCAGGATGCGATGGTCGCAATCCGGCATCGCACCTCGCTGGAGGGCGCCGAGCGTGAGCGGCGCGGCAACCACGAGGCGGTGCTGCCGGCGCCCGAGCTGGCTGCAGAGCGCTTTCCGATGGACGCCGGGGTCGTCGCGCGAACGGGCGAGCTCGCCGCGCGGCTCGAGTTCGACCTCACCCAGGAGCTCGGCTACCGCTACCCGGACTTCTCCGACCGGGACGAGCCCGCGATCTCCGAGCTGACCCGCGTCTGCAACCGCGCATTCGAAGCCCGCTACCGACTTAGCAACAGTCTGTTGCTAAGTAAGACAAGGGCGCGTTTGGACGAGGAGCTCGCGCTCATCGACGAGCTGGGCCTCGCCGGCTTCTTCCTGCTGCACTGGGAGGTGCTCGAGCTCGCAGCCGAGGTTGCGCGCGAAGTGCGGGGTAGAGAGTCGCCTCGGCATTCGCTGCCGCCTGGGCGAGGGCGTGGGAGCTCGGTCGGCTCGCTCGTTTGCTATCTGACGGGGCTGTCGCACGTCGACCCCGTCGCGGCCGGCCTCTCGCTCGGCCGCTTCCTGAACCGGGAGCTCGACTCGGTTCCCGACATCGACCTCGACTTTCCGCGTGACATCCGCGAGAAGCTGATCGTCGCGCTCACCGAGCGCTACGGGCACGAGCACGCCGCGCTCGTCGCGAGCTTCTCGACGTATCGCTCGCGCGGGGCGATCCGCGACCTCGGCAAGGCGCTCGGCCTCCCGTTTGCCGAGCTCGAGCGCCTCGCGCGCATCACGGAGGGGAGCCCGAGGCGAGTCGCCGAGGAGATCGCCAAGCTCCCCGACGGCGAGACGAAGCTCCGCTCGCCGCGCTGGCGCGCCCTGGCCGTGCTCTCCAAGGAGATCGCCGGCCTGCCGCGCCACATCTCGCAGCACCCGGGCGGGATGGTCATCTCCAGCCGTCCGCTCGTCGAGCTCGTCCCGGTACAGCCCGCTGCGATGGAGGGGCGCCAGATCTGCCAGTGGGACAAGGATTCCTGCGCAGACGCGGGCTTCCTGAAGATCGACCTGCTCGGCCTGGGCATGCTCTCCGCGGTCGAGGACTGCGTCGTCCAGATCGCCAACCTCCGGGGGAAGACAATCGACCTCTCGCGGATCCCGCTCGACGACCCGGCGGTCTACGAGGAGATCCAGCGTGCCGACACGGTCGGCGACTTCCAGATCGAGAGCCGCGCGCAGATGCAGAGCCTGCTGCGAACGCGTCCCGAGAACCTCGACGACCTCACCGTCCAGGTCGCGCTCGTCCGGCCCGGGCCGATCCAGGGCAAGGCCGTCCATCCGTACATCAACCACCGCCAGCGGCTGCGTGAGGATCCGACCTTCGTCCCGCCGGTCGACCACCCGCTGCTCGCCGAGCCCCTGAAGGAGACCCTCGGCGTCGTCGTCTTCCAGGACCAGGTGCTCGAGGTGGCGATTGCGCTCGCCGGATTCAGCGTAGGAGAGGCCGAGGGGCTGCGCCGGGCGATGAGCCGCAAGCGGAGCGAGGCGGCGATCGAGGCGTTTCGGAGCCGGTTCGTCGAAGGCGCAGCCGGAAAGGGAGTCGACGAAAAGCTTGCGAACGCGGTCTACGACAAGCTCGTCGGCTTCTCGGGCTTCGGCTTCCCCAAGTCGCACGCGGCCGCGTTCGGCCTCCTTGCCTACCAGTCGGCCTGGCTGCGGCACCACTACCCGGCCGAGTTCCTGTGCGCGCTCCTGAACGCGCAGCCGATGGGCTTCTATCCGCCGGCGAGCCTCGTTCGCGATGCACAGCGGCGTGGGGTGGAGGTGCGGCCGCCGCACGTGAACCTGAGCGAGGCGCGCTGCTCGATCGAGAAGGGCGCCGTGCGGATCGGCCTCGAGTACATCGCCTCGATCGGCGAGGACGATGCGAAGGCGCTCGCGGAGGCCGCCCCCTTTGAGAGCGTCGTCGAGCTCGCGCAGCGGACATCGCTTTCGCACGACGGCCTCGAGAGTCTGATCGCTTCGGGCGCCTGCGACTCGCTGGGTCAGTCGCGTCGCGCGCTTCTCTGGGAGCTCGGTCTCGTCCCCCGCTCGCAGAACGTGCCCGGCTCGGGAGGCGAGGAGCGCCAGCTGGCGCTTCCGCTCGACCCGACCGCCGAAACGCCCGAGCTTCGAGCGCCGACCGAGTGGGAGGAGATGCTGGCCAACTACCGCCAGACGAGCCTCTCCGTCGACGTGCACCCGATGGAGCTCCTCCGCCCGCACCTGCCCGCAGGTGTCCTTTCGAGCCATGAGCTGTGCCTGGCACCGGACAGGGCTCGTGTGGCCGTGGCCGGGATGGCCATAGCCCGTCAGCGGCCGGCGACTGCGAACGGCGTCGTCTTCATGCTGCTCGAGGACGAGTTCGGCCAGGTCAACCTGATCGTTCCGCCGCCGGTCTACGAGCGACACCGCGCGATCGTCCGCGGGGAGCCGCTGATCCTCGCGCACGGCATCTTCGAGCGGGTCGACCGCAACCAGAACGTCGTCGTCAGTAGGCTCGAGACACTCGCTCCGATTGCGCGCAAGCTCTCCGGCGCATCCGACCTCGTCTCGGCCCTCCCGGACGCGCACCACTTCGGGCACCGCTAGGATCGCCGGGATGCGTGTCGTCCGGGTGCTCGCCGTTCTCCTCTGCGTCTCGACGCTCGCCATCGCGGCAGCCGGCTGCGGAGGCAAGGAGACGACCTACTCCGGCACGAAGCCCGAAACCTGGGCGGCAACCGTCTGCGGCGCGCTCGGCGACTGGGCCCAGGGGCTCAAGGACGACAGCGCGCGCCTTGGCTCAGACCTCAGCGGAACGACGGACATCAAGGTCGTGAAGACGAAGTTCGTCGCCTTCCTCGAGAACGCCGAGCGCAGTTCGCGCACGATGATCACGACGATCAACGGCGCGGGCCCACCGGCCGTGAAGGACGGGGCGGCCATCCAGGAGCAGCTCGTGAACGGCCTCTCGGGCGCCCAGGCGAGCTTCGCGCGAGCGATTGCGAAGGCGAAGACACTGCCGACGAACAATCCACAGGCGTTCGGGGCCGGCGTGCAGGCGCTGGGCAAGGACGTGGAGAAAGAGCTCACCGCGGTGAGCGAAAAGTTCAACACGCTCGGCGACAAGTACGACGACAAGACCCTGAACCAGGCGACCTCGAACGAGGCTTCCTGCAAGAAGATCAGCTCCTAGCTCGAGGTCAGGTGTCCTCGATCTCTGCGGCGAACCGCGGGAGGCGCTTGAGGACGGCGCGGTTGAACTCGTCCTCGTACTCCTCTGCCGCTTCCTCCGCCATCGTCGAGCCGAAGTTGTCGCGCAGCCCGGCGAGCAGTTCCGTTCCGGTCTCGACGAGCTCGAGGTACTCCCCGTAGCGCTCTTCGGCCGTGTCGCGGCCGGCTGCGTCGTAGGCATGTTCGGCTTCCTCGCAGTCGGCGATGAGGGCGGCCTCCTCGCGCTCGAAGAGGTCGAGCTGGCGCCGGATCACGTCCTCGAACCTCAGACGAGCTCCCGGTACAGGTCGAGGTGCGCCCGCGCTGAGGCGTCCCACGTCAGCTCCGCCCTTGCGCGTCTCGCTCCGGCGCGTGCCCTCGCGAGTGCCTGCGGATCGTCGAGAAGCTCCCGCGCAGCCTCCGTGAGGGCCGCGACGTCGCCGGTGGGCACGACCCGGCCCGCGTCGAATCGGCGCACGGGCTCGGCGAGACCCCCGACGTCGTAGGCGACGACGGGAACTCCGGCTCCGAGTGCACGGAGCAGGGCGCCGCTCTGATCGATCTCGGGCCGGTAAGGGAAGAGGGCGACCGTCGACTCGCCGAGGGCGCGGTCGATCTCGCCGTTCGACAGGTAACCGAGGCGCCACTCCGCCTTGTCACCGGCCGCGGCCCGGTAGTCCGCAACGTTCTCCAGCGGGTCGCCCGCCACGAGCAGGCGCGCACCGTCGATTCTGTTCGTGGCCTCGATCGCGTCCCCGATTCCCTTGTAGGCGCGGATGATCCCGAGCGAGAGGAGCGTGCGGCCGTCGTCGCGTCGCGGCGGATCGCTGGGGAAGACCGGGTGGGGGATGACCCGGAGCCGGTCGGCATCGGTGATCTCCGCGAGCTGGTCCCGGCCTCGTTCGCTGTGGACGACGATGCGCTCGAAGCGGCCGAAGAGGCGTTGCCAGAGCTCACGCTTGCCGGCTGTGCGGCGAGGCAGGAGGTCGTGAGCCGTGAAGACGAGTGGCGCGCGCTGGCGAAGCAGGCGATCGTCGATCTCCGGCGCAGCGAGCCATTGCACGTGCACCACGTCGGCGGATCGTCGCCTCAGTCGCGCAAGGCCGATCGGATGCTCGAGGAGCTTGACCGGGATGCGCAGCCGTGAGCGCCGAAAGACCCTCGAGCTGACGGGATAGAAGAGATCGCTGCGCTTGTAGCCGTCCGGCTCTGGAGCCTCGCCGAAGCGAAACGGAGAAGTGACGAGCTCGACGTCTGCGCCGGCGCGCACGAGCGCCGAGGCGAGCTCATGGTCGTACTGGGGCGTGAACGCCGGCGGATCGGCGAGAAGGACGCGCATCGGCTGCGTAGGAGGGTTTGGGGGAACTTTGCTCGTCGTCGGGGGTGCGATGCTCGTTCCGAGGCAAGGACGCAGGGAGCGCCGATAGTAGCCACTATCGGTGCGACTGAGGACGCGGCCTCGGGGCGAGCAGCGCGGCCCGGCGGCTCAGCGGGGTTTCCCCAAGCCCTCCTAAACTAGCCCTGCCCTTGCCGCCGACCTTCGACGAGGTACGCGCCGCCTTCCCGGTACTCGACCACCTCGCGTACCTGAACGCCGGCACGAACGGACCGCTTGCCCGGCCGACGGTCGAGGCGGTCCTGGCCGAGGAGCTCGTCGACCTCACACAGGGTCGCGGCGGGGAGCCGTACTTCTCCCGCACGCTCGGCCGGCGGGACGGGGTGCGGGCGAAACTTGCCGCCCAGCTCTCGGTCGAGCCGGGGCAGGTCGCCCTGACCCGTTCGACGACAGACGGCTGCAACATCGTTCTCGCCGGCCTCGGGCTCGGCCCGGAGGACGAGATCGTCACGAGCGACGTCGAGCACTTCGGGCTCATCGGCCCGCTCCACGCTTCGGGCGCGCGCATCGTCGCAGCGCCGGAGGACGGGATCGTCGAGGCCGTCAACGATCGGACACGGCTGATTGCGATCTCGCATGTTTCGTGGGTGACCGGGAACTCGCTCGAGCCGGAGCGTGTGCAGTCGGAGACGGGCCTGCCGATCCTCGTCGACGGTGCGCAGGCGGCGGGCGTCATCCCGGTCGAGGCAGGCGACTTCGACTTCTACGCCGTCTCGTGCCAGAAATGGCTCTGCGGACCGGACGTGACGGGGGCGCTCGTCGTCGCCGATCCTGATGCTCTGCCCGTTGCTCTGCCGAGCTATTTCGCCCAGTCCGAGCACGAGCCGGACGGCTCGTATGTGCCGAGGGCCGGCGCGGAGCGCTTCGACTCCGGCTGGATCGGCGGGCCGGCGCTGATGGGTCTCTCGGCTGCCCTCGACCTCGACCCCGACTGGCGCTTCGAGCGCGCTGCCGAGATGGCTGCCCGCTGCCGCGCAGCTCTCGCCGAGCGCTTCGAGGTCGTCACGAAGCCTGACCAGGCGGGTCTCGTCACGTTCAGGCCGGAAGGAGACGCCACAGAAGTGGTCGAGCGGCTCCGCGGGCAGGGCGTCATCGTCCGCGAGCTACCGGGCCGCGGCCTGATCCGGGTCTCGTGCGGCTACTGGACGAACGAGGAGGACCTCGACCGCCTCCTGGCGGGTCTCAGCTAGGCGCGTCCGCCGCCGTGCGCAGGCCGAGCTCGGGTGCGATCGGCCGTAGCGCCTCGATCACGAACCGGATGTGGTCGTCGAGCTCGACGCCCAGCTCCTCGGCGCCCTTGTAGACGTCCTCTCGGTGAACCCCGGAGGCGAACGACGGCTGCTTCAGCTTCTTCTTGACCGACTTCGGCTCCAGCGTGTCGATGCCGTCCGGGCGCACGAGGCCGCACGCATGGATGAAGCCGGAGAGCTCGTCGCAGGCGAAGAGCGCCTTCTTCAGCGGCGTGTCCCGCGGGAGTTCGAGGTGCTCGGCGTGCGAGAGGACGCCTTCGATCACTACCTCGGGATAGCCCTCCTCGCGGAGGATCGGCGCGCCGTCCTGCGGATGACGTTCGAGGGTCGGGTGCATCTCCCAGTCGAAGTCATGGAGCAGGGCCGTCACGCCCCAGAGCTCCTCGTCCTCGCCGAACTTGCGTGCGTAGGCACGGACCGAGGCTTCGACAGCGAGGGCATGCCGGAGCAACGCCTCGCTCTTCGTGTAGCGGGTCAGGGTTTCCCAGGCGCGCTCGCGGGTGATCTCCAAGCGAGGGGTACGATAGCCCGTCGCAAATGACTGAAACGGTGGTCGAGCACGAATTGGCGGAGTCTTTCGTCATCGAGGGCGGGCAGCCCCTGCACGGGCACGTGACCGCGGCCGGAAACAAGAACGGGGTGCTCCCGATCCTCGCGGCGTGCCTGTTGACGAGCGAGCCGGTGATCCTGCGGAACGTGCCGCGGATCCGCGACGTGGACACGATGTTGGCGTTGCTCGTCGACGTTGGAGCTGAGGTCGAGTGGACCGGCGCCAACGAGGTGCGCGTGCATGCAGCCGAGATCCGGAAGACGGAGCTCGACCGGGAGCTGTGCTCGCAGATGCGAGCGTCGTTCCTGCTTGCTGGCCCGCTCCTCGTGCGCTGCGGGAACGTCGTCGCCGCGCCGCCCGGAGGCGACGTCATCGGGCGCAGACGCCTCGACCCGCACATCCACGGCTTCACGAACCTCGGCGCCCACGTCGAGGCGGGCGATCTCTACGACATGCGGACGGACGGCCTTCGCGGCGCAAACGTCTTTCTCGACGAGGCAAGCGTGATGGCGACGGAGAACATCCTCATGGCTGCGGTGCTCACGCCCGGAAGCACGGTGATCGGCAACGCGGCGTGCGAGCCGCACGTACAGGATCTGTGCCGTTTCCTCGGCTCGCTCGGCGCCTCGATCGACGGCATCGAGTCGAACGTGCTGCGGGTAGAGGGCGTCGATCGGCTCGGAGGAGGGGAGTGGACGATCGGCCCGGACCACGTCGAGGTCGCAAGCTTCATCGGCCTCGCCGCGGTGACCGGGGGAGACCTGACCGTCAACGGAGTGAAGAACTCGGATCTCGTCTCGATCCTCCCGACCTTCGAGCGGCTTGGCGTGCACGTCGAGCTCGGGGACGGCAGCGTGCGAGTGCCGCCGGGCCAGGAGCTGCACGTCGAGGACGACATCGGCGGGCACATCCCGAAGATCGAGGACGGCCCGTGGCCCGCCTTTCCGTCGGACTGCACGTCGATCGCGCTGACCGTGGCGACTCAGGCACGGGGCACGGTGCTCCTCTTCGAGAAGATGTTCGAGAACCGCCTGTTCTTCACCGACAAGCTCGTCTCGATGGGCGCTCGCATCATCCTGTGCGATCCGCACCGCGCAGTCGTGACGGGTCCGGCGCGGCTCCACGGCCAGCGAATGGAGAGCCCGGACATCCGGGCTGGGATGTCGATGCTGCTCGCCGGCCTCTGCGCGGAGGGAGAGTCGACGATCGGAGCGGTCTACCAGATCGACAAGGGCTACGAGCGCATCGACGAGCGGCTGCGCTCGGTCGGCGCTCACATAGAGCGAGTCTCCGGCTAGCTGACCCGGACGGGCGTCAGCCGGATGGCCGAGCGGAGATCAGAGCGGCCGCGGTAAACCACGCGCAGGATGTGGCGGCCGGGCCGGAGGCCGACGGTCCAGCGAATTCCTCCGCCGAGACGAGTCGTCGTCCGCGCGATGCGGTGCCAGCTTCCTCCGCTACGAATCTGCAACGTGATCGCCCGGTAGTCGGGAGTGACCGTCGGAGCGCTCGTCCTCAGATGGACGGCGAGGCGCACGCGGCGCAGGCCACGGGGCGAGGCGGCGCGCTGGGCAACGCGGGTGTGGAGCCGACGGACGCTCAGCCACGCTCCGGCCCGAGGGCGCTCGGCGACCGGCTGTCCGCTCGCGGCGGCGACCGCAGCGGCGACGTCAAGTACGCCGTAGCCGAGGCGCGGATTCCACTTGCCACGTCCTGATGCAGTCGCCTTGAGGATCCCGGCGACTTCCTGCGCGGTCAACGATCGATTGGCCGCCCAGACCAGAGCGGCGGCGCCGGCGACTTCGGGGCTCGAGAACGACGTCCCGCTCGACCAGCCGTAGGCGCCTGCAAGCGAGCCCGGGAGCACATAGCGGGGCCAGTAGTTGCGAGGCGAGCCTTCAGAGACGACGCCGAACACGTTGTCGCCGGGAGCGGCGAGTGAGATCTGTGAGCCCGTGTTCGAGAAGAACGCCCGCTTGCCGCGCATCGTGCTCGCGGCGACCGAGAGGCCAAAGCCGCCCTGGCCCTTCGAGCCGGGCGGCTGCAGTGCCGCGGCCGGATACTCGATCGGGTTGCCGTCCTCGTACTCGTTGCCGGCTGCTGCGACCAGCAGGACGTTACGGCTCGCTGCGTACTCGATCGCTCGCTGCTCGAGCGGCGACGTGCCTTCACCGCCGATGCTGAGGTTGATGATGTTCGCGCCGTGGTCGACGGCGTACACGATCGCCGCGGCTTCGTCCACGTCGCTGAAGCTGTCTCCGGCACCGACAGCCTTGACCATGAGCAGCTGCGCGTCGCCGCCGAAGCCGGCGATGCCCTCGTTGTTGTTGACGGAGCCCGCGGCAAGCGCGGAGACGAAGGTCCCGTGCCCGTCCCTGTCGGTGACGTTCATTCGGTGGCGGACGATGTCCCACGTCTCCGGAGCCTTCGCGGCAATGTCCGGAGGAGTCACGTCGAGACCGGTGTCGACGACCCCGATCTTGATCGCACCTGCCGCGCGGAGGATCTCCTGAGGCACCTCGTTTTCACGGGTGACGACGTATTGCCATTCGTACGGCAGGCCGGGCCGGAACATGGCGGCAAGTGCCGGCTCGACCTGGGGCGTGCGCCGAAGGGGCTTGTGCGCGAAGGCGATGCCAGGGAGCCCGGCGAGGTCGGAAGCGTTGCCCGGAAGCTCGACCTGGACGGTCTTCATGTGAGGAATGCGGCGGACGATTCGCGCGCCCGGGAAGCGCTTCAGGGCGTCCGCGAGCTGAGCATTGGAGCGAAAGCCGACGACGGCACTGGATGTGGCGGGAGTGCTGGTCGAGGCGGTCGGCGCGACGAGCGCAGCGACCGCGACGGCCCCTGCGAGTAGCGCGGGAAATCGAGTGTTGTCATGAGGGAGACGAGGCATACAGGCCGCTCGGGGAGCCGGAAAGAGCTCCATCCAGTCGTCGGCCGGCTTCCGGGGGTGCGCTACCCTTGATCGAGGGATGGCATCCCCCGATCGAGTGAGCGAGAGAGACCACGTTCGCGTCCGCGTTCTGCTCGATGGGGCGGGCGAGAGCAACGTGAGCAGCGGCCTGCCCGTGCTCGACCACCTGCTCGGCCTGCTCGCGCGCTACGGCTCGCTCGACCTCGAGCTGCAGGTCGCGCCCGAGCGAACCGAGGCGGAGATCGCCTCCGCTGGCAGGGCGCTCGGCGAGGCCTTGCGCATTCCGCTGAGCTGGGAAGGCGCGCGCGGCCACGGATCGGCTGCGGCTGCGGCGGACGAGGCCCTCGCTCACGTCGTCCTCGAGGCTTCGGGGAGGCCGCTCGTCGTCTCCAACGTCGATCTGTCGGAGGCGAGGATCGGCGGGCTGGGCACCGATCTCGTGGCGAGCTTCCTCCACGAGTTCGCCGAGGGCGGCGGGCTCACGCTACACGTGCGTCTGATCGGGGGCGATGACTCGCAGCACGTGCTGGAAGCCATCTTCAAGGCGCTCGGCGTGGCGATCGCTCAGGCCGGCCGACCGCGCAAGCGAAAGGAGTGACGATGGAGGGTAAGACCGCCGTGCGAACCGAGGAGGCGCCGGCTCCGTTTCAGGGCGCGCCATACTCGCAGGCGATCAAGGCGAACGGCTTCGTCTTCGTTTCAGGGCAGCTCGGCCTGCTGCCGGATCACGCGGAGCTCGTCGGATCGACGATCGAGGATCAGACCCGGCAGGTCCTCGACAACATGGAGGCGATCCTGACCGAGGCCGGAAGCGGGCTCGAGCAGATCGTGAAGACGACGGTGTTCCTGGCCTCGCTCGACGACTTCCAGGGGATGAACTCGATCTACGCGGAGCGGGTTGGCAACGTGCCACCGGCGCGCTCGACGATTGAGGTCGCCGGGCTGCCATCGGGCGCGCTGGTCGAGATCGAAGCAATCGCCCTGGCCTGATCCGGACACGGCCCTTCGGCCGGGCGCCAGGTAGCCCAACCTCCTCCCCGCTGCGATCGTAACGGGGAAAGTCACGCGTGTCTGGCGCCGAACGGTGCCGAGATCGTGTCGATGTCGGCGGGTGCCCAGGCAGAATGACCCGGCAATGACCACCCTCGAGCTTCCCCAGGGCCTGGCGCCGGTTCTCGAGGCCGTCGCCGGAGCGAGCGGCCCCTACGGGGGCGTCTACCTCGTCGGCGGCACGGTCCGGGACATCCTGCTCGGCGAGCCCAACTTCGACGTCGACCTCGTCGTGGAGGGCGATGCGATCTCGCTCGCCGCCGCGCTGGCGGAGGAGCTCGGGGGCCGCGTGCGTACACACGACACGTTCGGCACTGCCGTCGTGCTCTACGGCGAGGACGAACGTGTCGACGTCGTCACGGCGCGCAGCGAGTCGTACTCGGCACCGGCCGTGCTCCCGAGCGTCGAGCCCGGCTCGATCGACGACGACCTTCACCGGCGCGACTTCACGATCAACGCGATGGCGGTTTCGCTCAAAGGGGACGAAAGCGGCCGCCTCGTCGACCCGTTCGACGGCCGAAGAGACCTCGAGGCGGGCCTCATCCGCGTCCTGCACGACCGCTCGTTCATCGACGATCCGACGAGGATCCTGCGAGCGATCCGCTATGAGGACCGCTACGGGTTCCGCATGGACGACGCGACAGCGGCGCTCGCTCGTCAGTGCATCGCGACGGGCCATGTCGGCGATCTCTCCGGAGCGCGCTTGCGGGAAGAGTTGATCGCGCTGCTCGAGGAGGGCGACGTCAGCCACGCGATCCCGCGCCTGGCAGAGCTCGGGGCGGAGAAGGAGATTCACCCGCACGTCGTCGCGGATGCGGAGAGCGTTCACCTGTTCGACCGGCTGCGAGAGCTGAGCGCGCGCTACAGCCTGGATGTCCCGGCCTGGCGCCTCGGGCTCGAGGCGCTCGCCCGCAAGCTGCCTCCGCAGGAGATCGCTCCCTGGCTGGACGGGCTCAAGGTGCGACGCCGTGATGCAGATCAGATCTCGGCGGCGATCACCGAGGGGCCGAGGATCGCGGAGCAGCTCGGTCGCGACTCACCGACTCCCGCCGACATCGTTGCACTCGCCGAGCCCCACGCGCCCGATGCCCCCCTCTTCGCACTTGCCGTCACCAACCTGCCCCAGCTGCACGAATACTTCGAGCGGCTGGCCGGGATCAAGCTCGACATCACCGGCGCCGATCTCGCGAAGCTCGGCCTCGGCGAGTCGCCGCGGGTGGGGGAGATCCTTGCCGACCTTCGGCGCCGCAAGCTGAACGGCGAGCTCGCCGGCCGCGACGCCGAGCTCGCTGCCGCGCGCGAGCTGGTCGAGAGCGAATGAGCCCGCACGTGATTCGGTGGGACGTGCCCGGGCCGTACGAGATCGTCTTCTCGACGCGGATCGGGGGCGTCAGCGAGGGTCCGTTCGAGTCGTTGAACCTGGGCCGCCGCACCGGAGACGACGTCTCGTGCGTCGACGAGAATCGGCGGCGCCTCTGCTCGAGCGTGGGAGCGGACGAGGAGCAGCTGACGCTCAACTACCAGACGCACTCCACAATCGTCCACCGTGCCCAGGCCGGCGTTCGGGGGACTCCGGGCGACGGGCTCTGGACCGAGGAGCGGGGGGTGCCGATGGTCGCACTCGGCGCCGACTGCGCGCTGATCGCGCTCGCACGGACAAATGGAGACAAGCCCGGGCTCGCGGTGCTCCACGCGGGTTGGCGTGGCCTCGTGGACGGGATCGTCGAGGCGGCGGTGCGCGAGCTCGGCGGGCGGCTGGCAGCGATCGTCGGTCCCGCGATCGGCCCATGCTGCTACGAGGTACGCGAAGACGTCGCCGGGCCGTTTCGCGCGCGCTTCGGTTCCGGCATCCTCAGTGGAGGGAAGCTCGATCTCTGGAGCGCTGCGGAGCTCGCGGCGCGGGATGCCGGAGTGATGCAGGTCGAGCGGGTCGACCTCTGCACCGCCTGCCGCCCGGACCTCTTCTTCTCCGAGCGTCGAACGGGCAGGCCACGGGGCACACAGGGAGTCCTTGGACTTCTCCGCTGAGCAGGTGCGCGAGCGGCTCGCGCGTGTTCGCGACCAGGTCGGTCCTGAGGTCACGATCGTGGCCGCGACGAAATACGTCTCCGTCGAGGACATGGCCGCGCTCGCCGAAGCCGGCATCGACGTGGTCGGCGAGAACAGGGCTCAGGATCTAGAAGCGAAGCACGCCGCTCACGGAGACGCGTTTCGCTGGCACTTCATCGGCCATCTCCAGAGCCGGAAAGCCAAGGTGGTCAACGCCATCTGCGAGCTCGTCCACTCCCTCGACTCGGAGTCCGCGGCCCGGCGTCTCGAGGTTCCGGCTCTGCTCCAGGTCAATCTCGCGGGCGAAACGAGCAAGTCGGGCGTCTCGCCGGACGAGATCGCCGGGTTCCTCGAGCTCTATCCGCGCATCCTCGGCCTGTCGGCGATGCCTCCGGCGTCCGGCGACCCCGAACGGTCCCGTCCGTACTTCCGAAAACTGCGTGAGTTAGCGGAAAAGCACGGTTTGGCGGAGCTCTCCATGGGCACGAGTCAGGACTACGAAGTGGCCGTAGAGGAAGGCGCAACCATGATTCGAATTGGGTCTGTGCTGTATCAGAGTTAACATTCCGCCGCTATGGGCTTTGCCGACGTCTGGAACCGAACCCTCGTCTACTTCGGGATCGCCGAAGAGGACGAAGACTGGGACGAGGACGGCTACGTCACGAACGAGGAGCTCGAGCGCTCGTACAGCGAGCGGCCGAACGTCCGCCGCCTTTCGCCGCGCCGCAGGCGGGCCGAGTTCGAGGACTGGACCGAGCCTGAAGCCTCGCCGAGCGCGCGCACGGCCGTCCTGAGGCCCACGCGCCCACGCGCTGTCGAGGCAGCGCCGGGACAGGCCCCGGTGAGCGTCCACCTCGTCGTGCCGCGCAGCTTCAACGACGCCCAGCAGATCGCGGACAAGTTCAAGGAGGGAACTCCCGTCATCCTCAACCTCCAGGGCTCCGATCCCGATCTCTCGAAGCGGCTGATCGACTTCACGAGCGGCCTGACGTACGCGCTCGGTGGCGGCATGCAGCGCGTTGCGGACAAGGTATTCCTGCTGACGCCGCGAAATGTCGAGGTCTCCGCCGAGGAACGCGCAAAACTTCTCGAGCGCGGCGGCTTCTTCAACCAAGCTTGAACTAAGAGGAACGCACCGCTCCGGGCCGAACACGCCCCCATGGGCGGTTCGCTCGTGCTTGCCGACGCCATCTCGTCGATCGAGAAGTTCGTGGACGTCTTCATCTCCGTCTACGTCCTCCTGATCTTCGGCTACATCATCATGTCCTGGGTCAAGCTTCCCTACCAGCCCTGGCTGAACCGGATCCAGCGCTTCCTGTTCGACGTCTGCGAGCCGTACCTCCGCATCTTCAGGAGGATCCTGCCCACCATGGGGCCGCTGGACATCTCGCCAATCATTGCCGTCTTCAGCCTCTATTTCCTCGATTTCCTGATCAAGAACATCCTCGACCGACTGCACTGAGAAAGGAGGTGGAGACATGGCACTGACACCTGTGGAAATTCGTCACGTGAAGCTCGGCCGGGCCTTCTTCGGCTACCGGCGGGCGGCGACGGACAGGCTCCACGAGGAGATCGTGGAGAGCTTCGAGGAGGTCTGGCGGCAGCGGGCCGACCTCGAGGACAAGCTCGAACGCATGGAGTCCGACATCGCCCGGTATCGCGACCTCGAGACGCTTCTTCGCAAGACGCTCGTCTCGGCGGAGCGGAGCGCGCAGGAGCTGAAGGACCAGGCCCGCCGCGAGGCCGACGTGTTCCTGTCGGAGGCGCACTCGGAGGCGCGGCTGATCAAGCAGCGTGCGCTCGCCGAGCGTGAGCATCTGCGCGGAGAGGCGAGCCGGATCCGCTCGCTACTGCGCTCGGCGCTCGCGATGGTCGACGAAGGAGATGGTGAGGACGAGGCCGCCGAGGCCGCCTGACTCCCGATTAGACTGGGGCTCATGGCGGTCGATTTCGAGCGGTTCCGTACGCTCCTCGAGGAGGAGCGCCGCCGCGTGGCCGACGCGATCGACTACCTGCACAAGGAGAACCCCGGCGCGAACGAAGACAAGACGCAGGACGACATGAGCGAGACCCATCTCGCCGACACGGCGACCGAAACGCTCGATCGCGAGATCGACGACACGCTCGAAGAGAACTCGGAGAACGTGCTGGCTGCGATCGAAGCGGCGCTCGAGCGCGTCGAGGGCGGGACCTACGGCCAGTGTCTGAACTGCGGCAAGGAGATCGGAGAGGAGCGCTTGGCGGCTCTTCCGTGGGCGACGCTCTGCATCGACTGCAGGCGCCTCGAGGAGCGCCGTTGACGGAGCCGGTCGCACGTAGGGTCGATGTGCGCGTCGGTTCGTCCACGGACGCAATGACGCCCCTGGTGGGCGCACATCGCTCGCTGGCCGCCCGCGCCGGCCAATGGCTCGGCCTGTCCGCGATCGCCCTGGCCGCGCTCGCCGGCGATCAAGTGACGAAGCACATCGTCTCCAGCCACCTCGGTCTCGACGGCGAGCGGCATGTCGCCGGGCCGCTCTCGATCCACCACGTGCAGAACTCGGGAATCGCCTTCGGCCTCTTTGCGAGTGCCACACCGATCGTCACCGCGCTCACAGCTGTCGCGGTCGGATGGATGCTCTTCTTCTTCGCGCGGTCAGGCGCCCGCCATCCGGTGCTACCCGTCGCCCTCGGCCTGCTCATCGGCGGCAGTGCGTCGAACCTCATCGATCGGATCAGGCTCGGGCACGTGACCGACTTCATCGACCTTCGCTTCTGGCCGGCGTTCAACCTGGCCGACAGCTTCATCGTTCTCGGCGTCCTCGTCCTTCTCGCCGCGCTGCTCCTTCCGCAACGGGCGCAGACTCGGCCGAGGTCGGTGCCCGACGTTTCACGTCAGGGTCCCTGAGGAGGCGGCGGGCGACCGCCTCGACCGGTTTCTCGCGGAGCTGCCCGAGGTCGGCTCGCGCTCGGCAGCGGAGCGTCTGCTGGCGGCAGGGTCCGTCCTTGTCGACGGAGGCGTCCGCCTCAAGAGTCACCGGCTGGACGGCGGAGAGGAGCTGGAGATCGACCTGCCCGAGCCCGCGCCGGCGGCGCTCGAGGCCGAGGATGTGGACTTCCGCATCGCGTACGAGGACGAGCAGCTACTCGTCGTCGACAAGCCCGCCGGCGTCGTCGTCCATCCCGGGGCCGGTCGCGGGAGCGGGACACTCGTCCACGGTCTCGTAGGCCGATCCGCAGGTGGGGAGGAGGACCGGCCGGGGATCGTCCATCGGCTCGACCGCGATACGTCGGGACTGCTCGTCGTCGCGCGCTCGGAGGAGGCCCACGAGCGCCTGCAAGCGATGGTGCAGGAGCGTGCGCTAGAGCGCAGGTACATCGCCCTCGTGCGTGGACGTCCGCGGTCTCGGCGGGGGACGATCGACGCGCCGATCGGCCGCGACCGTGACGAGCCGACCCGGCAGTCGCTCGACACGGACACGCCTCGGGAGGCCGTGACCCATTTCGAGGTCGCCGAGCTCCTCGGCGGGAACGCCCTGCTGGACGTGCGGCTGGAGACGGGGCGGACGCACCAGATCCGCGTCCACCTCGCGGCAATCGACCTGCCGGTGGTCGGAGACCCGGTCTACGGCGTGCCCGATCAGGCCCTCGGCCGCCAGTTTCTGCATGCAGCAAGGCTCGCGTTCGACCATCCGTTCACGAACGAGCGGATCGACATCGAATCGCCGCTACCGCCCGAGCTCGAGGCATATCTGGACCGGCTGCGGGGCAGCGGCTAGAATCCAGCGACCGTGTAATCGTCCCGGCGGGATGAAGGGTGGTGGTGCCGCTAGCAGCGGTTCCACCCGGAAGCCGCCGGCTGAACCGCACTTCAAACCACAGGAGGTTCCGCTTTGTCCGTCGTCTCTATGCGCGAGCTCCTGGAGGCCGGCGTCCATTTCGGCCACCAGACGCGCCGCTGGGACCCCAAGATGCGCCGCTTCATCTTCGGCGAGCGCGGGGGCATCTACATCATCAACCTGGAGCAGACGCTCCAGCTCCTCGAGGAAGCTGCCGCCTTCTCGCGCAACCTCGCGGAGCGAGGGGGCACCGTTCTCTTCGTCGGCACGAAGAAGCAGGCGCAGGACGCGGTCGAAACGCACGCGAAGCGCGTCGGCATGCCGTACGTGAACCACCGCTGGCTTGGCGGGCTGCTGACGAACTGGCGCACGATCTCGAGCCGTATCGAACGCCTGCACGAGCTGCGCCGCCTGAGCGAGGAGGGCCAGCTCGACCTGCTCCCGCCGAAGGAGCGCCTGTCGATGATCGCCGAGCTCGAGCGCCTCGAGAGCCATCTCGGCGGCGTTGCGGACATGAAGAGGCAGCCCGACGCGCTGCTCGTCGTCGACCTCCGCAAGGAGGCGATCGCGGTGCGCGAGGCGCACCGCCTCGGCCTGCCCGTCATCGCCCTCGTCGACACGAACTGCGATCCGGACGAAGCGGACTACGTCGTGCCAGGAAATGACGACGCGATCAAGGCCTGCGAGCTCGTCATCCGCACGATCGCCGACTCGATCGAGGCCGGGAAGCAGAAGGTCAAGGTCGAGGAGTTCGAGCCGGCGCCCGCCGAAGAGACCCAGCCGGCCGCGGAAGTGGCGTCCGAGGTCGAGGCGCCTGCGGACGAAGCGATCCCCGAGGACACCTTGCAACAGTCTGTTGCAAAGTCCGAGGAGGAGCCCGTCAAGGAGGAGGTGCCGGCCGAATGACAGAGATCTCAGCCGAGCTGGTCAAGACGCTGCGCGAGATGACGGGCGCCCCGATGATGGACTGCAAGCGCGCCTTGCAGGACGCCGACGGCGACCTCGAGGCGGCGAAGCAGCTCCTGCGGGAGCGCGGGATGGCGCAGGCGACCAAGCGCGCGGGCCAGGAAACGACCGAGGGTGTCGTGCTGGCGCGTGTGGACGACTCGAAGGGCACGATCGTGGCGGTCGGCTCCGAGACCGAGCCCGTCTCGAAGAACGACGAGTTCCGAGCGTTCGCCGAGCGCGTTCTCGACGCGGTCGAGAAGGACGGCCCGGATGCGGTCTCTTCTTTCGAGGAGGAGCGGGCGGAGCTCGTCGGCAAGATCGGCGAGAACATCGCAGTCCGGGGCGCGGCCCGGTTCGAGTCGTCGAACGGGGAGGCCCTCGCGGCGTACGTCCATCCGCCTGCGAACAAGATCGGCGTCCTCGTCAAGGTCGAAGGCCCGCCGGAGGCGGCCCGGCGGCTCGCGATGCACATCGCGTTCGCCGCGCCCCGCTATGCGACGCGCGGAGAGGTTCCGGAAGACGAGATCGCGAGCGAGCGCTCTGTCTACGAGAAGCTCCCCGAGGTTGAGTCGAAGCCGGAGCAGGCACGACCGAAGATCGTCGAGGGCATGCTCGGGAAGCGCTTCTTCGCCGAGGCCGTCCTTGACGAGCAGGCGTGGATCCACGAGCCGAAGAAGACGGTCGCGCAGGCGCTCGAGGAGGAAGGGCTGAAGGTGCTCGAGTTCGAGCGCTACGCCCTCGCCGAGTGACCGTTCAGGAAGAGAGCCCGGCGAAGGCCGGCGACGGCTCGCGCGTCTTCGACCGGATCCTCCTCAAGCTCTCCGGCGAGGCCCTGATGGGCGACAAGGAGTTCGGCCTCCACCTGCCGCGGATCGAGGAGATCGCGCAGGAGATCGTCCAGGTGCGCGAGAGCGGGGTGGAGATCGCGATCGTCGTCGGCGGCGGAAACTTCTACCGGGGGATGGCAGCTGCGGCGGAGGGCATGGACCGGGCGACGGCGGACTACGCCGGGATGCTCGCGACGGTCCTGAACGGGCTCGCGCTCCAGGATGCACTGGAGCGAATCGGCGCCGATACGCGGATCCTGTCCGCGATCGGGGTCGCACAGGTCGCCGAGCCGTACATTCGCCGGCGCGGGATCAGGCACCTCGAGAAGGGCCGGGTCGTCATCTTTGCGGCGGGAACGGGCAACCCGTTCTTCACGACGGACACCGCCGCCGCGCTGCGATCGCTCGAGATCGGCGCCGACGCGATCCTGATGGCGAAACACGCGGTCGACGGCGTCTACGACGGCGACCCAAACACGAACCCGGACGCGGAGCTGCTCCCGGAGCTCACGCATCTGGAGGCGATCGAGCGCGGGCTCAAGGTGATGGACACGACCGCGCTCTCGCTTTGCATGGACAACGGCCTCCCGATCTACGTCTTCGGGCTCGAGAACGGGAACATCCAACGCGTGATTTCCGGCGAGCGGGTCGGCACAATCATCTCCACCCTGAAGGAGAGTTCGTGATCGACGATCTGATCCAGGACGCGACCCGGCGGATGGACAAGTCCGTCGAGTCGACGCAAGTCGAGTTCAACACCGTTCGCACCGGCCGCGCCTCGGCGGCGCTGCTCGACCGAATTGCGGTCGACTACTACGGGCAGTCGACTCCGCTCAAGCAGCTGGCGACGATCAACGTCCCGGAGCCGCGCATGCTGACCGTGCAGCCGTTCGACCCCAGCTCAATCAAGGAGATCGAGCGGGCGATCCAGGAGTCCGAGCTCGGCCTGACGCCGTCGAACGACGGCAAGGTGATCCGGCTCCCGATTCCCCAGCTCACCGAGGAGCGGCGCAAGGAGCTCGTCAAGATCGTGCGCCAGATCGCCGAGGAGGGCCGCATCGCGATCCGGAACGTCCGGCGCGACGCGGACAAGCACCTGAAGGATCTCAAGACCCAGGGTGACGTCGGAGAGGACGACGAGCGCCGTGCGGAGGACCGTGTTCAGAAGCTCACGGACGAGCACACGAGCAAGATCGACGAGCTCCTGAAGCGCAAGGAAGCCGAGATCACGGAAGTCTGAGCCTGCCAGCCCGGATCCGCGGCCTCTTCAAACGCTCGGCTCGAATTGAGCGGAGTGACGTTCCGCGATCCGTTGCGATCATTCTCGACGGCAACGGGCGGTGGGCCGAGCAGAGGGGGCTCCCGGTCGAGGCAGGGCACCGGGAGGGAACCCGGGCGCTGCGGCGCACGGTCGAGGCCGCGATCGACCTCGGCATCGAGTCGCTCACGGTGTATGCGTTCTCGACCGAGAACTGGCTGCGCCCGCCGGCCGAGGTCGACTCGCTGATGGAGATCTTCCAGGAGACGATCGACCGCGAGCTGCCCGACCTCGCGAGGCAGGGGGTTCGGACCCGGTTCATCGGCCGACGGGACCGCGCTCCGGAAGCGCTGCGCAAGCGGATGGCCGAGCTCGAGCACGAGACCGCGGGCCGCGACCGGCTTCACCTCTGGATCGCATTCGACTACGGCGGACGCGCGGAGCTCGCCGATGCGGCGAAGCGAATGATCGCCGCCGGCCTCTCTCCCGAAGAGGTAGACGAGGACGTGCTCGCCGTCTACCTCTACGCTCCCGACATGCCCGACCCGGACCTCGTGATCCGGACGTCCGGCGAGCTGCGGATCTCGAACTTCCTGCTCTGGCAGCTCGCCTACGCCGAGCTCGCGTTCGTGGACACGCTGTGGCCCGACTTCGGGGAAGAGGACCTGAAGAAGGGTGTTGCCGAGTTCGCGGGCCGACGGCGGCGGTTCGGCGGGCGATGATCGTCAGCTCCTTCTGGTCGCGCATCCTCATCTCCGTGGCGGGCATTCCCCTGGTGCTCTGGCTCGTCTATCTCGGAGGCTGGCCGATGTTCGCGCTGGCCGCTGCGGCCTCGATCGTCGGGCTTCACGAGCTGTACTGGATGACGCGGTCGCTGCGCCCAGTGGTGCTCGCCGGCTACCTCGGCGCGATCGCGGCCGTGCTGGGAGCGACCCTGGGCGGGCCGGAGTGGGCGCTCGCGGGTTTCATGAGCACGGTCGCCCTCGCGTTCGTTCTCAAGGGCGTTGCCGGGACCCGGCAGTCGACGACCGTGTCGGTCTCGCTGACTCTGCTCGGCGCAGCTTGGATCGGCCTCGGCCTCGCGCATGCGGTGCTCCTGCGCGATCTGAACGAGCACGGAGTACTCGCGGCCTACGCCGTTCTGATCGCGGTCTGGGCCGGCGACGCCGGCGCGTACTGCGTCGGAATTCTCCTCGGACGGCACAAGCTGGCGCCCTCGATCTCTCCGGGCAAGACGTGGGAAGGCCTCATCGCCGGTGGCGTCGCGACGATCGCGCGTCACCTTCGTCGTGTTGTACAAGCAGAGCTTTCTCACGATTCCCGAGTCTCTCGCGCTCGGCCTCGTGATCGCCGTCGTCGCACCACTCGGCGACCTGTTCGAGTCGGCGCTCAAGCGCGACATGGACGTGAAGGACTCGAGCCGGCTCCTGGCCGGGCACGGCGGGCTCTTGGACCGTCTGGACGCCCTCCTCTTCGCCTGGGTCGCCGCGTACTACGTGATCGTTGCTTTCGGCCAGGCCTAGGGGTGCTGCATCGCGCGCGTGCGCCCCTACACTTTCAGGGTGAAGCGAATTGCGGTTCTCGGCGCGACCGGCTCGATCGGGCGCCAGGCACTCGAGATCATCGACGCCCAGCCGGAGCTCGACGTGTGCGCCCTTGCCTCGGGGTCGAACGAGCTCGACGCGCTGGCGACCGAGCGCGGGGTGGAGCACGCACAGGTCGGCGGAGACGCCACCGAGCTCCTGGACAAGGCCGAGCCGGACGTCGTCCTGAACGCCGTCGTCGGCTTCGCCGGACTGCCTGCAACGATGTGGGCGCTCGAGCGCGGCGTGACGCTCGCGCTCGCGAACAAGGAGAGCCTCGTCGCCGCCGGTGAGCTCGCGCTCGCCGCTCGGGAGCGGGGAGGAGGCCTGCTACTACCTGTCGACAGCGAGCACTCGGCGCTCTTTCAGCTTCTCGAGGGGCGAACGCCGGACACCGTCGCGTCGGTCGTGCTCACGGCCTCGGGCGGTCCGTTCCGCGGTCGCACGCACGAAGAGCTCCAGACGGTGACTCGTGCCGACGCGCTCGCGCACCCAACCTGGCAGATGGGCCCGAAGATCACGATCGACTCGGCGAGCCTGGCCAACAAGGGTCTCGAGCTGATCGAGGCGCATTTCCTCTTCGACCTGCCCTATGACCGAATCGAGGTCGTCGTCCACCCGACCTCCGTCGTCCACGCGCTCGTCCGGCTGCGCGACGGTTCGACGCTCGCCCATCTCGGATACCCCGACATGCGGGTGCCGATCTCCTTCGCCCTGACGTATCCCGAGCGGGCGGCCACACCCGTGGATGCACTCGATTTCTCCGAGGGACTGTCCCTCGAGTTCGAACCGCCCGACCTCGAGACCTTTCCGCTGCTCGCGCTCGCGCGGCGGGCCGGAGAGTCCGGAGGCACCTACCCCTGCGCCTTCAACGCGGCCAACGAGGTCGCCGTGCAGGCATTCCTCGCCGGCCGGCTTCCGTTCACGGGACTTGCGGGCGTCGTCGAGGACACCCTGGCCGCGGTCGACGGAGTACCCGCCGGCGATCTCGACGAGCTCGTGTCGGCCGACGGAGATGCCCGCCGGTTGGCCGAGCGCGCAGCCGGAGCCGTCGTCACGTGAATATCTTCGTCGCCATCCTCGGCCTGGGTCTGCTCGTGCTCGTTCACGAGGCCGGCCACTTCTTCACCGCGCGCGCGGTCGGCATGACTCCGCGCCGTTTCTACATCGGGTTTCCCCCGCCGGTCGTCCGCGTCCGGCGCAAGGGCATCGAGTACGGGATCGGGGCAATCCCTCTCGGGGGCTACGTGAAGATTCCCGGGATGCATCGTCCGGCTCCCTCCGACATGGACACGTTCTTCGGGCCGGCGCTCGCCGAGGCGCCTCAGCTCCTGGCTCCCCTCGATCGCGTCAAGCGCCTCCTAGCCGAAGGGGACATGGAGGGCGCTCGTGAGCGCCTGGCCGAGCTCGAGCATGCGGTTGGCGAGGCCTCGCTCGGCTCCCACGCCGCAAAGGCAGCGCGTCGCGGCCTCAACGAGCTGAAGGACGGGCTCGGGCCGGACGCCTATTGGCGCCAGCGAACCTGGAGGAAGGTGCTCGTCATCTTCGCCGGCCCAGGGACGAACCTGCTGTTCGCGATCGTCCTCTTCACGGCCCTCTTCGTCGTCGGCAGCGGCGGATACCGCCTTGGGTTCTCGCTGGAGACGAGCCAGCCCGTCGTCCACGAGGTGCGGACGGATCGTCCCGCTGCGCGCATGGGCCTAAAGTCAGGCGACAAGATCGTCCGGGTGAACGGTGTGCCGGTGCAGCAGCCCGAGGACATCCCGTCGCTCATCGAGAGCTCGCGCGGCCGGCCGATCACGATCACGGTCCAGCGCGACGGTCGACTGATCATTCTCGGACCAGCAAGGCCTCAGGCCGAGTCGAGGCTCTCGGTGCCGACTGCCGTCTGGGAGTCGCTTCGCCTGACGGGCGTGATCACAAGGGAGATCGGCGCATCGCTCACGCGCCTCGTTCGCGGGCAGCACAAGGAGGTCTCGAGCCCGGTCGGCATCGTCGAAGGCTCGTCCGAGGCGCTCAAGCAGGGCGCCCAGACCTATTTCTGGGTGCTCGGCCTGCTCAGTCTCTCGCTCGCGCTCCTGAACCTGCTCCCGCTGCTCCCGCTCGACGGAGGTCACATCGCGTTCTCGATCATCGAAGGGGTTCGCGGCCGGGCGGTCGGGCGCGAGGTCTACGAGCGCGTGTCTGCTGTCGGCATCGCGCTCGTTCTGCTCCTGTTCTTCATCGGGCTCTCGAACGACATCGGCAGGCTCGGCAACTGATGTCGAGCGAGCGCTCGATCAGGGTCGGCAACGTCGAGATCGGCGGCGGCGCGCCTGTCGTCATCCAGTCGATGACCCTGACGCCGACGCACGATGTGTCGGCGACGACGGCGCAGATCGCGGCACTGGCCTCGGCGGGGTGCGAGGTGGTGCGCTGCGCCGTCCCGAAGATCGAGGACGCCGACGCGTTGCGGAAGATCGTCCGGCTCTCGCCGATTCCGGTGATCGCAGACATCCACTTCAACGCGAGCCTCGCGCTCCGGGCAATCGATGCGGGCGTCGCCGCCGTGCGGATCAACCCGGGCAACATCGGCGGCCCCCACAAGGTCGAGCAGGTCGTCGAGGCCGCTCGCGGCGCGGGAATCCCGATGCGGATCGGCGCAAACTCCGGGTCGCTTCCCAAGCACCTCCACGAGCTCGCACACACCGACCAGGCCGAAGCGCTCGTCGCCGCGGCCCTCGAGGAAGTAGAGCTGCTCGAGAGCCTCGACTTCCGGGACTTCAAGATCTCTGTCAAGTCGACGCACGTACCGACGATGATCCGGGCGTACCGTCTGCTCTCCGAGCGCGTCCCGTACCCGCTCCACCTGGGCGTGACCGAAGCGGGCACGTCGTTTGCCGGCACGATCAAGAGCGCGATCGGGATCGGCTCGCTGCTCGCCGACGGGATCGGCGACACGCTGCGCGTCTCCTTGACGGCCGACCCCGTGAAGGAGATCGACGTCGCCTGGGAGATCCTGAAGGCGCTCGGCCTGCGCGAGCGCGGCCCCGTGATGATCGCCTGCCCGTCGTGCGGACGGGACAACGTCGGCGTCGAGAACCTCGCGGTCGAGGTCGAAGGCCGCCTGAAGACCTACCCGCAGGCCTTCGAGGTCGCGGTCATGGGCTGCGCGGTCAACGGACCGGGCGAGGCGGGCGACGCCGACTTCGGGATCGCCGGCGGGCGTGACGTCGGCTTCATCTACGCCCACGGCCGGGTGCTGAAGAAGGTCTCGTCGGAGGGGCTCGTCGACGAGCTCTTTCAGGAGATCGACAACTGGATCGCGGAGGGCATGCGGCGGCCGAAGCGGCTCAAGATGGCGAAGCCCGCAGCCCTCGCGATGGCCGAGGCCTCAGAGATTCCGCTGGACTAAGGTTCGGGGAATGGTGCGGCGAGCGTCCCAGCTCTTCTTTCCGACCCTGCGCGAGGACCCCGCGGATGCCGAGTCCGTCAGCCACAAGCTGCTCGTCCGCGGCGCGTTCATCCGCCAGGTGAGCGCGGGTTTGTGGACGTTACTCCCCCTCGGGTGGCGCGTTCACGAGAAGATCGCCCAGATCATCCGAGAGGAGATGGACGCGATCGGCGCCCAGGAGATGTTGATGCCGGTGCTCACACCGGCCGAGCTGTGGAAGGCGACAGGCCGTTACAAGAGCCAGGAGGTCTTCAAGCTCCGCGATCGCAACGACCGCGAGTTCGTGCTTCCGATGACGCACGAGGAGACGGTCACCTTCCATGCCCGCGAGATCCAGTCGTACCGCGACCTACCCCAGATGCTCTACCACTTCCAGACGAAGGACCGGGACGAGCCGCGCCCACGCGCCGGGCTGATCCGCGTGCGCGAGTTCATCATGAAGGACTCGTACTCCTTCGACCGCGACGAGGCCGGCCTCGACAAGAGCTTCCAGCTGCACGCCGGTGCGTACGACCGGATCTTCGAGCGCTGTGACCTCGAGGTGTTTCCGGTGCAGGCCGAGTCCGGGATGATGGGCGGCAGTGAGAGCCGTGACTATCTCGCGCCGTCGGAGGCGGGGGAGAACACGCTTGTCACCTGCGAGCGCGGCGACTATGCGGCGGATCTGGAGATCGCGCGGGGTGTCCCCCGGCCGGCGGAGTTTCCGGAGGCCCTGGGCTCGCCCGAGGAAGTGGCGACGCCCGGCGTGACGACGATTGAGGACGTGGCGCAGCTGCTCGGAATCGACGCGGCTGCGACGTCGAAGGCGATGCCGATCGTCATCAACGGCCAGGTCGTTCTGGGCCTCGTCCGAGGCGACGACCGGCTGGACGAGGGCAAGCTGCAGGAGGCGCTCGGCCAGGCGTTCCGGCCTGCGACCGAGGACGAGATTCGCGAAGCTTTCGGCGCCGACCCTGGGTCGATCGGGCCGGTCGGCACAACGGTCGAGGTCGTCGCCGACGATGCTCTTCGCGAAGGCCAGTTCGTCGCAGGGGCGAATCGCACGGGTCACCATCTACGAGGTGTTGAGGCAGGCCGCGACTTCGAGCCCCGATTTGCGAACATCCGCGAAGTGCGTGAAGGTGACACTTGCCCAAAGTGCGGCGGCGCCCTTCGGCTGCAGACTGCAATCGAGGTGGGGCACATCTTCAAGCTCGAGACCCGCTACAGCGAGCCGCTCGAAGCAAGCTTCCTCGACGAGGACGGCAAGGAGAAGCCGCTGATCATGGGCAGCTACGGAATCGGCCCTGCGCGGACGATGGCCGCGATCGTCGAGCAGCACCACGACGACGACGGCATCAAGTGGCCGTCGCTCGTTGCGCCCCACGACGTGCACGTGATCGCGTTGCCGGGGCTCGAGGAGCAGGCGGCGGAGGTGGCTGAGAAGCTCGAGGCCGCCGGAGACGACGTCCTGCTGGACGACCGCGACCGGCGCGCGGGCGAGAAGTTCGCGGATGCAGACCTCATCGGGCTGCCGACGCGCGTGACGGTCGGCAAGAAGACGCTCGAGGACGGCGCGGTCGACGTGCGCTCACGCAAGACGGGTGAGGAGAGCCGGGTCCCGATCTCCGAGCTGGAGAGCCTGCGCTGATGGCGCGCCGGCGTCGCTTCAGCGAGGATCCGTTCGGCGAGACGCTCGAGCGCCTGATGACCGAGAGCGGCGTCACCTACCGGGCGCTGGCCGGGCAGACCAAGCTCTCAGCCGGGTACCTGAACCACCTCGTGCACGGGAACAGGCCCGTCCCGTCGAGCGACATCGTGCGGACGCTGGCCTCGGCCCTCGACGTCGAGCCCGAGCACTTCCGGGAGTACCGCCTGCGCGTGATCACCGAGCGCCTCGAGGAGATGCCCGAGCTCATCGACCGGCTGTATAAACGGCTCGGCGAGGGGCGCTAGAGTTCAGAGCACGGGGCGTGGCGCAGCCTGGTTAGCGCGCTTGTCTGGGGGACCTAAGGCATCGCTTGCGATGCCGCCCGAGAGGTCGCGCGGCTTTGCTGCGTGACCGTTACTCTTGTTCCCCACGGGGCGTGGCGCAGCCTGGTTAGCGCGCTTGTCTGGGGGACAAGAGGTCCCCGGTTCAAATCCGGGCGCCCCGATGAGAAAAGGTCCTGCGGACAGGGCCTTTTCTAGTCTCTAGGGCTCGCGGGATCTCGTCGGCGTTGCCCGATAGTTGCCCGAACGCCTCAGCCGACCTCGCATCGAAGGCGTGGGAGCGAGCCGGCCTAGGCGAAGTGTTTCTTCAGGCCCCTGAGCTTGAACGCGAAGATCAGCTCGGTGATGCCGCGTGAGAGCGCGATGATGCCGACGTAGGCAACGAGCAGGATCGTCTTCTGCTTGAAGTTCCCGGCCACCCAGAAGGCCAGCAGGATCTCGATGGCGCCGACCACGAACTGCATCCACCAGAGCTCGAATTGCGATTTCGTCACGAGAGCCACGGTGACGTCGAAAACGCCCTTGAATAGGAAGAAGAAGCCGATCAGCCCCGCGATCGTCGCGAACGCATTGTGGGGGTGCACGAGCGCCCAGATCCCGGCGATGACGAAGAGCACGCCGAGGATTCCGCGCACTATTTTCCAGCCGCTCGTCGAGACCGGGATCTGGAGGAACTCGTTGATCCCCGCGATCACCGCAACGGCGCCGAAGAGGAACGAAATCGCGTAAACGGTCGTGAAGTCCCACTGGAAGACGAGTAGAGCGAAAACGAGCCAGGCAATTCCGGTCAGCAGGAAGAGCCACCAGACCTTGGCGGCATCCTCTGCGGTCTCTCGTTCCTCGAACATCAGCGTCATTGTCCCGTCGCTCCTCCCCTGAAGTTCTCGGCCGCGACCTGGATTCCTGTCATGCAGGCGGCTGCTCGGAAGTCGGAGGAGGCCGCAGGACGCCCTGGAGCTGCTCGACCTGCTGGCGGATGAGCGCCGTCGAATAGGAGAGCTGCTCCTCGCTCGGCGGTGGGGAGCCGAGCCGGAGGGTTCTATCGGCCTCGAGCGTGCTGGCGAGCTCGTCGAGCCGTCCTCGCAACTGAGCGCCGGCTGCTCTCGCGGGATCGTCGGGCGCGCGCGCCGCGAGCGACGCTGCCTCAGCCGCAAGCGCCTGGATCTTGCCGGTCACGACAGATCCCTGGCCGAGGACCTCGTCCAGCGAGACGAGGCTCCGCCGCGTGAGGTCCTCCATCGCAGACGTCCACGCGGCAGAGCTCATGCGTCGCCGCCTCCAGAGCACGAGCCCTATGGCCGCTGCCACCACCGCGCCGGCGGCGAGGGCGATCCAACCCCAGGGCGTCCCGTTGTCGGAGGACGACGGCTCGCTCGTCGTGGTTGGCGCGGGAGGCGGGGGCTCGGCGCTCGTCGTGGTGGGAGTGGCCGGCTGGGTCACGGTCGTCTGGGTCAGCGTCGTCGTCACGATGGGCGGAGGCGGAGGCGGCGGCGGCGGTGGTGGTGGCGGCGGCGGTGGTGGCGGGGGTGGTGGGAGCGAGGGCGGCGGTGGGGGCGTTGGAGCCGGCGGTTGAGCCGTGGTCGTCGTCGCTCTCGTCGGGATCACCGTCGTTCGCTCGGGGCTCGTCACCGTCGGTGGAGCGACCGCCGTCTCGGCGGGGCGCGTGAGTGTCGGAGCCGTTCGCGTCGCCGTCTGGCCCGTCCTGGTCGCCAACGCGCTTCCGCCCCCTCCCTCGCCTCCGCAGGCACCCAGCAGGAAGCCGGCAACGGCCACGATCGCAAGCGGCGGCCCCAGGCGCAGAATCCGGCGAAGCACGCTCGAACGGTAACCCATCGGCTTGCCAGTTCCAGCGAGTGGCGAGTCGGTGACATCGTCCGCACCGGGTGAACTGAACTGCGACGTCATCGCGCGGCCCTGCGATCGGAGGCACCCGCGGCCACACCTCAACGATTGGCGAGCCGAGACCAGGTTGATGCTGACCTTGCGCGCGGCAACCGCCACCTCCGTGCGCCCCGACTAGAGCGCGCGTGCTAGATGAGGTCGAAGTCGCCCGCGAGGACGCGATCGATACGGCCCGTCTTCCAGTTCCGGACGCTATCCCGCACGAGCGGTGAAGGGTCTTCGCGGTATCGGCGAACCACTATGGAGCTTTCCCCGCTCTCGGCCAGGGCCCACTTCGCTTGGGCGCGAAGGCCTCCCGGCGTCGCGCTTGCCGGCTCCTCCGGCCGGGGGGCAACCTGCACCACAGCGGCATGACGATCGAAAGACCGAGTTCGATTGGGAACCTCGAGTTGATGGATCCCGGCCTCGGGCCGAAGGATCGCGTACGCCCCGAAGCCCGAGATGGCAAAGAGAGCGTGCGCGCCATCGAGCGGATTCGGCAACTCCTCGAGCCTCATTCCACGGCGTCGCGCCCAAGCACGATACATCTCTGCCAAACGCCCGACGAATTGCTGATTCCCGGTGTCTGGGCCGCCTGAGGCCCTGATGAGCAGGAACGCATCGCGTGGGGTGCCGCGCTGAAGGCCATCCAGCGCCGTCTCGAGCAGATAAAGCCGCTGAGCCAGAAGCTGGGCAACCTGCGGCGAGGCGCCGGAGTCGATGCGCTGGGACCGCTGAAGCCGTTGTCGAAGCGACTCCGCGGTTGCGAAACCGGCCTCTATGCGATCCATGTACTCGGCGTTCCCGAGCACCGCAAAGCGGTCAGGCGCTTCCCAGAAGTTCTCCAGATTGAGTCGCGCAAGCGCCTTGGCCTTGCGCTCGTGCCAGTCCCGCGCCCGAACGACCTCGACGAGCCGCTCGAAGGCCTCGCCCAGGAAACGCACCTCTGCCGGCGAGCCGGTCGAATCGTATGCGATAGCGCGAAGGCCGTCCGGCTCGGCTCCCGGCTGCTCCGCGCCTGTCGCAACTGCTTGCGGCTCGTCTGGGTCGAAGAACTGGACCTCGATAGACCGTCCGTGTCGCGAGCGAACGAAGAGGAATTGGTCACCCTGCGGGACATCGTGCTCCACGATTGCCCGCGCGAGAGGCACGAGGACGTGCTGCTCGACGACACGCTTCAGCGGCCGGGCGCCGAGGTCCGGAGTGAACCCTTGCTGGAGCAGGAAGTCAATCGCGCTCTCGTCCCACTCCACGGCCCACGGCCGCGTACGAACGCCGCGACGGCTCATGACGTCCTTGAGCTCTTTCTCAACGAGCTCGCGCATCACGTCGCGCGCCAGAGGCTGAAAGACGACGATGCGATCGAGCCGGTTCAGGAACTCCGGTCGAAAGGTCTCGCGGACGGCCCGCTCGACTGCTTCCGGTCTGAACGCGCCGGCAGTCGGGGCGAAGCCGATCTGCGCACCGGGCTCCGCCTTGACTCCCAGGTTCGACGTGAGAATGACGACACAGTGTCGAAAGTCCGCGACGTTTCCGCTTCTGTCAGTCAGGCGGCCGTCGTCGAAGACCTGGAGGAACACGTCCCAGATCTTCGGATGCGCTTTCTCGAACTCGTCGAGCAGGAGGACACTGAACGGCTGCTTACGGATCGAGGTAATGAGCCCCGATTCCTCTTGGGATTCCGGACCCGCGAGGAGGCGCTCAAGGCTGTCAGGCGTCTGGTACTCGCTCATGTCCAGTCGGATCATGCGCGCGGCCGATCCAAAGAGATATTGCGCGAGGGTCTTGGCCAACTCGGTCTTGCCGGTTCCGGTCGGCCCTGCAAAGAGAAAGACGCCCTGAGGCCGAGTGGGATCGGTGAGCCCCGCCTTGATCATCGCGATCCGCTCGACGAGATAGCCAACGGCCTCCGGCTGTCCGAGCACGCGCTGTTCGAAGAAGCTCCGAATTTGGTCGAGGTCAAGACGTCTGCGCCCGTCCAGGAGATCCACCGGCAGGCCGGTAGCTTCGGCGAGAGTGTCGAGAAGGTCGGCGATGTGCAGCGCTGCCGTGTCGCGGCCGCCCTCCCTCAGGCGCCGCACGGTCCCACGCAACAAGCGAAGCAAGTTTCCCGGTGGCGCGAGCCCAGGAAGGTACTGCCGCGCAAGCTCCAGTCCCTCGCGCAACTCGGGATCGGGCAGTGAGCTGCGGAGGCCCGCGAGGTCCGCGCGCGCCAGAGCGATTGTCTCGTCTGCGCTCAGCGGTTCCAGGCGAACAGCGTGGAACACGGAACGGACACGCGAGCGAGCCTGGACGAGAGCTGCCCAGGAAGCGGGTTGAGCCTCGCTCAACATGACGAGCGAGCCCCGTTCGAGATATGGGAGGACTAGGTCGACGAGGCCGCGAGGACGCTCGTGGTACGCGCCGGCGCTAAGCGCGTCGTGGAGGTCGGGCAGCACCCAGAGAAGCGGACGCAACGCGGCTGCGTCCAGCATCATTCGCACCCGCTCCTCCAGTTCGCCGATGAAGCGCGTTCCCGAGAGCACATCTGCCGACGATGCTTCGAAGACCGTCCACCCGGCTTCGTGCACTCGTCGGGCCGCACTGTTGATCACGACTGACTTACCGACGCCCTCTTCGCCGACCAGCACGACCGAACGAGGCGGCTTAGCCAGGAGAGCAGCCGCGACGTCGGCGATTGCGTCGGCTCGAGCCTCGGCCGGCACGGGCGCCGGCTGCTGGAGGTCGTCATCGGCGAAACGGATCTGACCGAACCCGAGTAGGAAGCCCTCGCGGCCGCCGATCCAGTCCTCGAAGGGGTCTTCGCCCTCAGTCACACGTCGCATTGTGCGCCTTCTCGTGCCATGGGGACACACCGTTCGCAGCTTCGAGCGGCGGCTTCGGATCGTCGCCCTCGCCGGCGCTGCAGAGGTCCAACCCTCGCCCGCGGCACCGTACGAAGCTGAGCGCCTCGAGCAGCATTCCGCCAAACCCTCCTGCTCTTGCACGCATATTGTGTGCCCGTGGCGTCGACGCGCGTGGCGATCATCGGAGCTGCGCTCGATCTCGGCGCGGGGCGTCGCGGCGTCGACATGGGCCCGTCGGCGATTCGCTATGCCGGTCTTCACGACGAGCTCGCGCGCGCCGGGATCGACGTCCAGGATCGCGGCAACGTGGAGACCGTCCTCGCGGAGACTCGCGCCCGCGGCGACGAGCGCGCTCGTTTCCTGGACGAGATTCTGGCGACGTGCGCCGGCGTGTCGGCGGAGGTCGAACGGGTCCGTGGCGAAGGCTCGCTGCCGCTCGTGCTCGGCGGCGACCACTCGATCGCGATCGGCACTCTCAGCGGGCTCGCCGCGAACGGCCCCGGTGGCGTTCTCTGGCTCGACGCTCACGGCGATCTGAACACGCCGGAGACGACACCGAGCGGCAACGTGCACGGGATGCCGCTCGCAGCCGCTCTGGGCCTGTGCGGTAGTCGCTTCGACCGGGAGGGGCTGCGGGTGCCCTCGGTCGATCCGAACCGCGTTGCGCTCGTCGGCGTGCGGTCTCTCGACTCCGGCGAGCGGGCGCTCGTCCACGAGCTCGGTTTGGCTGTGTTCACGGTCAGCGACCTCGACCGCCGCGGCGTGCAACCTGTGATCGAGGAGGCTCTCGAGCGGGTCTCCGGTGGGTCGTTCTTGCATGTCTCGGTCGATCTCGACGTCGTTGATCCGGAGTTCGCTCCCGGAGTCGGCGACCCAGTGCCTGGTGGCCTGTCGTACCGCGAGGCGCATCTCGCACTCGAGCTCGTTGCAGAAGCGGGCATGCTGGACTCGCTCGAGCTCGTGGAGGTGAATCCGATCCGCGACCACGAGAACACGACAGCCGTCTTGACGGTCGGATTGATCGCGAGCGCGCTCGGGGTGAAGATCCTCTAGACGAAGACGTCTGCCGAGCAGCCGAAGACGAGCGCGCCGCGGATGTCCGCTTCGTCGATCCCGGCGAGCGACCGATGCTCGAGGTCGACCTCGACGTCGGCCCAGGAGTCGAGCCCGAGCGCCGCACCGCCCTCGTCGGCGCCGAAGGAGAGAAGCGACTCGGGCGAGACGACGTTCCGGCTGAGTGTGCGGCGACGCGCGATTCCCTCCAGCTCGCGCAGCTCCTCGAGCGGGTCGATGCGCACATTCGAATCGGACCCGATGCAGATGCCGAGGCTGCGCTCGCAAAGTCGCTCGACGGGCAGGAAGCCGTCGCCGAGGTTCGCCTCCGTGGTCGGGCACGCGCAGATCCGAGATCCTGCTTCGGCCAGGAGGTCGAGCTCCCGGTCGTCTGCGTGCGTAGCGTGCACGACCGTCGTGCGCGGGCCGAGACAGCCTGTTCTGGCGAGCAGCTCGATCGGCCGCACGCCGTGCTCCTCGAGGCACTCCTCGATCTCGCGTGGCTGCTCGTCCGCGTGCACGTGCAGCGGCAGCCCGTGCTCCTCTGCGTAACGGCCGATCTCCTCGAGCCAGACCGGCGGACAGGCGCGTACGGAGTGGGGGGCAAGGCCGACTCGGATGCCTCGCTCGCGGAACCGCTCGACCTGGTTCAGATAGTCGGCGGGCGACGGCTGGCGGAAGCGTTCCAGGCCGCCGCGGGCGTAGGCGACGTAGAGGAGGACGAATTCGATCCCCGCAGCTCCGGCGGCCTCCGCAGCCGCGAGGGCCTGCTCGAAGCCGAGGTAGTGGAACTCGCCGACCGCGGTGTAGCCGGCGGCGAGCATCTCCCGGTACACGCCCTCGTAGTCGCCGCGCACCCGCTCGGAGGTCTGCTCGTCGGCGAGTGCGAGCATCGCGTCGCGCCACGCCCAGAAGTCGCCGCCCTCGGTGCGGCCTCGGAGCGCGCGCTGAAAGGCGTGACTGTGTGCGTTGACGAAGCCCGGGATCGTCAGACGCCTCGCCACGAGGCGACGCTATCAGCCGATCGCCGAGCGGAACGTCCCCCTTGTTCCGGTACCCCCAACCTCCTCCCCGATTCGATCGTATCGGCGAAATGCGCGCGTGTCTGTCACGAAAGGCGAGCAAATGCGGAACAACGAGACGGGTGCGCTCTATCCTTGACGGCATGTCCGCACGTGCCGTACCCGCTCCGCTCGCGTACGTGCCGAATGCGCTCACGATCCTCCGCCTCGCGCTGATCCCGGTCTTCGTCGCCGTACTCATCCCGGCGGAGGGCGGCGAGAGCTGGCCCGCGGCCATCATCTTCGCGATCGCGGGCATCAGCGACCAGGTCGACGGGTGGCTCGCCCGCCGCTGGAGCGTGGAGTCCGCGTTCGGCAAGGTGGCGGACCCGCTCGCCGACCGGCTGATGATCGATGCGGCGGTGATCATTCTCGTCGCCGTTCATCACCGGCTGCCGTGGGTGGCGCTTGTCCTCATACTCGCACGCGACGCTTTCCTGATCGGTGGGTACAAGCTCCTCGTGCCTCGCGGATACGAGCTCTCGGTCAACTTCCTCGGGAAGGCGGCAACCTGGCTGCTCTACGCATCCCTGGCCTTCGTGATGGTCACGAGCGAGGGCACCGAATGGCCTCTCTGGATCTTCTGGGCCGGCGTCGTCCTCGCGCTCGCCGCCGCCGCTCAGTACGTCGTGTCCGCCCTACGGACCGTGCGCCCGTGAAGGCGGTCGTCATGGCCGGCGGTGAGGGGACGCGGCTGCGCCCGCTGACGTCGAACCAGCCGAAGCCGATGGTTCCGATCGTCGGCAAGCCGTGCATGGAGCACATCGTCGAGTTGCTGGTCACTCACGGCTTCGAGGACGTCATCGTCACGGTCGCCTTCCTGCCGCAGGCGATCCGCACCTACTTCGGCGACGGAGAGAGCCTCGGCGCGCACATCGAGTACTCGGTCGAGGAATCGCCTCTGGGAACCGCCGGCTCCGTGCGGCTCGCGGCGGACAAGCTCGACGATACGTTCCTCGTCATCTCGGGCGATGCGCTCTGCGACTTCGACCTGGGCGAGCTCGTCAAGTTCCACCGCAAGCGGGAGGCCGCGGTCACGATCGCGCTGAAATCGGTCCCGAATCCGCTCGAGTTCGGGATCGTGGTCGTCGACGACGAGGGGCGCGTCGAGCGCTTCCTCGAGAAGCCCTCCTGGGGGCAGGTCTTCTCGGACACGATCAACACGGGCGTCTACGTCCTCGAGCCCGAGGTGCTCGAACACGTCCCGACCGACCGGCCGTTCGACTTCTCCAAGGAGCTCTTTCCGCTGCTCCTCGAGATGGGGCGGCCGATCTACGGATTGCCGATGGACGGCTACTGGCAGGACATCGGCAACCTGGAGCAGTACCGGCAGGCGAACTTCGACGCGCTCGACGAGCGCGTGCACGTCACGGTTCCCGGCATCCGCCTGCGCGGCAACATCTGGCTGGGGGAGGGGGTGGAGCTGGACGACCTCGACCAGGTCGAGGGGCCTGCTCTGATCTCGAACTACTGCCGGATCGCGCGCGACGCGCATGTCGGCCCGTACTCGGTCCTGTCCGCAAGCGTCACCCTGCGCGAGCGCGCCCGAACCGTCAGGTCGGTCATCGAGGCGTCGACGCATATCGGCCGCGGGGCGCTCGTCGAGGGAGCGATCATCGGCCGCTCGTGCGACATCCGCGCCCACGTCCGCCTCCAGGAGGGCGTCGCGATCGGCGACGAAGCGAAGATCGGCGAGGAGAGCGTGCTCATGCCGGGCGTCCGCGTCTATCCGTACAAAGAGGTCGAGAGCGGCGCGCAGATCTACGAAAGCCTGATCTGGGAATCGCGCGCGTCCTCGAGACTCTTCGGGGCCGACGGTGTCTCCGGGCTCGTCAACGTCGACCTCACTCCGGAGATGGTCACACGGCTGGCGGTTGCGTTCGGGACGGCGCTACCCAGGGGCGCGCGCGTCGTTGCGAGTCGAGAGGCGCCTGCGACCTGCCGCATGATCGAGCGCTCGATGATCGCCGGGATCAACTCGACCGGAGTGGGCGTCGCGGACCTCCGGACGCTGCCCAGCGCCGTCGGGCGGCATCTCCTGAAGACGCACGACTACGCCGCGGGCTTCCACGTCGGGTTCAGTTCGGCGGACCCAGAAGTCGTTCAGATTCGCTTCTTCGAGGACCCGGGAATTCAGATCACGGCGGCACTCCAGAAGGAGATCGAGAAGCACTTCGCGCGCGGAGAGCTGCGGCGGTCGGCAGCGGGGGGGATCGGCAGCGTCGAGTACCCGGTCCGTGCCCGCGAGAGCTACGCGGAGGACCTGCTGGTGACGCTGGACAAGGACGCGATTCGGTCGCGGAACTTCCGCGTCGTCGTCGATTACGGCTACTCGTCGGCGTCGCTCGTGCTCCCGCTCGTGCTCGGACAGCTCGGCGTCGAGGCCGTTTCCGCCCATGCCTTCGCGTCCGACGAGCAGGAGGGGCCCTGGGACGATCTCCGCGGCCTGATCGGTCAGGCCAAGAAGCTCGTGAGCGCCGTCGGGGCGGACTTCGGCGCCGTGTTCGATCGCGCCGCCGAGCGCCTCTACCTCGTCGACGAGAGCGGCCACGAGATTCCCGTCGAGCAGGCGCTGCTGCTGTTCCTCCGCCTGATCGGGTCGGATGGTCGCCGCGGCAAGCTGGCCTTTCCGGTGACGGTGACGAGCCAGGTCGATCACCTCGTCAAGGGAAGCGGCCTCCAGGTCGTGCGCACGCCGGCCTCTCTGAGCGAGCTGACGAGGGTCGCATCCGAGGACGGAGTCATCTTCGCGGGCGCCGTCGGGGGCGGCTACGTCTTTCCGGACTTCCTGCCCGCCTACGACTCGATGGCGAGCCTCTGCAAGCTCCTGGAGCTGCTCGCGCCCGTCGAGCAGCCGCTCTCAACGCTCGTCGGCGATTTGCCCTCCTCGACTCTCGTCCATCGTCAGCTGCCGTGCCCCTGGGCGCAGAAAGGGCTCGTCATGCGAGTCCTCAACGAGCGCCTGAAGGGTCGCGACCTCGATCTGACGGACGGGATCAAGGTGAGCGACCGCCGCGGCTGGGCACGAGTCATGCCGGATCCGGACGAGCCGCTCGTCCACATCTACGCAGAGGGCCGCGACGAACAGACGTCGAACGCGCTCGAGAGCGAGTTCCGCGCGCTGGTCGAGGAGGTGCTGCGGGAAGAGGCTGAAATCTCAAGCTGAGGTTGAACCTTTAGAGTCCAAACTGCTTTACTTGCCGCCAGCGCGTCTTCCCTCCGAGCGAAAGGCTATTGCGTGGAACCACTTCCCGACCTGTCGTCAACGTCCGATGTCGACCTCAAGAAGCTCATCGACGCCCTGACAGAGGAGGAGCAGGAGATCTCGTATCGCCGACGGCTGCTGCACGGAAAGATCGACATCCTGCGCGCCGAGCTCGTCGCGCGGCTTCAGCGCTCCGAAGGGCGCAGCGTGCTCGACCAGGTCGACGTCGACGGCCTGGCGCGGATTCTCGCCGGCAAGGCCTCGCCCCCCGCGGAGGAAGAGGCTTGAGCCACGTGTACTGCCCCGAATGCGGCTTCCAAAACCCGGAGGCCGCGAACTACTGCGCCAAGTGTGGCGCGCTCCTCGTGCGCGACGAGTCCGGGTCGGACACGACGATGAGCTACACGCCCGACGAAGGAGACGACGAGGCGGCCTCGATCATCGATGAGATCAAGACAGAGGGCCCGGCGCTCGTCGTCAGGTCGGGAGGAGGGCGCGCCGGCGAGCACTTCCTGCTCGAGAACGAGAGCACGACCGTCGGCCGCTCGCCTGACTGCGACGTCTTCCTCGACGATGTCACCGTCTCGCGTCGCCATGCGCAGGTGCTCCGCCGCGACGGCCAGTTCGTGATCGAGGACAAGGGGAGCCTGAACGGCACGTTTCTGAACCGCCGCCGGATCGAGTCGGGCGAGCTGGAGGACGGCGACGAGGTTCAGATCGGCAAGTACAAGCTGACCTTCCTGTCCCAGTGAGCGCCGCGGTCGAGGCACCTTCCCGCAGCGGCCTGCTCCACATCGGAGCGGTCTGCAGGCAGCTCAGGGACGAGTTTCCGGACGTCTCGATCTCGAAGATCCGCTACCTCGAAGACCAGGGCCTCCTGACCACGAAGCGGACGCGGGGTGGGTATCGACTCTTCGACGAAGACGCCGTCGAGCGACTGCGGACGATCCTGCGGCTGCAGCGGGACGAGTTCCTGCCGTTGCGGGTGATCCGGCAGGAGCTGTCTTCTCCAGCGGCGAACAAGTCGCGCCGCCGCCGGCAGGCGGCAGGGCTCGCCGGCCCCGAGGAGGAGCTCGACGCGCGGGAGATCGTCGAACGCTCGGGAGCCACGCCCCAGCTCGTGCGCGAGCTCGAGGAGTACGGCCTGCTCGAGGCACGCGGGACCGGGGGAGAGAAGCGGTACTCCGCCGGCGATGCGGAGATCGCAGCTGTCTGCGCGCAGCTCTCGTCCTTCGGAGTCGGGCCGCGAAACCTGCGCCCGTTTCGCACCGCGGCCGACCGGGAGGGAGCGCTGCTCGGACAGCTCGTGGGGCCGACGCTCGGCGCGCGCAATCCCGAGCGCCGCGAGGCCGCTCTCGACGACCTGCGGACTCTGGCCGAGCTCGTTCAGGAGCTCACGCAACTCCTCTTCTGGCGCGCACTGCGACACCTCGCCTCCGCCTGATGAGCGTCACCGGCGTCGACGAGCTGAAGGCAAAGATCCGAGACGTCCCGGACTGGCCCGAGAAGGGCATCGTCTTCAAGGACATCATGCCCCTGCTCGCGGATCCCGACGCGCTGAGACAGACGATCGACCTCCTTGCGGACTGGGCCGACGACCGCCGGCCCGAGGTCGTGATCGGCGGCGAAGCACGAGGGTTCTTCATCGGCTCGGCGATCGCGTACAAGCTCGGTTGCGGCTTCGTCCCGGCGAGGCGGCCCGGGAAGCTGCCCCTGGAGACGATCAGCGCCGAGTACGCGCTCGAGTACGGGCGGAACGCGCTCGAGCTCCAGGCGGACGCGTTCAAGGGCGGAACGCGGGCGCTCATCCACGACGACGTACTCGCGACGGGGGGGACCTCGAAAGCGATGGCGAGCCTTGTCGAGAAGCTCGGAGGAGAGGTGGTCGGAATGGCCTTCCTGATCGAGCTCGACTTTCTGAATGGTCGCGAACAGCTCTCCGAGTACGACATTTTCTCGCTGATTCACTACTAAGGGTCTCGCTTCCGTCCGGGAAGTCGACTACAACGTGTAGAGAGGCATGTACGACGCGCTCACCACGCGGTACAGCTTTGCCTGCCCGAGTCAGGGTGAGACCCGCGTCAGCCTGTCGGCATTTCGGATCCTCGACCGCTTGCCGGGCGCCGAGCACCCGGCCGTCTTCCACATCGTGTTCGACTGCCCCTGCGGAGAGGAGCACCCGGGCCTCGTCTCCGACGCCGAGCTCGACTGGGCGCCGCTCGGCCTGAGCGAGGAGCGCTACCTCAACCTGATGACGGCCCGCTTCGAGGAGACGGCCAGCGAGCTCTCCGACCTGGCCGTGCGGCGCATCCAGGCTGGCGACTGGCCATGGAGCTTCTACTGCTACCCCGAGGACCGGCCACGGCCCGTGTTCCCGTCCTCGTTCTTCCTCCTTGCTCCAGGCGACGGCTCGCTTGGGCTGGCCGTGCGCTGCCCTGCCTGCAACCGGATCTCGGTCAACCTCGTCTCACACGAGCACGTCGACCTTCCGTTTCACAACGACCGCGAGATCGGCGTCGTGCCTCACGTCTTCGCCGGTGATGCCGAGCAGATGCTCGAAGCGTTCAGGGACGATCTGGACTCGGGTCGCTTCGACTCGCGCCTGCTCGACTAGAACCGCGCGAAACGGGCAAGACCGGGGTGGGGCAACGACGCCTCCCGATGCGGACCCGCCGCCCAAGGACGGAGGAGCCGGCCTAACGCTCAACCGTGCTCACTCCGCGGAGGGATCGCCCGGCCGGAGCCGATCGCCGATATTCGGAGGTATGGAAGCCGCCCCGCCGCAGACCAATCGTGCGCTCACGCTCATCCTCGAGCACTGCACGCGCATGAACAGCATCCACGACGTCGGCCCGACCGGCGTCGTTCGGCTGCACCAGGCGCTCGGGGACGAGCTCGCGCGACTGCTCCTGAGCGCACTCGTGGGCGATCATCGCGCCCGGCCGAGCGCTGTCTAGCGCACCGGACGCGGCCGGTCTTCGCCGTACAGCCGGATGTAGAGGAAGATCGCGCCGGCTGCGACTGCCGACAGGATGAAGGCAGTCCCCTTGCCGACGCCCACGCCTAGCATCCCGAGCAGGAGATAGAGGAAGAAGCCGAAGGCCCAGAGGAAGGCACTGACGCCCTTGTCGATGCTCGGTGGACGGAGGTGGAACGTCATCGCCGCATCGTATTGGACCAAAAAAATTCGCCGAGCCGGTTGCGCTTTCGTCCGCTCAACCGACCAACTTTCGGCTTCCGCCTACGGCCGCCCGGCTGGGCCTCGATCTACTCGCGCTCCGTGCTCGGCGCAATCAGGAGACTATGGATGTCAAGACGTCCGATCAAGACCTGTCGAAACGTCGACCCCGCAATTTGCAAAAAATTCAGTTTTCAACATTTTCCACACCAAGCGCGGCATTCTGTGGACAAGCCTGGGGAAGAGGCCTGCCTCGGCCTCATTTCTTCCAACTTGACATAACGTTGATTATCGTGCATTGGGATCGAGGCTGGTGGTCAAGCAGCACCTGCAGCTATGGTGTTTGATCTGAGCATCGCCCCGGTACTGAGAGAACTGAGCGCATGACCGTCGAGATCGAACACGTCCTGGGAGCCGAGGACGTCCGACACGTCATCGAGTCCGCCGAACAGGCTGGCTCGGTTCGTGCATCCGAGATCGCGGAGCTGATCGAGGCGCACGAGCTCAGCGAGCTCGAGGTCGAGGCTCTCAACCGCGCGCTCGACCAGCGGGGAATCGAGATCCTCGAGGACGAGAAAGAGCAGGCGCCGCCCCCGCCGCAGCCGGTCGTCTACGAGACGACGACCGACGCGCTGCAGCTCTTCCTGCGGGAGGCCGGCCGCCACGCGCTCCTGACAGCCGCCCAGGAGGTCGAGCTCTCCAAGCGCATCGAGCGCGGTGACCCGGCGGCGAAGCAGCACATGATCCAGTCGAACCTGCGCCTCGTCGTCTCGATTGCGAAGAACTATCGCAACCAGGGCCTGCCGTTCCTCGACCTGATCCAGGAGGGCACGCTCGGCCTCATCCGCGCCGTCGAGAAGTTCGACTGGCGCCGCGGCTACAAGTTTTCGACGTACGCCACGTGGTGGATCCGGCAGGCGGTCGCGCGGGCGCTCGCGGACAAGGCCCGCACGATCCGGATGCCGGTTCACATCGTCGAGCGCCTCCAGAAGATGAACAAGGCGGAGCGCCTGCTCTGGACGCAGCTCGGCCGCGAGCCGACGCTCGCCGAGATCGCCGAGGAGGCGAGCCTCCCCGTCGAGCAGGCCCGTGAGGTGAAGGCAGCAGCGCGAGCGTCGACGAGCCTCGACCAGCCCGTCGGCGAGACAGAGGACGCCGTCTTCGGAGACTTCGTGGCAGGCGACGGCCCCTCCCCGGAGGATGAGGTCGAGATCACGCTGCGCAGCCAGGCTCTCACTCGCGGGCTGAACGCGTTGTCCGAACGAGAGCGGAAGGTGATCGCCCTCCGCTACGGCCTAGCGGAGTCGGAGCCGAAGACGCTCGAGGAGATCGGCCGCACGCTGGGCCTGACGCGCGAACGCGTCCGCCAGATCGAAGTCCATGCTCTGCGGAGATTGTCCAAGCTCCGCGAGATGGAATCAGTCGCCGGTTAGCTCTCTGACCGCTTGACGGTCAGGCCCTGCGCCGGACATCAGCCCGGTGCCGGTGCCCAAGTGGCTTTGCAACAGACTGTTGCTAAGTCGGAAAGGTGCTGTCGGGCCGCGGCTACTCGCTGAGATAGAGCTGCAGGCCCGGGGCGACTTGGCGTAGCTCTCTGAGTGCGCGGGCTTCGAGCTGGCGCACCCGCTCACGCGTGATGCCGAGGCCGATGCCGACCTGCTCGAGGGTCTGCGGGCTCTCGCCGTCGAGGCCGAACCGCAGCGCGAGCACGCGGCGCATGCGCGGGGTCAGGCGTCGGAGTGCGCCGGCCAGCTCGTGCGAGCGAAGCATCTTCGCGGTCGCGGCATCCGGCTGGTCGGACTTCGTGTCCTCGATCAGGTCTCCGTAGATGCTCTCCCCGTCCCCCACCGGTGTCTCGAGGCTGACCGGATCCTCGATCAGCTCCAGGAGCTCCTGGACACGCTCGGGCGGGAACCCGCTCTCCTTGGCGATCTCGGCGATGTCCGGGTCGCGGTTCAGCTTCTGAGCGAGAACCCGGCGGGCGCGAAGCACCTTTCTCGTCTGCTCTGCGACGTGAACCGGCAGCCTGATCGTGCGGCCCTGGTCGGCAAGCGCGCGCGTCACGGCCTGGCGGATCCACCAGGTTGCGTAGGTCGAAAGCTTGAAGCCGAGCTTGTAGTCGAACTTCTCGACGGCACGGATGAGACCGAGATTGCCCTCCTGGATCAGGTCCAGAAGCGGTACGCCGGCCTTGGTGTAGTTGCGAGTTATCGACATCACGAGCCGGAGGTTGCACTCGATCAGGCGCCGCTTCGCCGCCTCGTCGCCCTCGTCCTTGCGGCGGGCGAGCTCGCGCTCTTCCTGCGGGGTGAGCAGCGGGCCGTCGCCGATCTGGCGGACGTAGAGCTTGAGCGGATCCTGGGTGACCGCGGCGACCGCGTCGTACGGATCCTTCTCCTCGACCTCAGCGGGCTCGTCGAGCCCATTTGGGTCTGGAACCACCTCGAGCTTCAGCTCAGGAGCGGGATCGGCGTCAGGCGGTTGCTGAGGAAGAGGCCGTGCCATCGAGCCGTGTATCGGTCGGCAAGCAGGGTGGCTTAGTCGAGTAACCCTCGATCGAGGGACTTGCGCCCCGGCGGCGAATACCGAACCACCTTGTAGAGCTAACTCCAGGCGGTTTCGCTCGTCGTAATCAGCAAGGGTCTCCTGGGCCCGCCGCTACGAGCGAGCCGGGGTCGTCTGGCGAGGCTCCTACCATCAACGCAATGTGCGGAATCGCCGGATACAGCCTGCATCGCGCGAGCCGAGTCGACAGGACGCTCGCGGCCCAGGCCCTGCTCGCGGGCATTGCCGAGCGCGGCGCAGACGCGGTGGGCTATGCATATCGAGGCGAGGATGGCGCGCTCTCGGTGCACAAGCAGCGCTCGGGCGCGAGCGCCCTTCTCGACCGGGTCGAGGTGCCCAGCGGCGCCACGGAGGCCCTCATCCACGTTCGCGACTACACGAAGGGCCACCCCACCATCGTGGCCAACAATCACCCCGTGTGCCACGGCGCCGTCAAGGGCGTCCACAACGGCGTCATCTTGAACGACGAAGATGTCTTCGAGAGCCACGGCTTCGAACGGCAGGAGCCCGAGATGACCGTCGACTCAGAGGCGATCTTTGCGCTGATCGACGCCGAGGGCCCGCGTGCGAAAGCGCTCGAGGAGCTCCGCGGCTCGATGGCCACCGCCTGGCTCGACGAGCGCATGCGCGACACGGTGTTCGTCGCGCGCGGCGTCGGACGGCCACTGTGGCTCGGCGAGGGCAAGAAGGAGGCCTTCTTCGCGTCGACGAAGGACGCGCTCGAGGTCGTCGAGCGCTACCTGGGGCTTCGCCTGAAGAAGCGGGAGCTTCCGGAGGGCATCCTGCTGTCGCTCGGCGACGGTCGGCGAATCGGAGCCGATCGCTTCACGCCTGACCACGCTTTCGAGGAGACCCCGCTGCCGGCCGTGCGCGCGCCGGACGAGCGCGCGTTTTGCCTGAGCCTCCTCGCGGCGATCGCCGGCGCCTGAGCAGTCCCTCCGGCGACACCTCCACCCCATCCTCGAGTAGCCGCTCGCGCACGAGGTACTGGAACGTCGCCCAGGCGCCGACCCGGCGGCGGCGCCCAGAAGACGCCATGCCGCCGGCGTGGCCGCTTACTCCACCGCTGGGCTCGAGCATGCGGTAGACCTGCCACTCGCTCATCAGCTCGGAATCCTGCCGGCGGGCTTCTGCCCAGTCCGCGAACTTCGGAAGGTGGCCGAGTGACCCAGCGAGTTCGACCCCTTGCTCGATCGCTCGCTCGAGCCTCTCCTCCCCCACCGGCACGTCGAACCCCGCCTCGCGAAGAGCGTTCTTGAGCGAGCCGAACATGTGCCAGTAGAGCGACTTCGACGGCATCGATGAGCGATGCTCGTCCAGGTCCTTCGCAGTCGGCGGACGCCCGAGCTCGTCCCCGAGCTCGCGGAGAAGCCTGATCAGGTCGGCGGGCTTGGCGAACCGGCGCGGGACCAGCCCCGCCTTCCGCTTCGCGGCGTTCCAGCTCCCGAAATGCTGGATGACGGTCTGCGGGTGAACCGTGGTTTCCGCGTCCTGCTCGAACTCGCGCATGGTCGGCGAGCGCCCCAGGCGCTCTGCGCAGGCACGCAGCTGCTCGAGGATCTGCTCGTTCGAGTAGCGCTTGCGGATCCCGGCCTGGAACTCAGCCAGGGCCGCGGGATCGATGCGTCGTACCGCCCGGGAGTCCGGGCGTTTCTGGGGCATAGCAATAAGAATAGATCAGGATGGAGCAATTGCAAAGAAACGCTAGAACGCTGGGGTCAGGAGGATCTACGAAGCGGCCAGCAGCTCCTGCCGGGCGGCCTCATTGGTGAGGATCTCCGGCGGAAGCACCTTCTGGAGCGCTCCGACGCAGCGCGGGCAAAACTGCGTTCCCGCAGCGCGTTTCAGCTCGTCCATCGCCTCCATCGCCGGCCTGGCCGCGCGGTAGATGCGAGTGGTGAGCATCGAGTCGAGTGCGTCGGCGACGTGAATGATGCGCGCGCCGAGCGGGATCTCGTCCCCCTTCAAGCCGTCTGGATAGCCGGTGCCGTCGAAACGCTCGTGGTGGTGGCGAATGGCCGGCACGGCGTCGTTCAGGAACCCGAGGCGATCGATGATCCGCGCGCCCTCGTCCGAGTGCCGCTGCATCAGCGACCACTCGTCGTCGGTGAGGACGGCGGGCTTGAGAAGGATGGCGTCCGGGACGGCGAGCTTGCCGATGTCGTGGAAGAGCGCTGCGTGGCCGAGCAGATCGAGCTCGACCTGCGAGAGGCCCATCTCGCGGCCGATCGCGAGCGCGAGCTGCTGGACGCGGCGGGAATGCCCTGCCGTGTAGGCGTCGCGGGCGTCCACCGTGGCCGAGAGGCTCTCCATGGCCGCGGTCGAGCGCTCCTTCAGCAGCCTGTTCGCCTGCTCGAGCGACACGTTCTGGGTCTGGATCGTCTCGGCGGCCGCGCGGAGCTTCTGGGCGCTCTTCTGCGTGTGCCGGAGATACGCCTCCTGCGTCTTGCGCATGAGGAGGAGCGGGACGGCGAAGACTGCGAGTGCATAGAGCCCGGCCGCGTGGTATGCGATTGCCATCACGCCGCCGACGAAGCCGTACACGATCCAGTGCGGCGCGAGCCAGGCGAAGCGCTCCTGCCACACGCGCCACACGCGCTCGTGGCCCTCCATGGCGATCGCGACGCTCAGGAGCCCGGTGTTGACCGCAAAGTACGCGAGACCGGCTGCAAGGCCTGCGGCCGCGGTGAAGAACTCGCCCATCGTGCCCTCGAAGCCGGCCATGAAGATCCCTGCGGCCGCCAGCGACGAGAGCGAGAGGGCGCCCACGTTGAAGAGGACGCGGTGGAGCTCCGAGCGCCGTGCGCTCCACTCGACGATGGCCGTCGTCGCAGCGAGTACGAGGGCAGCCCTGGGCCCGAAGAGCGCAGCGCCCGCAAGCGAGCCGACCGCGCTGACGGAGATCGATCCCCCGTCGTCCACTTCGATCGCGAGTGCCTGGCCGAAGCCGACGAGAACGACGAGCGCGATCAGCGCGAAGACGTCGTGGCTGGACCCGAACAGGATCCCGAGGACGCCCGCCGCGGTCCCGACGAACGCGACGAGACCGACCATGAGTGCAAGTCGCCGTGACAGCGAGAGGAACCCTGGGCCGTGCATCGCGTGGGTGCGCGGATGACGCCGCTCCTCGGGCGGAATGAGCTCGACAGCCGGGGGCAGCGGCTCGAGGTGGTCCCCGCTTTCGGGGACCGCGACGAGCCTCGGCTTGCGGTCGACCGGAACCGCTAGAGGCTCGGAGGTCGCGTCGAGCACGCGGTTGCGACCCTGGAGCTTCGCGCGGTAGACCGCGAGGTCTGCCTGGTGGATGAGCTCGTTGCCGTCCTGCCCGTCACGCGGGTAGCAGGCGACACCGATCGAAACCGTTGCGCGGATCGGCTGGCTCGAGGTCTCGACGTCGAACGCGCGCGCCGCGACCTCCCGCCTGATCCGCTCCGCGATCTCCATTGCCTCCACGGCGTCGGTCTCGGGCAGCAGGATGCTGAACTCTTCGCCACCGAATCGCGCCGGCACGTCGTAGTGCCGCAGTTGTGTCCGGAAGACCTCGGCGATGCCCTTGAGCACGGCATCGCCCGCGAGGTGGCCGTACGTGTTGTTGATGTCTCGCAGGAGGTCGAGATCGGCCATGATCAGTGAGAGCGGCCGGTCGAAGCGCTGCGCGCGCACAATCTCCTCGTTCAGGGCGAGGCCGAAGTGCCGCGCGTTGAAGAGGCCGGTCTTCGGGTCGACGCGGGCCTCCGCCTCGAGCTTGGGGACGGAGAGCGAGCGGTGGATCAGGAGGACGGGTGAGAGGGCAAAGGGGATGAGCCACGGGTTCGCGTGCCAGAACGTCGCGAGCACGACCCCGAGCGCGGCCAGCACGAGCTCGGTCGACAGGCCGTGGAACGAAAAGAGGCCGGACTGGCGGATCGAGTGCCCGTGCCCGAGCATCAGCATCGGCGCGAGCATCGCGTGGTTGAGCCCGACGAGGACGACGGAGCACGCGAGCCCGGCGACCGCGAACCTGAGGTTTCCGTCGGGAATCAGGCCATCGGCCTGCAGGATCACGTGCACGGCCGCCCAGGCGCCGAGCGTGGCGATCACGTAGTTGCAGATGTTGAAGCACTCGCGGTACCAGGCCGTGCGGTTCTTCAGCCAGGCCGGGATGTGCTGAACGATGGCAATGACGACTACGAGCTCCGGCGGCAGAAGCAGGATCGCCGGGATCAGGAAGACGTTCGTGGCGTGGTACGACTGGTTCGGCGGATGCTTGACCAGGAGCACCTGTGCGAACGCAGCGCCGCAGGCGAGAATGACGAAGGCGGCCCAGATGCTCACGGTGTGGTGCTCGTTCTGGAGTCGCGGGAGGAAGGGGACCGCGATCGCCGCTGCACCGGCCGCGATCGCCACCAGGTAGACGACCGCCGACAGGGACAGCTTGCGCGGCGCCTGCCCGGGGTCCGGGTTCGACTGCCCGCCGAAGGAGAACTCGGTGGGAACCGCGTTCACGGCTGACTCACGATCGGTCGCTCGTACCGCATGTCCAGTATCTCCTAGTCCTTTTCAGGAGCCGCAGAGGATTGGAGGGTGGCTCCGAGTCTCAAAGTAGGTGCGGTCTGAAAGCTCGGCATCCCCCGTCCGAGTGAGGCCGGAGCCGGGCCCTTTCGAGCCCGGCTCCGGTATTTCGCTTGTGTTAGGGGCTTGCCGGCGGATCGAGTCCAAGGGACGGATCCGAGAGGGCTGCCGCTTCCTCCTCTGGAGTGAGCGTCGCCGGGACGTCCGGATTCTCGACCTCGGACTCCGCTGCGTCCTCCCAGGTGACGTCCGCCGCTGCCAGCACGTCGCTCCAGGTGACGTCCGACCACGTGACGTCGCTCCAGGAGACGTCTGCCCAGGAGGCGTCGCTCCAGGAGGCATCGCTCCAGGAAGCGTCCGACCAGGAGACTGCGTCCCAGCTCACGCTGGACTTTGCAGCGTCCGTCCAGCTCACCGCGTCGAACACGGGCGCCTTGACGCCGGTGGGATCGGTCACGACGAACCGGTTGAGCGCCAGGTTCGGGTTCGGCGCCCTGGTCAGAGCAGCAGCCCGGTAGCCGTTGAGCTCGCCCACGCCGGCCGATCCCGGGGGTGCGTCCGGAACGTACCGAGCTGCCTGCATGAGAGCGCCCTTCACCTGGTCAGGCGTGAAGTTCGGGTGCCTGGCGAGGATCTGGGCTGCCGCGCCCGCCACGACGGGCGAGGCGAACGAGGTGCCCGACAGTCTCATGTAGCCGGGGCTGACCGCGTTCAGCGGCTTCTGTGCGAGCAGAGTCGCAGACTCCGGAACCGGCCCGACCATGTACCGACCGGCAGCCGCGAGCTCGGGCTTCCGGAAGCCGTCGTAGGTGTAGCCGTAGGCAGACCAGGACGGGACGTCGTGGTTCCAGACCCTGACCGAGCCGTCGAGGTCGACCGCGCCGACGGTGATCACGAACGGATCGTTGCCGGGGGCGAACATGACGCCGCTCGGCCCGTCAGGATGGCCGTAGTTACCGGCCGCGACCACAACGGTCACGCCGCTGAACCACAGCTTCTCCACCGCTCGGTCGAGCGGATCGTTCGTGAAGTTGCTCGGAATCGTCGAGTGGAGCGAGAAGTTCGCAACACGGATGTTGTACTGGTCCTTGTGCTGGAAGATCCACTCCGCAGCCGCGATGACGTCGCTCGTCCTCGCCATGCCGGCGTCGTCCATCACGTCGAGCGACACGAGCTTGGCGGCCGGAGCGGCACCCGCATAGTTGGGGGCGTTGCCCGCGGCGATGCCCGCGACGAACGTACCGTGCCCGCGACCGTCACCGGGTGAGTTCGGAAGGAGCTTCGTGATCACCTCGCTTGCGATGACGCGTGCGCCGTTGTCGAAGTCGGGACGGTTCTGGTCGATGCCCGAGTCGACGATTGCGATCGTCGGGGTGTTCGAGCGGAACCGCTCGTTGTCCGGGTAGAACGGACGCAGCGCCTCCGCAGTCGGCCACACCTGGGTCGACGCCGGAATGTTGGCCAGCTTGACCTTGGAGTCCGACGTGATCGTCAGCCCCGGGCGCCTGGCGAGCATGAGCACCTTCTTCGCCTTCATCGCGACAGCGACCGAGCCCACGAAGTTGAACTTGTCCTTGACCCGCTCGCGATCCGCGTTGCTATCCGTCTGATCCGCAGCCTGGAACGCGTTCTCCGCGCCGTTGAGACCCGTATCGCTCTGGATGATCACGTTGACGATCGCGTTCGGCGTCATGTTGGCCTTGGCCTCGAGCACCGGATCGACGTACGTCGCCTCCGGAGCTGAGCCAGCGTGATGTTTGTTTGCCCTGCCGGCGCCCGCGAGCGGAATCGCCGTAACGAACAGGACGGTCAGAATTACACCGAGGCCTCGTCCGCCCTTGCCCCAGAGGGCACTTGCGCGCGTATCGCCTCCGCGACCCCCAGACCCCCAGAGTGCACTCGAGCGCGTCTCGCTGTGCGTGCCGCCGTTATCTCGTGACATTCCCTCTCCCTTTCACTCGCGCGTTGGGCGCGAAGCCGCAGTTGTCCAATAGAAAAGCCTGGTTGCACGGTAGGTTTCGGTAGGAACCGGCTCATCACCCTTTGGGGTGAGCACCGGGAAGATCACTCGCATGAGGGATTCGGCCTCTGCCGGTGGGCGAGGGTTACGCTGGGCGCGTGAAAGTGCACGTTCCTCTGACTGCCGGGATCGCCGTGGCCCGCGCCGCAGCGCGCTTGTCACGGCTCGCGGGCACAGGCGGTGGCACGACCGTGCCGGGCAAGGTGCTGGCCGCGCTCGACCCCGATGCGCTCGACCGGCTTGCCGAGCGGCTCCCTCTCGGCTCGGTGCTCGTTTCGGCGACGAACGGCAAGACGACGACCGCGGCGATGGTCGCGGAGATCCTGTCCCCACGCATACGCCTCGCTCACAATGCTTCCGGCGCCAACCTCGTCTCAGGGGTCACCTCCACCCTCCTCTCGGCGAGGAACGTGGAGCTCGGGCTCTTCGAGGTCGACGAGGCGGCCCTGCCGGAGGTGATGCGCCGCATCAAGCCGAGGGCGGTCTGCCTGGGAAATCTCTTTCGCGACCAGCTCGATCGCCACGGCGAGCTCGAGCATGTCGCGCAGCGCTGGCGTGCGGCAGTCCGCGACTTGCCGGACGAGGCGCTGCTCGTGGTCAACGGGGACGATCCCCAGGTGGGCGACCTCTCGCGCGAGCGTCCCGGCGGGCTCGTCTTCGGCCTCGACGACCCACGTCAGGCCAGGCTCGAGCTCCAGCATGCGGCGGACTCCAAGTGGTGCCTAGCCTGCGGTCGTCCCTACGAGTACGCGGCGGCATACGTGGGCCACCTCGGGGACTACCGCTGCCCGGCGTGCGGCCACGGACGGCCACCGCTCGACGTGACGGCGCAGGACGTGGAGCTCCGAGGGCTGGAAGGGGTCGACTTTACGCTGGTCGCTCCTGTGGGCGAGGCTCGGGTTCGGCTGGGCGTGCCCGGCCTCTACAACGTCTACAACGCGCTCGCCGCCGCGTCGCTCGCGCTTGCACTCCAGACGGAGCTCGACGACGTGCGGGCCGGCCTCGAGCGGTTCGGCGCTGCGTTCGGGCGCTTCGAGCGCATCGCCGTCGGCGACCGGAACCTGCTCGTGCTGCTGGTCAAGAACCCCGCGGGGGCGAACGAGGTCGTGCATACCCTCGTCACCGGCGGCCCGCCGAAGCTCGCCGTTCTGGCGCTGAACGACGCGATCGCCGACGGACGGGACGTCTCGTGGATCTGGGACGTCGACTGGGAGCCGCTCCTCGCCGGCCTCGAGCGGGTCGTCGTCTCGGGTGAACGGGCAGCGGAGATGGCTTTGCGCTGTAAGTACGGAGGCTTTCCGACAGATGCAATCGAGGTCGTGCCCGAGCTCGACCGCGCGCTCGACCGGGGACTTGAACTGACGCCGGACAGTGCCGAGCTCGTGGTCCTCCCCACCTACACCGCGATGCTGGCGCTGCGCAAGATCGTCTCCGAGCGCGGCTTCGTGCGGCCCTACTGGGAGCGCGCCGCTTGACGGAGATCAGGATTGCGCACCTCTATCCCGAATACCTGAACATCTACGCGGATCGCGGCAACATGGCCGTTCTCGCGAATCGGGCAGCCTGGCGCGGGATCGAGCTCGTCGTGGACGCTGTCAGCGTGGCCGATGAGCTTCGGCCGGGAGCGCACGACCTTCTCTACGTGGGCGGCGGCCAGGACCGCGAGCAGGCTCTGATCGCGCCTGATCTCGCCGCGAAGGGTGACGCGATTCGCGCGGCGGTTGACCGCGGTGTGGCGGTGCTCGCCGTGTGCGGTGGCTACCAACTCCTGGGCCGCTTCTACCGCGATCTCGCCGGCGCGGAGCTCCCAGGCGCAGGGTTGTTTCCACTCCAGACGCTCGCCGGCGAGAGGCGGCTGATCGGAGATTGCCTCCTCGAATGCGAGCTCGTGCCCGGAGAGAAGCGCACGCTGGCGGGGTTCGAGAACCACGCGGGGCTCACGAGCCTCGACGCGGGCGCGAAACCGCTCGGCCGAGTCGTCGCCGGCTTCGGGAACGACGGTGAGAGCGGCTTCGAGGGCTGCCGGGTGGGAACCGCGATCGGCACCTACCTGCACGGGCCGCTGCTGCCCAGGAACCCCTGGCTCGCGGACTGGGTCCTCGCGCAGGCAATCGCACATCGGTCGGGGGCGCGCCCTGAGCTGGAGGAGCTTCCGGACGTCCTCGAGGACGAGGCGCATCGCGTGTCGGCGGGCCGTGCGCGTTCCCGCGGCGGGCGCTTCTAGCCCCGCACCTCATCGCGTCAGGTCCCGCAGTTGCTTCTGGTTCGCGCGCGCCCGCGCGCCCGCGCGCGAGGGGGCCATCCGCAACCCACCACCCGACTTTCATCGTATTCGCGGGATTCGCGCGTGTCTGTGCCGGAAGCGGAACGAAAGCCCGTAGAAGGCGCTGGGAGGCTCTAGGGAGCCCAGAGAGCCCCGAGATAGACCACGGGGTCACCTGGGCGCCAGCGCGTCAGGAAACGCTGAATGGGCGGGTGGAGCACGATTTCGTCCAGCTCGCCGACCTCGAACAACCGATGACCGCGAACCGCCGCGTCCCTCGAGGTCACCGCCTCGAGCGAGCGGCCTTCGAGGTCGCCAGAGAAGATGATGTGGACGACGTGCTTCGCGGCAAAGCTGCGCTCGGGCGCGATCGAGTCGGCAATCGCGACTGGGCCTTCGACCGGAATCTCGTCGTTCACCCCTACCTCCTCGGCGAGCTCCCGGTGCAACGCACGCACGAGGCTCTCGCCCGAGTTGACCCCGCCGCCGGGCAGCAGCCAGTACTCACGCCCGTCCTTCTCGTGCCGGCAGAGGAGGATCCTGCCGCCCCAGCGCAGGATCGCCGAGACCCGGATCCGCGGCTCGGTCGCCACTAGACCCTCGACGAGCCGAAGCCGCGCACGCCCCGCTCGCTCGCCGGCAGCTCCGCCACCTCTACAGGCTCGATGTCCGCGAGAGGTAGGACGACGAGTTGGGCGATCCGCATCCCCGGCTCGACGACGAACGGCGCCTTCAGGTCGGTGTTGTGGAGAACGACGCGTAGCTCGCCGCGGTACCCGGCGTCGATCAGGCCCGGAGAGTTCAGGATCGTGATGCCGTGCTCGGCGGCAAGCCCCGATCGCGGCTGGACGTACCCGGCGTGTCCCTCGGGGATCGCGACGGCAAGGCCGGTCCCGACGACTGCGCGCTCCCCAGGGCCGAGCTCCACGCGGTCGCACGCGGACAGGTCGAGCCCGGCGTCTCCCTCATAGGCCTGAATGGGTGCAATCGCGTCGTCGCGCAGTCGCTGGATGTGGAGATCAGTCACCGTCGTGTGCCTTTGGAGGCTTCATCTTCCTCGACGACGAGGAATGGTGCGAATCGCCGCAAGTCGGCGCGCCCGAGCCGGGCGCGCACGAAGACCCCCTCGGGCCGGTCGACCCGCTCGTCGATCGGCGCTCCGAGCTCGTAGAGCTCCGCGAGCTTCCCCCCGTCCTCGTAGGGCAGAAGCAGCCGCACGGCTTCGAACCGCTCGGCGAAATGCCCGGCGATCGCGGCCTGGAGCTCCTCGATTCCTTCGCCTGTGTGGGCCGAGACCTGCGGTGCCCCGGGGAAGCGGTTCCCGAGCCGTCGGCGCCCGAGGGGATCCACGAGGTCGACCTTCGTGAGCACGACCAGCACCGGCAGCTCGTCGGCGCCGATCTCGGACAACACCGACTCCACCGCCTTCGTCATCGCGTCCATCTGCTCCTCCGAGACCGAGGAGTCGACAACGTGGAGGACGAGGTCGGCTCTGAGCGTCTCCTCGAGCGTGGCGGCGAAACCCTCGACGAGGTCGTGAGGAAGGCGCCGGATGAACCCGACGGTGTCGGTTACCAGGTAGCGGCGACCGTCGTACTCGAAGCCGCGCGTCGTCGGATCGAGCGTCTCGAACAGGCGGTCGTTGACGGATACCCCGGCATCCGTCAGACGGTTGAGGAGCGTCGATTTCCCCACGTTCGTGTATCCGGCCAGTGCCACGGTCGGGATCTCGGAGCGCTCGCGCGCCTTTCGTCGTGTCGCGCGATGCCTGCTCACCTCGCGGAGCCGTCGGCGGAGCAGGGTGATCCTACGTCCAGCCAGGCGCCGGTCTGTCTCGAGCTGCGATTCGCCGGGACCCCGTGTCCCGACCCCGCCCCCGACCGCGCCGAGGCCGCCGCCGAGGCGCTCGAGGTGCTGCCACATCCCTCGCATGCGCGGGAGGTTGTACTCGAGCTGCGCGAGCTCGACCTGGAGCTTGCCCTCGGCGCTGCGCGCATGCTGGGCGAAGATGTCCAGGATCAGCTGTGTCCGGTCGACGACGCGTGCCGAGAGCGCGTCCTCGAGCTTGCGCTGTTGTCCGGGGCTGAGCTCGTCGTCGACGAGCAGCGACTCCGCATGCGTACCTGCGAAGTGCGCTTGGAGCTCCCGCAACTTTCCCTTCCCGACGTAGCTGCGCTCGTCGGGCCGCGGCCGCCGCTGAACGAGCTCTCCGACCGGTTCGACTCCGGCGGCGCGCGAAAGCTCACGCAGCTCGGCGAGCTCGTCCTCCTCATTGGCCCCGGGAGCCAGCACGGCGACGATGAATCCCCGCTCGGGCTCCACGCCCAGGGCGGGATCCGGCTGGCGCTGTTTCACGACTGAAGTATGACGAGCGCCTCAGTGATGCGGCCGGCCGCCTCTTCGAGCCGTGAATCTGGAACCGTCAGCGAAAGGCGGACGAACCCCTCGCCGCTCGGCCCGTAAGCGTCTCCCGGCGAGACCAGTACCGAGGCCTGGTCGAGCACGAGCTCGGTGAAGGACGCGGAGGTGTGACCCTCAGGCACGCGCACCCAGAAGTACGGCGTTGCCCGCGGCGGCTCGAACTGGAGACCAATCGCTCTCAGCGCCTTTGCGAGGAGGTCGCGACGACGGGCGTAGACCTCGGAGATCTCGCGCGGAAAGTCACGCGCATCGGTCAGCGCAACCGCCGCGGCGTGCTGGACTGCCCCGGACATCCCGGAATCCAGATTCGTCTTCAACTGGCGATAGGCCTCGACGATCTCCGCGTTGCCGGCAACGAGGCCGACCCGCCAGCCCGTCATGTTCCAGCCCTTGGAGAGCGAGAAGATCTCGACCCCGACCTCCTTCGCGCCCGGCGTCTCGAGGAAGCTTCGCGGGCGATAGCCGTCGAAGGCGACCTCCGAGTACGCGTTGTCGTGCACCACGATCAGGTCGCGCTCGCGGGCAAAGGCAACGGCTCGCTCGAAGAAGTCCAGCTCGGCCGTCGCGCCGGTGGGATTGTTCGGGTAGTTGAGGTAGAGCAGCTTCGCTGCCGGCGCGCTTTCGAGGTCGGGGAGGAACCCGTTCTCCTCGCGGAGCGGCAAGTAATGGACGGTGGCGCCGGCGAACACGGGGCCAGAGGTGTACGGCGGGTACCCGGGATCGGGGGCCAGGCAGACGTCGCCGGGATCCAGGCAGGCGAGGGCGATGTGTCCGACGCCCTCCTTGCCGCCGAGCACAGGGATCAGCTCGCCATCGGGATCGAGCTCGACACCGAAGCGATCGCGGTAGAAACCGGCGGCGGCCGCACGAAACTCGTCCGTTCCGTGGTTCGTCGGGTACTGGTGCGTGCGTGGGTCGCGGGCCGACTCGGCGAGCGCCTCGATCACCACCGGCGGAGTCGGAAGATCCGGATCCCCGATGCCGAGGCTGATCACGTCGATTCCCGCGCGCTCTGCCTCTGCCACCTTCCGCTCGAGCTCCGCGAACAGGTACGGCGGCACGGCCTCGAGCCGCCTGGCGAATCTCATAGCTCCAGCTCTTCCGAGAGTTCGAGGCGACAGATCTCCTCCGCCGGCCCGACCAGGCGCGCGTTCATCGCTTCGTCGAAGGTGACGACGAGGTCTCCGCCCGCGAGGTGGACGGTGACCGGGCTCTCGCACCAACCATGGCGGACCGCTGCACCCGCGACGGCAACGGCGCTCGTTCCGGACGACAGCGTCTCCCCCGCTCCGCGCTCCCAGACCCCGACCGTGAGGTCGTTGGGGCCTTCGACGCGCACGAGCTGCACGTTCGTCCGCTCGGGGAAGCGCGTGTGGTTCTCTACGAGCGGCCCCAGGCGCAACAATTCGTCGCGATCGGGCTCGCGCCGAATCACGGCATGGGGGTTGCCGACCGACACGGCAACGAGCTCGACTGGCTCGCCGGCGACGACGATCATCTCGGGCTCCCCTACTTCGACGGCTCCCATATCCGTCTCGACCTGCTTGCCTTCACGCATCTCCGCGACGACCTCGCGCGGCCCGACCGAGATCCGCACGGTGCCGGCCCCGCTTCGCCGTGCGAGCCAGCGCGCTGCGATCCTCGTCCCGTTCCCGGAGAGCTCTGCAGTCGACCCGTCGGGGTTCCAGATCACGACCTCGGCCGCGTCACCGTTCGCGGAGGTGACCTCGACGATTCCGTCGGAGCCCACCCCGAAGTGGTAGTCGCAGATCTTCTTGACCCGCTCCGGCGTCAGCGGGAAGGCAAGCTCAGCCCGCTCGACCAGCAGGTAATCGTTGCCGAGCCCGTGCCACTTCGAGAATTGCATCTGCGATGTCGCCCGGAGGGCGATCCGCAGGCAGGCTAACAAGGCCCGGAATGCGCCGCATCCACTTTCGCTGATAGGCGGCGTAGCGCTTCGAGCGCGTGACGAGCGCCTCGATCGCGGCCTCGTCGTCGGCATGCTCGGCCACGCTTGCGAGGCCGAGTGCGTACTGAGCCGTCTGCGAGAGGCCCCTCGCGAGTGCGCTTTCGACCTCCTGCCTCACGCCGGCGTCGAACATCGCCCTCGCGCGCTCGGCGATCCGGCGGTCGAGCTCCGCCTTCGGGACGTCGAGGCCGAACACGATCGTCGGGTGCCGAGCCTCCTCGGTCCAAAGTCGGTCGCGCTCGCGATCCTGCCCGCCGAGCTCGAGCGCCCGCACGACCCGGCGCCTGTCGTTTGCGTGGACGGCGGCCGCTGTCTCGGGGTCGCGCTCGGCGAGCAGCGCATGTGCCCGTTCAGCGCCTTCTTCGTCGTAGAGCTTCTCCCAACGCTCGCGCGTACCCGGCTCGGGAGCCGGAGGCAGTCGCAGGTCGGCAATCGCGGCGCGCAAGTAGAGGCCTGTGCCGCCGACGACGACCGGAGTGCGGCCGGCTCCGAGGATCTCGTCGATAGCGACGTGCGCCAGCCGTTGGTACTCGCCAACGGACGCCTCGTGGTCGAGTGGCCAGATCGCGACCAGGCGGCCGGGAGCCTGCGCCGTGAGAATCGGTAGGCCGCGATAGACCTGCATCGAGTCTGCCGAGACGATCTCGGCCGGGATGCGCTGGGCCAGGGCCTGCGCGACACCGCTCTTGCCCGACGCGGTCGGGCCAAAGATGGCGAGAACCGTCTCAGTCACGGAGACGCGCGCGAGCGAGGCGCAGATCTTCGTCGTTCAGCCCTGCTGCCCGCAGGTAGCCCTCGACGCTGCCGTAGCGCCGCTCGAGCTCCGCGAGGACTCCGGCGATCGATGCTGCGGGAGTTTGTGCGACGCGGCGCAGGCGCTCCCGCTCGGCTTCGGTCTCAGCCTCGGAGAACCAGAGCTCGTGCCGCGGCCGGAGTCGCTCCTCGCTCAACGCGTAGTCGCTGGCAATCTGCTCGTCGTCCACGCCTGCGAGCGCGAGCAGGAGCGCCGTGACGATCCCGGTGCGATCCTTTCCGCCCATGCAGTGCACGACGACCCCGCCCTCGCGTGCGTAGGCGACCGCGCGAATTGCAGCAGCCACGTTCGCCTTGAAGTGCTCCAGGAAGAGCAAGTACACCTCGCGGGTAGCGCTGGCGACGTCCGGGGCAGCTTCCGCCGCAGCCTCGATCTCCTGGAAGACCGCCTCGTCGTCGTCGAAGAGCGAGATGTGCAGGAGGTCGACCGGTGCGCCGGGAGGCGGATCGCCCTCACGCTCCTCGTCCATCCGCAGGTCGACGACGGTGCGTATGCCGTACTCGACGACCGACTGCCAGCCGTCCTCGGTCAGCTGGTGAAGGCTGTCGGCTCGCACGACCTCGCCGTAGCAAGTCTCGGCGCCGTCCTTCGTCGCGTGGCCTCCGAGGTCGCGGACGTTGAGGCACCCGTCCCAGACGAGCTCACGACTACGCAGCAACGGCGGCCAACTCGGTGCCTTTGAGCGTCGTCGACGTCGCACCCTCGATTCTCACGTCCACGAGCTCGCCGGGCATGCTCGAGCCGGCGAAGTTGACCGTGACATTGCGACGGGTCCGACCTCGTAGGACAGTTGGATCGGTGCGACTCGGTCCTTCCACGAGCACCTCTTCGACTCGGCCGATCCGATCCTGGTTCCGCTCCTGGGCGACGCGCTGGACGACCTCGACGAGCCGCTCGATCCGCTCGCGCTTGAGCTCGTCGGAGACCTGATCGGGCATCGTGGCCGCCTTGGTTCCCTGGCGGGGCGAATAGACGAACGTGAAGGCACCGTCGTAACGCACTTCTTCGACGACCTCGAGCGTCTCCTCGAAGTCGTGCTCGGTCTCGCCCGGAAAGCCGACGATGATGTCGGTCGTGAGCGCGAGGTCAGGGATGCCGGCGCGCAGCTCGTCGACGAGCCGCAGGTAGCGCTCGCGAGAATAGGTTCGCCGCATCGCCTTGAGAATGCGACTCGAGCCCGACTGGAGCGGCAGGTGTGCGTGCTCGCAGACCGCCGGCGCTTCCGCCATCGCCTCGATCACCTCGCGGCGGAAGTCCTTCGGGTGCGGGCTCGTGAAGCGGATCCGGTCGATGCCCTCGACCGAGTCGCAGGCGCGGAGGAGCTCGCCGAAACCGGTCTTCACGTCCGGCAGGAGGTCGCGGCCCCAGGAGTTGACATTCTGGCCGAGGAGGGTGATCTCCCGCACGCCCTCGCCGGCCAGGCGCGTCACCTCGGCGATGATTTCTCCCGGGCGCCGGCTCACCTCGCGCCCGCGTACAGCCGGCACGATGCAGTACGAGCAGACCGAGTTGCAGCCCATCGAGACCTGCACCCAGGCCTGGAAGCGGCGTTCGCGGTGCATGGGCAGCGTGCCGGCGAACTTGCGCTCCTCGCCCGTGCCGAAGCGTCCGCGCGGTGCGTCTCCCCCGGTCCCGAGCCACTCGGCGAGATGCGGGATCGTCCCGGGGCCAAAGGCGACGTCGACATACGGGTAGAGATCGAAGAGCCGATCTCGTTGAGCCTCTGCGTAACAGCCCCCGACCGCGATCACCTTGTCAGGATCGGCGACCTTCAGCATCCTCGCCTGGCTGAGGTGCGATCGCGAAGCGCTGATCCGGCTTCTCGCGGATCGTGCAGGTGTTGAAGACGATCACGTCGGCCTCGTCCTGCGAGGATGCCTCCCCCAGGCCGAGCTCCTCGAGCATGCCCTTGATCCGCTCGGAGTCGTGAGCGTTCATCTGGCACCCGAACGTCGTGACGTGGTACCGCTTCACAGCCCCAGATGGTAACCGCGCGAGGAAACGATCTCGGAGATCGAGCCAACCGCCGCTGGAGCCGGGCTTAGCCCGGCGGGAGGCTCACTTCGGAGAGGAGAACCTTCGAGGCAAGATGCCCTTCGCCGGCTCCGGAACCAGCTGAAGTACGCAGCCGCACTCAAGGAGGGAGCTCATGAGGGAACCAGGGGTTCCCTCATGAAGGCAAGCGAAGCGAAGCCGCTACTTCGCGAACTCGGTCGCTCGAGACTCGCGAATGACGGTCACTTTGATCTGACCGGGATACTCGAGGTCGTGCTCGATCTCGCGGGCGATCTCGTGTGAGAGCAGGGCCGCCTGGTCGTCGTCGATCTCCGTCGGCTTCACGATGACGCGGATCTCGCGGCCGGCCTGGAGCGCGTAGACCTTCTCGACGCCCGGCTTCTTCGCAGCCAGCTCCTCGAGCGCGGCGAGGCGCTTGATGTAGTTCTCGAGGCTGTCGCCTCTCGCGCCGGGCCGCGCGCCGGAGATCGCGTCGGCGGCGATCAGGAGGACCGCCTCGACCGTCTGTGGCTGCACGTCGTAGTGGTGCGCCTCGACGGCGTGCACGACGCCGGGCGCCTCGCCGTAGCGCTTGGCGTACTGCGTCGAGATCTGGGCATGCGAGCCCTCGACCTCATGCGTGAGCGCCTTCCCGACGTCGTGGAGCATCGCGGCGCGCTTGGTCGTTTTCACGTTGGCGTCGAGCTCGGTCGCCATCAGGCCCGCCAGGTGGACGACCTCGAGCGTGTGCTTGAGCACGTTCTGCCCATAGCTCGTCCGGTAGTTGAGTCGGCCCAGGAGCTTGACGATCTCCTCGTGGAAGTCGCCGCAGTTGGCTTCGAACACCGCCTGCTCGCCGGCCTGCTGGATGTGCTCGTCGATCTCGGTCTTCGACTGGTAGTACATCTCTTCGATTCGCGCCGGCTGGATGCGGCCGTCCTCGACGAGCTTGAGGAGCGTCATCTTCGCGATCTCGCGGCGGATCGGATCGAACGAGGACAGGACGACCGCCTGCGGGGTGTCGTCGACGATCACGTCGACGCCGGTCAGATGCTCGAGCGTCCGGATGTTGCGGCCTTCCCGGCCGATGATCCGCCCCTTCATGTCGTCTGACGGAAGCTCGATGAGGGAGGACGTGGTCTCGGCGGCGTGGCTCGCTGCCACGCGCTGGAGGGCGTCGGCGACGAGGTTTCGCGCCCGGCGCTTCGCCTCGCTCTGCGCTTCCTCGTCGAGCTGGCGAACCCGGCGGGCGAGATCGTGCCGGACGAGCTCTTCGGACTGTGCGAGCAGGCGCGCCTTCGCCTCGGCGACCGTCATGCCGCCGATCCGTTCGAGCTCCTCGAACTCGCGCTGCTTCGCTTCCTTCAGGTCGTCCTGAAGCTCCTTGACGTGAAGCTCGCGGTCAGCAAGGCCCTGGTCGCGGCGCTCGAGCTCCTTGTGCCGGCGCTCGACCTCGTCCTCGCGGGCGAGGACGCGCTCTTCGATCTTCGCGATCCGGATCCGCTGCTCTGCGATCTCCCGCTCGACCTCGGCCCTGAGGCGAACGGCCTCTTCGCGGGCTTCGATCTTCGCTTCGCGGCGGATCGTCTCGGCCTCGCGTCGCGCCTCGGTCACGCTCGAGCCTCCGATCATTCGCACGGCGACGAGCACGAGGACGCCGGTCACAAGGGCGCTGATCAGAACTGCCGCAATCACGAGCATCGGAGCTCCTCGGGTACGTGCCCGCGCGGCTCAGGTTCCGAAATGGGTGCGGCCCGGCGGACCGCGACAAACGAGGCTAGACCCGGCCGGTCAAGCCCCTTTCAAGATCGTCTCTCGTGATGGTCAAAGTGCTCGTACGCGTGGAGTCAATTGGTGAAGCGTTTCGGAAACTGCGCTTGTGCAGGCAAAAATATGTTGGGTAATGCTCTCTCATGGTACAGCGGGAGGTGCCTCTTCCGCAATGGCCCCTCCACACGAGCCCTCGATCGAGTCCTCGGAGAAACCCTTCCGCGCCAGATGACGGGCGGTTCGGAGGCTCGTCCCTCTCCGCTCGACGATTCGCATCGCGCGAACCGTCTCCGGCTCGAGCTCGTCGACGGCGGCTCGGACGAGCTCTTCCGCGATGCCTCGTCGCTCGAGGTCGTGTCGGATCAATGCGTTTCCTGCCCCTCGCTCGGCGAGAGCCGTGGCGCGGCTGCGAGCGAAGCGTCCGTCGTCGACCGCGCCCACTCCGACCAGGCGCGCCACTGCGTCCTCGCGAGTCGCCGGAGCCACATGAGCGCGCGCAAGGCGATCGGCCAGCTCCTGCTCGCTCAGATCGCGCCTCGCCAACGATCGCGTGGCCTTCGCCATCGCCTCGTGGCGCACGAGCTCGCGCCGCACCCGCCGCGCCCGCGACCGGTCGAGCTCGACGCCGACATCCAGCCCCGCCGCGAGAACGGCCTCCTCGGGCAGCGTTCGCCAATGCTCCCCGTCGAGGGCGACCTCGATGCGCCCGCGGGGCCCCGCGAGAAGCGCGCTAACTCTTGGCGCCGACCTCTTCGCGGACAGCTTCGGCCTCCTTGGCCTTGACGGCGCGCTCGGCGTCGTCTGCGGACGCAACCGGGAGCAGCCGCGCGGAGGCGATGCCGTCCTCTCCGAGCTCGGCCTGGATCCGGAGCAGGATCCGCTCCGAGACGTCCGGGTGCTCACGCAGGAAAGCTGCGGCGTTCTGCCGGCCCTGCCCGAGCCGCTCCTCGTCGAAGCTGAAGTACGAGCCCGACTTCTGGACGACCTTCCGTTCGATGCCCGCCTCGAGCACGGTGCCTTCCCAGGAGATCCCGGAGCCGTAGATGATGTCGAACTCGGCCTGCTTGAACGGCGGCGCCACCTTGTTCTTGACGACCTTCACGCGGACGCGGTTGCCGATTGCCTCGACGCCTTCCTTCAGCGTCTCGATCCGCCGGATGTCGAGCCGGACGGACGAGTAGAACTTCAGCGCTCGGCCGCCCGGTGTGGTCTCGGGCGATCCGAACATGACGCCGATCTTCTCGCGCAGCTGGTTCGTGAAGAGCGCGATCGTGTCGGTGCGGTTGAGCGTCCCGGCGAGCTTGCGCAGCGCCTGGCTCATCAGGCGAGCTTGGAGGCCGACGTGGCTGTCCCCCATCTCGCCCTCGATCTCGGCCTTCGGCGTCAGCGCGGCCACCGAGTCGACCGCGACGACGTCGAGCGCTCCGGAACGGATGAGCAACTCGGAGATCTCGAGCGCCTGCTCGCCGTTGTCGGGCTGCGACACGAGAAGGTCGTCGATGTTGACCCCGATGCGCCGCGCGTACTGCGGGTCCATCGCGTGCTCGGCGTCGATGAATGCGCAGATGCCGCCACGGCGCTGCGCCTCCGCGATCACGTGGTAGACGAGGGTCGTCTTCCCCGACGACTCGGGGCCGAAGATCTCGACGACGCGGCCGCGCGGCAGCCCCCCCACTCCGAGGGCGATGTCGAGTGACAGCGACCCGGTCGAGATCGAGCCCGTCGTGACGTGCGCGTGGTCGTTCATGCGCATGACCGAGCCCTTGCCGAACTGGCGCTCGATCTGGCCGAGAGCGGTGTCGAGAGCTTGCTCGCGATCCAACCTCATCCACCTCCTAGCGGAACCGACTCCAAGACTTCGTACTGCGCGCCTGTCGGCCGCAGCCGGGATATGTAAACAGCAGCATCGGACATCGTCACGGGGCCGAGATCGGGGATCGGAGGCCGGAGGCGGGGCCGCTCACGAAAGCGGACGACCGTGAGATGCGGAAGCCACGGACGCTGCTCGGGCTCGTAGACTCCAAGCCGGGCAAGCCGCGCGTGAGCCTCCTCCGCGATTCTCGTTGCACGGCCCTCCTCGTCGTCGAAGACGAGCATCCCGACCGAGCGTGTCTCGCGATAGCCCGTGGGCCTGAGCGAGGGCCGCTCGGCGCCTCCTGCGCTCTCACGCAGCGCTCCGGCGATCGCAGCGAGCTCACCGGCCGGCCGCGAGCCGAGGAATGCGATCGTGACGTGCAGATTCTCTTCGGGGACGAGGCGAGCCCCTTCGGGGGCGTCGAGCTCCTCGCGCTGCCAACGCACGACCTGGTGTGCGGTCGTGGCCGGCAGGCGAAAGCCGAGAAAGAGCCGTAGGCGCTCATCGCCGACGACGGTACCGGACGAGCTCATGCCGAATTGCGACGGCTCTGTTCCAGAACCTCACGCAGGAGGTGGAGCGCCGCAGCGGTGGCGCGACGCCGGATCGCCTCCCGGTCGCCCGGCAGCCGCAGCTCTCGTCCCTGCTCCGCGCCGGGCCCGCTCACGTGGAGAAACACGAGGCCGACCGGCTTCTCCGGCGTGCCTCCGTCGGGGCCGGCGATACCGGTCACCGCGACCGCCACCTCCGCTCCGAGCGAATCTCTGACCCCAGCGGCCATTGCCGCAGCAGTCTCCGCCGAGACGGCGCCGTGTTCGTCGAGCGTCTCCTCGGGCACGGCGAGCTGTGCGAGCTTGACGTCGTTCTCGTAGGCCACGACGCCGCCGCGGAAGACGTCGCTCGCCCCGGGAACCGAGGTCAGGCGCGCCGCGACGAGCCCACCGGTGCACGACTCGGCGGTCGCCAGCGAAAGCCCCTGCTCGCGGGACGCCGCGAGCACGTGCTCCTCGAGCGGGCGCGTGTCCTCGGCGAAAACCGCCGGCGCCAGAGCCGTCTTGAGCGTCTCCGCCAACTCTCCGCCCTCGCCGAAGAGCTCGACCCAGATCTCCCCGTCGTGCGCGCAGATCGTCGCTTGAACTCCCTCCGGCTCGCCGCCGGCCTCGGCGAGCGCCCTCGCGACCGCGGATTCGCTCACGCCGTAGAGCCGCAGGACCCGGTACTCAGGCGCCTCGGCTCGCGCAAGCACTTGCTGCACCGCCTCGTCATCCAGCGCCGACCGCCAGAGACGCCGCAGCTCGGGCGGAGGCCCGGGCAGGACGATCGCGACTGCGCCGCGTGTCTCGACGACGAGGCCGGGAGCCGTTCCCGCGATGCCGATCACGCGACCGCCCTCGGGGACGGTCGCCTGTTTCCGGACTCCGTCCTCGAACTCCGCATACGGCCGGCCGAGACGCTCGGCAATGCGGCGTGAGATTCCCTCGATCTCCTGCTCGAGAGCGTGCAAGACCGAGCTCTGAAAGCCGGCTGCGCGAGCAAGGAGCTCGACGGTCCGGTCGTCGTGGGTTGGCCCCAGGCCTCCGGAGACGACGAGCAGGTCGGCCTCGAGGCCCTCTCGTAGCGCCGCCTCCAGTTCGTCGGGCTCGTCTCCGACCAGCGTGATTCGCGCCGGCTCGAGCCCGAGGGAGGTCAGCTCAGCGGCGAGGAACGGGCCGTTGGCGTCGCGTCGCCCGCCCCGCAGGAGCTCGCTGCCCGTGACGACGACCGCCGCGCGCGGGCTCAAGAGACCGGCGGCGCGAGCGAGACGCGCCTCGGCGTCACCTCGAGCCACCGGCGTGCGCCGGTACCGCTTCCCGGCACGGCCACGGACCGCCCGTTCAGGCGCAGGCGCAGGTTGGCGGGCGCAAACACGTACAGCCAGAAGCGCTTGCCGACGAAGGTCCTCGGGCTCCCGCGCTCGAGCGTGCCCTGGTAGATCGGCTTGCTCGTTCGCGAGCCGAGCCGGATCGCCACGTATGCGCCGCCGCCGACGCCACGCACGACGAGACGGGCGACCGGCTTCTTGACGGCCGCCGCCGGAGGCGGGTTGCCGAGCGGGTTGTTGGCCACGCCGTTGTCGCTCGCCCGCTTGGCGGCTGCGAAGACGAAGACGGTCAGACCGGCGATGACTGCGACGGTCAGTATCACGGCCTTTCCCTGCAGCCCGCTGGGCCGCCCGGAGAGGTCGCCTCCACGCGGGCGAAGCGGCTGTTCCTCCTCTTCCTCGAGCTCGCCGCGCACGTACCGCGAGTTGAACTCGTCCACGTAGAGCTGGCCGTCGAGCCCGAGAACGTCCGCGTACGAGCGAAGGAAGCCCTTGACGTAGGTCTGCCCGGGCAGCACTTCGAACTGCTCCTCCTCGAGGGCGCGCAGGTACTTGCCACGAACCTTCGTCGCCTGCTCGATCTCCGGAAAGTCGAGCCCCTGCCGCAGACGAGCCTCGCGGAGGCTGTTGCCGATCTCGAACACGGGGAACTGAGTCTACGACAAGAGGTAGTACTCGACCGCGTAGACGGCCAGCGAGATTGACGCAATCAGCGCCAGATAGAGCGCAATCCACCCCAGCACCCGGCCCAACCGGGCGCTGCGCTCGCCACCGGCCCTCCCCAAGGTCCGCTCGAACCGCCTACGGGCCCTCCGCGCGAGGCGGATGGCCAGAATCGCGAGAATCGCCGCCACCGGAACGGCGAACCCGGCGTGCACGAGACGGAGGTCGCCGCGCCACTGCGTGACCCAGAGACCGACGGGCATGGCCGCGAGCGCGAGCACGGCAACCACGAGCGACCAGCCCGCCGCGCGGTTCCGCGGCCTCGGCCCGTTACTGCTTGACGTAAGGGCGGCCAATGGCGACGGGCGGAATTGAGCGACCGATGAGACCGGCGACGGCGACGAGGGTGAGGACGTACGGGAACGTGGAGACGAGATTCGCCGAGATGCCGGCCTCGCGCTGGAGCGGGATCGCGAGCGCAAACCCGAAACCGAAGAGCAGCGTGGCCGCGAACGCCCAGCCGGGACGCCACTTGCCGAAGATGACCGCCGCGAGGGCGATAAAGCCGCGCCCGCTCGTCATGTTCTCGGAGAAGGTGCCGGTGAAACCGATCGAGAGGAACGCGCCCCCGAGTGCGGCAAGCACGCCGGACGTGATGACCGCCGCGTAGCGCAAGCCGTACACCGGCAGGCCGACGGTGTCGGCGGCGCGCGGGTGCTCGCCAACCGAGCGGATCCGCAGCCCGATCGCGGTCTTGAAGAGGACTACGTAGGCCAGGATGACGACGAGGAACATCAGCCAGACGAGGAGGCTGAGGCCGCCGAAGACGTCTCTCAGGAAGGTGCCGATGCCCGGAATGTTGTCGAGGAAGGCAAGGCCGAGCGTGGGCACACGCGACACGTCGCTGCTTGGGATTCCACCGGGGTAGATCGCGCTGAAGAGGTAGCCCGTCAGACCCAGCGCGAGCAGGTTGACCGCGAAGCCGCTGACGATCTGGTCGGCGCGGAGGTGGATCGAGAAGACGCCGTGGATGAGGGCCAGCAGCCCTCCGAAGAGCATCGCCATCAGGAGGCCGACGATCCAGGTGCCACTCCAGATCGATCCCCAGACGGCGAAGAACGCGCCGATCAGCATCATGCCCTCGAGCCCGATGTTCACGACTCCCGAGCGCTCCGAGAAGATGCCGCCCATCGCCGCGAAGGCGAGCGGCGTCGCAAAGCGCAGCGTCGAGGCGAGCAGGCCGGCCGTGAGCACGTCCCTGAGGGTCGCTTCGTCGACACCGAGCGCCCACAGGCCGCCCAGGCCGCCGATGAACGCGAAACCGATTGCGAACCCTCCGATCCGCCGTTCTCCCTGGCTGAGTGCGGCGAGGCCGAGGGCCATCCCTGCCAGCCCGAACAAGACCGGCACGGCAGTCGTGCGGATCGTGAACGGCGGCACGGTCAGCCAGAAGGCAAGGACACCGAGGGCGATACCGACCTGCCCGACTCTTCTTGGGGTCGCGCCACGGCCCGTCATAGCGGCGCCGGCTCCTCTTTCGGCGGCGGCCGCAGCCTGAGGTAACGGCGTAGGCGCCAGATGTACAGGATCAGGAGGTCCGCTCCGACGAAGAAGATGACCAGTGCCTGGATCATCGTCGAGAGGTCGCTTGCAAGAGCCGGCTCGAAGACCTCTGGGTCGAGGTGCCGCGAGGAGGTCCCGGTCTGGAGGCCCGCGAAGAGAAGTGCGGCGAAGAAGATCCCCACCGGCTTGTTGCGGCCGAGCAGGGCGACCGCGATTCCCGTGAAGGCGACGCCGGTCGCAAAGTCGCTCGTGTCGACGGCGTACTTGTAGCCCAGCACGTCGATCGCTCCGGCCAGTCCGGCAAACGCGCCGGCGATCGCCAGCGCGAGGAAGTAGCTTCTGCGCACAGGCATTCCGCTGTAGCGGGCGGCTTCGGGATTGAAGCCGACCGCCCGGATCGCGAACCCGAGAGTCGTGCGGTTGAGGATCAGGAAGTACACGGCGAGGGCCGCAATGCCGATGAAGATGCCGACGTGGAGGCCCGGGAAGTGGCCCCAGAAGACCCACAGCTTGGAGGAGTCGTCGACCACGCCCGAGCGCGGCAACGCGGGAGCCGCTCCCTGCAACGGCCCGCCGAGCTCGACGAGATATTGCCCGCCGAAGATCGCGATCCAGTTGAGCATGATCGTCGTGATCACCTCGTGGGCGCCGACCGTTGCCCTGAGTGCGCCCGCGATGCCTCCCCAGACCATCCCGCCGAGGATTCCCGCCCCGATACCGAGCACGACATGGAGCGGACGGGGCATGCCGGTCAGATGCGTCCCGACGAACAGCGCCCCGATGAAGCCGACCCAGTACTGTCCCTGGCCGCCGATGTTGAAGAGCCCGCCGCGGAAGGCGAAGGCGACCGCGATTGCCGTCAGCATCAATGGCGTCGCGACCCTCAGGGTCTCCTGCAGGTCCTTGGCCGCTCGTACGCGCTCGTCCCCCGTCACCCAGGGGAAGAACCAGTTGAAGCCCGTCCCGTTGAAGATCGCGCGGTAGGCGGTGATCGGGTTGTGCCCGGTGATGAGCACGACGAGCCCGCCGATCAGGAAGGCGAGGATGGTCGCCGCGAGAGGGACGAGCGCACCTCCGACGCGGTCATAGAGAAGGACGGAGAGCCTCGGAAATCCCGTCTCGGGAACTTCGGGCTCGGGAGCCTCGCTCACGCCGCCCGCTCCTTGCCGCCTCCGGTCATGGCGATGCCGAGCTCCTCATCGGAGACGTCCGGCCCGTACTCGCCGACAATGCGGCCCTCGTAGATGACGAGGATGCGGTCGGCGAGCGACAGGATCTCGTCGAGCTCCAGCGAGACGAGGAGGATCGCCCTTCCTTCGTCTCGCTCCACGACGAGGCGCCTGTGCACGAACTCGATCGCGCCCACGTCGAGCCCGCGCGTCGGCTGGGCCGCGACGAGGACTCTCGGGTCGCGAGCGACCTCGCGCGCGATCACGACCTTCTGCTGGTTCCCTCCGGAGAGCGAGCCGGCCGGCGTCTGCGAGTCTCCTCCCCGAACGTCGAACTCCGTCAGCAGGCGCTTGGCCCGTTCATTCAGCCGCCCGGGGAAGAGCCAGCCGAACCTGGAATCAGGCTCGGCCCGGTAGTCGTGGAGGGCGATGTTCTCGGCGAGCGAGAAGTCGAGCACGAGGCCACGGCGCTGACGGTCCTCCGGAATGTGCCCTTCGCCGGCCTCGAACGACACTCGGGCACTCTGGCCGGTCACGTCTTCGTCGCCGACGAGAATCTGGCCCGATACGGGCCGGCGCAGGCCCGTGAGCGCGTCGACGAGCTCGCTCTGGCCGTTCCCGTCCACCCCGGCGATCCCCACGATCTCGCCGGCGCGGACCTCGAACGACGCATTTCGCACGGCTTCGAGGCCCCGCTCGTCCATCACGTTGAGGTCCTTGACGCGAAGCAGCGGCTCGCCCGGCTCGGCGGGCGTCTTCTCGACCCGAAGCAGGACCTCCCGGCCCACCATCGAGCGCGCAAGTGTCTCCTGCGTGGCGCCTTCGCGCGGGAACGTCTCGATCTTCTTGCCGCGCCGGAGGACCGTGATCCGGTCGGCGATCTCCAGCACCTCGTTCAACTTGTGCGTGATGAAGACGATGGACAGGCCCTCATTCGTCAGGGTGCGGAGGATCCCGAAGAGCTCGCGCGTCTCCTGCGGCGTGAGGACTGCCGTCGGCTCGTCGAGGATCAGGAGGTCGGCGTTCCGGTACAGCGCCTTCAAGATCTCGACGCGCTGCTGCTGACCGACGCCGATGTCCTCGACGCGCGCCCTCGGGTCGATGGCGAAGTTGAACGTCTTGGCGATCTCCTCGGCCCGCTTGATGGCTGCGTCGTAGTCGAGGAGCACGCCGGCGCGCTTCGGCTCGGTGGCGAGCACGATGTTCTCGGCGACCGTCATCACCGGGATGAGCATGAAGTGCTGGTGCACCATTCCGATGCCCAGGTCGATCGCGTCCTTCGGTGAGCGGATCGAGACCGGCTTGCCGTCGACGCGGATCTCTCCTTCATCCGGCTGGTACAGACCGTAGACGACGTTCATGAGCGTCGACTTCCCTGCGCCGTTCTCGCCAAGGAGTGCGTGCACCTCTCCGCGGCGGAGATCGAAGTCGACATCGTCGTTCGCGACGACTCCGGGGAAGCGCTTCGTGATCCCTTTGAGCTCGAGGAGAGGGGCAGCCTCGTTCATGCCGCGGCAATCGTACGGGGGGCGGAAGGTTCGCCGCCCCCCGTACCTTCGTCCTTTTCTAGCCGCCGAGAGTTGCCGGAGGCTTGATGGTGCCGTCCTTCAGGCCCGCGTCGGCCTTGGTGACGGCGTCTTGCACGCTCTGCGGCACGTTGCCGTGGTACTCGGTCAGCAGCTTCGCGTCCGGAAGCTGCGCCACGCCGTAGAACTTGTTCGTGCCGCCCTTGAAAGTCCCGTCCGTGAAGCTCTTGATCACGTCGTAGACGGATGTCTGGAGCGGCTTCAGCGCGCTCGCAATCACACAATCGCCCTGTGCGGACTGATCGACGTCGACGCCGATCGCGAGCTTGCCCTTCTCACACGCGGCGTCCAGCGCGCCGAGGCCGCACTTGCCCGCGACCTGGAAGACCACGTCCGACCCATGGCTGATCTGATCGAGCGCGATCTCCTTGCACTTGGCGAGATCCTCGAAGTCCTGCGAGTACGCGTTGAGGGTCTTGATGCCCGGCTTCGTGGCCTTCGCCCCGGCCTGGAAACCGGCGATCCAGTTGTCCACCGGTGGAATCGCCTTGCCACCCACGGTCGAGACCGTGCCGGACTTCGTCATCCCGGCCGCGAGCACGCCGGCGAGATACCCCGACTCCTGCGAGGGGTAGTTCATGCCGAGCGTGTTCGGCAGGACACAGGTGCCGGTCTTCGTGCAGTCCGGGTTGCCCGCCTCGCCGTAGAAGTGGTCGACGCCCGCGTACGAGATGTCCGCGTACTGCCCTGCTGTAGCGATCGTCGCCGGCACGAGCAGGAAGCCGACCGCAATCACCAAGTCGTTGCCGTCGTCGCTCGCGGCAGTCAGGTTCGGCTGGTAATCGTCAGCCGTCTTCGAGACGTAGACGCGCGTCTGGACGCCAAGCTTGGCCTTCGCGTCGTCCAGACCGGCGATCGAGAACTGGTTGAAGCCCTTGTCGTCGACGCCGCCCGTGTCCGTCACGAGGCCGACCTTGATATCGCTGCCGCTGCTGCTGGTCGTACTGCTCGAGCTCTTCTTGTCGCTGCCGCAGCCGACCGCAACAAAGACCAGCACCACGGCCGCAAACGCGACCAGGAGCCACGTCAATCTTCTTGCAGTCACAACACCCTCCTCCGACCCGTTCGTAGTTTCAGGAGAGCGATGCTAAACGAGCGGGCAGTCGTTAGCTCAAAACACGGTCGAGCTGCGCCTCGTCCACCAGGACGCGCCGAGGCTTCGAGCCCTCGTAGCCGCTGATGATCCCGCGCCGCTCGAGCATGTCGATCAAACGGCCCGCACGGGTGTAGCCCACGCGTAGGCGCCTCTGCAAAAGCGACGTGGATGCCGTCTGCGCCTGGACGACGACCTCGATCGCGCGGTCGAGGAGCGGATCCTCGTCCGGGTCGAACTCGTCGTCGCCCGCGTCTTCTTCTCCAGGCGGGGGCTCGGGCGCCTCGAGCAGAGAGGCGTCGAGCTCCTGCTCCCGCTGGCCCCGGCACTGCTCGACGATGAGCGCGATCTCCTCTTCGCCCACGTAGGCGCCCTGGACGCGCTGCATGCGCGAGGTGCCGAGGGGCTTGAAGAGCATGTCGCCCTGGCCGAGCAGGCTCTCCGCCCCGCCCTGGTCGATGATCACGCGCGAGTCGGTCTGGCTGGAGACGGCGAAGGCGATGCGCGACGGGACGTTCGCCTTGATCATCCCGGTAATGACGTCCACCGACGGGCGTTGCGTGGCGAGGACGAGGTGGATGCCGACCGCGCGCGATTTCTGGGCGAGGCGGATGATCGCGTCCTCCACGGCCTGCGGCGAGATCATCATCAGGTCGGCGAGCTCGTCGATGACGACGAGGAGATACGGAAGCTGTGGCTCTCCACGCTCCCGGAAGGCGCGGTTCGCCTCGGGCAGGTTTCTCGCCCGCACCTTGCTGAGCTGCTCGTAACGGCGCTCCATCTCGCCGATCACGTTGGCAAGCACCGCGGTTGCCTCCTTCGGGCTCGAGACGACCGGCGCCAGCAGGTGCGGGATCGACTCGTAGTAGCTGAGCTCGATGCGCTTCGGGTCGATGAGGATCATCCGCACGTCGTCCGGCGTCGCCCGGAGCAGCACCGAGGTGAGGATCGTGTTGATGCAGCCCGACTTCCCGGAGCCCGTCGTGCCGGCGATGAGGATGTGCGGCATGCGCGCGAGGTCGGTCCACACGGCGACGCCGGAGATGTCCTTGCCGAGCCAGACCGCAAGTGGGCTCGCTGTCTGCGGGAGGTCGTCGTAGATGTCGCCGAGCGTGACGAGGTTCGGGGTCAGGTTCGGCACCTCGACGCCGACGGCCTGCTTGCCCGGGATCGGCGCGAGGATGCGGATCTCGGTCGTCGCGAGCGCGTAGGAGAGGTCGTCCTTGAGGGCGGAGACCTTCGACATCTTCGTCCCGGGCGCGAGCTGGAGCTCGTAGCGCGTGACGCGCGGGCCGGTGATCTCCCCGACGACGGAGGCCTGGACGCCGAAGTCGGCCAGGGCCTGCTTCAGTGCGTGGGCGACCTGTCCGTTCGCGTCGTTCACCGGCTTCCCGCTCGTTCCGGAGGTGCGCAGGAGCGTGCGGTCGGGCAGCTTGTAGTCCGCGACAGCCGGCGAGGCGTTGAAGAGGCTCTCCTTGTCGGGTGCCTCCTCCTGCGTGTCGGGCTCGGGGAACGGGATCAGCGGTGCAGGCTCGGCCATGCCGACGACGTCCGGGTACGCGGAGGCCGCGTCGAGGAGCGGAACCGGGGCGACGTTCGCCGTCGAGATCAGCTCCGGCATGTCGTCGACCACCCGTCGCGGTGGCCGGTCGAGGGAACGTCGCGCAGCCGTTGCGCCACGGCGGATGAGCGCGCCGACCGAGGCGCCCGTGAGCAGAAGAATTCCGGCGAGCACGCAGAGGACGCCCAGAATCGCCACTCCGGTACCGCCGAGCGCGAGGCCCAGCGTGCCGCTGAGCAGTTCGCCGAGATAGCCGCCCTGGCTTCCCAGGGTGAGCAGCAGCCCGAGTGAGAGGACGGCGAGACCAGTGCGGAAGGGGCGCACGTCCACGAGGTCGCTGCGTCCGACCATGAGCGCTCCGACGACGATGAGCGCAAGCGGGAGCCCGTAGGCGGCGCTCCCGATGACCGCTTCGAGCCCGTCAGCGATCCAGCGGCCGACGTAGCCGCCGTTCCACCCCGCCCAGAGGACCGACGCGAGGAAGACGCCGAACGCAAGCAGGACGAGCCCGGTCAGCTCGGGATGATGGTGCCCCCGAGGCTTCGTCTTCTTGGCGCGCCTGGTCTTCCGCACGCGCGCAGGCGTGCGGGGCTTGAGCACGCGCTTCGTACGTCGCCGCGCCATGACCGAGTCGTTCTACGCGAGCAAACCAACCCCTCCCGAAGCACCCTTGTGTTGCATCACCTCCTCACCCCCGGAGTTCTGTAGTTGAAGAGGTCGCACACGACCCGGTTCAGTGCCTCCGTGTTCTCCGTCTTGCGCCGGCGATCCGCGATCACGAACCTGCGAACGCGCCAGTAGCTTGGTCGCGGAATGCCGAGTCGAGCAGACACGGGCCTCAGCTGGCGCCAAAGCTCCGCGTGCGGCATGCCGAACGAGTCGAGCACGCGCATCGCCACGACGTAGTCCGGATGGAGAGGCTCCCAGCGCGGCATACATCGACGGTGCCGAAGGAAGAGTGCACGCGTGGTGCGAGCGATGCAACACAAAGTGTGTCTTTGTGGCGTCTGGCCCTTGGAGGGCGTCGGCGGTCAGGCAGCGAGGGCTCGGAGGTCTTCGACCGCGCCGTTGAGGAGGTTCTCGCGCAGGTCGAAGAGGCCCGCCCAGAGGGACGAGCGGTCCGGCGCCGAGCGCATCCGCGCCGCGGCTTCGAGGCCTTCGAGCGCCCGCACGAGGACGGCGAGCTCAAGGTATGCCTGGGCAACCCTCACCGGCGAGGCGCGGACTCCGGCCCGGCTGAGCACGGGCTGCCACTCGACAAGCTCGGCGCGGCCGGGCTCGCCGTACCAGGAGCGTCCTTCCGCCTGATCGGCCTCGAGCTCGAGCAGATAGCGGCTCAGCGGCCCTTCGAGCCCTGAGAGCGCCGTCTCGGCCCGATCAGCGGCCCGCGCAAGCGCCGCCTCGCGGCCGCCTGGGGTCGAAGGCGTGGCCTCGCCTCTCGCCCAGCGCTCGAGCAGCCGGCAGAACGCGAGCGCCGAGACCTGGCACGCTCGGAGCTGCGCGACCAACCGTTGCGCGGTCGCACCAACAGGCGCGTAGTCGACCAGCAGGTCGGGCCAGCCGGGCTCTGGCCGGACGATGCTCATCTGAGCCGACCTCGCATGGCCCGGTCCCGTGTTCCGTGGACGCGTAGCGTTCTCATACCTCAACTATGACGGGCAGGATCATCGGGCGCCTCCCCGTTCTGTCGTATATGAGCTGAGCGAGCCCATCGTGGAGATGCTCTTGCAGGAGCTTGATCTCGCTGATGTCCTGCTCGAGGCACTCCTCGAGGACGCGCGCCGCTTCGTCGCGTAGCTCGCCCAGCAAAGACTCGGAGTCGCCGAACCCACGGACGATCAATTCGGGCGGAGCGCTCGGCCGGGCGCCGTTCGCGCTGACCGTCGCGACGACGATCAGGATCCCGTGCTCCGAAAGGTGCCTGCGGTCGCGGATCGCGACATCGTGCACGTCCCCCACGCCCAGGCCGTCGACGAAGGTGACCCCGGTCTCGACCCGGTCGACGATCCGAACGCCACGCTCGTCGAGCTCGACGACCGAGCCGTTCTCGGCGAGCACGATCGAGTCGGCGGGGACGCCGCTGTCGCGGGCCAGTTGCGCGTGCGCGGCGAGCATGCGGAACTCGCCGTGGATGGGCATCACGCCCTTCGGTCGCACGAGCCCGAGCACGGTCCGCAGCTCCTCGGCGTTTCCGTGCCCCGAGACGTGCACGTTCGCGATCTCCTGGTGGAGGACTTCGGCGCCGGTCTTCGCGAGATTGTTGATCGTGTCGTGGACGCGGAGCTCGTTGCCGGGGACCGGCTTCGCGGACAGGATCACGGTGTCGCCTCGTTCGACCTTGATCGCTGGATGGTCGTTGTATGCGATGCGGGTCAGCGCCGACAGCGGCTCGCCCTGGCTGCCGGTGCAGAGGACGAGCGCCTCGTGTGGCGCCAGGTCTGAAAGCTCTTTCGGCTGGATGAAAGCGTTGTCGGGAGCCTCGAGGTACCCGAGGTTGCGGGCGATGTTGACGTTCTTGCGCATCGAGCGGCCGACGACGCAGACCTTGCGGCCGGTCTCGATAGCGACGTCCACCGCCTGCTGCATGCGGTGGACGTTCGAGGCGAAGCTCGCGATGAGCACCCGCCCCTCGCGCACCGGGATGATCTGACGGAAGGCCTCGCCGACGAGCCGCTCCGAGCCCGTCACGCCCGGCCGCTCCGCGTTCGTCGAGTCGCCGAGGAGGAGGTCGACGCCGCGGTTTCCGAAGTCCGCGAGGCGCCCGACGTCGGTGCGCAATCCGTCGACCGGCGTGTGGTCGATCTTGTAGTCGCCGGTGTGCAGCACGCGGAGGTTCCCTCGCTCGAGCACGATCGCCACGGTGTCGGGAACCGAGTGCGCCATGCGGATGAACTCCAACCGGAACCCGCCGATCTGCACCGGATCGTCCTCCGGCCGTGCTTCCTTCAGCTCAGTGGCGTGCAGAAGTCCGTGCTCGTCCAGCTTGGGCTGGAGCAGCCCGAGCGTGAGCCGAGTTCCCCAGACTTCCGGCACGTTCACCTCGCGCATCAGGTAGGGCAGCGAGCCGACATGATCCTCGTGCGCGTGCGTGAGCACGACGGCCCGCACCTTGTGCGCACGCTCGCGTAGGTAGGTGAAGTCCGGAAGCACGAGATCGACGCCGAGATGCTCGTCCCGAGGGAACGCGAGCCCCGAGTCGACGACGACGATGTCGTCGTCCGCCTCGAAGACGGTGAGGTTCTTCCCCACCTCACCGAGCCCGCCGAGCGGAATGATTCGCAGAGCTGCCATTCGCTGGAGCCTATCCTGGCCCTTTTGCGGGTGATGTGCGATTCACCCTTCAGGGGGAGGGCTGACGCGCTTCATCTCTCCATTGTGTGCTGGACACTCGCCGTCGGGCGAGGCACATCTCTCAAGGAGTAAAAATGCTGCGGTCAGACTGGCTTCATCGGCTCGGCCTCCTCGCTATGGTCTTGTCGATTCTCCCGTGCGGTATCAAGTGGCCCTAAGCCCCAGGTAGTAGACGGCTAAAGAGGCCGCGTCCGCGCGCCGATTGCTGGATTCATGCGGTCTTTGATCCGGCGACGCGCCGCGGACGCGGCCACTGTCGTCTTTACGGGCGTGCTTCTGAACGTCGCCGTCTTCCAGTCACTCGGAAGCTCGACGTCGAACCTCGCCCTCTTCGCGGCGGTCGCGATTGCCGCCGAGGCATTGCAACGCCCGCACGACGAGCTCTTGCCGGATGCGCTCGAAGGCGAACGCTTCTCGCTCACGGCGCCGATTCACGTCGCCACGCTGCTCGTCGCCGGGCCCTGGGTCGCGACGGCGGTTGCCGGTTGGAGCGTCATCGCCGTTGCCCCATTCCGCGGTTTCGCCCTCATGGATCTCCTGCGACGTGCAGCCGCGCTGGGCATGTCGGCACTGGCGGGCGGCGCCGCGTTCATCCTCGCGGGCGGCAGCGTCGGCCACCTCACGCTGCCCGAAGATCTCTTGCCCGCCGCCGTCGCCGGGCTCGTCTACGTCACGGTCCGCACTCTCCTGGAGGGTGTGGCGGCCAAGCACCCCGCTCTTCCAGACGTGCTCACCGCGGCCTCGGGCGTCGGCCTCGGAATCGTGCTCGCCTTTGCGGCGCTTCGGGAGCTCTGGCTTGCAATTGCGCTCGTCCCGCTGCTCCTCCTCGTCGAGCGCCTGTATGCACGTGTCGTCGGGCTCCGGCACGAGATGGCCACCGCACTCGAGACCTTCGCCAACATCGTCGACGAGCGTGATCCGTCGACGTACGGCCACTCGGTGCGGGTGGCCGGTTACGTGGAGGACCTGGCAAGCGGGCTCGGCCTGCCCGCGGCCGAGGTCCGGCGGCTCTGGTGGGCAGGACGGCTCCACGATCTCGGCAAGGTCGCAGTCGACGCGACCGTCCTCGCCAAGCCCGGCAAGCTGAGCCCGGCGGAATGGGGCACGGTCTGGCGGGCGCCTCGGCTCTCGGCGCGCCTACTGCAGCGCTTCCGCTTCGCCTCCCAGCAGGCACAGGCGGTCGAGTACCACCGAGAGCGCTTCAACGGCACGGGGTACTACCGGGTCCGCGAGGAGGAGATTCCGCTGGCCGCGCACTTCCTGATCCTCGCCGACGCGTTCGACGCGATGACGACGGACAAGCCGTTTCGCAAGCGGCTGAGCCGCGAGGACGCCCTGCAGGAGATCGAAAAGGCCAGCGGGACGCAGTTCCACCCGGTGATCGCAAGAGCGTTCGTCGCCGTGCAGCGAGGCCAGGATCCGACAGCCGTGGTCAGGGCCGAGGAGCTGTCCGCGATTCGCGACGCTTCTGCCGTGCCGCCGGCGACCCGCGGCGGTGGCTTTGACCCGTTCGGGCGGCCGGATCTGATCGCTCTCGCCGGTGGCGGCGCCTTCCTGGTCGGTCTCGGCCTGCGGATGGCCGTCGTCGCAGCGATCGGTGCGGCGGTGGCCATCGTCGGGCTCATGGTCTGGCGCAGGACCCACAAGCGGATCGCCCGGCTGACGGTTGCTCTCGAAGAGGCGTGGGACGTGGCCGGGGATCAAGCACACATCTTCGGTCGACTGGTGGACTCGGCCGAGCGGGCCTGGCCGCTCGAGTACGCAGCGTTCGTCGAGTGGAACGAGGACGGAATCGGCGGCACGGTGCGACTGGAGCGCGGTACCGAGCCCCCGGCCGAGACGTCCCTCATCAGCTGGCTGCTTCGCAAAGCGGAGTCCGGTGCCGGGGTCGTCATCGGCGCACGAGGCGATCTGCCCGGCGTCGGTTTCGCCGCTGCTGTCCCGCTCCGGCGCGGAAACAGCGCGCTCGTCGGCTTTCTCGTCCTGTGCGGGCCCGATCAGCCTCCGAAGCACCTCCTTCCCGCGCTCGAGGCCTGCCTCGACCCCCTCGGCGTCGCGTTTGCCGAAGCTCCGCACACCGTCGTGCTGCGCCAGTTCCCGGTGAAGACGGAGCTAGACGCGAGCCGGGGTCATGAGGCCCGCTCGCTCGAGGCCTGAGCGAATCTCCGCACGCTCCTCGTCGGTCGCCTCGACGAGCGGCAGCCGCAGGCCCCCCACCTCGTGCCCGAGCATGTTCAGAGCTGCCTTGACCGGAATAGGGTTGATCGTCACGCCGAGCGCGTCGATCACCGGCTTGAGCTCGTCGTCGATCGCGCGAGCTCCGTCTGCGTCGCCCTCCTTGTAGAGCCTGATCAGCTCCTTCACACGCGCGGCGACCAGATGGGCATAGACGAGGACCCCGCCCACTCCGCCCAGCTCGAGGAACGGGTAGAGGAGGTGGTCGCTCCCCGCGTAGAGGGCGAGGTCGGTCTCAGCGACGATCCGCCGCGCCTGGTCGAGATCCTCGGTTGCCTGCTTGACGGCGGTCACCGTCGGGATCGCTGCGAGCTCCACCATCGTCTCGGGCTCGATGTTGACGACGACACGCTGCGGGATGTTGTAGACGATGATCGGCCTGTCGCTCGCCTGCCCGATCGCCTTGTAGTGCTCGACGATCCCGCGCGGCGTCGGCTTGTTGTAGTACGGCGTGACGACGAGGAAGCCGTCCACGCCGAGCTCGTGCGCCTGCTCGGTCAGGTGCACCGAGTGCGCCGTCGAGTAGGTGCCGGTGCTCGCGATCACGGTCGCGCGGCTCCCCACCTCGTCGACGGCCACGGCCCAGAGCTCGAAGCGCTCGTCGTCGGTCAGCGTCGGCGACTCGCCGGTCGTGGCCGCCACGACGAGCCCGTCGGAGCCGCTGTCGATGATGTGACGTGCCAGTGCACGGAACTGCTCGATGTCGACTGCGCCGTCCTTGTCGAACGGCGTCACGATCGCCGTCAGAACCTCACCGAGCACGAGGGCGATCTTACAGCTCGAGCAGGGCGTCGAGGCCGACCGTCAGCCCCGGCGGGAGGCTGGAGACGCGTTCGAGCGCGAGCAAGACGCCCGATACATAGACCTCGCGCGAGAAAGCGTCGTGGCGGATCGTCAGCAGCTCACCAGGCCCCGAGAGCAGGACTTCCTGGTGGGCGACGATCCCCGGCAGGCGGACGGAGTGGATGGGCACGTCGCCGCTCATCGCCTCGGCGGTTGCCTTGGCGGTACCGGATGGGGCGTCGAGCTTCGTCTCGTGGTGGAGCTCGATGATCTCCGCTCGCGGGATGTGCTTCGCCGCCTTCGCCGCGAACTGCATCATCAGGACCGCGCCGACCGCAAAGTTCGGGGCGTAGAAGACCGGCAAACCGGCCTGAATTGCCATCTCGGAGACCTCATCCGGGTCCCAGCCGCTTGTCCCGACGACGCAGGGAACGCCCGCGTGGAGCGCAAGCGTGATGTTGCCGACGACCATGTCCGGGGCCGTGAAATCGACCATCGCGTCAGCGTCGGACAACTCGACCAGATCATGTCCCGCTGCCTGGAGCGCCGGCGCGAGCACCGAGCCGACCCTCCCCCCGGCCCCGAAGAGCGCAACCTTCACGCCGCGGCCCGCGCCCGTAGCTCGGGCGTGATCCGCCGCACTGCCTCGCGGAACCGCTCCTCGCTCGGCCCGATACCGGCTGCGGAGAGCTTCTCCGGGGTGAGCAGCACGCCGGCGAGCTCGGCGACGGCGTCTGGAGTGACGGCGTCGATCTCGGCCGCGATCCGGTCGATCGAGAGCAGCTCGGTGTCGGTGATGAGCGACTTCCCGAGCCTGCTCATCCGGTTCGAGGTCGATTCCATCGAGAGCAGGATCCGCCCCTTGAGGTTCTCCTTGGCGCGCTCGAGCTCACCCTTCCGGAACTTGCCCTCGGAGACCTCGGTGATCTGCTCGTTCGCGATCTCGAGGCAGTCGCCGAGGTTCTCGGCGCGGGTGCCGACGTAGAAGCCGATCAGACCCGTGTCGGTGTACTGGGAGGCGAACGTGTAGACCGCGTAAGCCATCCCGCGCTTCTCACGGATCTCCTGGAAGAGTCGCGACGAAGCCGAGCCGCCGAGCAGCGCGTCGAGAAGCGAGGCGGCAAATCGCCGGCGGTCGGAGCGGGCGATTCCCGGAGCCCCGACGCAGACGTGGTACTGCTCCGTCTTCTTGCGCTGGAAACGAATGTTGGGGCGCGGGGGCCGAACGAGCGGTGAGCGGAGGCGCGGGCCGCGAGCAGTGGACTTCTCCTGCTTGCGCTGTGCGCGCTCGAGCTGGCCGACGAGATCGTCGTGCTTCAAGTTTCCTGCCGCGGCGACGACGACGTTGCCGCCCCGGTACATCGTCTGGTGGTAGGTCGTCAGCGCCCTTCGTCCGACCGAGGAGATGACGTCGGCGGTCCCGATCACCGGCCGCCCGAGGGGGTGATCCCCGAAGATCGCCTCGCTCATCAGGTCGTGGACGAGCTCGTGCGGCGCGTCCTCGTACATCGCGATCTCCTCGAGCACGACCTCGCGCTCGGAATCGAGGTCCGCAAAGAGCGGCGCGTAGATCATGTCGCTCATCACGTCCAGCGCCTGCTCGAGGTGTCGGTCGGCGACGCGCACGTAGACGACGGTGTGCTCCCTCGACGTCGCGGCGTTCAGCTCTCCTCCGAGCGCGTCGAAGATCTCGGCGATGTCCTGAGCCGAGTATTTACGGGTGCCCTTGAAGAGAAGGTGCTCGATGAAGTGCGTAACGCCAGCCTTCGAGGGCGTTTCGTCACGGGCGCCGGCGCCGATCCAGAAACCGAGGGAAACGGAGCGAACGCTCGTGATCCGCTCCGTGATGATGCGCTGGCCCGAGTCGAGCTCGCTGAGAACGTATTTCTGCACTGCCTGATCGTAGTGCCCCGCCGAGGGGCGGGGCACTACTCCAACCGCTCAGTCCTCGCGGCGCGGGCCGCGGTCTCTGCCGCCGCCGCCTCGGCCCCCACGGCCGCCGCCGCCGTCACGCCTCGGTGGGCGCTCCGACCGCTCGCGAGGCGGTGCGTCCTTCGCCCGCTCGATCAGCTCGTCCGGCTGGACGAGGGTGCCGTTTTCGTGCTTGGCGACGAGCTTGAGCCCGATCCGGCCGCGATCCTTGTCGACCTCCTGGACGACGACGTCGAGGACGTCGCCTCTCGAGATCACGTCCTCGATGTGGCCGACGCGACCGGGGCCGACGTTCGAGACGTGGAGCAGCCCATCGGTGCCCTTCTTCAGCTCGACGAACGCGCCAAAATCGGTCGTCTTGACGACCTTGCCCGTGTAGGTGTCCCCCACTTCTGGCGTCTTCGTGATCGACTCGATCGCCTCGATCGCGGCGTTCGCCTTCGTGCCCTCGGTCGCGTAGATGAGGATCGTCCCGTCCTCTTCGATGTCGATCTGCACGTCGTAGTCGGCCTCGAGGCCGCGGATCGTCTCGCCGCCCTTGCCGATGATCATGCCGATCTGCTCGGGGTCGATCTTGACGCTGGAGATCCGCGGTGCGTGCTCGGCGAGCTCGGTTCGCGTCTCGGGGATCGCCTCGGCCATCCTGTCGAGGATGAACTCCCGCGCCCGCTTCGCCTGCTCGAGCGCGTTCCGCATGATCTCCTGCGTGACGCCGGTGATCTTGATGTCCATCTGCAGGGCGGTGATCCCGTCCCGCGAGCCGGCCACCTTGAAGTCCATGTCACCGAGGTGATCCTCGGCGCCCTGGATGTCGGTGAGGATCACGTGATCGTCGCCTTCCTTGACGAGACCCATGGCGATGCCGCTGACCGGTGCCTTGATCGGCACGCCTGCGTCCATCAGCGCGAGCGTCGAGCCGCAGACGGAGCCCATCGACGACGAGCCGTTCGACTCGAGCGTCTCGGAGACGAGGCGGATCGTGTACGGGAAGTCCTCGGCGAGCGGGATCATCGGCTCGAGCGCCCGCTGTGCGAGCGCGCCGTGCCCGATGTCGCGGCGCTTCGGCCCGCGCATGAAGCCGGTCTCTCCCACCGAGAACGGCGGGAAGTTGTAGTGGTGCATGTACCGGCGGTCCGTCTCCAGCGAGAGATCGTCGATCCGCTGCCCCTCTTTGGCGGTGCCGAGGGTGAGGAGGGTCATGATCTGCGTCTGGCCGCGAGTGAACAGGGCCGAGCCGTGGGCGCGTGCAGCGACTTTGACCTCGCAGTTGACCTCGCGGACGTCCTCGGCCCCTCGGCCGTCAGGGCGCCGCTTGTCGATCGCGATCTTCTGCCGCACGAGGTGCTTGTAGATCGACTCGGCGGCCTTTTTGACGAACTGCTTCGTGAGGGAGTCCTTGACGACGGGGCCTTCGCCGTCGACCGTCGCGGGGCCGACCGGGAAGGGCAGCTCGACCGACTCGATGATCCGTTCCCAGAGGAGGTGACGCTTCGCCGACTTGAGCTCCTTCGAGTCCTGCTCGGCCTCGGTGAGCGCGCGAAGGTCGTCCTCGAACTGCTCGCGGACGTGCTGCTCGACGACCTCGAGGCGAATCTTCTCGAGAATCGTGTCGAGCGAAGCGCGAACCTGGATCTGCCGCAGGATGTCCTCTTCCGAGGAATCCATGTTCAGCTCGGGCGCGAGCTCGCTCGTCAGCTCCTCCACGATAGCCCCCGCCTCGCGCAGGCCCTCGGCCTGGATGCGCTCGCGGACGCGGTCGGCGTACTGGGACTCGAGCTCGGCGGTGAGCTCCGTGTCGAGATATTTCGGCTTGCCGGCCTGGCGCCGGAGATCCTCCTGCGCATCGCAGATCTTGACGATCTCGGCGTGGGCGACCTCGAAGGCCTCGAGGATCTCGTCCTCCGGGATCTCATCGGCGCCGGCTTCGATCATCGTCAGCGCGTCCTTCGTGCCGACGACGATCAGGTCGAGCGTGCTGTCCTCCTCGACGACCGGCAGGGTCGGGTTGATGACGAGCTCTCCGTCGACACGGCCGATGCGGACGGCGCCCACCGGGCCCTGGAAGGGCAGCGGCGAGACCATCAGCGCGGCCGAGGCGCCGTTGATGCACAGGATGTCGTGCGCGGTGATCAGGTCTGCCGACAGGGTCGTGCAGACGACGTGCACCTCGTTCTTGTAGCCCTTCGGCCAGAGCGGCCGGATCGGGCGGTCGATCATGCGCGCGGTCAGGATCGCGCGCTCGGTGGGGCGGCCTTCACGCTTGAAGAAGCCTCCCGGAATCTTGCCGGCGGCGTACATCCGCTCTTCGACGTCGACCGTCAGCGGGAAGAAGTCGGCGCCCTCGCGGGCTTCCATCTTCCCCTGGGCCGTCGCCAGGACCATCGTGTCGCCCGACCGGACGACGACGGAGCCGTCGGCCTGCTTGGCCAGCTTCCCCGTCTCGAAGGTCATCTCCTGATCGCCCACGGTCAGCGAGACCGTGGTCAGGTTGTCAGTCATCGTGCTCATCTATTCCTCCACTTCTACTTCGGGGAGAGTGGAGGTTTGGGGCAGTCTTTCCTTGTGTACGCCAGGACAGAATGAATTCTGTCCCTGGGAGTAAGAGGAAAGGCTCTCTCAAACTTCCACCCTCCATTCTTGGTGGCCCGAGCCAGGTTAGAACCTGGCACGGGAGGTGGTAGAGGGAGCTAGCGCCTGAGGCCCAGCTCCTTGATCAATTCTCGGTATCCCTCGACGTTCTTGCGCTGGAGATAGTTCAGGAACCGCCTGCGCCGGCCGACCAGCTTCAGTAGGCCTCGGCGCGAGTAGTGGTCCTTCGGATGTGCCCGGAGGTGCTCCGTCAGCTCGTTGATCCGTGTCGTCAAGAGCGCGATCTGCACCTCTGGCGAGCCCGTATCCGTGTTCGTCCGCCCATGGCGTCCGATGATCTCCAGCTTCGCTTCCTTCGTAAGGGTCACTGCTCTCCTTTTGTCGTTAGTCCGCCGTCCAAGTCCGCCGCGGAAGCGCCGCGCACGGCCGAGACTGCGGTCGCGCCCTAGGGTAGCAACTAGCTGCCGGCCCTTACCTTCACGGGCAGCGCGGAAGTCGTCGCCTCGCCTGTTTTGGTTCGGACGACGATGCTCAGCGTCCACTGGCCCGGCATGATCAGGTTGTAGTCGCCCTTGTAGGTCCCGTTCGAGGCTTCGTGCAAAGGCCTCTCGATGAGCGGCATGAAATGAGGGCAGGTCATGGTCCCCTGGACCTTGACGTTCGCGCCGTGGAGCGCAACGCCGCTCTTCTTGTCCGTCACGTGGATGACAATCGTCCGGTCGAAGCCCTTGCCTATGGCTTGAGCGGAGATCTGCGCGTTGCCGGCCGACGCGGTCGATGGAGGAGGCGGGCAGCCCTGGGCGGTGGTCGACGCCCCTCCATCGCTTCCGAAGACGATGAAACTGACCGCAACGGCGAGTGCGACCATGAGGATGCCCCCTCCGATCGCGAACCACCAGGCTCTGTGCACCTTCCCAAGGATAGGGACCGTCTCTACGCTCACGGCATGAGAGCCGTCGCCGCCGGCCATCCTGCGTCTGCCGACGCGGGGTTCGAGATCCTCGACGAAGGTGGGAGCGCAGCGGACGCCGCCGTCGCCGCGTGTCTCGCGTCCTGCGTCGCCGAAACCGTCATGACCGGCCTGCTCGGCGGCGGGCACGCGATCTACTTCGAGGCGGAGAGCGGCCGGACGGCCAACCTCGATTGCTTCGTGGCGATGCCCGGCCTCGGACGCGAGCTGCACGAGGTGCCCTTGCTCGAGCTCGAGGTGCCCTTCGGCTCCGAGCTCGTCCGCTACTCCGTCGGGATCGGCTCGTTCGGGGTCCCGGGCGTTCCGGCCGGCCTCGATGCGCTGTGGGGCGTGCACGGCCGGCTGCCGTGGGAGCGGGTCGTGCAGCCTGCTCTGCAGCTCGCCCGCGAAGGTGTTCCGATGCCCGCCGCACACGCCTCGTGTCTCCTCATGCTCGAAACCGTGATGACGATGAACGAGGGCGCGCGGATCTACGCGCCGGAGGGAACGCCCCTCGGCGAAGGTGACCTGCTTCGCCAGCCGGGCCTCGTCAAGGCGCTCGAGATCCTGGCCGACGAGGGGCCGCGCTCGGTCTACGAAGGGACGCTCGGCAAGGCATTGCTCGCGTTCATGGAAGAGCGAGGCGGCCTCGTGACCGAGGAAGACCTCCAGTCCTACGACGCGAGTTGGGCCGAGCCGGTGAGCGTCGAGTTCCGGGGATACGACGTTCTGACCCGGGTCGGCCTCTCCGACTTCCCGGATGTCCTCTCTGCGCTTCGGTCGCTGGGCGGCCTCGCCGAGCCCGAGCGCGCGCTTGCTCTCGTCGAGGCTCTTCGCGACGAGCCTCCGCGCCAAGAAGGGACGACGAATGTCTCGGTGCTGGACGACGAGGGCAACGCCTGCGTCCTGACGACGAGCCTCGGTCTCGGCTCAGGCGACTTCGTCCCCGGCCTCGACCTGCATCTGAACAGCATGCTCGGCGAAGCCGACCTGGTGACCGGGCCGCTCCGACCTGGCGAGCGGATGGCGAGCATGATGGCGCCGTCACTGGCCTTCGACGGCGACGATGTCGCGCTCGCAGCCGGAGCCGCAGGCGGAACCCGTCTTCGCAGCGCGCTACTCCAGGTCTTTGCGGGTGTCCTCGACGAAGGTCTCGACCCCCAGGCTGCGGTCGACCGGCCCCGCCTCCACCCCGTCGGCCCGCTCGTCCACGTCGAGGCGGGCTTCGCCGCGGAGACGATCTCTGCGCTCGAGTCGGCCCACCTCGAGGTCCGCGCGTGGCCGGGCCGCCACCACTACTTCGGCGGTGTCAGCGCAGTCACGCAGACCGCTGCCGCGGGCGATCCTCGGCGAAGCGGCGCGGCTCGCGTGAGCTGAGGCCCGAGGCAAGCACCCAGCCGACGTCCGGCCTAAGCGGGTCGCTTGGCTTGTCTGGCCAGGTCGACGTCCGTCGCGATCTGCTCGATCAGGTCGGATTCCGTCTCGAACGCCTGCTCGTCCCGCAACCGCTGCCAGAGCTCGACGACGAGGCGCTGCCCGTAGAGGTCGCCGGAGAAGTCGAGAAGGAACGCCTCGATGCGGCGCTCCTGACCGCCGTAGTGGGGATTCGTGCCGATCGAGACCGCCGCACGGTGTCCGCCCGCTGCTCCCGCGTAGATCCCGTTGCCCGGTGCGAGCAGTTCGGGACGGACGTCGAGATTCGCCGTCGGAAAGCCCAGCGTCCCGCCTCGGGCGTCGCCGGCCACGACCGTGCCCTCGACCTCGACGGGTCGCCCAAGACGCTCCGCGGCACCCTCGATGTCTCCCGCGCGCACGAGGTCGCGGATGCGACTCGACGAAACGTCCTCGAGGAGCGGAACGGAGCGCGCCTCGAAACCAAGGCGGCGCAAGAGCTCGATGTCGCCCCTGCGTCCGCGACCGAAGCGGAAGTCCGCCCCGGCGACCACGACCTCCGCTCCGATCGGACGCAGCACCTCCTCGGCGAACTCCTCCGGCTCGAGGCGCGCGAGCTCGAGCGTGAACTCGACGACGAGCGCAGCCTCCACTCCGAGCTCGGCCAGGAGCTCGAGGCGCCGCTCCAACGTCGTCAGCAGCTCGACCCGGTTACCGAGCGCCGTCCGCGGATGCGGGTCGAAGGTGACCACCGTCGGCTCCGCGCCGGCTTCGAGCGCGGTCTCGATCACGCGGCGGTGTCCCAGGTGCACTCCGTCGAAGGTGCCGAGCGCCACGGCACGGGGGCCGCCGGCGAGCTCGTGCGGGGAGCGCGCTACCTTCATTCCTCGAGCGCGGCGAGAGCCTCGCCGGGCGGAATGATCCGCTCGGGATCGGCATCCTCGAGGTCGAAGGGCCCGACATGGGTCCGGCGCAGGCTCACGCAATGACCTCCGAGCGCCTCTGCCAAGGCCCGCACGTAGCCGCCGGAGCTGATGTGCACGCCCAGTCGCGCGACGCGGCCGTCGTAGCCGAGCAGGTCGAGCGCGTGAACGGTCGTCCTTCGCATCGGCATCTCGACGGCGACGCCGCGCCGGTGCAGCTTGTAGGCCCGCTCGCCGTCGATCTTGACCGCAGAGGCCGTCGGGATGCGGAGGTCGATCTCTCCGCGGAGCTCTTCGAGCCGCGCCTCTAGCTCGGTCTCGGACAGCGGGGCATGCTCGTCGACTACGTCTCCCTCGGGGTCGCCCGTCGAAGTGGTCGCCGACAGGTCGATCGCCGTCTCGTAGCGTTTCGTGACCCCGACGAAGCGCTGAGCCTCCTTCGTGAACGCGCCGAGGAGCACGAGCAAGAGGCCGGTCGCGAACGGGTCGAGCGTGCCTGCGTGCCCCGCTCGCGCGCCGGTGCGATCCCGCACGTCGCGCACGATCGCAAAGGACGATGGGCCCGCCGGCTTGTCGAAGAGCACCAGCCCGCTCGGGGTCAGCGATCTAGGTACCGGCACGTGCTTCGGCGAACTCGCGGCGGATGAACTCCGTGATCTCCTCGATCGAGTCGCTGCTCGAGAAGCCGGCCGCCTGCCGGTGACCCCCTCCGTCGCCGGATGCTCTCGCGATCTTCGAGACGTCGAGCTCGTCCGCTGAGGCCCGCAGGCTCACCCGCCGTGCCGGAGCGTCTCCTCGCGGCGGTTCACGGATGAGCGCAGCCATGTCTGCGCCCTCGATCGAGCGCAGGTAGTCGATGATTCCCTCCGAGTACGGCTCGGCGGCCCCCACTTCGGCGAAGTCGCCGCGGAGGAGATACGAGATGACGAGCCGGCCGCCCTCATAGATCTGTGCCCGCTCGAGCGCCCGGGCGAGGAGCTTCAGCTTTGCGAACTGGACGCTCTCGTAGACGACCTGGAAGATCTTGTGCACGTCGGCGCCCGCCTCGACGAGCTCTGCGGCGAGGCGGAGGGCTTTCGCCGTCGTATTCGCGTACTGGAAGCGGCCCGTGTCGGTCACGAGCGCGATGTAGAGCGCCTCGGCGATGTCAGGGGTCAGCTCGACGTCGAGCTCCCGGAGGAGGTCGCGCACGATCTCGCCCGTCGAGGAGGCATCGGCGACGACGAAGTTGACTCCGCCGAAACGGGTGTTGTCGTGGTGGTGGTCGACGTTCACGACGAGCGGAACGCTCGCGAGAACCTCGGGATCCGGGCCGAGCCGGCTCTCGTTCGCGCAGTCGAGCGCGAGCAGGACGCGGTCGGCGACGTCGTCGGGAACGGAGCGCCGCAGGTTCTCGAGCGGCATCCACGTGTACTCCCGCGGGAGGGGCGTCTCCCCGGCGAGGTACATGACGACGTCCTTTCCGAGCGCCTCGAGCCCCAGCTTCGTGGCAAGGAGCGAGCCGAGGGCGTCGCCGTCCGGATTCTCGTGCGTCGTGACGAGGAAGCGATCGTGGGAGCGGATCGCATCCGCGACTGCTCCGAGCTCAGCTGTCGTCTGGGGCGAGCTCATCGCGAAGGCGCCGCTTGCGGTGCCGACCTCAGGATGGCGGACTCCGGCCGACATCCGTCTGCCGTTGCCAACCTAACCATCCGGGCATTCGGCAACATCGCAGCGCAGTCAATCGGACTCGGGTGGTGCAAGCTCATCGCCAAGGCGCCGCTTGCGGTGCCGACCTCAGGATGGCGGGCTCCGCCCGACATCCGTCTGCCGTTCCCAACCTAACCATCCGGGCATTCGGCAACATCGCAGCGCAGTCAATCGGACTCGGGTGGTGCAAGCTCATCAATGAGGGTCGACATGCGCACGCCGTAGTCGACCGAGGGATCGTATTCGAAGGCGAGTTGAGGAGTCCGCTTCATCCTCAGCTCATTGGCCAGGCGTGCCTGGAGGACGCCGTGGGCAGAGGCGAGACCCTCGAGAGTCTGCGCGCGCTTGCGCTCCGATCCGAGGACACTCACGTAGACGCGAGCCTGCCGCAGGTCCGGCGTGGTGTCGACCCCGGTCACGGTGACGAAACCGATGCGCGGGTCCTTGAGCTCGCCGATGCCCGAGGCGAGCGCCTCGCGCACCGCCTCGTTCACACGTCGCATCCGGTCAGACATCGGGCCTCACCACCTCTCTGTCCGCCCGGACGAGCTCGTACTCCTGTCCGTTCAGATAGCGCACCGCCTGCTCGAGGAGCTGCTCCAGCTCATTGTGCTCCCGCGCGACGCAGGCCACGGTCAGGCGCGCCCGCTGCCAGAGATCGTGGTGGTCGACTTCGGCGACGGCGGCCCCGAATCGGTTCTGGAGCTGTGCCTTCGCTGACTTGACGTGTTTGCGCTTGCTCTTCAGCGAACCGGCCTCGGGGAAATGAAGCTCGACCGAGAGGATGCCCACGTAGCCGGCGCTCATGGCCGAAGCGCGGCTCAGGTCTCTGCCGCTGGCGCCGCAGGCGCAGGCGCAGGCGCGGAGAGATCGGTGCGCTCGATCTGGCGCACCTCGTAAGCCTCGATGACGTCCCCTTCTTTCACGTCGTTGAAGCCGTCGAGCAGGATGCCGCACTCGAAGCCCTCCTCGACCTCGCGGACGTCGTCCTTGAAGCGCTTGAGCTGCGAGATCGTGGTGTCCTGGACGACTGCTCCGTCGCGAATGACCCGCGCCTTGGCACCTCGGCGAACCACGCCGTTCGTGACCTGGCACCCCGCGATCGTGCCCAGACGGGAGACCTTGAACAGCGCACGGACCTCGGCTTCGCCGAGCGTCTCCTCCGTCGAGACGGGCTTCAGCATCCCGACGAGCGCCTGCTCGATCTCCTCGGTCAGCCGGTAGATGACGTCGTAGGTGCGGATCTCGACGCCCTCGCGCGCCGCGGAGGCTCGAGCCTCGGCGTTCGGCCGCACGTTGAAGCCGACGATCATCGCGTTGGACGCGGTGGCGAGCATGACGTCGTTCTCCGAGATCCCTCCGACCCCGGTGTGGATGACGTTCACGCGCACTTCCGGATGTTGGATCTTCTGGAGCTCGGAGACCGCGGCCTCGACCGACCCGTCGACGTCGGCCTTGATCACGAGGTTGAGGTCTTGAACGGCCCCTTCCTGCATCTGCGAGAAGAGATTCTCGAGCGAAGCGCCCGACGAACGGCGCTGCGCCAGCTGCTCGCGCCGGAAGCGTTCTCCCCGTAGCTGAGCGAGGTCACGGGCCCGCCGGTCGTTCTCGACGACGCGCGCATGCTCGCCCGCGGCGGGCGGCTTGTCGAAGCCGATGATCTCCACCGGATCGCCTGGGAGCGCCTCGCGCACCTTCTCGCCGCGATAGGTGTGCAGCGCTCGAACCTTGCCCCATGCGTCGCCGGCGACGATTGCGTCCCCGACCCGGAGCGTGCCTCGCTGGACGAGCATCGTCGCCACGGGCCCGCGGCCGACGTCCAGACGCGACTCGATGATCGGCCCGGATGCCTCGGCGTTCGGGTTCGCCGTCAGCTCGAGCTCGGCGTCCGCGACGAGCAGAACCTTCTCGAGCAGGTCGTCGAGATTCTGCTTCTCCTTCGCGGACACGTCCGAGAACTGCGTCGAACCGCCCCACTCCTCGGGCTGCAGGTCTTCGTTGACGAGCTCCTGGCGGACGCGTTGCGGGTCGGAACCGGGCTTGTCGACCTTGTTCACCGCGACGACGATCGGCACCGCGGCCGCGCGCGCGTGGGCGATCGACTCCTGGGTCTGAGGCTTGACGCCGTCGTCTGCTGCGACGACGAGGACGGCGATGTCCGTCACCCTCGCGCCGCGGGCGCGCATGGCCGTGAACGCTTCGTGGCCGGGTGTGTCGAGGAACGTGATCTTGCGGCCGTCGTGCTGGGCCTGGTAGGCACCGATGTGCTGCGTGATGCCGCCCGCCTCGGTCTCGACCACCGATGCCTCGCGGATCGCGTCCAGAAGGGTCGTCTTGCCGTGGTCGACGTGCCCCATGATCGTGACCACCGGAGGCCTCGCGACGAGATCCTCTTCGGCGTCCTCGTAGACCTCCACGACTTCGTCCTCCTCGGCGACGTGCTTGATCGTCACGTCCCGCTTGACCTCCGCGGCGATCAGCTCGACGGCTTCGTCGGAAAGCGTCTGGGTGATCGTCACCATCGTGCCGAGGCCCATCAGGATCTTGATGATCTGGGCCGCCGGAACGCCGAGCGCTTGTGAGAGGTCCTTGACCGTGACGCCGGAGTTGACCGTGACCGGGCCGGTCGGCTGGGGACCGGGCGGCGCTTTCGGACGCACTTCCTCGCGCCCGCGGGCCTGCCGCGAGTCCTGGCGGCCCCTGGCCGAGCCGGAATCGATGACGACGCGCCGCTTGCGACCGCCGGGCGCCTGCCGCGGCCGGACCGGTCGTTTCGGACGGTTATTTCCCTTGGAATCAGCCATTTCTCTCCGTACTAGTGTAGAGACGAGACAACTCTTGATCGACCCGGACGGGTCGGCGCAAGGTCCGCGCGAACCCCCGGTTCGCGGCAGCCCGCTCGAAGCACTGGAGCCGCCGGCACGTATAGACCCCTCGTCCGGGCGCATGCGCGCCGGGAGTGAGGGCTCCTTCGTGCGCTACGAACCGCATGAGCTCGCCCTTCGGCGCCTTCCGGCCGCAGCCGGCACACGTCCTCTCGGGGCGGGAGCTCACGCCGCGCTTGGCTCGTCTTCCTCCTCGGAAGGCGTCTCTTCGACGGCGACCACGACCTCCGGCTCGACAGGGGCTTCCTGCGGCTCTACCGGTTCCTCGATCTCGGCAGCGGGCTCTTGCTCGGCCTCGGCGGCCTCCTCCGCGGGCGGCGCCTCCTCGGTTGCCTCCTCCTCCTCGACCGGCGGCCCCGCTGCGACTACCTCCTCGGCGACAAGCTCCTCGTCGGACCCTGCGTCCTCCGCGGGAGTGTCCTCTTCCGGCTCCTCGTCGCTGATCCCGCCGACGACCTGGGAGGCCTCGAGCTCCTCACCCCGCGCCTCGCGCTCGGCGAGCTCGCGGTGCGCCGGAATGCCGCAGAAGCGGGACCCGGGGACAGCAGCGTTCGGACAGCGCTTGCCGTTCGCGAGAATCGCTGAGCAGCGGCCGGAGAACTCCTCTCCAGCGGCACCGCCCGCGAAAGCGGCCTCGGCCTCGGCCTGGGCGAACTCGGCGTCGGACTGGATGTCCACCTTCCAGCCGGTCAGGCGAGCGGCGAGCCGGGCGTTCAGCCCTTCCTTGCCGATCGCCAGCGCGAGCTGGTCCTCGGGAACGATGACCGTCGCCTCCTTCGTCTCGTCGTCGACGAGCACCTCGCGGACGCGGGCCGGCGAGAGAGCCTTGGCGATGAAGCGGGCCGGCTCGGTGTTCCAGGGGATGATGTCGATCTTCTCGCCGCGAAGCTCCGAGACGACCATGCGCACACGCGAGCCTCGCGGCCCGACGCACGCGCCGACTGGGTCGACGCCCTGGGCGTGCGACTCGACGGCGATCTTCGACCGGTAGCCGGGCTCGCGGGCGACGCCGCGGATCTCGACGAGGCCGTCGGCGATCTCGGGGACCTCGAGCTCGAAGAGCGTCCGGATCAGCTCCGGATCGCGGCGCGACAGGATCACCTGCGGCCCCTTCGTGCCGGAGCGAACCTCGGTGATGACCGCCTTGATGCGGCTCCCCTGTTCGTAGCGCTCGCCGTCGACCTGCTCGGAGCGAGGCAGGAGCGCCTCGACCTTGCCGAGGTCGACGAGGACGTTGTTGCGGTCGCCGGCCTGCTGGACGATGCCGGTGACGACCTCGGTGACGCGGTCGACGTACTCCTCGTACATCATCTCGCGCTCGGCCTCGCGGATCCGCTGCAGGATGACCTGCTTCGCGGTCTGCGCGGCGATCCGCCCGAAATCGTGCGGGGTGACGTCCTCGCGCTTGACCTGGTCCGGCGGGACCTCCGACCAGTCGATGTCGAGGTCCTCGTCGTTGACCAGCGTGTGCGAGCGCTCGCCGTTCTCGACCTCGAGCGCCTCGAGCTCGGTGATCGCACGCTCGCGCGCCTCCTCGATCAGGCGCTCCTCGATGTCCGGTGGGAGCTCGATCGAGTAGACGCGGAAGTCTCCCTGGTCGTCGAGCTCAACGGTTGCGTGACGGGAGGCGCCGGGTGTCTTTTTGTAGGCGGCGAGGAGAGCGTCCTCGAGCGCGGCGATCAGCGTCGCGCCGTCGATGCCCTTCTCCTTCTCGATCACATGGACTGCTTCGATGATCTCTTTGGTCATCCCGTTCCCTCCTCCAGCACGTTTCCGCGCACGATCGCCTCGTACGGAATCTCGACCGGCTCGTCCTTGTCCGCAGGGACGAGCCTTAGTGAGCGCTCGCCCACGCCGACGAGCTCCCCGCGGAACTTCTTGCGCCCCGCGATCGCGTCGGCGGTTCGCAGCGAGACGGTCTGGCCCACGGCGCGCTCGAAGTGCGGGCGCTTGCGCAGAGGCGGCTCGGTGCCCGGCGAGGAAACGTCGATTGCGTAGTCCTCGAGGTAGCCGCGCAGGACGTCCGTCACGCGCTCGCAGAGCGCATGGTCGACACCGTTCGCGTGGTCGACGAACACCGTGAAGCGCTCCGGGCCGGAGAGCTCGACGGCGAGTACCTCGACTCCGGGCAGGCTGCGCTCGACCCGCGAGGAAACCTCGCGGTACAGCTTCCGCTCCTTGTCGTAGACATCCGCCATTTGACTCTCCTCAAAAAAAACGGGCGCGGCGCGCCCATTTCAAACTGCTCGAAATGTGGTGGAACCAAGAATAGCAAGCAGTGGGTTAGCCGAGGACGATCGTGACCGGGCCTTCGTTGGCGATCTCAACCCGCATCCGCGCGCCGAATGCGCCCGTCTCGACTGCCACCCCGAGAGCTCGCAACGCAGCGCAGAAGTCCTCGTAGAGCCGCTCGGCGACCTCGGGCTCGGCGGCTTCGCCGAAGCTCGGGCGGTTTCCCTTCTCGGTATCGGCGATCAGCGTGAACTGGCTCACGACGAGCACTGCGCCTCCGGTGTCGACAAGGCCTTTGTCGAACTTCCCGTCCTCGTTCTCGAAGATGCGGAGGCGGGCCACCCGGCCGGCGAGCCGCTCGGCGTCGGCAGTCTCGTCGCCGCGGGCGATTCCAAGAAGCACGCACAGGCCCGCGCCGATCTCGCCGACGACCTCGCCCGCCACGAGCACCCGCCCCTGCGCGACGCGTTGAACGACCGCCCTCATCGGACTTTGTGTTGCATCACTCGCCGAGTCATTCCGTTGAGGGTCGCTGGAACTGAGCTTGTGCAGTGCAACACAAGGCTTGGGGTGGTCGCTGTTGTGGCATGTCTCGGAGGATGGCTATTCGAGGGCGCGGAGACGCTCGGCGTAGTGCTCGCTGCCCGGGCGGAGCGACTTGGCGAGCTTCAGATGGCCCCGGGCCTCCGCCGTTCGGCCGAGCTTCTCGAGAGCGCGTGCGAGACCGTAGTGGGCGTAGTCGTCAGCCGGTGACAGCTCCAGCATCGCCCTGAACTCCGACTCGGCCTCCTTGTAGCGCTGCATCCGGAAGTAGGCGATGCCGAGCGCCTCGCGGATCGAGGCCTTGTCCGGCTCTCTGCGCTTGGCCTTCTCGAGCGAGACGCTGGCCTGCGCGGCCATGCCTTTCCTGAGGTGCGCCCGGCCCTGCTGGAAGAGGTCGTAGGTCTCGCTCTCGCCCTCGCTCATCGACCTCCAAGATACGGGAAGCTGGCGCACACGAGACCGGGCCGTCCTCACGTCAGTTGAAGATCGAGCGGAGAGAGAACGCCCCTTGCACGCGGCGCCCGAGCGGAAGGGCGCGCCGCAGTCGTCGCCGGACGGTCCGCAGCTCGCGCCGTGCCTCTCGAGCCGCGCCGGAAGCTGACGACTCAGGCCCGAAGCGCGCCAGGCCGAGCGCGGCCGCGAAGCCGCTGGCCTCGACTCCTACCCTCTTGGACAGGAGCCCGCCGAGCTCACGCGGCCCAATGCTCCGCGGCACGTCGATCCGCTGGTCCCTCAAGAAGTCGACGACCTCGCTCCGGCAAGCCGCTGCGAGCCGCCGGGGATCGTCGGTAAGGAACCGGCTTCGCCGAAACGCCAGCTTCGCGAGCACGAACAGGAAGCCCAGCACGAGCCCTGCGAGGACGAGGATCGATGCGATGCCCACACCACGGCCGCTGTTCGAACTTCCGGTGCGTGCGCGATCGGGCGTCGCGCCACTGGCCTTGGCGGCTTTGGCCCGGGCCTCCTTGCCTAGGCTGCCCAGCTCGAAGCGAAGGAGGCTCCGGCCGGCGAGCGCGCTCGCGGCGAGCACCTTCACGGCGCCGGTGGCGTCGAACGAGATCGAGGAGCTCGTATAGGGCCCGGCGAGAGTCCCGCGGCCCGGGGTCGGGTCGAACGGGAGCCAGCCGTAGCCCTTGAACCAGACCTCGACCCACGTGTGGGCTTCGCGGTCGTTGACCGTCCAGGTTTCCGCCTCTTTGTCGTAGCGGCCGCTGGTGAAACCGGCCGCGACGCGCGCCGGGATGCCGAGGTAGCGGAGCATGAGGGCCATCGCGCCGGCGAAGTGCTGGCAGTACCCGCGCTTCGTCTTCGTTACGAACTGGACGAGAGGCGCCGTGCCCGCTCGGGCCTTCGGCGGCTGCTCGTCGTAGGTGAAGCCGCCGCTCGAGCGGAGCCAGGCCTCGATCGCGACCGCGGCGGCGTACGGGTTCGTCGCCTTTCCCGCGATCCGCTGGGCGACGTCGTAGAGCGGCTTGTAGCGCACGCCGTCGAAGTCGTTCGCGAAGTAGTCGCCGGCCCAGACGGCGTGCTCGGGAGTGCCGAAGGGCGGCACCGTGCTGCTGTGGCCGAGGCCGAGGTCGACAAAGACCAGTTCTGCTGGATACTCCGCCGGCGCCTTCGCGAGCTGGCGCGGCTTCGGCTGCGGCGTGTAGCCCCAGACCGTGTACTCCGCGCCGCGCGACAGCGGGCTGAACGCTTGCGCGACTCCTCCCTCCAAGTACTGAACCGATTTCACCGATCGCGAGTCGTACTGAACCGGCTGGGCCGGGCCGACGAGATGGACGTCGCGCAGCGCATCGATCGTCACGTCGGCGCGGTTCCAGATCTTCTTGTTGCGAGCGGCTGTCGGCAGGAGCGGATCGTCCGAGAGGTCGACCGGACTCGAGAGCACCGTCCGGTTGAGCGCGAACAGGTCCTCGTCCCAGAGGTCGCGCGTGAACGTGTCGAGCGTCGTCGCGCGCCAGTACACGGACCGTGCCGGAGCGCGAACCGTGAAGACCTTCGTGCGCTTGTCCGGGAAGCGGATGCCGTTGTAGTTCGACTTCCAGACGTACTCGACCCCGACCGGCTTGCCCGCCTTCGAGGCCAGGTCCCAGTTCTGCCAGCCGAGGAACTGGCTCTTCGCGACCGCCCCCGAGCTGGAGGCGATCAGCGCGAGGATGACGAGGCCGGCGCCGGCGAGGATCTGCGGAGGGGCGCGGCGGGCTCCCGGACGAAGCCACGCCACGAGCGCGAGCGCGGCGACGAGCAGCAGCGCGCCTCGAGCGAGGTCGTCGCTCCCGGGCAGGATCGTCGCGGGCCAGCCGGCGCCCGCGACGAGGACGATGCTCGCCGCCAGCGGTCGCCGCGAGGCGACGCACAGCGCCCCGAGCGCCGTGAAGACGAAGACCGCGAGCAGCAGGACGTCGTGCATCAGCGGGTGCGCCGTGCCGTTGAAGGGGACGAGCACGTCGTAGAAGTCGAGGAAGCCGCGGCCTGTGCGTCCGGAGAGCCTTCCGATCGCATACGGGCGGGAAACCTCCAGCGCGATCGGCGCCGCCACGAAGAGCGCGACCACCGCCCCCGCCAGGCGCAACCGCTTCCGCGGCAGCAGGGCCGGCGCGACTCCGAGCGCGATCATGAGGACGAGCGGACCGATCTCCGGCCGAGGGTGCTCGAGACGCGCCCAGTTCCAGGCGACGAGCGCGCCGAGCGCCGCGCTGAAGAGGATCGTCCTAGCCACGGGCGGCCAGCGCCTCCTCGAAGCCGCTCAACTTGGCGGCGAGGTCGTCTCCCTGGCGCAAGACGGCCACGGGAATTCCTCCCGCCTGGAGCCTGAGCAGCGCGGGATTCCGGCTCGGAGGCGCTCCGCCCGGACGAAAGCTCGCAGCCTCGACGAGAACGAGCGAGGTCGGCTTACGCGCGAGAGAGCGCTCGAGAAGCGCATCTCCGAGCGCAGCGTCGAGAGACGCGGTGACGGCGATCAGCTCGGTCGCATGGACGGCCGGCGAGCCGTCGCGGCCGAGGAAGCGCGTCAGGGGCTCGCCGCCGTTGGCCTCGGCCGCGGCCAGCAGCTCGAGGGCAAGTCGCCATTCGCCGTCGAAGGACGCCACGTGGCACGTCTCGGGCGGCGCGCTCGTCACGGTCAGCCCCGAGCGCCGGTTCCGCATCACGTGGGCGAGCAGGATCGATCCCGCAGCGCGGACCTGGACGTCGAACGAGCCCTCGACAACCGACCGCCCATCCGCGTCCAGCAGGACCGCGACCTCGTCGTGCGGCGTGTCTTCGAGCTCCTTGATCATGAGCATTCCGCGCTTGGCCGTCGTCCGCCAGTGCACCTTGCGCAGCGACTCGCCCTGCTGGTACTCCCGGACGCTGTGCAGGTCGAACCCGGCGGTGCGGCGCAGCAGCACCCTCCCTCCTGCCTGGCTCAGCCCGGCGTTCTGCGAGAAGATGTGCTCGAGGTCGACGAGACGCGGATAGACGAGCAGCGTCGACTCGCTTCCGAGGTCTGTCTCGGCCCGCGCGAGCCCGAAGGGGTCCTCGAAGACCGCTCGCACCGCCTCGAAGCGATAGCGGCCGCGGGGCACGGCGGGAAGGACGTAGCGCGCGAGCAGCGTCCGCCCGTGCCGCGCGAGGCGGACCCGCCGCACCCCGAGCGGTCCGACCCGTTCGACGACCTCGAGCGAGCGCGGGCCCGGATAGCGCTGCGGATGCGCCTCGAGCCCGATCGTCACGTCGTCCCCCTCCAGGTGGTCGTGCCTCCCCAGCGAGCGACGCAGGCCAACGGGCTGCTTCGAGGCTGTGACCCAGATCCGTGCGCCGAGCGCCGCCAGGGCAAGCCCGACCGCCACCGGGTACAGCGAGCGCGACCCGAACCCCCAGGCAACGAGGTAGATGCCGCCGGCCAGAGCCAGGACGAGCCGGCCCCGCTCGGTCAGCACCAGTGCCCCACTACGAGGGGACAGCCGTGCGCTCGACCGCTTCGCGCACGAGTTGTTGCGGAGGCGTCCCGGTTGCCCGCGCCTCCGGCCCGAGGATGAGTCGATGGGCAAGGACGGGCGAGGCGACGGCCTGCACGTCTTCGGGCAGGACGTAGTCGCGCCCGTCGGCGAGCGCCCGCGCCTTGGCGACCCGCAGAAGCGCGATCCCGGCCCTCGGGCTGGCCCCGAGGTAGAGCCGCGAGTCGTCTCGCGTATGGCGCACGAGATCGACCACGTACCGATGGAGGCTCTCCTCGACGAAGACGCGCGTCGCCTCGTCGATCACCTCGACGATCCCGGTCGCGGTCGTCACCGGCTCGAGATCGTCGAGCGGTGGATCACTCGTTTGCTCGGCGAGCATCTTCGCCTCCGCGCCAGGCGCGGGATACCCGATGTCGAGGCGCATCGTGAAGCGGTCGAGCTGCGCCTCGGGCAGCGGGTAGGTGCCCTCGTACTCGATCGGGTTCTGGGTCGCCATGACCATGAACGGGCGGCCGAGCGCGTAGCTGACGCCGTCGACCGTGACCTGGTTTTCCTGCATGCATTCGAGGAGCGCCGCCTGGGTTTTCGGTGGGGCGCGGTTGATCTCGTCGACGAGAAGGAGGTTCGCGAAGATCGGGCCTGGCCGGAACTCGAACTCGTTCGAGCGCTGGTTGAAGACGTTCACGCCGGTCACGTCCGAGGGCAGGAGGTCCGGCGTGAACTGGAGCCGCGAGAAGGAGCAGTCGAGGGAGCGCGCGACGGCCTTCGCCAGCATCGTCTTCCCCACTCCCGGGAAGTCCTCGATGATCATGTGCCCCTCGCTGACGAGGCAGAGGACCGCCAGGCGAAGCGTCTCCTCGGGCGCGTGCACGACCTTGGCCAGGTTCTCGGCCAGGCGGCGGATGACGTCCGCCGACTGTGTGGTCGCCGCTTCGCGCTCTTCCTGCATCAGGCGAGCCGCTCGACCTCGTCGAGGATGGCGGCGGCGACCTCGTCCTTCGGGGCCTTGTCCACGCGGCGCTCGCCCTGGGCGGAGAGGATCACGACCTCGTTGTCGGGGGCGTCGAAGCCGACGTCGTCCCGGGCCACGTCGTTGTAGACGATCAGGTCGACACGCTTCGTTGAGAGCTTCTCGCGCGCGCGCTCGAGGCCGTTCGCGCCGGCCTCGGCTGCGAAGCCGACGAGCACCTGCCCGTTCTCCCGCCGCTCACCGAGCTCTCGGAGCACGTCCGCGGTTGGTTCGAGCTCGATCTGCCATGACTCCTCGTCCTTCGGACGCTTCCCGGCTTCGGTTTTGACCGGGCGATAGTCCGAGACGGCCGCGGCCATGAGGACGATGTCGGCTTCGGCTCGGGCGGAGATCTCCCGCTCGACGTCGGCGGCGGTCGGCGCCTCGACGACCTCCACACCCTCCGGGGCCGGGACGGCGATGTTCGAGGCGATCAGGGTGACCTCGGCACCGCGGCGGCGCGCCTCGTCCGCGAGGGCCACGCCCATCCGTCCCGAGGAGCGGTTTCCGACGAATCGCACGGCGTCGAGCGGCTCGCGCGTGCCCCCGGCACTGACGAGGACCCGCTTGCCCGCGAGCGTGCCGTTCCGGGCACCGAGCAGCTCGTGGACGTGCACGAAGATCTCCTCCGGCTCGGCCATCCGCCCCACTCCGAGCTCGCCCTCGGCCGTCTCGCCTTCGTTGGGGCCGATCAGCTCGACGCCTCTGTCGCGCAGCGTGGCGGCATTCGCCTGGGTCGCGGGGTGAGCCCACATCCGTGGGTTCATCGCCGGCGCGACGAGCACGGGCCCGCGATGCGCGAGCGCCGCCTCGGTGAGCACGTCGTCCGCGAGCCCGTAGGCCAGCTTCGCCATCGTGTTCGCCGTCAGCGGCGCGATCAGGAGCAGGTCAGCGCGGGTCAGGTGCGGGTAGAGATCCTCCTGAGCCGGCCGCCGGGCAAGCGCGGTAAAAGTCTCCCGCCGAACGAACCGGTCGGCACCGCGGGTAACGAGCGGAACGACGTCGTGCCCGGCGCGAACCAGCAGGCGCGTCAGCTCACAAGCCTTGTAAGCCGCGATCCCACCGGTAACCCCAAGAAGAATCCGCGCCACGCACACATTGTGCCCGCTCGAGCAAGGCGCTCTCGGAGACCGACCCGAATGACCGCCGGAGCCGGGCTTTGCCCGGCGGGAGGCTCAACTTCCACAAGAACGCCGCGAACGGCAGATTCACCCGCCGGGTCCTGAAACCTTGCGAACCGCGAATCCGCCCGCAAGGAGGGGGCTCACGGGGGAACCAGGGGTTCACCCGTGAAAGTGCGAGGACAAGGCCGTCAGGCCTTGTACGAGTACTTAATCTTGCCCTCGGCGATTTCCTCGAGGGCCATCGTCAGGTAGTTCTTGGAGCGCGATTCCACGAGCGGCGGTGGGTTGTCGTCGAACGTGCCCTCGCCGAGCTGGTGGTGGTAGTTGTTGATCTGCCGCGCGCGCTTGGCGGCGACGATCACCAGGGCGTAGCGCTCCTTGACGTTGTCGAGCAGCTGGTCGATGCGTGGATAGATCACGGTCTCGACATGCTACCTGTGGCGGAAATCTTCCCGCGAACGATCCCCGAGAGCTCGTCCAGAGCCCGGTCGAAATCATCGTTGACGATCAGGTAGTCGAACTCGTTTGCCTGCTCGAGCTGGTCTCGCGCCAGATCGAGCCGCTCCTCGATCTCACCCTCGCTCTCGGTCGCTCGCTCCCTGAGTCGTCGCTCGTTCTCTTCGAAGCTCGGCGCCTCCACGAAGATCGTGACCGCGCCCGGGACGGTGTTCTTCACGTCCAGCGCACCCTGTGGTTCCAGGTCGAGGACCGGGATCTTCCCGGCCTCGGCGATGCGCGCGATCTCCGAGCGCAGCGTGCCGGAACGCTGGCCCCACGGGAAGACGACGTGCTCGAGAAACTCGCCGGCACGGAGCTTCTCGTCGAACTCCTCGTCGGAGATGAACCAGTACTCGCGGCCGTCCTGCTCCTCCTCGCGCCTCTTCCGCGTCGTCGCCGAGACCGCGAGCTCGAGCTCGGGCATCTGACCCAGCAACGCTCTTTCCAAGGTGCCCTTGCCCGCACCGGAGGTGCCGGTTACGACAAAGACGGGCAGGCTGCTACGACCGGTTGAAGAGCCCAATGAGCTCAGTCCGCTGGCGGTCGGAGAGCCCTCCCACCGTCTTCGACTGGCTGATGCGGGCTTGGTTCAGGAAACGCGCCGCCTTCACCCGACCGAACTTGGGCACGGCCATCAGCATGTCGAAGACCTTCGCGGTCGCGACGTATTCGGGCGGGTTGTTCAGGATCTTGTCGATCCGTGCACGCCCTACTTTCAGGTCTTTCTTGAGCTGCGCTCGCTTCACCCGGATGTCGTTCGCGCGCTTGAGAGCCTCCATGCGCTGGTCTCGCGACCTGGCGGGCGCCTTCGCTTGAGTCTTCGTTGCCGCCACGGCGCGTGATACTAGACGGCCTTGGTCGGCCTTGCAAATGATGCGTTTTGCGCGCTAATCCGTGTATTTTCTAATTCGGCAACACGACCGGTTCTTCGCGGTGCGCGAGACCGCGGGCATCCTCGGGCCCGGCGAGGCCCAGCGTCGCGAGCTCGAGCGCGAGCTCTCCGCGAACCCGGCCCGGTGCACCGGGATCTGAGAAGAGGGTCGTTCCGAGCGCAATCGCTGTCGCCCCGGCGGCGAAGAACTCGAGAGCATCGCGACCCGTGGCGATTCCGCCCATGCCCACGATCGGGAGCCCGGTCGCCCGGTAGCACTGGAAGACGGCGGCGAGCGCGATCGGCTTCAGGGCCGGGCCGGAGTAGCCCCCGAGCTCGTGCCCGAGGCGCGGCCGAAGCGTCCTCTCGTCGAGGGACAGCCCTTTGATCGTGTTCACGAGCGAGAGCCCGTCGGCGCCGGCAGCCTGGACAGCCCTCGCTGTCTCGGGGAGGTCGGCCGTCGCCGGCGAGAGCTTCGCGTAGATGGGCTTCGTCGTCTTGGCACGGGCTGCGGCGACGAGCTCCGCCGCGCTCTCCGGGGCCTCCTCGACGTTCGGACACGAGAGGTTGAGCTCGATCGTCGTCACCTCCTGTCGCCCGTCGAGCGCACCGCAGAGCTCGGCGTAATCGGCCGCCGCGAAGCCGCCGACCGAGACCCAGAGCGGGACACCGAGCTCGGCGAGGCGCGGCAGCTTGTCGCGCAGCAGGCCTTCGATGCCCGGGTTCTCGAGCCCGATCGAGTTCAGCATCCCGGCCTCGGTCTCGGCGATCCGCACGGGGCGGTTCCCTTCCCGAGGCTCGGGCGTCACCGTCTTCGTGACGAAGGCGTCGAGCGCGCGGGCGACCTCGGGCGCTTCGAGCGCGTCGAGGCACCCGGAGGCGTTGAGGATCATGCGGCCTCCAGGACGGGCCCCGCGACGCAGAGCCTCTGGAGGACGCCGTCGATCTCCACCGAGCAGCCGTAGCAGGCGCCGTAGCCGCAGGCCATGGGCGCTTCCCAGGCGAGCTGGGCGTCGGGGACGAGCTCTCGCACCGCCTCGAGCATCGGCTCGGGCCCGCACGCGAAGACTTTGCAACAGTCTGTTGCTAAGTCCCGAAGAGGCTCCGTGACCAGGGTGGGCTCGACGACGACCTCGGCGTTCGGGACGAGCGCTGCGGCCTCCGCGTGCCAGTCGCTGCGGAAGCCGAGGATCGCGGGCGGCGACCCCGAGCTGCTCGGAGAGGTACGGAAACGGCGCGACGCCGATCCCGCCACCGACGAGGAGCGGCTGCTCCACGTCGAGCCGAAAGCCGTTTCCGAGCGGGCCGAAGACATGGATCACATCGTCCGGCTCGACCGCTGCGAGCGCGCGCGTTCCCGGGCCGACCGCTTCCAGCAGGAAGCTCAGCTCCCCTTTGGGCGCCTGACACAGGCTCATCGGCCGCGGCAGCACACGCCCCGGGGCCTCGAGCATGAAGAACTGGCCCGGGATGCCCGGATCGAGGCCCCCTCGCTCCACTCGAATGAGCGCATAAGGCCCCACAGCCCCGTTGGCGACAACTCTAAGCGCTTCTCTTCTGCGCACTGATCTGCTCCTGGAGCGACACGGTGAGGTCGCCCTGAGCGTCGGCGATCGCGTGCAGGGCGGCTCGGGCCCCGGCGAGCGTCGTGATGCAGGGAATTCGCGCGGCCAGCGCAGCCTCGCGGATGAGGTAGCCGTCCGAGCGCGCGCCGGAGTTGCCGAAGGGTGTGTTGACGACGAGATCGCAGTGGCCCCGGCGGACGAGGTCGACGACCGTCGGGCCTTCGCCCTCTTCGGCCACCTTGCGAACGTGCTCGACGGCAATTCCGGCGGCGGCCAGCGCGTGAGCCGTTCCGGCAGTTGCGACGAGGCGGAACCCGAGCTTCGAGAGTGAGCCCGCGACCTCGACCGCCGCCGGCTTGTCGGCGTCTCGCACCGACAGGAACGCCGTCCCCTCTGAGGGAAGCGGCCGCCCGGCAGCCCGCTCGGCCTTCGCGAAGGCGGTGGGGAAATCGGCAGCGCTCGCCATCACCTCACCGGTCGAGCGCATCTCCGGGCCGAGCACGGGATCGGCGCCCGGGAAGCGCGCGAACGGGAGCACCGCCGCCTTCACGGAGACCTGCGTCGGAGTCGGGTCCGCGGGTAGGTCGAGCTCGGCGAGCCGGTGCCCGGCGGCGAGGCGGCACGCGGCCTCGACGAGGTTGATGCCCGTCGCCTTGCTCGCAAACGGCACCGTTCGCGAGGCGCGTGGGTTCGCCTCGATGACGAAGACCTCGCCCTCCAGGATCGCGAGCTGGACGTTGACGAGGCCGACGACGCCGAGGGCGGGCGCGAGCCGGCGGACGGTCTCCTCCACCTGCGCCGCCGTCTCGGCGTCGAGCGACGGCGCGGGCAGGACGCAGGACGAGTCGCCGGAGTGGATCCCGGCCTCCTCGACGTGCTCCATGACCGCAGCCACGTACGTCTCGTACCCGTCGCAGAGGGCGTCGACGTCGATTTCGATCGCCCCCTCGAGGAAGCTGTCGACGAGGATCCGCTCGCCGGAGCGAGCCGCCGCGCTGACTGCGGCGTCGTCGTAACAGACCTGCATGTTCCGCCCGCCGAGCACGTACGAAGGACGGACCAGCACCGGGTAGCCGATCGCCTCCGCGACGTACGCCGCCTCATCGGGCCCCTCGGCCATCGCCCATGAGGGAACCGCGATGTCGAGCTCGTCGCAGAGAGCGCCGAAACGCTCGCGATCCTCGGCCAGGTCGACCGCGTCGAACGGCGTCCCGAGGATCCGCCAGCCTTCTGCCTCGATTTCGCGCGCAAGTTTTAGCGGGGTCTGACCCCCGAACTGGATGACGACGCCGTCGGGAAGCTCACGGGCGCAGATCTCGAGCACCTCTTCCGCGCGCAGCGGCTCGAAGTAGAGGCGGTTCGACGTGTCGTAGTCGGTCGAGACCGTCTCCGGATTGCAGTTGACCATGACGGCCTCGTAGCCGAGCCGGCGGTACGACTGAACCGCGTGGACGCAGCAGTAGTCGAACTCGATTCCCTGGCCGATCCGGTTCGGTCCCGAGCCGAGGATGACGACGCGAGGCTTTTCACTGTCGGGACGGGCCTCGTCCGCCTCGCCCCAGGTCGAGTAGAAGTAGTTCGAGCTCGCCTCGACCTCGGCGGCACACGAGTCCACCCGCCGGTAGGCCGGCCGGACCCCCCATCCGCGCCGCTTCGCCCGCACGATCTCCTCGCTTGTGTTGCATCGCACCGCGATCTCAGCGTCCGAGATTCCGGCCCGCTTGAGGCGAAGCCAGTCCTCGGAGACGAGGTCGTCGACGTGAGTGATGCAACACAAGATCTCCTCGAGGCGCTGGAGCTCTGCCCGGAACCATGGGTGGACGCCGTCGGGCATGTTCAGTCCCGACCACGCCGTCTCGGCTCCCGCGTCGAGCTCCCTGGAGCGGCGCGCCTTGAGGAACGCCTCGCTGAACGTGCGCCCGATGCCCATCGCTTCGCCGACCGACTTCATCTGCGTGCCGAGCGTCGTGTCCGCGCCCGGAAACTTCTCGAATGCGAAGCGCGGGAACTTCACGACGACGTAATCGAGCGTCGGCTCGAAGCTCGCAGGCGTCGTCCCGGTCAGGTCGTTCGGAATCTCGTCGAGCGTGTAGCCGACCGCGAGCTTCGCCGCGACCTTCGCGATCGGATAGCCGGTCGCCTTCGAGGCCAGAGCCGATGAGCGGGAGACACGCGGGTTCATCTCGATCACACGCAGCTCGCCGGTCTGCCGGTCGCGGGCGAACTGGATGTTCGAGCCGCCGCAATCGACCCCGACCGCCCGGATGACGGCGATCGCCGCGTCGCGAAGCTCCTGGTACGACTCGTCCGAGAGGGTCATTTGCGGCGCCACTGTCACCGAGTCGCCCGTGTGGACTCCCATCGGGTCGAGGTTCTCGATCGAGCAGACGACCACTGCGTTGTCCACGCGGTCTCGCATCAGCTCTAGCTCGAACTCGTCCCACCCGAGCAGCGACTCTTCGACGAGCACCTGGCCGACCGGGCTTTCCGAGAGCGCGCGCTCCAGCATCCATTCGAGCTCCTCGGGCGTACGCGCCGTCCCGCCTCCGTGCCCGCCGAGCGTGAACGCGGGCCGCAGGATCACCGGCAGGGACAGTCCCTCCGGGACATCGTCGACGGAGGTGACGATCGTCGACTCGGGGACTCGCAGGCCCGTGGCGCGCACCGTGTCACGGAAGCGCTCCCGGTCCTCGGCGCGCTGGATGACGTCGATCGGAGCGCCGATCAGCTCGACGCCCAGGTCGTCGAGGACTCCCTCCTCGGCGAGGGCGACTGCCAGGTTGAGCGCGGTCTGCCCGCCCATCGTCGGCAGCAGCGCGTCCGGCCGCTCCCGTTCGAGCACTCCCGCCACGCCGTCGAGGTCGAGCGGCTCGAGGTACGTGCGGTCGGCGAAGCCGGGGTCGGTCATGATCGTCGCCGGGTTGGAGTTGACGACGATCGTGCGGAACCCGTCCTCGCGCAGCACCTTCAGCGCCTGGCAGCCCGCGTAGTCGAACTCGCACGCCTGGCCGATGACGATCGGGCCGGAGCCGATCAGGCAGATCGATTCGAGATCAAGCCGCCTTGGCAAGGCCGCTCACCTCCTCGACCCAGCCGTCGATCAGCCCCCAGGCGTCGTGCGGGCCGGGGCCTGCCTCCGGGTGGAACTGGACGGAGCGCGCCCGGAGCTCGGGGTAGTCGAGCCCCTCGACGGTCTCGTCGTAGAGCGAGAGGTGCGTCGCCTCGCGCGCCTCGCTCGGCGCAACCGCAAACCCGTGGTTCTGGCTCGTGACGAGCACACCTCCGGTCGCCCGCTCCACGACTGGATGGTTCGCGCCACGGTGGCCGAACGGGAGCTTGAACGTGGTATGCCCGGTCGCGAGCGCGAGCAGCTGGTGGCCGAGGCAGATCCCGAGCATCGGGACACGTCCAACCAAGCAACAGACTGTTGCAATCTCTTCGGTGAGGGCGACCGGATCGCCGGGGCCGTTCGAGAGCAGAACGCCGTCGTAGCGGGCGAGCTCGTCGGCGTCCATGTCGTGCGGGAAGACCGTGACGGCGGCCCCTGACCACGCGAGGCGTTGGAGGATCGACCGCTTGCAGCCGTAGTCGACGACTGCGATCCGCACCCGGCCGGCGTCGGAGAACACGTACGGCTCGCGGGTCGAGACCTTCGCCGCCAGAGCCCGTCCGGCCATCTCGGGCTGGGCGCGAACGCCTGCAAGGGCCTCTGAGAGCGAGGCCTCGCCCGCCAGTGCAATCGCGCGCATGCTCCCGGCTTGCCGTAGGTGGAGGACGAGCGAGCGCGTGTCGATCCCGCTCAGCGCGACGACGCCGCGGTCGTGCAGCCAATCGGTCCACGCGGGACCGCGCGCCTCGCGCATGACGACGGCTCGAGCGTGTGCGCTCCGCGACTCCGAGTGCTCAGTCGCGACGCCGTAGTTGCCGACCATCGCCGCCGTGAAGCAGACGATCTGGTCCGCATAGCTTGGGTCGGTGACGACCTCCTGGTAGCCGGTCATCGCGGTCGTGAAGACCGCCTCGCCGAACGCGTAGCCCTCGGCGCCGACGGACTCTCCTCTGAAGACGGTGCCGTCCTCGAGGGCGAGGAAGCCGTTCACGACTCGTGCACCAGCCGCCCGGCGGCGATCGTCGCCCGCACCCGGCCGCGCAGCTTCTCGCCGATCAGCCAGGAGTTCTTCGAGCGAGAGCGGAACCCGTCCTCGGCGACCTGCCAGCTCGCCTGCATGTCGAGCAGGACGAGGTTCGCGGGCGAACCGACGGCGACCTTCGGGATCTCCAAGCCGTACGCGCGGGCCGGCCCGGCTGACATTCGCTCGAGCAGCGTCTCGAGGGAAACCAGCCCGGGCTCGACGAGGTGCGTGTAGAGCACCGCGAACGACGTCTCGAGCCCCGTCACGCCGAAGGGTGCGGCCTCGAATGGGACTTCCTTCTCGTGCCGCGCGTGCGGCGCGTGGTCGGTGGCGACACACGAGATCGTCCCGTCGCGGAGGGCCTCGACGAGCGACTGGCGGTCCTCGTCTGTGCCGAGCGGCGGGTTCATCTTCACGTTCGGGTCGAGCGACCGGACGGCCTCGTCGGTGAGGACGAGGTGATGAGGCGTCGCCTCGGCAGTGGCCCGGACCCCCTCGCCGTGAGCGCGACGGAGCGCGTCGACTGATCCTTTGGCCGAGAGATGCATCAGGTGGAGCGTTCGGCCCTCGTAGGTCGCGAGCGCGAGGTCACGCTCGACCATGACGCTCTCGGCGATCGACGGCCAGCCGCCGATGCCGAGCTCCGCCGAGACCGTTCCCTCGTGCATGTGGCCGCCGCGGGAGAGCGTCGGGTCCTCGCAGTGAACCGCGAGCGGCCGGTCGGTGATCGACGCGTACTGGAGCGCCCGCCACATGAGCGACGTGGCGACCACCGGGCGCCCGTCGTCCGTGAACCCGACTGCCCCTTCGTCGGCGAGCTCGCCCATCTCGGTCAGCTCGGTGCCCATCTGGCCCTTCGAGATCGCGGCCAGGAACCCGACCTGCACCTCGGCCTGCGCGTGGGCCTGCTCGACGAGGGCGCCGAGCACCGCCGCCGAGTCGACGACGGGCTCCGTGTTCGGCATGGCAAGGATCGCGCAGTAGCCGCCGGCGGCGGCAGCTGCAGTGCCGGTGGCGATCGTCTCCTCGTCCTCCCGGCCCGGGGTGCGCAAGTGGACGTGCGGATCGACGAAGGCCGGCGCGAGCACCAGACCCGACCCGTCGAGCACGCGATGGCCGTTGACGGGCAGGTTCGACCCCAGCTCGGCGATCACACCGTCGTCGATCCGGACGTCGACCTGTCCGTCGACGCCCTCGACCGGATCGAGCACCCGCGCGCCGCGGACGACGAGGTTCTCCTTGGGAGCGTCTTTGACGAAGAGCATTACGCCACCCCCATCGGGACTTCGGCCTTGACCGGCTTGGGCCCGGTGGTCAGCAGGTCGTAGAGGACCGCCATTCGGACGACGAGGCCGGCGCGGACCTGCGTTTCGATCAGTGCGTCGGCCGCGTCGGCGACGAGCGGATCGATCTCGACCCCGCGGTTCATCGGCCCCGGGTGCATGATCTTCTGCCCAGGCCTCAGGCGCTCCGGCGTCACGCCCCAGCGTGCCGTGTACTCGCGCAGGCTCGGGACGTAGTTCGCGCCCTCCTGCATCCGCTCTTGCTGCATGCGCAGGACGTAGACGATGTCCGCCGCACCGATCGCGTCGATGTCCGTCGTCGCCTCGCAGCCCATCTCCTCGATGCCGCGCGGGATGAGGGCCGGCGGGCCGACGAGCGTGACGCGCGCCCCGAGCAGGACGAGCGCCTGGATGTTCGAGCGCGCGACCCTCGAGTGGAGGACGTCGCCGACGATCGCGACGTGCAGGCCTTCGATGCGGCCGAACTGCTCCTGGATCGTGTACAGGTCGAGCAGCGCCTGCGTCGGGTGCTGGTGCTTTCCGTCGCCCGCGTTGACGATGCAGGCGTCGGTGACCGTTGCGACGAGCTGCGGCGCGCCGATCTGCGGGTGGCGCAGCACGATCACGTCCGGGTCGTAGGCGCCGAGCGTGATCGCGGTGTCCTTCAGCGACTCCCCCTTGTCGACCGCCGAGCCGGATGCCTTGATCGACATCGTGTCCGCGGAGAGGCGCTTGGCGGCGAGCTCGAAGCTCGACGACGTCCGCGTGGACGACTCGTAGAAGACGTTGATCACGAGCCGGCCGCGCAAGGTCGGCAGCTTCTTCATCTCGCGATCGAGCGAGCGCTCGAGCGTGCGCGCCGTGCCGAGCAGCCGCTCGACGTCGTCACGCGTCAGATCGCCGATCGAGATCAGGTGCCGCCTCGGGGGCGGCTCGGGCGGGCGCAGATCGTCCCGCATGACGTGCAGGTCACCCATGTGCACGTCTCCTCGGGAGCGGGAATGAGCAAGACCTGGTCGACCTCGTCGATCTCGACGAGCTGGACCTGGACCCGCTCCTCGCGGGCGGTCGGCAGGTTCTTGCCGATGTAGTCGGGGCGGATCGGAAGCTCTCGGTGGCCCCGGTCGGCGAGACAGGCGAGCTGCACTCGCGCGGGGCGGCCGTAGTCGAAGAGCGCCTCGATCGCGGCGCGGATCGTGCGCCCGGTGTAGAGGACGTCGTCGACGAGCACGCAGGTCATGCCTTCGAGCGGGAAGTCGAGCGAGGTCGCGCGTACGACCGGCTGCGGATGGATCGGCGCCTCTCCCCCGCGCACCTGGACGTCGTCCCGGTAGAACGTGATGTCCACGGAACCGAGGCGGACTTCCTGGTTCGTGAACTCGGCGATCAGCCGCCGCAGTCGATGAGCGAGCGGCACGCCGCGTGTCTGGATGCCCACGAGGGCGACGCGCTCGAGATCGGGATTCGCCTCGACGATCTCGTGCGCGATGCGCGCGAGGCTGCGCTGGATCGCATCGTCGTCGAGCAGGATCTTCTCGGAGGAAACGCCGGCCTGGCTCAACGGCTCGACCGTATTCGCAGGCGGACGGGGACATGCAAGTTCATCGGACTCCTTTCCGGCCTCTCTGGACCGAGTTAAAGGGGTTCGGGTCGAACGGCACTGTAGCGGGTGGCGCGGACGGGGTTCATGATTGCGTTGTGGCGCAGCGCTTTAGTCCGGCAGACGTGCTTCGCGAGACCCAGGTGCGCCAGCTCGCCGTGGCGCCTGACGGGTCGGCGGCGGTGTACGCGCGACGTACGATCGAGAGCGGCAGCTACCGGACGCGGCTGTGGCGCGTGCCGATGACGCGGGGGCCTGCCGAGCAGATCACGAGTGGCGAGCTCGACACGCGGCCCCGCTTCTCGCCCGACGGCAAGACCCTCCTGTTCCTCTCGTCCCGCTCGGACCAGTTGCAGGCCTGGCTCCTGCCCCTCACCGGCGGCGAGCCGACCCGGCTCGCGGACTTTCAAGGCGGCGTCGGCGCCGCGGAGTGGTCGCCCGACGGCAAGTCCGTCCTCGTGCTGGCCGAGAGCGGCGAGAACCGCTTCCTGATCGGCGACGAGGAGAGCCCGACCGGGCGTCGCATCACGGCGCTCAACTGGCGCCTCGACCTCGTGGGCGTCCGCGACCAGTTCACGAGTCTCTGGGTCGTCCCGGCACGCGGCGGGCGTCCGAAGCGCCTGACCGAGCCCCGCTACGAGGTCGGCCAGGCGTTCTGGACGCCTGACGGCAAGCGGATCGGCTTCGTCGCCGACCTCCGCCCCGAGGCGGACGTGCTCGAGGAAGCGCAACTCTGGGCCGTCCCCGCCGGCGGGGGCCGCCCCTCGAAGCTCGCGGAGCTCAAGGGCGAGATCGTCGCCGGTGCCTGGTCACCCGGAGGGAAGCTCGCGTTTCTCGGCCTCGACGCGGCGAACGCGGGAGGTTGGGAGAACATCGGCCTCTGGGTCAGAGAGGGCCGTTCTCACCGACGCCTCGGGGCAGAGCTCGACCGCCCCTTCTGGTTTGCAGTCGTCACGGACCTCCAGGACTTCGGCGCGCGCTTCCCGCCTCCGCTCATCTGGTTGGACGACGCGAACCTCCTCTGCCTCGTGGCCGACCGCGGATCGTGCGTCCCATACCGCTTCGGGCTCGACGGGTCGGTCAAACGACTCGTGGAGGGCGACGACGTCGTCTGTGCCTGGCTCGCCACAGGCGGAGGACGCATCGCGACGATCGCCAGCATGGCGGGGGGCGGAGCCGATGTCTACGCCGTCGAGGACGGGGGCCTCCGGCAGCTCTCCCGAAACGGCGGTCGCTGGTTTGCGCCCTACCGGCGAGACCCGGAGCGTCATGCCGTGCGCCATCGCGACGGTCACGAGCTCGACGCCTGGCTCGTCCGTCCGCGAGGCCGCCGGAGCCGCGGCCTCGTGCTCCACATCCACGGCGGCCCGCACCTCGCACACGGCCCGAGCCCCTGGCTGGAGATGACCGCGCTCGCCGACGCCGGGTTCACCGTTCTCTACGGAAACCCGCGCGGCTCCGTCAGCTACGGCGAGGCCTTCGCGAAGGCAATCGAGGGAAACTGGGGCGACACAGACGAATCCGACTGCATGCGGCTCGTCGACTGGGCCGTGCGCAAGGGAATCGGCGACCGCCACCACGTCGGCCTGCTGGGCCTCTCGTACGGCGGCTACATGACCAACTGGCTCCTCGGCCGCCATCCCGGGAGGTTCGCCGCGGCGGTCAGCGAGAACCCCGTGCTCGACTTCTTCTCGTTCTACGGCCAGTCCGACTACGGCTTCCTCGTCGCCGAGCACGGGGCGGGAGTCGACGAGCCGTGGCGTGCGCACACGCGAGTCTTCAACCGCTCGCCGGCCGCCCTGCTCCATCGCAACACGGCCCCCCTCCTGCTTCTTCAGTCCGAAGGCGACCTCCGCTGTCCTGCCGGGCAGACCGACATCGCCTTCACGATGCTACGCCGGCTCGGGCAGACGGTCGAGATGGTGCGTTACCCGGACGAGTTCCACCTCACGCTCGCGATCGGCCGCCCGGATCGCCGGGTGGATCGCCTCGAGCGCATCGTGGGCTGGTTCGAGCGGTATCTGTAGCCGTCGGCACCTATAACGCCAGCCCATTTGAGACTTTGCAACAGTCTGTTGCAAAGTCAGGAAGGGCGGCTCGGCGATTCAGCAACTGCGATCAGCCACTCGAGGCCGTACTCGTTGTGCTCCGGCAGCTCGGCCTCCATGCGCTCAAGCCCTGCTGCGAGCTCATCCTCGCCGAGGAGCTGGAGCGGAGAGATGAAGCGGCCGCGCACGCGCTCGAGCGCACCCTCGCGGCTGATCTCGGCGCGCTGGGCGAGCGGAATGAGGCGGACGGAGCCGAAGCCTGCCGCCTCGAGCTCGTCCTGCAGCCCGGCAGGCTCTGGAAACCGTGCGCGGTCGATCGCCTCGAGCGACGGAAAGAAGCGGTTCAGCCAGTAACGCTCGAAGTGGGCCGGGTCGAACGTCGCGATCGCGAGGCGTCCGTCCGGAGCGAGCACGCGCAGGGCTTCGGCGAAGGCCCGCGGGCGATCGACGAGGTGGATGACGAGGAACATGACGGCGCGATCGAACCAGCCGTCCTTGAACGGCAGCCGCTCGGCCGGAGCGACCTTGACCGTGCTGATCCGCTCCCGCGCCAAGTCGGCCATCTCGGTCGACGGCTCGACGCCCCAGACGCGCGACCCACGCTCGGCCAGGACAGCCGCGACGCGGCCGGTCCCGCAGCCGACGTCGAGCACCCGCCGCCCGAGCAGGTCGCCCTCGCGAACGAGCAGCTCGAAGACCTCCCACCAGTTGTCGTCAGTGGGCCGAAGCTCGTCGTAGCGAGCAGCGATGCGACCGAAATCAGGTTTCGTCGACGAGCTCTTCGGGCTCCGTGAGGGCCTCGATCGCATGCTGCGCCGCTTCGAGCGAGCTCTCCGGGACGAGCACCTTCTGCGGAGCATCCTCGGTTTCCCGCGGATGGTGCTCGACTGCGCCCTCGAGCTCCGAATCGATACCGGCCGAGCGGAGGATCGTCTGCAGCTCCTCGGCCTCCGTGACGTCCGCTGCCATTGCCACCTGAACCATCTGCGTCATTCCGGGGCCTCCTCCCGTGTGGGAACGGTCTCGCGCTCCGAACGCTGCTCCAGGGCTCCGCCCTTGACGAGCAGCGGCCCGCCCCGCTCCTGAAAGCGGACGTCGATCGTATCGAAGTCCTTCGGCACGACTGCGTTCGGGAAGATCGTCTTCGCCTCCCGCGCCACCTCGCCACCGAAATAGCGATTCGACAGGTGCGTGAGCGCCAGCATCTGCACATCGGCCGCCCGCGCGACGCCGGCCGCCTCGACCGCCGTGGAATGAGCGGTCTCCCGTGCCCGGTCGCGCTCGTCTTCACAGAACGTCGCCTCGTGGACGAGCACGTCGGCCCCACGCGCGGCCTCGATGACCGTTTCCGACGGACCGCCGTCGCCCGCGATCACAACCTTCCTGCCAGGGCGGGCCGGGCCGAGCACTAGGTCGGGCGTGATCGTCTCCCCGCTGGGCAAGGTCACGGACTCTCCGCGCTGAAGAGCGCCTCGCTCAGGGCCTGGAGGCACACCGAGAGCGTCGGCCGCCTGCACGTCGAAGCGACCCGGTCGCGCGTCCTCGATCAGCGCGTAGCCGACCGCGGAGACCCCGTGAGCGACGGCAAACGGAACGAGGCGGTAGTCGTCGCGAATCAGCTCGTCGCCGGGCCGGAGCTCCTTCAGCTCGACGGTGTACGTCAGCCGTCCGAAGATGCGTCGGAGCGCCTCGAAGAGGTCACGCAGGCCCGGCGGTCCGTAGATCGTGATCGGCACCTCTCGTCCGCGGAGCGAGAAGGTCTTCAGCATCCCCGGAAGTCCGAGGTAGTGATCGGCGTGGTAGTGCGTCAGGAAGATCTCGCGTAGCTCGATCAGCCCGACGTTGGAGCGCAGAAGCTGCCGCTGGCTGCCCTCGGCGCAGTCGAAGAGCAGGCGCTCGCCGCCGCGGCGGAGCAGCAGCGCCGCAGGGGCGCGCTGCGCGGTCGGCATCGAGCCGGATGTGCCCAGGAAGACGAGATCGAGGTCCATGCGGCTAGTTAACCACTGACGCCGCGCAGAGCCGGTACCCCGTTTGGGTGAGGGCCGAGCCGAATCTCCGCCGATACTGCGGTAGAGGAGCGCGCGGCCGAGTGGCAACCCCAAATATCACCGAGAAGATATCTCGCTCTCTCACACTGCTGAGGGCATTTGTCCTCGCGAGCGCACTGCTCCTGGCGGCAGCCGCGGTCATCCTCGGATCGGTGATCACGCGTGCGCTTCGCCAGCAGGCGATCGACGACGCTCAGGTCAGCCTTGCCGAGTACACGAACGGCGTCCTGCACAGGAAGCTCGTGCACGGTGGGCAGCTCTTCGTCGGCCACGAGGCGAAGGGCGTCGTCCGAACGAGTCTCGAGACGAGACCCGACATCCTCAGCGTCAAGGTCTGGAAGCCCGACGGGACCCTCGTCTGGACGAATGTCGCGCCGGAGCGGATGGGCAAGATATTTCCCGTGTCTCCCCACCTCAGCGAGGTGCTCGATACGGGCCACGGCGCCGCCAACATCGAGGAGCTGAACGCTGCTGAGAGCGCGGCCGAGGTCGAGCGCGGCATTCACCACGCGCTCGAGGTCTACGCGCCGGTGGTCGACGGCGGTTACGTGATCGGCGCCCTCGAGATCTACGCCGACTCGTCGCGGATCGAAGCCTCGATCGCCCAGAAGAAGCACCTCATCTGGCTCACCACCTTCGGGGTGTTCGCGCTTCTGTGGGCCCTGCTCGTGCTCCTCGTGCGAGGGGCGTCGGCCATGCTCACGCGACAGACCGTGCAGCTGCGAAAACGCTCGAAGGACCTCATGGCCGCCTACGCGAAGCTCGAGGAGAGCTCGCTCGAGGCGATCGAGAGCCTGAACGCCACGGTCGAGGCCAAGGATCCGTACACCGCGGGCCACTCCTTACGGGTGCAGCGGATCGCTGTCGCGATCGGCGAGGAGCTCGACCTGCCGAAGAACCGGCTCGATCCGTTGCGGCTCGGCGCGCTCTTCCACGACATCGGCAAGCTCGCCGTCCCCGATGCGGTGCTGACCAAGCCGGCGGAGCTCACCGACGAGGAGTTCGAGGTGATCAAGCGCCATTCCGAGGACGGCGCGCGGATCGTCGAGAAGTTCAGCCCGCTTCGCCTGAGCGTTCCGATCATCCAGCACCACCACGAGCGCTGGGACGGAACGGGCTACCCGGAAGGACTGGCCAACGAGGAGATCCCGCTCGAGGCGTCCATCGTCGGCCTCGCCGATGCCTGGGACGCGATGACAACGGATCGCCCGTACCACAGGGCGCTCACACTCCAGGAGGCCTTCGCCCAGGTTCGCGAAGGCCGCGGAACGCAGTTTGCGCCCGCCGTAGTCGACGCGTTCTTCGCGGCGCAGAGGCGGCGGCCGGGAGAGTTCTGGCCCGAGCAGCCCAGTGAGACGCAGGAGACCGTCCGCCACCTCGCCGAGGCGGGCTAGGGCTAGGGCAGAACGAGCCGCTCGCCCGGGCTGATCGTCGTCCCGGCGAGGTCGTTCCGGCGCTGGAGCTTCCAGATCCCCTCGCGCGGGTCGCCGGCATACCGTGCGGCCGCGATCGACCAGAGCGTGTCCCCGGGCTTCACGACGTAGACCTGAGCCGGCCCGGCGCCGTCGGACGCGCGGGTGAGGAGGCTCCAGCCGAGAAACGTGGCCACGAGAGCGATCAGAAGGATGCGAACGAACATGTGTTCGCCATGCTAGAGCGAACAGGTGTTCGTGTCAAGTCTTGCTCAGCGGACGAGGAACGCCTTGCCGACGTAGCTCGCCCTGCGGCTCAGGTTCAGCTCGGCGACGATCCGCGCCGCATAGACGTAGAAGCCCGGCTTCAGCCTCTTGGTCGGGAACGTGATCACGCGGTCCCAGCCTCCGGTCAGCTTGCCGCTCGACTTGAGGACCGCGCCGGGCGCCCTCGACGACCGGAGCGAGCGGAAGATCTGCGCGCGAACCGCGGGCGAGACCTTTCCGGCCCGGCGCACCCTGAAGAGGCCCGCCGTGTAAAGCGTGCCCTCCTCCGAGCCGGCGACGAAGCTCCAGGCCTTGTTCTTCGCGGACCGGGCCCTCGTGCCCCCGGTGAAGCCGAGATGGACGCCGACGGGGCGGAACTCGTGGCGCCACGCGACGGCCCGGCCCGCGCAGTGCGTCTGCCCTGCGGTGACCGCACCCTTGACGATCGCGTAGGCGGGCCGGCGCGTCCAGTCGGCGCGCATGAGCCCGGACTGCCAGCGGTCGAGGTTCGCCTCGTCCACGAGATTGAAGAAGAGGACGGACTTCACGGCGGGGTCGCACGCCATGAGTGGGATGAGGTTGCCGTAGATCGCCGCCTGCGTTCCCTCGTCCGTCGTGACGACGCTCTCCTTGCCGTAGTACGCGCCGCGGTGGTCGGCCGCGATGGCGACCTGCCAGCCCACCTCGTTGAGGCGGAGCTTCAGCGTGCGCAGCGGGCCGCGCGGCATGCCGGCCTCCTCGAAGGTGGGCTGCGCGGTGCCGAAGAACGCGTCCCAGGCGGCCTGCTTGATCCGGGCGAGGTTCGGGATGCCCGCGTTCGGCCAGGAATAGCCGGTCTCGAGCTTGTCCGTCGAGGCGTTCGGGTGCGGATGGAGGCTGAGCTCGTCCATGATCGGCTTGCGCCGCTTGCTGGCGCGAAGGGCGCGGCCGATGTCGCGGAGGCAGCGCACCGGAGAGATGGAGAGGTTGCCCGCGGCAAAGGGGTTGTCGGTCCCGCGCGGCCCCAGCCCGACTCCGATGACGACGATGTTCGGGTCGACGGACTTCAGGGCGTCGTACGACGCGGCGAGGAGCGGCTCGTAGGCAGCGCACGCAGCGGCGGTGCGGTCGGGATTGAACTGCGGCTGCCAGAAGCGGGCCTTGTTCGGCTCGTTGCCGATGATGAAGTCCTTCACCTCGGGATAGGTGCGGGCGACGAGCGCGACGAACGTTGCGAACTCGCCCGGAGCCCCCGGCGACTCCGTGATCGCGCGCGCCCGATCCGGATAGATGGACAGCGTGACGTGGATCCCATGCGCGGTGGCGGTCTCGACAGCGTGGGTGATCAGGTCGCGCTCGGGGACGGTCTGCGGGTTCCTGGAGTCCCAGAGGACGGTGATCCGGTTCTCGGTCAGGCCGACGTCGTTCATCGCGTCGTAGAACCGCTGCGCAATCTCCGGCGAGGTTTTCGCGTGGTCGTCGGCGACCCCGACCTTCAGGTCGCCGGCTGCAGCGGCAGGCGCGATCACGCACGCCAGTGCGGCGTACGCGAGCGTCAGCCTGACGGCTCTGGTGAGTCGCGTCTTCATCAACCCCTCGGCCATCAGGATTGCAGGACCGCCAGGATGGCGTCCAGAACCTTCCCGGAGCCAAACCGCACGGGATCGTCGGTGGGCAGGCCGGTTTCCTCGGTGACCGCCTCGGCGGCAGCGCGGGCCTGCTCGTCGTCCAGATCGCGGGTGTTGAGGGCGATCGCGGCCACTCTGGCCGGACGCAGGGGAAGCGAAGCACGCTCGTGCAGTTCGATCAGCTCGGCGAGCGAGGGCAGCGGGTGCTCCGGGTAGCCCTCGATGTGCGTCGCGTTCGCGACGTGGCAGAGCACATACGCATGCGGTGCGGAGCCGTGCATCAGCCCGAGCGTGACGCCGGAATAGGCCGGATGGACGAGCGATCCCTGGCCTTCCACGATGAGCAGCTCTCCCCCACGCTCGGCTCCCTCGACGACGAGCCGCTCGGCCGCGCCCGCGATGAAGTCCGCGACGACGGCGTCGACGGCGATGCCCCAGCCCGCGATCGCGACACCGGTCTGACCGGTCGGGACGAACTGGGAGCGCAGGCCGCGCCGCCGCGCCTCCCGGTCGAGCTCGATCGCCACCGTCTTCTTGCCGATCGCGCAGTCCGACCCGACGGTGAGCACCGTCTTCGCGGCGAGGTGCAGGTTCTGGCCGGTCGGGACATTGAGGTCGGCGGGCGGCTTGCGCAGATCGCGGAGCTCGACGCCGCGACGCGCCGCGAGCTCGACCAGCTCGGAGTCGGTGGAAACGAACTCGTGGAGCCCGCTCTCGACGTCGAGCCCTGCCTCGATCGACGCTTTCAGGAGCTCTCGCCAGGCCGGCGGGAAACGGCCGCCCTGCGTGGCAACGCCCACGAGGGCCGTTGTCGGGCCGTACTGGAGCCCTTCCTGGACCGAGGCCACGATCGGGATCCCCTCGTAGGTCTCCCCGGGCCTCGTCGAGTCGACGATCGCCACGGTCGGATGCGGGCTGTACGCGACGACGCCCCGCATCGTCTTCCCGTAGTGGGCGTCCCCGCTCTTCCCCTCAGCGAGGACCAGATACCGCTTCTCGGACACCTAGTCCTGGGCTCTCGGACGGAAGTTGGACACCATCGACGAGCTCCACGCCTGGCCACGGATCGTTGCGCAGGAGGAGATTCCCGTCGAGGTCGATGTGGTCGAAGAGGCTCGCGATCTGTGCGCCGGCGGCCACAGCGAGGCCCGACTCGTTCATGCAGCCGAGCATCAGCCCGAGGCCCAAAGCTCTCCCGGCGCTAGCCATGCGGACGGCCTCGCGGATGCCTCCGGACTTCGCCAGCTTGATCGTGAGCCCGTGGGCGCGCTCGGCGCAAGCTGCCACGTCTTCGAGCCTGTGGCAGTCCTCGTCCACGTAGATCGGTATCGGTGAGCGCTGCTTCAACTCTGGGCCGCCCGGGTCGCCCGCCTGGAGCGGCTGCTCGCAGTACGCCACGTCGAGCTCGGCCAGCTCGGGCAGAGCTTCGAGGGCTTCCTCGAGGGACCACGCCTCGTTGACGTCCACCTGGAGTGGCAGGTCGGTCACGGCCCGCACGGCGCGGACGCGCTCGACGTCCAGTCCGTCGCGGCCGCCGATCTTCAACTTGAGGCGCCTGAACCTGTCGCCGGCGGCCTCGGCGCGGCGGGCCATGTCGTCGGGCTCGCCGAGCCAGATCGTGAACGAGGTCGGCGGGCCGGCGCGTCGCAGGCCGAGCAGGCGCCAGACGGGGATGCCGGCGAGCTTGCCCTGGAGGTCGTGAAGCGCAGCGTCGATCGCGCATCGCGCCCCGAACTCCTCGTCGGGGAGGCGCGACTCGATCTCCTCGAGCGCCCACGGATCGTCGCCGACCTTCTCACCGTGCTCTTCCAGGTACGCGAGGGCGGACTCGACCGACTCGTCGTAGCGGTCGATCGGATTCCCTTCGCCGTAGCCCGCGACGCCGTCGTGCTCGATCTCCACGTAGACGACGTCCGCCGTGTCCTGGCTTCCTCGCGAGATCGTGAACGTCTCCGCGAGCTCGAGCGTGGCGATCCGGGCGGTGAGCTTCATCGGCTCAAGCCTAGAAGCTCACCGCCCGGCGAGTGCTGGTTACGCGGCAGCCTCGAGCGCGGGCTCGACCTCGACTCGCTGCGGCTCGGCCTGCGGCTTGCGTGGGATCGCGAAGGCCGCGAGGGCGCCGAGACCGACGACCGCAGCACCGACCCACACCGCGGGGCGCATGCCGTCGACGAACCCCTGGGCCGTGAAGTAGCCGCCGTAGTGCGCGAAGATCGACGCGAGCACCGCGACGCCGAAGACACCTCCGAGCTCCCGGATCGCGTTTTGCGCTCCGGAGGCCTGGCCCTCTTCCTCGGGGCGGACGGCGCTCAGGACGATGTTCGCGACCAGTCCGAAGAAGAGCGCCATCCCCGTTCCCGAGATGACGAACGGGATGATGAGCTCCGAGTACGGCGTCGTCGGCGTCGAGACGCTGGAGATCCAGCCCAGGCCGATCGCCTGCAAGGTGAGCCCCACGGCCATGATCCGCTGACCGCCGATCCGATCGGAGAGCGCACCCGCGATGGGCGCGATGAAGATCGGCATCGCGGTCCAGGGGAGGATCCGCAGCCCGGCCTGGAGCGGCGAGTAGCCCTGCACGGTCTGGAAGAACTGGGCGAGCAGGAAGATCGAGCCGAACATGCCGAAGAACATGAAGAGGGACGCGACGTTCGTCAGCGTGAACGCGCGGTTGCGGAAGAAGCGCAGGGGCAGCATCGGCGCCGGTGCCCGCCGCTCCCAGAGAACGAAGAGCGCAAGCAGGATCCCTCCGGCCACGAACGATCCGACGATCTCGGTCGAGCCCCAGCCGACGGAGTTGCCGCGGACGAGGCCCCAGACGATCCCGAAGAGACCCGCGCTCACGAGTACGAGGCCGGCGAGGTCCAGGCGCCCGCCCGGGCCATGGGATTCGCGGAGGCCCAGGAAGGCGAGTGGCGCGAGCACGAGCCCGATCGGGACGTTCAGCCAGAAGATCCACTGCCAGGAGATGCCTTCGACGACGGCGCCGCCGACGAGCGGGCCGATCGCTACCGCGAGGCCTCCGATCCCACTCCAGGCGCCGAGAGCGAGGCCGCGCCGGTTGGCGGGCATCGCGGCGGAGAGCAAGGTCAGAGTCAGCGGCGTCACGATCGCGCCTCCAACTCCCTGCGCCGCCCGCGCGACGTCGAGGGCGGTCGCGGTTGGAGCAAGCGCAGCTGCCGCCGAGGAAAGCGTGAAGATCGCGATCCCGACCGAGAACATCAGCCGTCGCCCCAGCTTGTCACCGAGCGCAGCCCCGGTCAGCAGCAGCACTGCGAACGTCAGCGTGTAGGCGTTGACGGTCCACTCGAGTTGTGAAAGCGATGCGTGCAGGTCCTGCCGGATGACCGGAAGGGCCGTCGTCACGACGAGGTTGTCGAGCGTGACCATGAAGAGCGCGACCGAGGTGATCGCGAACGTCCAGAGCATGTTGCTGCGGCTCTGCATTGCACTCCCTCCTTGTTCTTGAGTACTCACTTACTTAGCGGGCAAATAGAGAAGGACGTCATTTCCCGCAGCCCTCCAGCAGCCGCGCGGCCCACGGCTCTTTCATGTCCTCGACGCCCATCGACGCGATCAGGTTCAGGAGCATCCCGGTCGCGAAGAAGCCGCTCACCTGCTCGGACCCCAGGCCGGACACGCGCTCCACGTAGGTGACGAGGTCGCCGTAGCCGTTACGAACGACGTCCCGGATCTCGGGGTCGTCGCAGGCCGCGTAGGCCTGCATCTGGCCGCGAAGCCGTACCTTGTCCGCGAGCAGTTTGTCGACGTACGCCTTGCCCATGGCCTCGAGGGCGTCTTCGCCACGCTTGCCTTCGGCGGCCTGCTGGAAGGTTTCCAGCGTCTCGCGGAAGCAGCGCGCGATGACCATCTTGAAGAGGGCTTTCTTCGTCCCGAAGAGACGAAAGACGTACGGCTGCGAGATGCCGGCCTTCGCGGCGATCGCCTCGGTGGAGGCTCCTACGAGCCCGCGCTCGGCGAACTCGACGAGAGCGGCATCGAGGACCGACTCACGCCGCTCCTCCGCTGACAACCGCTGCGAGCTCATCACCATGTAAGTAAGTTAGCACTCAATTACTTGGCTTGTCAAGGGCCCGACGGTGATGCGCCTGGACGCGCCTCTTCCCGTGTCAGACCCCCAGCGCAAGGCTATGCAGGGAAAGCTAGAAGGTTAGGGCGGCACGTCTAGTTGCAGTAGGCTCGTCGTGGTGACCTGGATCAAGACTCACTGGGTCGCCGATACTCACAGAGCTACCAATTACCGACAGGAGGCCACGCATGTGGTGGGGAATTGGAATCGGGGCCCTGATCTGGTTTGTCCTGTTCGTATGGCTTGGTCTCAGGACGCTCCGCAACGGGCACGGTTGGCTGTTCTTCTTCGGGATTTTCTTCCCGCTGCTCTGGATCTTCGGTGCGTTCATGCAGCCTGCGTCCCGAGCCGCCTGACCGCCTGACCGCGAAGGCCCTTGGGTATGCGCCACCCTAGGGGAGGCAATACTCGTAGACCCCGCCGAGCTCCACGTCGACGGTGTGGCTCGCGCGGTCGCGAAAGCCGTCGCGGAAGTACGTGGTCGCAACTGTGTCGTGCGGCTCCTTCGACCTGATCGGTTTGACCGCTACGAAAAATGGCGATGCTCTCGCGACAGTCCGCCAACTCTCCGCGCGCGCCACGGTAGCCGCGCGTGACGAGGGGTTTGCCGCAGCCCGTCTCAGCGTCGTCACCGATGACACAACCGCGCCTGAACCCGACGATGGCCCATCGAATCAAAGGAGGTTCAGAGATGCTTGCATCGACCGACGCAGTTCTCTGGACGATTTTGTCCTTCGCTTCTGTCATCTTCATTCTCGGCGTCGTGTTGTACGCACTCGTGCGACCGTTCACGCATCGAGATTACGTACCGGGACGCTGGGTGCATCTGCCCTGACGTAGCCGGGGCTGCTGATGGGCTGGGCGTGAGCGACGAGCCGACGCCCGACGGAATACGTCAGACCGGCGCCGGATTCCGGATGCCTGCTCGCTGCCGCCGCGGATTTCGCCGGCCGGGGGGAGGCACCCTCATCTGACGCCATGCCTTGCCGCGACAATTCAGACGGGCCTTCCTACTCGCTCGTTCGGCGAGTTACAGGCGAGCTAGCCTGAGGATAGTTCGGCCAGCTGCTCGCGCACGCCCTCATAGGACGAGTCTTCGGCGAGGATGCGCTCGAGGTCCTTGCGGGCCATCGCCTTTTTGCCTTGCGCGAGGTAGTTCTGCGCCCGCTCGGCGAGCGCGAGATGGCGGATCGACGCGTCGCGTGAACGCGCGCGGAGCGCTTCCTTCAACGACTCGTGCGCCGCGTCGTGGAAGCTCTGCTCCCTGAACGCTTGCCCGCGAAAGACGAGCAGGAGCGCCGAGGCATCGTCCTCATTCGTGATCCCTTCCGTCAGCTCGACCACGTCGTCCCAGCGCTTCGTCTGCGCATAGAGCTCGGCGAGCGAGACTGCGGAGTAGGTCGTCGGCTCGAGTTGCTCGACGACGTCGATCGCCCCGTCCAGGTCGCCCTTGTCCTGCTTCAGCTCCCCGAGCGCGAGGCCGACCGCGTCGCGGTTGACGGGAAGCTCGGCCGTGACCCCGCTCGCGATCGAGAGCTGGAGGTTGGTGAACAGGTAGTCGGTGACGAACTTCTCCTGGGCTGGATCCCGGCCCGTGGCGAACGCGTCCCCGAGCAGCCGCTCGGCCTCCTGCGGCTCGCTCGTCAGCATCAGCAGGCCGGCGAGGCTGTAGGAGGGAAGGCGAAACTCCGGATGCTCGTCGCCCGCCTGCCTGATCGCGTGGACGTTCTGGGCCTTGACGGCCTTGTACAGCTCCTTCTCGCCCTTCGGCGCGAACATGCCCGGCTTCTTCGCCGACGGCGGCGCGACAGCCTGTGGTGCGCCGCTCTCCGTCTTCTTGCTCACGCCCTTCTGGTAGTAGACGCCGGGAACGCCCGTGCTCGCCGAGACGGTGCGGCGGCCGGAGGAGTGCGCCGAGTAGCGTCCATGCCGTCCTCCGACGGAGCCGCCGACGCCGGTCTTCGAGACATTGAGCTTGACGCCGGGGGCGATCTTGATCGACTTCCGAAGTCGGAATCCCATCGTCCTGCGAACTAGCGTTTCACAGGGCGGCACCGGGCGGCGCGGCACCGTTTGACCATTCCCGGCATCTGTGGCACGTCTGACCCGCGTAACCATGCGGATTCGGCCTGGGGAAGAGCTGTTCATGCGCCTGGCAGGAATCGAACCTGCGACCTCGCGCTCCGGAGGCGCGCGCTCTATCCCCTGAGCTACAGGCGCGGAGCCTCCAGTCTAGCCCTGGAGTCTTGCGAAGTCGGATCCGGGTCCACGCTCATCATGTCCGCCACGAGATACGGGGATCTCGGCCCGATCGGGAACGCTCGAGTGGCCTGGCTCCGGGGGTGTGCTCGCAAGGCTTGGCGGGTACGATGGCGAAAGAGAAATGACGGTCGACGACCCCCTCAGTACCGATGCCAAGCCTGCCCCGCATCAAGCGCCCTCGCTCGCGCAGCCAGGCCGAAGAGACGGTCGTCGCCGCGCGCCGCGAGCCGGCTGAGCTCTCCGCAAACGGCCTCACCTGGATCCACCTCGACGCTCCCGACCAGGAGGCGTCGACCATGCTCGCAGAGCGCTTCGGCTGGCACGCGCTCGACGTCGAGGACGTCCTGTCGAAGCGGCAGCGCCCGAAGGTCGACGAGTACCCGGACTACCTGTTCGCGGTGCTCCACTTTCCGTTCTACGACAAGGCGATCCAGCGGCTGAACGCGGCCGAGCTCGACGTCTTCCTCGGGCCCGGCTACCTCGTCACGCTTCCGAACGTCGAGCTGCTGCCGGTCTCCCGCCTCTTCCAGCGCTGCCTCGACGATCCCCAGCTGCGGGAGAGCCTCTTCGCGAAGGGCTCCGGCTACCTCCTCTACCACGTCCTCGACGACCTCTTCGACTACTGCTTCCCGATCCTGGACAAGATCGGGCACAAGCTCGACTCGATCGAGGACGACATCGACGATCGCCGGTTCGAGGAGATCGTCCGCGACATCTCGCGGGCGAAGCAGGAGATCATCTCGTTCCGGAAGATCATCAAGCCGCAGCGCCCCACGCTCCGTCTCCTCGAGCGCAAGATCGAGCGCTTCCTGCCCGAGGCGCTCGACCTCTACTTCGACGACATCGTGGACGCCTCGGAACGGATCTGGGACCTCCTGGACAACTACAAGGAGGTCGTCGAGGCGCTCGAGAGCACGAACGAGGCGGCGATCGCCCACCGCCAGAACGACGTCCTGCGGCTGCTGACGATCATCAGCGTGACGATGCTCCCGCTGACCGTGATCACCGGCTTCTTCGGGATGAACGTCGACTTCCCCGGCTACGGGAGCCACGTGGCCTTTTTGGCCATCCTCGGCGTGATGGTCGCCGCTCTGGCCGGGATGATCGCGTTCTTCCGTTACAAGCACTGGATCTGAGCAGAACGGCCCTGCGGCGGGCTGCTCTTTCAACCGGGAGTTTCTACCCTCGCGAGGACGCCGAAGGCCGATCTAGCCCTACTGCGCCTACTGCTGGATCCTTCGCTGCTGGTGATGCAGCCATCTGCGATATAAACGCTCGGTCCACGGAGGAACGGAGGAGTCGAATGTCGTCAATGGACGTTCCCGCCGACCGGCCCATCGCGGTCACCGAGGCCAGGGGACTTGCCGGACCGAAGTACATCACGTGGCTGACCCTCGCGTTCATGACGACGGCCTCCGTCGCGAGCCTGCGCAGCGCGCCGACGATGGCCGTGTACGGCCTGACGTGCGTCTTCCTGTACTTGGTGCCGGCAATCGTCTTCCTGCTGCCTCAGTCAATGGTTGCGGCGGAGCTGGCGTCCGGCTGGTCGGGCGGAGTCTTCCGCTGGGTGAGCGAGGGCATCTCGGCGAAATGGGGCCTGCTGGCGGTGTGGTGCCAGTTCGCGATGACGATCTTCTACTACCCCACGCTGCTGGGGTTCGTCGCGAGCACCCTGGCCTATGTCTTCAACCCGGAGCTGGCGACGAACGGCCTCTACACCGGGATCGTCATCGTCATCGTCTTCTGGGCGGGCGTGTTCCTCTCGGCCCGAGGGGGCACCGGTGGGATCGCCAAGCTGGCCTCCAGCGGGCTCCTCGTGGGCACGCTGATCCCGGGCGCGCGTGCTCGTGGTCCTGGGGATCGTCTACCTCGTCCAGGGCAACGCGTCGGCCGCGCCGATGGACGCGGACCACCTCATTCCTCAGTGGACGGGGATCGCGAGCCTCGTGCTCATCGTCAACAACTTCCTGTCCTACTCCGGCATGGAGATGAACGCAGTGCACGTCTCCTCGCTCCGCAGTCCCCGCTCCGAGTTCCCGAAGGCGATGTTCTTCGCGTGCGGGCTCGTGCTGATGATCTTCATCCTGCCGGCGCTGGCGATCAGCTGGGTCATCCCGGCTCAGGAGCTGAGCCTCACCGCGGGCGTGATGCAGGCGTTCGACGCCTTCTTCGCCTACTTCGGCCTGCAGAAGCTCGTCCCGATCGTCGCGATCGCGCTCGTGTGCGCGTCGGTGGGCGGCATGCTGACCTGGCTCGCGGGCCCATCGAAGGGGCTGCTGTTGATCGCGCGGCGCGAGGGCTATCTCCCGCCGTTCTTCCAGCAGCAGAACGACAACGAGATCCCGGTGAACATCCTCGTGGTCCAGGGAGCAGTCACGACCCTGATCGCGTTGCTCTACGCGCTGGTCCCGTCGGTCTCGAGCGCCTACTGGATCCTCAGCGTGATGACGACCCAGATCTACCTAATCGTCTACCTGCTGATGTTCGTCGCCGCCGTGAAACTGCGCCGAAACCAGCCCAACGTGGAGCGCGGCTTCCGGGCGCCTGCGTCTGACGTTCCTTTGTGTCGTAGGCTTCCTCGCCTCGGCCGCGGCGATCGTCATTGGCTTCGTGCCGCCGTCGCAGTTCGAGAGCGGCAGCACCCTCGCCTACGGCGCGCTGATCCTTGCAGGCACGGTCCTGCTCGGCCTGCTGCCGCCGTGGCTGTTCCTGAAGCTGCGCAAGCCCGGCTGGAAGACGGCCGAGGCCGAAGGCACCGTCGAGAGCGCTCCCGCCCCGCCGCCCCCGAGGAGCCACCGTCGCCGGCGCCGGAGGAGCCCGAGCCCCGCCGCAGCATCGCTGGCTGTACTGGATCGTCGGCGGCGTAGTCGTCGTCCTGGTCGCCGTCGGACTCGTCACCTACAGCGGTGAGAAGACGACAACGGAGGCCGAGCAGAAGGCCCAGCAGCTCACGCAGCGCTTCGAGCAGGCCGGACTGCGCGTTCCGCAGGACCAGGACATCATCGTCAAGTCGCTGGGCACGCGACGGCGGGGCCGTCTGCGAGAACCCTGCCAACGCACTGGGCAAGGCCATTCAGAACGACATGCTGTACAACGGTGCCGACTTTGTCGGTCGGCGGCCGGTGATCGTCGACCGCCGCCTCGTACTGGGTGAGGCGCTGATCCTTGAGACCTACTGCCCAGAGAAACTGGATCAGTACCAGGAGAGAATCGACAAGCTGAAGTACGACGACACGATCGAGCCTTGAGAGGGAACCGTCATGCCCGCTGACGATCTGCGCGAGGCGGTTGCCGGCCTCATGGGCCGCGCGAAGGACGACCTCGCCGAGCTGGTGGCCTTCAAGTCGGTCGCCGACCCGAAGCAGTACCCGCCCGAGGAGTGCGACAAGGCCGCGCAGTGGGTCATCGACGCGTTCACCGAGGTCGGCCTGCAAGACGTCGTGGCCTCGCCGACGCCCGACGGTAGCAAGGCGGTGCACGGCCATGCTCCCGGGCCGGAGGGCAGCCCGACCGTCCTGCTGTACTGCCACTACGACGTCCAACCCCCGCTCGGCGAGGAGGCCTGGAAGTCGCCGGTCTGGGAGCTCACCGAGCGCGACGGCCGCTGGTACGGTCGCGGCTCGGCGGACTGCAAGGGCAACATCGTCATGCACCTGACGGCGCTCCGTGCGCTCAGTGAGGTCCAGGGCGGGTTCCCGTGCACGGTGAAGCTCATCTGCGAAGGCTCCGAGGAGCAGGGCACGGGCGGGCTGGAGGCATTCGTGCCCGAGAACGCCGACCTGCTTTCGCGCCGACGCAATCCTCGTCGTCGACACGGGCAACTTCGCGGTCGGTGTGCCGACGCTCACGTCGACCCTCCGAGGGATGACCAGCGTCGACGTGACCCTGCGCGCGCTGGGGAGCGCGATGCACTCGGGCATGTTCGGCGGGCCGGCGCCCGATGTGCTCGTCGGCCTCATCCAGATGCTCGCCTCGCTGCACGACGAGCACGGGAACACGACCGTCGACGGGCTCGACGCGACCCAGACCTGGAGCGGGGTCGACTACCCGGCCGAGCAGTTCCGCAGCGACGCCACCGTGCTCGAGGGCGTCAAGCTGATGGGCGACGGCAGCGTCGCCGACCTGTTGTGGGCGCGGCCGTCGGCGACCGTCCTCGGGATCGACGTCCCGCCCGTGGTCGGGTCGTCCTCCGCGATCCAGGCCTCGGCGGCGGCCCGCGTGAGCCTGCGGCTGCCACCGGGAGTGACCGGAGCAGCAGGCGCAGGACGCGCTCGTCGACCATCTCGCCAAGCGGGTGCCTTGGGGCCTGCAGTGCGAGATCGAGCGCGTCGCCGTCGGCGACCCGTTCGTCGGCTCGCTCGAGGGCCCCGCGTTCGACGCGATGAAGGCCGCGATGGAGGAGGCGTTCGGGCACCCGATGGCGACCGAGGGCCAGGGCGGGCTCGATCCCGCTGTGCAACGTCCTCGCCGAGACGTATCCCGACGCCGAGATGATGCTGCTCGGCGTCGAAGAGCCACGGTGCCTGATCCACGCTCCCAACGAGAGCGTCGACCCCTCGGAGATCGAGCACATCGCGCTCGCCGAGGCGCTCTTCCTCGAGCGCTACGCCGGAAACGGCAAGAGCTAGCCATGGCCGTCAGCGCGCAACCGGCACCGTTCACGGCCGAGGACTTCGCCCGGCGGATGGGGCGCGCGGCCGAGCAGGCCGACGCCGCCGGGCCTGACCGGCGTGCTCGTCGCACCGGGACCCGACCTGCGTCTACCTCGCCGGGTACGCGCCGGTGGCCATCACCGAGCGCCTGACGCTGCTCGCGCTCGCAGAAGGGGCGTGAGCCGGCGATGATCCTGCCCTCCCTCGAGCGCCCCGACGCCGAGAGTGCGCCGAGTGCGGGCGCGATCGCGCTGACCGACTGGGTCGACGGCACCGACCCGTTCGCCAAGTTCGCCCCGGTCCTCGACCCCGTCGGAACGTACGCGATCTCCGACTCCGCGTGGGCGCTGCAACTGCTCGGCCTCCAGCAGGCGCTGCCCGACACCCACTACGTGTCGATGACCGCCGCGCTGCCCATGCTGCGCGCGATCAAGGACGCCGACGAGCTCGAGCGCCTCGCCGCCGCCGGCGCGGCCGCGGACGCATGCTTCGAGGCGATCCTCGAGGTCCGCTTCGCGGGGCGCAAGGAGACCGAGGTGGCGGCAGATCTCGCCAAGCTCCTGATCGACCACGGACATTCCCAGGTCGACTTCACGGTGGTCGGCTCCGGCCCGAACGGTGCCAACCCGCACCACGAGGCCGGCGACCGGACGATCGAGGACGGCGACATGATCGTGCTCGACTTCGGCGGCCTCAAGAACGGCTACGGCTCCGACACGTCACGCACGGTGCACGTCGGCGAACCAACCGACGAGGAGCGCGAGGTCTACGAGATCGTCCGCGCGGCTCAGCAGGCCGGTTTCGAGGCCGTCAGGCCGGGCGTCGCCTGCCAGGACATCGACCGCGCGTGTCGGCGCGTCATCACAGAGGCCGGCTACGGCGAGCAGTTCCTGCACCGGACCGGCCACGGCATCGGCGTGACCACGCACGAGCCGCCCTACATGGTCGAGGGAGAGACCCAGCCGCTGCAGCCGGGCATGTGCTTCTCGATCGAACCTGGCATCTACCTCGCCGGTCGCTTCGGTGTTCGCATCGAGGACATCGTCACGGTCACCGAGGACGGTGGACGGCGCCTCAACGGCACGACCCACGAGCTGCAGATCGTGGCCTGAGCCCACTCGGCGGCCTACGTCCGGGCTGGCGGCGTGAGCAGCCCCGCCGCGGTCGGCCGGTGAGCCGCGAAAGGACGACGAGCCGCTGCCCTCGACCTAGTAACTCAGGCTGGAGGCGGGCCGGGGCTCGGAGTCCGCAGCACGCGCTGGAGCGCCTCGACGTGCTGGTGAATGAGAGCCGTCGAGTACGAGAGCTGCTCCGCACTCGGGGGCGGCGAGCTGAGTCGGAGGGTTCGGTCGGCCTCGAGCGTCCGCGCGAGCTCGTCGAGGGCGTCTCGCAGTCGGGCCGCGGCCTCATTCGCCGGATCGTCGGGAGCTTGCGTCGCGAGCGATCGCGCTTCGGCGGCGAGCGCCTGAATCTGGCCCGTCACTACCGAGCCATCGGCGAGGACGGCGTCGAGCGCGACGAGAGAGCGGCGTGAGAGATCGGCCAGCTGGGCGGACCATGAAGCAGCGTGGGCCCGCCGACGTCTCCAGAGGAGGAGCCCCACTATCGCTGCCACTGCCAGGCCGGCTGCGAGGGCGATCCAACCCCAGGGCGTGCTGCTCGTAGACGACGGCTCGGTAGCCGCGACCGTTGTTGGCGGCGGAGGTGGAGGTGGAGGTGGAGGTGGTGGAGGCGGTTGTCGCGACGTCGTCGCCGGTGGAGGAGCGATCGGAGTCGTCTCACTCGGCCTGGTCTGGGTGACGGCCGGTCGCGTCGCCGTCGCCGTTGTCCTCGTCGCTGTCACGCCCGTCCGGGTCGTCACCGCGCTTCCGTCGCCACCTCCGCAGGCTGCGAGCAGAAAGCCGGCCGAGGCGACCACGGCGAGGCCCGCGCAGGTCAGTCCAAGCCGGCGGAGCGCTCGACGACGATCCGGCATGCCCTCAGCGTTCAAGCCCTCGGCCACCGTCACATCATCCCGATCGGACGACCGCTTCCTGGCGCGATCCGGCCGGCTGAAAGCGGCCGGGCAGGATCACTGCTGAGACCATGAGGCCGTACGCGATGGCCGTTGCGGTGACGAACGTGTCGAAGGCAGCCGTGATGCCGCTGATCGTCTGGTTGTCGAGCAGCTGCAGGATGCTGTCGAAGCCCGCGCTCCCGGGTACGAGCATGAGGACGCCGGGCACGATGAAGACCAGCGGTGAGCGGCGGAGCCCGGATCCGATCAGACCGCCGACGAGGCCGACCGCGAGCGTTGCGACGAAGACGCCGGCCTGGTCTCCGACGAGTGCCGCGCCGGCTGCGTTTGCGGAGAGTGCCAGGACGGTCGCGGCACACATCATCCACGCATCCCGAAACTGGGCGCGCAGGGTCAGCGTAAACGCCAGGCCGGCCGCAACTGCCGCGATCAGGTGCGTTCCCGCGAAGGCCGTGTTTGGTGGCGACCGCCTCCGTCGCGCCGAACCAGCTCTCAGCGATCGAGCGCCCAACCTCGACCCCGAAGACGAGGCCGAGTAGCTGGACGAGAGCGTTCGCCGTATTCGCGACGCCCGACTGGAGGTGCTCGCTCGACAGCTCGCGCATGCCGATAGTGAGTCTCATACCGGGCAGAAACGTCACGAGCGCGGCGAGCGTCACGACGTTGGGCGACGCGTCCAGGCCGAGGTGAACGATCGTCGCCGCACAGAAGCTCGCGGTGACCGCCGCAAGCGGAGCCGCCATCGGCTCCGTGCGTGGAGTGCGCGTCACGGGAAGCGCGATCGCGCCGACGAGGAGCCCGACGACGGCCGAGGCGGCGATCTCGCGCGAGCCCCCGCCGAACACCGGCGTCAGCGCAGCGCCCGCGATCGCGTACGCGGCGAGCAGCAAAGGCCAGGGACGTTCCAGCGGCCGTGACTTGATGTCGGCAAGCGCCGTCAGCGCGGCGTCCGGATCAAGCCGCCCCGCGAGCACGTCCTGGACGAGGTCGTCAGCGCGGGCGATCGCGTCCAGGTCGACCCCGGCGGGACGTACGCGGACCGTGAACGTGCGCTGGTGCGGGAGCGATCCGAGCGAGACCTCGACCAGCGTCGGCGTCGCGGAGACCTGGACGTCCGTCAGTCCAAGCGATCGAGCGAGAGCCAGGACCCGGTCCTCGAGGTCGGCGGTCGGGTAGCCGGCCTCGTGGCCGACACGCACGAACCGGATCAGGAACTCGACGGCCGAGTCCGACGTCTTGAGCGCTGTCATCGGGGCTTACCTAAGAGGTCGGCGTCAGCGACGGCGACTCCGCTGACGCAGGAGGAGGCTCCTTGCGCATGTGCTTCCAGACGGCGTCGAGGAGCACCGCCAGAGCAGCGATCGCGACGATGGCCGCGAACGTCTCGGGTGCGTTGCGGAGCGTGTCGACCGCGAAGAAGGCGAGCACGACGGCGGTCGCCAACATCCCCACGAGGATGATCAAACCGCGGGCGCCGGTCGACGATCGCAGCCGATAGCCGGCAATGCCGACGAGCAGGAAGATCACGAGCGAGCAGGCGCTGCCAACGGAAGCGATCGCGGAGAGATCGACGAGGTTGGAGACGACGAGCACGATCGCGGCGGTGATCAGCAACCCCGCGTGCGAGCCGAGTCGCGAGCCGCGGCCGAAGAAGGGCGGGAACTGCCCGACCTCGGCCAGCATCGCCGTCAGGCCCCCGGAGGCGTACAGCGTCGCGTTCACCGACGACGCCGTGGCCAGCAAGGCAGCGATGGCCATGATCGTGAAGCCGGCGTCGCCGAGAGCCGGCCTTGCAGCCTCGGCGATCGCGGTCTCGCCATATTTGACGACCTCGGTGACGGTCAGCGTGCCGAACACGCCGAGCGCGATCAGGACGTACGTGAGAGCCGTGACACCGAGTGCGAGGTACATCGCCTTCGGCAACTCGCGGGCGGGCTCGCGCAAGTCTCCGACAGCGAACGTGATCACGCTGAAGCCGAGGTAGGCGAAGAAGGTGAGAGCGACGCTGGCGATGATGTCCGAGACCGGCGGATACCCGCTGAAGGCGAGCAGGTGGGGGTCGATGTCGACGAGGGTCACGGCGATGAAGACGGCAAAGACAGCGAGCAGGACAACCACGATCAGCGACTGGGCACGATCGACGAAACGGGCACCGATCAAGTTGATCCCAGCCATCGCGACCACGATCGCCGAGGTGAAGACGTTGTCCCAGCCGGCCGCTGCGTCGTTGCCGATGAAGAGCGAGGTCGCGTAACTCCCGAAGGCGACCGCCACCATCGAGCAGACGATCACGATCGCAGCGAAGTAGCCCAGCCACGATGAGATCCCGACCAGTCGCCCGTTCCCGAACCCCTCGAGCAGGTACGCGATCAGCCCACCCGAGGATGGATAGCGGACGCCCAGCTTGACGACGTTGTAGCCGAGCAGCGCGGCGACGATGCCGGCAAGCAGGAACGAGAGCCAGACCGCGGATCCTGCGACAGCGCCGGCCTCACCGAGCAGCGCGAAGATACCCGCGCCCACCATCGCGCCGATGCCAAGAAAGGCGGCGCCGCGGACGCTCATATCAGAGGGTAGTCGTCGTCGTAGCGGCTGGCAGCGCCGGCGGATGCCCCCCGAAGGACACGTGGTCGCGCTCGCTCAAGATGTCCATGTGCCGCTGGAGCACGGAGAACTGGAAACCGACGTCGGCCCCACCGGAGCTCTCGACGTTGACGGCGTGCTTGATGGGCACGGTCGAAAGTTCTACCAACCTGACCGGACCTCCGACAACCTCAGCGAATCCGAGGCCGTGCTTACGGACAGCGCTTCTTGCGCTCGGCGACGCAGCGGTCACGCCCACTGCCGCCGTCGGCGTAATCCCGCCCGGGCCCACCGACGATCCGGTCACGACCCGGCCCTCCGTAGAGGCGCTCGTTCCCCTGCTCGCCGACGATCAGGTCGTTGCCTCCGCCGCCCATGATCCGGTCGTCTCCTCTGTGCCCGTTGAGGAGGTTCGGTCCGCCGTTTCCGACGAGGACGTCGCCCTTCTGCGAGCCGTGGAGGTCCTCGATGGCACGCAGGGTGTCGGTTCCCCAGCCGCGGGTGGTGTGTGCTGCGAGGCTCGCGACGACCGCGTTCGGCGAGTAGTCGTAGAACGCGAGATCCAGGCCCGGCCCGCCGTCCAGCACGTCGTTGCCGGCGTCCCCGTCCAGTCCGTCGGAGCCCGCGCCGCCCGAGAGCGTGTCGTTCCCGGCCCGGCCGTCGAGCAGGTTGCCGGTTGCGTCTCCGGTCAGTGAGTCGTCGTTTAGAGAGCCGACGAGCCCCTCGAAGCCGGCGAGCATGTCGCTGCCCCAGCCGGCGGCGACGTGTGTGGAGAGATCGGCCGTCACGCCGACAGGAGACCAGTAGAAGAAGGCGATGTCGAACCCCTCGCCACCGTCCACGCCGTCGTCGCCGGCGTCGCCCGAGATCGCGTCGTCGCCGGCCCCTCCATAGATGGTGTCGTTGCCGTCCTCGCCGCAGATGATGTCGTCCCCGCCGCCGCCGTCGATGATGTCGTCGCCCAGGCCGGCTTTGATCACGTCGTTATCGGCCGTGCCCGTCAGGACGTCGTTCGCCGGCGTCCCAACCATCGTCTCGGTCGCGCCGAAGCACTCGTGGAGCGGGTCGTGCCACGCCTGCACCGTGGACGCGCCTCCGAGGGCGATGAGCGCTGCGGAAAGCAATGCGAGCCAGGCGCGAGTCACGGCGACACGCTACCTGGAGATCCTGATAGAAGCGACGTCGTGACCCGGCCGCTTTGGGCGCCATGGAGGCTCGAATACGTCGGCAGCGCCGACGAGCAAGAGGGGTGCATCTTCTGCCTCGCGCTCGAGGGCGCCGACGAGGACGGGCTGGTCGTACACCGGGGACGGCACGGGTTCGTCCTCTTGAACAAGTTCCCCTATGCGTCCGGCCATCTGCTGATCGCTCCGACGCGCCATCTCGCGGATTTCGCTGAGCTCGACGACGAGGAAGCGCTCGAGGTCCACCGCCTGGCGAGCCAGGGTATGGGCGCACTGGCGGAAGTCTTCGGCCCGCAGGGCTACAACCTGGGGTGGAACCTAGGCCGCATCGCCGGCGCGGGCATCACCGACCACGTCCACCTCCACCTCGTCCCCCGCTGGGCTGGCGACACTAACTTCATGCCCGTCCTCGCCGACGTCAAGGTCCTGCCGGAGCATCTCGCCGAGACTCGCCGCAAGCTCGCGGACTCCTGGCCCATCCAGGGAAAGAGCGGACGACCCGGCTAACCCGCTCTCCGCGACAACTCGTCGCGCTCGAGCACGACCGTCTTTGCGCGTCGCAGCTCGACGGTGCCCCGCCGCTCCTCCTCACGCAGCACACGGTTGACCGTCGCCCGCGAGGTGCCGGCGAGCCCGGCGATGTCCTCCTGAGTGAGCGGGACAACGACTGTTTCCGAGCTTCCCCCGTAGAGCTCCGCCAACTCGCGCAGCCGCCGGAGCACGCGCCGGTCCGCCGGAACGTAGTGCGCTTCGATCAGCTGCTCGGACAGGCGGCGCAGGTGCTCGGCCAGGATGCCGATCAGAACATCGTTGACGCTCGGGTACTCGCGGCGAAGCCGTTCGAAGTCGCCGCGGTAGACGGAGTACGTCTCGCCCGGCTCGAGGGCCGAGACGGTGGCCGAGCGCGCCGACTCGGGGCCGAGAAGCGCGAGCTCGCCGAACGCGTCGCCCGGCCCGCGCACGGAGAGCGTGGCGATGTCCCCGAGCGGCGTCGCAATCTGCACCGAGAAGCGCCCTTTGCTGATCAGTTGCAGCGAATCGGCAGGGTCGCCGTGGTGAAACACGACCTCGTTCCTCGCGAACGTCCGCCGGCGGGCGATGCTGAGCAGCGTGCGCAAGGCGTCCTCCGGAACGTCCGCCAACAACTGCCACTCCACTGTGTGACGAGTTTGACACTTCTTGTGTCGCCTCCGTGAACGACACGTGCGTCGCCCCGTCCTACCGTCTGGGACATGGCAACTACACAGGAGGGAGTCATGAAGATCAGAGGTTCACGCCGATTCATCAAGGGGCTCGGGCTCGCGCTCGCCGCCGCTGCGCTCGCCGCCCCCTCCGCCCAGGCCGTGCTACCGGGAGACGGATACGAAGCTCTCGGCTCGTCCCAGTCGAGGCTCTACGCCGACGACTTCCACGCACCGATCGCGAGCTCGGCGGTCTCGGTCCAGTCGAGGCTGTACGCCGATGACCTCCACGCACAGGTGACGAGCTCGCCGGTCTCGGACAAGCCCAGGGGCTACGCGCCCATCAACACGCTGTTTCGACCCGAGGTGCCCCAGGTCGGGAGCAACATGGTGAGTGAATCGTCCACGTTCAACTGGAATGACGCCGTTATCGGAGCCGGCGTGATGTTCGTCCTGCTCGGCTTCGGCGCCACGATTCTCGTCGCACTACAGACCCGCAGGAGCCGACCAGCTGCCGTCTGAGACCGCAGCTCGGCAGGAGTAGGCGGGCCTCCGGGCCCGCTTACTTCGTGCGCGTCCCGGAACGCGCTCGGAAACGCAAAGTCCTCACTTGGCGTCGGATCGACCGGGAACGAACCGGTCGTCGACAAGTGCGAGCCACGTGATCGCAAGAGCAGCGCCGGCGAGCGCCGGCCCGAGGACGGATGGGCTCGGGAATGCGAGTAAGAAGAAGTCACGTGTGAACGGAATCAGCAAGATGAGGACATAGCTCGCGAAGAGCCCCAGGCAGAGGCCTGTGACCGCGGCTCCGCGCACGCGCCCGGATGCTTCGAGCGCGAGGATCAGGTAGAGCCCGACCAGCACGAGCACGGTCACAGCGACGGTGCGGGCGTCGAGTAGGGGCAGGTCGAGCACGTTGAGCGCGAAGAGGTAGCTCGAGAGGACACCGAGGCCCGCGGCGGTGCCGGCTGGGATCGCGAAGCCCGCGAGCTCGCGCAAGAAGCCCTGCGAGCTGTAGCGCCCGGTGCTCGGCGCGAGGGCGAGGAAGAAGGCGGGAATGCCGATCATGAGCGAAGCGGCAAGCGTCAAATGGCGCGGGAGCAGCGGGTAGGCCGTCGGTGTCAGTCCGATCGAGAGGACGAGAAAGGCGGCAAACGCCGACTTCGTGACGAAGAGTTTCGCGACCCTCTGAACGTTGCGGAGAATCTTTCGGCCCTCGGCGACCATCGCCGGGACTGCGGCGAACTCGCCGCGCACGAGCACGACGTCCGCGACGGCTCGCGCCATCTGTGTGCCAGTTCCCTGTGCGATCGCGAGCCGTGACGCCTTCATGGCCGGCACGTCGTTGACGCCGTCGCCGACCATCGCCACGTAGCGTCCGGCATCGCGCAAGCACTCGACGACCCGCCGCTTGTCGTCCGGCGAGATGCGGCCGAGCACGCTGTGCGCGAAGACGACACGTCGCAGCTCGTCGGCGTCGTCCGGAAGTGCGGAAGCGTCGATCGCCGCACCCTCGATCCCGGCGTCGCGGGCGATCGAGGCGACGGTCTCCGGCCGATCGCCCGAGAGCACCATCAGCTCGACACCCTCGTTCCGGAACCACTCGACCGTCGACCGTGCCTCCGGACGCAGACGCTCTGCGAGGAGGACGAGCCCGCGGGCGTGCGGACGCTCGTCATCGAGGCGCTCCGCAACGCCGAACGCGAGCACGCGCCGACCCTCGTCTGCGGCGCGCTCGGCCTCCGGGCCGAAGCCGTCGAGGTCGAAGTGCTCAGGCGCGCCGAGCACGTAGCCGACGCCGCCGATCCGCTGTGCGCTGTAGCGCCGCCGGGACGAAAAGGGCACCTGCTCCTCGATGGCAGCCGGCGTCGCGGGGAAGGCGGCCGCGATCGCGTCGAGCGTCGAGTTGCGCGCGGCCGAGGACGCGGCGAAGCGGCCGAGGTCGACGGCGAGGGAGTCCGGCCCGACGATGCCCGTGACGCGCAACGCCGACTCGGTCAGGGTGCCGGTCTTGTCGAGGCAGACGACGTCGACAGAAGCCAGCGACTCGATTGCGTTCAGTTGCTGAGCGAGCGCGCCCCGGCGGGCCATGCGCAGCGCCGCGACTGCGTACGTGAGGCTGGCGAGCAGGATGAGCCCCTCGGGGATCAGCGTGACGACCGCCGCAACCGATGTCGGCACCGCGGAATGCAACGGCGCCTGTCGGTGCCAGAGCGCATAGCCGAGGACGATGCCGAGCGGAACCATCAGCGCCACGAGCACGAAGAGCAGACGGTTGAGCGCGCGCTCGAGCGGGGAGCGCGGGTGTCGGAACGAGCGAGCCTCGCCGGTGATCCGGACGGCGTAGCTCTGCCCACCGACAGCCGTCACGGTGTAGGCGCCGACGCCTTCGACGGCGAACGATCCCGACCGAACGTCCTCGCCGACCGCGCGCTCGACGGGGCGCGACTCGCCCGTCAGGATCGATTCGTCGAGCTGTAGCTCGTCAGCCCGCTCCAGCGTCCCGTCGGCGACGACCTGGTCACCGGGCGAGATCTGCACGAGGTCGCCGGGAACGAGCTCTTCGACCGCCGCTTTCCGCGGGATGCCGTCACGGACGACAGTGGCGTGTGGCGCGACGAGCGCGCTGAGACGGTCGAGCGCGCGCTTCGCCCGGACCTCCTGCACCGTTCCGATGGCCGTATTGGCGACGAGCACGCCGAGGAAGAGCGCGTCCTGCCACTCGCCGAAGATAAGCGTCGCCGCGCCCGCGACGGCGAGAATGAGGTTGAAGACGGTGAAGAGGTTGGCGCGCACGATGCTCGCGTAGGAGCGGCTCGTCCGGGGCGGCGGCACCGGACCTCGCCGCGCCAGCCGCTGAGCCGCCTCGTCCTCGGTGAGTCCGGCGCCTGCCTGGTGACGTACGTCGGGCGGGCTCGAGCTTGTTATGAGACGACCTTCCGCGACGGCCGCCGGCCGGCGGTGCTACGGCGGTTCTCGGGCATAACCTGCGCATCGAGAGCGGCTCGCCGTCGACCAACCGCCTTCAGGAGCTCGAGGCCGGCGAGGGGAATGAGGGCCAGTGCCACCACGATCAGAGTCTCCAAAGCATCGAGTGAAATCGTCGCGAAGGCGCCGTGTGCCGCGGGGAGGAAGACGATCCCGGCGACGAGCGCGACCGAAGCGCCGACGCTGACGTTGAGCCAGCGGTTTGCCGGAAGCTGCCAGGCTCCGGCCGACGCGGAACCCAGACCGCCAGGGCAGCGCTCGCGCGAGTTAGTGGACGACGACCGACGAGGTTTGTGGGATCGAACTCTCGGGCGTGAGCTGATCGTTTACCGTCGCGGCAGGCGACACGAACGTCATGCCGGTGCTGGGAGACGGTGAAGGTGGTGCCGGAGCACTTGGCCGAGACGCGCCGCAAGTTCGCCGACGCCTGGCCGACCTGAGCCTGGGAACGGTGGCTTTCCCACATGACACCGCGGTTCCCGGCGATTGGGGGAAGTCCGCAGTGCGTCACAGGGGGTACCCGGATGCACCTCGAGCCCTCCCCTGCCTACGGTCAGTTCGGATCTGACCATGACCAGAGCCATCAGACGTGTGGCGACGACCTCAGCGGCTCGCCTGACCGCGCTGGGCGCCCTCGCAGGCGTGTTGGCGGGGATTGCACTGCACCTCGCAGGCTTCGACAAGCCTGCCCATTACGTCTGGGCTGCGACGACAGCCCTGCTGCTCGTTCCGCTGACGGTCTCGGTGGGACGAAGCCTGATGCGCCGCGACGTCGGCGTCGATGCGATTGCGCTCGTGTCAATGGCGGGCGCGCTGGCGCTCGGTGAGTACTTCGCCGGTGCGGTGATCGCCCTCATGCTCGCGGGAGGCAATGCGCTCGAGGAGGTGGCAAACCGGCGTGCGCGGCGCGAGCTGAGCGCGCTCGTCGAGCGGGCTCCGCGGGTCGCTCATGTGCATCGGGGCGACGAGGTCGAGGAGGTTCCGGTCGACACCGTCCTCCCGGGAGACATCGTGCTCGTGCGCGCCGGTGAGGTCGTCCCCGTGGACGGGCTCGTCGTGAGCGCGGAGGCGGTCGTCGACGAGTCGGCGCTGACCGGCGAGCCGATGCCCGTGACCGTTCACCGCGGCGGCCAGGTGCGCAGCGGCACAGCCAGCTTCGGTGTTGCGTTCGAGCTGCGCGCTCTTCGCCCTGCCGCGGAGAGCGCGTATGCAGCGCTCGTGCGGCTTGTCCAGCAGGCCGAGACCGAGCGGGCGCCGTTCGTGCGCCTCGCCGACCGCTACGCAGCCTTCTTCCTGCCCGCGACGGCGGTGATCGCCGGTCTCGCCTGGGCGGCGTCCGGCGACCCGGTCCGCGCGCTCGCCGTGTTCGTCGTGGCGACGCCCTGCCCGCTCATTCTCGCCGCTCCGATTGCTCTCATGTCCGGGCTCTCCCGAGCCGCGCGTGCAGGGATCGTGGTCAAGGGCGCGGGCGTGATCGAGCGTCTGGGCAAGGCCCGAACGGTCCTCTTCGACAAGACCGGCACGATCACTCTGGGCCACCCGGAGCTCGCCCGGGTGGTCACCGTGGACGGCATCCCCGAGAACGAAACATTGCGGCTGGCAGCGTCGCTCGACCGCCTCTCCGCCCATCCGCTGGCTGAGGCCCTGGTGACCGGCGCCGAGCAACGCGGGCTCGAGCTCTCGATGCCCGAGAGCGGCGAGGAGACCCTCGGCCAGGGCATCGAGGGTGTCGTGGACGGACACAGGGTGCTCGTCGGCAGCGCGCGCTGGCTCGAGTCGCACGGGTTCGAGACGAGAGTGAAGGAGGAGCTGGACGGAGGCGCCGCCAAGGTCTACGTGGGTGTGGACGAAAGGGCCGCAGGCGTCATCCTCCTCGACGACCGCCTGCGCGAGGATGCAGGCGAGCTCGTGCCGAGCTTGCGCGAAGCCGGTATCGAGAACATCGCGCTCGTGACCGGCGACAAGCCGGCGGTCGCGCAACGCGTCGCCGCTGCGCTCGGCATCGACCGCGTCTACGCGGAGCAGACACCGCAGGAGAAGCTCGAGCTCGTGCGTGCGCTTCAGGCTCGGCCTGATCTGCGCGACGTCGTCATGGTCGGGGACGGCATCAACGACGCGCCCGCTCTCGCGCTCGCAGACGTCGGCATCGCGATGGGCACGATCGGCGCGACCGTCTCGTCCGAGACGGCAGATGCCGTGATTCTCGTCGAGCGGGTCGATCGCGTCGTCGATGCGGTGCGGATCGGGCGGCGGGCACTCGGGATCGCCAGGGAGAGCGTCTTGCTCGGGATCGGCGCGTCGCTCGTCTTGATGGTCTTCGCCGCCTTCGGCTACATCGCTCCGGTGACGGGAGCACTGCTCCAGGAAGTGATCGACGTCGGCGTCATCCTCAACGCACTGCGCGCGCTCCGCGGCTGATCTCGGCGGCGCGGCCGTCGGTCGGAAAGCGGACGACGGGGATCGAACCCGCGACCCTCAGCTTGGGAAGCTGATGCTCTACCAACTGAGCTACGTCCGCGGAGTCACTTCAGGATAGCCCACGTAGAGAGATAATCCCCTCGACGCAATCAAGGAGGGAGCGCGCATGGCGACCGTGACGGGACTCAAAGCTTGGAAGACGATCGCGAAGGCGCTCGTCACCGAGGGCAAGGGGATCCTCGCCGCAGACGAGAGCAGCGGGACGATCAAGAAGCGCTTCGACTCGATCGACGTCGAGTCGACCGAGGACAACCGGCGCGCCTACCGCGAGCTTCTCTTCACCACGCCCGAGAGCGAGGAGTTCATCAGCGGCGTGATCCTCTACGACGAGACGATTCGCCAGTCCGCTTCCGACGGGACGCCGTTTCCTCGGTTGCTGGAGAGCCGCGGAATCATCCCCGGGATCAAGGTCGACATGGGCGCGAAGCCTCTGGCCCACGCGCCCGGCGAGACTGTCACGGAAGGCCTCGACGGCCTGCGCGAGCGGCTCGAGGAGTACTTCGAGCTCGGCGCGCGCTTCACGAAGTGGCGCGCAGTGCTCTCAATTGGGCCGGGGATCCCGAGCGACTACTGCATCTGGACGAATGCGCACGCGCTCGCTCGGTACGCGGCGCTCTCGCAGGAGGCCGGCCTCGTGCCGATCGTCGAGCCCGAGGTGCTGATGGACGGCGACCACACGATCGACACGAGCTACCACGTGACGCTGAAGACGCAGCACGCCGTTTTCACCGAGCTCTTCGACCAGCGCGTCGAACGAGAAGGGATGCTGCTCAAGCCGAACATGGTTCTCTCGGGGTACGAATGTCCAGACCAAGCGACCGACGACACCGTGGCCGAGCTGACGATCAAATGCTTGACGAATGCGGTGCCGGCCGCCGTGCCGGGGATCGTCTTCCTCTCGGGCGGCCAATCGGACGAGGACGCGACGAGGCGGCTGAATGTGATGAATACGCGCGGGCCTCACCCGTGGGAGCTCTCCTTCTCGTACGGCCGAGCGCTGCAGGCGCCCGCGCTGAAGGCCTGGTGTGGCGACCCGAGCAAAGTGGAAGATGCGCAAAAGGCGTTTTTCCGGCGGGCGAAGTTCAACGGCGCCGCGCGATCGGGCTCCTATGCACCCGAGTGGGAGACGGCCGAAGTCGCTTAGCGACGAGATCCTCCGGTCGCACGTCGAGCGGTTCAACGAAGGAGTCCGCTCGGGCGACTTCGAGCGCATGCTCGAGCAGTTCGCCGACGACGCGGAACTCGCCTTCGAGGGAGTGCCCGTCGGACCGTTTCGCGGGAAGCCAGCGATCGCGCGAGCCTATGAGGAGCGGCCACCGGACGACGAGATCGTCATCCTGCGCACCAACGAATCGGGCGACGACGTCGTCGTCGCGGACTATGCGTGGCGCGCCGAACCGGCCGCGCGGGCCGGGACGCTCATCCTGCGCCTGCGCGACGCAGAGATCGTCCGGCTCGTCGTGACCTTCGGCTAGCGAAGCCGGACACGACGAACCAGCCGTCTACGTCGTCGCAGAGCACCTGCTCAGGCGCTTCGTTCGCGTACGAGTAGACAGGAAGCCCTCGGTGTGTGACCTGCAGCCGGCCATCCGGTCGACGGATCACCCCGAAGCGACCGGGGATGCCGACGATGCGGCGTGGCACAGCGGCTCGGCTACGGACGATGAGCGGCGGCCACGCTCTCGCGCAGTGACCCTTGCACCTGATCTTCCCGCCGGCGCGCTTTTCGACGTTCCAGTAGTAGAGGGCCTTCTTCTTGGGCGTCGCGAGGATCGCCCCGAAGACGTCGTCCTTGTACTTGATGACCGGCGCACGACTCGCGGATTCCGGCATCGCGGCGGGCGCTGCGGCGAGAGCAACAGCAACCGCGAAGAGAGCTGCGGCGAGCCTCATGCGGGCAGGTCGGTGCCCGTCTGGAAGCGGCGGCCCGAAATCGCCTCGAGCTTGCCGAAGGAATGGTGCGCCTCGATCCGGCGAACGGTCCCGGACTTCGAGCGCATCACGATCGAGTCCGTGATCGCTCCTTCAGGCGTATAGCGGACGCCTCGAAGCAACGCACCGGTCGTCACGCCTGTCGCCGAGAAGAAGACCTCCTCTCCCCCGACCAGGTCGTCGGTCGAGAGCACACGGTCGAGGTCGTAGCCGGCGTCGATCAGCTTCTGGCGCTCCTCGTCGTCCCGCGGCCAGAGCTTGCCCAGCAGCACGCCGCCGACGCACTTGAGCGCCGAAGCCGAGAGAACGCCCTCGGGCGTGCCGCCGATCCCCATCAGCAGGTCGACGCCGGTGCCGGGCTGCGCTGCCGCGATCGCAGCCGCTACGTCTCCATCCGGGATCAGCAGCACCTTCGCCTCGACAGCACGCAGGTCGGCGATCAGCTGCTTGTGCCGGTCGCGCTCGAGCACGACGACCGTGATGTCGCTCGGCTTGACGCCTTTCGCCTTCGCCACGCGCTTCACGTTCTCGGCTGCGGTCGCCTCGATGTCCACGACGTCGGCGCCTTCGGGGCCGCAGGCGATCTTGTTCATGTAGACCGCAGCGCCGGGGAAGAACATCGTCCCCCGCTCCGAGGCGGCCATCGTGGCAAGAGCGTTCGGCTGGCCCTTCGCGGTCAGCGTCGTCCCCTCGAGCGGATCGACGGCGACGTCCACCTCCGGCCCCGTCCCGGAGCCGATCTCCTCGCCGTTGTAGAGCATCGGCGCCTCGTCCTTCTCGCCCTCGCCGATGACGACAACGCCGGACATGTGCGTCGTCCCGAGCATGTGCCGCATGCCGTCGACCGCCGCCTGGTCGGCGGAGATCTTGTCCCCGCGCCCGATCCAGCGCCCTGCCGCCATCGCCGCGGACTCGGTCACCCGAACGAGCTCGAGCGCGAGGTTGCGGTCGGGAGTCAGGCTTGAAGTTCCCGCCGGCGCGCCGGTCTCGGCTGCCTGCGTCACGCGACCATCCTACTTCACATGCGGTCTGGAGCCTCGACCCCGACGAGGTCGAGGGAGCGTGCAATCACCGCCTGGGTCGCCTGGATGAGCCCGAGCCGGAATGCCTCGGACTCACTCTCGAGGACCCGGTGCTCGTGGTAGAAGCGATGGAAGTCGTCGGCGACGCGAATCGCGTAGTTCGGGAGCGCGTGCGGGCCCCTGCGGGCAACGGCCTCCTCCACCACGTCCGGGAACTCCGCGAGGCGCTTGATCAGATCCTTCTCCTCGGGCGCGAGCTCCTCCGGACTTTGCAACAGACTGTTGCTAAGTCCCTCGGGGGCGTTTCGCAAGATGCCGGCGATCCGCGCGTGCGCGTACTGGACGTAGTAGACCGGGTTTTTCTGGCTCTTCTCCGCCGCGAGGTCGACGTCGATCTCGATCGTCTGGTCGGGGCCACGGTTGACGAGGTACCAGCGGGCGGCGTCGACGCCGATCTCGTCGATGAGCTCGTCCAGGAAGACGACGTCGCCGCGGCGCTTGGACACCTTCGTTTGTCGACCGCCTTCGGTCAGATGCACCATCTGGTACAGGAGCACCTCCACGCGCTCGGGGTCGTAGCCGAGCATGCGCGCAACTGCGCCGTACCACTGCCGTGTGCCGTGGTGGTCGGCGCCGAGGACGTAGATCGCCCGGTCGAAGCCCCGCTCGAGCTTGTCGACGAGGTAGACGACGTCCGCCGCGCGATACGTCGGCTCGCCCCCCTGCTCGGTCGGAGCGGATCAGGACACGGTCGTCGTCGTCGCCGTACGCCGAGGAGCGCGCCCAGACCGCCCCGTCCTTCTCATACGTGTCCAGCCGCGGCAGGAGCTCCGGCAGCCGCTCCGCGAGCTCGCTCTGGAGGGCCCAGGAGTCGAAGTGGATCCGGAAGCGCTCGAGCGTCTGCTCGATCTCCTCGAGCATCTTCGGCACGGGATCGCCTTCGAGCGCGGCCAGGTCGGCGATGTACGCGCCGTGGTATCCGTCCTCGGGCGGCTGCTCGCCCCGCCGAACCGCCTCGACCGAGGCCCGGAAGCGCTCCATCTGGGCGCCAGCGTCGTTGTAGTAGTACTCGCGCTCGACCGTGTGGCCGGCGTGCTGCCAGCACACGCGCCACGCGAGTCGCCGTAGACCCCGTTTCGCGCCGCTGCGACCGTGATCGGCCCGGTCGGGTTCGCGGACACCATCTCGACCTGAACGCGTTCCGCGGGGTCGGCGAACCCGCCTCCGTAGCTCTCCCCCGCCTCGAGGATCTCGGCGAGCGTGTCGCCGTACCAGGACGTCGCGAGCCAGAGGTTGACGAAGCCCGGGCCGGCGACCTCCGCCCGCTCCACGAGCTCGAGCCCCGCCGCCTGCTCCGCGAGCTCCTCGGCCAGCTCGCGGGGCTGGCGCTTCTTCTCCGGCGCGAGCCGGAGAGCGACGTTCGTCGCGAAGTCGCCGTGCTCCGGGTTCGAGGGCCGCTCGAGGGCCACCGGGGCCCCGACCACCTCACCCAGCCGGTCAGCGAGCTCTTCGAGCGCCCTAGCCGGCAACGGCCTCGCGCGGGGCGAAGAGCTCTTCGAGAGCCCGCAGCTCGTTGGCGCTGCCGGCCGCGATCAGCACGTCGCCTACTTCCAGCGCATCATCCGGCGAGGGAGTCGTGTCGAAGCTGCCGTCCTGCTTGCGGAGCGCGACGATGACCGCTCCGGTCTCGTGTCTGATCCGCAGGTCCCGAATCGACTTGCCGCCCTGGCCGGAAGCATCGGTGACGACGATCTCCTCGTACTGGAGGTCGTCCGCCGCCCGTGGCCGTGACGACCGCGAGGAAGGCGGCGACCTGCGGCTTGAGGACGAGAGCGGCCATCTCTCTGCCGGCAGTGGCGTACGGCTGGACGATGCGGTCCGCGCCTGCTCGCCGAAGCTTCTCGGCCACGTCTTCCTCCGAGGCCCGCGCCACGATCAGGAGCTCCGGACGCATCGTCCGTGCTGAGAGCGTGATGTAGAGGTTGTCCACGTCCGAGTCCGAGGAGGCGACGAGCCCCTTCGCCCGGGCGATGCCCGTGGCCACGAGGTCCTCGTCGCTCGTCCCGTTGCCCTCGATGTGGAGGTCGCCGTGCTCGCGTGCGTACTCGATCGAATCCGGGTTGAAGTCGAGCACCACGTACTTGACACCGGCCTCGCGAAACTCCTCGGCCACGCGGCGGCCGACACGGCCGTAGCCGCAGATGACGTAGTGGTCGCGAAGCTGCTCGATCGCCTTTCTCCTCCTTCGCTCGGCAAGTGCGCCGGTGAACACGCCGCGCGCGATCCCCTCCACGAGGATCGTCGCGATGAAGGCAAAGATAGTCAGTCCGGCCAGGACGAGGGCGATCGTGGTCAGCCGCGTTGCGTCGTTCGACGGCACGGTGTCGAGCCCGGTGAGCGAGCTCGTCACGACGGAGCGGTAGAAAGCCTGCAGCCAGGACTCGTCCGTCACGGAGTGGAACGCGATCGTCCCGGCGGCGATGACCGCGACGGCGCCCGCCAGCGCGTAGGCCATGCGTCTCGCAGAGAAGGTCTCGTTCATGCGTATATCGTAGGAGCGTGGACGACGAAGAAGCCCAGCAGCGACAGCTCAACATCCACATGGACCCCGACGTGATGGCGGGCGTCTACTCGAACTTCGCCAACATCAGCTTCTCGGACTACGAGTTCACGCTGACGTTCGCACGGATCGACCACGAGGTCGAGGAAGGCGACGTCCCCGGGGTCGTCGTCGCCCGCGTGAACATGTCCACTCGCTTCATGCACGAGCTGCTCGAGGCGATGAACGACGCCTACTCGAAGTGGACGAGCCGCGAGGGGATCCGGAACCTGCCGGAGACCACCGACGGCGACGACACGTAGCTAGCCGTGCGGGGGGACGTTTTCCTCGCGCGTCCAGGCCTCGGTCATCGCGATCCGCTGCATGAGAGTCGGGTGCGTGTCTAGGAAGATGTAGGACCACGTCGGCGGGTTCGGCTGCGCGAGGCTCGTCCTCGCGAAATCCTTGAACAGGTCCCGCCCCGAGTCGGGGTCGCGGGTCGTCCGGAGCGCCATCCAATCCGCCTCGGCCTCCATGTGCCGTGAGACGACGTTCTGGGCCGGCGTGAAGGCCACCTGTAACAGCACGAGCACCAGCACGCCGTAGGGCAGGACACCTGGATCGCCGAGCCCGCCGCGACGCCTGGTGATCTGAGCGAGCAAAAAGGCGAGCGGGAACGCGAAGAGCGCCGCCCAGGCGATCCCTTTCCAGAGGTGGCCGCGGGCAACGTGTCCGAACTCGTGCGCGAGGACGAAGCGGATCTCGCCGCGACTGAATCTCCCGTCGAGCAGCGTGTCCCAGATCACCACCCGCGTCGTCGGGCCGAGGCCGGCCGCGAACGCGTTCGCCTGGGTCGTGAGGTCGCTCACCTTCTCGACGTCGACCGGCGTCCCGGTGATCCCCTCGCGCCGCTCGAGCGTCTGCACGTCCTGACGCAACTGCTGGCTCTTCGGCGGGTCGACGGAGAACGCAAACAGGTACGGCGAGACGAAGAGCGCGAGGGTTGCGAGGCCGAGGAAGATCGGGGTCACGGGCAGCCACCAGTGGCGCGGGAAGCGTCGTGCGAACACCATCACGATCGCGATCTGGAGCATCACGAAGACGACCTCGCCGCCGAGCTGCGCCCACGGCTCGATCAGCCAGTCGATCCAGGACCCTTCAGCGAGACCGTGCCGCTCGTCCCACCAGCGCGCGGCCACGCCGAAGGGCAGGTTCACCGCCCAGACGACGGTGAGCGTGATCATCCCGACGATCATCCCGGCGCCGATCGGCCCCAGCCCTGTTCCGCGAGCAAGGCGCGGCGCGCGGCGGACGAGCACGAGCAGAGCGACGATCGTGGCGACCAGGGAGAGGACGATGTCGACTCGCAGGAACCGTTCGTAGCGCTCGGCGCGCGAGAGCTCGGGCGCGCTGAAGTAGTCGTGCGGATCGAGGCTCGGGAGGTGCAGATCGCCCGGGATCGTGGAGCGCCAGAGAAGTGGCGCCGCGACTAGCCACGCCAGTGCCATGAGCACCAGGGATATCGTTGTCCACCGCGAGGACAAGCCATTGCGCGTAGCAGTCATCTCCGACATCCACGCGAACTTACACGCGCTCGAGGCCGTTCTCGAGGCGATCGACGCCGACCCGCCGGATGCCCTGTGGTGCCTCGGCGACCTCGCCGGCTACGGACCGCGCCCGAACGAGGTGATCGCCCTCATCCGGGAGCGAGCCGACCTCAGCCTCGTCGGCAACCACGATCTCGGCGTGCTCGACCGCCTGGACCTGGACGAGTTCTCGCCCGACGCAGCGGCCACCGCGCGCTGGACGCAGACCGTCCTGCTCGACGAGCATCGCGCCTACCTCGAGAGCCTCGTGCCCGAGGCAAAGGTCGAGGGCGCGGAGCTCTACCACGCGAGCCCGCGCGATCCTGTGTGGGAGTACGTCATCACCGAGGAGACCGCGCGGGCCGCGCTCGAGGCGACCGTCGCGCCGGTCGTGCTCGTCGGGCACAGCCACATCGCGCTTGCGATCACGCTCGTGGAGGGACGGCTCCAGGGCGACCTCGCCCCCGGAGGATCAGAGGTCGCGTTACCCGACGGCCGCTGGCTCCTCAACCCCGGCTCGGTCGGCCAGCCGCGAGACGGCGACCCGCGCGCTGCGTGGCTCGAGCTCGACCTTCCGTCGGGGCAGGCCCGGTTCCGGCGAACGCCCTACGACATCGCGCACACCCAGGCCGAGATCAGAGAACGCGACCTGCCCGAACCGCTCGCGCAGCGCCTCGCGCACGGGGCCTAGGTCCTAGCCGACTGTGACTCCGGCGGGAGTGTCCTTCTCCTCGCCGAAGGTGATGCCCTCGCGGGCGAGCGCGAGCTGGACCTCTTCGCGCGCCTTGTAGATCCGCCACTTGACGGTGGCGAGCGTGATCTCGAGCGCGTCGGCGATCTCGGTGTACGACAGACCGACGACGTCGCGGAGCAGCAGTGCCATCTTCAGGTCGACGGTCAGGTTCGCGACCGAGCGCCAGACGGCGTCGATGGCCTCGACGCGCTCGAACGGAGCGTCGACGACCTCCAGCGGGGGAATGTCCTCGAGCGCAACGGTGAGTCGCGGCCGGCGCTCGTTCGCCCGCAGCTCGTCGAGCACGCGGTTCTTCGTCACCTGGAAGAGCCAGGTCGTGAACTTCGAGCGGAGCGAGAACTTCGGGAGCCCCTGGAAGACGCGGAGGAAGACCTCCTGGGTCAGATCCTCGGCCAGGGCCCTGTCGCCGACGAGGCGGAGGACGTAGTTGTAGACGGGCACCTCATACGCGCGCACGATCAGCGTGAAAGCCCGCTCGTCTCCGCGCTGGGCTTTCCTCAAGACGCCGAAGTCAGGTTGCTGTAGGGGCACGAAGAGGGTGGCCTAGTCTATCCCGCTATTCGCTCTCATCCAACAGATCATGGCCTGACATCTGTAAAGGTTTTGCAAGGCCGAGCAGGGAAATTGCGGTAGGCACGAGGTCGCTGAGCTCCCCGCCCTCCGGTAAGGACACGTCGTGCGCGGTCACGACGAGCGGCACGGGATTCGAGGTATGCGCGGTATGCGGCTTGCCGTCGGAGTCGAGCATCTGCTCTGCGTTCCCATGGTCCGCCGTCACGAGCGCGACTCCTCCCTCTCGCTCGACTGCCGCGAGGATTCGCCCGAGCGCGGCGTCGGCCGCCTCGACCGCTTTCACGGCCGCCGGGATCGAACCGGTGTGCCCGACCATGTCCGGATTCGCGACGTTGACGACCGCGAAGCCGTAGCCGTCCTCTGCGAGAGCGCGGTCGAACTCCTCGGCGACCTGCGCCGCTGACATCTCCGGCTTGTGGTCGTAGCTCGGGACATCGCGCGGCGAGGGCACGAGGATCCGCCGCTCGCCGGCCCACTCGTCCTCGCGGCCGCCGTTGAAGAAATAGGTGACGTGCGCGTACTTCTCGGTCTCGGCGACGTGCAGTTGGCGAATGCCGTGCTCGGCGCAGACCTCGGCCATCGTGTCGTCGACCTCCTGCTCTTCGAAAACGACCGGGCAGTCGAAGTTGTCCTGGTAGCGCGTCATCGTCGTTACATCGAACTGTGAGGCGAGTAGGCGTTCCGTCAACTGCCTTGCGCGATCGGGCCGGAAGTTGAAGAAGATCGCCGAGTCCTTCGCGCCGAGCCGCGGACGGCCTTCGAGCACCACGGGCTCGATGAACTCGTCCGTCACACCCGCGTCGTAACTTCGTTGCACTTCTTTCACGGGGTCTGACCCCTGGACGCCTTCGCCGTGGACGATGGCTGCAAGAGCCTTGTCGGTTCGGTCCCAGTGCTTGTCGCGGTCCATCGCGTAGTACCGACCGGACAATCGTGGCGATCCGGTCGGCGGGCAGCTCGGCGAGGTCGCGCACCGCCGAGTCCGGCGAGACGTCGCGGCCGTCGGTGAACGCGTGGATCCACGTCTTTTCGGGCGCGAAGCGCAGCAGCGCCTGCAGATGGCTCATGTGCGAGTGCACGCCGCCGTAGGAGACGAGCCCGAGGAGATGGACGTTCTCGCCACGCTCGAAGGCGCCGACGAGCGCGGGGCTCTCGAAGAACGAGCCGTCCTCGATCGACTCGTTCACTCGCATCAGGTCCTGGAAGAGCACGCGGCCGGAGCCGATCGTGAGATGGCCGACCTCGGAGTTCCCCATCTGCCCGGGTGGAAGGCCGACCGCCTCCGCCGGAGGCCTCGAGCTGTCGTGTGCGGGTACTCGGCCCAGAGCGGTCGAACACCGGCGTGTCGGCGAGCTCGACCGCGTTGCCAGGACCGGGCGGGGCCAGGCCCCAGCCGTCGAGGATGACGAGCGCTACGAGCGGGTAGCTGGCCAGGCAAATCGCGCGAACGATTCCACGTCGAGCGAGGCGCCGCCGACGAGCGCGCCGTCGACGGCCGGCTGGGCGAGGATCTCGGCCGCGTTCTCGGGCTTCACCGACCCGCCGTAGAGCACGGGGACGTCGAGCACGCTCTTGATCAGCGCGTGCGCCTCCTGGGCCATCTCGGGCGTCGCTGTCTTGCCGGTGCCGATCGCCCAGACGGGCTCGTAGGCGACGACGAGATTGTCCTCGGCCTCGAGCACCGAGACCTGTCGCCGCAGGACGTCCTCGGTCTCCCCCGCCTCGCGCTCGCCCTCGGTCTCGCCGACGCATGCGATCACCGACAGCCCCGCGTCGAGCGCCGCCCGGGCGCGCTTCGCCGTCGTCTCGTCGGTCTCGCCGAAGTACTGGCGTCGCTCCGAGTGGCCGACGATCGCGCCGTAGACGCCGAGCTCACGCAGCATCGGTGCCGAGACCTCGCCCGTGAACGGCGCCATCGGGCTTCCCAGTGCACGTTCTGCGCCGCGACGGCGATCTCCGTTCCCGGCCAGGACCTGGACGGCGACCGCGAGCGACGTGAACGGTGGGCAGACGGCGACGTCGATGCCGTCGAAGCTCCGCCTCGCGCCGCCTGAGTTCGACGCAGAACTCGGCCGTCTCGCCGAGCCCTTGTACATCTTCCAGTTGCCTGCGATGAGCATCCGCTAGTCCTCCGGAATCGCTGCCACTCCCGGCAATTCTTTCCCTTCCAGGAGCTCGAGGGCGGCGCCTCCGCCCGTCGAGGCCCAGTCGACGTGGTCGACGAGGCCGAGCTCCGTCAGCGCGCGGATCGAGTCGGCGCCCCCGACGACGGTGTAGCGCGTCGGCCTCGGCGACCGCCTCGGCGACCGCCTTCGTGCCCTCGGCGAAGCGCGGCCACTCGAAGACGCCCATCGGCCCGTTCCAGAAGACCGTCTTCGCGTCCGCGATCCTCGCGCGCAAACGCCTCGCGCGTCTCCGGGCCGATGTCGAGCCCGAGCCAGCCGTCCGGAAGCGCGTCGTAGGGCACGACCTTCGACTCGGCGTCCTCGGCGAACTCGGAAGCGGCGACGACGTCGATCGGGAGCCGAACCTCGAACCCGAGCGGGTTCTCGTCGCGCAGCTGCTCGGCCATCTTGCCGCCGATCAGCACCTCGTCCGCACGGCCTCCGAGGTTCCGCAGCACGCCGAGCTTGTCGTCCACCTTCGCGCCGCCGGAGATCAGCACGAACGGGTGCTCGACCTCGCCGAGGAGCTTGCCCAGGTGCTCCAGCTCGCGCTCGAGGAGCAGCCCGGCATAGGCCGGTAGGAGCTCGGCGACGCCGACCGTGGAGGCGTGCGCGCGATGCGCCGATCCGAACGCGTCGTCGACGTAGAGGTCGTGGTCGTCGGCGAGCTCGCGCGCGAAAGCCGGGTCGTTCTTCGTCTCCCCCGGATTGAAGCGCGTGTTCTCGAGCACGCGGATGCGGTCGTCCGACAGGAGCTCGCGCAGCCGGGCCTCGACGGGCTTCATCGAGAAGGCGGGGTCTGCGTCCTTCGGCCGGCCGAGGTGCGAGCAGACGACGACCTCGGCTGCCCCGCGCTCCAGCAGGAGCTCGAGCGTCGGCAGTGAGGCGCGAATCCTCGTGTCGTCTGCGACAGCCCCGTTCTCGAGCGGCACATTGAGGTCGGCGCGAACGAGGACGCGCTTGCCGGAGACATCGGCGTCGCGAACCGAGCGGGGGTTGCGCACTAGAGCAGGCGGTCGATCAAATCGACCAGCCGGCACGAGTAGCCCCACTCGTTGTCGTACCAGCCGATCACCTTCACCTGGTTCCCGTGCGCCATCGTCGAGAGGCCGTCGATGATGCAGGAGTCCGGGTTCCCGACGATGTCCGACGAGACGATCGGGTCCTCCGTGTACTCGAGGAGGCCGGCCCAGCGGTCGCTGACGGCGCCGCCGAGCGGAACGCCTCGTTCACCTCGTCGACACGTGCCTCGCGGCCGAGCAATGGCGACGAGGTCGGTGACGCTCCCGTCCGGCACCGGCACGCGCATCGCCATCCCGTCGAGCTTGCCCTTGAGCTCGGGGATCACCTCGCCGATCGCCTTCGCCGCTCCGGTCGAGGCCGGGATGATGCTCTGCGGCGCGGAGCGCATGCGGCGCAGGTCGGCCTTGCCCTTGCGCGTCAGATGCGATCTGATCCTGGAGCTGCTGCTCGGTCGTGTAGGCGTGGATCGTCGTCATGAAGCCCGACTCGAGACCGAACGTATCGAGCAGGATCTTCGCCATCGGGCCGACACGAGTTCGTCGTGCACGAGGCGTTCGAGATGATGTGGTGCTGCTCGGGGTCGTACTGGTCGTCGTTGACGCCGAGCACGAGCGTGATGTCCGGATCCGTCGCGGGAGCGGAGATGACGACCTTCGTTCGCGCCGGCGGTGAGGTGCTGCGAGGCGCCGTCGCGGTCGGTGAAGAGGCCCGTCGACTCGACGACGACGTCGACGCCCATGTCCTTCCACGGGAGCGCCGAGGGCGTCGCGCTCCGAGAGCACGCGGACGGAGTTGCCGTCGACCGTGATCGCGTTCGTCCGAGTGGCCGACGTCCTCGTCGAGCACGCCGTGAGTCGAGTCGTACTTGAGCATGTGCGCGAGTATCTCCGGCGGCGCGAGGTCGTTGACGGCCACGATCTCGAACCCGGGGTTCTTCTGGAGGTACGCGCGGTAGAAGTTCCGCCCGATGCGGCCGAAGCCGTTGATGCCCACCTTGGTCGCCATCGCGCCGAGTCTAACCCCCCGTTCGGGGGATGGGCCATGGATCGCTCGGTCGTAGTGTGAAGAGCGACGAATGAAGCCTGCGGCCTACCTTCGCGCTCGCCTGTGCGCTACTGCGCTCGCGGGCCCGTCCGAGGGCGCGATCGGCGTCGGGATCGCCGACGACATCCGTGCTCGGCAACGCGGACGGCGGCGCCGCCTATCGTCGGGGTGCTGAACGACATCGGGCTCCGAGAGCTGCGGCTGCCTTTGAAGTGGGATCCGGCGCGGCCGACCCAGATCGAGAACCGGCGCCGAGATCGAGGCGCTCCTGCCCGTGGCGGCTGCTGCGCGGAGTCAACGTCGCCTTCTCCATCCAGCCGGGGACCACGACCGGTCGATCACCGCGTCGCCGGAGGCTGCGACCGGTTCGTCGCCTTCGACGCAGCGTCGCGCGCACCTTCCCGACCGTCAAGGACGTCATCGTCGGCAACGAGCCGAACCAGCCGTAGCTTCTGGCAGCCGCAGTTCGACGCCCGCGGGAGAGAACGTCTCCGCCGGCGCCTACGAGGCGCTGCTCGCCGGCCAGCTACGACGCGCTGAAGGCGGTCGATCCGGACGATCGACGTCATCGGCGTCGGGCTCTCTCCGCGTGGCAACGACGATCGGCGCGCCTCGGGCAACGTCTCGACATCGCCGGTCAAGTTCCTCGCAGGGAATGGGCGCCGCGTACCGGCGAGCAGGCGGACGAAGCCGCTGATGGACCAGTTCGCGTATCACCCGTATCCCCGGCAGGGACACCGACCGCTGACCGCAGGCTACGTCTGGCCGAACGCCGGGCGTCACGGACCTCGACCGAATCAAGCAGGCGGTCTGGGACGCATTCGACGGTACGGCGCAGAAGACCTTCGAGGACGGCCTGACCGTGAAGCTCGACGAGGTCGGCTGGCAGGTCGCCGTCTCCGCGGAGGACGCTCCGCGCGTACTTCGGCGCCGAGACGGTGATGCCGACGACCGAGGCCGCGCAGGCCTCGATCTACGCGTCGCTCGCTTCGCTACGAGGCGTGCGACCCGGCGTCGACGCGCTCCTCTTCTTCGGGCTGCGGGACGAGCCGAATCTCGCGCGCTGGCAGGCAGGGCTGATGCGGGCCGACGGGTCGCGTTCGACCGTCGTACCGATCGGTGCAGGCGATGCTCGCGGAGACAGGCGGAAACTGCGTCGGGACGATGCGCGTCTGGCGGCATTCGACCACCGTGCATGGGCGCGTCGGCGACTTTTCCGAGCGGGATCGGCGACTGCCGAGCGCGGATTCGTTCCTGGGCCTTCACGGCGACGGCCGGCGAGGACGCGCGCTTCCGGGCGAACGTCTACCGCCTACCCGAGGGCCGGCGACCCGCGCGCGTCCTGACCGAGCGCGGCCGCCTCGAAGCGCATGTGCCACGCTCGGTGCGCTTCCCGTGGCGGCGGCTCGCCCCGGGCCGGTACGTCTACTCGATCCGCTTCAGAGCCGAGGCGAACCGAGATCGCAAGACGCGCCTCACGAGTCGCACCGCTTCGTCGTCTACCGAGCCAGATGCCCGCTAGCCATGTCCCAGGTGCCTGGCCCTGGGACATGTCCGCTGACCGTCGGGTTCGGGCAGTCGTATCGGCGCGCTGACCGTTTAAGCCATCGTCTTGGTGCCAGGCACTGAGACGTGTCTGGCCTAGAGATGCCCCCAGCAGAACCGACCCGGTGGCGGGTCGCGTCGTCGCCGTCTTGCGATGACGACCTAGAGGCCGTGCGGGCTCTGCCCGCGCGGCCGTCTTTAAGCCCGACCGGCCCGCCACCCGAGCAGCGGAGCCGTGATGCCGCGAGCGTAAGCGAACACGGCAGCGTACGGCGAATAAAGGCGGCGGGTCGGAGGGGAAGCTCCGAGGACGACCTCCCCCTCCCGTTGAACCGCGCTCCGGACCTTGGCGACGGACGGGGTCTGAATCCATCGCCGGACGAGCACAGACCCGCCGCGAAATCAAGTATTGCGCACTCAGTGCTCGGCCCTACAACCCGGCGAGCCGGACGAGGCTCGCGAGGCGCCGTTGCGCCGCAGACTTCGTCGCAGGCGGACTGCATTTCGACGGCCAGCTCCCGCAACGAGACAGCGAGGGGTGGCGAAGCCGCAGCTTCGGCGATCTCGCGAAGCTTCGGCGGGAGCGCGCCGAGCCCGCCCCGCCGCCTCGAGCCGCCGACCGCGCGGATCTGCTCCTGCGCCGCGCGGCTCGTGCGCACGAGGTTCGCGTGATCGGCGTTCGCGAGCCGGTTCGCGCGCGCCTTCGTCGCCCCCATGACGACCTGCTCCTCGAACGCGAGCACGGCGTCGCTCGCTCCCGCCGCGGCGAGCGCGTCCGCGATCGGCGCCGTGCCCCTTCGCATAGGCGATCGCGTGCCGTCCCGCGTCGAGCACGCGTCAGGCTGCACCCCGGCTTGCTCGGCGACGGACGGCGACGAACTCGGCGCCCTCGACCGTCGCCGTCCGCACCTCGAGATGCGGCGAGCGAGGCCCGGAAAGCGTGCCGCCGCCGAGCAGCGCGCCGCGCAGGTACGCCGCCCGGCAGCACGCGCGGGCGACGACGCGCTTCGGCGGCCGCTCGAGCGGCGCGAGACGGCGCCGACGACACCCGCCTCCTCGCAGCACCTCGAGCGCCCGGCTTCTCACCCTCGACATGCAGCTGGTAGCGCGTCTCCCGTCCGAACGCGCGCCGCTGGTACGTGCGGATCTCCGACGTGACGCCGAGCTCGCGCAGGAGGCTGAACGCGCGACGCGCCGCGGCCGGGGCTCGCGAGGTCGAGCTGGAGCGCGATCTCCCCGCGGCCCATGAAGGTGCAGGCTGCCCGGCCGTGTGCGCGAGCCCGGAGAGCTCCGCGAGCCGGTCGCAGTCCCGTTCCGGCTTGATCCCGGCCAGCTCGTTCCGCAGCTCCTCAGACAGCGGCACCTTCGAGCTCCAGCAGCCGTCGCTTGTACTCGACCCCGAGCGAGCCGTACGAGCCGAGCCCGTCGGCCGCCACGACGCGGTGGCAAGGGACGACGATCGAGAAACGGTTGCGCGCGCAGAACGATCCCGCGGCACGCTGTGCGTTCGGACGGCCGGCGAGCGCCGCCAGCTCGCCGTACGTGACCGTCTCGCCGCGAAGGCACCAGTCGCAGCGCGTCTGTCACGCTCGAGCTCGAAGTCCGTCGCGCCGTCGAGCTCGAGTCGACACGTCGACGAAATCCCCGGCTCGCCCGAGCGAAGTAGCCGGCGAGCCGAATCGGCGCCAGCGGGTGCGTCTTCCCGGCGCTGCTCGACGGCCGGACCGGGCAGCTCGTGGTGCAGGAGCCGGTCGCTCTTCGAGCCAGATCTCCCCCACGCCCCAGCCTCGCGCCTCGTAGCTGCACGTGCGTTGCGGACATAGCCGGAATCGTAGAATCAACGGCGATGAGCGCCCCCGGCATCTTCCGACCGCCCGACGCCGATCGAACGAGCCGGTCAAGGACTACGCGCCCGGCTCGCCCGAGCGCGGAGCAGCTGCGGCGCCGCCTCGACCAGATGCAGAGCGAGCGCATCGAGCTGCCGCTCGTGATCGGCGGCGAGGACGTCACGACCGGCACGACGGCCGAGGTCGTCATGCCGCACGAAAGAACCACGTCCTCGCCGATGTCCACCAGGGCGGCGCGGCAGAGGTCGAGCGCGCGATCGAACGCCGCCGGCGAGGCCTGGGAGGACTGGTCGCGGATGCCCTGGGAGGAGCGAGCCGCGATCTTCCTGCGCGCAGCCGAGCTGCTCGCCGGCCCGTGGCGCGCGACGCTCAACGCCGCGACCATGCTCGGCCAGTCGAAGACCGCGCACCAGGCCGAGATCGACGCGGCCTGCGAGGTGATCGACTTCTACCGCTTCAACGTCGAGTTCATGACGCGGATCTACGAGGAGCAGCCGGTCTCGTCGCCAGGGCGTCTGGAACCGGATGGAGTACCGGCCGCTCGAGGGCTTCGTCTTCGCGGTCTCGCCCTTCAACTTCACCGCGATCGCGCGCGAACCTGCCGGCAAGCGCCGGCGCTGATGGGGAACACGGTCGTCTGGAAGCCGGCCGGCACGGCGTCCTACTCCGCGCACTACCTGATGCGATGCTCCTGGTCGAGGCGGGCCTGCCGCCCGGCGTGATCAACCTCGTCTACGGCCCGGGCGCGACGATCGGCGACGCCGCGCTCGCGAGCCCGGACCTCGCCGGCGTCCACTTCACCGGCTCGACCGGCGTCTTCCACTCGATGTGGAAGCACGATCGGCGCGAACATCGGCAACTACCGCAACTATCCGCGCATCGTCGGCGAGACCGGCGGCAAGGACTTCATCGTCGCCCACCCCTCGGCGGACGTGGACGCGGTCGCGACGGCGATCGTCCGCGGCTCGTTCGAGTACCAGGGGCAGAAGTGCTCCGCCGCCTCGCGCGTCTACGTGCCCGTCGAACCTCTGGCCGGAGCTGCGCGAGCGGCTCGCGGAGCAGGTGGCGCAGATCAAGATGGGCGACGTCGCCGACTTCGAGAACTTCATGGGCGCGGTCATCGACGCGAGCGTCGTTCGAGACGCAGCGCGACGCGATCGAGGAGGCTCGCGCCGACAAGGAGACCGAGGTGCTCGTCGGCGGCGGCGTCGACGACGACGAGGGCTACTTCGTCGAGCCGACCGTGATCGAGACGACGCGATCCCGACTTCCGCCTGCTCCGGGACGAGCTCTTCGGGCCGGTCGTGACCGCCTACGTCTACCCCGAGGGCAAGTGGAGCGACGACGCTCGAGCTCGTCGACCGCACCGCGCCGTACGCGCTCACCGGCGCCGTCTTCGCCGACGACCGCGGCGCCCTCGTCGAGGCGCAGGACGCGCTCCGTCACGCCGCGGGCAACTTCTACGTGAACGACAAGCCGACCGGCGCGGTCGTCGGCCAGCAGCCGTTCGGCGGCGGGCGCGCGTCCGGCACGAACGACAAGGCCGGCTCGATGTGGAACCTGATCCGCTGGGTCAGCCCGCGGACGATCAAGGAGACGTTCGTCCCGCCGACGGACTATCGCTACCCGTTCATGCAGCCCGACCGGGACGGCGGCGGAAGCTCTCGGTGAGGCCTGCCGGCCTGCTCGCGGCCGTCGGCGTCGCGCTCGTGCTCGCCGGGTCGTCGGGCGCCGCGCGGATCGAAGGGACTCGAGGTGCTGATCTCCTACTCGGTACGCGTGCGGCAGACCGGATCGTGGCGCGCGGGGGCGCCGACCGGATCGACGTTGTCGGCGGCGGCAGAGACACGGTCCTCTGCGGCTCGGGCGCCGACCTCGTGGCCGCCGACTCGACCGATCGCGTGAGCGGCGACTGCGAGCGGATCAGCCTGAGGATTTCGACCGACCCCTTCACCGGAGGCAGAGCCCAACACGCGAGCGAGGCGGAGCCCGACACGTTCTCCTGGGGAAGGACCGTCGTCGCCACGTTTCAGGTCGGCCGCTACCGGGACGGTGGAGCGCAGGCGATCGGATTCGCCGTCTCCTCGGACGCCGGCCGCACTTGGCGACACGGCCTCCTGCCGGGGATCACTAGCGACTCCGCCCCACGCGGCCCGTTCATCCGTGTAAGTGACCCCGCCGTCGCCTACGACGAGCTGCACGGAGTGTGGCTGGTGGCGACCCTCGGACTGGGAATCTCGGACTCGGCGCTGCTCGTCAGCCGCTCGCCCGACGGCCTGCACTGGAGCACACCGGTGGTCGTCGGACAGAAGCCGAACGGGCCGAACGGAATCCTGTTCGACAAGGAGTGGATCGTCTGCGACAACGGCGCTGGGAGTCCGTTCCACGGGCGCTGCTATGTGAGCTACAGCGACATCGAGAACCTGAGTCTTGCGACCCAGTACTCGGCGGACGGCGGAGGCACCTGGTCGCCGCCGGTCGCCCCGCCCGACGGCACCGGCCGGCGTGGCATCGAGGATCCGGTCGGCGCGCCTGGGCCACAGCCGCTCGTCGTCCCAAACGGCACTCTGGTTGTGCCTGTGTATGACGGAGATCGGCTCGTCGCGGTGCGCTCGCAGGACGGAGGCGTGAGCTTCTCCCCCGCGATCGCGATCGCACCGTCGTCCTTCGACCCCTCGCGCACGCTCCGCTCGGCGCCGCTGCCCAGCGCTGAGATCGGGGCCGACGGAACGATCGCCCTTGTGTGGCCGGACTGCAGTCCCAGGCCGCTTTGCTCCGGGAACGACCTCCTGCTCACGACCACGAGGGACGGCGTCACGTGGACTCCGCCGGCGAGAATTCCCCTCGGTCCCGGCAATCACGTCATCGCCGGGCTCGCCGCCGATGCGTCGCGGCCAGGCAGGCTGGCCCTCGCCTACTACACGCAGTCGCTGCGGACGCTGAGGCTCGACGTCGGGTTCGTATCCTCCCGCGACGGTGGCAGAACGTGGACCCGGCCGACCCGGCTCTCGCCGGAGTCGATGCCCGTGACCCGCATCGCCCAGGCCGGGGGCGCGATGGTCGGCGACTACATCTCGACATCCTTCGCGGACGGTCGCGCGGTGTCGGTGTTCGCGCTCGCACAGTCGCCCCGAGGTGGGCGGCTGCGCCAGGCGACCTATGCAGCATCGGTCGCCGTGCCCTAGGTGTTCCACGCGATCTGGCATGCGTCGGAGTCTTCCGGGACCACCTGGCGGATCTCGGGTGGGGCGCGCTCGTGCTTGGGATCATGCTGCACGTCCTGCGGCTGCTGCGTGTCAGCACGGCGTGGCGGAACATCATCCAGGCCGCGTATCCGAACGTGCCCGTGCCGCGGCGGTCGATCGTGGGCGCGGTCTTCGCGGGCGTCGGCGTCAACGCGATCATCCCGGCGCGCGGCGGCGATGCCGTGCGCGTGTTCCTTGCGAAGCGCAGCGTGCCGGAGCAGCAGCTACGCGACGATCGCCGTCGACCCTCGTCCTGCTCAGCGTGTTCGACTTCCTCGTCGCGACGTGCCTCGTGATCTGGGCGGCGGTGACCGGGTACCTGCCGGGACAGGCGTCCTCGGGCCGTCGTTCGACTTCGGCTGGGCGATTCCACAATCCGGGGACGTTCCTGAAGGTGATCGCGATCGTGCTCGTGATCCTCCTCGTCATCGTGCTCTGGTTCGCCGAGCAGATCGGCGACTTCCGGCGGCGGCTCGCTCAGGGCTTCTCGATCCTCAAGGACAAGACGCGCCTACCTCCGTCGCGTCGCCGCCTGGCAGGCGGCGGACTGGCTGCTTCGGTTCGGAGCGGTGCTCTTCTTCCTGCACGCGTTCGGATTGCCGGCGACCGTGCACAACGCCCTGCTCGTCCAGGTCTCGGCAGCTCTCGCATCCCTGCTCCCGATCAGCCCTTCGGGGATCGGCACGGAGCAGGCTTTCCTGCTGTATCTGTTCAGCGGGCAAGTTGCCAATGGGGCACTCGCTCGCCTTCAGCGTCGGCATGCGGATCACACTCATCGTCGTGAACGCGACGCTCGGGTTCGCAGCGCTGCTCATCACCCTGCGGACCCTTCGTTGGAGCGACCACGCGCGCGCAGCCCGATGAGCGCCGGGCGGCGCGCGCGGGCGCTATCTGTCTTGGCTCGTCAGGCGGTGACCGGCGACGCGACCTCGTAGATCGCGACCTCGTAGCGGTCGACGGTCGGTTCGGCCGTGGCGCCCAGATTCTCCGCAGCGTCGCGGCGGATCCGGTTCGCTTGCTCCTCGCTCGCCTGCAGTGCTCCCTCGTTGTCCCAGAGCGTGATCGTCACGCCTTTGCCGGTCTGACGGTCGACCAGGCTGCAGATGCCCTTGAAGCCGTCGATCTCCTTGATCAACGGCAGGGTCATTTCGCGAATCCTGTCGATGCCCTCGTCGATCTGATCGGTCGAGCCCTCGATCGTCGTGACCCGTGCGTACATGCCTCCACCTCCTGCGTCGATTCCTCCGAGAGCCGAGAGTACTCCGACTAGGCGCGACCCGCCTTGTGAAGCTGCGCGTAGATCGAGCGCGCCGTCTTCTCCGGCATCCCGGGCACGCCCTCGAGCTCCTCCTGGGACGCGGCGAGGAACCGCTCTGCCGAGCCGAAGTGCTGAAGCAGCGCCCGCCTGCGAGCCGGGCCGACGCCCTGGAGGGTGTCGAAGATCGACTCCTTCGCCTTCGTATCGCGGCGCTGCCGGTGGAACCCGAGCGCGAAGCGGTGCGCCTCGTCCCGGACCCGCTGGAGGAGCTGCAGCCCCGGCGAGTGCCGATCGAGCCGGATCGGATCCGAACGGTCCGGAACGAAGACCTCCTCCTCTCGCTTCGCCAGCGAGATGACGGCCACGCGCGGCAGGTCGTAGGCCTGCATCGCCGCGAGCACGGCCGAGAGCTGTCCCTTGCCACCGTCGACGACGACGAGGTTCGGCGTCGAAGCGAAGGACTCGTCGTACTCCTCGTCGGCCACGTCTCGCATCCGGGCGAAACGGCGCGAGACCACCTCCGCGAGCGCGGCGAAGTCGTCCTGCCCCTCGGCGTCCTTGATCCCGAACTTCCGGTAGTGCGCCTTCTTCGGCACCGCGTCCTGGAAGACGACCATCGAGCCGACCGGCGAGGACTTCCTGGATGTTCGAGATGTCGTAGCACTCGATCCGGAGCGGCAGCGCCTCGAGGTTGAGCGCCTCGCGCAGCTCCTCGAGCGCCTCGACCCGGCGCAGCCGCGTCTGCTCGGCGGCCGCGGCCTCCGACTCGAGCGCCAGCCTCGCGTTCTGCGTCGCGAGCTCCTGGAGCCGGCGCTTCTCCCCGCGCTCCGCCGCGCGCACCTCGACGCGTGAGCCGCGCCGCTCGGTCAGGAACTCCGCCAGCGCCGACGTGTCCCCGACGCCTCCGCGGCACGACGATCTGCGGCGGGCACGCTCGGCGCGGAGCCGTAGTACTCGAGGAAGAACGCCTCGAGCATCGTCGGCAGGTCCTGCCCGTCGACGTTCTCGAGGTGGAAGCTGTAGCGGTCGATCAGCTTCCCGTCGCGCAGCGGGAAGACCTGGACGACAGCGCGGTCGCCCTCGGCTCGCGATCCCGATCACGTCGATCGTGCCCGACCGCGGCGCTTGTCGGCCGCCTGCCGCTCGGCGAGGTGCTCGCACCGCGAAGAGTCGATTTCGGTAGCGCGCCGCCTCCTCGAAGCGCTCCTCCTCGGCCGCGTGCCGCATCTTCTCCTCGAGCTGCGCAGGATCGGCCGCGTGTCTCCGGACAGGAACTCGATCACGCCGTCGATCACTTGCCGGTAGTCCTCCTTCGACACGTACCCGACGCACGGGGCCAGGCAGCGCTCGATGTGGTAGTCGAGGCACGGAATCCCCGAGTGACGGCCCGGTTTCGGCCCCTCGCACGGCCGGTAGGGAAAGACCCGGTTCAGGACGTCGAGCGTCTCGCGCACCTTCTTCGCGTTCGCGTACGGGCCGAAGTAGACGACGCCGCGCCGGTGCCGCTCGCGCGTGAACATGACCCGCGGGTACTCGTCCTCGACGGTGACGGCGATGTACGGGAACGACTTGTCGTCGCGCAGCCGGACGTTGAACGGCGGCCGGTGGCGCTTGACGAGGTTCTGCTCCAGGTGGAGCGCCTCGACCTCGGTGTCGGTGACGATCACCTCGATGTCGGCGACGCGCTCGGGCAGCTGCGCGATCGTCGACCGCGTGTCCGCGCCTGCGCCTGGAAGTAGCTGCGCACGCGCGGCCGCAGCGACTTCGCCTTGCCGACGTAGAGCACCTCGCCGCCCGCGTCGCGGAACAGGTAGACGCCCGGGCTTCGTCGGGAGCGCCTTCAGCTTGTCCTCGAGTTTCGGGACCTGTCTCGCCACGACAATCTAGGGTAGTAGCCGTGACCAGGCTGCTGCTCGCCGTCGTGCTCGGCAGCTCGCCCTCGCGGTCGGCGCCTGGGCGCTCTTCCTGCGCTCGCCGGACACGGGCCACCCGATCGCCGTCGGAGCGCTCGAGGACGCGGTCAAGCTCCCCGACCCCAAGCTGGCCGACGAGCGCATCGCCCTGGCGAGCCGCGCCGGTTTCGACGCGCTCAACATCACGACCCCTGGGCGCCCGGCCAGACCGCAGCCCGATCCCGGCGAGCTGCAGATCCTCCGCACCGTCGCGAACGCGACGAAGAGCCACGACCTGCGGCTCCTGATCACGCGTCTACGCCCCGCGCCCCCGCTACGCGCCGATCACGGACGACCAGCAGCAGGACAGTACGCCGCGTTCATGGCGACGCTCGCCCGCGACCTCCCAGCGTCCGACGAGTTCGCCGTCTGGAACGAGCCGAACCTGAACAGCTTCTGGCTGCTACCAGTTCGACGAGTCGGGTACAGGACATCGCCGCACCGGCCTACACGTCGCTGCTCGCGCCCACCTACGATGCGCTCAAGGCGGTCTCGCCGAAGATCCGCGTCTACGGCGGCTCCCTGGCGCCGCGCGGCGACGACAACCCCGACTGCGCCGCGGCACACGCACTCGCCGACCGCGTTCATCCGCGACATGGGCGCCGCCTACCGAGCCAGCGGGCGGACGAAGCCGATCATGGACGTCTTCGCGTTCCACCCGTACCTGGACGCGCTCCTCGATCCCGCCGAGCAGCCGCACATCCGATGGCACGTCGATCGGTATCGCCGACTACGACAAGCTCGTCGGCGCTGCTCGGAGAGGCCTTCGACGGCACCGCGCAGCCGGGCTCGAAGCTCCCGATCGCGTACACCGAGTTCGGAGTCCAGTCGCTGATTCCCGAGAGCGAGCGGGCGCGTACACGAACCTCGACTCGCCGATCGGCCAGGACGCGGTCGACGAGAAGACCCAGGCCGAGTACTACGGCAGGCGCTCGAGCTCGCCGCCTGCCAGCCGAACGTCGATCGCCGTCTTCTTCTTCCACCTCTTCGACGAGGCCGACCTCAACCGATGGCAGTCCGGCCCCTACTACGCGGACACGAAGCCGAAGTCGAGCCTCGAGGCGATCAGCGAGGCGGCGAAGAAGGCTCGCGACGGGGAGCTCGCCACTGTTCGTAAGATTCGAGGTCGTGAACGGTCAGTACGTCGCGTATCAGCTTCTTCCGGGTCGACCCGGCGTGGCGACGCCTGCCCGTCGAGGAGCGCGTGGCCGGCAAGGACGCGTTCGCCGAGGTGATCGAGGACTGGGCCGGGCGGATGGACGCGCTCCGCGCCTACACCGTCACCGGCGTTCGCCCGGACAGCGACTTCTTCCTCTGGAAGATCACCGAGCGCTACGAGGACCTCGGCGAGCTCGGCGCGGCGCTGAACGGCACGCCGCTCGCCGGCTGGCTCGAGACGCCGTACTCGTACCTCGCGACGACGAAGGCCTCCGAGTACACGCAGGCGCGCAAGCCGCGGAAGATCGTCCCCGAAGGGCTCGCCGTACCTCGTCGTCTACCCGTTCGTGAAGCTGCGCTCCTGGTACTCGCTGCCGCCGGAGGACCGCCAGCGCGCGATGGACGAGCACATGCGCGTCGGCCACGAGTTCACGACGATCACGAACCACACGACCTACTCGTTCGGGATCGACGACCAGGAGTTCATGACCGCCTTCGAGTGCGAGGAGCCGGCCGACTTCATGCACCTGATGCTGACGCTGCGCGAGAGCGAGGCGAGCCGCTACACGGAGCGAGACACGCCGATCTTCGTCGGCCAGCACGTCGAGATCCGCGCGGCGCTCGACGCGCTCGACGGCGCCCAGACCCGTGTCGAGGCCTAGCTCAAGGGCAGGCCTTTTCGCCAAAGCCGTGCGGGATCGCCACGGGCTTGTCGCACGGATATGCGCCGTAGACGTTCGTCTCCTCGCGTCGTCGCTCGAGCTCTCGGCCGTCCGCAGCGCGGGCAATGAGCAGGTTCAGCCGGTGGCCCCGGAGAAAGTGCTCCGGCGGGATGTCGTAGAGAACCATCCCCTCCACGACCGGCACGACGGCGCGATCGCTGTCCTCGAAACGAACCTCGACCTGAGCAACGTCTGCCCTCGCCGGTCCACCCGAAAGGAGAACGACTTCGCGGCCCTGCGACCTCCCCACCGGAAGCGCATCACGGCCAGCATCGTTCGTAGAGCACCCGCCCCCGAAACCTCCTTCGCCGTAGCGCAGCCAAGTGCACCGGCGACCGTCTACCGTCGGCGCCGTCCACAACACGGCTTCGATTCCCGTGTGGGTTCGGATCTCGATCAGCTTGCGCGCCTGGCCTTGCAGCGCTTCGCTCGGCGCACCGGTCCTCGGGTTCATAACCGGTGGAAGGTCCAGCGTGATCTCTTTGGAGTACAACTCTTGGCCTTGCGCGTCTCGAAGAACGAGCCGCTCGAACTGGTGGCCCATCGCCCAATGCCGCTCAGGCACGTCGAAGAGGAAGAAGCCCACGCCGATCGGGCTTGAGACCCACGTCAGCGGTTGCCGCTCGACATCGCCATCCTGATATTGAAGGTCGATAGTGTCGGCGTTGGTCATCCCGACCGATCCAGACACGAGAACCGGACCGCTGCGAATTCCACCGTCGGGTGCAATGGAGCCCTGGACGCCGATGCCGGGCGCAATCGGGACGCGTTTCTGTAGACAACCCATGCCCCCTCGTCTGCGAGGTCCGACGAGCGCCTCACAGAAGCCCCCTGTCTTCGTCGGCGCCACCCAGAGCGTGAGCGTCTGCCCATCAGCGAGCTTCCTCTCGAAGATCCTTCGAGTCTCCTTGTAGAGCACGTGGTTCTCCAGTCCTGGAGGAGCGCCGGCATCCAGCCGAGCGAAGTCGATCACGAGTCGGTGAGGCGCCGGCTCACTCGAGAAGAAGTCGACAATCGTGCTCCGCAACGCGAGCGCCGTCGGGGCGCCGAGAGCGACGACGATGCCAAGAGCGCTGATGACTGCGAGCCGGCGCCGTCGGCTTCGCCTGCTCGCTCGACGTATCACGTCCTCCCAGTCCCCTTCCGACTCGGTTCTGACCCGCACGAATCGCGCCTCCAAAAGGTCGCTCATGTCACTTCCTCCTCGGCGAGCGCCTCGTGCAACGCCTCTCGGGCTTGGGCGAGGGTCGCCGCGACGGTTCCTTCGCTCGTCCCGCAGATCCGGGCGATGTCTGCGTACGACAAGTCTGCGAAGTAGCGGAGGAAGACGACCAGCCGGCGCTTCGGAGGGAGCGCACGCAACGCATCGGCGAGTAAGGGGTCACGCTGGGGCTCGACCAAAGCTGGATCGAAAGAGCCGTTGAGCCGAGCCGAGTCAAACTCGACGCGAAGCCCGAGCGCTGTCCGGATCCCGATTCTCCAGACCCAGGTCTCGAGAGAGCTGTCTCCGCGCCACTTCGCTCGTGCCGCGTACGCGCGGGCAAACGTCTCTTGCACAGCGTCGTGCGCGCGATCCCAGCTACCGGTGATCGTGACGAGTGTGTTGAGGAAGCGCGAATAGCGCGCCCGGTAGAGCTCCTCGATCGCCCTAGCTTTCTCATCCACAGTGGTTAGACCAACCGCAGTTCCGTTTCCTTTAGTAGCCGTACGTGTGCTGGTCGCGCCAGGTTCGCCACATTGCGAAGCCCGAGAGGCCGATGACGATCACCAGGGCCAGCGCCTCGAGGCCCACCGCGCCGACGAGGAAGTACGCGCCGAGCGCGGCCACGATCAGGAGGGCACCGCCGTAGAACGCGACCTTCGCGTGCCCCGGCCAGGTCCCGATCTCCTGCCGGCGATCGCGCCAGAGGAGGTAGACGAAGAACGCGATCGCGAGCAAGAAGGCGATCCGCGCGATCACGAACAGCGAGGCGAGCGCGACGTAGAGGTTCAGCACCATCACCGTGGCCGCGATCAATGCGATCACGAGGAAGCCGCGCACGGTCGGGTTCATCCCGGACCAGTAGCGGCCGATCATGCGGTCGTCCAGGCCCGCACGGCGAGCGCCGCGGCGACGAGAGTTGCGCCCGAGAACCACGCGAGCCGGCGGCGAGGCTCTTGCGGTGCATAGAACCAGGGTGTGAGCACCGCGAGCAGGGCGAACGTCCCGTAGGCGTAGTGGAGCTCGACAGGCGCGCGGCGATCGTCGGAGAGCAGCAGGAGCCCCAGGCCGACCTGCGCCACGAGCAGCGTCTGGGCCAGCGTCAGGAGATGCGCAAGCACCGGTCCGGCCTCCGCGCCGCGAAAGTAGGCGATCCCGCCCCACACGGCCGAGCTGGCGGTAACGCCGAGAACCAGATACGCAACCGTGTGGTGGGCGGTTAGCATCGAGACTCAACTCTACGGGGGAGGACAGATGGTCGAGGAGGGCAAACCGGCACCGGACTTCGAGGCAACGACGGACGCGGGGGAGCGAGTGAAGCTCTCTGATTTCCGCGGTCAGCCGGTCGTCCTCTACTTCTATCCCAAGGACGACACACCCGGCTGCACCACCCAGGCGTGCGGCTTCCGGGACGCCTATTCGGAGTTCGAGCGGCGCGGCGCGGTCATCCTCGGCGTGAGCCCCGACAACGAGGCTTCCCACGTCCGCTTCAAGGAGAAGTACGAGCTGCCGTTCACGCTCCTCGCCGACCCCGATCATGCCGTCGCCGAGCAGTACGGCGTCTGGGGCGAGAAGAACTACGCCGGCAAGAAGTACATGGGCATCAGCCGCACGACGTTCGTAATCGACGCAGACGGGAATCTCGTGAAGACGATGCGCAACGTCAAGCCCGACGGGCATCCCCAGAAGGTGCTCGAGGCGCTGCCTTCGTGACGGACTCCGACCTCTCGCGCCGCGGGTTCCTCACGCGCGCGGGCGTGACGCTGGGCGCCGCGCCGCTCATCGGGCTCGTCACGGCCGAGGACGCGATGGCCTCTCCACCGCCGACCGTCTACGACGTGACGAGCTACGGCGCGCAGGGCGACGGTGTCACCGACGACACGAGCGCGATCCAGGCCGCGATCGATGCGGCGGATGCACGAGGAGGCGGCACCGTCGTCTTCCCCGCGGGGCTCTTCCTCGTCTCGCGCGCGCTGACCCTCTACTCGAAGATCGTCCTGCGCGGCGCCGGCGTGCGTGCGACCGTGCTCAAGAAGGCGCCACAGTCTTCGCCGTACCCGATCATCAAGAGCCCCGGCTACGACCCGCCGACAGGCGAGCCGACTCCTACCTACACGTGGTCGCTCCAGAACATCTCGCTGGACGGGAACCGCGACGGGGGCGCTCTCGGCAACGGCATCCAGGCCTACTCGTCGGGCTTCAGCATGTTCAGCGTCTCGATCTTCAACTGCGCCGGCCGGGGGCTCCTGAGCAGCTTCCACCCCGACGAGCCGCCCGCCGGCGACACGCTCGAGGCGCAGCTCGTCAACGTCTGGGTGCATCACTGCACCGGCGGGGGCATCTACTGGGACGGCCCCAAGGACTCCCAATGGGTGAACATCGTCGTCTATCTGTGCGGGCCTTCCGGTGGCGGTGCGTCGACGACCAAGGGCATCGAGGTCGTCAACCGCAGCCATGGGCTTCGAGTCTCGAACGGCCACGTCTGGGGCCTGAACCACGAGGTCGGCTGGTACCTCGACTGCGACGGCCCGAGCCTTGTCAACTGCACCGGCGAAGGAGCACAGCGGTCGCAGCTCGTCGTGGTCGGCAACGACTCCGTCGTCATTGGCGGCAAGTTCTTCGCCGCGCGGGCCGACAACCAGACGGTCGGGATCGAGATCGGAGACGCAGCGTCGCCGTACTCGACGGCCGGCACATTCATCAACACGAAGGTCATCAACTGCGAGCTCGGATCGCTCAAGTTCGTGAACGACGCCGGGATCGGGCGGTACCTGCTCAGCATCTGGCAGTCGGCCGGCAATGCGGTCGTCGTGCGCCCGGGCCAGCACATGAAGCTGAGCAACCGGCTCGACATCCAGCTCTCGGGCGGCGCGAAGTACGGCGACCTCGGCGAGCTGAAGCCGGTGACGATTCAGGAGGAGACGCTCACACGCAAGGGCGTGGAGGTGCGCGGCGACCTGCGAGCGGGCAGCGCGACGAGCAAGGTCGGCTTCTTCGGCGCCCTACCGCAAGCACAGAGCCTCGGCTGGGACACCGGGAATCTCCCGGATGCGCGACGGCTGGACACGGCCGCCGATCTGGCGCAGGTCCGAGCCGTGCTCGCCACGCTCCTCCGCGAGCTTCGCAGGTACGGACTCCTCGCAAGCCAGGCGCCCGCAGACAAGCCATAGGCGGGGCTCGTTCCTAGGCCGAGGCACGATTCCCGTCCCCTCGACAGTTCCGACTTCGAGCGGCCTAGGCCTCAGCCCCATACCGCTTCTGCGCGCGGCGATCGAAGGTCCACGAGATCACGCCCAGCACGGCGAAGACGACGATGATCGTCACGATTCCTCCCCACCTGTAGAACGCCGCGTCGATGAACAGAAAAATGAGCATCGCTGCAATGCCGCCGAGGATGATCAGCCCGATCAGCTTGAGGAAAAACCCACCCATCCCATCGTCGTCTTCCACAGAAGCTCCTCTCATTGAGGCTCATGTCGCGAGCCGGTTAGAACCCCATCATCAGCCCTGCGCCGCAGCCAAGGCATCGTCCTGAGCGGGTGAAATCGTCAGAGTGGTGCCGTTTCCTCGCTCCTCGCTGCCGATGAGTAGAAAGAGGAAGGCGTGATCAGAGGATTCGCGGATACGAGCACGTCTGCGGGAGAGGAAGCTACGAGGTTGCCGGGGCCATCAACGGTGTCCCGGCCCCAAGCAGGAGGTTGTGAATGTTTACGTATGTCGGCTTGTTCCGAATGACCCCTCTGGCACGTGAGCACCTCGAGAAGACCCCCGAGTACCTCGACAAGATTCACAAGATCGTCGAGATCGAGGGTGGCACGCTCGAGCGCTTCATGGCTGTCATGGGCCCCTGGGAGTACCTGGGGATCTTCACGTATCCCGACAATGAGGCCGCTTTCCGCGTCCTCGGGGAGATCGCGAAGCTCGAGATCTTCGAGACCGAGACTTTCCCGGCCGAGGACGTCGAGGTCTTCTTCAAGGTCTTCGTCTAAGACAAACGAGGCTGGGCTCCCAAGCCAGGGAGCCCAAACCGCACTCCGGAAGCCGCTCCCAGGGCGGCTTCCGGGGCTGGACCAACGCGGAATGCGGACCGGGGCCGTATGCGCTTCGCGTCGTCGAGACGCAGTTCGTGGACGAAAGACCTAGTGCTAGTCGTCGAACATGCCTAGCGCCGGCCCACAACGAGCCGGACCCGGAAGCCCAGGTGTCTGACCGAGCCCGGTTTCGGGCTCTGGCCGATTACGCGCCCGACTCGCCTGGAGTGGGCGCGGCGAACGTGTCCGACCCCGCAATGCCTTGACCGGATCTTCTGCTTCGCCGCGCGCGAGCCTCTTGCCGCGCACGTTCGGCACCGTGCACCGCGGGGCCTCTCCGATGTAGCGGGTCAACGCGAAGTCCTGGGCCTCGATGAATCCATTCGACAGCCGGCCCGTTGAACCGCCGACAACGATCTTGCCGTCCGGTTGGAGCGCGACTGCCTGCCCCTCGTCCCACGCGCCGACGTCGGTCGAGACCGCTCCGCCGTGGAACGACCTGTCCGGCCTGCCCGAGCGCTCGAAGCGGGCGACGACGAAGTCTTGGCTGGGGGGCGAGGACACGCCCTTGACTCCGGCCGCGACGAACTTCCCGTCCGGCTGGCGCACCAGGTCGTTCGCGTACCCTGCCCAGCGGCTGTCACCGAGATCGATCCTCCCGCTCGCGGTGTATCGAACGAGCGCCAGGCCGGAGTGGCCGACGAATCCCGCCACGACCACTTTGCTGTCGGGTTGAACGACAACGCTGAAGGCTCCGCTGTCGACGTCGGGCGTGCTCACGACGGTCCCGTCTCCGCCGAAGCTCGTGTCCAGACTCCCGTCTGCGTTGTAGCGCGCGAGGTCGATGACGCCGGGACCGCCGCTGCCATCAGGCAGGCCCCAACCGACGGCGACGATCTTGCCTCGTGGAGCGAGGGCGACTCCGAACGCGATATCGGCCCAGCCCGGGGTGAAGGCGGTGGAGACCTTGCCGTTGCCGCCGAAGCTCGTGTCGAGGGTGCCGTTCGCGTTGTAGCGGGCCAGGGCGAAATCGGGCGGGTTCGCGTCGTACGGTCCGAACGGTCTCGTGAAGCCTGCGACGACGAGCTTGCCGTCCGGCTGAATCACAAGCCCGTATGCAGCTCTCGTGCGTCGAGCCGAAATCGGTCACGACCTTGCCGCCGGCGCCGAAGCTGGCATCGAGCGCGCCGTTCGCGTCATAGCGGGCCAGGGCGATGTCGGCCCCGGTCGCGCCGCCGCTCGCGAATCCCGCCGCAACGATCTTGCCGTCCCTCTGCAGCGCGACCGCGTCGGCTCGCCGCATTTCCGAAGTCGGTGGTCAGCTTGCCGCCGGCGCCGAACGCGGGATCGAGCGATCCGTTCCGTGTGTAGCGCGCCACGGCAAACCGGTAGGAGGCCGCAGCCGCGTCGTATGTTCCGCCCACCGCCACGATCTTGCCGTCCCGCTGAACGGCGAGATCTTCGATGCTGTCGAAGTCACTGAAGTCGAAGTCCGTGATCACCTTGCCGGCGTTGCCAAACGTCGAATCGAGATCTCCGGCCCGGGGCTGGCCGAGCGGCGACAACGGAACGCTCGCGGACGCGTGCGCCGAATGACCGGGCAGCCGCGCCAGAACCACGCTGAGGGCGACGAGACCGATGACGACGGCCCTGCGGGCCATTCACACCTCCCTATTTTCGACCGCTGACGTGTCTCGGCCGACCGTGGGTCACGAGTCGGCCTATCGAGCTAAGAGTAAGGGGCAGACAACCAAGAGGAAGCCCGCCTGAGCAGGGGCCGATGTCTCAGTGCTGGTTAGGCCGTGCTTAGTTACTCGTCGTGCCAGCGAATCGGTCGACGCTGGGTGCGGATCCAGTCCGGCACTCGCGGCAGCGAAGTGCCTTCAATCTCCGACCACGAACCAGACGACGAACACCACCGCGCCCCAGAGCCAGACTGCACCGGTGACGAGCGCGACGAGGCGGAGAGTGGTAGCCCGCACTGCTGTTCCGCCGACCCCGAGGGCGGCGGCAACCGCGAGGGGGATCCCAAGGGGAAACGCGACGAGCGCCCAGCCTTCATCCCAGCCGGGCCAGTCGCCTCCTTCACGTGCATCCTCCACCATTAGGCCGAGGACTCCAGCAAGAGCCGCAAGCACAAGGACGGCCACCACCCCTATCCGCAGACGGCTCACCAGATCCTCCACAGTACGCTGGGCCTTCGAGCCCGGCACAAGGAACCGGTTTCGAAGGCCGCGAGGTCGTCATCGTTGTGCACAAGGAGTGCTACAAGCGCCTGCCGCCGGAAGAGAGCCAAGCCCTCCTCGAGCAGGCTTCCGACACGTTTACGGCCTGAGCGCGGAGTGAATCTCCTTACGCTACGCCGCTGGCAGCCTTATGCGGATGAGAGGACTTGAACCTCCACGGGGTTTCCCCCACACGGCCCTGAACCGTGCGCGTCTACCAATTCCGCCACATCCGCCTGGCTGACCAAGTCTAGCCGCGGTCGTCTCCGTAACTACGATGTCCAGTCTGACGCGGGTCGCTCTTCTTTCGACGCTCTTGCGTCGTCCTGCTGCCGGCGCTCGCCGGTGCGACGCCGTCTGCGCCCGTTTCAACTGACGGCCTCGTCGAGGTAGCTCGTCACGCTCGACCAGCCGTCTCTGACGCGGGCCATGCGGACAGCCGACCTGAGCACTCCAGCGTCGGTCTCCTACCTGCAACAGCTCTCCTCGGCGCAACGCGTGCTTGCGGCACGGTTCGCGCGACGAGTCCCGGACTGCCGTGCAGCGCCGCTACTCGATCGTCGTCGACGGCTTCGCCGTTCACCGTCCCCAGAGCGAGCTCGCGCAGCTCGAGAGCACCGACGGGGTCGCCCGAGTCTACCCGAACGTCACCTACCAGGCCCCAGCGCACGTCGACCCCGAGGCTTCATCGGCGCGACCGTGCTCTGGGGGCCGAAGCTCGCGACCGCGGGCCACGGCATGAAGATCGGGATCATCGACGACGGGTCGACCGAGACCCATCCGTACTTCAGCCGCGCGGGCTACCGCATGCCGCGGGGCTTTCCGAAGGGGCAACAAGCGGTTCACGAGCGCGAAGGTGATCGTGGCGCGCGCCTTCGCGCCGCGCACGCCGAAATGGAAGTTACGCGCGGCGGCCGTTCGACCCGCTCAACTCGGAGCACGCGACGCACGTCGCGGGGATCGCGGCGGGGAACTACCGCACCAAGGCGAGGGGCTCCCGCGATCTCGGGAGTCGCGCCGAAGGCCTACCTCGGCAACTACAAGGTGCTGACGATCCCGACGACCGGCTTCGGGCTGAACGGCAACTCGCCGGAGATCGTGGCGGCGATCGAGGCCGCCGTCCGCGACCGGATGGACGTGATCAACCTCTCGCTCGGAGAGGCGGAGATCGACCCGAGCCGCGACATCGTGGCCGCGCCCTCGACGGGGCCGCCGCGGCCGGGGTCGTCCCGGTCGTCGCGGCCGGGAACGACTACGACGACCTCGGCAACGGGTCGGTGACCTCTCCGGGCACGTCCGCAGCGCGCGATCACCGTCGCCGCGGAGTCGGAGTCGGACCGGACGATCGCGTCCTTCTCCTCAGGCGGGCCGACCCCGCTCTCGCTGCGGATGAAGCCGGACGTGACCGCGCCCGGCGTCGACGTGCTCTCGTCGGTGCCGCGCCGCGAGGGCACTGTGGGCAGCAGTTCAGCGGGACGAGCATGGCGGCGCCGCACGTCGCCGGCGCAGCCGCGCTGCTGCGCCAGCGCCATCGCGGCTGGACGGTCGAGCAGATCAAGTCCGCGCTCGTCCTGACCGGGAAGCCGGTCCTCGATGCCCGGCGGACGTCGAGGTCGGACACACGCGCGAGGGAGGCGGAACGATCGACCTCGTGCGCGCGGATCGCGCCGCTCGTCTTCGCGTCTCCGACGAGCCTCTCGTTCGGCTTCGTTACCGCCCGGAGCCTCCGGTCACGCGCACGGTCGCGCTCACGGACGCCGGCGGCGGCGCGGCGCCTGGACGGTGAGCATCGACGCTCCAGCAGCCCGCCGGCGGGGACGCGTCGATCCGTTGTCCCCGGCAGGCCACGGTTCCGGGCCGAGCTCGTCCTCACGGCGACGGCGGCCCCAGGACGCGACCGAGGCGACGCACACGGGGTTCGTCGTCCTCGAGCGAGGCGGTGACCGCAGGCGGATCCCGTTCTGGTTCCGCGTCGCCGCGCCGAAGCTCGGCGCTGGCCGCAGACGACACCGCTCACGCAGCACCGGCACCTACCAGGGCGACACGCGCGGCCATCCGGCGCTCGTCGACTCGTACCGCTATCCGGACGATCGCCGGGAGCTCGGCGTGCCTCGCGCACCTTGCTCGGGCCGGAGCAGGTGTTCCAGGTCTCACGCTGACGCGACCGGTCGCGAACTTCGGTGTCGCGGTCCCGGCGGAGCGCAGCGCCGTCGAGCCGCGCATCGTCCGTGCCGGAGACGAGAACCGAGCTGCTCGGCGAGATCGGCGCTTCCCGTACAACGCGAACCCGTACCTGCCCGGCTACGGGGTGGCCGAGCCGCGTCGCCGGCGCAGTCCTCCCCGGGTCCGGCGACTACGACATCGTCTTCGACAGCCGCACGGCCGCGGGGGCGGGCCCTTCACGTTCCGGTTCTGGATCGGGGACGCGACACCGCCGGCGCCCGACCTCGATCTCCGCGCGGCCGGGCTCCTGCGCATGCTCGGTGTCGAGACACGGCGCTCGGGGATCGATCCCGCGGATCGTGCGGCTCTCGGTCGACGGCTACGAGCCACGCGCAGAGCTTCGACGCCGGTCGACGCGAGGTCTCGGCTCGCCCCGATTCGGGGCTCCGGCGCGGCCGCCACGACCCTCACGCTCCACGTCTCGGACTACCAGGAGCCGAAGAACATGGAGAACGTGCGCCGAGATCCTGCCGAACACGCGGCGCCTCAGCACCGTCTTCGCGTGCGCAGGGAGTCCTTAGCCAGGTCGCGATCGCGCTCGTTCGTCGTCGGCAGCTGCGCGAGGTCGCGCTCGACGCTGGCCGCGAACTCGTCGCTGCGTCGTCCTCGGTGTGCAGGAGCTTCAGTTGGGCCTTCCTGCCGCGCGCGGGAGCGAGTGCGGCGCCCCTCCCACCCGAAGCGGGTGGTCAGACGAGGCCACTCGGCAGCGACCGAGAACTGCCACGGCACAAGTGAGCAAAGCGATCCAGAGCCAGCCCACGAGCCAATTGTACCGACCCATTCGAAGACCGATCACACCGGGAGGAACGGAATGTCCCAGGCGTACGCGACGACGAGACTGGCGACGGCGACGAGCGCCCCGAGCAGCGCGAGGAACACCTGCTGAACGCGTCCGGCTCGCTTCACTTTGTCTCGTCGCCTTCGTCATCTCGTTCACCGTCCGTTCGAGAACGCTCTCGGCCCAGGCGAACTCGAGGGCGAGCAAAGTGAGCCCCGCCGCGGTCACCGGCAGGCCCGGCCCCGGGAGGGGGATCATCACCAGTCCCACGAGCACGATGACGAAGCCGGCCAGCACTGCGGCCGCGCGAACGATCTTGTGGCGCTCGCGATGGCGCTCGCGGCGCTCCTTGACGCCGTCGAGAAATCGCTGACCGGGGCCGGACTCCATGTGCTAAAGCCTAGCCGCGGCTAGTGGGTCACGGTCCGGCGGTGGGCCTTTGCTCACGACGAGCGTCACGACCGTGCCCCTGCGGGCCGAGCAGGGGTTGATCCCGACATGCTCGCGGCTGTGCGGTAGCTTCGACAGCCACATGACGAAGTTCGTCGTCGATTGCGGTGTTGTCCTCCATCTTGCAAGTGAGGGGATCGAGGTCCGAGCCGAGCACGAGCTTCTTGCGCCGACGCTCTCGCGCTCCCAGACGCTGTCGGCGCTGCACGAGGCTGTGCACCGTGACGAGATCCAGCCGGATGTTGCCCTCGACCGGCTCACCCGCATCTGGGCCATGCCGATCCGCCTCCTCGGCGACGCCGTGCTGCGGCGAAAGGCCTGGAATTTCGCCGAGCAGCTGGGGTGGGCCGAAACCTACGCCGCCGAGTACGTTGCACTCACTCAGTTGCAGGCAGACGCGTTCGTGACCCTGGACGCGGAACTGGCGCGCCGGGTCGAAGGGATCGTCCCTACAGCGACTATCGACGCGCTGCGGACGGCCTGACCCTTCCCGAACGCCGGCCCATGGGACACGCCACGGTATACGGCGAGTGCCTCAGCGAGGCCCGTAAGGGGCGTAACGGTTGTGGAGGAGGATCGCGTTGCCGTCGGGGTCGCGGAACCCGGCCCCATTGCAGACGCCGGAGTCCCACATCTCATTGATCTGCACGCCGACCGCCTCCAGCTTCGCCTTCGCCTCGGCGACGTCGGGGACCCGCAAAGCGATCGTTCCAGGCGGTAGCGGCGTGAACTCGTAGTCGTGAGTGTGTGGGGTCATCACCGCGAGCGTCACGTTGCCGGTCTCGTACTCGACCCAGTCCTCTGCCGAGGAGTTCGGGTTCCTTTCGAGGCCCAGGACCTCTCCGTAGAAATGGTTGGCCCTCTCCATGTCCGTCACCGGGACGCGGATGAAGTCGACTCGCTGCACATCAATCACGGGACGCGCACCTCCGCATCAGAAAGGACACGAACTCCACGAAGACGGCGTCTGGGCCATGACCTGTTTCGTCACCCGCACGGGCTTCCGCCGCCGGGGCATCAGCTATTCACCCCGAGCGCGGCGTCAGCGAGAGTGGTGGCTGTCCTCGCCTCCTGGATCGAGCATCTCCGACGTGGGCGGCAGGTTGGTCGGTACGCCGAATTGCGTCATCCCGGTGTTTTGCGAGGCCCTGATCGTGTCGCGATCTTCGCGAAGGCGTTGGGCCTCGGCCGACTTTGGGTCGCTGGGTCCTCGCAGCCAGGACATCAGCTCCTTGACGGGATTCATGGCCCCATCCTAGTCGGGAGAGGGAACGTCTCGGGTGTCCGTCCTCGCCGCGGTCGGCTCGAACGACCTGGGTTCGATCCGGGTCGAGGTCTACGCCGACACTGAGCGGCGCTCCTCGCTGCCCGGCCCTGCTAGGCCTGCCTCGCCGAGACGTAGGTCCAGCAGCAGTCGAACGTGGGGCGGCCGCCGAAGATTAGGCCGAGCGAATCGTGGAGAAGCCGCAGGCGATCGGCGGCAGCCTCCTCCGAGGCGCCCTCGCCGTCGACCTTCTCCGATCCCCCGGCCCAGCCGAGGACAGCGTCGGCGTACGCGCCGAGGAACTCGTACCACTCCTCGACATCTGCCTCGATATTCCTTTCGGTCACCTCTGCAACCTCGAAACCCGATGCCCGCAACGCATCGAGGTAGTACTCGAGCGGACGCGGCGCGAGGAAAACGCGGTCACGGTAGTCGAGGTACGCGCGCAACCGTTCCTCGTCATCCAGCACAGCACGATAAGGGGCGTACCGCTCGTCCCCGCGAACGATCCCGCTTGCAACCTCATGGATGCGGTAGACGGTGTCGTCGATGATCCACTCGTTCTCAGCGGCGCGCGGATTGCGGATGTTCCCCGAGTTGATCCGCGCCATCGCTCCCGGCCGGAGTACCCGCGTCCAGGCGCGCAGCGTGTTCTCGAGGTCGTGGTAGAGGTGGATCGCGTTCGTCGAAACGAGTGCGTCCGCTTTGAACCCGCGCGGGAGGACCTCGTCGACGTATTGGAGCCGTTTCTTCTCCTTCAGATAGGCGAGCCTGCGGAAGGCGACGCGTTCGTCCGACCGGAAGCGATCGAGCGCGATGCGAAGGAACTTCGGTGAGCTGTCGACGATCACCATTCCGATCTGGCGGTCGGGGATCTGCAGGCGCAGGCGGTCGAGCAGAATGCCCGTTCCGCCGGAGTAATCGATCAACACCTGGCCTTCACGGAGATCGTCGGCGAGTTGCTCCACGGTGAGGTCGAGGTTGCTGTACCAGCCGTGGTTCTCGACGGTGTCGTAGTGGAGCCCAAACGCGTCCACAGGCTGCGACACCCACTCCTCATTCGGGATTCGTTCGACACTACCCCAATCGAAGACGAACTCTTCCGAACTCACCTGCCCATTCTCGCGCGGCAAAGAACCGCGCTGCCTTGGGGTGGGGTCGGCTGCTGCTTCTAGTCGCCCAGCCAGGTCCACTGCGCGAGCGCCGTCTGGACATCGTCGATGTAGTTCACAGCGCCCGAGTCGTACCAGTTGCCCGAGAACCAGGCCCCGACGCAGCCCCAGAGCACATAGGGCCAGCCGTGTGCGGCGGCGATCTGCCTCACCGTCTGCCCACCGTAGAGCCAGGAACCACCGTCGTAGAAATCGCCGTTGTAGCAAGCGCGAAGCCTGGCCGCGTAGAAGTCAACCGCCAAGGCCGTCGAGAGTTGCGTGTCCGGCATCCCGCCCCAGGCGAGTGACCCGTCGCAGGATTTGTTCTTGATCTGGGTGATGCTGAAGGAGCCGATTGTCGAGTCGTTGCCCGAGCAACGATCTCCCCACGTGGACTGATGCCAGGTCGACTCGATCACGCCAACGGCGCGGAGAAGGTCTTCGTCGATGCCCCAGCGGCAGGCCGCCCAGGAGAACATCTCCGTCGTCGTGCCCGTGAACTGTCCCTGGACGAGAGGCACTCTCGCTGCCCAGGCGGCCCAGTAGGGATCGAACGAGTACGGCCCCCAGACGTAGGAGCCGTCCCCAACGGTGTGGTTGGCCGCGTAGTTGTCCGCGCGCGGCTCCCAGCTGCTGTGAATGATCGAGCTCGCGCAAGTGCTGGCGGCGCGGGGAAGCGAGTTCGGAACACGGCAGCTCGCCTCCGCCTTGTCGGTGCAATCGCGTGAAGGGTCGCTGCCGAAGTAGCCGGGTGGAGGCGGCGGAGGAGATGGTGGGGGTGGTCCCCCTGGAACGGTGACGGCCGCCGTCGGCTTCGAGCGCGCTGACCCATACCCGGCCCGGTTGAAGGCAGTGACGACGACCCGCAACCTGTGACCGACCTGGTGGAGTCCGAGCCGGTACTTCACGCGCCTCGCACCGCGAACTCTCACGCACGACCTGCCGGCTCGGTTACAGGACTGCCATGCGTATCGAAACGCAGTCGGCCGATTCGACCACCTGCCTCGCAGGGCAGAAAGCGTCCTCCCCTTGAGCGCGGCTCCCGCGATCTTCGGCGCTACGCGATTGTGGGGCGCATGAAGCCGCCCGGCAAGCGAGCTCCCAACGCAGAGCAACGGGATTGCGAAGAGGACGAGGGCCACGAGAAGTACGCCGCTGATCGGGCCTGATCGCTTCATCGACTTAGCCGGAGCGTATATCAGCGGTTTTCATGTATCCGTCCATCCAGGTAAGAGCGCAAGAGGGCAGTCGAACCGCTCGCCGCCTAGCCCTTTTCCGAAGTCAAGACGCCCTAGCGTGACCTCAGCCTCGAGCCGCTGAAGAACTCCTGCTCGTCGTGCCTGGGTGCCGCCGAGCGGGGCGAGGATCGGATCTTCGCGAACGTCGCCGCGGTAGCGGACCGAATTCCGGGGCCAGCTAGCCGCTCCTCTTGACGCCGGCAAAGCCGGGCCGGCCTCCAAGCGGCATGGCAAGCGATGCCTCGGGCCGGATGCTCTGCCAATTGAGCTACCGGTTAGGTTCAGGCTTTAGCTCCCCGGGTTGGACTCGAACCAACAACCCTCCGGTTAACAGCCGGATGCTCTGCCAATTGAGCTACCGGGGAACGGTGCTCGGCGGTCGCGAATTGTAGCGGTGGCTAGACGAGTTCCCCGACTGCTGCGCGAACCTTCTCCAGCGCGTCCTGGAGCTCCTTCATGTGCTCGGGATCGGCGCCGGCGAGCTCGCGGCGGAGGTGACGCTCGCGCAGGCGCAGCAGGAGCTCGGTGCCCGTCGCCTCGTCGATCGCCTCAGCGGCCGCTCGCGCGTCGAGCTCGGCGATCAGCGGCATCAGCTCGGCATCGGCCTCTTCGTCGTCCACGAGGTGCTGACGAAGCCGACGGTTCAGGTCGCTGTCGAAGTGATCCGGGGTCATCTCGGCCAGGAGCCGCACGAGCTCGGGGTGGGCGACGCACCCCGCGAGCGCCTCGCGCTCGAGCCTCTCCCCCGCGTCGATCATTCTCGGCGACGCCGCCGCGTCCGCGCCGGATGCGCTCCCGGCCGCACGCAGCTGGATCGTGAGACCGAGCCGGTCGTTCGCGAGCCGCCAGGCGTCGTGGCGCTCGGGCGACTCGGGGATCCCGTTCAACACGTCCTGAACGCGAAGGTACGCGTGTTGCTTGTCGCGCGCGCGGTCGAGCTCGAGCCGCACCCGGTGCACTGCATAGGCCTCCGCCGCGTCGAGCCTGGCCTCGAAGCCGGCCGGGTCGTCAGCAGGATCCTTGCCCTTGGGCAGCGCGACGACGCGGATCTCGAAGCCCTCGCGAAGCGCGATCTCCATGCCCCGGAGCGTCGCCTCCTCTCCCGCAGCATCGGCGTCGAAGCAGAGGAAGACACGCCTGGTCAACCGCGACAGCTCCTTGAGCTGCCGCTCCGTGAGCGCGGTACCCATCGAGGCGACCACCGGCTTCAGCCCGGCCTGGTGCAGCGCGATCACGTCGGTGTTCCCCTCGACGACTACGGCCCGCTCCTCCTTCGTGATCGCCGCTCGCGCGAGATGCAGCCCGTAGAGGACGTTCGACTTGTGAAAGAGCTCGCTCTCGGGCGAGTTGACGTACTTGCCGCGCAGCGGATCGTCCTCGTGGAGCTTGCGCGCCTGGAAGCCGATCACCCGGCCCCGCGCATCGTTGAGCGGGAACATCAGGCGCCGCTGGAAGTAGTCAGTGCCCCGGCGGGTGAGCAAGCCGGCGGCGCTCAGCTCGTCCTGCGTGAATCCCTTCTCGCGCGCCTTCTTCGCGAGCGAGCCGCCCGACGAGAGCCCGAGGCGGAACTCACGGCAAGCATCCTCGGCCAGGCCTCGCGACGCGAGGTATTCCTGAACGGACTTGCCGGACTCGGCCCAGAGAACGCGCTCGTAGAACGACGCCGCCTGGTCGAGCAGCGCGTAGAGCCGTTCCTTGCGCTTCCGCTGCGCATCGGCCTCCGGCGAGGATTCCTCGTACTCGAGCGGGACCGAGAACCGGTCGGCGAGCCACTCGATCGCGCCGACGAAGTCGAGCCCTTCGAGCTCGCGCACGAACGAGATCGCATCCCCGCCGGCGTGGCAGCCGAAGCAGTAGTACGTCCCGCGATCGGGCGAGACCGAGAAGGACGGCGTCTTTTCCTGGTGGAAGGGGCAAAGCCCGGTGTAGCGGCCGCCGACCTTGCGCAGACGCGTCCGCGCCTCGACGAGGTCGACGATGTTGGCCGCGGCCTTGACCGCTTCGACCGAGGTGTCCTTGATGCGTGCCATTAGTGCCCCTTCCAGTAATGCCGCCGAGCTTCTGGGTCGCGAGCACCAAGCCAGAGGCCGCACTCGACCGCGGCCAAGGCTTTCAGCCTTGGTAAGGGCGAGGGTGGGCTCTGGCGCCGCGTGATCGCGGGCCAGAAGCCGGTATGTATTGCTGGGAGGGGCACTACAGCTCCGCCGCGTACTGGAGGGCAAAACGGTCGGTCATGCCCGAGAGATAGTCCACGATCTCGGCCGGCGGGTCGCCCCGATCGGCGAGGTGGTCGAAGATCCGTTGGATCGTCTCTCGCGCGCGCGTGTGCTCTTCTGCGGTGTGCGGCCCGAGGTAGACCCGCTCGAACATGAAGGTCCGGAGGGCGAGCATCGCCGTCCCGATTTCCTCGCTCTGGACGATGTCGCCTGCTGCCGACGAGGACTCGACGAGGTCGTGGACGAGCGTGTCGATGCGCTTCGAACCGCTCGGGCCGAGGAGCTCCACCTCGTGCCGAGGTAGGTCGTCCACGCTCAGGATCTCGTGCCGGATCGCGTCGTCGATGTCGTGGTTGATGTACGCGACGCGGTCGACGATCCGGACGATCTTCCCCTCGAGCGTCTCCGGCTCGACCTCCCCCGTGTGCTTGAGGATGCCGTCCCGCACCTCCCAGGTGAGGTTCAGGGTCTCGGCGATCCGCAGCGATTGCTCGTTGTGGCGGAAGCCGAGCTCGAACCGCTCGACGAAGGCACTCGTCGAGCGCCTCCTCCCCCACGTGGCCGAAAGGGGTGTGACCCATGTCATGACCGAGGCCGATCGCTTCGGTCAGGTCCTCGTTCAGCTGCAGGGCCCGGGCGACGCCGCGCGCGATCCCCGTCGTCTCGAGGGTGTGGGTCATTCGGGTGCGGAAATGGTCGCCGGCCGGGTCGATGAAGACCTGGGTCTTCCCCTTCAGGCGCCGGAACGCCTTCGAGTGCAAGATCCGGTCGCGATCGCGCTGGAAGGGCGTCCGCACGCGGCACTCGGCCTCCTCGCGCGCGCGCCCGCGTGACTCATAGGAGCGGACGGCAAGCGGCGACAGCCAGGCCTCCTCCTGCTCGCGAATCCGAGCCTCGAAGGCGTCCGCAACTCTCCCTTTCACCTCGGGCATCTATTCCGCCACGTTAGACAATGATCGGGACAGTGCCGCCGTCGGCGCTCCACGCGGAACCTGTCACGTAGTTGGCGCGGTCCGAGCACAGAAAGACGATCACAGCGGCGATCTCGTCCGGCTCGGCAAGGCGGCCAAGGGGTCGTCCTTTCGCGACCGCCTCGAGCACCTCGTCGCGCGACTTACCCGTTCGCTCCGCCTGCTGGTCCGCGAGCCCGCCGGGCGCGAGCCAGGCCTCGGTAGCGGTCGGGCCAGGAGTGATGGCGTTCGAGCGGATGCCGTCTTTTGCGTAGAGGTCTGCGACGAGCCGCGAGAGGGAGAGCACTGCCGCCTTCGTCACGGAGTAGTTCGGCATCGACGCCGATGGCCGCTTCCCGGACGTGGACGCGACGTTGACGATCACGCCCCGTCCGCGCGCGCGCATGCCGGGAAGCACGGCGCGGATCGACCGGGCGAAGCTCATCACGTTCAGCTGCCACATCTCGTCCCATTGCTCATCGGAGAGCTCTTCGAAGTCGGCCTGGTACGCGAGCCCCACGTTGTTGACGAGGCAGTCGACCCGACCGAGCGCGCGCATGGTTTCGCCGATCAGCTGCTCCGGGGCGTGCGGCTCGGCGAGGTCGCAAACGACCCCGAGCGCAGCCCCGGTGCTTGCCCGAGCAAGCTCGACCCGATCCGGGTCACGCCCACAGACGACGACGTTCGCTCCCTCGCCCGCGAGCATCTGGGCAGCAACGAGGCCGATCCCGCTCGTCGAGCCGGTGACGACGCAAACTCGGTCGGCGAGCCCCAGATCCAAGGCGGGTTAGCGTACAGGCCGTGACGACGATCCTCCTGGCCAGGCACGGCGAGACGGAGTGGAACCGCGAAGGAAGGTTCCAGGGCCACGCGGACCCCCCGCTGACCGACGTCGGGCGCACGCAGGCGGCAGAGCTCGCGGATGCGGTGACCGAGGAGAGGCTGGACGCCATCTATGCGAGCGACCTCCGTCGGGCGTACGAGACGGCCGAGATCGTCGGCGCTCGCCTTCGTCTTCCGGTGGCGCGCGAAGGTGGGCTGCGCGAGATCGACGTCGGCTCATGGCAGGGATTGACGCGCATCGAGATCGACGGTGCCGAGTGGGACGGCGAGTCTCGCGACGAGCACCGGCGACGGGTACTCGAGGCGCTGCGGCAGATTGGAGAGAGGAATCCAAGCGGGCGCGTCCTCGTCGTCGCGCACGGCGGAACCGTGCGGCGGGTCCAAGAGGCCGTTCTCGGTGAGGCGCTGCCCGTGATCGGGCACTGCGACATGTGGCCGGTCGCCGTCGAGGCGGGGAGCCTGCGGCGACTAGACTGAGCCGCCGGTGGACGACTACACGAGCAAGTACAAGGGTGAGCAGGTCGAGGTCGCTCTCTTCGGTGGGGACTACCACGAGGGAGTCTTGACCGCCTACTGCGCGGTCGACGAGGTGCCTCACATAGAGCTCAATGGGCACATCCTGATCCCACTCCAGAACATCGCCTCGCTCCACTGCACGAGCCGCTGCGACGCGCCGGAGCCGGACTGGCCGCCGCGCGGCTTCGCCGAGGACGAGCGAGACTCCTAACCAGCGTGGGCTTCCTCCCAACGGCGAGGAACCTCCTCAAGGCCTGGCTTCTGCTTCTCGGGTTCTGCGCCCTGGTCGGAGGCCTCGGCTGGCTGGCCGGCGGGTACCGGACGGCGTCGATCTCGATCTTCTGCGTACTGCTCGCAGCCGCCGCGCTCTACTGGTACCTCGACCGCGTCGCACCCGGCATGGTCGGCGCGCGAGAGCTCGCGGCCGCGGAGGCTCCGCTCTTCCAGGCGACCGTCGAGCGGCTGGCTGCGCGCGCGGGGGTTGCCCGGCCGCGGCTGTACCTGATCACCGACGCGCACCCGAGGGCGTTCGCGGCCGGACGGGGTCCGAACGGCTCCTCGCTCGCGGTCAGCGCCGGCCTCCTGACGACCGCCCAGCCGGCGGAGCTCGAGGGAATCGTCGCCCACGAGCTGGTTCACATCCGGAACCGCGACGTCCTCATCCAGACCGCCGTGTCGGTGCTCGCCGGCTTCCTGATCGAGTCGACCCGGCTCGGGGGCTGGTTTCAGCGGCCGCTCCTGTTCCTGTTCGGGCCGATTGCCGCCGCTTTTACTCACCTCATGCTCTCGCCGGGACGGGAATACGCCGCTGACCGCGCTGCTGCTGGGATCTGCGAGTCGCCCCACGGCCTCGCCGACGGCCTGCTTCGGCTCGAGGAAGCGGGCTCGTTCGTCGAGTTCCGCGCCAGTCCCGCGACTGAGCCGCTCTACACGGTGAACCCCTTCGCCGAGGAGGGTCTCGCGGCCATGTTCGTCACGCATCCTCCACTCGGCGAGCGGGTCCGGCGTCTCCGCGGCCTCGATCCCGAGTGGCGCGACCGGCTGCGCGCGGCCTAGGCCAGGTCGCCGGGTAGCAGCGAGAACATCACCGAGTCGCGGCGCCCCTCCGGAAACGCGATGTGGGCTCGGAGAACTCCCTCGCGGGTGAAGCCGGCTTTCTCGGCGACGCGCTGAGATGCGACGTTCGCCGGGTCGGTCGTCAACTCGAGACGCGTGACGCCCGCCTCTCGCACTGCCCAGCCGGCGAGCAGCCTCGTCGCCCGCGTGGCGACACCGCGTCCCCTGGCTCGCTTCGCGACCCAATAGCCGATTGAGCCGGTGGCACCGAGCCGCACCTCGATCGCACCGAGCACTTCCTCGGTCGTGCCGTCGACGATCAAGAAGGTCCTCGAGGTCGCGTCCTGCTTGCGCGAGTCGATCCACGCACGCGCGTCGTCCTCCGTGTACGGGCTCGGAAAGAAGGGGATGAATCGCGAGAGATCCTCGTCCTGACAGGCCGCCGTAACTGCCGGAACGTCCGTGGTGGTCGGAAAGCGCAGCAGGAGATGCTCGTCGCGCAGTTCCATCGAGCGATCCTATTCCTGCGCGCAGTCCCTTACGGAATCCGTACAGAAATTGACACGGGTGGGTCACAGCGCCGGTCGGGGTTCGAGGCGATGCTAAATGGGATGTCTGCCGAGACCGCCCCCAACAGGATCCTCCAGTTCGAGATCCCCGCACGAGATGCCAAGCCGCTGCTCGCGGAGCTTTCATCGTCCCGGCTCGCGTGGATGGAAGGAGGCGACGAGATCGCGACCATCAATGTCCTCCTCAATCCGGGCAAGGAGGACATGGCGAGTCTCCTCGGGACCGTCAAGGAGTGGGTCGCACAACGCGGATTGAACGCGATCCGTTTCGAGCTAGACGGTCGGGCCTACGCCCTCCAACCAGGCGCCGCTGCTCAGTCTCCTGCAGCAGTGTGATGCCTCCACTCGACGAATTCACTAGGCGTCGCCTCGCCCGCGCCCTCGTCTCCCTCGAAGGCGCCATCGGGCAGCACGAGGTGCAGGCGACGAAGGATGTCGAGCCGGTCATCGAGCGCCTCAGGCGCCTTCGCGACGACATCGGCACGGTGCTCGATCTCGCACGGCCGGACGCTACGCGGCCTTGAACGCAGCCTCTTCCAATAGCTTTTCGAGTGAGACCGCCTCGTTCGAGCTGCCCAGCCTCGCGGATGCACTCGATCTCTACGAGCAGTTGCAGTCCAAGTGGGTGGGCTGGGTCGAACACGGAACAGACGGAAGCTTCGCCGTCTTCGTCGTACCGGAGCGGATCAGCGAGCTGGACGAGCTCTTGGCCGCTGTGGAGAGTTGGATGATCGATCAGCCTTTCGTTTCGATTCGGTTCCATATCGACAACCGCTGCTACATCATGCGGAGATGTGGCTTCATGGGACGAGGATGAGGACGTTTGCTATTCCACAACGAAGAAAGCCCCGCAAACGCGGGGCTTTCTCTTCGTAGGATAATTCGGCGGCGACCTACTCTCCCGGGAGGTTGCCCTCCGAGTACCATCGGCGCTGGCGGGCTTAACTTCTCTGTTCGGAATGGGAAGAGGTGTACCCCCGCCGCTATGACCGCCGAAATTGTCAGGGTCGGCGCAAACGAAATGCGCACCCTCAAAACTCCATAGCGACTAACACGTGTTCTAAATCAAGACCTCGGGCAATTAGTACGGGTCCGCTGAACGAATTGCTTCGCTTGCACGTCCCGCCTATCAACGTGGTGGTCTCCCACGGCCCTTACTCCTTCTAGAGGATGGGAAGCCTCATCTCGAGGTGGGCTTCCCGCTTAGATGCTTTCAGCGGTTATCCCATCCAGACGTAGCTAATCAGCAGCGCCGTTGGCACGACGACTGATACACCAGCGGTCTGTTCGTCTCGGTCCTCTCGTACTAGAGACGACTCCTCTCAAGCTTCCAACGCCCATGGTGGATAGGGACCGAACTGTCTCACGACGTTCTGAACCCAGCTCGCGTACCGCTTTAATGGGCGAACAGCCCAACCCTTGGGACCTACTCCAGCCCCAGGATGCGACGAGCCGACATCGCACGTAATTCCGCCGTTACCGGCGGCGCAGACTATATCTTCACCCTGCCTGACCAAAGGCGAGGGGTCGGCGTGTTGTGGCGGCCATTGATTTGCTCTTCTGAGCAGGACGCGCCACCTCGGCCTTGCGGCCTCAGTCGTTACGGGGTCACTTGCGGAAGTTTGTATCTGAGCTCTGGCCGCAGATGCGGCTCGACAAGCCTCGCGAACTTCTTGGTCCCTTCCACCGACAAACGAACTCGGTAGTAGGACTTGTCGCGATTCAGGGTTCCGTCTATTCCCCACTGATCGCGGAGAAAGCGAAGGAGCTTCTGTTGACTCACTTTGTCGTACTGCTGCGTGTTCAGATACACCGCGTTTCTCGAGCGGCAGCCATCGTCCATGAACCACACCGCCAGAGTTAGCTCAGTGAGCTCGAGCTCTGGAATCCGCTTCCTGCCCGTTCCGTAGAACAGCCAGAAGTACGGAGTCAACTCGGGGAGGCTCCGGGTTACGAACCGATACGCGATCCGCGCGCCGTTGCCCTTGCGAGCTTTCGGTGGTGTCCGCACCAGCTCGGCCAGGTGACTGAATTTCCAGTCGACATAGCTTCGCTGGGCTGACGAATGATTGACCTCTAGAAGTGCGTTGGTCTTGCAGCGCATCGATCCATCGCCGAGCAAAGAGCCGACAATGATTTCGCGCTGCACTTCCGACAGACTTCCCACGGTATTACCCATTTTATTGCGCCATTCGGATGGCACACAGGCATGGGCTTCACCGTTATTAGCCGATACATGGTCGACATTTCTGCCGACCCACCCCAGATGATGAGGTGCCAAACCCTTCCGTCGATGTGGACTCTTGGGAAGGATAAGCCTGTTATCCCCGGCGTACCTTTTATCCGTTGAGCGACGGCAATTCCACTCTCTACCGTCGGATCACTAAGGCCTGCTTTCGCACCTGCTCGACTTGTCAGTCTCGCAGTCAAGCTCCCTTGTGCCTTTACACTCTACGCACGATTTCCAACCGTGCTGAGGGAACCTTTGCGCGCCTCCGTTACATTTTAGGAGGCGACCGCCCCAGTCAAACTGCCCACCTGACACTGTTCCCGACCCGGATTACGGCATCGGGTTAGAAGCCCAGAACACGAGGGGTGGTATCCCAAGGGTGGCTCCACGACGACTGGCGTCGCCGCTTCAAAGCCTCCCACCTATCCTGGACAACGCATCCCAGACTCCAATGTCAAGCTGCAGTAAAGGTGCACGGGGTCTTTCCGTCCAACCACGGGTACTCGGTATCTTCACCGAGACTACAATTTCACCGGATCCCTCGTTGAGACAGCGCCCAAGTCGTTACGCCATTCGTGCAGGTCGGAACTTCGCGTTCATCCTCTGTTTCCAGAGGCGCAGACTATCCCTTCACCTTGCATCAGATTTGGCGAGCACTTCCTTTGACCCATATCGCCTTCGCCCGCTCGGATTCATCTCCCGATGCGACCTTCACGATCTGGATCAGACCTTCACGCTTCCGATGAGCTCCGTGCCGCATGTGGTCGCAGACGACCGCGAAGCGTTCGAAATCGCCGCGCTTTCCCGACAGCAACGGATACTGGATGAAGTGAGGAATGACCCGCCCGAGGAGGTCCTCGAGTCGGCGCGTCTCCCACTTCACCGTTCTATCGCTGCGATCGGGTCGGATGCTTCCGCATCCGAAATACGCTGCGATCGCGTGAATGACCTCGGCTCGATCTCCGTTCTGGCTAACTGAGAAGCTAGGCCGCACCTCCCATCCTGCAGCGAGCGTGGCTCGCGGCGAGATGGAAACGGTGAAGCATCCTTCTCCGTCGACGTACCCGGAGATGTAGGCCGAGAGGAACTCGCGACTGTTGCAAGGGCCGGCGTCTGATCGCACTCATAGATTGTCGTCCATGTGGCGGACGACGGAGCTACGATCTCACGTCCTTTTTGGACGATCAGTCGTTACGGGGTCAATCACAACAGTGTGACGACTTCCCACGGGATTACCCTCTCGCTATTACGACGTCCTTGAAAGCGTCGCGTACGAGGAGGGCTTCCCCGTTATTAGCCGGTTTGTCCACTGGAATCACTTCCAGCTCGGGCAATTCAATTACCCGACAAGGAATTTCGCTACCTTAGGACGGTTATAGTTACCGCCGCCGTTTACCGGGGCTTGATTTCAAGGCTTCGCCCCGAAGGACTAACCTCTCCACTTGACCTTCCGGCACCGGGCAGGCGTCAGCCCCTATACGTCGTCTTTCGACTTCGCAGAGACCTGTGTTTTTGGTAAACAGTCGCTTGGGCCGTTTCACTGCGGCCCCCTCGAGCTTCACCCGAATGGGTTTCACTCTACCGGGGCGCCCCTTCTCCCGAAGTTACGGGGCCATTTTGCCGAGTTCCTTAACGAGGGTTCTTCCGATCACCTTGGTATTCTCTACCTGCCTACCTGTGTCGGTTTTGGTACGGGCACGCTCCACCTCCCTAGAGGCTTTTCTCGGAGGCATGGCTTCAAGAGCTTCGCTCCTTGCAGAGCTCGGCATCCCGTCTCAGACTTAATGGCCGGCGGATTTACCTACCGACCGTCCTACGCGGTTACCCCAGGACAACCATCGCCTGGGACTCCTTAGCCTACCTCGTCCCCCCATCGGTGATAACGATGGATACGTGGTACTGGAATATCAACCAGTTGGCCATCGCCTACGCCTTTCGGCCTCGGCTTAGGTCCCGACTAACCCTGAGTAGATTAGCTTTACTCAGGAACCCTTAGGCATTCGGCGGAGGAGTTTCTCACTCCTCTTTCGTTACTCATGCCAGCATTCTCACTTCCCAGCTCTCCACGAAGGCTTACGCCTCTGCTTCGCAGACCTGGGAACGCTCCCCTACCACTCCGCAAAAGCGAAGTCCGTGGCTTCGGCTCCTGACTTGAGCCCCGTTACATTGTCCGCGCCCGATCACTTGACCAGTGAGCTGTTACGCACTCTTTTAATGGTGGCTGCTTCTAAGCCAACATCCTGGTTGTCTCGGCAATCGAACATCGTTTCCCACTTAGCCAGGAATTAGGGGCCTTAGCCGACGGTCTGGGCTGTTTCCCTTTCGAGCACGAAGCTTATCCCCCGCACTCTGACTGCCATGCTCTGGAATACCGGTATTCGGAGTTTGCCTGAGGTCGGTAAGCTGGTAGGCCCCCTAGCCCAAACAGTGCTCTACAGCCGGTATTGAACGCATGACGCTATACCTAAATATATTTCGGGGAGAACCAGATATCTCTGAGTTTGATTAGCCTTTCACTCCGACCCACAGGTCATCCGCTCAGTTTTCAACCTAAGTCGGTTCGGTCCTCCACGGGGTCTTACCCCCGCTTCAACCTGCCCATGGGTAGATCACTCAGTTTCGGGTCTAACTCCGACGACTAAATAGCCCTATTCGGACTCGCTTTCGCTACGGCTCCGTTTCCTTAACCTTGCCGTCGAAGATTAACTCGCTGGCTCATTATGCAAAAGGCACGCCGTCACGGAATAAATCCGCTCCGACCGCTTGTAAGCACACGGTTTCAGGTACTATTTCACTCCCCTTCAGGGGTACTTTTCACCTTTCCCTCACGGTACTTGTTCACTATCGGTCGCTGAGGAGTACTTAGCCTTACGGAGTGGTCTCCGCAAATTCCGACCGGGTTTCCCGTGCCCGGCCGTACTCAGGTGCCTGTTAAGGAAGGCCATGCGTTTTCATCTACCGGACTATTACCGTCTGTGGTGCGACTTTCCATTCGCTTCGACTAACGCATGACTTTGTAACTTCCCGACCCGCCGACAGACGGATCAAAACAGGTCCTACAACCCCTGAATGACAACGGCTGTCGCCTATCACATCATCCAGGTTTGGGCTGATCCCCTTTCGCTCGCCACTACTCAGGGAGTCGAGATTTCTTTCCTTTCCTCGGGCTACTAAGATGTTTCAGTTCGCCCGCTTACCGAGCTCGGCCCTATGTATTCAGGCCGAGCCACGCGCGCATTACCGCGCGTAGGTTTCCCCATTCGGACATCCCGGCATCATCGATTGGTCAGCATCTCCACCGGGCTTATCGCAGCCGCCCACGTCCTTCATCGGCTCTCAGCGCCAAGGCATCCACCGTGTGCCCTTGTTCTCTTGATCGAAAAGAACACGTGTGTTGCCACTATGGAGTTTTCAAGGTGCGCGCGAGCCGGCCGGCCCGCAGAGAAGCACCGCCCCGATTGGAACGGTCTCTCAAAACTCAACAGCGTGATCAATCGAGGTCAACGTATTTCTAGGCGACCTGGTGATCCGGACGGAGAAGGAACTCTCCATCAAACGGGCCAGGAGCCTCCGGAGTAATAGCTCCGGATTCCCTAGAAAGGAGGTGATCCAGCCGCAGCTTCCGCTACGGCTACCTTGTTACGACTTCACCCCAGTCACCAATCCCACCTTCGACGGCTCCCTCCCTTGCGGGTTAGGACACCGGCTTCGGGTGTTACCGGCTTCCGTGGTGTGACGGGCGGTGTGTACAAGGCCCGGGAACGTATTCACCGCGGCATTGCTGATCCGCGATTACTAGCAACTCCGCCTTCATGGAGGCGAGTTTCAGCCTCCAATCCGAACCGGGACCGGCTTTTTGGGATTCGCTCCCCCTCGCGGGTTTGCAGCCCTTTGTACCGGCCAATGTAGCACGTGTGTAGCCCTAGGCATAAGGGGCATGATGACTTGACATCATCCCCACCTTCCTCCGATTTGTCACCGGCAGTCTCCTATGAGTCCCCGTCATTACACGCTGGCAACATAGGACAGGGGTTGCGCTCGTTGCGGGACTTAACCCAACATCTCACGACACGAGCTGACGACAGCCATGCACCACCTGTGCACTGGCCCCGAAGGGCTGCCGTATTTCTACGACATTCCAGTGCATGTCAAGCCTAGGTAAGGTTCTTCGCGTTGCGTCGAATTGAACCACATGCTCCGCTGCTTGTGCGGGCCCCCGTCAATTCCTTTGAGTTTTAGCCTTGCGGCCGTACTCCCCAGGCGGGGTGCTTAATGCGTTAGCTTCGGCACGGAGGGAGTCGACACCGCCCACACCTAGCACCCATCGTTTACGGCGTGGACTACCAGGGTATCTAATCCTGTTCGCTCCCCACGCTTTCGCGTCTCAGCGTCAGTACCGTACCAGAGAGCCGCCTTCGCCACGGGTGTTCTTCCTGATATCTGCGCATTTCACCGCTACACCAGGAATTCCACTCTCCTCTTCCGGACTCTAGCCAAATAGTTTCCACCGACAGCTCGAAGTTGAGCTTCGAGTTTTCACAGCGGACTTATCTGGCCGCCTACACGCGCTTTACGCCCAATAAATCCGGACAACGCTTGCCCCCTACGTATTACCGCGGCTGCTGGCACGTAGTTAGCCGGGGCTTCTTCTGGAGGTACCGTCACCCTCTGGGCTATTAACCCGAGTAGCTTCGTCCCTCCTGAAAGAGGTTTACAACCCGAAGGCCTTCTTCCCTCACGCGGCGTCGCTGCGTCAGGCTTTCGCCCATTGCGCAAGATTCCCCACTGCTGCCTCCCGTAGGAGTCTGGGCCGTGTCTCAGTCCCAGTGTGGCTGATCGTCCTCTCAGACCAGCTACGGATCGTCGCCTTGGTGGGCCATTACCCCGCCAACAAGCTAATCCGCCGCAGGCTCCTCCTCAACCGAAAGCCGAAGCCATCTTTTCTCACGAGCCCGAGAGCTCGAGAGGCTATCCGGTATTAATCCGGGTTTCCCCGGGCTATCCCAGTGTCGAGGGCAGATTACCCACGTGTTACTCACCCGTTCGCCGCTGTCCCCATGGCCGAAGCCATGGTTATCGCTCGACTTGCATGTGTTAAGCGCGCCGCCAGCGTTCGTCCTGAGCCAGGATCAAACTCTCCGTGAAGATGGTTGTCACGTCGGCGTAGGCATCGCTTCGCGATGCCGCTAAAGAGGCCGACCGGCTTTGCCGGCGGCCGCTATCGCAGCCGGCTAGACATCTCTTACGTATGAGCTTGAGCTCAAAGTCATCACCCTCGGTAATTCGAGGGTTTGACAGGTTAAGTCCTCGAGCAGGTGTGACTAGCTCGAGGATCTCGACGTTTCACGCTGTTGAGTTTTCAAAGACCGTTGCCGTTGCAGTGGGCGTAAAAAAAGCCTCCGACTCGCGCCAGAGGCCTCCAGAGTTCTCGGTGACTTGCGTCGTATCCGATTGCGTCCGAAGGCGCTCCAATGTCGAGGTACAGGGACGTTCCTTACACCACCCGTCGAGGCGGCTTGCGAATGGTAGCAGCACTCAGGGGGGTGTCAAGCGCCGCGAAAGCGCATGAAACGACGCTTTCCAGCCTGTACGAGAGCCCCGTCGAGCGGCCTCCCGTGGAAGGTCGAGCTCCTTCACCACCTCGCCGTTCACCTTGACTCCGCCCTGGGCGATCATTCGCCGCGCTTCGCTCGTGGAGCCGATCGCCAGGTGCTCGACGAGCAGAGCCGGGAGATGGACGGTCTCGCCGGCGGGCAGGACGGCCTCCTCGACGTCCTCGGGAGCCTCGCCTTCGCGGACCACGCGCGTGAAGTGGTCCTCGGCCTTCTTGGCCGCCTCCTCCCCATGCGAGCGGCGCACGATGAAACGCGCCAGTGCGAGCTTCGACTCCATCGGGCTGAGTGCGGAGGGTTCCTCGTCGGACTGCATGACGAGGCGGTAGTACTCGGGCAACATCTCGTCGGAGATCCGCATGGCCTTCCCGAACTGCTCCTCAGGCGGCTCTGCGAGGCCGATGTAGTTACGAAGGGATCCGCTCATCTTCTGTCCATCGAGACCGAGGAGCAGTGGGGTCGTGAGCACGACCTGAGGCTCGAGCCCGTATGCCTCCATGAGCCCGCGCCCAGCGAGGAGGTTGTAGAGCTGGTCGGTGCCGCCGAGCTCGACATCCGCCTGAACCGCCACGGAGTCGTACGCCTGCATCAGCGGATAAAGCAGCTCGGAGACGGAGATCGGAGCCTGAGCCGCGAATCGCTTCGCAAAGTCGTCCCGTTCGAGCAACTGCGCCACCGTCGCGGTGCGAGTGATACGTAGGACTTCCGCGAAGTCGAGCTTGCCGAGCCACTCGCCGTTGAACCGCACCTCGGTCCGATCGAGGTCGATCACCTTGGCGGCCTGATCGAGATAGGTCTTCGCGTTGCCGTCGATCTGCTCGTCGGACAGGATCGGGCGCTCGAGTCGAGCGCCCGGACGGGTCGCCGATGCGTGTCGTGTAGTCGCCGATGATCAGGACGCCGAGGTGGCCCTCGTCCTGAAAGGCACGCATTCGCTGAAGCGGAATCGCGTTCCCGATGTGTACGTCGGGCGCCGTGACGTCGATGCCGAACTTCACTCGCAGCGGGCGCCCGAGCTTCAGCTTCGCCTCGAGCGCCGCCCTCCGGCGCGACGGTGAACCGCGTTGCGGGTGAGGTCGTCGAGACTCACGCCGGCGAGTCTAGACTCCTGACCTTGCGCCTACTAGAACCCGGGCGGCCACCAAGGCATCGCTTGCGATGCCGCCAAGAGGCGGGCCGGCTTTGCCGGACCGCCGCCCCAAGAACGGTCGCCGCATCCGCAAGCTCCGCCTCCTTGCACTCGTCGTGGTGCTCGGCCTGCTCTCGTCCGCCTCCTTCCTGTTCGGGCTGATGACCGCGATCGCCGGCCAGCTTCCCGCAGTACGACCCCGCGCACCAGCAGAAGATCGCGCACGACGGGGCTACATGTACGACCGGCACGGCGAGCTGCTCACGGTGCTCCGCGGCCGCGAGAGCCGCGTGATCCTGACCTCGAGTCAGATCAACCCGATCATGAAGCAGGCGATCGTGGCGATCGAGGACAAGCGCTTCTACGACCACAACGGCGTCGACATGCGAGCGATCGGCCGCGCATTCTGGGCCGACATCCGAGCACAAGGGCGTCGTGCAGGGCGGTTCGACGATCACGCAGCAGTTCATCAAGAACTCCTACGTGAAGGACAACCGCTCGATCGCGCGCAAGCTGAAAGAGGCGGCCCTCGCGTGGCAGCTCGAGCAGCGCAAGTCGAAGGACTGGATCCTCACCGCCTACCTCAACACCATCTACTTCGGGAACGGCGCTTACGGGATCGAGCAGGCGGCGATGACCTACTTCCACGAGCACGCGAGCCGTCTCACTTTGCCGCAGGCTGCGCTACTCGCCGGAATCCCGCGTGACCCATCGCGGTACGACCCGGTGACGAACCCGAAGGCGGCGAAGGAGCGGCGGCGGGTCGTTCTCGACCAGATGCTCGACCCAGGGAGTGATTGCCCGCGACGAGTACCACTCGGCGCGCAGCGCGGCCCTGCCTTCGCCCGAAGAGGTCAAGCTGCCCGGCACCCAGGAGCGACAGGGCCAGTACTTCATCAACTACGTCAAGGAGCAGCTGATCAACAACGAGCAGTACGGCGCCGGGAGCGTCTTCGGTGGCGGGCTCCGCGTCTTCACGACGCTCGATCTCGGCCTCCAGAAGAAAGCGCGCGCGGCGATCTGCGAAGGTGCTCAAGGATCCCAACGGCCCGCAGGCGGCGCTCGTCGCGATCGATCCGCGTACGGGCGAGGTGCTCGCGATGGTCGGCGGCTCGAATTACCGCGAGAGCCAGTTCAACCTCGCCGTTCAGGGCGAGCGGCAGCCGGGCTCGGCCTTCAAGCCGTTCGTCCTCGGCGCCGCGCTCGACGCAGGCATCTCGCCGGCGACGCACTTCGAGTCGCATCAGGTCGTGATCCCGCTCGGCGACCGTCTCTGGCAGGTGAACAACTACGAGGGCTCGTACCTCGGCGACATCGACCTCGAGCACGGCGACGATCCACTCCGACAACTCCGTCTACGCGCAGCTGACCCAGCTCGTCGGGCCGCAGAACGTCGCGCCGCATCGCGCGGAGCGCGGGGATCACGAGCAAGCTGAACAGCTACTTCGCGATCGGGCTCGGCGCAGAGGCGGCGAACCCGCTCGAGATGGCGCGCGCGTTCTCGACGTTCGCGAACGGCGGCAACCGGATCGACGGGTCGATCCTCGGCAACGTCCCGCGGGCGATCACGCAGATCGGCACGGGGAAGAACAGGAACCGAACAGCCCCGTCCCGCATCGCGTGCTCAGCCCGACGAAGACGGCGATCCTCAACTCGATCCTGCAGAAGGTCGTCACCGAGGGCACCGGCCACCGCGCCGCGCTTCCGCGACCGACCGGTCGCCGGGAAGACCGGGACGACGGAGAACTACGGCGACGCCTGGTTCGTCGGCTACCTCCCGCAGCTGACGGTCGCCGTCTGGGTCGGCTACCCGCGCGAGCTGAAGTCGATGAAGACCGAGTACCACGGCGAGCCGGTCGCCGGCGGCACCTTTCCCGGCGGAGATCTGGAATACGTTCATGGTGAAGGCGCCCTGCCGTACCTCCCGCACCGAAGCCGCAGTCGTTCCCGTCGACCTACATCGCCGTACGGATCTCCGCGCGAGGTCGTCTTCCGCGACGGGCTGACTCCAGCTCGACAACGGCAACTGCCACTTCGCGCGGAGCCTGCTCTTCTTCGACCGGCAGGAGCCGAGCAGACGGCGAACTGCAAGCCGAACGAGGTCGACGTTCCGGATCTGATCGGCCAGAACCGGTGGAGGCCGCTCGCGCGCGGCTCGTCGGGCAGCCGCTCACGCCGTCGATCGTCTACAAGGTCGGCGAAGCCCGGCAGAGCTCCGAACATCGTGCTCGGCCAGAAGCCGAGCAAGGGGCGTCTGTCGGCGTACGACCACGTGACGCTCGTCGTGGCGAAGCCGATGCACGGCGTCGTGCCGCAGCTCGTCGGCCTGCCCGTGGGCGGGCGCAGAGGAAGTGCGAGCGGCGCGGGCTGAAGGTCGACGTCGAGCAGGCGGACTAACGGCCAGCCGGGCCGTGTCGTCTTCCAGCTGCCGCGGGCGGGCGTCGCCGCCGCGCCGGGGATGCACGTCAGGATCGCGGTCGCGGCCGCTGATCGGTCTGCTGAGGAACGGCGAGCCAGCCTCGCCGTAGCGCCATGGCCGCTCGGCCGCCTTCGTGATGCCGATGCGGGGCCCGACGGCGATCTCGACGTCCTCCCGCCGCATAGAGCTCGAACGGCGGTCGGTCGAGCGGGAGCCCGTCGTGCTCGCCGGTTGAGGCCGAGCGCCTGCGTCAGGCGGCCCGGGCCCGCGGCGAGGAGCCTCGGCTCGGTCGTGCCCTCGACGGGCGGCCATCGTCTCGAGCCCGTGCGTCGGCTCGAGCGCGCGGATGAGGACGGCGCTCGCATCTTCGCAGACGAAGTTCAGGCACCAGTGGACGCCGTACGAGCGGTAGACGTACGCCCGGCCGGGCGGGCCGAACATCGAGGCGTTTCTCGCCGTCTGCCCGCCGTAGCTGTGAGCGGCAGGGTCCTCGTGGTCGTAGGCCTCGACCTCGACGATCCGGCCGCCGACGCCGTCGACGAGCAGTGTCGCGCCGACGAGCTCCGGCGCCACGTCGTGCACGCTGCGGGCGAAGAACCGCGGCGCAGCTTCACGCGGCGGCTCGCTGGGAGTCGTAGCGGAGGAGAGCCGGGACCGCGGCGACGAAGAGCCAGCAGCCGGCGATGCACGCGAGCCCGCCGGAGACGACCGAGAAGCGCAGGCTCGTGAGCGAGGCGACCGCACCGGCCTCGACGTTGCCGAGCGTGCGGAGCGCTCGCCACCTGGGCGAGCTCGATCCCCGAGAGCCGTCCGCGCATGGAGTCCGGGGTGACCGTGAGCAGGATCGTCGAGCGGAGGATTGCGCTCCAGTCGTCCGCCGCACCGGCGAGCGCGAGGAAGAGGAGCGCAGGCCAGAGGCTCGGCGCGAGCCCGAAGCCGACGATCGCTGCACCCCACGCCGAGGCGGCGATGCACACGCCGAGGCCCTGCCGTCGCGCACGCGTCACCCACCCCGAGAGGAGCGTCGCCACGAGCGCGCCCGCATACGGAGCGGCATACAGGAAGCCGACGGTGCGCGCGCCTCCGCCGAACACCTCCCCGAACGCAGGAAAGAGCGCGCTCGGCATGCCGAAGACCATCGCGACGGTGTCGACGACGAAGATCCCCTGCAGCTCTGGCTTCTGCCGGACGAACCGGAAGCCTTCGGCGATCGCCTTCAGCCCGGGACGCGCGACCGCGGCGATCGGCGGCATCGCGGGAAGCAGGCAGCGCGGCGACGAGCGAGGCGGCGAAGGTGACGACGTCGACCGCGTAGGTCGCCGTGCAGGCCGACAGAGGCGATCAGGATTCCGCCGAGCGCGGGGCCCCCGACATGGCCGAACGAGGAGTAGATTCCCTGGACGGCGGCCGCGGAGGCAATCTGGTCGTCGCCCACGAGCCTCGGCACCAGGGCGTCCATCGCAGGCCGCTGGATCGCGTAGCACGCCGTCCCGAGACCCTCGGCCACGAAGAGCGCCCACACCTTGGGATGCGCGACAGCCGCGTTCACGACGAGCAGTCCCGAGATTGCAGCGAGGCCGATGTCCGAGACGATGAGCAGGAGCCGACGGTCGAGGGCGTCTGCAACGGCTCCGCCCAGGAAGGAGATCGTCAGCAGCGGGACGAGCGCGGCGACTCCGAGCAGGCCGACCGCGAGCGTCGATCCGGTGAGCTGGTAGACCTGATACGGAATCGCGACCGTCGTCAGCATGCTCCCGAGCAGGGAGATCGCGTTGCCGAACCACAGGCGCCTGAAGTCGCGCGAGCGGCGGAGCGGCGTCAGGTCGATCGTTAGGCCGCGCAGGAACGCGACGCGACCGGGGCGGTCTGACTCGCCGGCCGGGTCGTCGACCGGCGGACCGAACTGGTCGGACAATCGTTAGAAGAGCTTCTCGCCGTCGTCGGGACGGGAGGTCTTCTCGAGCAGGTGCCGCGCCCTGCGGCCGAGGTCGTTCAGGTCGACGCGGCCTTTGTCGGCGTCGGCGACGATCCGCTCGGCGAGCTTGACCGCCTCGTCGATGATCGGCGCTCCCATCGCGGCGTCCTGGCCCATGTCGTGGAGGATCGTCCGCTCGGTGCGGCCCGCGATGATCGGGTCGGGCACGCCTTCGATCCACACGCGCGTGCGGTGGCCTCCGCCCCGGTCCTTGCCCGTGATCGGCTCGACCGCGTAGATCTTGTCCGCCCGTGCGTACTTGCCGAAGCCGAGAAAGATCATCCGTCCCGAGCCGTCCGCCATGCAGGGATTATCACCGCTCGGATGCCGGTCGCGAGAAACGAGGCCTACGATTCCCGCTGTGATCAGGAAGGCGCTCTTCTGGGGCTCGCTGGGAGCGCTCGGCTGGACGCACGTCGGTTATCCACTCGCGGCCGCCCTCCTGGCGCGGGTGCGGAGTCGACCCGTCCGCAAGGAAGACATCGAGCCGACGGTCACGTTCGTCGTTGCGGCGCACGACGAGGAGGTCGTCATCGAGCAACGGCTGGAGAACCTCCTGGCGCTCGACTATCCGCCGGACAAGCTCGAGATCGTGGTCGTCTCCGACGCCTCGACCGACCACACGGACGAGCTCGTGCAGTCGGCCGCCGCTCGGGAGCCCCGCGTGCGTCTCCAGACGGTGCCGCGCGCCGGCAAGACGGCCGCGCAGGACAGCGCTGTTCGCGCGACGAGCGGCGAGATCCTCGCGTTCTCCGACGCGAACACGCGCTGGCGCGAAGACGCCTTGCGCAAGCTCGTCCGCAACTTTGCGGATCCGGAAGTCGCCTACGTCTGCGGGCGGCACTTCTACGAGCAGGCCAACGGGACGAACCGCGAGTGGATCTACGCGCGGTTCGAGGGGTGGCTGCGTGGAAACGAATCGCGCCTTGGATCGATCACCGGAGGCGTCGGGCCTATCTACGCCGTCCGGCGTGCCGACTACGTGGAGCTCGATCCTCGCCTCGGGCACGACATCGTCCTGCCGTACCTGTTCGTGCAGCGTGCGCGCCGTGCGGTCGTCGAGCCCGAGGCGCTCGCGTGGGAGAAGCCCGCCCACGACATGAAGGACGAATATCAGCGGAAGCTCCGCATGTTCGAGCATTCCTGGCTGATTCTCTTCCGGGGCGGGATGTTGCGACGGGTAGCGCCCGCTGCACGCCGTCGCCCTCATCTCTCACCGACATCTCCGCTACGCGAGCGGGATGCTCCACATCATCCTCCTCGCGACCTCGATCACATTGCTCCGGCAGGGCCGCGTCTACCGCGTCCTCTTCGGCGCCCAGGCGCTGCTGCTCATCGCCGCCGCCCGACCGGGTATCGCCCGCTACTACACGGTCGTCACGTGGGCCACCGTGCCCGCGCTCGCCAACTACCTCCGCGTAGGTGTCTCGCCGGTCTGGGAGAAGGCTCCCGGCTCGCGGTAGCGGCGGCTGCGGGCAACCCGACGACGCGCCTCCAGCGCCGTCCTCGAAACGGCCGAGTTGAACATCTCCCAGCCGACGGCGCGATTTGCGACGGCCAGGCGCCCGAGCTCGCGAAAACGATGGTTCCGCAGGTACATGTTGAGGTAGCACTCGATCTGGTACCGCTTGAGCTGGCCGAGACTGACCGTCTCGAGCTCCAGCACCCCGCTCGAGTACTTGTCGAAGTCCTCCCACCCGCCGGAGAGCAGCCGGTAACCGCCCTCGCCGCGCGACGCCATCTCGTGGATGGGTGTGCCGGGGAACGGGGTCATGATCGAGACCGAGAGCTTGTGGGGGTTGATCTTCGCGATGAAGTCGATCGTGTCGCGGATCGTCTCGTGGGTCTCGTCCGGATGGCCGAGGATGAACTTGCACCAGACGCGGAGATCGTTGGCCTTCGCGAGCGCGACGGCATGCTCGACCTGCTCGAGCGTGATCCCTTTCTGCGTCTTGAGCAGGACGTCGGGATTGCCCGACTCCACGCCCAGTTCGAGCGTTTCGAAGTTCGCCGTCTTCAGCAGGCGCATGAACTCCTCGTCGACGCGATCGACCCGCGTCTGCGCCGAGAACGTGATGCGGCGGTGGAATCCTCGCGCGATGATCTCCTCGAGGATCGTCTTCGTCCTCCCCATGTGCAGCCCGAATGTCTCGTCTTCGATCCGGATCCGGCTCGGCCTGTAGCGCTCGAGGATCTCCTCGACCTCGTCGAGCACGTTGCGAGGCGTGCGGTACCGGGGCTTGAAGCCCGAGTTGTGCGAGCAGAACACACACCGGAACGGACAGCCGCGGTGCGTGATGAGGGGGATCGTCGAGACTGGGCGGAACAGGTCCCACGCCGGGAACGGGAGCGCGTCGTAGTCCTCCGGCGGCGGCCGAGGCGGAGACGTGACGATCTCGCCGCTCTTCCGTGAGACAAGACCGAGAATCGCCGACGTGTCGATCGACCGCTCGAGCGCCTCAGCAAGCTCGCGGACGAGGTACTCCCCCTCGCCGACGCAGGCGTAGTCGAACGGGCCTTCCTCGAGCGCCTGCCGCCCGACGGCATTGACGTGGGCGCCACCGACCACGATCGGCAGGTCCGCCCGGTCGTGCTTGATCCGGGTCGCGATCTGGACCGCGCGGGGATATTCGACTGTCATGCATGTGATTCCGACGAGGTCCGGCTTTCCCTCGCGCACCCGCTGCACGATGTCGTCGACCGTCAGGTGGGCCAGCTTGCCGTCGAGCAGGTCGATCTCGTGGCCGGCCGCACGCAGCGAGCTCGCGACGTAGGCGATCCCGAGACCCGCGAACCGCGCCCAGTGTTTGTCGAACTCGCTGCGCGGCGGCGGCTGGACGAGCGCGACCTTCACGGCGACGGGCTCGCAGTGACGAAGAAACCTCGCGGCCCTCGCGAGACGAACTCGACGCGCGCAAAGCCCACGCCCCGAAGCAGCGCCTCGGCATCGGCCTCGAGGTAGAAGTAGATCGGGCAGCGGTGGACCACCTCGTAGTGGAGCCGCCGGATCGGAGTCTTGATCCGGTCCCGCCGGCTGAAGGTGGCCACGAGCGTCTCGACGCAGTGGGCGCGCATCCAGGCCGCAGCTCGCGCCGGATCGTCGAGATAGTCGAAGAGCCCGAGCGCGAGCACGACGTCGAACTTCTCGGGAAGCTCGAGGTCGAAGAAGTCGCTCTCGATGAGCTGCACCGACTCGAGCCCCGCGAGACGTGCTCGGGCGAGTCTCAGCATGTGCGGTGAGAAATCAACGCCCACGTAGCTCGCAGCGCCTGCCTCGATGACCGCCTCACCCACGCGCCCGGGCCCGCAGCCGACGTCGAGCACGCTGGGGGCTTCGTGGCGTGCCACTACGCTGACTGCGAGGTCCCGGCTGCGCCGAGGCCCGACACGCAGGAGCCGGGTGCCCGCGCTTTGCCGCGTGTAGAGCCGGTCGAAAGCCTCGGCCCGGCGCTCGAAGTAGCGCCGCGTCGGCGTCATTCGTGCGGCGGAGCTGGTCATTCGACCGCTCCGGCCAAGGCCACCGGCTCGCGTTCTGCCAGCGCGTAGACGGCGTCGAGCGCACGGCGGACTTCCTCGTCCGAAGCCCGTTCCACGAGCTCTGTCACCTCGGCTGTCCACGCATCGAGCCAGACCGAATCGACGCGGGGAAGAGCCGTCTTGAAGACCCCCTCACACCGGGTGGCCGAAGTCTCGTTGCCGTCCGAGAAGGATTCCTCCTCGAGCTTCTCGCCCTGGCGCAGGCCGATGAACTGGATGTCGATCTCACGCCCGGCAGCCAGCTTGCGCGCGAGTTCGACGATCCGGACCGGTGTACCGACGTCGAGCCAGAAGGCACTGCTCGAATCACCGATCTCGGCGCCGACCAGGGCCAGAGCGACGGCTTCCGTGGAGGTCATCAACAGCCTCGTCGCCCGCGCGTCGGTCACCGTCAAAGGACCGCCGTACTGAATCTGCCGCCGGAAGCAACGCAGGATGCCCCCTGTCGCGTCGAGGACGTTCGCGAGCCGAATCGACGAATAGCGCGAGCCTGGCACGTGATCGCCTGCAGCCGCCACGATCCACTCGGCGGCGGCCTTGGTCTGGCCGAGGACGTTGCTCGGGCGAACGGCTTTGTCGCTGGAGAAAAAGACGAACCGCTCGACACCGATCGCGCGCGAAGCCTCGACGATGTTCCTCGTGCCCAGGACATTCGTCGCGACCCCCTCGATCGGATTGGCCTCGACGAGCGGCACGTGCTTGTACGCGGCCGCGTGAAACACAATGTGCGGGCGATATCGTGCGACGACGTCGATGGCGCGAGCCGGGCTTCGAATGTCGGCGAGAACTGCGACGGCGTCCGTAGAGCCCCATTCGCTCCGGCCTCTCGTCACCAGGTCGACGAGCGGGCCCTCTGCGCTGTCCACAAGCACGAGCCTCGTGGCCTCCGACCTCGCCACGCGCTCAGCGAGTCGAGAGCCGAGGAAGCCGGCGGCGCCCGTGATCAGGACAGTGGCGGCCTCGAGGTACTGATCGAATTCGTCGGCTCGCAGGCGGTCGACGAAGCGGCCGAGGAGCGCTTCCGGGTGCGGCTCGTCTGTGATCTCAGCGCTACAAAACTCCTTTCGGAGCGACGTGTCAAGCGGCTGGCAGCGTCCGGCCCAGGGCCTCGACGACCCGTTCCTGGTCGCTCGCTGAAAGACCAGTGTGGAACGGCAGCGCGAGCCCCTGCTCTCCGGCCGCTTCGGTCACCGGGAACATGCCTTCGGTGAAGCCGAACCGACGACTGTAGGCCGGCTGGAGGTGGATCGCCGGCAGGTACGGCTTCGAGGCGATCCCTTCGGCGGCCAGGCTCGCCATCACGGCAGAGCGGTCCGCCGGGGGTTGGAGCAGCACGACGTAGACGAACCACGAGCGCCGATGGTGGTCGTCATCCGGGCAGAGCAATCGAACGTCCTCCACGTCCGCGAGCAGCTCGTTGTAGCGCGCCGCTACCTGGTCGCGAAGCGGGAGGATCTCGTCGAGCTTGTCGAGTTGCGCGACGCCGAGTGCCGCCGAGAGCTCATCCAGGCGGTAGTTGTAGCCGAGGCGCTCGTGGGAGAATGTCTCACCTCGGTCTGTCCGGCCGTGGTTGGCGAGGCTCTTCAAGAGCTCCCACTCCTCTTCGCTGTGGACGGCGACGGCACCGCCCTCGCCGGTCGTCATCTGTTTGTTCGGATAGAAGGCGAAGACCGCCGGCGGGCCGAACGAGCCGACGGGCCGGCCGCGGTATGTCGCGCCGAGCGCCTCGCAGGCGTCCTCGATGATCGCGACGTCGTGGCGCTCGGCGATCTCCTTGAACGCATCGATGTCCAGGGGGTAGCCGAACAGGTCGACGAGCACGAGCGCCTTCGTCCGCGGCGTGATCGCGGCCTCGACCGCAGCCGGATCGAGATTCAGCGTCCGTTCGTCGACGTCGACGAAGACCGGTGTTCCGCCCTCGTAGAGGATGCAGTTCGCCGAGGCGATGAACGAGAGCGGCGTCGTCACGACCTCGTCGCCTGGCGAGATCCCCGCCATGTGGACGCAGAGGTGCAGCCCGGTCGTCCCGCTCGATACGGCAGCGACATAAGGGGCGCCGACGCGCTCCGCCAACATCTCTTCGAAGCGGTCGATGTTCGGCCCGAGCGCAAGGCGCCCGGAGCGCAGAACCTCGAGCAGGGCTTCTTCCTCGGCTTCGCCGACGTACGGCGCCGAAAGACCGATCGGCTGGACTGTGGTGCTCACGCCTCGGCGGGCGCCGCGTTGCCGATCTTCGCGTACTCGAGCCACTGCGCCCAGCGCTCGCTCTTGCCGCGGCACGTGTCCAGGTACGCGGTCTGGAGCGCCTTCGTCACCGGACCGGGCGGTCCGACCACGCGGTCGTCGACCTCGCGGATCGGCGTCACCTCGGCGGCGGTCCCGGTCATGAAGATCTCGTCCGCGGTGACGAGGTCCGAGCGGATGAGGTTCTTCTCCTCGACCGTGTACCCGAGGTCCTGCGCGATCTGGATCAACGAGTCGCGCGTGATGCCCGGGAGGATCGAGGTCGAGAGCGGGGGCGTCGCAATCTTCCCGTCCTTGACGAGAAAGACGTTCTCACCCGAGCCGTCCGCGATGAACCCTTCGGCGGTGAGCAGGATCGCCTCGTCGTAGCCGGCCCGGTTCGCCTCGTTGACGGCGAGCATCGAGTTCAGATAGATGCCGGTCCCCTTCGAGGCATGCGGGATCGTGTTCGGGCCCACGCGCTGCCAGGAGGAGATTTTCACGCGGATCCCGTTCTTCAGCCCCTCGTCGCCGAGGTAGGCGCCCCAGGGCCAACTCATGATCACGACGTCGACCGGATTCCCGGCCGTCGACACGCCGAGCTCGCCGTAGCCGGAGAACGCGATCGGGCGCAGGTAGCACTCGGGCAGCCCGTTCGCGGCGATCAGCTCCATGCACGCGGCGTGAAGCTCCTCGACCGAGTATCCGAGCTCCATGTACAGGAGCTTGGCCGAGTTGTGCATGCGTTCGAGGTGGTCTGTCAGCCGGAAGACGGCCGGGCCCTTCTCGGTCTCGTAGCAACGGATGCCTTCGAAGACACCGGTGCCGTAGTGGAGCCCATGGGTGCCGACATGAACCGTGGCATCGGCCCAATCGACGAGCTCGCCGTTCATCCAGATCTTGTCGGTCTCGCGCACGCGCATGCCTCCTTGGCGAAGTCGGTCAAAGGTTACGTGGCCGCCTCGACGGCGTCCATAGGTTGCGCCCTCGCGAGGCGCACGAGATCGGCGGAAGAGAGCACCGCCATGTGGCTCGGCGACCCGGCTCCGACCCAGACGCGCTTGTGCGCAAGCAGGCCGTGGTCGATGAAAACGCGGTCGATTCGGGGAAGCGGGAACGGAGCGACAGCGCCTGCGACGAACCCCGTGGCGCGCTCGACCTGGGCCGGCGAGGCAATCCGCGCCTTCGACACGCCCGCCGCCGCGGCGATCTTGCTCGGGTCGGCCCGCCGATCCCCCGGGACGAGCGCGACCACCCAGCGCCCCTCGCAGTCGAAGACGAGCGACTTGACGATCTGACCGAGCTTGCAGCCCGCAGCACGGGCGGCGTCAGCTGCGGTGGGCGTGCCGGTTTCGAACTCCTCGATGCGCGCCTCGACACCCATCTGGAGCAGAAACGAGGACACTCGCTCGACGGATTCCGGCCAGGGACGAACCACGTCGTCAGGTTAAGCGAACCTGTGTGGCCCGCTTCTCCGTTGCCCTCCCCCCGCGCGCCTACTCCGCGAGCGAGATGAAGTGCGCGTCGTCGAAGCCGGCTGCTCGCAGCGTCTCGACCAGCTCGGGCGGCGGTGGGCTGTCGAGTGACAGTGCCATGAGTGCCTTCCCGCCCTTCCGGGTTCTCGAGACGGCCATGTTCGCGATGTTCACTCCCGCCTCGCCGAACAGCGTGCCGACCCGACCGATCACTCCGGGGAGATCGTCATACCGGAAGATCGCCATGAGAGGCGCGAGCTCCATTTCCAGCTCGAAACCGAGCGCGCTCACGAGCCAGCGGCGGTGCTCGCGGCCGATCGTCGTCCCGGCAACCCGCAGCTCGTCGCCGTTCGCCTTCAGGGAGACGCGGATGAGATTCGTGAAGTCGCGCGACGCTCGGCGCCGCTCCTCGACCACCTCGACCCCGCGCTCGGCGGCGATCACCGGCGCGTTGACATAGTTGACCGGCTGGTCGGAGCGGCCCTGGAAGGCGCCGTTCAGTGCCGCGACTGTGAGCAGTCTCGTGTCGTAGCCGGAAAGCGACCCGTAGTAGGCGAGCTCGATCCGCTCTGCGCGTCCCCCGGCGAGCTCCATCGCGAGGCGGCCGAGCGTCGCGGCGAGCGGGATGAAGGGCCCGAGGATCTCGAGATCCTCCGCGCCGATCGAGGGGATGTTGACGGCGTTCGTGACGAGCGATCCCTCGAGAGCAGCGGCGACCTGCTCAGCGACGATCACTCCTGCGCGATCCTGGGCCTCCTCGGTCGAAGCCGCCAGGTGCGGCGTGACGATCACGTTGTCGAGCTCGAGCAGCGGCCCCGAGTAGGGCTCGTCGTTGAAGACGTCCAGCGCGGCGGCTGCGACCTTGCCGGAGCGAAGCGCTTCGAGGAGCGCATCCTCGTCCAGCAGCTCGCCCCGGGCGGCGTTCACGAGCCGCACGCCGTCGCGCATCGCCTGGATCGCTCCCGCGTCGATCGACCCGCGGGTCTCCGCCGTCAGCGGGAGGTGAAGCGTGACGAAATCGGCCGCGGCGAGCACCTCGTCACGCGTCTCGGCGCGCTCGACCCCGAGCTCGCGGAAGCGCTCCTTCGCGACGAACGGGTCGTGCCCGACGACGCGCATTTCGAGCCCGAGCGCGCGGCGGGCGACCTGCTGCCCGATCCGGCCGAAGCCGAGCACTCCCAGTGTCTTGCCGGCTAGCTCGAGCCCGCCGTACCTGGAGCGCTCCCAGCGCCCTCCCTTCAGCGCCGCGTGCGCCTGAGGAATGTTCCGAGAGAGGGCGAGCAGGAGTCCGACCGTGTGCTCCGCCGCCGAGATGACCGTCGACTCGGGAGCGTTTGCGACCACGATGCCTCGCCGGGTCGCCGCCTCCACGTCGACGTTGTCGACCCCGACGCCCGCCCGGCCGATCACCTTCAGCCGGTCGGCCCGTCCGATCAGGTCGGCGTCGAGCTTCGTCGCGGAGCGGATGACGATCGCGTCGTACTCCCCGATCTTGCCGGCGAGGTCGCCGTTGACGTCGACGTCGACGTCGAACTGCTTCCGCAGGAGCTCGATCCCCGCCTCGGCGATCGGCTCCCGAACCAGAACCTTCGGTCGGCTCACGCGCGCCCCTCGCCGGCGAGGAACGCGCGATCACTCAGGCTAAAGGACAGGCTCACGCCGGAAGGTGCTCGTACGTCTCGAGCGCGCGCGTGACGGCGGCGCCGCGCTCGATGTCCGCACCCGCCTCGGCGAGAACGAGCTCGATCCCGGCGAGTGCCGTCGTGATGTCGAACACGTCGAAGAACCCGATGTGGCCGATGCGGAAGACCTTGCCCTTGATCGGCCCTTGCCCAGGAGCGAGTGTGATCCCCATCCGGTCACGAAGGTCGAGGAGGAACTGCGTGCCGTCCACCGCTTCGGGAACCCGAACGCTCGTGACGACCGCCGAGCTGTCGTCGTCGGGAGAGAAGAGCTCGAGGCCCATCGCCTTGATTCCCTCGCGGCACGCACGCCCGAGGCGGATGTGATGCTCGAACGCAGCCTCGAGCCCGCGCTCCAGGATGAGGCCTAGCGCCACGTTGAGCCCGATCACGATCGAGACTGCCGGCGTGAAGACGGAATCGAGCGCCTCTTGCCCCTTGCGCGTCTGTTCCCAGTCGAGGTAGAAGCGGGGAGAGCTCGCTTGCTCGGTGACCTGCCAGGCTGCGCTCGAGACCGAGACCATGGCCAGACCTGGCGGAGCCATGAGCGCCTTCTGCGAGCCGGAGACGACGGCGTCGAGCGACCAGGCGTCCGTCTCGCACGGCACTGCGCCCAGGCTCGAGATCGCGTCTACTCCGACGAGCGCGCTCGCCGCCTTCGCGGCGGCGGCAAATGCGCGAACGTCGGACACGACACCGGTCGACGTCTCAGATTGGGTAACGAGGACCGCGCTCGCGCCGCCGAGCTCGGAGAGGCGTGAAGCCAGGTCTTCCGCCGAAGGCGTCTCGCCCCATTCGTATCGGACGTGGTCGACCTCGCAGCCGTACACCGCCGCGATGTCGGCCCAGCGCTCGCCGAAGTAGCCCGCCGAGACGACCACGACCCGGTCGCCCGGAGACGTCAGGTTCGAGACGACCGACTCGAGACCCGCGGTCCCCGAGGCCGTGTACAGGAGAACGTCGCCCTCGGTGCGGTAGACCTCCTGCAGCCGCTCCAGGCACTGCTTGAAGATCGGCTTGAAGTCCGGGCCGCGGTGATGGACGATCGGCAGCGCCATCGCGGCGAGAACCTCCGGAGGGACAGGCGTCGGCCCGGGGGTCATCAGATAGCGCTTCTCGGCCAAGTCCCGTGAGCCTAGCTCAGTTGGTCCCGGGCCACGGGCCCGGGACTCGCGCAAAGTGCTTCGCACTTTCCGCGACTAAGGGCACGCATGCCGAGGAAGAACGCTTCGACTGGCTCGCCCATGCCTCGGTCGATGGTTCCCACGCAACATGCACGACCTTAGGCTGTGCGCGTGGAGGCGCTTCTTGCGTTCGCGGCGGCGCTTCTCGCGCTGCGATTAGGGGGCATGCTCGCGGCCCGCTGGCGCGCGCGGCGCGCGCCGGAGATGGCCGCCTGGTCGGCCGCGCTCGTCTCCTATGCCGTCGCCTCGGCCACGCTCGCCTGGGGAGCCGCGGCGGGCTGGGATGCGAGCGCCTTTCGCGTCTACTACCTGTTCGGCGGCCTTCTGACCGCGCCGCTCCTCGGGTTGGGCTCGCTGCTGCTGATTCGACGGAGGTGGGCCCTCTGGCCGGCCCTCGTCTATGTCGGCCTTGCCATCGGCGTCGCCGTCGCAGCACCCGTGCACGGCGCCTGGGGCTCGAGCATCCCAGCGGCCCAGGATCACCTCGATTTCTTCCCGGCGCGGCTGGTCGCGATCATCGGCAACGTCGCCGGCACGGCGGCAGTCGTTGGTGTGGCAATTGCCACGATCAAGCGCCGGCCGCTCGGGAACGCAATGGTTCTGGCCGGCGTCGGTGTTGCCGCCGCTGGAACCGCTCTATCCGGCTTGGGTGCGGCGAAAACCGGGGTTTTTGTGGCAATTGCAGCACTTCTTCTTTACGGAGGATTTACAGCTTCGTCGGCCCCACGGCACTAACCAACCGCTACGGTCGTGGTCTAACAGCCTTAATAGACAAATCCCGGGGCCCGCCAGGTACCCGCCCACGAACTTGCTCGGATGACTGCGGCACAGTCGCTCCGGTGAGTGCGCGGCTCCGAATCAGAGGGGGAATTCTTGTTCCGACATCTACTGCGGCTTTTGCCCGCGCTCGTACTCATGTGTCTCGCGGTCGTCGCCTTGACCGGCCCGCGACAGGCTGCGGCCGAAGGCCAGAAGGCGCACCTCTATCCGGCCGATCGCGCGGTCGTCAAGCAGATCCGGCACTACCGGAGCGAAACGTGGCGGTGGCAGTCGCTCATGGGCGTCCGGCGCACTCCCGCGTCGCGCACGGCGGAGAAGGACCCGAGCCACACGTTCAAGGTTTGGGTGCGAAACGTCTGGAAGCACCGCGCAGTCAAGGCGCGCCGCCTGGCGGCCCGCCCACCTCACCGGTCCGGCTGGCTATGCATCCACCATTTCGAGGGCGCCTGGACGGATCCGAATGGGCCGTACTACGGCGGGCTCCAGATGGACCTGAGCTTCCAGCGCACCTACGGGCGCGAGCTGCTCCGTCGCAAGGGGACGGCCGACCACTGGACGCCCCTCGAGCAGATGTGGGTCGCGGAGCGCGCGCACCGAAACGGCCGTGGCTACTACCCCTGGCCCAACACGGCGCGCTACTGCGGACTTATCTAGGAGGGCTTGGCGAAACGTGGCTTGAGCCGCCGGGTTCACCACCACCGCTTAAGGTATGAGCCATGGGTAGAGGCTCGAGACCGATCAGGCGGTGGAAGGCCGACCGCCAGCGCAAGAAGAAGGAGCGCGAGAAGCGGCACACCGTGGCGAGCGCCGCGACGACGACCGCGCCTGCCCGCCGCCGGAGCCCCGCAAGGGCCAAGCCGACCGAGAAGGCGAAGCCCGCCGAGAAGATCGAGGCGGCCGAGCAGCCTGAGCCGGCCGAGCCGGCCGAGTCGGTCGAACCGGTCGAAGAGCCTGAGGCCGCCGAGCAAGCCCGCCGCGCCGGAGAAGCCGGCGAAGGCCGAGCCGGCTGCGAAGGCCGAGAAGCCCGCAGCACCCAAGAAGCCAAGGAGAGCCGCGAAGGCCAAGCCGGCAGCGAAAGCCAAGCCGGCGTCGAAGGCCGACAAGAGCGAATAGGCCGCTTCTAGGCCTTCAGCTTCTTCCGAAGCAGCTCGTTCACGAGCTTCGGGTTCGCCCGTCCCTCGGATTCCTTCATCACCTGGCCGACGAAGAAGCCGAGCAGGCCCTCTTTGCCGGACCGGTACGACTCGACCTGGCCCGGGTTCGCGGCCAGGACGGAGTCGATGAGCGGCTCGAGGTCGCCCGCTTCGCTGATCTGACCGTCGCCGAGGAACGTCTCCGCCGAGAAGCCCTCGTCTCCGCTCGCCGCCAATGCCTCCGTGAACGCCTGCCTCGGGATGCGCTCGCGCGCATCGATCAGCTTCGCCAGCTCGTCCGCGTTCACGGCCGCCGGGTCGATGCCGGTGGCGGCGAACTGGTTCATCAGCACGTTGGCGACCTCGCGCCGATCGCCGCCGACCTGCTCGTAGAGTCGATCCCGCCCGCTCGTGACGAGCCCTTCCGCGGTTTCGAAGCCGACCTCCTCAGCGAGGCGCCTGATCCGGGCCCCGGGCAGCTCGGGAAGCTCGGCGCGCAGCCGCTCGACGAGGTCGCGCGGGGGCTCGATAGGCACCAGGTCTGGCTCCGGGAGATAGCGGTAGTCCTGTGCCTCCTCCTTCGAGCGCAGGGGCGGAGCCGACTCGTTGCCCGGGTCGAAGTGCATCGTCTCCTGGACGACCTCGCCGCCCGACTCGTAGATCTCGATCTGCCGCAGGATCTCGCGCTCGATCCCCTTGGCCGCGAAGTTGAACGAGTTCATGTTCTTGAGCTCCGTCCGGGTACGCAGCTCGTCCGACCCCTCGGGGCGCACCGACACGTTGACGTCGAAGCGCAGCGAGCCCTTCTCCATCTCGGCGTCGGAGATCCCGAGCTCGACGACGGTCTGGCGCAGGAGCTGCAGGAAGCGCTTTGCGTGCTCGGCCGAGTGGATGTCGGGCGTGGTCACGATCTCGACCAGCGGCGTCCCGGCACGGTTGAAGTCGACGAGGGTTCGGTCTGCGCCGGCGATGCGTCCCTCCGCGCCGCCCATGTGGACGTTCTTCGCCGCGTCCTCCTCGAGATGAGCGCGGACGATACCGACCTCGATCCCTCCCTCGGCCGTCTGCAACGCGAGCTTCCCGTCCACGCAGAGCGGCTCGTCGTACTGGGAGATCTGGTACCCCTTCGGCAGGTCGGGGTAGAAGTAGTGCTTGCGGTGGAAGGTCGCCTGCTCGGCAATCTCGCAGCCGAGCCCGAGCCCGAGCAGCAGCGTCATCTCGATCGCCCGCGCGTTCGGAACGGGCAGCGCGCCGGGGTGGGCGAGGCAGACGGGACACGTGCGCGAGTTCTCACCCGCGCCGTACTCGAGCTCGCAGCGGCAGAACATCTTCGTCCGCGTTTTCAGGTGGACGTGGATCTCGAGTCCGATGACCGGCTCCCAGTTCACCTCTCGACCTCCTGGGGCGCCGCTGGCGGTGCGGTGCCGGAGGGAACAGTGCTGCTTAGCACGGGCCCGGAGAGCACCGTGCCGCCAGCGGCGTCAGGCGGCGGCGGAGCCGGGCTTCGCCTGGTGGGAGCCGCCGCCGGCCAGGAGGTCGAGAGGTTCATCTGAGGCGCTCCGGCACGTAATCGAACGCCAGCGCGTGCTCCAGCGCGTGCCCCGCACGGAAGAGCAGGTTCTCCGAGAACTGGCGGCCCGATCAGCTGGAGGCCGACCGGCAAGCCCTCGGAAAGACCGCACGGGATCGAAAGACCCGGGAGGCCCGCCATGTTCGGCGGGATCGCCAGAACGTCGGAGAGGTACATGGCGAGCGGGTTGTCCGTCTTCGCGCCGAGCGGGAAGGCGACCGTGGGCGAGGTCGGGCTGACGAGCAGGTCGAACTGGTCGAGCGCCGCGGCGAACTCGTCGCGGATGATCGTCCGCACTCTCTGGGCTTGGCCGTAATAGGCGTCGTAGTAGCCGGCCGAGAGCGCGTAGGTGCCGAGCATGATCCGCCGCTTCGGCTCGTCTCCGAAGCCTTCGTCGCGCGTCTTCTCGTACATCGAGCGGATGTCCCCGTTGCCGACGCGAAGCCCGTAGCGGACGCCGTCGTAGCGGGCGAGGTTCGACGAGGCCTCGGAGGGAGCGATCAGGTAGTAGCAGGGCAACCCGTACTCGACCGAGCGCGGCAGGGTCGTCTCCCCCACCTCGGCGCCGAGCTCGCGGCACAGCTCGATCGTGCGGTTCACCGCGTCGCTGACCCCCGGCTCGATGCCGTCCGCTTCGTTGAGCTCCCTCGGGACCCCGATCTTGAGGCCCTTCAGGTCCTCGGCCTCCGGGATCGCGACCGGCTCGGACAGCTCGACGGTCGTCGAGTCCGCCGGGTCTCGGCCGGCGATGATCTCGTAGAGCCGGGCGGAATCGCGAACGGTCTTCGTGATCGGGCCGACCTGGTCGAGGCTCGAGGCGAAGGCGACGATGCCGGCTCGGCTGACCGTTCCGTAGGTCGGGCGCAGGCCGACGAGGCCGCAGAGCGCGGCGGGCTGCTTGATCGAGCCGCCCGTGTCGGAGCCGAGCGCCCACGGGGCGAGGCCGCCGGCCACCGCCGCCGCTGACCCTCCCGACGAGCCGCCGGGGACACGCTCGGGGTCCCACGGGTTTCGGGTCGGTCCGTAGGCCGAGTTCTCGGTGGAGGAGCCCATCGCGAACTCGTCGAGATTCGTCTTGCCGATCAGCGGGAGGCTCGCGGCGCGGCACCGGGCGGCGACGGTCGAGTCCGCCACCGGGACGTACCCGGCGAGGATCTTCGAGCCGGCGGTCGTCTCGACGCCCCTCGTGGAGATCACGTCCTTGAGCGCGATCGGCACTCCGTCGCCGTCGGCCTCGTCGACGGTCGTCAGGTACGCGTGCAGCTCCTCGTCGCGCTCGGCAATCGCGTCGAGGTAGGCGCGGTGCAGGTCAGCGGCGGACGCCTCTCCGCGCTCGATCAGACCGGCCGCCTCCTCTGCCGTCAGGCGCAGCGTGTCGATCATGCCGGCGGCACCCGGAAGAAACCGCTCTCACGGTCGGGCGCGTTGGCGAGCGCCTCCTCGACGGACAGGGACGGCCGCGGCTCGTCTTCGGCCCAGAGGTTCACGACCTCGAGCGGATGCGCGGTCGGCTCGACGCCCTCCAGGTCGAGCTCGGCAACCTTGCCGACGGCTTCCAGGATGGCGTTCAGCTGCGCGCCCAGCCGCTCGACCTCCTCGTCGGTCAACGCCAGCCGTGCGAGACGCGCGACGTGGAGAACTTCTTCATTTGAGATCGCCATTGCCTGGGATACTCCCAAAAAGAACGGGCCCCTTCCGGGGCCCGCGATTTGTCTCGAGTCCGGAAGTTCCTAGGCGGCGGTGACGTTCGCAGCCTGCAGGCCCTTGTCGCCCTGCACGACCTCGAACTGCACCCGCTGACCCTCGGTCAGCGACCTGTAGCCGTCCATCTGGATGGCGCTGTGATGGACGAAGACGTCGTCCCCTCCCTCACGCTCGATGAACCCGAAGCCCTTCTCGTTCGAGAACCACTTGACGGTGCCCTCAGCCAACGTTCCTCCTTCTAACCAAAAGATCACGGCCCTGGCTACGAGCCGCCGAAGCGCGCGAAAACATAACCTCAGGCTCCTGGGAACGCAAGGAGCCCGCGCCGGTACCGGGCGGCCCGAACTGCGCTGCGAAGGAGCATCGCGATCGTCATCGGCCCGACTCCGCCGGGCACGGGCGTGATCAGGCCGGCGCGCGCTGCCACTGCTGGATCGACGTCGCCGACGACGCCCTCGTCGCTCCGATTCATGCCGACGTCGATCACCGTCGCGCCCTCGCGAACGTCGTCAGGCCCGACCACTCCCGCCTTTCCGACCGCGACGACCAGGATGTCCGCCTCCCGGGTGCGCGCGGCGAGATCCTTCGTCCTCGAATGGCAGATCGTCACCGTCGCGTTCGCATGGAGCAGGAGGAGCGCAGCCGGCTTGCCGACGATGTCGCTTCGTCCCACGACGACTGCACCTGCACCTTCGATCGGGACGTCGTACTCCTCGAGCAGCGCCATGATCCCGGTCGGCGTCGCCCCGACATGGGCGGGCTGTCCGAGGAAGAGCTGGCCCAGATTGACCGGATGCAGCCCGTCGACGTCCTTCCGGGGGTCGATCGCCCGGATGACCCGCGCCTCGTCGATGTGCGCCGGAAGCGGGAGCTGGACGAGGAGCCCGTCGATCGCCTCGTCCCCGTTCAGCTGCTCGACCTCCTCTAGGAGCTCCTCCTCGGTGGTCTGAGACGCGAGCCGGATGTCCCGCGCCTGGATGCCGACCTCGGCCGCTGCCTTGTGCTTGAGGCGGATATAGATGTCCGAGGCCGGATCCTCACCGACGAGCACCGTCGCGAGCCCAACCTCTCCGAGCTCCCGAACCTCCTGGGCGACCTCGCCGCGAATGCGCTCGGCAAGGGCCTTGCCGTCCATCACGCGGGCTGGCACTACGTGATTGGCAGCTGCACGTCGCTGACGTCGAGGCCGAGCGACTCGGCCAGCTTCACGCCTTCGAGGAGGTCCTCGCGGAGCCGCTGTACGTCGCGTTCGTGCATGAGCCGCCCGATCACCGCGCGTTCCTTCGGCCGCCACATGGCGTGCTTGACGAAGGTCGGCAGCAGCCGGTTCGCTGCGTCGACGAGTCTCTGCTTCGTCTTCTTTGACGCGTTTTCCAGGAGGACTCGCTCGTACGCCATGCCTGCGCCGTGGTGGATGCCGTCGTCGGTGGCGAGCCGGTTGCAGAGGTCCTCCAGCACCGTGCCGCGCGACGCGCGCGCGATCAGCCGGAAGCGCGAGATGATCAGGCGCTCGTAGAAGACCTGCATCTGGAAGACCTTCTCCTCGAGCGTGTCGGCCTCGAGCGTCATGTGGGCGAGCTCGTCGAGATAGGGGTCGCGCTCCGCGATTCCGCCGACGTCGTTCGTCAGCTTCAGCCACGCCTCGGTGTGGCGCGACTCGTCCTGCACCATCGTCGAGTAGTAGAGCTTCGCCTCGGGATCGGGCGCAACGTTGAGGAGCTGCGACGCCATATCGCAGGCGAGCATGTCGGCCTGGAGCTGCTGCGTGAGCACCGAGCGCCACATGTCCTGACGGCGGGCCTTGCGTTGAGGACTTCCCTTCCCCTCGGGGATGGGTGGGATCTCGCCCCATGGCAGATCGCGAACCTGCCATTCCTGCTTCTTCGCAAGCTCGTAGAAGCGCAGAACGCCCGCAAGCGACTCGCGCTCATAGGTTGCCGGTTCCAGAGCCTGCTCAGTGGCCATCCGGTCCAGAGTAGCGCCGCATAAGCTCTCCTGTCGTGGAACTGCGCAAATGGCCGCGCAAGAACGATCCTGACTCGATCAAGGCGCGCCAGGCGGCGCTCGACGGACGGATCGACATCGAGGTCTTCGAGCAGGACCTGGCTCCCTGGGTGGAGGCGCAGGAAGCGCTCACGGGGGTCTCGGTCGTCCCGACCGCCGTGATCGGGCCGGTTCCGATCTCGCTCGGAGAGTACGAGCTGACCGAGCCGGACGGTGCGCTCATCGAGCGCGGGCGGGCGACAGACGAGGTCTACGTCCCGCTCGCCCACACCGAGGGCTCGCTCTCGGACTCGCTCTACCGGGGCGCGCGGGCGGCCGCCGAGTCGGGCGGCTTTCGCACCGAGGTGCTTCGCGACCGGATGACGCGCGCTTCAGCGTTCACGTGCCGCTCCTCGGAGGAGGCCGTCGCGCTCGGCCGCTGGATCGAGGCCGAGTTGCCGAAGATGCGCGAATGGCTCGCAGAGCGCGACGAGGAGTGGATCTCGCGCTACGCGAAGCTGCGAGAGGTCGAGACCTACGTCGCAGGCCCCATCTGCCACGTCATGTGGGCCTTCACGACCGGAGACGCGTGCGGGCCGAACATGATGACGCGCAACGCCTATGCGCTGAACATGGGCTACATCATGGAGCACGCGCCCACGAAGCCCGAACGCGCGATCCTCGAGGCGAACATGGGCGGCGACAAGAAGCCGTCGCACCGCTACTTCGAGCGCGGCGGGCACGGAAAGACGGTGATCGCGGAGGTGACGCTCACCGAAGAGGCAGTCCGGAGGGTGCTGCGAACCACGATCGACGACCTGCTGGAGCTCTCCTGGGCCGGAACGCACGGGGCCGTCGCGTCGGGCATGCAGTCGGTCGCGTTCACGCCGGCAACCGCGATCGCCGCCGTTTTCGCCGCGACCGGCCAGGACCTGGGGATGGTCGGCACCAGCTCGATGGCCCACGGCACGGGCAAGCGCGTCGAAGGCGGGCTCAACGCGGCGATCCGACTGCCGGGGCTCGAGGTCGGCACCGTCGGCGGAGGCACGACCCTCCCCTACGCCCGTGCTTGGCTCGGGCTCATGGACTGCGCCGGGCCGGGCAGGGTCTACCGGTTCGCCCAGATCGTCGCCGCGGCGACGCTCGCGCTCGAGATCTCCGCGTCGGCTGCGATGGCCACGTCAGGCTCGGAGAACTTCTTCAAGGCCCACTTCGAACGGGGCGGCCTGCGCTGAAGATCACGCCGCAGCACGACCCCGCCTGCTTCGGGTGCGGCGACAACCCGATCGGCTTCCACCTCCCGCAGCCCGAGGTCGAGGGCGCCGACCGCTACGAGACGACGTTTTCGTTCGACGAGCGCCACCAGGGCGGACCGGGCCTTGCGCACGGGGGGCTCGTTGCGGCTCTCGTCGACGAGGCCTGCGGGCTCGTGGCGACCTGGTACCGGTTCCCCACGGTGACCGGCCGGATCTTCCTGCGCTACCGGCGCCCGGTCCCGATCAACACGCCGCTCTCGGTGCGGGCCTTCATCGAGGAGGAGAAAGGGAGGCGCGTCTACGTGCGCGGCGAGCTCTGGGAGTCGGGCGAACTGCTGACCGAAGCCCGGCTCGCGTTCGTGCACGTTCCGCTCGAGCACTTCCTCGTCACACCCGAAGGCCGGGCGATCGGCGAGGCCTGGCGCCGCCGAATGGAGGAAAACTAGCGGCCCGCTAAACAAGATATTCGTGCCGGCCGATACAAGGGAAATGGTTCTACGTATCGCTCTCGTATCAGCGGTGATCGCCGCGAGCCTCGCTTTCGTCCAGCAGAAGCAGGTCCTGCAGAACGCGCACTTGACCGGCTATTGCACGCAGGTCGCGACGCCGGCCGGCCAGACAGGCGTCTGGCACGAGTGCCACTCCGGAAAGCTGACCGGGACGCCAGGCCTTTCCCGTGGCTCGTGCGCGCGGATGAGCCACGCCGCGGATCGAGACGTCTGGCGCTGCCCGACGGCGCTCGAGTCGAACAAGACCCGGCAGTAAGCAAAAGCCACGCACCCATGCGGTGCTCTCTCGCGTTCCTGACGCGTCGCTGGGGCCGCATAGGCCGGTGGGACAGTGTTCGCCACACGGCCCGCCGGCCGGAGCGGGTCCAGCGGCGCGAGGCGGCGGCGGAGCCCGGCTTCGCCGGGCGGGAGCCGGCGCCGCTCAGGTGCGCGAGAGAGGCGCCGAGCGGATTCGAACCGCTGTACGAGGCTTTGCAGGCCTCTGCCTAACCACTCGGCCACGGCGCCCGAGGGGCCGAATGGTATCCGGGCCCACGGGGCATTCGAGAGTGCCGCTAGGATGCGGGCAGTGGCGGTAACCTCGGAAACGTTCGGGGCCGAGGCGTTCGAGGCCGAGGCTGTCCCGCCTATCCGGCTGCGGAACCTGAAGCGAGTGATCACGGCAATCGCCGTCATCGTTCCCTTCCTTGGCGTTCTGTCTGCGCTCGGCCTGCTCTGGGGTGTCGCCGCGCAGCCGGTCGACGTGATCGTGCTCGTCGTCCTCTATGCCGCAACCGGCGTGGGAATCAGCGTCGGCTACCACCGGTTTTTCACGCATCGAAGCTTCGAGACCTCGGCGCCGATGCGCGGCTTGCTTGCAATCCTCGGCAGCTTCGCGCTCGAAGGAGGCGTGATCAGCTGGGCGTGCGAGCACCGCAAGCACCACGCCTATGCGGATGTCGAGGGAGACCCACACTCGCCGCACGTCGGCCGGGGCGAGGGTGCGATGGAGCGCATCCGGGGGTTCTGGCATGCGCACATGGGCTGGTTCTTCACCACGAAAGGGTTCGCCGAGGCGGAGCAGCGGTTCCGGCGCGACCTCGACGCCGACCCGGTCATCCGGACCGTCGACCGGCTCTACCTCGTCTGGGTCTTCCTGACGCTCGGCATTCCGTTCGCCATCGGGTACGCCGTCGGCGGCACCGCGACTGCCGGTCTAGAGACGCTCGTCTGGGCGGGCCTCGTTCGGATCTTCCTCGGCCATCACATCACGTGGAGCATCAACTCCATCTGCCATATGTTCGGATCGCGGCCGTACCGGGTTCGCGACCAGAGCCGAAACAACTGGCTGCTCGCACTGCCCAGCTTCGGCGAGGCCTGGCACCACAACCACCATGCGTTTCCAAGCTCTGCGATCTTCGGCCTCGACCGGCGCCAGTTCGACCTCGGCGGGCTGACGATTCGCGCGTTCGAGCGGCTGGGGCTCGTCTGGGGAGTCAAGTATCCGGACGAGGCTCAGCGCGATGCGCGCCGTGTACGCGAGGCCGCGTCCGATCTAGCTGCCTAGGAACCTTCGACTATCGCTCTCGAAGCGCGGCCTCGAGACGGCGGATCTCCGCCATGAGTCGCTCCGTCGCGAGCTTCGCAGCCTCCCGCTGATTTCGGCCGCCGAGATCGTCCGTCCGGATTGGAGGCCCGACCGACATCCGCACCGGACCGAGCCGAGTAAGCCGGTCCGTGCCGATGATCGCCACCGGCACGAGCGGCACGTTCGCCGCCAGCGCGATACGGGCCGCCCCGCTGTGCGGCCGGGGCTTTCGCCTCTTCCTCTTCCACCGGCCCTTGTTGCGGCGCACACCCTCCGGAAAGACGAGGAGCACCTCGCCCGACTGGACGATCTCGAGAGCCGTCTTGAACGCCTCGGGATCAGGCCGGTCCCGATGAACCGGAAAAGCACCTGAGGCTCTCAGGATCCTCCTCAGAAGCGGGTTGAAGAGCTCGGCTTTCGCCATGGAGCGGATCCGGCGCTTGGGCCAGAGCGGATAGGCCACGACCCAGGGGTCGAAGTTGGACAGGTGAGTGGAGGCGAGCACGAACCCGCCTGTAGAAGGCAGGTTCTCGAGGCCTTCCGCCCGCAACCGGTATGCGAGCTTCAACGGGGGCCACAACAGCATCCCCATCACGCGCTGCCAGAGGTCCATGTCACGGGTGATCGAGGCGCGACGATCGAGCGCCGCGAGGTCGTCCCGATCTTTACCGGGCATCCGGGTACCCGTCTTCCACGCGGGGCACTGCTCGAATCGCAGCGACCGCGATCAGCGCACCGAGGAAAGCCGCAACCGAGGCGAAGAGAAGCGCATCTTGAAGACCGCCCACGAACTCGATCGGCAGCCGCGGATCCCGGATGCCGAGGCCACCGATCCGTGAGGCGACGATCGCCCCCATGAGCGCCACGCCGAGCACCCCTCCCGTCTGGCGGAAGGTGTTGACGACGGCTGAAGCGACTCCCGCTTTCGCGTCAGGCGCCGAACCGAGCACGGCCGCGTTCGCAGGCGCAATCGTCAGGCCGATCCCGATCCCTCCCAGCACGAATCCCGGCAGCAGGTCCCAGAAGGTCGAATCGACGTCGATCCCCGACAGCAGCAGCAGTCCCGCCGCGAGCGACGCCATCCCTGCCGTCAGCGGCCAGCGGGCGCCGACTCGATCGGTGAGCCGGCCGGCGAACGGGACGCTCACGGCGACGAGCACGCTGAACGGCAGGAACGCCGCACCTGTCTTGAGAGCGCTGTAGCCAAGGATGCGCTGCATGTAGATCGAGACGAAGAAGAAGACGCCGAAGAGGGCGAGGAACGATAGAAGGCTGACGACGTTGGCGCCCGTGAATGCTCCGCTGCGAAAGAGCCGGAGGTCGAGCATGGGAAGCCGCGACCACGCCTCGACTGCCAGGAAGCCCGCGAAGGCGATCACGGCGGTTACGAAGCAGGCCGTGATCAGTCCCGAGCTCCAGCCGTACCGATTCCCTTCCACGAGCGCGAACGTGAGCGCGAAGAGCGCGGCCCCCGACAGGGCGAGCCCGGGCAGATCGAGACGTTGCTCAGCCGAGGAATCGCGCGACTCGGGGACGAGGACACGCGCCGCGAAGAAGCCGATCACGCCGACCGGGACGTTGACGTAGAAGATCCACCGCCAGTCGACGCCTTCGACGAGCGCACCGCCGACAAGCGGCCCGAGTGCGGCTCCGATCCCGGAGGAGGCGGCCCAGACTCCGAATGCCGTACCGCGTTCGCGAGGGTGAAAGGTGACCGAGATGATCGAGAGAGTCGCGGGCAGCATGAGCGCCGCACCGCCTCCCTGCACCGCGCGGGCTGCGATCAGCATGGCCCCGCTGCCGGCGAGACCGCACACGAGTGAGCTCGAGGTGAAGACGAAGAGTCCGACCAAGAAGATCCGGCGCCGGCCCAGGAAGTCCGCGAGCTTCCCGCCTGAAAGCAGCAGAACGGCGAACGTCAGCGTGTAGGCGTTGACCGTCCACTCGAGCTCCGCCAGGCTGACGCCGAGGTCGGCCTGAATCGCCGGGAGCGCAACGTTCACGACCGTCGTGTCGAGGTAGATCATGAAGAGCGAGAACGCGAGCGCGCCGAGCGACCACCATCTCCGCGGGTCCTCGGTGAACGGAACGTCGGTCACGCTGGGGCGAGGCTATAGGGGGCACCGTGTCAAGATCCGGGGATGGGATTCGCCTCCTCGTTCGTGCGTGACTACATGGCGCGCCATACGAATCCCTGGAACCGCGCTTTGCACGTGGTCGGGGTGCCCCTTGCTCCCATCCTCTTCCTCTACCTGCTCATCCGTGGGATGTTCCTCGGTGCCGCGGCCGCCTTCGTCGCGGGCTACTCCTTGCAGTGGATCGGGCATCGGATCGAGGGCAACAGCATGTGGGACTCGCTCGAGGGGAAGCTCGTCCACGCGCTCGGGGCTCCCTTCCGCTCACTGCGGCGCGAGACGTAGATGACGACACTCGTCACCGGAGCGACGGGGTTCGTCGGTGGCCATCTGGCGAATGCCCTGCTCGAACGGGGCGACCACGTTCGGGCACTCGTCCGCGACCCGGAGCGCGCGGCGACTCTGCGCGGCCGCGGCGCCGAGCTGATACCGGGCGACGTGACCGACCCAGGCTCACTGGGACCGGCCCTCGCTGGCGTGGACCGCGTCTTCCACTGTGCGGCTCTCGTCGGGGACTGGCTGAACTGGGAGGAGGTCCGCCGCGTGAATGTCCTGGGCACGACGCGCCTGCTCGAAGCCTGCAAGGCCGAAAGCGTCGGCCGACTCGTCTATCTCAGCTCGCTCGCCGTGCTCGGGATGAAACATCATCACGGCACCGACGAGGCGGCGCCTTATCGCGAGACGGGTGACGCCTACAGCGACGGGAAGATCGAGAGCGAGAAGGTCGTCCGCGGCTTCGCCGAGCGCGGCGTCGAGACCGTCATCCTCCGCCCGGGGTTCGTGTACGGGCCGGGTGACCGCCAGTTTCTCCCGCGGCTCCTGGAGGGCCTCCGCACCGGACAGTTCGTCTTCGTCGGGGACGGCAGCAAGCTCCTGAACCTGATCTACATCGACGACGTCGTCCAGGCCGCCTTGCTCGCGGACACCAAGGCCGAGGCGGCCGGCCAAACCTACAACCTCACGGACGGGACCCGGACGTCCCTCCACGAGTTCGTGAGGTTCATCTGCGACTCCGAATCGATCCCGTTTCCGAGCCGCCGGATCTCGCCCGCAGTAGCGAAGACGCTGACCTATTCGCTCGAGTCGCTCGCACGAGCCAGGCGCGCGAAGGAAGCGCCGCGTCTGAACCGGGGCCGCCTCAAGTTTCTCTACTACAACCAGTTCTTCTCGATCCAGAAGGCCCGGCGCGAACTCGGGTTCGACCCCAAGTTCACGTACCGCGAAGGACTGCCCCTGGCGCTCGCCTAGCCCGCCTGGCCCCCGTGCCAGGTTGCGAAGTGCTCACGGTGGGCGTCCGTGTAGGCGCCGGGCTTGTAGAAACGGTCGTAGAACTCCGGATCGATGTGGTGCACCTGGAAGGCCATCAAGTTGCGCAGGGGGCCGAAGTTGCCCGGGAAGCGCCCGTACCGGCCGTAGACGTACTCGCAGAAGGCGACGACCGCGTCGATGTTCGCCTGGGAGTACTCACCAATCCCGGCCTGCATCTCGCGGGGGCTCTTCCACGGGCTCGAGTCCGATCCGTCCCGGAAGATCCCCTTCCCCTTCGCAAACTTCGCATCGACGAAAGCGTGGACCGCCTCCTCCATCGAGCTGTACCACGGCGGGCAGAAGGGCTTGATCACCGTTTCGCCACCGACCTCGAGGCCGAGCGGAACCGGGATGCTCGGATTCTTCCGAGCCGCCTTCATCAGGGCCGTCCCCACTCGGCCGCGCCCGAGAAGCCTCGCGAATGAGAACGGCTCGGTCCTGAAGCCGAGCGCCTCGAACCAGGCCCACTTCTGGGCGCCGTAGTGCGGAAAACTGCCAAGCCCAAGAGCCTCGCACGCGAGCTGCATGTTCTGGATCATCAGACCCTGCTCGACGCCGGCCAGCTCCATGACATAGCTCTCGACGTCGAGCACCGTTCCGACGAGGAGCTCGTTCGGGTCGTCGTGGAGGTGGCCGCCCTTCGACTTCCCGAACGACTTCAGACCGGCCGGGCGGTACCCATGCCGCTCGTCGTAGAGGAAGTAGCCCATCTCCTCGCCGAGGACGAGGAAGAGCACGCTCAGGGCCAGCGTCGTCAGCTCCGAGACGAGCACGACGTAGGTCGAGCCCGGGACGTTCGTCGACCAGAGATTGAACGGCGGGATGTACAGCGGCCCGCGCGGAATCGTCGGCCGCTCGTCCGCGACGCGGATGCGACCCTCGTCGTAGAGCGCGAGAAACTCGCGTCTCCCGGCACGCTCAGCGAGCCCCGCGATCTGGTCCTTCGGAAAGTCCTGGGGGCGCCTGATGCAGAAGGCTCCGTCGTCGTTGAGGACGAACGGGACGACGGCGTTGATGCCGTCCGCGCTCGGAATCGAGCGCGCGAGCTGATTGACCATGATGTATCCGTGGCCGGAGTTCTCTTCCTGGCCCGGGCCGTAGGGAAGCTCTCCGAGGGAGAAGCCGGTCACGCCCGCGCCGGCGAAGACGATGATCGCCTCCTCCTCCATCGTCAGCGGCACCGGCTCGTGCCCACTGCGGTAGTCGAACGGCGGCCCGTCGAGGAAGCTCCCGAGCGCGAACCGCCGCGATCGCCGCCTGAGCATGGTGTCTAGCAGCGGAACCGAATCGAGGGCGGCGCGTACCCGCTCGGCCATAGCGCGGGTCTGAGGCGTCGTCGCCACGAGCAGTCAGCATAACGCCCACATTCCACGGGCGATTGGACTCGCGGAGACACTGATCTAGAATCGTCCACAGCGCAGTGGACGTCGGAGCTCCCCCCGAAGGCACCGGCCTCTCGCTCTTCGACGACGTGCCGCAAGCGGAGCTGGAGGAGGCCCTCTCGCGTCTCGAGGTCCGCACGCACGAGGCCGGCTCCGTCGTGATCGCTGAAGGGGACATGCTCCAGGAGCTCTACATCGTCCTGCAGGGCTCGGCGGATGTCTTCGTCGCCGATCGTCAGGGTGTCGAGCATCGAGTCGGACGCGTTCCCGCGGGGGCGACCCTCGGCGAAATGTCGCTCCTGACCGGGCAGCCGGCTGCCGGAACGGTGCGCGCGAGGGCGGACGTCGAGCTCGTCGTCATCAAGAAGGACGAGTTCGACCGCCTCGGCATTCGCTTCCCTCAGATCTATCGCAACGTCGGATCGATTCTCGCCCAGCGCCTGGCCCGCACGAACCGCCTGGCGCTCGGCGAGGATCCGGGGCGCCTCTACATCCTGCTCGACCACGGCGCGCCGCCGCTTCTCGGCTATGCGATCGCATCGAGCCTGGCCTGGCACACGCGTGGGCCAACGGTCCTGCTCGTCCTGGCGAAAGAGATCCCCGACGATCTCGCCGCACTGGCACTTCACCCCTCGACGCTCGACCAACGTCCGTCGAGCGACGAGCATCCGGGCGCGCAGGTCGTGGTGTGCCCGCCGAGCGGCCGCTTCGGCGCCGGAGCGCTGGGCACGACCGTGCACGAGCTCCTCGGTGCCTACGACAACGTCCTGGTCCAGGTTCGAGACGGCGGCGTGGACGTCTCGAGGACGTCGTCGGGCGGCCACGTCCACGTCTCGCAGACGATCGAGTTGCGGGAGGCCGGCGCAGCAGCGGCAACGGACGGCGGCTCTGCCGCCTACGGGGTGGAGGCCTGGAGCTCGGCGATCGACGAGGGTGTCGGACCTGATGAGCGTGGCGTGGTCGCCGTCCCTGCGCTCGAGCCCGCTGATCACGCATCGCTCAAGGAAGGGCTTCTGCCCTCCTCGACCGCGGCCGGAAGAAAGATCGGCTGGATCGCACGCGACCTCGCGGGGCTCAAGGTCGGTCTCGCCCTCGGCTCAGGCAGCGTGCGTGGTTTCGCGCACTTCGGCGTTCTGCGCGTGCTCGAAAGGGCGGGTGTCTACCCCGACTTCATCGCCGGCACGAGCGCAGGCGCCGCGGCAGGCGCCCTCTACGCGCTCGGCAATTCGCCGGCCGAAGCGGCGGAGATCTACCTTCGCTGCGGGGCGACCCTCTTTCGACCGACGATCTCGACGAAGAGCTTCCTCTCGAATCGCGGTGTGCGGAAATTCGTCCAGGCCGAGGCGGGCGATAGGCTCATCGAGGATCTGCCCATCCCGTTTGCCGCTGTCGCCGCCGACATCGAGTCGCAGCGGGAAATCGTCTTCCGACGCGGGCTCGTCTGGCAAGCGGTCCTCGCGAGTCTCACGATCCCCGGTATCTATCCCGCTCTGCGCATCGGTCCCTACAGCGTCGTCGACGGTGGCGTGCTGAATCCCGTGCCGTGCAGCGTGGCGAAGCAGATGGGCGCGGGAGTCGTCGTCGGCGTCAGGCTCGGATCAAAGGTGGTCGAGCCCGACTTCGACGCCGAGGCACACCGCTTCCGGGGCCGTCCGCACTCGGCGATCGTTGCGATCCTGCGCTCGACGGAGCTGATGCAGAACAGGCTCGCACCGGAGGTGACCGATTCGAAGACCGTCATCATCTCACCCGAGATGCAGATGCTGACCGGTGGCTCGCTCCGAAGCTTCAAGCAGGGCGTCCACTTCGTTGACGACGGTGAAACAGCAGCCGAGCTCGCGCTGCCGCGGGTCGCTGCCGTGCTGCCCTGGCTTCGTGGCTGAACGGGCGCCTTCACCGGGCGACACGATGCCCGCGCTCGAGCTTTCCGCGTACGACGGAGGCGAGTCGCTGGTGCTCACCGAACGGCCCGTGCCCCAGCCCGGCCGAGGCGAGGTGCTGGTAAAGATCGCCGCCACCCCGGTGAACCCGTCCGACCTGCTCTTCCTGCGGGGCGAGTATGGGGTGCCCAAGCCGCTGCCCGTCATTCCCGGCGAAGAGGGTTGCGGGACGGTCGTCCAAGCCGGCGGCGGCGCGATGGCGCACGCCCTCGTCGGCCGCCGCGTCGCGTGCTTCGCAGCCCCCGACCGGGACGGCACGTGGGCGGGCTACACAGCGACGCGCGCGAGCTTGTGCGTGCCGCTGCTGAGGCGCGTCACCGACGAGCAGGGCGCGATGCTGCTCGTGAACCCGTTGACGGCCTGGAGCTTCGTCGACCGGGCGCGACGAGCCGGGCACCGAAGCTTCGTCCAGACGGCCGCCGCCGGTCAGCTAGGACGCATGATCATCCGGCTCGCAGCGCAACGCGGTGTCGACGTGATCAACGTCGTGCGACGGTCGGATCAGGTCGAGTTGCTCGCGGGTCTCGGAGCAGAGCACGTCCTCACGACGGACGAGCCGGACTTCGACGAGCGGCTTCGCGAGCTCTCCGGCCGCCTTGGAACGAAGCTGGCGTATGACGCGGTCGGCGGCGAGCTGACCGGCCGGCTGCTCCGGGCGCTCCCCGACGGGAGCAGGGTCACCGTGTACGGCAAGCTCGCGCCCGAAAGCTGCGCCACCGAGACGCTCGATCTGATCTTCCACGGCAAGAGCCTCGACGGCATCTGGATGGAGGAGTGGCTGCCCAGCCGGAACTTCGTCTACCGCACGCGGGCCGCGTTCGGCGTGCAGCGGCTTCTGAACGACATCCTGCGAACCGAGGTCCGGGCGCGGATCCCGCTTCAGGACGCCCGGCAGGCCGTTGCCGGGTACGAAAGCGGCATGACAGGCGGCAAGGTGCTCATCTTCCCGTCGGGAGAGCCGTCGCGTTGACGGAGCAGGCGTGGGACAATCGCAGCGAGGACGAGTGACTGGGCCATCTTCCGCAGAGCAGGTTGCGCGCTTCCGTTTCTCCGAGCGTGCCGAGCCTTTCCAGGTGCGCGACGCCGCGCCGCACGTCCAGGGCTACGCATGGCGCCATTCCCAGCCGGCCGCGAGCCTCGTGCTCGTCCACGGCCTGCAGAGCCATGCACAGTGGTTCGCGGACGCAGCCGACGAGCTCGTCGAACGCGGCTTTTCGGTCTACGCGCTCGACCGTCGCGGCTCGGGCTCCTCGCCAGAGGCACGCGGCGACATCGCCCGCTACCAGGACTGGTTCGACGAGATCGGAGACGTCGTCGGCCTCGCGCGCCAGGAGAGCCCAGATGCCCCGGTCCACCTCGTCGGCCACTGCTTCGGAGCGAACCTCGCTCTCGGCTATGCGCTCGTGCAGCCCGACGACGTTCAATCCGTGGTCATGCTCACACCCGGCTTCTACGTGATCCCGGATTACCCGCTGCGCCAGAAGCTCCGCATTGCCGCCGCCGGCCTGATCGCGCCCGACCGGAAGTTCCGCGTCCCGCAGGACGACGAGCTCTTCACCCGTGATCCCGGCGTTCTGAGCTGGATCTCCAGGGACACCCTCGGGGCGAAGTGGCTCACCGCTCGCTGCCTCCTCCAGATCAACCGCATGCTCGGGTGGCTGCGGCGAGGAGCAGGAAACCTGCGCGTCCCCCTGCTCGTGCTCGAAGCCGGCCGCGACCGGCTCTCGGACAACAGGCGCAACCGCGAGCTGCTCGAGGGTGAGCTCGGCAGCCGGGCGCAGGTCGTCTCCTTCGACGCCGAGCATTTCCTCCTGGCCGAGCCGTGTGCCGACGACGTCCTCGACGAGCTCACGCAGTGGGCCAAGCACGATCCGCCTCAGCGGAGAAAGCGAGGCCCGATCTCAGTTGCGGGAATCGACGTCCTCACAGCCGAGCTGCCGTTTCGCTTCTCGTTCGGACACGCCCTCGCCGACCGGCGTTCCTCGACGAACGTGTTCGTGCGCGTCCGGCTCGAGGATGGGACCGTCGGCTATGGGGAAGGCGTGCCCCGCGAGTACGTCACGGGCGAGACCGTCGAGGGCGCTCTCGAAGCTCTCTGCGAGCGTCAGGTGCCCGTCGCCCTCGGGCGCTCGCTCAGCGATCCTGACGACGTCGTTTCGCTGATCGACGAGATCCCGGGCGTCGCACCGGACGGCTCGCTCGACACCGCCGCCCGCTGCGCAATCGAGCTCGCCCTGCTCGACGCCGCCGGCAAGCATTTCGGGCTTTCGGTTGCGCACTGGCTCGGCGAGAAGCCGGCGTCCTCCGTCCACTACGACGTCGTGCTGCCTTTCTCGTCTCCGCGGAAGGTCGCAGCGCTCGCGCTCGTCATCCGGGCGCTTGGAGTGCGGCAGGTGAAGGCCAAGGTGGGCGGCGACCTCGAGAAGGAGCTCGAATCGCTGCGCATCCTTCGCCGGGTCCTCGGCGACTCCATCGACCTCAGGGTCGATGCGAACTGCGCGTGGACCGCTGACGAGGCACTCGAGGCGATTGCCCGCCTGCGGCCGCACCGGATCAGCGCCGTCGAGCAGCCCGTTGCGGGCGACGACCTCGACGGGCTCCGCCGAGTGACCGCCGCGACCGAGGAGGCGATCATCGTCGACGAGTCGCTCCGCACCCTCGACGAGGCCAGAGAGCTCGCGTCCGCGGCTGCCTGTGATGCGTTCAACATCCGCGTCTCGAAGTGCGGCGGCCTGCTCAACTCGGTCCGCATCGCGAGCGTCGCGGCCGAGAACGGCCTCTTTTGCGTCGTCGGGGCCCAGGTCGGAGAAAGCGGCATCCTCTCCGCTGCCGGCAGGCACCTCGCCGCCCAGGTCAGGCCGCGCTACCTGGAAGGGTCTGGTGGGCGGCTCCTGCTCAAGCAAGACGTGACGAAGGAGAACGTCCTGCCCGGCCGCCGCGGCAGGGCGCGGACGCCGCTCGGCGCCGGGCTCGGCGTCGAGGTCCAGCCCGGGGTGCTCGAGCTGCTGGGGACGGTGCACCAGGTCTTCGAGGCGGGAACGGTGAAGGCGTGAGCGTCGCCCAAGGCACGGGGAAGGCTCGCTCGTCGACCGTCCAGCGGCTGCTGCGCACCTGGCTCAAGTTCAGCGCCGCCAACAACTTCGACGACTCGACCTGGGACCCGCGCGCCGCCCAGGAGAAGAAGCTCCTCGCGTTGCTCGAACGCAACGCCAACACGGTGTACGGCCGCGAGCACGGCTTCGAGAGCGTCCGGTCGATCGCCGACTACCAGAAGGCCGTCCCTCAGAACACGTACGAGAGCCTCGAGCCGCACATCGAGCGCCTGCTCGCAGGCGAGAACGGAATCCTCACGACGGACAAGGCGCTGATGTTCGCGACGACGAGCGGGACGACGGGGAAGGCGAAGTTCATTCCGGTAACGCCCAGCTATCTGCACGAGTACAGCCACGGCGTCCACGTGCACACCTTCCGGATGTTCACGGACTTCCCGGATCTTCTCGACGGGAAGCTGCTCGTTCCTTCGAGCAACGACGTCGAGGGCCACACGGAAGGCGGGTTGCCCTACGGCGCCATCTCCGGCTACCTGACGAAGACGCAGCCGAAACCGATCAAGCGCTTCTACGCCCTGCCCTATGAGCTCTGCAAGGTGAAGAACGTCGAGGCGAAGTACTACCTCACGCTCCGGTACGCGGTCCCGTCCGACGTCCGGCTGATGGTGATGCCGAACCCGTCGAGCATGACGCTCCTCGCCGAGAAGATGGGCAGCCTCGGCGAAGAGCTGGTCCACGACATCCGCAACGGGTCGGTGAACTCCGCGTACACGACCGACGTGCCGGAATCGCTGCTGAAAGGCATCTCGCCGGAACCCGACCGTGCCGACGAGCTCGCGGCTCTCATTCGCACTCATGGTCAGCTGCGTCCAGGCGAGGTGTGGCCGAACCTGCGCCTCCTCTCGTGCTGGAAGGGCGGCACGATGCCGCTCTACCTGCGCAAGCTGCCCGAGACGTACGGCGACGCTGCCGATCCGCGACCTCGGGTACATGGCGAGCGAGGGCCGTGGCGCGACGCCGCTCGTCAACTCCGGCGCCGGCGGCGTCCTCAACCTGACGAGCCACTTCTTCGAGTTCGTCCCCGAGGAGCAGCGCGACGACCCGGGGAAAGAGTTTCTGACGGCCGACCAGCTCGAGTCCAATCGGGAGTACTTCATCTATTTCACGACCTCCGCGGGCCTCTACCGGTACGACATCAACGATGTCGTACGGGTCGTGGACTTCTACCGGCAGACACCCGTTATCCAGTTCATCCGCAAGGGCCAGGGCATGACGAACATCACGGGTGAGAAGCTGACCGAGTCGCAGGTGACGGGAGCGCTCCTCGACGTCGTCGACTCCCAGGGCTTCGACGTGCAGCACTTCACGGCGTGCGTCCAGTGGGGCGAGCCGCCCCGCTACGCGTTCTACGCGGAGCTGGGCGACTCGATGAGCAGCGAGCGCATGGGAGAGCTCGCCCGCGCGCTCGACCGCTCGCTCTCCGGGCGGAACATCGAGTACGAGGCGAAGCGTGAGTCCCAGCGGCTCGGCGCCCCCGTCGTCAAGCGGCTCGCGCCGGGCACGTACCAGAAGCTCCGCCAGAAGCGTGTCGCGGAGGGTGCGCCCGAAGCCCAGGTCAAGATTCCGCAGCTCTCGACGGACATGGAGTTCGGCAAGGACCTCGAGGTGCTCGAGGAGGTGTCCGCCGAGTGAGCCCGGCTACGGTTGCCGACGCTGAGGCGATCGACCAGGTCTTCGCCGAGGTTCCTCTGCTCCGGCGCCTGACCGGACGGCAGCGGTCGCGGCTCGCCGCGAAGGCGACGACCCGCAGCTATCCGGCCGGCTCGGTGATCGTTCGCCAGGGCGACACGAGCATGGCGCTCTACGTCGTTCTCAGCGGCCGCGTGCGGATCGATCGCGAGTCGGAGGCGGGCGCTCCGGTGCAGGTGGACGAAGCTGCCCGAGGAGGCTTCTTCGGCGAGATGGGCCTGATCGAAGACCTCCCTCGAGCGGCAACGGTCTCCGCCGAGGAAGAGACCGAGTGCGCGCTCCTCGCAAAGTGGGACTTCCAGACCGAGCTCCGCAGCGACCCGGACATCGCGCTGGAATTGCTACCGGTTCTCGGCGCGCGAATCCGCGAGCTCGACGAGCAGCTGGTCCGAGCCCGGGGAGGGACGGACGGGGCCTAGGGCCCAGGTCAGAGTCGCAACTCCGACGATCGCTCCCCGCCCGTCCACTGTCGTCAGGTTGACCGGCGTTTCCGGCGGGACCGAGATGTCGTCGGCAAGCGCTCCGCGAACGAGGCGCTCCTTTGCCCGGTGTGGAGCCAGGTTGAACGGATTGACTCCGATCGCCGCTCTGAGACGGCGCGATTCGTTCACAGTCGCGGCCGACTCGCCAAATGCGCCGAGGTCGATCCCGTCGACGCGGTCGCCGTCGTCACGGCAGGCGCGCACGATGTCGCGCAGGAGGTGAAGCACGTTCTGGCCGCGCAGGTCGCCGAGGGTCGTCGTGTACGCCTGGCTCCCCCCTCCGGCGAGCGCGTACTCGACGCGAGTCAACCCCTCGACCTGCCCGGCCTCGATCGCGCCGACCGTGGTCAGGATTCCCGGCCCGCCTGCGACGACGTTGTTGCCCAGGCTTGCGGGCAGCCATTCGCGCGTTTCGAGCAACCGATTCATCCATTTCCCCTCGATGAGCCCCCGCAGGACGATCGGCGTGGAGTCGTCGATCGCGTCCGGTTCGGCCAGATAGTGGTCGATGCCCTCGACGAGCTCGACATGCCATTCCGACTCGACGAACAAGACGTCATCCGGTCGGTCGCCTTTCACGTCGGCGCGCCCGTGCGGCACGGCCGGATCGATGAACCCCTCGTAGCGCACCGGCAGTCCGAAGAGCCCCCGGTGAGAGGCACGCAGCCTTCTCGTGTCGCTGAACACCGGGACGGAGCCGTCCGTGATCCAGGTGCGCTCAATCATCGGCGTCGCGGGGAATCGTCTGGTGGACGCTGGTCCTGGCGACGAGCCGCCCGGCAGACGTGAGCACGTCCTGCAGCTGGTTCGCCTGATCCGCCCGTAGCGCCACCGTTCGCACCAATGAGTGAGCCCGAGCGATGTCGGCACCAGAAACGTCGAGGAACTTGCGCCCGAAATGGCCGCCGGGGCCGAGGGTCCCGACCACCTCCTCGTCGTCTCCGACGCGACGCAGAAGCTGTACTTCGCCCTCGACGATCACGTGCACGTGCCGAACCGGCCGGGCAAGGTCCGAGATGACCTCGCCGGCGCGGTAGACGTTGTGCCGGATCTCGTACTCGGTCGCCTCTGGCCGTAGCATCTGCACGATGTCGCGTCCCACGATCGGCCAGATGAGCCAGTCGGAGAGCAGGCGCAGCCGACGGTCCCAGGACGGGAAGTAATAGAACAGCGTCCCGCGCCAGACGAGCCAGGCGACGAGCCCGCGCAGAGGAACGCCCTTCAGCTCGCCGACCGCAGTCCGTCCTCCGATCGAGACGCCCTGTCCGAGACCGGGGAAGCGGAATGGATCGAGCTTCTTGCCGACGTGGCTCCGGACGATGTTCCGGCCGATCGCGGTTCCATGCTTGAGCGCGTAGACACCGACAGGCGGGCACGTGCCGCCCTTCGGGTGTGGGACGGCTGCGCAATCGCCGCCCGCCCAGAGCCTCTCGAGCCCCTCGACGCGCAGGTACTCGTCGGTTCGCACACGGCCACGCTCGTCCCGCGGGAGCTCGAGCGCGTCGATGATCGGCTGTGGCTTCGTGCCGACGGCACTGATGATCGTGCGGGTGGGAATCTGCTCTCCGCTCGACAGATGAACTTCGTTCGGGGTGGCCCCGACGACGCGGGTCTCGAGGGCCAGCTCGACGCCGAGCTTCTGGGCGTGGCGAGTCGCGTACTCGACGAGCTTCCCGTATCCGCGTCCGCGACCCTGCCCCTCCGTGCTCTGCGAGCCGTAGAGCTCGGGCAGGAGGAGAGGGCCGGGATGGACGAGCACGACGCGGCATTCCTCGCGGCGGATCCCGGAGTAGTCACGCTTCGTCATCAGCCGGACGTAGTCGGCGAGCTCGCCTGCGATCTCGGTGCCCGCGTAGCCGCCTCCTGCGACGAAGAACGTCAGCAGTCGCCGCCGTTCCTCCGGGTCTTGCTCGATGTCGGCCAGCTCGAACATCTGGATGATGTGGTTCTTGAGGCGCAGGCAGTCCTCGTAACGCTTGAGCTGGAAGGCGTGCTCGGCAAGCCCGGGATACGCGCCCGTGTTCTCCGCGCTGCCGAGCGCGAGCACCGCGTGGTCGTATTCGAGCTCGAACCGCGCGCCGTCCAGGTGACGACTCGTCACGACGCGGCCGGCCTCCAGGTCGATCGACTCGATCTCGGCCACGTGCACGTTGGCCCGCGTGGAAGATGCGCCGGGCCGGGCTCAGCAGGCTGCTCGGCGCGATCCTTCCGGTCAGCATCTCGCCGATGAAGCCGTGGAAGACATGGAAGTTCTCGCGGCTCACGACCGTGACCTCGACCTCGCCTCGCTTCATCGCCCCCCGAAGCGCGCGCGTCGCGGTGATCGGCACATAACCGCCGCCGAGGACGAGCACGGAGAGCGGCGTCGTGACGCCTCCTTTACTCGTCGGTCTTCGTCGTGAGCGCGAAGAACGTCTCGCTCGACATCGTCAGCAGCTGAGGGGCCCAGTACTGCCACCCCTTGCGCCAGCTGCCGAAGATCCAGGGCGAGAGGCCGACGGTGATACCCAACGCTGCATCGAGCGCGAGGTGCTTCTTCATCGAGATCAGACGCAAGGATCCGAATTGGTTGTCGTCGCCATAATCGGTGAGCATGCTGTAGACGAAGACGGCAGGTCCCATCACTCGCGCGGGAACCGTCGAGGCGGGTGCGTGCTCTTTGACCTGAAAGATGTCGGCTCCGGCAATGAAGAGCCCGGCCGTCAGGAAGTCGAGGATGCCGTGCACTTTCCCTGGAACGAAACGCTTGACCATCACGCCCTACTCTAAGCAGGGTTCGCGCGGGCGACAAGCACGGGGTTAGGCTGGCACCCACGATGCCGGACATGACGAAGCCGCGGGCATCGTGGATCGCTGGTCGGCGATCGAAGTGGGCAGTGCTCGGAATCTGGCTCGCAGTGGTGGCCGTCTTCGCGCCGCTCGGAGCGAAGCTGCCCGACGTCACGAACGACGAGGTCGTCCTGCCCAGCGCCTCCGAGACGGCGCGGGCGAACAGGATCCTGCGCGAGCGCTTTCCCGGAGGCGACGTGCAGCCGGTGCTGCTCGTCTACCGGCGCGCGGGCGGGCTGACGCCTGCCGACCGGGCGCGAATTCTCGCCGATGCTCGCCGCGCGGCGAAGGTCCCGCTGGCGGGGCGGCCACTCGTCCCCTTCGGCCGAGATGCAGCGGCCGGCCTCGTCGCCAAACAGGGCGACGTTGCGATGACGGTCGTGCCGCTGGAGGCTGGAAAGATCTTCCGCGTTCGGCCGTCGATCGAGGAACTGAGGACGCTTCGCGGGACGCCGGGACTCGAGGTGCACGTCACCGGCACGCCGGCGCTCTTGAACGACTTCAACTCTGCGGTCAAGGAGGCGGACTCGAAGCTCCTGCTGGCGACCGGACTGCTGGTCCTCCTCCTCTTGCTCGCCGTCTATCGCTCACCGTTGCTCGCGCTCGTCCCTCTCATCGTCGTCGCCGTCGCGTATTCGGTGGCCACCGGCGTCCTCTACCTGCTCGCAAAGGCTGGCCTTCCCGTCGACAGCGTCTCGACGTCGCTCCTGCTCGTGCTCATGTTCGGCGCAGGCACGGACTACTGCCTGCTGCTCGTCGCTCGCTACCGAGCGCAGCTCCGACGGACAGGGGATATCCACAGCTCAGTCGCGAATGCGATTCCCGCTGCTGCGCCCGCCATGATCGCGAGCGGCCTGACCGTGATCGCCGCGATGCTCGTCATGCTCGCCGGAATCCTCGGCCTGAATCGCACGATCGGGCCGGTGAACGCGATCGGGATCGCGATCGTCCTGATTGCGGGGCTGACCTTGCTCCCTGCCCTCCTCGCCGCGCTGGGGTCACGCGCCTTTTGGCCCGTCGGCGCCGCGAGCCGCGCCGCCGATGAGGGCGGTCGCCGCAGCTTCGCAACGGCGCTGGGCGAGCGCGTCCGGAAGCGCCCGGTCGCATGGCTCGTCGCAACGGTCGTCCTGCTGGGCACCTGCGCGGGCGGGCTTTCGGTCTACAAGCTGCACGCAGACTGGTTCCACCAGTTCCGCGAGCCGACCGACTCCACCCTCGGCTTCGACGTCCTGAAGACGCGGTTTCCTCCCGGCACCCTGGCGCCGACGACTGTGCTCGTCGAGCGGACCGAAGGAGCAATCCGCCCCGCCGACATCGATCGAGTGCGCGCGATGATCGCCCAGGAGCCGGGCGTCGCCGCAGTGGTCGGGCCGCAAAGACGCTCCACGGACGGGCGAGCGGCAGAGCTCTCCCTCCTCCTCGCCGACGACCCGTTCGGACCCGATGGGCTGCGCCGAATCGGAGATCTGCGAACAAAGCTCGATGCGCTCGGCCCCGACCTCGAAGTGCTGCTCTCGGAGGGATCTGCGCGACAGGTCGATTTCAAGGCGGCGGCAGCCCGGGACTTCCGCGTGATCGCGCCCCTGGTCCTCCTCGTCGTCCTGCTGACGCTGATCGTCCTCATGCGTGCTCTCGTCGCGCCCATCTACCTGCTCGGCACGGTGATCCTGTCGTACCTCGCGACCCTGGGCATCTCGCTGGTCGTGTATCGCTACCTCTTCGGGCAGGACGTCGTCGATCCCGAGTTCCGATTGATCGTCCTGATCTTCCTCGTCGCGCTCGGCTCCGACTACAACATCTTCCTGATGAGCCGCGTGCGCGAGGAGGCGGCGCGGCGCGGAACCAGCGAAGGGATGATGAAGGCGATCTCGGCGACGGGGCCGGTGATCACGAGCGCCGGAATCATCCTCGCGGGCACGTTCAGCGTGCTGATGGTGCTCCCGATCTGGGAGCTCTTCGAGATCGGCTTCGCCGTCGCGCTCGGTGTTCTGATCGACACGTTCATCGTCCGCTCGGCCCTCGTGCCGGCGATCGTCTGGCTCGTCGGCGACCGGAGTTGGTGGCCTTCGAGCGCGGCAGCCGGACGCAAGGCGCCGGTTACCGGATCCTTCCCCGTTCTCAGGCCTGACCCGGTCAGGAAGAAGGACGGATCGGACGCACGCCCGTGAGCAGGAGCTCCATCAGCCGCCGCGGGACCTCTGCGAGTGCGGGCAGCAACCCGGCCCGCGTCGGCAGGCGAACATGGCGGCGGTTCTTCCGTACGGCTGCAACGACGGCCTCGCCGACCCTCTCCACCGGTGTGTCGACGACCACGTGGAACCGGTAGAACCGGGCGTACGCCTCCTTTGCCGGCTCGTACGCATTGACCTTGGCGAGCATGTCCGTCTGGATCGGCCCCAGCTCCAAGAGGGTCGTGCCGATCGGCAGACCGCGGAGATCGGCGCGCAGTCCCGCTGTGAAGTGCGAGACCGCCGATTTCGTCGCCGAGTAGACCGCGAGCCCGGGGAAGACACCGGCCGCGCCCAGCGAACTCAGATTGACGATATGACCCTCCCCCCGCTCGAGCATGCCCGGCAACGCGAGCCTGCACAGCTGGATCATTGCCAGGACGTTGACGTTCACCATGTCGTCGATCACCTGCGCCTCCTGGTCGGGCAGGTAGGCCGAGTCTTCGCTCCCCGCGTTGTTCACGAGCACGTCCACCGGCGCAACCTCCAGCTCGACCCTGCCGATCAGCCCGGCGACGACCTCCGGGTCGGTGAGGTCAGCCGCGATAGCAGTTCCGCCCAAACGCCGGGCGAGGTCGTTCACTCGCTCCTCGGTGCGCGCGGTGACGACCACTTTCGCGCCTGCACCGGCAAATGCGACCGCGATCGCCTCTCCGATGCCCCTCGAAGCACCGGTGACCAGGACGCAACGGCCTTGGAGCTCCATGAGAGCAAGGCTACAATCGCGCCGCGACGAGGGAGACACATGCCGGACGGGGTTGGAAGACCGGACTGGCTCCGTGCGTCTAGAGAGCAAGCTCTGCCACGAGAGGATTACGGGTGCGCGTCGGTCTGATCTCTGACATCCACGGAAACCGGTTGGCGCTGGACGCCGTCCTTGCTGACCTGGAGCGCGAGGAGGTCGATCAGATCATCTGTCTGGGCGATGTCGCCGTCGGCCCCCAGCCGACTGAGGCGCTGTCGAGGATTCGCGACCTCGATTGCCCCGTCGTGATGGGCAACTGGGATGCCTGCTTTCTCGAGGGCATGCCGGATGCACACGACGAGGTCGGCCTCAAGCTCGTCGAGACCGCGGAGTGGTGGGCGGGGTTTCTGTCGGACGAGGACCGCGAGTTCATGCGCAGCTTCGTGCCTACTCTCGAGGTCGACCTGGACGGTCAGGATGCGCTCTTCTTCCACGGCTCGCCACGCTCGTATGACGACTGGATCTTCGCGACGACTCCCGACGAGGAGCTTCGGGGAATGCTCGGCGAGCACTCGGAGGCGGTGCTCGTCGGCGGCCACACGCACCTTCAGCTCGTCCGACGGTTCGAAAAGTCGATCTTCGTCAACCCCGGAAGCGTCGGGCTGCCCTTCGTCGAATGGTGGCCGCGCCCCGTGCGGATTGCGCCGTGGGCCGAGTATGGGATCCTCAGCTCGACGGACGGGCGGCTCGAAGTCGAGCTCCGACGAACGACCTTCGACGTGAAAGCGTTCCTTCAGCTCAGCCGAAGCAGCGGGATGCCGCACGCCGACTGGTGGGCCGAGTGCTGGGAGCTACCGGACTCCTGAGAGCGGGTGCTCGAACCCTCGACCTTCTGCATGGCAAATGTGCACAGCCCGTTGCTGTGAGTCGCGCCTCGCAGCGACCGCCACCGAGCACGGCCGCCTCGCGGACAACCGTCGTGCGTGGCCGGGCCCCCAGCTACCCTTGCGCGCGACTTGCCGCTTGCCGCATCGCTGGAACGCGCCGCTACCGACTCTGCGGCGGTCCTGCTCGGAGCTGCGGCAGTCCTCGCGTTCACGTGGGTGCTTCTGCAGCGCCGGATCGGGCTCTTCCGGTGGCCGCTCCTCATCCTTGCCCTCGCCTCGCTCGCCTTCGGCACCGCGCTCGGCGCGTGGACCTGGCACGAGAAGCGCTCGCGGACCGTTCGGGGCTCACCGACAGTCGAATTCCTGCCCAACCTCAAGCGACAGGAGAAGGTCGCACGCGATGAGCCGTGGCCGACATACGGCCGCGACAATCAGCGGACCCACTTCGCACCGTTCGACCATCGGCCGCCCTTCCGTCCGATCTGGTCTCTCGGCGCGCACACCTACGTCGAGTTTCCGCCTGCGGTCGCCTACGGGCGCGTCTACATCGCGTCGGAGCGAGGCCAGTTCTGGGCCGTCGCCGCGGATACGGGCGAGGTGTTGTGGAAGCGGGGGCTGACGCACTGCGCAGCCGCATCGCCGACGGTCGCAGACGGTGTCGTCTACCAGGCCTTCATGCACCAGTTGCCCTGCCAGGCGCACCTGTCGGGCGCCAGAGGGTTCCTCGTTGCCTGGGATGCGATGACGGGGCGGAGGCTCTGGACCTTCCCCGCGGGTGCGATCGAGTCGACCCCGCTCATCGTCGGCCGCATCCTCTACTTCGGCGACTGGGATCACCGACTCTATTCGCTCGCCCTGCGCGGAAGGAAGCGTCCCCGGCTGCGCTGGATTTTCACGGCCGACGACCAGATCGTCGCTGCGCCGGCCTACGCGGACGGCATGGTCTACGTCGCCACGAGCGCAGGATCCCTGTACGCGCTCGACGCGCGGACGGGTCACCAGCGTTGGCACAGTGAGTCGTTCACACGCTTCGGGCGTCGCGAGTACTTCTACGCGACCCCGACGGTCGCGTATGGGCGCGTCTACATCGGGAATGCCGACGGCACGGTCTACGCGTTCGGAGCCAGGAGCGGCCACCTGCTCTGGGCGCGACGGGTGGGCACATACGTGTACACCGCCGCGGCGGTCTGGCGGCGAACGGTCTACGTCGGCACATGGGACGGCTACTTCGTCGCGCTCGACGCGGCGACGGGCGACGTGCGGTGGAGGCACGATTCACAGGGCGGGATGACTGGAGCGCCCACGGTCATGGCGGGGCTCGTCTACTACTCCTCGCTCGGCCCGATGGATCAGGCCGGGAACCAGCGGCATGTCGAATCCGGACCGCCCATGACATTCGCACTCGACGCCCGAAGCGGCAGCCTCGTCTGGAGCTTTCCGGACGGGATGTTCTCGCCAATCGTTGCGGACGACAAGCGCGTCTACCTCAGCGGCGCGACCCGGGTCTACGCGCTCGTCCCGAAGAACGTCCACTGACGGTAAGAAGCAAAAGCCCCGCTGGAGCGGGGCTTTCTCGAGAGGGCGTATTCCAAGAAGTGACAACAGTTCCAAAAAGGCGGCGGTAAGCGCTCGCGAAGCGCTTCTTTGAACCGACCTGTACCCCGCAGGAGCAAGCCTATTTCGCGTGCTCAGCGGATCGGCCTGGAACCTTACGAGCTACTTGGTGACGAGCACCTCCACTTCCTCGCAAACTCGCGGCTCAGCGCCGACACCGCCGAATACTTCCAACTCCCACGCGAACGCACCGTCATCATGGGCTAGCCAATCGTGGTCAGGCGCGAGGCCTTGTTTGACCTGCGAGCGCGCGCGAGCGAGTGGCGTCAGCTTTCCTTCAGTACCGAGTACCAAACACGCTCTGCAACCTCGCGGAGATCGTCGCTCGTGCGTGCGAGCCTCCGGTAGAGCTCCCGTTTCGCGGCGACCTCGCGCAGGTTGTCGGCTGCGACCAGTGCCGACATTGACTCGCGGTAGACCTTCTCGATTCGGCTCTGGCTCTTCGCAGCGCGGTCCGCGGCTTCGGTTGCCGCGGTCCGTGCCCCGGCTGCGAGCTGCTCGAACGCCTCACTGAGATCGCGTACACCCTGTGCGAGCTCGGCTGCCATCTCCGAGATCGCCTCGTCCGGGCCGATCTCCATGACCTCCGCCTCGCGCACCGTGTTCTTCGCGCTATTCAGCACGCGGTCGAGCTCCGTCGAGAGTTCGAAGATGTCCTCGGGCTCGAGCGGCGTCGTGAACGAGATCGTCAGCGCAGCGCGGAGCTCGCGTTTTTGCTCGTCGGCTTGATGTTCGCACTCCCGCAGGCGATCCGCCGCGCCCGGCTCGCCCACCGCCCAGGCGACGAGCGCCTCCATCCCCTCCATCGTGATCGCCGTCTGCTTGCGCAGCATGGCGAGGACGTCCGGCGTCTCGGGCAGGAACCAGCGATGACGCGTCATCCGATCGCCCTCCACACCAGGAACGTACCGGCGCCGAGCACGGCGGACCCGGGAAGCGTCAAGAGCCAGGCGAAGGCGATCAAACGCACAACGGTCCAGCGGACGTGCCGCCAGCGTCGCCGACCGGTACCGACCCCGACCACCGAGGAGACGACGACGTGAGTGGTCGAGACCGGAGCCCCTAGGAACGAGGCGGGCAGGATGACCGCAGTCGAGCCGGTCTGGCTGGCGAAACTGTCGATCGGCGCCAGGTGCAAGATCCCGCGGCCGACGGTGCGTACGATCCGCCAGCCGCCCAGCACCGTTCCGAGCGTGATCGCCGTCCCGCAGCCGACCGTCGCCCAAACCGGAACCTCGAACGTCTGCACCCTGCCCGCAGCGAGGAGCAGCGCAGCGATCACACCCATCGACTTCTGCCCATCGTTCGCCCCGTGGCTGAACGAGAGAGCAGCCGCCATGCCCCAACCTGCACCCTGGACCGGGCCTCGGATTCGACGCGTCGCCCGTCGGAGCACCAGCCGGCCAAGCCTGATGAACACGAAGCCCAACGCGAGACCGATCAGCGGCGAGACTGCGAGCGCGATCAGGACGCCGAAGACGCCGACCGGTCGCCAGCCGTTCAGCCCGCCCCATTGAACCGCACCGATCCCACCTTCGACGAGCGCCGCGCCGACGAGACCACCGACGAGCGCGTGTGCTGAACTCGACGGCAAACCTCGCCACCAGGTGAGGAGGTTCCAGAGCACCGCCCCGAGCGCACCTGAGCCGATCACGACGACGGCCTCCGCACCGGAGACGGCCACGATCCCGGCGATCGTGTCGGCGACGGTGGTCCCGACCAGGAGCGCGCCCAACATGTTGAAGACCGCCGATAGAACGACGGCCTGCCGAGGCAAAGCGCCGCGCGTAGCCACGAGCGTCGCGATCGCATTCGCCGCGTCGTGGAAGCCGTTCGTCAGCGCGAACACAAGGGCAAACGAGACCGCCAACCACAAAGTCACCGGTCAATCATCTGCTCGACACCGACCCTGCATCAGGGGTGCTCGCTCCGGCCGCCCAGCAGTCGGTCGAAATCGCAACCGCGGCCGGCGGACCAGCCGGGCCGGAGGGTTCACAAGACGCGTCGGGCCCGAGCCGCGGAGCCGAACAAGAAGAGAAAGAGCGGATGAAGGGGCTCGAACCCTCGACCTTCTGCATGGCAAGTGACACACCAGGGCTTATGGGAGCCGGGTGCTGCCGCTGGGCGCACGACTGGCGGGGCACGAGCGACCGCCTACGCGCTTGGTCGGCGGTCAGCTCGCGCTCGCCAACCATGCTGCTGAGACGAGGCGCGGAACCACTCTGGAACCGTCCGCCTAGCGTCGTATCGGGTACGACCGCCCCGAGATCCACGAGTCCTTGGGGGCGACGAAGCGGGACACGACGATCGTCTACGTGATGTTTCGAGCGCGGCGATGGGACAGGGCCGCGCTCGCCAGCGTTAGATGCGCTGGATCTGAGCAGAACGGCGCTGTCACCGCCTCCGTAAAGGCGCGTTCAGGTCATCGCACTCGGCCGAGCAACGTCCTAATCCACATGGCTTCAGGTCGTTTCGTAGTCGCCGCTCGTCGGAGTGCCCGACAGCGTGCGTTTCGAGTCGACGCCGCGGAGGTCGCTGAAGCGCATGGGCCACGGACGCGGGTGACCGCTCGGGTCGATGCCCCAGAGATCGAAGTGCAGGTGCGGCTCGCTGGAATTGCCGCTGTTGCCGACGTAGCCAATGACATCGCCTGCCTGAACCGTGTCTCCGACGGCGAGCGGCTGCCCCGGATTGCTGGGGCTGTCGGGAGCCTTCGGCTGAAGGTGGACGTACCGTGATCGGCGCGGATATACGGGTCCTCCATCGTGACCGAGGATCACGTAGTTCGTGCCGATACCGTCGGTGACATGACCGTGGTTCTCCGTCGCCGTGAAATCGCAGCCGAGCACGACGCCGTCGGCCATCGCGTGAGCCTCCTCGCCGTAGCAGTAGAAGGAATCGTTTTCGTTGTCCGGCCCGTCGAAGGTCGCGCCGTTCACGTCGTGCTGCGTGAGGTCGTAGCTGTAGCGCTCGTGGAAATGAGCATGCGGACTGAACCCGATCTGCGTCATCCCGTTGCCGAAGTACCAGCTGCCCCGCACCGGCGACAGCATGGGCGGCGTCTCCAGGTAGTCGTAGTGGTCGATGCGCGCCGTCGAGCCGCACCAGCCGTCGGGCAGCTTGTAGTTGAAGACGAGGCGCACGGTCAGGCCCGCGCTCAGATCGACCGCGGCCGGAATCTCGATCCCGTCGACGAACACCGAGTACGGATCGACCAGCTCGCCGTGCGTGGTCGGTGACTGCGGCACCGCGGGCCAGTCGGGGTAACTGAACTTCCGAAAGTCGTAGTTGCACTCGCGGTCGGCGATGATCTTGCCGCCCGGGGTCAGAACCGTCACGTGGAGCCCGGCAACGCTCACGGTCTCGCCGCTCCAGTTGACGATCTCCCCGCCGAGGACGAGCCACCGCACCTTCTTGCCGTCCTTGATCAACGGGATGATGTCACCGGGGTTCGCCCACATGCCGAGCCATACCGGGACCGTGGCCTCCGTCGGCGCGACCGCGGCGAAGCCGGAGCGTTCGATCGGGATCGCAAGCGCCGTCCGTTGTGCGGCGCCACCGGAGTCGGTTGCGCGCACGCGCGCGATGTAATGCGTCAGCGCCCACTCGCTGTCGGCTCGCGTCCCGTGGTAGTCCGCGCCGGCCGCCATGTGCGCCGGTTGACCGGAGAAGATGTCGCCTGGATCGAGCATCTGCGTGACGCGGTCGTCCCAGAACCACCCGTGATAGGTGCGGATCAGCTCCGCCTCGTCGATGTCCACCGCACCCGGAGCGATGCTCTTGAGGTGCAGGTCCAGCGAGGAGTCCTGCTCGAAGTAGCCGTTCGCGTCGGTCTTCACGTCGCTGACCTCCGCCGTCCCCGACAGCGCGACGAGCGCCGCGCTTTCCTTGTAGTCCGGGCGCGGGAACCCGTGTCGGAAATGGACCAGGACCTCCGGCGTCAAGGGCCGCGTGCGCGCCTCGACCATGTAGCTGCAGTACAGCGGGATGTCGATGTTGATCTCGTCCGCGGTCTGCGCTGCGCCCCACCACCAGAGCTTCGCGAACGCGTCCTCGGCGTCCACCCACGCGGCGGCAAACAGGACGTCGCTTCCCTCCTTGAAGGTGTCGATCGAGACGAGCCGGCCGGGAAGGTCCTCGAGCTTCTGGCGCAGCTCCTCGTAGGTCGCGCTCGGCGCCCAGCTCCACTTACGGTGCTCGGCTCCGGTGTTCTTCACCCAGACGGCCGCGTACAGGCGCCGCCCGCCGACGAGGTAGGTGGTCAGCGAGATAATGCGCTGCGCGCGTCCGACCTTGGCCTTCAGCTGCGCGCTCGTGAGCGCGGGGTCCCAACCCCAGTCGCGCTGGAAGCTGCCGGTGTTCGTCACCCAGATGCCGGCGAATCGCACACCCTTCCCGGTCAGGGTGAACGCGTCGATGTGGATCAGCCGACCCTTCGCCTTCTTCACCACCGCGTCGAGGTTGGCGCCCGTCGCCCCGGGGCTCCAGTCCCAGTTCGTCTTGTCGGTGCCCTTGTTGGCGATCCAGACCGCCGTGAACGGAACATCCGCGTCGCCGTTGGGGCGATGGACCGAGATCAGCCTGCTGTCAGTCTCGGAGAGCTCCGTCTCGAGGGCAGGCTTCGAGATTGCCGCAGACCAGTCCCATTTGGACGGGGTCCCCTCGTAATCGCCCACTCGCGGCGCGAACGTACCACGAAGTCGCCAAGACTGCGAGTCAACGAGTCGGGACGCGACTCCACGGGACGAGGCGCCGGGAACGACTCTCCGGATCGCACCTGAAGGCCTACGACCAAGCGATCGAACGGGCACGAATGGGCACTAACGGGACGGCGGATCAGAGACGGTGTCGGAAGAGGCAACAAAAAACACCGCCGGAGCGGGGCTTTCCTGAGAGCGGATGAAGGGGCTCGAACCCTCGACCTTCTGCATGGCAAGGAAGCCGCGCGAGGCGACTCGAACTGCCAGCGGACGACAAGCGGCTCAGTTACGCGGGTCGGTAGAGCGGCCAAGCGTCACGAGACGACAGCAGCCGACGCCGAAAGCTGACTAGAAAGCTGACTCACATTCACGCCGACCTCGCGATGCTCGCGATGCTCGCGAGGCTCTCGCAGGCGCTAGCCCGAGCGCGAGCCGTTCCGCTCGCGGCTTAGAACTATTCTTTGAAGTCGGTGTTTCGATCTGATCCGCCCTTGACGGCATCCCCCTGCTCATCCGGCACCTCTAGATCCCCAAGCGTCTCCTCCTGCTCTTGCTCCTGCTCGTTCGGGTCTGTGCGCTTCTGCTCGTCCATCTCGCTCCCTTCGTCGTAGCCCGTTGCGACCGACGATAGCGAGATGCGCGCGTTTCGCCAATCGTTTCGCCAAGCTCTCCCAGCCTGGACTGGACGGACTACGCGCTAACCCGCACTGGTAACGCTCTGCGGCGAAACGCGAAGGCTGGCGAGGGGTCTTCGAGCCTCGGTCCCTTCGAGCGACCCCTACCCCTCCCTACCTCCGAGAGATGCGTCCCCGGTATCGATAGGCAAGGATGGCTATCAGAGCAACAATGAGGACGATCCAAAGCCAGGTCGGCACAGTTGATCCTTTTCTTTTGGAAGCAGGGCCGACTCTACGCGGACTGGATGGCCGGCGGCGGGATCGTGTCCCCCACGGGCCGCGAAAGCTGACCAGAAGCTGACTATCGACTGTCGCGCGCGAGGGCCGGTCGCCTCCGGCGAACAAAACCCCGCCGGAGCGGGGCTTTCCTGAGAGCGGATGAAGGGGCTCGAACCCTCGACCTTCTGCATGGCAAGCAGACGCTCTACCAACTGAGCTACATCCGCGAGTCACCTGAGTATAGCCGCGGTTTTCTAGGCCCCACTCGCGTCCAGGGCTTCGTTCACCAGCCGGTCTGCGAGCTCGTTGTGCTCCCGCCGCACGGCTTTGTACGTGACCTTGCCGAGCTTGCGCTCGAGATCGTTCGCGTCGAGCCACAGCTCGCGCAGCGCCGCGTTCTTCACCTTGTAGTCGCCACGCATCTGATTGACGAGGAGCTCGGAGTCGGAGACGACCTCGAGCTCGTCTACGTGGAGCTCGGTCGCCTTCCTCAGCCCCTCGACGAGCGCGCGGTACTCGGCCACGTTGTTCGTCGCGACGCCGATCGCCTCGCCGTGGGCGGCCAGCACGGTTCCGTCCTCGGCCTCGAGCACATAGCCGTAGGCCGCCGGGCCAGGGTTGCCGCGCGATCCTCCGTCGGTCGAGAGGCGGGCCTTCACGCGAGTGGGTAGAGGTCGAAGGCCGGCTCTTCGTACGGATGGGCCTCGCGGAGAGCCCGGACGACATCCGCCTCGCGCTCGACCGGATAGATCGTCTCGAGCCGGAGCTCGGGCACGCGCTCCTCGCGGCCCCGCTCGCCCACGGTGGGCGCCGCGCCCTCTCCGCCGAGGAAGGTGCCCGTCCCCTCTGTGTACCAGGAGCAGCGCTCGTATTCGCCGATCCGCCCCGCTCCGGCCGCGAAGACGGCGTCTCGTACCGCGTCGAGTGCCTCCGGCGGGACGAACACGACGAGCTTGCGATTCACGCCGGGTTCCGTCACGGTCCCACTTTCACACACAGCCCACCAGAAGGAGAGAGATGGCTCAGGAAGTTCAAATCCCCGGCGCAGGCACCACGGCCAAGATCCGCAGCGTGTGGGCGCCGGCGCTCCTGCCGTTCGTCACGTTCGCGATCTACCTGTTTTTCTGGTGGTACTACATCAACCGGGAAATGGCCGACTACGGCAAGGCCAAGGGGAGCAACGAGCTCGGTGACAGCCCCGGCAAGTCGGTCCTGGCGATCACGCTCGGCGCGCTGATCATCGTCCCGGCGATCATCTCGACGATCAACACGTTCAAACGCGTGCAGGCTGCCCAGAGGCTGGCCGGTGTAGAGCCAGAGCCGCTGAACGGCTGGATCGGGCTTGCGCTCTACGTCGTCCTCTCGCCGGCGTTCTACGCGTACATGCAGAGCGGGCTGAACAACGTCTGGCGCACGGCCGCTCAGGAAGCTCCGCAGGAGCAGGCGGTCTCGACGGAGGGGTAGTCCGCACTTTCGGCGCAGAGTTGTGAACCACTCGCGTGCCGCGCGCCGTTACGCTCGCGGCGGGGAGGAGGTTGGTGGTACCTAAGTAGGCGGGCCGAAGGGCCTGCTCGCGAGCCACGCGTCAGCTTCACCGGCGGAACGCAAACGAACCGTCTCGTAAAGCGCAAGGCGCGTTTCGTATCTCTTTCGGCGGCCTCGGTGGGTCTTCAGGACCCAGAGCAGGAGCGACTGGCGACTCAGGAACGCGCCGCGCCACGTCTCGCGGTTGCCGTTCCAGAGCTCGACGCGATTGCGAATTCGGCCGAGCGTGCGGGCCGTGAGCCGAGGCAGGATCGTCCGCAGTGGGAGGTCGAGCCAGACAACGAAGTCGGCCTGCTCGAGCACGAGATCGCCGAGCTTGCCGTGGTAGCCGCCGTCGACGATCCAGTCTTCGCCCGAGATGGCCTCGATGACGAGCGCTCGAAACTCGTCGGTCGGCGTTTCCGCCCAGTCGGGGCCGTGGTGAAGCGCATCGAGCTCGACGTGCTGCACGTCCAGGCGCTCGGCCAGCCTGCGCGCAAGCGTCGTCTTGCCCGAACACGAAGAGCCGATGACCGCGACCTTGGGCACCCTTCCACGATAAAGAGGGCGTACGCTGCTGCCATGGAGCGTGCCCTCGGCATCGGCGGCGTCTTCTTCCGCGCACGCGACTCCGAGGCGCTGCGCCGCTGGTACGACGAGCATCTGGGAATCGACGTTCAGGACTGGGGCGGCGCGTCCTTCGAAGGCGGCGTGACGATCTGGTCGATCTTCCCCGCAGAGACCGGCTACTTCGGGGCTTCCGACCAGCAGTCGATGGTGAACTACCGCGTAAGCGACCTGGACGCCATGCTGGCGCAGCTCCGTGAGGCGGGCACGCCGGTCGACGAGAAGGTCGACGAGAGCGAGTTCGGCCGCTTCGGCTGGGCGACCGATCCGGAAGGAAATCGCTTCGAGCTCTGGGAACCGCCCGCCGAGTAGCAGCCGCTAGGCGCGAGGGTGCTCTTCGACTCGCCGGATCCAGGCTTCGACGCGGGTATGCCTCTCCTCCAGCGCGAGAAACTCGCGGAGGATCAGGTGAAACTCTTCCGTGTCGGTGTCGTCGTAGATGAGCGCGTATTTCAGGAATGGGAACGCGGTGCAATCGGCCGCGGAGAAGTCGCCGAACAGGTAGTCGCGGCCGATGAGCAGCTGCGCGAACAGGTCGAGTGAGCCGGTGAGCTCGCGCCCGAGCTCCTCCAGGCGAGCATCGTCGGGCTCGGGCATGCCGCGCTCGGCCTCGATCTCGTTCGGCGGTCGTTTCCAGACGCGGTTGAACCAGTCGAGAAACACGTCGAGCTCAGCGCCCCGGGCCAGATCAACCGGCCAAAGTGAAGGGACCGGCACCTGCTCCTCCAGGTAGCGAATGATCTCGGTCGAGTCGGACACGACCCGGCGGCCGTCGACGAGCACGGGCACGAGCGACTGCCCGCTCACGCGCTCGACCTCGCTGCGATCGGCCGGGTCGAGGTCTACCCACTCCACGTCAAGACCTTTGTGGGCAAGCGCCAACGAGACCCGTTCGACATTCGTCGAGAACGGAATCCGATAGACGAGCACTACGGAGCCAGGCGGTAGAAGCGATAGAAGTCGTTCTCGATCGGCAGGACCTCGAAGCCTTCGAAGCCCGCCTCCTTCACATAGCGCTCGACCGTGTCGGCGCGCATCACCGTGCCGGTTCCGGCCGCTCCCTCGCCGACCATGCCCACGGGCAGGCAATGGAGGATGCTGAACCCGTAGTAGAGGCGCTCGATGTCGTCGCCCGGCGCCGGGAACGAATCCCCGACCCGCTCGTCGCCGACTACGACCGACCCTCCCTCGGCGAGCAGCCCTCGGCACGCGCGCAGAACGTCGACCGGGTAGGACATGTCGTGCAGCGACTCGTGCATATAGACCAGGTCGTACTGGCCCCGGAGGCCCGGGTCGGCGGCGTCCCGGCGCTGGAAGGTGACCCGGTCCTCGAGCCCGGATCCCGCGAGATGCCGCCCGGCGGCTGCGATCGAGGCGTCGTCGAGGTCGATCCCGTCGACGAGCGCATTCGGATACGCGCGCGCAATCGCCAACGTCGAGAACCCCTGACCGCAAGCGACGTCGGCGATGCGAGCCGGGGGGTCGCCCTGCAGGCGCTCGTGCACTTCGGGAATCGCAGGCAGCCATTCGTTGCCGAGCAGGTGTTCGAACATCGGGCGCGTGAACTCCGCCTGTCCCTCGTGCAGGTCCGCGCCGTAGTCGGCATAGGGCACGCCCTCGCCGGTTCGATAGGCGGCGAGCACCGCGTCGATCGGACGAACGCACGCGACGATGAACTTTCCAACCGGCGCGATGTAGTTGAGGCTCGTCTCGTCGAGGAGTGCTTCGTCGTGGCCCGCCGGCAGCGTGTAGCGGCGTTCTTCGTCGACGTCGAGGACTCCGGTTGTCGCCTGCTGCTCGAGCCACTCGCGAACGTAGCGCTCGTTCAGCCCGGTCGCCTCCGCGAGCTCCTGGGAGGACGACGGGCCGTGATCGGCGAGGGCCCGGTAGAGCCCGAGGCGCACGCCGAGGTACACCGAGATGACGTCCATCGCCCCGAGCGTCGCCCCGAAGAGCCGCTCGACGAGCGCGTCGCGTCGCGCCGAGGGCTCTGTGGCAGCCATCTCCTACTCGGTGTCGATCTGGGCCCGCTGGAGCTTCCCGGAGTAGTCGACGTAGATCGACTTCCACTCGGTGAAGAAGTCCAGCGCGGCCTGGCCGGCTTCGCGGTGACCGTTGCCAGTGTCCTTCACGCCGCCGAACGGGAGGTGCACCTCGGCGCCGATCGTCCCCGCGTTGATGTAGGTGATTCCCGCCTTCAGGTCGCGCATGGCGCGGAACGCCTTGTTGACGTCGCCGGTGAAGATCGACGAGGAGAGCCCGTACTCGATCCCGTTCGAGACCCGGATCGCCTCGTCCACGTCGCTCACCTTGATGACGGCAACTGTCGGCCCGAAGATCTCCTCCTGGGCGATGCGCATCCCGGGATCGACGTCTCCGAAGATCGTCGGCCGGTAGTAGAAGCCCTTCTCGAGGCCGTTGCCCGAGGCGACCTCGCCGCCCGGTCAGCAGCGTCGCGCCCTCGTCACTGCCGATCCCCGTGTACGAGTGGATCTTGTCGAGCGCGGACTGGTTGATCACCGGCCCCACGTCGGTCGCCTCATCCCAGCCGACACCGAGCCGCAGCTTCTCCGCCTGCGGCGACGAGCCGCGAGACGAGCTCGTCGTAGACGGCCTCGTGCGCGATCACGCGGCTCGCGGCGGTGCAGCGCTGGCCCGAGGTGCCGAAGCCCGACCAGATGATCCCCTCGACGGCCAGGTCGAGGTCGGCGTCGTCGAGGACGATGATCGCGTTCTTGCCGCCGAGCTCGAGGTGGACGTGCTTCAGGCGCTCGGCCGCATCCTTCGTCACCTGGACGCCGGTCTCGCGTGAGCCGGTCAGCGTGATCACCGGCACGTCGGGGTGGGTGACGATCGCGTGCCCGACCTCTCCCCCGCCCCCGTGGACGACGTTGACTACGCCGGCCGGTACCTCCGCCTCGTTCAGCAGCTCCACGAAGCGCTCGCCGAGCGCGGGCGTGTCCGTCGCAGGCTTGAAGACGACTGTGTTCCCGCAGACGAGCGCGGGCAGGATCTTCCAGGAGGGGATCGCGATCGGGAAGTTCCACGGCGTGATCACGCCGACGACGCCGATCGGCTGGCGGACGCTCATGTTGAACTTGTCCGGGAGCTCGGACGGAGTCGTCTGCCCGAAGAGGCGCCGGCCCTCGCCGCCCATGTAGAAGGCCATGTCGACGGCCTCCTGCACGTCCCCGCGTGCCTCAGGCAGCACCTTGCCCATCTCGCGCGCCATCAGCTGCGCGAGGTCCTCCTTGTTCTCGGCCAGCAGCTGCCCGAAGCGGAAGAGGATCTCGCCGCGCTTCGGTGCGGGCACGAGGCGCCAGTCCTCGTACGCCTCCTTCGCCGCGGCGACCGCGCGGTCGACGTCCTCGGCGCCCGAGCGCGGGAAGACGCCGATCGCCTCGCCGTTTGCCGGGCTGACGCTTTCGAAGGTCTCGCCGGAGGCAGCGTCCACCCACTCGCCGGCGATGTAGTTCTGGAAGGTCTTCGCGCCGAGGATTGCCACGGCGCGGATATTAGTCGTCCGCTTCTAGTCGTCCGCTTCCGAGCCCTCGGCCTCGAGGAACGTGCCCGGGATCCGTGGCCGGCGCCGGTCGCGCGTCTCGCGCTTGCCGCCGAGCTCGCGGCCCTCGCGACGGTCGGGCCCTTCGCGGCGCTCGAGGATCACCGTCACGTTCGGGTTGTCCTTGTAGTACTCGACCATTTTCGAGAAGAGCTCGTCCTCGAGCTCACGCGGGATCACGCAATAGATCATCCTGGTCTGATTGTAGGGCGGCGCAAGGAGGGTTTGGCGAAATACGGTCTGTGCCACTGGAACGCGCTGCTCGCCCCGAGGCGGCGTCCTCAGTCGCACCCACGCGTACAGCCTGGGTACTCCCTGCGTCCTTGCCTCGGAACGACCATCGCGCCCCAGCGACGAGCAGCATTCCGCCAGACCGTCCTACAAACGGGCGATCTCGGGCACGACGCGGCCGTCGGGATCGACGCGTGCGTTCCACGTCCTGAACGACGGCTCGAGCTCCTCGAGCTCATGGCCGCGCTCGGCGAGCCGAACCGGTTGCGCCGAATCGAAGAGGACGCGGTACTGGTACCAGGAGATGTCCCAGGCGACCGTGACGACGACCTCGGTGTTCACGCCCGAGAGTGGTACGACGCTCGCGTGCGGCTTGCCGAGGCTCTTGCCGATCCCGCCGACGGTGCGCCGATAGGGGCTCGCGTTGAAGAGGTCGGCAGCCTCGACCATTGCCCGCTCGGGCTCCGAGAGGCGGCGCAGGATCGGCTCCGGGGCAAGCGTTTCCTCCGGGGTTGCACGGCGCGGGTCGAAAAACGCGCCGAGGCTGAACTTCTTGCGCCGCGGCTCTTCCTCGAAAGTCGGTGTCGTCGGGCTGCCCTCCTTGATCCAGCCCTGCTCGGCTGCGATCTCCTGGCAGAGCGGGCAGACGTCGACGAAGTCCTCCCCCTCGGGGGAATAGCGAGTCGTCCGTTCGCCGACGAGAAGCGTCCGGTCGCAGATCGCGCAGACCTGCGTCGCAGTTCGGGAGCCGCGCACAGTGGCGACTATAGCCACCTCTCGCCCGCGACCGCTCCGGCTGCTAGGCTCGCCTAGATGTGTTTTACACTGTAATTCACTTGAAGGCCACATGACGCGGCGCCCGCGGCTGCCCGGGGCGCGCTCGCGCCGCCGCCTAGGGCCTGGGCGCTGGCATGTCCGCGCGCGGCTCGAGCGGTTCACCGAGCCTGCCGTCCTCCTAGTCCTCCGCGACTCGCCGGGCCATGGCTACGAGCTCCTCGAACAGCTCCAGACGCTGATGCCGAACGAGCGAATCGACATGGGCAACCTCTACCGCATCCTCCGCTCGCTGGAAGCCGAGGGGCTAGTCACCTCGACGTGGGACGAGGAAGCCCCGGGCCCCGCGAAGCGGGTGTACGTCATCACGCAGTCCGGCCGGCGAGTGCTCGCACAGTGGGTCCTGGCCTTCAAGAAGATCGAACAGCAGATCGCCGCCTTTTCCAAGCGTTACGAAGAAGGAAGGGGGTGAACATGCACCAACGACGACACAGGCGTTTTCCGCGTCACGGCGTGGGCCATCGCTGGTACGAGCCCGAGCGCGTCCTCGAGCGACTCGAGGAGTACCAGCGCGACCTCGAGCAGGAGCTCGCAGACGTTGCGGACCTGATCGGCCGGCTGAAGAAGGATCAGGCCGAAGCGGTCAACGTCTGAGACTCGGGAGGCGAGAGGCGAAGCGAGCTTAGACCTTCGCCTCTTCGCGCTCCTTCTTCGTTTCTTCGATCAGCTTCTGTGCGACGTGGCTCGGCACCTCGTCGTAGCGCAGGAACTGCATGTGGTAGTCGCCGCGCCCGCCGGTCATCGACGTCAGCGCCTGGCCGTAGGTGAGCATCTCGGCCATCGGCGCCTCAGCCTTGATGTGGGTCATGCCTCCTGAGGGCTCCATCCCCTGGAGTCGCCCGCGACGTGAGTTGAGGTCGCCGTTCACCGCGCCGACCGTGTCGTCCGGAACGGTCACGTCGACCTCCATGATCGGCTCCAGCAGCACCGGGTCGGCCTGCTCGTAGGCCTGCTTGAAGGCCATCGAGCCGGCGATCTTGAACGCCATCTCCGAGGAGTCGACGGTGTGGTAGGAGCCGTCCACGAGCCGGACGCGCACGCCTTGCACGGGCGCGCCCGCGAGCTCGCCCTGCTGCATCGCCTCCTGGATTCCCTTGTCCACGGCGGGCCGGAAGCCCTGCGGGATGACGCCGCCGACGATCTTGTCCTCGAACTCGTACCCCGTGTGCCCGTCGAGAGGCTCGAGCACGATGTGGCAGTCGCCGAACTGCCCGCGGCCGCCGGTCTGCTTCTTGTAGCGCCCGTGGCCCCTCGCCTCCTTGCGGATCGTCTCGAGATACGGAACCCGCGGCTGACGCAGGTCGACCTCGACGCCGAAACGGCGCTTCAGCCGGTCGACCGCGACCTCGACGTGCATCTGGGTCATCCCGGACAGGAGCTGCTCGCCGGTCTGCGGGTCGCGCTCGCAGGTGGAGGGTCGGGTCCTCCTCGCTCAGGCGGCGGAGGGAGGTCGCGACCTTCTCCTCGTCGCCCTTGGCCTTGGGCGTGATCGCGAAGCTCATCACCGGCTCGGGGAAGTCGAGGCTCGGCAGCTCGACCTCGCGGTCGCTGTCGAGCAGCAGGTCGCCGGTCCGGACGTCCTTGAGCTTGGAGACGGCGCCGAGGTCGCCTTCTCCGAACTCCTGGGCCGGCTCGTGATCCTTGCCCTGCAGCGTCAGGAGCTGGCCGACGCGCTCCTTGTCGTGGCTGCGCACGTTGGCGAGGGTCGAGTCCGCCCCGATCCGGCCGGCGAGGACGCGAAAGATGTTGATGCGGCCCGCGAACGGGTCGGCGACAGTCTTGAAGACGAAGGCTGCGTTCTGAGCGCCTTCGATCTCGATCGGCGGGCCCTTCTTCGCGGGAGACGGGATCCCCTCGACCAGCAGGTCGAGGACCGCGGTCGTGCCGAGGTTCTTCGTCGCGACTCCGCACGCGACCGGGAACAGCTCTCCGCGCGTGACGGCCGTCTTCATCGCGGCGGCGACCTCCTCGGGTGAGAGCTCCTGTCCGTCGAGGTAGCGCTCCATCAGGCCCTCGTCCGTCTCGACGACCGAGTCGAGGAGCTGGGTTCGATACTGCGCGACCTGATCGGCGAGCTCGGCGGGAATCTCGACGGGCTTCCCCTCGCGTTCGCCCTCGGGGCTCGTGTAGGCCGTCATGTGCAGGAGATCGACGATTCCGCTCACCTCGTGCTCGGAGCCGATCGGCAGATGGATGGCCACGCATTGCGAGCCGAGCTGGGTCGCGCAGCTGCTCGAGGATGCGGTAGAAGTCGGCGCGCTCGCGGTCGAGCATGTTGACGAAGACGACGCGCGCGAGGCCGAGCTCCTCGGCCCGGTGCCAGTTGCGCGCTGTCTGGACCTCGACCCCCATGACGCCGCTGACGGTGACGAGCGCACCCTCGACGACGTGCAATGACGAGATCGCGTCGCCCGCGAAGCTCGGCTCGCCCGGAGTGTCGATGAGGTTGATCTTCCGGCTCTGCCACTCGAGGTGGCACAGGGAGGCCGAGATCGACATCTCGCGGCTCTGCTCGTCCTCGTCCCAGTCGGAGACCGTCGTGCCCTGCTCGACGACGCCGAGCCTGTTGGTCGCGCCGCCCTGGAAGAGCATGGCCTCGACGAGCGAGGTCTTCCCCGTGCCGCGGTGACCGACGACGGCGACGTTGCGAATCTTTCCGGGCTCGACTAGGGACACGGGCTCCTCCTGGACTGGTTTTGAGGCGATCTTAGCGAGGCATCCGCGTTGGAAAGCACCCCTTGGTTTCGGTACGAAGCTGTCACAGACGTGCTCGCTTCCTCGCAGTACGCTCGCAGCGGGGAGGAGGCCGGGCGCGCCTTAAGAGGGGCTACTCGCCGGTGTCGCGCGCCGGAACGCCCCCGAGGTGCGCCTTCAGGCGCAGGATCGCCTTCGTGTGCAGCTGCGACACCCGCGACTCGGTCACGCCGAGCACCTCGCCGATCTCCCGCAGCGTCAGCTCCTCGTAGTAGTAGAGCGTGACCACGAGTTTCTCCCGCTCGGGCAACCGGGCGATCGCCTCGCCGAGGGCTTCCTTGAGCTCGGTCTGGGCGAGCGCCGACTGCGGCTCCGGCCCCTCCGTGTCCTCGATCGTGTCGATGAGGGCCACCTGGTCGCCGCCCGAGGACGAGATCGTCCAGAGCTCGTCGAGCGCACCGATCGACGAGCGCGAGATCTCGGTCAGGCTCTCCTCGAGCTCCTCGAGCTCGACTCCGAGCTTGCCCGCGATCTCCTCGTCGGTCGGCGCCCGGTGCAGCTTCGCCTCGAGCTCCGCAATCGCACGCTCGATCTGCCGCGCCCGGGCGCGCACCGAGCGCGGCACCCAGTCCATCGCGCGCAGCTCGTCGATGATCGCGCCCTTGATGCGGGCGATCGCGAAGGTCTCGAACTTCACGTCGCGATCCGGGTCGTAGCGCTCGATCGCGCCGATCAAGCCGAGCAGCCCGTAGGAGACGAGGTCGCCTTCGTCCACGTGGGCGGGCAAGGCCGCTGCCGAGCCGCCCCGCGACGTACTTGACGAGCGGCGCGTACGTCAGGATCAGCCGGTCGCGCACCCCCTGGTCTTGAGTCTTGCGGAACTCCTGCCAGAGGCCCTGGGTTTCGTCCGTTTGCGCCACGGCTTAGAGAATACGGCCCTTCGCCGCGAAATCCTCAGCGCGCACGTCTCACCATGAGCGCTCGAAGGCCGAAGCTGCCGATCCAGAGTGCGAGGACAACTGCTGCTCCGCCGATCACCACTGCCGTCGTCCCTCCGCCCTGGACCGCGGTCACGGCAATGCCGATGAAGAAGACGGCGAGCAGGAGAAACAGCGCACCGAGGACACGACGCTGTCGGGCCACGGACGCGACTCTACTGACCCGTGAAGACCGCGAGTACAATCGATCGCCGAACCTAGGGGCGTAGCTCAATTGGCAGAGCACCGGTCTCCAAAACCGGGGGTTGCAGGTTCGAGTCCTGCCGCCCCTGTATCTGTTCAAGCCAAAAGCTGGGTGAGAGGACGCTCGCGCAAGCGAGCGAGCGCTCCACCATCTGCTCGCTGAAGCGGTAGAACACGGAGGACGTGCGTCCCTTTGCCATAGCTCCGCTTTTCGCCCTGGCGTGACGCGTGACGCTCCCATCGAACCTCCGGCATCCGGCGGCCCAGTCTCTGTTCGGACTCTGACTGCACCGACACGAAGAGAGATCGAAGAGCTGGCCGAGATCTTTGAGCAGTATCGAGTGCACTATGGCGAGGCTCCTGATGCCTCACGATCGGCTACCTGGCTAGAACGGAACTTCGACAGCACCCGCTTCAGAGCGTTCGTTGCAGAAGACAAGGGTCAGTTCGTCGGCTTTGCGACCACGATGGAGGTTCCGGCATCGCTGCGGCTCGGCCACTTCTGGCAGATCAGAGACTTGTTCGTCTTGCCGCACCAGCGCCGCCTTGGCGTCGGTCGTGCTCTCCTCGACTCCATCCACGCGGCGGCGATTGCGGCAGGAGCCTTGCGACTGGTCTCGCAGACTGAGGACGACAACGAACCCGCACACCGTCTCTACGCGGAGAGTGGCTACACGCTGGTCGAGGGCTATCGCTCGCTGACGCTGCCGCTAAGCCCCGATTTCCGGGGGAGCTAACCGGATACGCCCTTTGAGCCAAAGCCACCCAAGGGTGCCGAGTACCACTACGCCCCACACGATCGCGAACAGCGTGCCGAACAGCGAAGCGATGACGACAACGGCCACACCGAATTATCGCTCAGGGGTCATTCCGGAACACTGGCCCAACCGACTGCCGAGGCTTACTCGGTGCGCCGACGGCGATCCTTGCTGAGTGAAGGCGGCGATTCCCATCCCACGCCGCCAGTCGAACGGCTCGTCGACAGATGAGTTCCGTTCCCGATCGCAGTCTCAACACCGAAGGCCGATCCACAACCAGCGATCTGGAGGACCAATTGCCCAACCAGGGTGACACTGGCGTTCCCAAGCTCTCCGCCAACGCGATTACGGCTCACCTCGCGGCCACCTTCGCGGGCTTACCCGTTTACGTGCACACGATCGAGCACGCCGACGGCGTCGTCCTCGTCGACACCGGCATGCTCGACTCGACGCCGGAGCTGGACGAGGAAGGCGCGCCGGTGCCGATGCCGGAGAACATCCCCCGAGACGTCGTGTGCGTCATCAACACCCACCTTCACTTCGACCACTGCGGCGGCAACCGCCTGTTTCCCGGTGTGCCGATCCACGTCCAGCGACTCGAGCTGCAAGCGCCTTATGACCCGCCCGAATGGGTCGACTTCCCGGGTGCGACCTACGTCGAGCACGACGGCGAGGCGGAGGTGCTCCCCGGCATCCGGCTGCTGCCGACGCCCGGCCACACAAACGGCCACCAGAGCGTCCTTGTCGACACGTCCGACGGGCGCGTCGTCATCGGCGGCGACGTCGCGTACACGTACGACGAACTCGGGAGCGGCGCGACCGAGGGACAGCGGCGCGTGCTCGCCCTAGCCGCTCCAACGTGGCTCACGCACGCGGAAGGTGGGCCGAAAGTTCCCCGCCCGAACTAGGACGACGCGAGCCGGAGCGCGGTCCTCGAGACCACCTTGCGGCGGACGCGCGGGACTCGCGATAGCAGCGTGCGCACCCGGCGCTTCGCTCGATCGTGCGGCCCTTCGTAACGCTGGGGCAAGCGGCGCCCTGGCGTCATTCCGGAACACTGGCGCAAGCGAGAGTGCTCGCGTCTCCACGCCAGCGGCGCGTAGCTTGTCAGGCGTCTTGTCAGGATCCCCCGCCCTACCGTGACCCCACGGAGCCGTAGTCCCGGCAGGGTGAACCCGCTTCCGTCCACCGGAGCACCGGTCTAACCAACCGGTGTTCCGCCCTCCAAAACCGGGGGTTGCAGGTTCGAGTCCTGCCGCCCCTGTAGTCGCTGGGGGGCTCAGCTAGGCGTACCCCCTCTGACCCGTCGCGCGCGGTTCGCGAATCGAACTCTTGCGGCGTAGAATCGCAGCAGGCCATGACTGCCGCTGAGGACATAGCGAGCGTCGCTGGCCAGCTCGCGGACCTCACTCGGACCGTGGAGGAGATGAACCGTCAGCTCAAGGCGCTACGCGAGCGGGCTGACAGCCAGCAAGTGCGCGTTAACAGCCAGCAGGAGCGCTCGGACACCCAGCAAGAGCGCATTGACCTCGCAGCACGCGAGCTAACCGAGGTCAGTGACCGTCTGCAGGCTGCGGCGAACGCGCTCCGAGAGGCAATCTGATCGCCCCGCTCGGAAACGCCGCTATACCAAAAGTCAACGCGGCGCCGTCACCGCTCCAGACCCTGTGCGGGTTGCAATTCAGAACTAGTGAGGCTCCCGCCCGCCACCGACACGGACAGGAGCCTCAGCAGCTGGCCCTGCAAGTCTGAACTCTGATTGCCGTGGCTCTTAGCCTCGCGCGCTCGGAGGAGGGCGCGTCGGTGGCCTTCGGGCTTCGGGCTTCCGGCCGGGGTCCTGGCCGCAGGGCCAGTTGAAAACGACTCTACTCCGAAAGAGGCCGCGTGACCAACCCCCGCTCGTTTGCCAACCTCGGCCTCGAGTTCGAGCCGGGGAACGAGGTCGCCAGACAACATGGCGACCGCGCAACGAGCTCGGGCTTTCCAACCGATTAGTTGCGCTCCTCGAGGTACCGCCGGGGTGCTTTCGGAGCGCCGCCAGTGCAACCGTCACAATGTCCCTGCCGGAGGAGGACACATGGAGAGTCAACAGCCGCAGGTCGAGACGGGAGCAGACAATCCGACGCTCGCTCGGCTCGAGGATCAAATCCGATGGTATGACAGGCGGAGCGCGCGCAGCCAGCGGCTCTTCAAGTGGCTGAAGTTCGTAACGATCTTCTCTGCCGCAGCGATTCCGATACTCGTCGCGGTCGACGTCTCCGCGTACGTCGCGGCGGTCCTCGGCGGAGTGATCGCCGTCTCAGAGGGTCTGCAGCACGTCAATCAATACCAGCAGAACTGGATCATGTACCGCTCCACAGCCGAGGCGCTGAAGCACGAGAAGTTCCTTTACCTCGCAGGTGCCGCGCACTACGCCGCTGCCGAGACCCCCTCGCGCTGCTCGCGGAGCGGATCGAGGGTCTCGTCTCGCAAGAACACGCTAAATGGGTCTCGGCGCGCGAGGAAGAGCTCAAGACCAAGCACTGAGTGCGGGCGTCACCCGCGCATTCAGCCGAGATGGTCCAGCCTGGCTCGTCGGTGCTAAGTACTCGGAAGCGGCGCCACCGCTGAGATGTCAGTCGGACGTGACGCGGCGAGGCGCCAGCCGGCGCCGAAGACGAGGAGGCTGCCGACGAAGCCGATCAGCCCGCCGAGACGTGGAGAGGCGATACCTTCCGTGTGCATCCACTGAGCCAGTGGTATCCCGATGTAGCGCACCCAGAGCAGTGCGCCGCTGAACCCGAGTGCGAGCAGGAGGCCGGCCGCGAGGCGCCGCCGGCCGGCGAACAGCAGCACGACCGCAACGAGAATTGCGAGAGCGATTCCGATCGGGTCTGCGCCGTGCCACGAGTCGAACGCGACGATGCGCTTGCCTCCGGGGGTGGCGACGTTGAACGGGATCACAGCGCCGACGATGAGCATCACGGCGCCGAGCACCGCGACGAACGCCGCCGCGCCGCCCCCGTAGTCACGCTCCGTCGATCGCTTCGACAAGTGCATTGCAGTCGCCACTCCCGCGGCTCCCACAAGGACACCGCCGGCGACCCAGAGTAGCCCGCCCCCCTGCACTGAGCCTTCAGACTCGCCGAGCAGGCTGACGCCCTTCGCCGCCGCCGCAAAGCCGAAGCCGGCCAGAAGACCGACGTCGAGCCATTCGGCCTTGCGTTCCCGGCTCACGCGGGCAACCGCCAGAAGTGCCCCGGCAAGAACGCCCAGGGGAGCTACGGCCGTGAAGATCCCGGGCGCGACGGGCAGGAAGAGGAAGTGGGGGGTGATGTAGGTGTCCCGCAGCAGCACAAGTCCGACCACGAGGAGCGCAACACCGGAGAGCCCGGTCGCAAGCACGGTCGCCGGCACGCGTTGTGATGGTGGAGGAGGAGGAGGAGGAGGAGGAGGGGAGGCGGCGGCGTCTCGCCGAGCAGGTCGGTCACCCGCTCGACGAGCCTCTCGTTACTGGCGCTCCAGTAGGCATCGGTCCGGAGCTCGTGAGCTTGCTTGCGTGCAAGCCGCGCGAGATCCGACGGGAGATCGGCTTCCTCCGGCATCTGCGCCCCGTCGACGAGCACGGGGAGCACCGCGATGCCGCGCTTGAGCGGCCCCACGATCTCGTTGCGCAAGATGTCCTTCTCGTCGTCGATCCGGCGTCGCCCGGTAGTCGGGTCGACCGCGAGCCACCCGCGCCCGATGATGGGGACCACCACGCCGGCTGCGCCGATCTTCTTCTCGATCCACTCGACGAAGTCTTCGGCGGGCGGAATCGTGATGTCCATGAACACCCGGTCCTCGCCGAGCTTCGCGCTCAGCAGCGTGTAGACCCGGAGCGCCTCCCCCGCCGAGTCCTGGCGGCGATAGCAGATGAAGACGCCCGGCCGCAGGTTCTCGCCACCGTCGTGAGCTGCATTGGCGTCCATCTAGCCTCCTAGCCTCGAGAGTGAGCGGAGCGCGGTCGAGCCCCGGCAGGAAGAAGTAGGCCCCGCCGCGGACCGATACGAACCGGGGCACGCCGGTCACGCGCTCGCGAACCGTGTCCGACTGCACCGTGAACGTGCCGCCGTGCGGTTGCGAGGGCGCGACGAGAGGGTCGGAGTCGTCGTAGAGCCGGCGAACTTCGGGCTGTTCAGCCACGTGTCGTTGACGAACTCGAACTGCCGCGCGATGTTCGCGTTCAGGCAGATGAAGTGGAGCCCGCGCTCCTCTTCGACGCGACCGGCGGCGTCTCCGTTCAGAGCGTCCTCGGGCGTCAGCTGAGATCCGTACTCGCGGCCCCGGCGCAGGATCCGGTGGCGCCGGTTGATCGCCCAGCGACTTCGGCGTCCCCGGCTTCGGATCGAGGGAGTCGCGCGGGTTCGCGCGCCGGATGTGGCGATCCGACCGGACAGCGCGTGCCGTGCGGATCCGCCTGGTGGTAGGCGAAGTCGTTCGCCTCGCCGAGCGCAGGATCGTCGCGGTCGGGCGCGAGCACGAGCGGTGCGCCGCTCGGCCAGCGCCCGACCATCTTCGCGGCGAGCCGGACGCGGCGCTCGGGGTCGCTCCGTCCGCCGCCTGGCGGTCGACGAAGCGCCAGAAGCCGCGGACGTCCTGGCTCAGCTGGCGGAAGACGAGATACGAGCCGTTGTGGCCGAGCTCGGGGCGGCGGTCGAGCAGCGGTCTGATCCGTGTAGCGGCCGTACTCGTTCGGATAGCCGAGCACGAACTCGCCAAAGCGCAGGGTGGTCTCGGGCGGGCCCTTCTTCGAGAGCCCTTCGACGAGCGGCTGCGAGATGCCGTCGCGGAACCCGAACGGCTCGTGACCGTCGAGGTTCGAGGTGCTCGAGCGTTGCGAGCACCCGCAGCCCGGCACCGAGCGCGCGCGTCTGCTCGCCCTCGAGTGAGTTCGAGAGCCGGGTTGTCGCGGCGCGTAGACGAGGAGCAGGGCGTCGACTTCTGGCGTGTTCGGGCCGCCCCAGTCCCAGTGCTCGGGCGCGTTCGTCGTCGACGTCGCCGAGGTTCCGGCTGCGGTGCGCCGAGGTCATCCCGTCCGACGAACTCGTTCGAGAAGAGGGCCACGGTCGCGGCGTCGAGGCCGACCTTCCGCAGGCCGGAGGCGGTGAGCGCGACATTCACGGCGCTGTCCTCGCGGACGCTCGTCGGCGGGCGTGACAGCGCTGGCGACTTCGCCGAGCCACGCGCGCCCGGCGGCAGGGTCCTCGATTCCGATGAGGATGAAGCGCGGCCGCGGTCAGGTTCCCGTAACCGCGAGCGACGAGGCCCTGCACGTCGTGCAGCTCGGGGACGGTGCTCACAGCGCCTGCAGCCATTGCTCGTCTGTCGTCTCCGCGGAGCCCGGCGCGGATCTGTTCGTTGTTGCCGATGTTCGCTGCCGTCAGCTCTCCGTACGCGGAGTACCAGACACGCGTCGGCACCTGGTGGAGGCGCAGGTAGTCCTTGAAGGCGAGCTCGTCGCGGCAGCCCTCGGCGATCAGCCAGCGCGCGTTCGGATATCCGTAGCCGTTGCTGAAGACGATGTTCAACCCCCACGCGATCTTGTCGATGAAGTCGTCCATGTAGCTCTCGAGGCTGCCGTCGTAGTTGCTGGCGAAGATCACGCGGCGCTTTCCGTCGAGGAAGACCCAGCGCGCGAAGTGGATCGTCTTGACCCCGGCCAGGTTCCCGCGGTTGAAGACGTGCCGCGTCACGAAGTTGATCGCGAAGAGGACGCCGGTCAGCGTCATCCGCCGGAAGAGGCCGGGCTTGACGAAGCCGATCGCGGTGAACGGGTTGTGGACGAGGTGGTCCTCGAGCGAGGCGAGCTCCTGCACGAGCTCGGGGGGCGGCTGCAGGTGCCGCGCCCGGTCGGCGCGCTCGTGTCGCCAGAGCAGGAAGAGGAAGATCGGGGCGCCGAGGATCAGCAGCGGCGAGAGCAGGAGCACGAGGAGTGCGACGCCGACGAGGTGGGCCAGTTCTCGGAGCCGGAAACCGAGGTCGAGGCCCTCCGGCGGGTCAGGGCCCAGCGCAGCGAGGGCTCGGCCTCGACGTGCTCCCGAACCGCGCGCCGGATCTCGCTCGGGTCGTTCTGCCGCAGGTCATCGGCGCCGTCGAGAAATTCCTCGAGCCGGTCGCGCAGCTCGGCTTCCTGGCGGATCTGGTGGCGCGTCGCGTCCGACCGTGTTCACGTAGAAGGCCTGCTCCGTACCCGGTGGCGTCGCAGGTAGTCGAGGCGCTGTTCGCGCGTCGGGCGCTCGGGATAGCCCTCGCAATGCTCGAAGAGCCGGTCGATGCCCTCGCCAGCCTGGTCGACGAGCTCGCGGAGATGCTGCTCGCGTGGAACGTCGAGGTCGCTCATGTAGAGAAGCGACGCCGCGATCGGCTCTGCCGCGGAGATCGACCGTCTCTTCGAGCACGACGAAGCGCGCGAAGTGCACGCCCTCGAGCGCGCCGAGGTCGACCACGAGCCGTTCGCGACTCCGTCGCCCATCGTCTCGAGGAGCGCGCTTCAGGCTCTCGGCCTCGCCCGGCCGGACCTGTGCGACGAGCGTCAGCGCCTCCTGGTGCGGCATCGGCTCAGGTCTGGAAACTCGAGCGAGAAGTGCAGGATGCGCGTGCGTTCCCAGTAGACGAGCCCGAGGTAGAGCCGGGGAAACCTCCCGGATCTCGTCCCTGATCCACTGGGCAACGAGCGACGTCTTCGAGTAGTCGAGGACGATCGTCTCCTTCTCGTCGAACCAGCTCGGCTCCTTGTAGACCTTCGCCCGCATCGCCTTGAGGCCCGAGGGGGCCGATCTCGTTGACGGAGCTCGCCCTTCTCGGGGTCGAAGACCTTCCCCTGCCAGACGAGGAGGTGGACGAGCTTCTCGGCCGGCTCGGCGAGCTTCGTGCCCGTGCCGACGAGAACCGTGCCCTCCGCCTCTCCGCTGGGGATCTCCCCGGGATCACTGCTCCGGAAGAGCGTGTCGAGCTCGTCCGGAGACATCTCGAGTAGTTGCGGCACCTGGACAACCATCTATGGCTCCCTTCGAAGGTCGGGGAGCTGGGCCGCCCAGCGAACCTAGCACTGTCGGCCCTGTTCGCCTAGGGCGTTGACTCGGTTCGGGGAGCGTGCTTAGCTCATGTGCGCCGCACCTGCGGTGAACGGGCCCGTCGAAAAACGGCTCGAAAGGAGCACCGCATGGCCGGCTCAGCGCTTTCCTCGCTCTTCGCTGGTTTCGACCGAGCGCCTCGACAAGCGCGTCGGCTGGGCTCGCATGCCGCTGCCCCTCGGCATGCTGACGCTGATCGGGCTCCGTGACCGGTTGAGGGAGGAGAACCTCTACGACACGGGCCGTGGCACGCACGTCGAGCCGGAGCCTGCGGACGAGCGGTATCGAACCGCGCGCACGGTCGACGGCACGTTCAACGACCTCGGCGACCCACTGATGGGGAGCAAGGGCAGCCGGTTCGGCCGAAACGTCCCGCTGCGCTTCACTGACGCCGAGCCGCCGGAGGCGCTCCTCGAGCCGAACCCGCGCCTGATCAGCCGCGAGCTCCTGACTCGCGACGAGTTCCAGCCGGCGACGACGCTCAACCTGCTCGCCGGCGCGTGGATCCAGTTCGAGGTGCACGACTGGTTCAGCCACGGAAAGGGCGAGCCGAAGAATCCGTGGAAGATCGAGCTCGAGGACGACGACCCGTGGCCCGAGCATCCGATGGAGATCAAGCGAACGCGGGCGGACCCGACCTCGGATCCGGAGGGGCCGGCGACGTTCATCACCGACGACACGCACTGGTGGGACGGCTCCCAAATCTACGGAGGCGACGCCGCCTTCGCCGACGCGCTGCGGGCCCACACCCACGGCAAGCTGCAGCTGGACGACGTGGGTCTCCCGCCGGCCGAGCTCGAGAAGCACATCGACCTCGCGGGCGTCGCCGGGAACTTCTGGGTCGGCCTCGCGCTCCTGCACTCGCTCTTCATGCGCGAGCACAACGCGATCTGCGACAACCTGCATGCGCAGCATCCCGAGCTCGACGACCAGGATCTCTACGAGAAAGCCCGC
>CAWANR010000001.1:0-407662 GCA_963783465.1 uncultured Actinomycetes bacterium | reverse complement strand
TCGCGGTGAACGCAGGGATTCGCGCTCCCGGTGTGAGAATACCCTGCAAATTCAAGGGATCGGCAGCGCTGAGGGTTATGAGCTCGCCTTTGGCTGAAGTCTTACGGATGGAACGCAACAGCCCGATGGCTTCAGGCAAAGCGAATTGTTCGCCGCCGACTCCTCCGACGAAATAACCGCCGCGAATCTCGCCGCGCGCTTCCCATCGGCGGTAAATGCGGCCCAATTCATACCAAGTAACTGGAAAACTTTCCCGTTCGAGCAAACGACGAAAGACCACGCCGTAGCGACGGAGCAGTGTTCGTGCAAATTTCTCCACCCCCGCATCACGAGGGCCGGCGCCATTTGGCGCGCCGGCGAGCTGGAGGGACCGGTGTTCGGCAGCAAAGACCAGCGTCCGGCAAACTCGATGCTGGCGAGGTTGGTTTTGCGCCGGCGTTTCCCTTCGTTGCGTCCAAATGTTGGCCGTTTGTTCGAGGGGATGAGAAGCGCACGCAATCCATCAAAACTGTCGGATGTGACCAAACCGAGCGCGGCGAGTTCGGACAATGCTTCTTCGACTTGAGATGGCAAGAGACCGGTTTGTCGGACCAGTTCGGTGAAAAAAAGCGCGCCGCCACGAACCAGCGCTTCGTGCACAGTTTGATTGGTGACGGAAAGTTCCGTTGCCATTCGCGAGAGCCAACGCGAGCCAGTCTTGAAGATTTTCCCGCTGATAAAGCGCGATGGGACTGGTTCGGAGCGGCGTGGATGCTCGCGCTTTTGGATTCTGCGGCGTGCTCAAACGTCCCCAGCCGACGCGACCAGAAGAGCAAAGACGATCGAGCCACTCTGGATTGTAGTCGGACGTGCGCGCAGAAAGAACCGCCGATTCCCATGCGGCCAGCGGCACTTCGTAGCCGTCGAGTTGCTCCAGAACTGACTGCAAACCTTCGGGACCTTCCACGCGATGTTCGCCGTCCACGCCCTGCCAGGCGAAAAGAAAACGATAGAAGTCCTGCGGCGAGACAGGTTGAATTTCGGCGCGCAGCCGGTCGATCGTGAGTCGATGGATTCGCGCCAACAATCGGCGGTCGCACCATTCCTGTTCGGTGGCGTCCGCATGAAATTTCCCGCGCAAAGCAAAACCTTCTGCTTCCAACGCCAGCAAGCCGCGTCGACTTCGGAACGCGATAAACCCAGCAGATCGACCAACTCGCCCGCCGTAATCGGTCCGCAAACTTCCATTCGTCCGCGAAGCAATTCGCGAATCGCATCCGCGCGTTCCCAAGTTTTCCCTTGGACGGATTCGGGCGCGACCAAGTGAGGCTCAAGCCGCGTTCGTGATAAATTGTCTGCAGCATCGGCAGCTGCTCGGCCGCGACCCAAAAAGTCTTTCGCGAGAATCAATTGCGTCGCTCGACTGGATGTAACGAGTTCTTCCAATAAGGCCCCAAACTGCGCGTTCTTCAAGCTGCGCATGCGTTTTGATATGCATTGCTCGCGGCGAAGCCGGAGCGCCGACTTCGCTCCTCTGACGTCATCACTCCCAAAAGCATCAGAGCGTCATGCAATTCATCGGCATTCGTCGCTTTGGGCCACGCTTCCGTTTTGACCTTTTCGATCGCCGCTGCGTCCAGGAGGCCGAGCCCGTCACTGCCGTTCCGTTCGGAGGCGCGACGCGTGTAAACCGCCTGGGTGCGGCGCTCTTCCAACGGCGCATTATCGAGAAAGGCGTAGGGCCGGGCGTTAAGAATCTCGGCGGCCAAAGGCGATGGCTCCGGCAAATCGCGCGCGAGACAACGGATCTCGCCATCCTCAATTTGCGCAGGACTTCTTCCAATCCGTCGATGTCCATCGCTTCGGTGAGGCAATCATCAATCGTCTGCTTCACGAGCGGATGATCCGGAATCTCGCGGTCGCCCACGATGTGTTCGAGGCATGCGAGTTGGTCGGGGAAAACTGCCGCCAGAAGATTCTCCGATTCCATCCGCTGCAGCGGCGCGGCGATTTTTGAGCCGCCACGAAAACGCGGGACCGCCAGTGAACGCGTCGCGTTCCAGCGCCAGCGAATGGTGAACATCGGCGCGTCGAGCAACGCTTGCACCAGAAGTCGCGCACAGTTTTGGAATTCAGGTAGCGAAACACTTCCTCAAGCGGAAAGGAATGTTGCGTGCCGAGCGAAATCACGATGGCGTCGTCGGTGGCCGCGGCCTGCAGCTCGAAATTGAACGAACGGCAAAAGCGTTTTCGCAACGCCAAACCCCAAGCCCGATTGATTCGATTGCCGAAGGGCGAATGCAGGACAAGCTGCATCCCGCCCGACTCGTCGAAAAAACGTTCCAGCACCAAAGTTTGCTGCGAAGGAATTGCGCCGAACGAACGATATGTGTCCGAGAAGTAATCGGCGATCTGTTCCGCGGCTTTTGCCGGCAGCTGGAATTCCTTGCGACCCAATCCGATGTGGCGAACGCTCGCACCTTCGCCGCAGCCAGCTTTTCGATTTCCCTCCGCAAATCGGATACCGCCTGTGACAACTCCGAGGTGCGCGCGGGAGCTTCGCCCAGCCAAAATGGAATTCCCGGTGGCTGACCTTTCGCGTCCTCGACGCGAACGACACCGGAATTGACGCGCAAGATTCGCCACGACGCATTGCCGAGTTGAAAGATATCACCCGCGAGACTTTCGACCGCGAAGTCCTCGTTGACGGTGCCGACGAAAGTTTCCGCCGGTTCGACAATCACTCGATAATCGGCGTTGTCGGGAATGGCGCCGCCGGAAGTCAGGGCCACCAGCCGCGCGCCGCGCCGGCCGCGCAGCCGATGATTCACGGCGTCATGATGAATCAAGGCGGCGCGGCGGCCGCGCTTGGTGCTGAAACCTTCAGCCAAGCATTTTGACGACCCGATCGAATTCCGCCCGCGTGAGATTTCGATAGGGCCAGGCGGAACGAACCAGTTCGAAGAAGCTTCGTTTCTTCCCAATCGTCGCTGGAAGTGGCGGCGACAACTTGCTGCGCCAGAACGTCGAGCGGCTTTTCCGGAATAATCAGGCGATCCAGTTCACCGCGACGAACGCAACGCAACAAGGCAGCGCACTCGACCAGTTCATCACGGCTCAGTGGGAAGATGCGGCCCTTCGGCAAACCACCGCGCTGATGTTCGGCGCGTCCCACACGTTGCAGCAGCGTGGCAATGGAACGTGTCGTGGCCAGTTGGCAAACGAGATCAACCGAACCGATGTCGATTCCCAGCTCGAGCGATGCTGTCGCGACGAGTGCCCTGAGCTCGCCGCGCTTCAAGCGGTCTTCGGCGTCGAGACGAAGCTTGGCCGAAAGGCTTCCATGATGCGAAGTCACGGCGTCGGCCCCGAGTAATTCGCTCAGATGATGGGTCACGCGTTCGGCCATTCGGCGCGTATTGACGAAGACCAAAGTGGTGCGGTGTGCTTGAATCAATTCCGCCAGACGGTGATAAACTTCCTCCCAGACTTCGTTCGACATCACCGCTTCCAATGGCGACTTCGGAATTTCAATCGCCAGGTCCAATTCGCGGCGATGGCCGATGTTAATAATGGCGCAATCAGGATTTCCAGCCTGGTCCACCGCGCGAGTACCCACCAGAAATCGGGCCACTTCCTCGATCGGTTTTTGCGTCGCGGACAAACCTATTCGCTGAAGCGGATGTTTAGTACAGCGCGGCCAATCGTTCGATACTCAGAGCGAGGTGTGCGCCGCGGCGGTCGTCCACGACTGCGTGGATCTCGTCGACAACCAAGTCCGCACCGTGCTCAACATTCGCCGGCCGGATTCCGAAGTGAGCAGCAGATACAAGGATTCCGGCGTGGTAACAAGAATGTGCGGCGGCTCTTTGATCAGGGCTCGGCGTTGTGCAGCGCTGGTGTCTCCCGTCCGAACTTCAGCACGAACGTCGATCTCACCCCGGCATTCCCTCGTCGTGCAACGCTGTGCGAATGCCAGCGAGTGGTTCTTGCAGGTTCTTTGCGAATGTCGTTGCTCAAGGCTTTGAGTGGCGAGACGTAAACGACCTGCGTTTCGTCGGGTAAGTCGGTGTTCACGCCTTGGCGGAACAGCATGTCGAGTGAAGCCAGGAACGCCGCCAACGTCTTGCCCGAACCGGTCGGCGCGGAAATCAGCGTGTGGCGTCCGGATTGAATTGCGGGCCAGCCGCGGGCTTGCGGTTCAGTCGGCGAAACCGGAAACGTTTTCGGCCAGTTGGCGATCTCCGTGAGGACGCGCCAAACGATCTCTCGCGACGCCGAAACCTCGATCTCCCCCTTTGCCACGGCCGGAGCGGCGGTGTTGATCTCCATCACCAACAACTCTACGACGCGGCCAAGTTGACAGAGGCTCCGGATTTGCGGTGGTGACCAGACGAAGCTCGTGGCCGAGCACTTCCGCGATAACGGCGTGCGCGCGCCGGCAATCACGTACGGCCTGACGATGACCGCCGCCGCGATCTGCTTCGCTTCTAGTTGGTTCTATGCCGCGACCGGACGCCGCCTGATCGCCGAAACGGTCGACCAGCGCTCGGTCGACGCCATGACACGCTCGGTCCTCCCTGGAATTCCGATCAACGCCGCTGCGACGGCTCGTCGTGCTCTGGAGCCCCTATGCAGGGCTCGCCATCTTTGCGGCGCTCGCGCTCTTCTACGTGGTCGGCAGTTCGCTGTTCGGAAACGACTGAGAGGCCAGGCAAGCCCTCGCGGCAAGGCCGCTCGAGTGGTCGCAGGTGAAACGGTCATCTTCAAGATCAGGATCCACCGGCCTCCATTCTTCGCATCCGCAGTTGCGCGCGGACAGGCTGCGGGCGGTTACCGATCGGTGCGATGAGTTCTCCGCGATCGACGAGTCTCAGGTAGAGAGGTCCCGATCAAGGTGCTGGACCCAGCCGAGAAGGAGGAGCCATGACGACATCCGAGAGCCAGGCGAGCGCCCGCGTGCTCACGGGGAAGTGTCGGTGCGGGGCGGTTCGATACGAGGTTCCGGATGCGTTCCTGTACGCGGCGAACTGTCACTGCTCGGAATGCCGAGCAGCGACCGGCTCCGCGTTCAAGCCGTTCGCCGGTATCGAGCGGGAGAAGCTAACGGTCAGGAAGGGGCTGGACGCAATCGCCGTCTTCGGAGAGGACGACTTGAACGACACCCGCTGCGGGCAGTGCGGATCGTTCCTCTTCTCGGTCGTGCGCGACGGCGAGTTCGTGCACGTTGCGATGGGGTCGCTCGTAGACGCGCCCAGCCTCCGCCCGACGGAGCACATCTACGTCGGCTCGAAGGCAGCATGGTTCGAGATCACCGACGACCTGCCTCAGCACGACGAGCTGACTTAGGAATCGGAGGTTCTTCAGGGAAGCGGAACGGTTCCGTTTCCGGCCAGGCAATCGGCGAGGTACAGGGCTGTTCCCGGATCGCCCGTCCAGAGGGTGTAGCGGCCGCGCCCGAGCTCTGATCGTGCCCGGGCAACCTGGGCAATCGAGTGCATCGCGAAGGCGCGGGCACGCTCGAGCCACAGCTCGTCCCCAGTACGCTCGAACAGGGCCAGGAAGGCGTACCCGTTGCCCGCCGTGCCGTGGCAGAGACCTGCTCCTTTCGCCAGCGGCCCGGCTCGCCACGTGAGCTCGCCGCCCGCGCTCAGCAGACGCCCATGCTCATCGTCGCGGGGGGCCAAGCGAGCGAGCGACGCGACGACACCGGGCGCGCCGTGGCACCACTGGGTTCGGATCGACCCGTCGCCATTGTCGCGGAGGCTCTGCATCGAGGTGACCGGCAGCCAGTTGGCGAGCCCGTCCGCCTCGATCGCATAGCGGGCCGTCGTCTCCGCCGCGCGGCGATGAAGCTCCTGGTCAGCATCGCGGGACAGGACGAGCACGCAGCCCGAAAACCCGTGCGCGGGACCGATGAACTGCTCCACCGACCCATAGAGGTCTTGGGTCCAGAGGCCCGTCTGCGGATCCCATTCGGCGCGCAACCAGACCGCGCTTTCTCGCCAAAGATCGAGCCACCGCGCCTCCCCGGTCAGCTCGTGCATGACGGCGGCCGCGAGCATGGTTCCGGGACTGCCCCACATGACCTCACGGCGCTCGTCTTCCGCGTTGCCGGCGATCAGCTCGGCCAGCCGGTCGGCGTTCTCCCTCGACGGCGAGAGCCGGTGCAGCACGAGCCGGATCCCCGTCTCGCCCATCCAGAGACTCCGCTCGTGGTCGTAGTCGGGAAAGTCGGGCTCGTACGTGCGCTCGAGGTAAGGAACGTAGTCGCGCCGAAGTTCGACCAGGCCTCTTCGCTGCAACGAGTCGAGCGCCTGCACGACGCCCGCTCCGCCGAGGTACACCGTGCGAAAGCGGCGATTCTCGTCCACCTCGTCGTCGGCGTCCTGGGGGTGCGTCGGCCATCCGTCGTCGAAGGATTCCTCCGCGTCCTCAGCGATCTCCCGGATCGCCGCGCCGACGCGACCCGGGTCCCAACCGTCCGCGGTCAGCCGTTCGTGAACGTGGGGGTCGAAGAGCATCCTTCGAGACTAGAGCAGCAGTCTCCTACGCGGCGGATCGACGGCGTGCCGCATCCAGATGTTGGACCGACATTCCTGGCGGTCTATCCGACACGTTCCAAGAACTCGAGAATGCGCGCCTTGAGCAGCGCTGCCGCTTCTTGATCGAAGTCGCCGAGGCTGCTGTCGGCGAAGAGATGACCGTCGCCTGGATAGAGAAACAGCTCGGCATCCTCGACCTCGTCGACGAGCTCGCGGGCGGCTGCGATGTCCTCCTGGAACCACTCGTCGGCGTCCATCGCGTGGATCTGCACGGGAACGCCGTCCGGCCAGGGCGAGTCGAACTCCGAGGTCGGGAAGCAGGCGTTCAGCAGCAACGCTCCCCGAGCGCCGGGGCGCGTTTGGGCGAGCATCTGCGCCGGGAGAACACCGAGAGAGAAGCCTGCGTAGACGATCTCTGAGGGCAGACCCTCCGCAGCGGCCACACCTTGCTGGAGGAGCACGTCGAAACCGACCTCCTTGGCGTTGGCGACCCCATCGTCGAGGTCCGCAAAGGTCTTTCCCTCGTACAGATCGGGTGCATGCACCGTGTGGCCGGCGGCTCGCAGCTCCTCGGCGAACGCAAGGAATCCTTCGGTCTGTCCATGGGCGTGGTGAAACAGCAGGACCTCGGCCATGAGGCCATTTCTACCACGCTCCGACATTCAAGCAGCGCCACTGAAGGACGCGCCACAACGGCCGCGAACTCGACTGCGATGGCATCGGAGACGAGAAGCGAGCGTGGACTCGACCGTCAGCTGGCACGCGTCGCGACCCCCCGAGGGGCCGCAATCGTCATCGCCGTCGTCTCGACCGCGATCACGGTCGTCTCGGGCCTGCTGATGACGATCATCGATCGCGAGAACTTCCCAACGCTCGGCGGCGGACTGTGGTGGGCGGTCCAGACCGTCACGACTGTCGGCTACGGCGACCGCGTCCCCGACAACGTGGGTGGTCAGCTGGTGGCAGCGCTCGTGATGCTGCTGGGAATCGGCTTCATCACGGTGATCACGGCGTCGATCACGAGCTCGTTCGTGGAACGGTCAAGCCGACTGCAACGGCAGCGCAGCGGGGGCGACGCCGTGGCGACTGAGGAGCAACTGCAGAAAATCGACGCCCGCCTCGAGCGGATCGAGGCGGCGCTCGGCGCACGCGACTGACGTTGCGGCTTGCTAGTCCGCCATGCGGAACGCGACCTGGTATTTCGCGACCGACGTGCGCTCCCCGGGCGTGTCGCCGGCCGGCATTGCGTTGAGCGCTTCGTCGCCGCGCCGGTAGTCGTCTTCGGTCTCGAAGAAGACGACCACGAGGGACTTCTCAGCGTCCGGATCGTGAAGAACGACGATCTCTTTGGCCGGCACGTCGTCCGGGCGGTCGCTGCCCTCCATGTCGCGCTGCATCTGCGCCATCCGTTCACTGCTTACTCCATCGAAGGTCACGACTCGTGCAAGCGGCATGACTGTCTCCTTTGTCGAGAGTTCGCCGCACTCTAGACCCCTCACATGCATCGGTCGGCGACAAACGCCTCCATGATGAGGCGATGGCCGCGCCCAAGATGCACCCGGACGAGATCGAGACCGACATCGCGCTTGTGCGTCGCTTGCTCGCCGGGCAGTTCCCCAACTGGGCCGATCTGGAGATCGAGCTGGTCGTGTCGTACGGGACCGATCACGACATCTATCGCCTCGGCGACCACCTTGCCGCTCGGCTGCCACGCATCGGGTGGGCAACCGGCCAGGCGGCGAAGGAGGCGAACTGGCTACCGAAACTCGCGCCGCACCTTCCGCTCGCGGTTCCGGTGCAGGTGGAGATGGGGCAGCCGGCGGAGGGTTACCCCTTCGAATGGTCCGTCTACGAATGGTTGCCCGGCGAGAACGCCAACAGCACGATCGAGGACCTAAATCAGGCCGCCGTCGATCTCGCCGCGTTCGTGAAAGCTCTGCGCCGGGTCGACACGGCCGACGCACATCCACGTCCCACCGGTAGTCGAGGCGCACCGCTCGCCGAGCTGGACGAGGACGTTCGCCGGTCGGTCGCGGAGCTCGGCGACCGAATCGACGGCGATGCGACGCTCCGCTCCTGGGAGGAGTCGCTCGGCGCCCCGCCCTGGGACGGCGAAGAGGTCTGGGTGCACGGCGACCTGCTCCCGGGCAACCTGCTCGTCGTCGACGGCCGGCTGTCGGCGGTCATCGACTTCGGTGCCCTCAACGTCGGCGATCCCGCTTGTGACCTGCAGCCCGCCTGGAACGTCTTCGAAGGCGCCAGTCGCACGCGATATCGAACCGAGCTCCACGTCGACGATGCGTCCTGGTTGCGTGGGCGCGGCTGGGCGCTCTGCCAGGCCGTGGTGGCGCTGCCGTATTACTGGGACACCAACCCCGGGATGATCCGACAGGCTTCGCACGCACTGGAGCAAGTCCTCGAGGACTTGCCTAGCGGTCGATCAGTTCCCTGAACGCAGGCTCCTCGCGAATCGGATCGAAGTCGGAGTCGTCGGCAGCGAGCGATCGAAACCGCTCCGTCCGGTCGATCGCGAGCCGGAGGTGCTTGACGGCGTCGGCCGTCCGCCCGGCGAGGCTCTCACAGCACGCGAGGTTGTAGAGCGGCGCGGCGTACTCAGGATGGGCTTCGATCAGATCGCGCCCGCGGTCGGCAGCCTCGGCGTACTTGCCCGACTCGTAGAGGTGGTGGAGCGGCATCCAGAGCTCATAGCCGGAAGGTTCGTATGCCTTCCCCGGCGTGCCGCCGATCGCGACGAGCGTCGTCCCCGGTTCCTCGGCGAACGCCGTCCGCTTGACGTCGGGGCGGACGAAGACGAACGTGCCCGCTGGCGCGTCCACTCGCTCGCCGTCGAGCTCGAACGTCGCGCGGCCCTGCTGGACGAAGTAGAGCTCCTCTTGCAAGTCCTCGTCCTGCGACTCGTCGTGCTCGTTGATGATCCGGTCACCCGCGTCACGGCCGGTCCAGGCGTTCACACCGAAGGAAGTGATGCCGAAGTGGTGCCGGACGGGTCGCCATGGACAACGCCCGTCGGCGACCTCGTCGATCTCTTCGAGTTGAGCGACCGCGTAAGCACTCATGAGACCCCCTTTACGTCGTCTTCACTCGCCGCAATCCTGGGCGAGCCTTGCGTAGAGCGGATTATTGGGGCTCGGCTCTCCGGCCAGTCTAGGCCGGACGTACCAGGAGGCGACGTACGGGCCGGCTGTGCCGTTCCGCTAAGAGGAAGCTTCGAGCTCGCCGACCATGCCACTGCTCTGGTGGAACTTGCAGACGAAGGCAAGAACGCCGCTCTGCGGGAACGTGACGTCGACCTCGGCCTCGTCGGCAGGCTGGACCTCTTGGTCGACGCTTTGATCCGTGATCGTGAGCGTGTGAGCCGTATTGCCTTTGTTCTTGAGCTCGAGGGTCACCTTCTGGCCCGGCGTGCCCTTGAGCACCGTGGGCTCGAAGTAGTTGTCGTACATCTCGATCTCGACCTTGCCGGTCTCGCCCGAGACGTCCTTCGTGCCGTGATTCTCGGCCTGGACACCGCCGATCGTCGTGGTCGTGCCTTCGTCGCTCTTCTCGCTACTGCCGGAACCGCCGCAGGCCGCCAGCGCGAGAGGCACGAGGAGTGCGGCTGCGATGAGCGGAAGTCGTCGTACGAGCGTCACCGGTCAGATCTTACGAGGAAAGTGTCCGACCGGTTTTGCCGTCAGGCCCGACCTCGAGCTCGGCGTCCGCGGGCACCTCGACACGCACGTAGCCGAGGGCACGGCCCTCCACGGCGCTCGTCACGCGGCCGACGGCCTTCCCACCGTGGCGGATCTCCTCTCCGGGACCGGCGGAATCGATCTCGAGCACGCGCAGGCTGCGATTGACCTTGCCACGGTGCCGAAGCCTCGCGACCGGCTCCTGGCCCGGATAGCAGCCTTTCGTGAACGAGACGTGCGTCTCGTCGAGGCCGGCTTCGGCGGGGAGGATGGTGTCGTCGATCTCCTTCCCCCAGGCAGGCATGCCCGCGTCGATCCGAATCCGCTCGAGCTCGTCGGCGGACAGTGTCGGCTCGACGTCGGCGTCAAAGAGCTCCGACGCCTCTTCTCCGAACTCGCGATTCGGAACGCCTCCCTCCTCGCCGAAAGCGACGACCGAGCTGTGCACTTCCGGCGCGATCTCGACCTTGGCCGCGAAGCGCGCGCGGAGCAGGGTCGAGGTCACAGTCTCGGCGAGCCCCGGCTCGGTCAGCAACAGGAAGTCTTCGTCGGCCCGGCGCACGACGACGACCGGTGCGATGACTCGCGCCTTCGGCGTGAGGAGCAGCGCCTGACACGGCGCGGTCGTGACGTCGTTCGAGAGCATCCGCTGGAGGAAGTCCTCCGCGTCGGGCCCGGTCACCCCGACGAACTCCCGGGGCCGGGCGGCCACTCTGCGCGCAACGGTCGCCACGCTCAATAGTCTAGGAATCGTGTTCCGGTCCAAGGCAGAGCAGAAGGTCGCCGACGCGGGCTACGACCCCGCGCGACTGCCGCCGGGCCAGTACCTGACGGACAAATGGCCCGTCCTCCACGCCGGCTCGATTCCCGACACCGACCTCTCGACCTGGGACTTCAACGTCTTCGGCGAGGTGGAGGAGCCGGTCCGGCTGAGCTGGGACGAGCTGAAGGCGCTGCCGAGCACGGAGATCACGATCGACATCCACTGCGTCACGCGGTGGAGCCGCTTCGACACGCGCTTTCGCGGCGTGAGCTGGGCCGAGCTCGCCACGCTCGCGCGCCCGAAGCCGAACGCGAGGTTCGTCGTAGCCCATGCGGAGCAGGGGTACACCGCAAACGTGCCGCTCGAGGCGATCGAGGACGCGAACGCACTGATCGCCTACGAAGCCGACGGCGAGCCGCTGGAGCCCGAGCACGGCTGGCCGCTCCGGCTCGTCGTACCGAGCCGCTACTTCTGGAAGAGCGCCAAGTGGCTGCGTGGGATCGAGCTGCTCTCAGACGACCAGCCCGGCTTCTGGGAGCGGTACGGCTACCACAACGAAGCCGACTTCTGGAAGGAAGAGAGATACGAGTTCTGAGAACCCTCGATCGGGGGATCGACCGCCTATACCGAAGGCCGATACGGGAAGCACCCACCTCCCCCCTCCTCATGCGGACGGGTTCACCCCCTAGCCGCATTTGAGAACAAAAGGGCCGGCAATAGTCGGCCCTTTTTGTATTTCGCTTCGCTTCGCTCGCTTTCACGGGGGAACCCCTGGTTCCCCCGTGGGCCCCCTCCTTGCAGGCGGAGGCGTTGTTCGACGGTTTCAGGAGCCGCCGTTTGCGATCTAGCTTCGAGCGAGCGAAGTGAGCCTCCCGCCGGGCCGAGCCCGGCTCCGGCGGCGGATCGTTCTGGTCTCCGAGAGTGGGTTCTTCGGAAGACGCCAGTTCCAAGTCCAACGAAAGCTTTGCTCACGCGCGTCGGATAGGAGCTTGCGCGAGGCCAAATACGTGCTCGGAGAGCGCAACCAGCCTCCGCCGGAGCCGGGCATTGCCTGGCGGGAGGCCCACAAATACAGAAACCGCCCGAAGAACGAACACCTCGGGCGGCTCCTGGAACCTTTGAACAACGCCCCCATCCGCAAGGAGGGGGGACACGGGGGAACCAGGGGTTCCCCCGTGATGCCGAGTGGCCGCGCAATGCGCGGCCACGTTGGCTACATCATTCCGCCCATGTCCGGCATTCCGCCGCCGACGGCTGCCCCGGCCTTCTCTGGGGCTTCGGCGACGATCGCCTCGGTCGTGAGGATGTTCTTCGCGATCGACGCGGCGTTCTGGAGCGCCGAGCGCGTGACCATGGTCGGGTCGATGATCCCGGCCTTGACGAGATCCTCGAGCTCACCGGTCTCGACGTTGAGCCCGTGGCCCTTGGGGGCCGAGCGGATCTTGTCGACGACGACGGAGCCCTCGAGGCCCGCGTTGTCGGCGAGCTGGCGAATCGGCTCCTCGAGTGCGCGGGTGATGATGAGCGCCCCCGTCTTCTCGTCGCCTTCGTACGCGTCGACCTTGATCGCCGAAGCCGACGACAGAAGCGCGACACCGCCGCCGGGGACGATCCCCTCTTCCAGCGCAGCGCGAGTCGCCTGCAGCGCGTCCTCGACGCGATGCTTCTTCTCCTTCATCTCGGTCTCGGTCGCGGCTCCGACCTTGATCACTGCAACGCCGCCGGCGAGCTTCGCCAGCCGCTCCTGCAGCTTCTCGCGGTCGAAGTCGGAGTCCGTGTTCTCGATCTCGGCCTTGATCTGCTTGATCCGGGCCTTGATCCCGTTCGCGTCGCCCGCGCCGTCGATGATCGTGGTCGTGTCCTTGGCGATGACGACCTTGCGGGCCTTGCCGAGCTGCGAGATCTTCGTGTTCTCGAGCTTCAAGCCCATCTCCTCGGTGATCACCTCGGCGCCGCTGAGGATCGCGATGTCCTCGAGCATGCGCTTGCGGCGGTCGCCGAAGCCCGGCGCCTTGACGGCAACTGCCGTGAAGGTTCCGCGGAGCTTGTTGACGACGATCGTGGCGAGAGCCTCGCCCTCGACGTCCTCGGCGATGATGAGCAGCGGCCGACCGGCCTGGATGACCTGCTCGAGCACCGGGAGGAGGTCCTTGACGGCGCCGACCTTCTGGTTCGCGACCAGAATGTACGGGTCGTCGAGCACGGCCTCCATGCGCTCGGGGTCGGTGACCATGTACGGCGAGAGGTAGCCCTTGTCGAACTGCATGCCCTCGGTGAACTCGAGCTCGAGCCCGAAGGTCTGGCCCTCCTCGACGTTGACAACGCCGTCCTTGCCGACCCGGTCGATCGCGTCGGCGATGACATCCCCGATCTCGCGCTCACGCGCGGAGATCGTGGCGACCCGGGCGATGTCCTCCTTGCCCGAGATCTCCTTCGACTGCTTCTTCAGGTCCTCGACGACAGCGTCGACGGCCTGCTCGATGCCGCGCTTGATCCCCATCGGGTTCGCGCCGGCAGCGACGTTCTTCAGGCCTTCACGGACAATCGCCTGGGCGAGCACCGTCGCGGTCGTCGTGCCGTCGCCGGCGACGTCGTTGGTCGCCGTTGCGACCTCCTTGACGAGCTGAGCGCCCTGATTCTCGAACGGGTCCTCGACCTCGATCTCGCGTGCGATCGTGACACCGTCGTTCGTGATCGTCGGCGCGCCGAACTTCTTGTCCAGCACGACGTACCGACCCTTCGGGCCAAGGGTGACCTTGACCGCGTCGGCGAGGATGTTGACGCCGCGCTCGAGTGAGCGTCGCGCCTCCTCGTCGAACTTCAGTTCCTTATGAGCCATGCGGTACTCCTTTTCGTGAACTAGGCGTGACTAGGCGGACGCGCCCGCGAGCTCTTTCTTCTTGCTCGACTTGGCACCCTTGGTTGCGACCTTCGCGAGCACGTCCGTCTCGCGCAGGATGAGAACTTCGTCGGCACCGACCTTGATCTCGGTCCCGCCGTACTTCGAGTAGATGATCTCGTCGCCGACGGCGACTTCCATCGGCACGATCTCGCCCGTGTCGTTGCGGGCGCCCGGGCCGACTGCGAGGACGCGGCCGCGCTGCGGCTTCTCCTTCGCGGTGTCGGGCAGAACGATCCCGCTCGACGTCGTCTCCTCTTCCTCGAGGGGCTCGACGATCAGGCGATCGCCCAGTGGTTGCAGATCCATTCAGGACCTCCTATTCAGACTTTGTGACACGTGTTGGCACTCGGCAACGCTGAGTGCCAACGCATACTAGCCGGTCCCAAGTCGGCTGTGCAACCGGTCTTGGGAACCTCCCTGAGACCTGGACACGGTCGGCGCGAACAGAGTTTGTAACAGGAACGACCGTGGTAGCGTGACCCGGTGCGGAGGGAGCTCTCGGCCGGTGGCGTGCTCATTCGGCGACTGCGCGGGCGTTGGATGCTCGCCGCGATCCAGCCTGCGGGCAGAAAACCTCCCGTGTGGGCGCTGCCGAAGGGGATCATCGGCCCGGACGAGAAGCCGGAGGACGCAGCTCTGAGAGAGGTGGCCGAGGAGACGGGAGTCGAGGCGCGGCTCGTGGCCAAGCTCGGTGACGTGCGCTACGTGTACACGTGGGCCGGAGAGCGGGTCTTCAAGGTCGTCAGCTTCTATCTGTTTCGCTACCGCAGCGGGCGGCTCGGAGAGATCGCGCCCGAGCAGAAGATCGAGGTCGCCGACGCCCGCTGGCTCCCACTCGAAGATGCTCCCAGCCTGCTTGCCTACAAGGGCGAGCGCGAGATGGCGGAAAAAGCGCTCGCGTTCACGCGCGCCAACAGCCTATGATGCGCGCGCTTCCCGCCCCCTTCTCCTGGACGACGCCGCCATGTACGCGCTGAACTTCTACTCGCCAATCGTCGCCGACCAGCTGCGCAGCCGCCGCAAGACCGCGACGATCCGGCTCGGCGACAAGTCCAAGAAGTACAAGAAGGGCATGGTCGTGCAGGTTCTCGTCGGCGCCCGCTACGGGCCTCGCGACAGAGTCTTCGACGCGGTCATCGACAAGGTCGAGGTCAAGCCGCTCGCCGAGCTATCGCCGAAGGAGATCGAGCACGACAACCCGAGTCGCGCCGCCCCGAGGAGGTCGCCACCTTCCTCGGCCAGCTCTACAACCGCCACGTCGGCTCGGAGGAGATCGTCACGCTGATCCGCTTTTCTGAGATCCGGGCTTAACGCGCCGAATCGGAGTGCCGAATGCCTCGGCAGGGCGCAGCTCCGCTCCACACGCTTCGCACTCGACGGCGAAGACCGAGCTGAAGCGCGCGTCGCAGGATGGGCAGCGCCACCGCATCTCGCCGGCGCATTGAGGACACGCCGCCGGGAGCTCGCTCTCCGACTCGTCGAAATAGCGCTGCGCGAACCCGCAGGTCATGCAAAACGAGACCCAGTCGCCAAGCGTCTTCCGGCGCTCTTCGCGAAGCCAATCAGAAGCTTTGCCCATGAGCCGGATGCTAGAAGACTCCGAGCGTCTCGACTCAGAGCAACGGGGAGAGGGCCGCAAACGCCATTCCCTTGGCGCGCTGCCTGATGCCCACGAGCGGCCGGCCGGCGGCTGAGATCGCCTCGGCCGGCGCGCTGAACCGCTCGTCGAACTGCGCTGCGAAGGCGCTCGACCAGACCTGTAGATCGATCTCGAAGAAGCGCTTCAGACTCCAGGCCTCGAGGTTGCACGTTCCTATGAGCACCTCCTCGCCGTCGCGCACGAACGCCTTCGCATGCAGCATGGTCGGGTACTCGAGAATCGACACGCCCGCATCGAGCAGCCCGGCATGGTGGAACTGCTGCGCGGCGGCACAGGCCCAGTTGTTCGCGTTCGCGGGCACGAACAGCCGGACGCGAACGCCGCGGCGTGCTGCCTCCTCGATGCGTCGGATCATTCCCCGGTCGGTGACGTAGGGGTTGACGACGTCGAGCGTGCTGCTCGCGCTCTCGAGCGCACGTGCGATCTGGGTGGAGATCGGCCGGTACCCCGGAGCGTTGTGGCGAACGACCGCTCGCACGGAGCTCGGTCCACTGTCGAGAGGCGGCAAGAGATCGTCGAGGTCGTCGGCGGAGAGCACGCCCCCGAGCCAGCGAAAGCTCATGAGGAACACGAGTTGGAGCTGCGCGACCACGGGCCCCGTGACCCGAACGAAAAGGTCGTGAAACCGACCGTCCTGGAAGTGATCCTCGATGCCCGCGCCGCCGACCCACCCGACGCGACCGTCCACGACGGTGAGCTTACGGTGATCGATGTGGCCGAGCCCACTGAGGTTCCAACGCGTCTCGCCGCCCGCCCCCAATGGGCCGAAGGGCGCACGGGGCTTGGTCGCGCGGACGACGCAGACCTCGACCCCGCCGGCTGTGAGCCGCTCGTAGTGCTCTCGTGAGCCACGCTCGGGGTCCGAGCCCTGCCGGTCTACGACGAGCCTCACGGGAACCCCTGCTCGCGCTTTCGCGATCAGCGCCTCGGCGAAGACGTCACCAACCGCTCCCGGCCGGAAGCCAAACTGGTTGATGTGCACGGAGGAGGACGCTGATGCGATGTCCTCGAGCATCCGCGGATAGAAGGCGTCGCCCTCGACGAGAACCTCGACGGAGGCCGCAGTGCTCTCGGGGAAGTCCAGTGCCAGGGCACCCTGGCTCACCGGACCGCTGACAGCGCGCTCGGCGTGGGCGCGGATGAAGCCATCCGACGCCTCCGACCGGCCGGCCTCCTCGTCAGAGCTGATCGCCATCGCGGCACTCCTTTCGTCGATCATGGACAAAGGTCCTCGTGCCGAGGTGACGCGCATCGCCCAAGGCGGATGAAGCTCAGACGCCCGAGGCGGCTTGCGGCCGATGACGGCGCCAGGTGAGAGCCCCGACCACGCCCAGGACGAGCGTCGGCACCGCCGTCAGGAACCGGAAGACGAGCACAGCCGCGACGACACCCGCGTTGTTGCCGCCGAAGCCGACGAGCGCCGCGGTGAGCCCCAGCTCGACGACCCCGATCCCGCCTGGAGTGATCGGGATCGAACCGATGATGCGAACGAGCGCCCAGGCGGCGAATGCCTCGATGACCGTCACCTCGGACGCAGGCACACCCAGGGCGCGCAGCGAGACGAGGAGGACGGCGAAGACGCTGAGGCTGCCCAGGAGGGAGGCGGCCGTGAGCAGGTGCCAGCGCCGGGCCAGAAAGTCCGCGGCCCCCTTCCGGAACCGCTCGAAGCTCGCGCCGCTCCACGGGACGGGGCCGCGGCGAATCTTTCCGCGGGCCCAGTTGGAGAACCGGGCCGCGACGTCGCCCAGGTCTTCCGCGAGCCGTTTGCTCAGCAGCACGAGCACGAAGCCGGCCACGACGATCCCGAGGATCGCTACTCCGACGAAGGCCGCGGTGGCGAGCGCGGCCGCGGCTCTTCTGCCCGTCATCGTGAGAAGGAAGACGGCAACGACCGGAAACGAGAGGTTGAGAAACTGGTTCCAGAGGCCCGTCAGCGTGACCGCGCGGGTGACGTCCCGGGCTTCGAAGCCCCAGCGTCGCAGGATCGTGAACGAGCCGGCGGCGCCGGCCGCGAAACCGCCGGGCACGACGATCGAGAGAGCAGTCGATGCCTGTGTCATCTTCATCGCCTGGACGAACGAGAGCCCCGGCAGGGCGACCTGCCACGGCGGGGCAAAGGTCGCGAGGTTGAAGAGCGTGACTGCGACGAGCGCTGCGATCCACGCCCACGAAAGTTGTTTGACGAGCCCCCAGACTTCGCCGTAGTCCGCGATCGTCGGCAGGAAGTACGCGAACGTCGCGACGACGACCGCGACGCTCGCCGCGCCCAGAATGAGCCGCTTGACCAGGGGCTTCCGGAGTCGAGCCACGTCGACCCCCTCAGCCTCCGACGGCCGAGGTCCCCGGAGTTGGTGGGATCCGAGGCCCCTGGTCGCGACTCGCGGCGCGTGCCGGCTGCTTGGTCGTCGTCGCCGAGATGCGTCGTATTACGCGATCGCCTTGCTCTTGATCGCCTCGTACTCCTCTTGGCTGATCGACCCGTTGTCGAGCAGCTGCTTCGCAGTGGCGATCTCGCTTGCCGGCCCGCCTCGGGCGGCGGCTGCTTCCATCGACTTGACGTTCCGCTCGGCCATGCCCTGGCCGTTCGCGATCAGGTAGACGAATACGCCCAGGAAGGGCAGCACGATCACGAACAACGTCCAGGCTGCCTTCCCCCAGCCCGAAACGTCATGCCTACGGAATAGGTCGCCGAGGATCGAGATCAAGATCCAGAACCAGATCACCCACGCAAAGAAGACGAGCATCGTCCACATCACGTCCAGGAACGGGTAATCGCTTGCTAGGAACACATGCCCTCCTTCATCGTTGTCGAGGTCACTATCTCATCGCCTCCGGTTGACATGCTCACTCGCTCGCGAAATGATCAACTCGTGTCTCTGGCGTTCGTCCTCGCCTTCAGCGGCCTCTGGTCGATCATCGTCCTCGTCGGAGTGATCGGCTTGGTGGCGGTGACCGTCTACGCGATCCGGTCCTTGCGATCTGAAGACGCCTGGGAAGAGCAAGTCCCGCCACGGAAGGACGACAACTAGCCCGACTGGAGAGCCGCCGCCCGGTCGAGCCCTGCCCGCGCCCGGGACCGCAGTCGTTAGAGTTTCGGCCAGATGGCGATCGCCCGCGAAGCCGAGCCCGTCAGCTCCCTGCACGAGATCCGCGAGGCGGGCCTCGATCGCGATGACCTGCTTGCGATGTACCGCCAGATGCTGGTCACGCGTGGGATCGAGGAGCGTGGCCACATCCTGTACAAGCAGGGCAAGATCCCCGGTTCCTTCTACACGGGGCGCGGGAACGAGGCTTCCTCTGTCGGGGTGGCAACCGCGATGGGCCCGGACGACGTGGGCTGCCCGCTGCACCGCGACATGGGCGTCCACGTGACGCGCGGCATCGAGCCTTGGCGAATCTTCGCCCAGTACATGGGCCGCGTAGACGGCCCGACCAGGGGGCGGGACGGCAACGTCCACATGGCCGACTCGAACCTCGGCCTGCTCGCGATGGTCAGCCACCTGCCGGCGATGCTCCCGGTAGCGGTCGGTTGCGCGCTCGCGTTCCGGATCCGCGAGGAGAAGCGCGTGGCGCTCGGCTGGTTCGGCGAGGGCGCGTCCGCGCGCGGCGATGCCCACGAAGGCATGAACTTCGCCGGCGTGCGCAGGCTGCCGGTGGTCTTCATCTGCGACAACAACCAGTGGGCCTATTCGACGCCCACTCATCTCGAGTACGCCTGTGAGACGCTCGCCGACCGCGCTCAGGCCTACGGCTTCGAAGGTGTAGTCGTCGACGGAACCGACGTGCTCGCGGTCTACCGGGAAGCGAAGCGCGCGATCGAGAAGGCCCGCGAAGGAGGCGGCCCGACGCTGATCGAGTCGATGACGCTCCGGATGGAGGGTCACGCCGTCCACGACGACGCCTTCTACGTGCCCAAGGAGATGTTCGAGGAGTGGGCAAAGCGCGACCCGATCGAGCGGTTCCGAACCTGGCTCCGCGACAACGCCGACCTGACGGACACCGAGGAGGAGGAGATCGCGCGCGAGCGTCAAGAAGCTGCTGGTCGACGCGATCAACCGCGCCGACGAGTCGCCGCTCCCGGATCCTTCGACGCTGACGGAGGGCGTGTTCGCGACGCCCGAAGACCTCGACACTCCTCACCACAAGTAAGCTCGCCATGGCTGAAATGACCTACCTGCACGCGATCTCGGACGGCCTCCGCACGGAGATGCGGCGCGACGATCGGGTCTTCGTGATCGGCGAGGACGTCGGCGTCTACGGCGGCGCCTTCAAGGTCACGCTCGGCTTCCAGGAGGAGTTCGGAGCCTGGCGCGTGATCGACGCGCCGCTCTCGGAGACGGCGATCGTCGGCGGCTGCACCGGCGCCGCGATCATGGGCATGCGACCCGTCGCGGAGATGCAGTTCGCCGACTTCATCTCGTGCGCCTGGGACCACCTCGTCACGGTCGCGGCGAAGCAGCGCTACCGCGCCGGGACCCCGGTCCCGATCGTCGTCCGGCTTCCGTCCGGCGGCGGGTTCTCGGGCGGCCCCTTCCACTCGCAGAACCCGGAGAGCTCGTTCGCGCACATCCCCGGCCTGAAGGTCGTCTGCCCGGCCACGCCGGAGGACGCAAAGGGCCTCCTGATCAGCGCGATCGAGGATCCGAACCCCGTCCTCTACTTCGAGCACAAGCACCTCTACCGCCGGATCAAGGCCGACGTGCCCGAGGAGCGCTACACGATCCCGTTCGGCAAGGCGCGCATCGCACCGCGAGGGCGACGACGTCACGGTCGTCACCTGGGGCGCGATGGTGCTACACGGCCGCGACGCGGCGAAGCAGCTCGAGGCGACGGCGTCTCCGTCGAGATCCTCGACCTGCGGACGCTGATCCCCTGGGACAAGCAGGCCGTGCTCGAGAGCGCGAAGAAGACGTCGAAGGTGCTCGTCCTGCACGAGGACAACGCGCACGGGCGGCTTCGGCGGCGAGATCGCGGCGACGATCGCCGAGGAGGCGTTCGAGCATCTCGACGCGCCGATCATGCGCATCGCCGCGCCCGACACGCCGGTGCCGTTCTCGCCGCCGCTCGAGAAGGCGTTCATCCCGCAGGTCGAAGACGTCGTCAAGGGACTGAAGGAGCTGGCTGAGTACTGATGGCCACGACCGAAGCCGTCGACGTCGTCATGCCGCAGATGGGCGTCTCCGTCTCGGAGGGGACGATCACGAAGTGGCTCAAGCAGGTAGGCGAGCAGATCGAGGCCGACGAGTCGCTGCTCGAGATCTCGACCGACAAGGTGGACACCGAGGTGCCGAGCCCGGCCAGCGGGGTCGGTGACGCAGATCCTCGTCCAGGAAGGCGAGACCGTCGACGTCGGCACGAAGCTCGCGGTGATCGGCGGCGAAGCCGGCGGCGCGCCCGCGCCGAGGCTGACGCTCCGCCCGAGCCGGCGGCAGCGCAGGCTGCCGCGGAGGCGCAAGCCGCGTCGAGCGCAGAGACTCCCGCTCCGCAGCCTGCCGAGGCCCCGGCTCCAGCACCTGCCCCGGCACCAGCCCGCGGCCCAGCCGTCGAATGGCGAGCAGGACGGAAAGAGCTTCGTCTCGCCGGTCGTCGCGCGGATCGCCTCCGAGCACGGCGTCGACGTCTCGAGCGTCCCCGGCACCGGCCGCGGGGGCGCGTGACGAAGAAGGACATCCTGGGCTTCGTCGAGTCGGGGGCCGCCGCTGCGCCGCCGGCGCCGGAAGCAGCGCCCGCGCCGGTCGAAGCCGAAGCGCCGCCTGCTCCCGAGCCACAAGCCGCTCCGGCTTCCGAGGCTCCGGCTCCAGCTCCGGCTCCACCGCCGGCTCCAGCTCCAGCTCCAGCCCAAGCTCCAGCCCTACTCCCGCTCCCGCTCCGGCCCCCACGCCTGCTCCGGCCGCCGAGGCTCCGAAGCCGCCCGCGCCGCCGCCCACCCCCGAGCCGGTGGCCGCGGACACCGGCGAGCAGCTCGAACCGATGAACGCGATGCGTCGCGGGCATCGCCGAGCACATGCGCCGCTCGCTCGACACCGCCGCCCACGTGACGAGCGCGATCGAGGTCGACATGTCCCGCGTCGTCGACATCCGCGAGAAGCTCAAGCCCGAGTACCAGAAGCACGTACGGCGTCAACCCGACGTACCTGATCTTCGTCGCCCGCGCGGTCGTCGAGACGCTCAAGCGCTATCCGTGGATCAACGGCGAGATCCGCGGCGAGCAGATCGTGACGCGGCCGTACGTGAACCTCGGGCTTCGCGGTCGAGCTCGCCGACGGCAAGGGCCTCATCGTCCCGGTCGTCAAGCACGCAGAGGGGCTGAACCTCCTCGGGATGGCGCAGGCGGTGACCGACATCGCCGACCGCGCGCGCAACAAGAAGCTGACCCCCGACGAGGTGCAGGGCGGCACGTTCACGATCACGAACCCCGGCGGCTACGGCACGTTCCACGGCACGCCGGTCATCAGCCAGCCACAGGCGGCGATCCTCGGCACCTACGCGCTCGTCAAGCGTCCCTGGGTCGTCCAGGACTCGTTCGGCAAGGACGTGATCGCGATCCGGCCGATCATGAACATCACGCTCACGTACGACCACCGCCTCGTCGACGGCGCGCTCGCCGGCCGCTTCCTGAAGGACCTGAAGGAAGCGCTCGAGACCTGGGACGAGGTCGCCTACTAGACCTCCGTGGAGCTCGTCCGGCTGACAGTGGTGTTGAACGAAATCGAGGCCGACCAGATTCAGTCGCTCCTCAAGTTCGAGGAAATCGAATCGATGCAGAGGCCGACTGATGTCGGTGCCGGGAGCATCGGCGGCGAGTGGCGCATGAGCGGCTCGCGGGAGATCCTCGTCAAGCCCGACGATCTCGAGACCGCGCAGGCGATCATCGGCGAGAGAGCTAAGCCGTGGAGCACTTCGTCCTCCGGCTCGAGCGCGGAGGGCCTTGGGACTGGGACCGCGACATGCGGGAGCAGGAAGGGTGGGACGAGCACGCCCGGTTCATGGACGACCTCGTCGACCTCCGGCTTCGATCGTCCTCGGCGGCCCGCTCGAAAACGGCCGCGAGACGATGCACATCGTCGCGTCGGACCTCCGAGGAGGCGGTCCGCGAGCGGCTCGCGACGGATCCGTGGGCGGCAATCGGCATGCTCCGTCCGGTGAGCATCGAGCGCTGGACGATCGTGCTCGACGGCCGTGGCTAGACTCGACTCGTGGACCTGGTCCGGCTCATTGTCGTTCAGAACGAGATCGAGGCCGACCAGATTCGATCGCTTCTTCGGCCTCGAAGGAATCGAATCGATGCAGAGGGTGACGAGACCTCGGAGCCGGCAGCCTCGACGGGAGCAGCGGCATGGGCGGCCCGCGCGAGATCCTCGTCAGGCCGGACGACCTCGAGACCGCACAGGCTCTGATCGCCGAGGACGAGTGACCCGGGGCGCGTACCTCTACAACCTGGGCCGTGTGCCGTACGGCGAAGCGTGGGACCTGCAGCGCTCGCTCGCAGCCGCGGTGTCGCAGGGAGCGATCCCGGACACCGTCCTCCTGCTCGAGCATCCGCCCGTGATCACCCTCGGCGGCGCACCGACGATGGAGAGTTGCACGTGCCCGACGGAGCGGAGGTCGAGATCGTCGAGACTGACCGCGGCGGCAAGTCGACCTACCACGGGCCCGGCCAACTGGTCTGCTACCCGATCCTCGACCTGACCCGCCACGGCCAGGACGTCAAGCGCTACTGCCGCGATCTCGAGGAGGCGCTCATCCGCACGCTCGGAATGGTCGGGGTCGAGGCGACGCGGATCGACGGCCTGACGGGGATCTGGGTCGAGAGCCCGCCCCGAAAGATCGCGTCGATCGGGGTCCACATCACGAAGTGGGTGACGACCCACGGCTACGCGCTGAACGTCGACCTCGACACTGCGCCCTTCACCGAGTGGATCACGGCCTGCGGCCTCGCCGACGCATCGTTCACGACGATCGCGAGCGAGCTTGGCCGACCCGTCTCGGTCGACGAGATGCGCGCGCATGCCGCGGCGGCTCTCGAGGACGTCTTCGGTCTTTCCTTCGATGAGCTTCCGGCAGAGGACGGCGCCGGGCTCTGGCCGCAACCCCTTCACGAGCAGTTGACGGCGAAGCCGACCGGCTCGGCGCGCTCCGGCGCGACGCAGGGCGTCGAACAGGTCGCGGCCGGCTAGCGGTAGAACTCGGCGTCCCTGCGCTCTCGGGCCGACCGTTCGAGCTCATCCGCCATGCATTTCACGCTCGGAAGGGGGATGCGCCGCAACCGGCCCGCGAGAACACTGAGGTCAGTGGTGTCTGCGGCAAGCCTTAGAGAATCCTTGGAAGCCCGAGCGATGCACGCCATTCGGCTCGTGACGGCGATCATCGTCGGCGCGGTCTTGCTGGCCATGGCTTCATCGGAGAAGCCAGCCCTCTAAGCACCGGAGCGGCGAGCTACTGCGACCCGTACGCGTCACAGATCGACGACGTCTACCTCGATCCCTGGAAAGACACATAGCCAAGCGCCCCAACTGACTTAGCAACAGTCTGTTGCAAAGTCTCTTAGGAGCCTGGGGCGTGACTAGACTGGCCTCCATGGAGAGCTCGTTGCCCGTCGCGGAGCGGCCGCGCCGTCCCGAGTGGATGAAGGTGCGCGCGCCGAGCGCCAACTCGCGCTACTTCGACGTCAAGAAGCTCATCCACGGGCACAACCTGCACACGATCTGCGAGGAAGCGCGCTGCCCGAACATCTCCGAATGCTGGGGCCGCGGGACGGCGACCTTCCAGATTCTCGGCGACACGTGTACGCGCGCGTGCCGCTACTGCTACGTGCACTCCGGCAGGCCCGAGCATCCTCCGGATCCGCTCGAGCCGCTGCGGCTCGGGCACACCGCGGCGCAGATGGGGCTCAAGCACGTCGTCGTCACGTCGGTCGACCGCGACGACCTGCCCGACAAGGGCGCCGGCCACTACGCGGCGACGATCCGGGCGCTCAAGGCGAAGGTGCCGCAGGCGTCGGTCGAGATCCTCACCCCGGACTTCCTCGGCTACGAGGAGGAGGCTCTCCGCACGATTCTCGCCGAGCGGCCCGAGGTCTTCAACCACAACATCGAGACGGTCCGCCGGCTCCACGCCCGCATGCGCGGCGCCAAGGCCTCGTTCGACAAGGCCCTCTGGCTGCTCGCGCGCGCGAAGGAGCTCGCCGACTATCCGGTGCTGACGAAGTCCGGGATCATCGTCGGCCTGGGCGAGACGAACGACGAGGTCGTCGAGACGATGCGCGAGCTGCGCGCCAACGGCGTCGACGTCGTCACGATCGGCCAGTACCTTCAGCCCTCGGCCAAGCACGCGAAGATCGACCGCTGGGTCCATCCGGACGAGTTCCGCTGGTTCCGCGAGCAGGGCGAAGCGCTCGGCTTCGGCTCGGTCTTTTCAGGGCCACTCGTTCGATCTTCGTACCGAGCCGACGAGCAGCGCCACGCGGCTGAATCCGGTCGCGGCGCAGTCGCGTATTAGAAGAAAGAGGGCCGCCTCGGGGGGCGGCCCTCTTTCTCCTACCTAGTCGCTCTCGCTCAGTTGTCCGTCGGGCAGTTCGTCTGCCAGTAGAGCGAGTCGCTGCTTCTCGGGTGGTTCTGGCCGTCGCGCCTGGCCACTGTCCCGATACGTGTCCGCCCAGGCGTCCGACTGCTCGCAGATCGGATTGCGTCCGGTCTGCACTCGGGACGACCGACCGTTGCGGGCATCCGTCCACATCGCCCAGACCTTGTTGTCCGTTCCGATCGTCAGGCCCTCGTAGTCGCCGCAGAAGATCCCTGCCCGGAAGCAGTAATCCCAGTTGTACGGCGTGTCCGAGATCCCGAAGTTGTCGAGCGGGAACACGGTCTGTTCTGGGAACAGCGAGTTGTCCGGATCGACCGGCTCCGTCGGCTGGGTGATGATCCCCGCCGTCGGCGCCGACGCACTGCCGGCCGGAGTACTGGTCGAACCGGGCCGGTGCGATCCGGCAGTCGCCGCCCCAGTACCAGAGCAGGTAGTTCGCCCTGCCTCGTCTTCGAGGTCGGCCATTCGCCGCCGCCCACCGGAGACGTCTGATCGAGCCTTCTGTCCTGCCAGGCTCCGTTCAGCCAGCCCCGCTCGCTGATGTCGGCCCACGGATAGAACTGATCGTTGCCCGTAGGTCGGAACACCCGCTGGACAGGCGGGCTCGTCCGCTGCGGTTGCAGTTACGATTTTCCGGCTGGCTGGACGGGTCGTCGTTCACGCGCGTCGGGCCGACCCAGGTCACCGCCGCCGTTCGTGGACTTGAACATCAACACGTCCGTGTTCGTGCTGACCCGCGTCCCGTTGCGGTTGTCGGACATGAACTGGTAGAGGTCGTCGGCGAACGCTCCGCCGCGCTTGTCCACGACCAGCGGCCCACCTGCGTTGAGGCGGAAGCAGCTGTTCGTCAGCACCCTGCGGCCGCCGCCCTGGCCCCGGGGCGCGCAGTCGGGCCTGCCGCCGGCATTTCCTGACTGCGGGTAGTTGACGTCGAACACCGAGGTGATGAACAGCGGCGTCGACCAGGTCTGGCCGCCGTCGTTCGAACGTGACACGAGGTACTGGTTCTCGTCCGGCGTGTTGAAGTTCTCGTACGACACCCAGACGACACCGGTCGTCGGATTCACCTTCGGGCTCGAGTACTGGTTGTTGTCGCAATCCCCTGTGTTCACGCCGAAATCGCAGAACGGCGCGGTCGTGCTGACGTGAATTGCATCGGACCACGAACGGCCGCGGTCGTCGGAGATGCTGGCCATGATCTGCGCCGTCGCAATGTTGTCGAAGCGCGTCCATGTGACGTAGAGCCGGTCCGGCCCGACGAGAGCTGGATCGCATGCGGTCGGCGTTCGGCTGATCGGCAGGTAACAGACCGGGCTCACGCCGCTGGGACGTGGTCCTGCCGTCATGTACGACTTGTCGTCGAACGGCACGCTGCCGTTGAGGACGTGAGTCCTGGTCCTGCCAGAACGTGACTCGACCGTCTCCGGGCTGCCTCGTGTCGCCGAGACCGCCGCAGACCGCGGTCTGGTCGGTTCCGCCGAGCGGCGTGCACGGCCGGCTCCACGTGTAGCCGCCGTTTGTCGAGCGGGCCACGTAGATGCCGTTCGTGTCGTCGTCGCGGTTGAAGTGGATGTCCGAGTAGTACGCAGTGCCGCCGCGGTCGAAGACGACCGCCGGGTCACCGCCACCGTCGAGGTGGTCCGGGCCGCCCGGAATCGTCGGGAACGCTCTGATCCCGTCGTAGATCTGCTGCCGTCGCCGCCGTCGCCGTTCTGTACCTGGCCGTGGCCATGGTCGTCGCCGTTCCGGCCATACCCGTCAGTCGTCGAGTAGAAGCCGGACGAGCCCCAGCCGAGGCGGTAGTCGTTCGCGCCGCCGACGATGTTTCGCGTGTCGAGCGGGTTGACGAAGATGCTCATCTCGTCCTGCGGCAGGCACGTGTAGTCCTGGTTGAGCACGGACGTCGTCCCCGCGGTCGCTCAAGCGCTCGACCTCGGGTCACGCTGCGTCCGCCGAAGGCTCTGGTTGTCGATGCCGGCCTGCGGGCACTCGGTGATGTTCGTCCCGAGAGGCTCGTCACCGAACTCTCTGGCGCCGGACAGCTGGGCCCCGTTCAAGGGACTGCCTGTCGCGGCCGCCGTTCCGCCCCACACGACCACCATGGCCATGAGCGCGCCAAACACGATCGAAACTCCGATGAGTTTCCTCATGCTCTCCCCTTTCGTTGCTGCGCCGCAACCGCGGCGCGGTAGCAAGACGCGAATATATTCCTACTGGAAGAAGAAGGGCCGCCCCTAGGGCGGCCCTTCGACGTTCGTCGGTCAGGCGGAGCTAGTGCCCGCCGTGGTCGTTTCGCGCTGGACTTCCGCGTAGTAGATGTCCTCCTCGGGGAAGTCGCCCCGGATCGGACGCGTGTCGGCCCAGACGATGTGCGCGTCACCGTGACGGTCGGTGTCCACCCACATGTAGTCGCCCAGGAAGCCTGCCTGCACCGGGTTGTTCGCCGGCGTCAGGTTCGGCATCGACGCTGGTCGTCACCCGCTCGTAGTCGATTCGACGGGTGCGCACGTCGCGGGATGCCTGATCTCCGCCGAGGTGATGTCGTTGCAGCCCGTCGTCTCGCAGTCGCCGTAGTGGCGGTCGTAGAACGCGACCCACAGCCGCGAGCCGTCCTTCGTGACCTCGCTCCACGGCTGCCACTGCGCGGTCTCGCCGAAGCGCGAGCGCGGCGTGATCGTCCGCGTCGCACTCCAGGTCGCTCCGCCGTCCGTGGAGTAGGCGTAGAAGATGTCGTGGTCGCACGGTGGCGCTGCCGCCACCGGCGGCACCCAGCTCGCAGTCCGGGTTCGTGTTGTTGCGGTGATCCGCCCACGTCACGAACACCTTGCCGTCGCGGTCGACCGAGTTCGTCACGGTCGTCTCGTCCGGAGCGCGGTAGCCGTTCGGCGGCAGGCACTGCCGGTTCGGACAACCGTTCTGGCTCGGCGGGCCTACCGGATGTGTGGCGATCATGTCGCCGACCTTCGTCGGCGACGTCCAGCTGGCCGGGTTGCTGCAGTCGAGCGTTGCCGGGCAGGTCACGTTCAGGACCTGCTCGATCCCGTTGCCCGGCACGTTGCCGTTCGCAAACGAGACGTAGATCGTGCCGTCCGGTGCGACGACCGGAGTGTGAGCCCTGGTCGTCGTTGCACGCGCCTCCCCCGAGCGGGCAGATAGACGCGTCCGACCCGCTGATCTCGATCGGCGTCGACCAGGTGGCACCGCCGTCCGTCGACTGGCCGAAGTAGATCGGGCTGTGGTTGTCGGGCGTGAAGAGTGTCCACGTCATGTAGACGTTGTCCCGCTTGGGACTGGACGCCTACGTAGTCGGCCGTCATCAGCTCCTTGTCGTTGAAGTTCGTTCCCGGGTCGCTGTTGACGACGCCGACCGGCAGGTCCCGATACTCCTGGAACGTGAGCGGAGCGGGCGTGTGGTAGAAGGCCGCCGCCGTTCCCGGTGTTCGACTTCATGACGATGACCGCGTTCGCATCAGCGGCGACGTCGAACAGGACGCCGCCCGCATAGGCGTTCCCGCGGGAGTCCCAGGCCAGCGTCGGATCGCTGCATGCGTCCGCCGTGTGGCCGTCGTCGCAGCTGGAACTGCCAGAAGGGTGGAACCTGGTCGCCCCAGTCGTCACCGCCGTCGAAGCTCCAGTCGTACCCGCAGTGGTTGAAGCCGATCCGCGAGTCGTTCTGGCCGGCGATGATGTTCCGCTCGTCGAGCGGGTTGATCTGAATCGTTTCCTCGGCCTGCCTGCGGAACGAACAGTCCTGGTTCACCCGGGTGTTCGTCTTGCCGTGGCCGTGGAACTCGTTCTGACAACCCTCCGTGCCGGGTCGCGAGATGCCTCTCCCCGCCATGCAGAGCCCTCGCGGCTCCGGAGTTCTTTGCTGCTCTCTGGTCCAGGATGCCCGTTCCCTGGAGCAGTGCGTACATGACGCCGGACGAGACCGGCATCTCCTTGCCGCGAGCCTTCTCCGTTCCGAGCTCGACGCCGAGCTTGTGCGCGAGGATCTTGTTGCCGACCTGCGCACGGCTTGTAGCGTTGCTTGGCCTCAAGGCCGCTCCCGCAATTACGAACAGAGCAAGAGCCGCGATCAGCGCCAAGCGCATCGCTGGCTTCTTCATGCCTCCCCTTCCTGACTTCCGGCCCTCACCCCGGCCGGTGGATGGACAGAGAGCAATATACGACTCGATAGGTGCAACAGCAACCAGGATCGGGAATACTGGCCTAGGTATGCGGAAAGCTGCAGTCATCGGTTCAGGCGCTGCCCTAGTAGCAGTCGCGCTGGGCTTCGCGACACTCTCGAGCCCGGATGGAAAGGCCGCTCGGCCAGCGCTTCGAGTCGTACATGTCGCACCGCTCGCGGTTCGCGGCACGCACTTCCGAACCGGCGAGCGGGTCCGTCTCACCGCGGGCGCCAAGGCTTTCCGGGCCAGGGCGAGTAGCACCGGCGTGTTCGTGGTCACGATCCGCGGAACGACGCGCTGCGACTCCCTTCGGGTGCTCGCGCGCGGCTCGGCCGGCAGCTACGCCGTGGTGAAGGTGCTGCCCTCGCCGGAGTGCCTGCCCGCGCACTCGGGCGACTGACGCAACTAGGCGTCGCGAGCTAGCGCCGGCCGACCACGAGGCTACCCGAGTGCCCACCGGCCGCACCGAGCCGGCGTGCGGGCTCTGTCCGATCACTCGACCCGCCCTTCTGAAATGCGCCCGGCGCAGCCTGCCGACGGAACAGTGCGCGCGGCGGATCTTCGCCTTGGCCGCCTCCAGCCGATACCCGATCACACGCGGAACCCGGCACCGCGTCCCGGGTGACGGCGGGGGTGGCGGAGGCGGTGGCGGCGGGGGCGGCGGGGGCGGAGGAGGAGGAGGCGGTGGAGGAGGCGGTGGAGGAGGCGGTGGAGGAGGCGGTGGAGGAGGCGGCCCTGCCGGAGCCGGAACCTGTGCGTAGTAGACGTCGGTCTCCGGCGCCGAGCCTGCGTGCTGGCGGGTGTCGGCCCAGGCGACATGCGCGCGAGCCTGGGCGTCGACGTCGAGCGACATCCGGTCGCCGAGAAAGCCTGCCTCGAGCGGATTGTTCTCAGCCGTGAGGTTCGGCATCGACGCCGTCGTCACGCGCGAGTAGCCGATACGTCGGAGCTGGCGATGCGGGGCTCGAGGATCTCGGCCGCCGTGATGTCGTTGCACCCCGTCGACTCGCAATCGCCGTACGAGCGGTCGTAGAAGGCCACCCACAGAGCCGGCTGCCGTCGGCCGCGACCTCGCTCCACGGCTGCCACTGCGCCGTCTCACCGAACGCGAGCGATCCGCGCGGCGTGATGTTCGGCGCTCGCTCCAGGTCTCGCCCTCGTCCGTCGAGTACGCGAGTAGAAGACGTCGTTGTCACACGGACGCGCTCGCAGACGTCGGCCGGGCCGGTGCAGCCTCGACGTTCCGGTTGTTCCGGAAATCGGCCCAGACCGCGTAGAGGTGATCCGGCTGCGTCGACTGAGTTCGAAACCGACATCGCCTCGGACACCGCGGTAGCCGTTCGGCGGGAGGCACTCGAGCGCCGAACGGGCAGCCTGCGGCGCTCGGGCCGACCGGCATCGCCGCCGACGAGATTCGAGACGATCACCGGCTCGGATCCACGCCTCTCCGGCGATCGTGCAGTCCTCGTCGGCCGGGCACTTGACGAACAGGATCTGCTCGCCCGCCTTCGATCGCGTCGCTGTTCGCAAAGGAGACGTAGATCGTCCCGTCCGGCCCGACAACCGGATGGGAGCCCTGGTCGTGGTTGCACTCGAGCGGACAGCACCCCGTCCGCTCTCGCCGCTGATCTCGACTCGCTGCGCGACCACGTGGCGCCGCCGTCGGTCGGACTGGCTGAAGAAGATCGGGCTGAGCTCGCGAACGCCGTTCGGCGCATCCTCCTCGGGCTGGAAGCGAGTCCAGGTCACGTAGACGTTGTCGCGCTTCGGGCTCGACGGGCTCGTGTCTGCGGTGACGAAAGGCTTGTCGTTCGCGATGTTCGCGTCGTTGTCGTTCGCAACCACGCCCAGCGGATCGCGCGGTACTCCTGAAAGCCACCCTCGCGTCCGGGGAGTGGAAGTACGCGCCGTGGATGCCCGCATTCGACTTCGCGACGACGATCGCAGTCTCGGGCGCTCGCGACCTCGAAGAGGACGCTCGCGATGTACGCGTTCCCCTGCGAGTCCCAGGCGACCGTCGGGTCCGCTGCACGCGTCGGCGGCGTGCTCGTCGAGCAGCTGGAACTCGAAGAAGGGCGGCGTCTGGTCGCCCCAGTGCGCGGCCGCCGTCGAGCGTCCAGTCGTATTCCGCAGTGGTTGAAGCCGATGCGAGAGTCGTTCTGGGCGACGAGCATGTTGCCTTCGGCGAGCGGGTTGATCGCGATCGGCTCACCGGCCTGCGCGCGGAGCGAGCAGTCCTGGGTGACGCGCGTGTTCACCTGCCCGTTCCCGGTGAACTGCGTCTGCGCAGCCTTCGGTGGCGGCGATCTCGACCCGATCGGGCCGTGAAGCCGGCGCGTCCGGCTCGGCGATCGAGCTCTCCGGTCTGGTCGAGGAGCGAGTAGAGGACGCCCGACGAGATCGGCATCGCACCGGCTTGCCGGGGCCGCTCGCCGAGATGCGACGTCGACCGAGCGCCGCGAGCACGCGGTTTCGCGACGGGCGAGCGGCTCGAGGCCGAGTTCGGCGCCAGAGCCGCAGCCAGCAATCAGCGACGAGCCAGATCCCACGAGCGATGCAACACGGTAGACGTAGCTCGCTTCTTCAAGTCCCCCTCCCTCACGTCGCCGGTCCCGCGACGGCCTTCATCGAAATCTAGGCCTCTCCACAGAGATCTAGACAAGTTCCTCGAAACAGAGGAGGGGGCCGCCCGAGGACGGCCCCCTTCGTGTCCACTTGTCCGGTTGCTTACGGCGTCACGTTCTCGACGACCACATCCGCCGAGCCGACCGTGTCGCCTCCGGTCGTGACGACGTTGACCGCGCCGAGGAGGACTCGTCCTGCCTCGGGCACAGCCCCTGCCGTAACGCTGCCGGGCACCGCCCATGTCGACCCGCCCGGATGCGAAGCGTCCGCATCGGTCACGGCAACCGTGCCGAGGGTCGAGTTGGCGAAGATGTCGACGTAGTTGTACGTCGTCGTCCCGGCCGGAACCGCGAAGCCGTCGATCAGCACCAGCCACGTGCCGGCCGCAGGATTCGCGATCGTGACCGACTCCTCGGAGTCGCCGTCGGCGCTCTGTCCGCGCAGCGTCGTCGTCGTACACGAGGGGTCACTGCACGAATAGACGAACAGGTCGAGATCCGCCGCTGCGTCGGACGGTCCGCCGATGGTGGCGCGGAACGACGTCGAGCCGGCCGGAATCGTCGTGATGTACGTCTGCTGTGCGTGGTTCGCGATCGTGAACACGCCTCTCCGCGCGCTCCCGAGGTCCGAGCCGACGGCCCGCCCCGTGAACGTCGAGAAGTTGTTGTGGAGCGAGTACGAGCGCGGAACCGGCACGCCGACCTGCGCGTTCGGGATCACATCCGGGTTCGGAGTGATCGCAACGCCGTAGAGCGACGCCGTGAGGGTGAACGGAGCCCAGTCGACGTCAGACGTGCGCCTGGCCTCGACCGTCACTTCCCAGACGCCTGCCGTGGCGTCAGTCACCGTGCGGCTGTATTCGCTTCCCGTCGCGCAGCCCGCCACCGGCGGGGCGTAGCACGACGTGCTCGCGTTCGAGTCGATCCCGAGCCCCCACGGATGGAAGCGCAGGAATCGCACCTGCCCGGTGCCGGGGGTTCCGTCCGGGCCGGACATGCTGACCTTGAACACCGGGTTGCCGGCCGGCACGCGGAAGAAGAAGTGCTGCACGTGGTTGCGGCCTGCGTATCCGGTCTTCGTGACGCTGTAGCCGTTCTGCGACGTGAAGGTGTCGGGAACGATGACGGTGTTCATCGTCTCGTAGTCGAGCCCCTCGGTCGACGAGTTGTCGAGCCGCAGGATCGCGGAGTGGATCCCGGTCCTGTGCGGGTTGACCGAGACGTTGAGCGTCGTCGGCACGTTCAGGCGGAGCTGCAGGTTGTGCTGCGTGTCGAACGTGCCGTCGTTGCCGACCCACCGCAGGTGGTAATTCACCGGGCGGTTCGGGCCGGACGTCCGCGTGAACGTATACGTGCGGGTGTAGCGCTGCCCGCGTGTGACGCCCTCTCGGTCGTAGATGCCCGGGCCGAAGCCTGGCTCCTGGAGGAAGTCGCTGAGCAACGTGTGCACCGCGACGCGCGACTTGATGTTCACCGGCTGCGGGTTCTCCCTGAGCAGCTCCCAGGCCTCGTCGACGTCGATCAGGCCGTTCCCCTGATCGGCAGCCGAGTAGCCCCAGAGGTAGCGAGCGGTCGAGTTGAAGGCCATCCGAAGCTGGGCGGCCGTATGGCTCTTGTTCCGCTGCTTGGCCGCGCTGAGGAGCAGCGCCGCCGCCCCGGTGGCCTGAGGAGCCGCCATCGAGGTGCCGTTCATCATCGCGTAGCCGGGCGGAAGCGTGAACGTGCCGCCGACCGGCTGGCCGTTCTGCCACGTCGGCACGGCCGAAATCGCTGCGCCAGGCGCGACGATCTCCGGCTTGAACGCGCCGTCCTCGGCAGGGCCTCTCGAGCTGAACGGATGAAGGTTGTCCCAGAAGTTGGCGTCCGAGCCGTAGTTCTTCCGCCAGGTCTCCTTGGTGATGTAGGCGCCGACCGCCATGACCTTCGTGGCCACGGCCGGGTCACCGATCGTGTTCTCGCCTCCGCCGCTGTTGCCGGCGGAGATGAACATCTGCGTGTTGTTGTCCTCGATCAGGCGGTTGTAGAGCACCGCGCGGGTGTTGTTGCCGTCGTTCAGCGCCGGCAGTCCACCGATGCTCATGTTGACGACGTCCACGTGATCGGTCTCGATCGCGTAGATCATGCCCTCGATCAGGGCGTGAGAGGTGCAGCCTGCGGTGAAGAGGCAGACGCGCACCGAGACGATCTTCGCCCCGGGAGCCGCGCCGCTCATCTGGCCGCCGAAGAGGTGGTTGCCGGCGGTGATGCCCGCGACGTGCGAGCCGTGCGCGCCGGAGACGATGCCGACGTTCACGAGCCAGAAGCCGCTGCCCGTGTCCGGGAGCGTCTGGACGACGAACGGCACCGATTCCTTGACGGCCGTCGCCGGGTCGTCGTGGCCGAAGTAGCCGACGTCGTGGTTGACCTTGTAGTCGGTCATCGCGGACTCGTCGGCGAAGCTGTGGTCGTTGTCGGAGTCGGTCCAGACGTTGTTGTCGGACGTCCGCCAGAGCATGACGAAGAAGTCGCCGCACACGCCGTTGCGGTTGAGATCCGAGCCGCAGGCGATGCCGTACTCGCTTGTTGCCCCGAGCAGGTCCTCGCGCATGCGGGCGAACCGGTAGGTGCCGTCCTGGGCAACGCCGGTATACGTCCCGCCGAACGCGGTGAACGTGCCGCCGACGACGTTGACAGTCGTCGGGAAGCTGCGCCACGTCGGGTCGCCGTCCGTCAGCGGATCCGTGTACGTGACCCAGTCCGTGATCTTCCGCTCACCCGTGCTCGTCGTGTTGAGGCTCGGGTGGTCGAGGTCGATGCCGAGGTCGAGGATCCCGACCGTGACGCCCCTGCCGTCGTAGTTGGGATGGCGGTTCACGAACTGCGCAGCACCCGTATCGCGGGTCGGAAGGTAGGGGTTGACCCGCGGCGTCGTCGCGTCGGGCGGAATCTGCGGGTTCGGTGGCTGCTGGCCGTCCGGGAACGGATCGGGCAGCGGAAGCGTTGCGTCGAAGTTGATCGTCTGGATGCCCGCCAGCCGAGATGCCTGATCCGCCTTCCGGACCGGGACCCGGGCGCGGATGTAGCCCAGCTTGTTGTTGCGATAGGCGACCCTGCCGCCGATCTCGCGAATGTTCTTTGCGACGGAAGCCGTTCGGCCCCGTGGAGTGGCGATCAGCAGTGAAACGGTGTTGACGCCGCGCGCGGCCTGCCGTGCGATCAGCGCGCGATCATGCTTCGTGAACTTGCTCTTCGCTTTGTGCGACGTCGATGCGGCGCTCGCGCCGATGACGACGAGGCTCGCGACGATGATGGCGCCGAGGCCTGCGAAGAGCCCTCCTCTCAACCTTGACGACATGCTTCTCCCTTCCCCTTCTGTTCTTGGAACAGCAACGCAGCCCCGCACCGGCAAAACGCGCAGCCAGAGCGGAGAGACCCCGTCCTCGGAGTGAATAGATCCTTCTCTATCTAGCGTATCGATGTCAAGTTTTCGGCTGTTTGGGCGCCGGTCCGGACACGTCTCCGAGGGATTCGTGCGGACGGGCCATCGCTCGGTAGTCGAGAGCCTTGTCCAGCGTCTCGTCGTCGACCCCTGCCTCGCGCGCGACATCCCGTAGCGACCGGCCGCTCGCTGCTGCTTCCTTGACGATCTCGTCGCCCTTGTCGTACCCGATGTACGGGTTGAGGGCCGCGGCCGCGGAGAGAGTGAGCTCGGCATAGTGCTCGTTCGTTTCGCGATTCGCCTCGATGCCGCTGACGCATTTCTCGGCGAGTAGCCGCGAGGCTGCGGCGAGGAGCTGGACGGAGTCGAGCACGTTGCGCGCGATCACCGGCACGAAGACGTTGAGCTCGAAATGCCCCTGCATCCCGCCGACGGTGACCGCAATGTCGTTTCCGATCACCTGCGCGGCGACCTGTGTCACGACCTCGGGGACGACGGGGTTCACCTTGCCGGGCATGATCGAGCTGCCCTTCTGGAGCTCCGGCAGCGCGATCTCGGCGAGCCCCGCACGCGGGCCGGAGCCCATGAGCCGGAGGTCGTTGGCGATCTTGGTCAGCGAGACCGCGACCACCTTCATCGCCGCGGACGCTTCGACGAGCCCGTCGCGCGCCGCCTGCGCCTCGAACGGGTCGGCCGGAGGAAGCACCGCCAGTCCGGTCTCTTCCGTCAGTCGGGCGCGGACACGCTCCGCGAACTCCGGGTGCGTGTTCAGGCCGGTGCCGACCGCAGTCCCGCCGAGCGGGATCTGGCCCAGCCGCTCGAGCGCCGCTTCGATCCGGGCCGCGCCCTGCCGTACCTGGGCCGCATAGCCGCCGAACTCCTGGCCGAGCGTGACGGGTACGGCATCCATCAGGTGCGTGCGGCCAGACTTGACGACGTCGTCGAACTCGCGCGCCTTCGCCTCCAGCGCCGTCGCGAGCAGGTCGAGCGCGGGGAGGAGGTTGCTCGTCAGCTGGTCGAGCGCGGCGAGGTGCACGGCCGACGGGAAGACGTCGTTCGAGGACTGGCCCATGTTCACGTCGTCGTTTGCGTGGACGTCCTCGCCGGCGAGGCGCGCGATCACCTCGTTGGCGTTCATGTTCGACGATGTTCCGGAGCCGGTCTGGAAAACGTCGATCGGAAACTGCTCGTCGAGCTCACCGGCGGCAATACGGTCGGCGGCGGCAGCGATCCGCTCGGCCTTGTCGGCATCGAGAAGCCCGAGCTCGGCGTTCACCCTCGCGGCCGCGGCCTTGATCCGGCCGAGCCAGCGCGCGACGTCGCGCGGGAATCGGCTCGCCCGAAATCTTGAAGTTCTCGATCGCCTTGTTCGTCTCAGCACCCCAGAGCTCGTCCATCGTGCCGAGTCTATCCAGGCACGAAATCGTCACCCACGCGTGCGGTTTGACGAGCTAGGCTCGCGGCGGGGAGGAGGTTGGGTGTACCGGTCCCTAGGAGGCGGCGTGCAGGCGCCGCCGCTCGACCGGGCGTTCGCGCAGCTCGCGGCGCGTGTACTCGGTCAAGTCGGTCGAACAGGCCCAGCCGACGTAACCGCACCGTTCGCACTCGCCGGTCTCGTGACGGCTGTGCACGCTCGCGAGCAGAGGGCGCCGCTCGCCACAGCGGAGACATTCGACGTGGCCCTGCGCCGTCACCTGCTCTAGATCGACCCTGCGTCGCACCCCAGCGACCCTCGATCGAGGGACAGGTCTGCACCGAGAGCTAATCGGTCGAGTACTTGGGCTGCACCTTTTCGCCGCGAATCTGCGCAATCGCGTTGTTCGCGGCGATCGCGGCCTCGCCCATGCCGATCGTGATCAGCGTGATCTTCCCCGGATAGCCGGCGACGTCGCCGGCTGCGTAGACGCCGGGCATCGACGTCTCGCAGGTCATCGGATCGATCTTGATCTGACGTTTGCCCTCGAGCTCGATCCCCCAGTCGGCGATCGCGCCCAGGTGGGAGACGAACCCGAGCAGGGTGATGAGCGCCTGGCAGTCGTACCGCTCCACCTCACCGGACTTGGTGTTCTCGATCGAGACCGCCTGGATCGAGCCGTCGCCGTGCACCTCGCGAACTTCGTGCGGAGTGAGAATCCGGACCGCTCCCTCCTCCTCCAAACGTTTCGCCTCGCTGACAGACGCCTCGAGCGCCCGGAACCGATCGCGCCGGTGCACGAGCGTCACCGGAAGATCGACCGTGTCCTGGAGCCCGAGCGTCCAGTCGAGCGCGGAGTCGCCGCCGCCGACGATGACACACCGCTTGCCCGCGAACTGCGCCTTCTCCTTGACCACGTAGTAGAGACCGCGGCCCTCCCACTCGTCGATTCCATCGACTCCGAGCTTCCTCGGCTCGAACGCGCCGTGGCCGGCGGTGATGATGATCGCGCGGGAGAGGTACGGGCCACCCGTGTCCGTCGTCAGCGCGAGCAGCTCCTCGCCGTCCTGGCTCACGCGCTCGAGGGTTTTCGCCTCCTCGCCCAGGATCACCTCAGCGCCGTACTGGAGACCCTGCTCGACACAGAGGTCGACGAGCGCCTGGCCGAGGATCTTCGGGTGCCCGGCGACGTCGTAGACGTGCTTCTCGGGATACGTCGCCGCAACCTGGCCGCCAAGCTGCTCGAGGCTCTCGACGATGCGAACTGTGCCGTCGCGATGCCCGGCGTAGTACGCGGCAGCGAGGCCGGTCGGCCCGGCGCCGAGAATCGTGATGTCGACGACGTCGCTCGTGCTCACGGGACTGGAATGCTAGATGCGTCTTCCGCACTGACATGCCCGGAGAGGCGCGTTCCGAGCCCTCGCGAACCCCGTTCGCTTCGTAGGTCACGAGTGAACGTGGCGACGGCGGAAGCTTCGCCCGGCGTCGTTCCCGAACGCAGCCTGGACGACCTACTAAGTCGACGAAAGCCCGCAGGACTTTCGGCGAAGCTCAGCCGCAGCCGGAGCCGCAGCCTGCCGCCGGCGGGCTGCTCGCCCTCGGCGCCCTCTTCCACCTGGAAGGAGTGGCCGCAGCCACACGCGGAGGTGACATTCGGATTGTTGATGGCGAAGCCGCCCTGCAGGCCGTCGACGAAGTCGATCTGAGTTCCCTGGATGTACGGCGCGCTGTGGGGGTCGACGACGACCCGGATCCCGAAGACGTCCACGAGCGCATCGCCCTCCTGGGCACCCGAGTCGAACCCAAGGGCGTACTCGAACCCCGAGCAGCCGCCGCCCTGCACAGCGATGCGAAGGACCCCGGCCTCGCCGTCGGGCTCCTCGGCCATCAGCTCCTTGATCTTCGTTGCTGCGCCCTCGGTGAGGGTGACGAGGACTTCCTGCTCGATCGTTGCCATTGCTCGCATGGTAGCAACGTGACCTGTCTGCTCAACCCCCGATCGGGTCCGAACTTTGTAACAGCCGATACCCGCACGGTTGAGCGGAATCCACGCTAGCTCGTGCCGTGGTACGTTTCCGCGCGAATTGGCCTGGAGCGGCTGGCGCGCAGATGCTCGATAGCTGGCTCCCGTTCCTCATGTACGGGATGCTCGCGCTCGTCGTTCCGGCATCGATGATCCTCATGTCCTTCGTCTTCGCGACGCGTCCTGTCCGCCGAACGAAGACGCGGCGGCTCCCGTTCGAGTCCGGCGTCTCCGAGGGCCCGCCGCATGCGAACCGCTTCACCGTCGGCTTCTACCTGACGGCGATGCTCTTCATCGTCTTCGACGTGGAGATCGTCTACCTCTATCCGCTGGGCGTCGTCCTCAAGCCGCTCGGCTGGTTCGGCTTCGTCGAGCTCGCGTTCTTCATCGCGATCCTCGCTGTCGCGTACATCTACATCTGGCGGAAGGGAGCATTGCGATGGCGGTGAAGCGCAAGCAGCGGCTCGCGGACTGGGGCCTGAACTCGGAGCGGGTTCTCTGGCGCGGGAAGGGACCCGGCGTCTTCGAGCAGGAGCTCGGAGCCGACCTCGAGGACAAGCTGATGCTGACGACGGTCCAGAAGGCGGTCGCCTGGGCTCAGGGCAACTCGATCTGGCCCGACACATTCGGGCTCGCGTGCTGTGCGATCGAGATGATGTCGATCGTCTCGTCCCGCTACGACGTGGCGCGCTTCGGCGCCGAGGTCTTCCGCTCCTCGCCGCGGCAGGCCGACCTTCTGATCGTCTCCGGCCGGGTCGCGCACAAGATGGCGGCACCGCTCAGGCAGATCTACGACCAGATGCTCGAGCCGAAGTGGGTGATCGCGATGGGCGCCTGCGCGAGCTCCGGCGGGATGTTCAACAACTACGCGATCCTGCAGGGGGTCGACAAGGTCGTCGCCGTCGACATTCACGTGCCCGGCTGCCCGCCGCGGCCGGAGGCGCTCCTCGAGGGGATCGTCCGGCTGCAGGAGAAGATCAAGGCGGGCGTACCGCCGGCCTACGAGGTGCGCGGGGTCGCGAGTTGACCTACGAGGGTGTCCCGGGTCTCGTCGAGCGCAAGGACGCGTTCGGCGAGACGACTCTCGTGGTCGACCCGGCGCGGATCGTCGAAGCCTGCCTCCATCTGCGGGACGAGGAGGGCTTCGACTTCCTCTCCGACCTCACGCCGGTCGACTACCTCGGCTGGGGCGAGCGCCCGGTCGCCGGCTACTACGGGACGCAGTCGGGGCGGGATCTCGACGCCACGAGCGCCCAGGGTTACGCCCGCACGCCGGAGCCCAAGCCGGCTCGCTTCGCGGTCAACTACCACCTGCTGGCGATCCGGGCCGGCGCGCCGACCCTCCGTGTCCAGGTCTGGCTCGACGAAGGGCAGAGCGTCGCGAGCGTCGTCTCGGTCTGGCCCACGGCGGACTGGCACGAGCGCGAGGCCTTCGACCTGATGGGCATCCGTTTCGACGGGCACCCGAACCTCTCGCGCATCATCATGGAGGACGACTGGCAAGGGCACCCGCTGCGCAAGGACTATCCGATCGGCGGCGAGCCCGTCCGCTTCAGCGGGGAGGAGTAGGTGGCCGTCACCCAGCGCCGGGAGATCTACCTGGGGTCGCACATCCCGTCTCCGATTCCGACGGTGCTCGAGGTGCCGGCGGCCATCGCCGAGTCCGAGGACATCCTCCAGGTCAACTTCGGCCCCAACCATCCGTCCACTCACGGCGTCCTGCGCCTCGTCGTCGACCTCTCCGGCGAGCGGGTCGTGGGCGTCCGGGCAGTCATCGGGTACCTGCACACCGGCTTCGAGAAGAACATGGAGCAGAAGACGTGGTGGAAGGCGATCACGTACCCGGAGCGGATCGACTACGTCTCCTTCCAGTACAACGAGGTCGTCTTCGTCCTCGCGATCGAGAAGCTCCTCGAGATGGAGGTGCCCGCGAAGGCGACGTGGATGCGGACGCTGCTCGTCGAGCTGAGCCGGCTCCACTCGCACCTCATCTTCCTCGGCACGAGCGCGCTCGAGCTAGGAGCGATCTCGCTGTTCTGGTACTGCTTTCGCGAGCGCGACCAGATCCTCGACCTGTTCGAGATGGTGGCCGGGACGCGCATGCACACGCGTTACTTCCAGGCCGGCGGGCTCGCCGAGGACATCCCACGGGGGTTCGCGCCCGAGTGCCGCAAGTTCGTCGAGTGGATGCCGAAGGCGATCGACGAGTACGAGGCGATGCTCTCGCAGAACGAGATCTGGCTTCAGCGCACGCAGGGGATCGGCCTGCTCTCGGCCGCGGATGCGATCGCGCTCGGGCAGTCGGGGCCGGTGCTGCGGGCGTCAGGCGTCGACTGGGATCTCCGACGGGACAAGCCGTATCTCGCGTATGGCGGCCTCGACTTCGACGTGGCGGTCTATCCAAACGGCGACGTCTACGACCGCTACCGGGTGCGGATGGACGAGATGCGCCAGTCCGTGCGCATCGTCGAGCAGTGCCTGGAGGGCATGCCCGAGGGGCCGTGGATCGCGGACGACAGAAAGGTCGTTCTGCCTCCGCGGCATGAGCTCCACACCTCGATGGAGTCGCTCATCCACCACTTCAAGATCGTCACCGAGGGGTACCGCGTGCCCGAGGGCGAGGTCTACGTGACCGTCGAGTCGCCGCGCGGAGAGATGGGCTGTTACGTCGTCTCCGACGGCGGCCCGAAGCCGTGGCGCGTGAAGTTCCGCGCGCCGTCGTTCGTCGCCCTCGAGGCGACGGCGACGTGCATGACCGATGCGCTGATCGCCGACATGATCGCGATCGTCGGCTCCTTGGACTCGGTGATGGGAGAGGTCGACAGGTGAGCCTGCAGGACGAGATTCGCGCGGCGGCGGCGCCCTATCCCGATCAGCGGTCGGGCGTGATGAACGGCTTGCACGTGGCCCAGGAGCAGTACGGCTGGCTGCCGCCGGAAGCGCTCGTCGAGGTGGCCGAGGCGCTCGAACTGACGCCCGCGCACGTCGCAGGCAGTCGCGTCCTTCTACGACATGTACCACCTGGCGCCCGTCGGCGAGCATCTCGTCGAGGTCTGCACGAACGTCTCGTGCGCACTCGTCGGCGCGCAGCAGGTCGTCGAGGCGTTCGAGCGCGAGCTCGGTATTCGCGCCGGCGAGACGAGCGAGGACGGCAAGGTCACGCTGCGGACGATCGAGTGCGCCGGCGGCTGCGGCTATGCGCCGGTCGTCGTCGTCGACCACCGGTACCGCGAGCCAACTCGCCCCGGAGGACGTGCCGGGAATCGTCGCGGAGCTCGGCGATGGCTGAGCTGCAGCAGCTCATCCTTGCCGGCGCCGACGAACGCGATCTCAGCAAGCTCGCCGAGTACCAGGCGATCGGCGGCTATGCCGCGCTCGAGAAGGCGCGCGGGATGACTCGCGAGCAGGTGATCGAGGAGATCTCGACGGCGACGCTTCGCGGGCGCGGCGGCGCAGGCTTCCCGATGGGCCGCAAGCTCAGCCTTGTTCAGCCGCCCGAGGTCGCCGGCAAGCCGACTTATGTCGTCGCGAACGCGGACGAATCCGAGCCGGGATCATTCAAGGACCGCGAGATCCTGCGCCGAGTCCCGCACCGGTTCATCGAGGGCTGCCTGATCGCGGCGCACGCGATCGGCTCCGCTTATGTCTTCGTCTACATCCGCGGCGAGTACGCAGCCGAGTACGAGGTGCTGAAGGCGGCCGCGGACGAAGTGCGCGAGGCCGGATTGCTCGGGGAGGTGACGCTCGTGCTGCACCGCGGAGCGGGCGCGTACGTCTGCGGTGAGGAGACTGCCCTCCTCGACTCGCTCGAGGGCAAGCGCGGGCAACCGCGGCCAAGACCTCCGTTCCCACCCATCTCAGGCCTCTATGGCTCGCCGACGCTGATCAACAACGTCCAGACCCTGGCGAACGTGCCGATCATCGTCGAGCGCGGCGCGAGGTCGTACGTGTCGATCGGGCCCGAGGCCTCCCCCGGGACCGTCGTCTACTCGATCTCGGGGAACGTCGAGCGTCCGGGCAACTACGAGTTGCCGCTGGGGACGACGATTCGTGAGCTGATCTACGACGTCGGGGGCGGCGTAGCAGGAGGCCGTCAGCTGAAGGCGGTCATCCCCGGCGGCTCGTCGGTCCCGGTGTTCACGCCGGACGAGATCGACACGCCGGCGGACTTCGACTCGATTCAAGCCGCCGGCTCCTATCTCGGCTCGGCAGCGATCATTGTCATCGACGACCGGGTGTGCATGGTGCAGCTCGGGCTGCGCGTCGAGAAGTTCTACATGCACGAGTCGTGCGGCAAGTGCACGCCTTGCCGCGAGGGGACGCGCTGGATGGTGAGCCTGCTGGAAAAGATCGAGACTGGCCGTGCAGAGCACTCCGACCTCGACCTCCTGCGCAGCGTCTGCGACCGCGTGGAGGGCAGGTCGTTGTGCGCGCTCGGCGACTTCGCCGTCTGGCCGATCGCCAGCTACATCGACAAGTACCGCGACGAGTTCGAGGCGCACATCGAGCAGCGCGGCTGTCCCTACGGCGGCGAGTCCTCGATCGAAGGCGTCGTAGCCCCGATCGACCAACACACTCACTCCACGGTCACCGAGGTGCCCGCGTGAGCGCCCCGGAGATCGTCACCGTCTCGGTCGACGGGCGCGAGGTCCAGGTTCCGAAGGGGACTGGCCTCGTCGAGACGGCGCTCGCGGCCGGAATCGAGATTCCCGTCTTTTGCTACGAGCCGCGGCTCGGGCCGCCGATCGGCGCCTGCCGGATGTGCCTCGTCGAAGTCGAAGGGATACCGAAGCTCCAGGCGGGCTGCACGCTGACGGCGACGGACGGGATGATCGTCCGCACCGCGCAGACCTCGCCGGCAGCCGCAGACGGCCAGAACTCGACGCTCGAGTTCATCCTCGTCAATCACCCGCTCGACTGCCCGGTCTGCGACAAGGGCGGCGAGTGCCCGCTGCAGGACCTCACCTTCCGCTGGGGCCCGCCCGTCACGCGCAACACGTTCCCGAAGCGCACGTTCGAGAAGCCGATCCCCATCTCGCCGACGATCGCACTCGACCGGGAGCGCTGCATCCTCTGCTACCGCTGCACGCGGTTCTCCTCAGACGTCGCCGAGGACAGCCAGCTCGTCGCGCGCGACCGCGGCTCGCGGTCGGTGATCGCCACCTTCGAGGACGAGCCCTACCGAGCGCCCTTCTCCGGCAACGTCATCGAGCTCTGTCCGGTCGGCGCGCTCACGTCCACGCAATACCGCTTCGAAGCTCGCCCGTGGGAGATCCAGGACGTCCCAACGGTGTGCGGCCTCTGCCCCGTCGGCTGCAACATCGAGTCGACGACGCGCGAGGGCAAAGTGAAGCGAATCGTCTCGCGCAACCACCCGGAGGTGGACGAGGGCTGGCTCTGCGACAAGGGCCGCTTCGGGTTCGCGCACGTGCGGGCAGGCGATCGCGTCGTCGACCCCCTCCTCGGTTCCCAGGCGGGGCGCTACGAGACGCTCTCGTGGGACGCGGCCCTGGACGAAGCGGAACAGATGCTGCGTGACGCAGGCGTGAACGTCGTCACTGCGCTCTCCGGCTCCGAGACGATCGAGCAGGCGTACGGCCTCGGCAGGCTCCTGCGCCAGGGTGTGGGCGCGCACTGCGCCGTCATGCCGGAGGATGTCAGCCCGGCGCTCGACGCGTTCCGCCTGCCGCTCTCGGCGATCCGAGACGCCGAGCTGATCGTCGATTCTCGGCGACGACCCGGTCGTCGAACGGGCTCCGATCGTCGACCTCTGGCTGCAGCGCCGCACACAGGGCGGGCGCCGAGGTCGTGACGACTCCGATCGGTACACCGGACCGCGGCGTCGCTGCCGTTCGCAAGGGTGAGCTCGCCGACCGGCTCAAGGCAAGCGAGCGGGCGATCCTCATCTGGTCGGGCCCCGGGGGCCGCGGCGGCGCAACGGTCGCAGGGCTTGCGGCAGAGCTCGGCTTCGGTGAGAAGGCCGGCTGCGGCGCCTTCCAGCTGCTCGAAACCGCGAACGGCCGCGGAGTCGCCGACGCCTGGGCCGCCGCGGCCGACGGGGAAGAAGCCGATCCGGAGCCGATCGACCTCCTCATCGTCTCCGGCGACGAGGCGGCGGCGAACCCGGACGTACGGGCCCTCGCCGAGCGGCGCGTCCGAAGGTGCTCGCGATCTCGATGTTCCGAGCCCCGGTGGCCGGCTGGGCCGACCTCATCCTGCCCGGCACGAGCTACCTCGAGCGCGACGGCACCTACATGAACCTCGAGGGCAGGATCCAGCGGCTCCGCCGTGCCGTCATCCCACCGTGCCCGGACGAGCTCGCCTGGCTCGCCAAGCTCGCAGAGCGCTTCGGCGTCGACGTCTCGCCGCATGCGCCGCAGGTGTTCGCCGAGGTCTCGGAGCGCTGCTACGGAGATCTCGACTACACCGGGATCGGCGAGCGGCCTCTCTTCCCCTGCCGGCCTCCGAGATCGACCTCCCGAAGACATCACCGCCTGCGAAGAGAAACGGCAAGGGGAGCGGCCTCCGCCTCGTCACCTATCGACCGCTCTTCTCGGGCCCGGCCGTCGAACGCATCCCCGAGCTCCAGTTCCAGCGACCCGCTGCAGAGATCGAGCTCTCTGCCACAGACGCCGCGCAGCTCGACGCCGAGGCCCGGCTGGACCGTCAACGTCCGCTCGAACGGCACCTCGGTCGAGCTTCGCGCGCGCGTGAACAAGAACCTCGTCGAGGGTGTCGCGCGAATCGCCGTCGAGCACGCCGAGGGGCTCGGCACGCACGTCGAGGTCGGTGCACGTGAGCCGGACCTCGGAAAGCTGCTTGCGGGTTCCTCGGGCGCCGCTCGCAGTGCGGGGCCGGAGGGAACAGTGTTGGTAATACGGCCCCGCAGAGCACCGTGCCGCGAGCGGCGTCAGGCGGCGCCGGAGGCCGGCTCCGCCGGCCGGGAGGCGGCGCCGGCGAGGGGCGCGCATGAACGAGCCCTGGTGGATCGACCTGATCAAGGCCGTCGTGATCGTCAACCTGCTCCTCGGGCATGTTCGCGTACATGACCTGGGTCGAGCGCAAGCTCCTCGGGCGCATGCAACTCCGCTACGGGCCGAACCGCGCAGGCCCGTACGGCCTGCTCCAGCCGATCGCCGACCTCGTCAAGCTGATCCGCAAGGAGAGCTTCTACCCGGCGACCGCGGTCGACTTCCTCTACATCACGCGCGCCGATCGTCTCCGCCTTCACCGCGCTCGCCGCCTTCGCGGTCATCCCCTGGGGCGAGGGCTGGCACGTCGCGGCAATACGACATCTCGGGCGAGATCGCCGACGTCCCGATCTCCCTGATCCTCATCTTCGCCCTCGGCGCGCTCGGCGTGTACGGCTTCATCGTCGGCGGCTGGGCCTCGGACTCGAAGTACGCGCTGCTCGGCTCGATGCGAACCTGCGCGCAGCTCGTCTCGTACGAGGTCGCGCTCGCCCTGTCCGTGCTCGGCGTCGTGCTCATGTCCGGCTCGCTCTCGCTGACGCAGATCGTCGACGAAGCAGCAGGACACGATCTGGTACGCCGTGCCGCAGTTCGTCGGCCTGCTCGTCTTCTTCGCGGCGGGGACGGCCGAGACGAACCGCCCGCCCTTCGACCTGCCCGAGGCGGACATCCGAGCTCGTCGCCGGGTACCACACCGAGTACAGCGGGATGCGCTTCGGCCTCTTCTCGATGGCCGAGTACGTGAACATGATCGCGCTCTCCGGCCCTCTGCGTGACGCTCTTCCTCGGCGGCTGGATGCGGGCCCTGGGCACCGCTTGGGCCGCTCTGGTTCCTGCTCAAGGTGCTGATCCTGATCTTCCTCTTCATCTGGCTGCGCGCGACGCTGCCGCGGCTTCGCTACGACCAGCTGATGGCGTTCGGCTGGAAGGTCCTGCTCCCGGTCGCGACGCTGAACGCGCTCGTCACGGCCGCGCTGGTGGTGGCGTTCTCGTGAGCCCGCAGCCCGCTCGACTCCCTCCGCGGCTTCGGCGTCACGCTGAAGCAGATCTTCAAGAAGCCGATCACGCAGCAGTACCCCGAGTACAAGCGGCCGCTCTACCCGCGCTTCCGCGGGCGCCACCGGCTCTGGCGGCACCAGAACGGGCTCGAGAAGTGCGTCGGCTGCTCGCTCTGCGCCGCGGCGTGCCCGGCCGACTGCATCCGCGTCGTCGCCGACGAGAACACCAACGACAACCGCGTCTCGGCCGGCGAGCGCTACGCCCGCATCTACGAGATCAACCTCTCGCGCTGCATCTTCTGCGGCTACTGCGAGCTCGCGTGCCCGTTCGACGCGATCACGCTCGAGCAGGAGTACGAGATCTCCGAGTACTCGCGCGACGACCTGATCTACACGAAGGACATGCTGCTCGCCGAGCCGATCAAGCGCGTGCCGGTCGCCGACCGCAGCCTCTACGACACGCCGGTCCCGGCCTACAAGGAGCGGTCGCTAATGGGGAACGTCCTCGTCTGGGTCGTCTGGTTCATCGCGGCGTTCGCGTGCCTCGGCTCGGGCGCGGCGGTCGTCAGCTTCTCGAACCCGTTCTACTCGGCGCTCGCGCTGATCGGGAACCTCGGCTCGCTGGCCGTCCTCTACCTGCTGCTCTCGGCGGAGTTCGTCGCGGCGGCGCAGGTGCTCGTCTACGCGGGCGCCGTGATGGTCATGTTCCTGTTCGTGATCGCCTACCTCGGGCGGCACGCCGACGCGCCGTGGGCAGGCGGGCCGAGCTGGCAGGCGCTCGGCGCGGTCGCCGCGGCCGGGGCGTTGATGGTCGAGATCGTGGTCGTCGTCGGGCTGAAGGCGAGCGGACGGCTGTCCGCGGACGCGCCGACGTCGGCGCCGCGTTCGGCAGCCCGTCCGAGATCGGGCGCGTGTTCCTGACCGACCACCTGCTCGCGTTCGAGATCACGTCGATCGTGCTGCTCGCGGCCGCGGTCGGCGGCGTCGTCCTCGGCAGCCAGGCCACGACGACCAACCCAAGCCCTCGAGTAACAGTCTGTTACAAGGAGGGAGCTCGGGCGGAGTGATGGGCCCGGACCTCACCTGGTACCTCGCCGTCTCCGCGTTCCTGTTCGCGATCGGCGCGCTCGGCGTGATGCTCCGGCGCAGCCCGCTGATCGTCCTGCTCTCGCTCGAGATCATGCTCAACGGCGCGAACCTGGCGCTGATCACGTTCTCGCGCCACCACGCGCGAGCTGGACGGACAGATCTTCGCGCTCGCGGTGATGGCCGTCGCCGCCTCCGAGGTCGTGGTCGGGCTCGGCCTGATCGTCGCCGTCCACCGGCGGAAGCTCGAGCTCGACGTCGACAAGCTCTCGACGCTGCGCGGATGATCACCGCGGCTTGGGTCTGCCTCCTCGCGCCGCTCGCCGCGGCCGTCGCGATCACGCTCGGCGGCACGCGCTTGTCGCGGCGCGCGGCCGGCTATCTCGCGACGCTCTCGGTCGCCGTCTCGTTCGTCGCGGCCGCTCGTCGCGTTCTTCGTCGATCCTCGGCCGTCCCGCGGACGAGCGACCGCAGCAGATCTCGACCGCCTGGACGTGGCTCTCGGCGGGCAACTTCGACGTCGGCCTGAGCATCCTCGTCGACCCGCTCTCGATCCTGATGATGCTGATCGTCACCGGCGTCGGCGCGCTGATCGTCGGCTACTCGATCGGCTACATGGACGGCGAGGACGAGGAGCGCCGCTACTTCGCCTACATGGCGCTGTTCGTCTTCTCGATGCTCCTGCTCGTCCAGGGCGGGAACCTGCTGATCCTGCTCGTCGGCTGGGGGCTCGTCGGCCTCAGCTCGTACCTGCTGATCGGCTTCTACCACGAGCGGCCCGAGCGCCGTCGCCGCCGCCAAGAAGGCGTTCATCATGAACGCGTTCGGCGACGCGACGATGGCGCTCGCCTTCTTCCTGCTCATCCAGCGGACGGGCTCGCTCTCGTTCGACTCCGCCTTCGACTGGGCGGGCGGCGCGACCGGCATCGTGGGCGGTGAACCTCGTCGCGCTCGGGCTGCTCGGCGGCGCGGTCGCCAAGTCGGCGCAGCTCCCGCTCCAGACGTGGCTTCCCGGACGCGATGGAGGGCCCGACGCCCGTCAGCGCCCTCATCCACGCGGCGACGATGGTCACCGCAGGCGTCTACCTGCTCGTGCGCACCGTCGCCGATCTTCGAGGCGGCGACGCACGTCCAGGAGCTCGCCGCCGGGCCTCGGCGCCGCGACGCTCCTGATCGCCGGGCTGATCGCGCTCGTCCAGACGGACATCAAGCGCGTGATCGCCTACTCGACGATGTCGCAGATCGGCTACATGTTCCTCGGCGCCGGGCTCGGCGCGTACGCGAACGCGATGTTCCACCTGATGACGCACGCGTTCTTCAAGGCGCTGCTCTTCCTCGCCGCCGGGATCGTCATCCACGCGCTCGCCGGCGAGCAGGACATGCGCAAGATGGGCGGCCTGCAGGCGCTTCCTGCCGCAACACGTACGTCGGCGTTCCTGATCGGGGCGCTCGCGCTCGCCGGGATCCCGCCGCTCTCCGGCTTCTTCTCGAAGGACTCGATCCTCGCCTCGGCCCTCGCCGCGGGCTGCGTACGGGCAGCTCCTGTTCGTCGTCGGCATGCATCGGCACGTTCCTGACCGGCCTCTACACCTTCCGGATGGTCTTCCTCGTCTTCGGCGGCGAGCCGTCGCCGTACGCCCAGGAGCACCTGCACCGACCGGACCGGTCGGAGCCCTGGCTCTGGATGGGCGCGACCGTGGGCGTGCTGAGCGTCGGCTCTCGGTGATCGGCGGCTGGGTGCAGATCGCCGGGCGTCTGGAACCCGTTCACGCACTTCCTGGAGCCGACGGTCGAGCCGCTCGTCGAGCCGAGCGGGTCGCAGGAGCTGCTCGCGAGCCTTCTCGCCGTCACACTCGGCGTGGCCGGGATCGCCGTCGCGTGGGCCATCTACTCGGCGCGCACGCTGCGCGTCCCGCAGGCGCGAGTCGTGCGACCGCTCCTCGAGCACAAGTTCTACTTCGACGAGCTCTACGACGCGGTCTTCTACCGGCCGACGGTGCTGCTCGCGGTCGCGCTGCGGGACTGGTTCGAGCGCCCGCTCGTCCTCGGCTCGCTCGGCGAGATCGGCGACCGTCGCGCGCAAGGCGAGCAGCGAGCTGCGCGAGGTCCAGACCGGGCTCGTCCGCACGTACGCGCTCGCGATCGCCGGGAGCGTGACCGTCCTCGCCTTCGTCTTCGTGTGGGTGAAGTGAGATGACCGGCTGGCTCGCGACGATCCTGATCTTCCTGCCGCTCGCCGGGGCGGTCTTCGTCTGGCTGCTTCCCGTCGGCCGGTTCGCGGGGCCGATCGCGCTCCTCGTCGCGCTCGCCGAGGTCGGGTTCTGGATCACCGCGCTCGGCCAGATGAACTTCGACAAGCTCGGGCCCGTGCCGAGCTTCGACCAGCAGTGGACGCTGGTTCAGCGACCTCGGCGTCTCGTACCACGTCGGCTTCTACGCGCTTCTCGTTCTGGCTCGCCGGGCTCGCGGTCGTCGTCATGGCGGCGGCGATCGCCTACGGCTTCTGGGTCGGGCGCGACCGGCCGAGCGCGTACTTCGGGCTGATGCTGTTCCTGACCTCCGCGATCGTCGGCGTCTTCGCCTCGCAGGACCTGCTGCTCTTCTACGTCTTCTTCGAGGCGATGATGATCCCGCTCTACGTCCTGATCGGCGTCTGGGGCGGGCCGGGGCGGCTCGGCGCGACGTCAAGTTCGTCATCTACACGATGGCGGGCTCGCTGCTGATGCTCGCCGTCGGTGATCGTCTTCGGGCTCTCAGCGGGCTCGTTCGACCTCGTCGACACGGGGACGAGCGACAGCACCTGGGTCTTCCTCGGCTTCCTGGTCGCGTTCGCCGTCAAGGCGCCGCTCTTCCCGCTGCACGGCTGGCTGCCGGACGCCTACCGCGAGTCGTCGCCGGAGGTGGCCGCGGTGCTCTCGGGCGTGATCTCGAAGGCGGCGGTCTTCGGCTTCATCCGGATCTGCTTCTTCAAGTTCCCGGAGCCCTTCGACGACTTCCGCAACGTGATCTCTCGCGCTCGCCGCGGTCGGCCTCGTCTACGGATCGCTGCTGGCCTTCCGCGCGCCCGGACGTTCGCGGCGTGATCGCGTACTCGAGCCTCGCGCAGATGGGCCTGATCACGATCGGCGTTTTCGCCGAACAGCACGCCGGGATCAGCGGGGCGATTCTTCAGGCCGTCAACCACGGGCTGATCTCGGCCGCGCTGTTCCTGCTCGCCGGGACGATCGAGCGCCGCACCACGACCGGGTAGCTTCGAGCGACTCGGCGGCATGGCCCGCGGTCGGCCGGCGCTCGCGACCATGCTCATGGTGACCGGGATCATCGCGCTCGCAGTGCCGGGCTCATCCGCGTTCGCCGGTGAGTTCCTGATCCTCGCTCGGCGATCTTCGGCACCGGCTGGGGCTGGGCCGTCGCCGGCGCGACCGGGATCGTCCTCGCCGCGATGTACATGCTCCGACTGATCTCGGCCGTCCTGCACCGCGATCCGGGCCCGGCCGTTTCCGAGGCGGCGCTTGACCTGCGACCGGCGGAGCTCGGGATCGTCGTTCCCGCTCGTCGCGTGCCTGCTCGCGCTCTCTGCCTGGCCCGCTGCGATCAGCGGCAACGTCGGGACACGCGTCAGCCCGACACCGCTCCGCCAGCGTTCGACCCGTCCGTCCAAACGACCAGCCGCCAGAGGGCCGCATGGACTTCGTCACGCCGGACCGAACGGTGATCGACACCCCGTCGGTCGACTGGTTCGCGCTCTCGCCGTCGCTGGCCGCGCTCGTCGCCGCGGCGATCTGCCTGCTCTCCGGCGCGTTCATGCCCGCGCTGGATCCTGCGGCCGTTCGCCGCGTTCTTCTGCGCGCTCGGCTTCATCGGCGGCGAGTCGCTCGCGGCCTCCCTCGTCTACATCGAGACCCCGCACGGCAGCCTCGAGGTCGCCGACGCGATCTTCCGCGACCGGTACGCCGCGTTCACGCAGATCCTCGTCATGGGCGCGGGCCTGCTCACCGTCGTCGTGTCGTACTCGGCCCGCATGCGCGAGGACCACATCGGCGAGTACTACGCCCTTCTGGTCACGGCCGGCGCGGGCATGGCCTTCCTCGTCCAGTCGGCCAACCTGATGACGCTCTTCCTCGGCGCTCGAGTGGTTCTCGGTCTGCCTCTACATCCTCTGCGCGATCGAGATCGACCTCGAGAGCTCGCTCGAGGCCGGCCTCAAGTACCTGATCATCGGCGGGATGGGCTCGGCCGTCCTGCTCTTCGGCTCGGCGCTCGATCTACGGCGCGACCGGGGAGCTCGGCTTCTCGGCGATCGCAGACGCGACGCGGGCGCAGAACCTCGCGCGGCGACCCGATCCTGCTCGTCGGGCTCGCGATGCTCCTCGCCGGGCTCGCGTTCAAGTCGTCGGTCGCGCCGTTCCACATGTGGACGCCGGACGTCTACGAGGGCGCGCCCACGCCCGTCACGGGCTTCATGGCCGCGGCGACGAAGACGGTCGCGCTCGTCCTCATGTACCGCGTCCTCACTGGTCGCGTTCCCGGAGGAGCGGGACGTGTGGACGATCGCGGTCGCGGTCCTCGCCGTGCATCTCGCTCGCCTGGGGCAACATCGCGGCGCTCGTCCAGTCGAACATCAAGAGGCTCCTCGCGTACTCCTCGATCTCGCACGCGGGCTTCATGCTGATCGCGATCTCCGCGGCGAACGCGCTCGGCGCGCGCGCGCTCCTCTACTACCTGATCCCGTACTCGGCGATCTCGATCGGCGCCTTCGCCGTCGTCGTGGCGCGCGAACGCGAGCTCGGCGAGCCGGTCACGCTCGACAACCTCGCCGGCTTCGGCTGGGAGCGCCCGCTGCTCGGCTTCTCGATGGCGACGTTCATGCTCGGCTTCGCCGGGTTCCCGCTGACCGGCGGCTTCATGGGCAAGTTCCTCATCTTCTCGTCCGCGTCGGAGGCGGGCTGGAACTGGCTCGTGATCGTGGGCGTCGCTCGCGACGCTCGTCAGCCTCTACTACTACCTCGCCGTGATCCGGGCGATGTACATGCGGCCGGCCGCGGAGCTCGGGCTGGCGCCGGTCGGAGGCTCGCCGCCGCGCGAGATCATGCTCTCGAGCGCGGCGTTCATCGCGATGGTCGTCAACGTGGGCTCGTTCTTCGCCGTGCAGCCGCTCGTCGACTTCGCGCGCAGCGCGGCGGACGTCGCTACCGCTCTAGGTGCTGCGTCGGGCTCGGGGCGCCTGTAGCTCGACGCCGAGCCCGAGCAGGGCCTGGAGCGCGAACGTGGCCAGACAGGCCGAAGAGCGCGAACGCCGTCGATCCGGCCGCGGCGCCGGCGACGAGCAGGAGCAGCGCCACGCCGTAGAGCAGCGCCTGGAGCGACTCCGCCGGCTCGAAGCGGGCTGTCGAGCAGCTCTCCGAACGAGGTCAGCGCCGTCGCCGCGACGAGCGGCACGGCCACCAGCAGGAGATAGAACGCGATCTGGCCCAGTCCGACCGCCTCGGCCACGGCTGCGGCCAGCACGATCGTGATCGGGAGCCAGCGTCGCATGGCCCGCAGTTCGCCGGAGACCCTCATGGTCCTCCCGGGTTAGGGTGCGCTCGTGGCCCGCTGGCTGATCCCACTCGCGCTCCCCCTGGTCGGCCTGGCGCTCCTGCTCCGCGAGCCCGAGCTGGACGTCCACTGGGAGCACCATCCGGCCCACTTCTGGCTCGTCCTCATCACGGCGCTGGTCAGCGTCGTGCTCGGGTACCTGGCAGGAGAGGCGGCCCGCAGGCTCGGCGACGCCCGCCTCTTCCTCGTCTCCCTCGCGTTCGTGACGAGCGCCGGCTTCCTGGCGCTACACGCGCTCGCGACGCCGGGAGTGCTGCTCGAGAAGAAGAACGCGGGCTTCATCGTCGCAACTCCTGTCGGTCTCGCGATCGCAAGTATCTTCGCAGCGGCGTCGGCGCTCGACCTCTCGCCCTCGGCATCGGCGGCGGTCATGCGACGCCAGTGGCTCCTGCGCGGAGATCGTGTTCGCGCTCCTCGGCGCCTGGGGCGTCTACTCGCTCGTCGAACCTGCCTCCGCTCGATCGGGCCCTGACCGACGAGCGAGGCGCACGGCCCGCTGTACGCGCTCGCTGCGCTCGGGCTTCCGCTGTACGCGTTCGCAGCGGTGCGCTACGTCCAGCTCTACCGCCGGCGCCCGGCGCCGATGCCCGCCGCGGTCGCGGCCGCCTTCACGCTGCTCGCCGAGGCGATGATCGCGATCGCCTTCGGCCGCAACTGGCACGCCTCCTGGTGGGAGTGGCACGTCCTGATGGCCGTCCGCGTTCGGCCTCGTCGCGTTCGTCGGCCCGCCAGGAGTACCGCCGCAGAGCGTCTCGACGGCGGCCGTCTTCAAGGATCTCTACCTGGAGCACACAGCGGAGCTGATCGATCGGCGGTACGCAAGCGCCCTCAGCGCGCTCGCCGACCGAGAGTACCGACACGTGGAGACGCTCCGCGAGCGCGAGCACTTCAGCGACGAGGAGGCGCAGCTCGCTCGAGCAGGCCGCCGGCGAGCTGCGGCGGCTCGACGAGCTCTTCAGCCCGTACCTCTCACCGCAGCTCGATCGACGCGGCTCCGCGACGCAGCCCGGTGCGGCCGAGCTCGGAGGCGAGCAGCGTGAAGTCAGCGTCCTCTTCGCCGACCTCCAGGGCTTCACGGCCTTCTCCGAGCGCTCGACGCCCGCCGGAGGTGGTCGCGATGCTGAACGCCTACTGGGCCGAGGTCGTGCCCGTGGTCGCGGCCGAGGACGGGATGATCGAGCGCTTCGCGGGCGACGCCGTGCATGGTCGTCTTCAACGCAGCGACCGACCAGCCCGACCACGCGCTGCGAGCCGCGCGCGCCGCGCTCGCCTTCGCCGACGCCTCCGAGGCCGTCGCCGCGGGACGACCGGAGTGGCCGCGCTTCCGGGTGGGCGTCAACAGCGGCCCTGCGGTGATCGGAAACGTCGGCGCCGCGGAGCAGCACAGCTTCACCGCGATCGGCGACACGACGAACCTCGCCGCGCGCCTCCAGGCCGAAGCCGAGCCCGGTCAGGTCGTGATCGGCGTCGGCCACGCCGCGGCGCTGTACGGCGCGCCGTCGTCGAGCCGCTCGGCGCACTCGACCTCAAGGGCAAGAGCGAGCCCGTCCAAGCATTCGTTCTGGCTCGGCTGCGCCTTCGGTTAGTCTCAGCCGCGTCGCCCGAAAGGAGCCCAGATGCCCGACGTCCCACTGACCTGGCTCGGCCACGCCGCGTTCCGCTTCGACACGCCGGGCGGGAAGCGCGTCTACGTCGACCCATGGCTCGACGAACCCGAAGTGCCCCGAGGGCGAGAAGGAGCCGGAGCGCATCGACGTGATCGCGATCACGCACGGTCACGGCGACCACGTCGGCAACACCGTCGACCTCGCAAAGAAGCACGGCTGCACCGTCGTCGCGAACAATCGAGCTCGCCGACTGGCTCGTGCGGACGAAGGGCGTCGACGGAGGACAACCTGGCGCACGACCCGAACAAGGGCGGCACGGTCGACGTCGACGGCGTCAAGATCACGCTCACCGACGCGAAGCACTCGTCCAGCGCGATCGACGACGACCACAGTCTACCTGGGCGAGCCTGTCGGGCTCGTGATCGAGGTCGAGAACGGTACGAAGCTCTACTTCGCCGGCGACACCTACGTCTTCGGCGACATGCAGCTGATCGCGCGCATCTACGAGCCGGACGTCGCGATCCTCCCGATCGGCGACCACTACACGATGGAGCCGCGAGAGGCGGCGGTCGCGCTCGAGCTGCTCGGCGTCACGCCGCTGCGTGCCCGTGCCACTACGGCACGTTCCCGCTGCTCGCGCGGGACGCCCGCCGAGCTGCGGGAGCTGGCGCCGGGGCGTCGAGATCCTCGAGCCGGAGCCCGGGGAGACGGTCGAGGTTTGAGAGAGCGCTGGTTCGGCGCGACGCGGCAGCGCGTGCCTCAGCTCGCCGTCGAGGGCGAGATCGAGTTCCCGGCCGAGCCGCTCGTGCTCGACGAGCTCGACGACGCAGCAGCTGCGCACGGCGCACGAGGAAGGGACGCCTGTCGTCGTCCGCGCCGACACGGCGGAGAAGGTGCTGGCCGCGCTGGCCCGCCCGGAAGTAGCCTGCGTCCTCGTGCCGACGACGGAGCTGCTCGAGATCGACCTCGATCGAGGCGACCTATGGGCTAGGCCGGTCATCGCCACGTACTCGATCGTCGCCTGCGACCTCGAAGCGCGAGCAGTGGGGCGTCGCGGTGCAGTCCAAGTTCCTCTCCGTCGGCTCGGTCGTCCCCTGGGCCGAGCCGCACGTCGGAGCGAGTCGCGACGCAGGCGTACGCGAACCCGCGCTACGGGCCGAACGGACTGCAGCTCCTGCGCGAGGGCCTCTCGGCGCAGGAGGTCGTCGACCGGCTGACCGGCGAGGACGACGGCCGCGACCACCGCCAGCTCGGCGTCGTCGACGGCCAGGGCAACGCCGCGACGTACACGGGCAACGGAGTGCATGGACTGGGCCGGCGGGCGCACGGGCGCCGGACTACGCGGCGCAGGGCAACATCCTCGTCTCCGGCGAGACGGTCGACGCGCTCGCGGAGACGTTCGAGTCGAGCGTCGGGCCGACCGCTCGCCGACCGCCTGATCGACTGCCTCGCCGCGGCGCAGGCGGCAGGAGGCGACAGCCGCGGCCAGCAGTCCTCGGCGCTCCTCGTCGTCCAGCGCGACGGCGGCTACGCGCGGCATGTCGGACGTCGTCGTCGAGCTCCGCGTCGAGGACCACGAGCGCCCGATCGAGGAGCTGCGCCGGATCTACACGCTCCACGACGAGATCTTCGGGACGACGCCGCGCGAGAAGTGGCTGCCGACGTCGACGACGAGCTCGCCGCGGAGCTGCGCGAGCGGCTGGCGCAAGCTCGGCTACGAGGGCGAGCTCTCGAGGATTCGTTCACGCGCTGGACGGGGAAGGAGAACCTCGAGGACCGCGTCGACGGTATCGAGCAGATCGACCCGGTCGTCCTCGAGGCACTGAGGAGTCGAACATGAGCGAGAAGGCGTACGAAGTCGTGCACCTCGACGAGCTCGACCGCTTCCCGGTCGACGACGAGGGGCTCCTCTGGCGCCCGGTGCGCCGACGGCTCGGGATCACCGCCTTCGGCACGAACGCGTACACGGCCGAGCAGGGCGACGAGCGCGTCGTCGAGGAGCACTACGAGCAGGACGGCGCACGAGGAGCTCTACTTCGTCGCCAGCGGTCGCGCGACGTTCGTCCTCGGCGACGACGAGATCGACGCGCCGGCCGGGACGTTCGTCTACGCCGAGCCGGGCACGAAGCGCGGCGCCGTCGCGACGGAGCCGAAGACGACCGTCCTCGCGATCGGCGCGAAGCCGGGCGTCCCACACGAGATCTCGGGCTGGGAGGAGATCTTCGTCGCCTTCGGCCACTACTGAGAAACGGAGACGAGGCCAAGCGGCGCGCGAGCACGATGACCGCGATGCGTCGCCGCGCAACGCCGGACGCATGGCAGGGGCACTACAACGCAGCCTGCCTCGAGGCCCTGACGAAGAACCGCGACGCCGCGATCGAGCATCTCCGGCGCGCGATCGAGCTCGACCCGACAGGCGAAGGAGTACGCGCGCGAAGGACAGCGACTTCGACTGGCTCCGCGACGATCCGGAGTTCCCGGCGTGAGCGGGACCGCGAGCGTCTACGAGCTCGCGGTCAGGCTCGGCGGCGGGCCGTCGTGGGCGATGGTGCGGACGCACTTCGACATCCAAGCCGTTCGGCGTCAACGCGTACATCGCCGACGAAGCGGGGGTCAGGATCATCGAGCGACCACGACGAGCTGGGCGAGCGGGCCGGCGAGCACGAGGAGCTCTACTTCGTGTCGAGCGGCCGTGCGACCTTCACGGTCGACGGCGACGAGATCGACGCGCCCGCGGGCACGTTCGTCTTCGTCCGCGACCCGCGCGCGAAGCGGACGGCGATCGCCGAGGAGGCCGGGACGACGGTCGTCATCGTCGGCGGCAAGCCCGGCGAGGCGTTCAGCCCGTCTCCGTGGGAACGAAACGCGGAGGCGCTCGTCCACTTCGGAACGAGGACTACGACAAGGCCGCCGAGACCTACGAGCAGTTCCTGCGCGAGCGCCCCGGCGACGCGCGGCTTCCTCTACAACCTCGCGTGCGCCGAGAGCCGCCTGGGCCGGACGGACTCGGCGATGAGCACCTCCGCCAGTGCGTGGAGGTCGAGGAGCGATTTCGGGAGGACGCGCGTCGACGGACCCCGACTTCGACGCGATCCGCGACGACCCGGAGTTCTCAGCGATCACCGGGCAGGCGGACCCCGCCGGCGCGGGCTCGTAGCGCCGGCACCGGGTCGGCCTCCGGCCGCGCGACGAGCAGCACCGCGCCGTAGCCGTCTCCGGCGAGCGCGTCGACGAGCAGCTGGAGCCCGACCGCGAGCGCGAACGCCTTGTGCGCGTGCTCGCCGCCGAACGGGACGAGCTCCTCGTTCGTCGCCGCGCCCGCGAGCACGTCGCCGTAGGTGACCGCGCCCCATCGAGACGTCCGCGACGATCGGCTGCCCGTCCGAGCTCGGGATCGCGATCGCGAGCGGGTTCGTCCCGGCGAGCGGCGGGCCTCGCCGTCGGGATGGCCGAGCCGAGCCGGCGAGGTCGCGGTCAGCGCCGCCACGAGCCCGCCGTCGGCGAGCTTGCGCACCCAGTAGCCGAGCATGCCGGTCGGGAAGCAGTCCGTGGCCACGACGACGCGCGCATGAGCAGGAGGATCCTCGAGCTGGGCAGCGGCAGATCGCGGCCAGCGTCAGGTAGCCGAGCGCGCCGCGACCGTCCCAGCGCTCGAAGCCCGGCTTCGGAGAGCACGCGCTCGGGCCGGGCCTCGGGATCCAGGTCGGTCAGGCGTCGTGAGCCACTCGACCCGCGTCAGGCCGTGCCCGCGCTTGCCGCGCGCCTCCGCGTCGAGAAAGTGGTCGGCCAGCGTGGTCGCGTCGTCGATCGCCGAAGCCGAGCCGCGAGCTTGTCTCGACCACCTCGCTCCGCGGTGCTCATGCAGCGCACCAGTCTCCTTCCTCACAAAACCTTTACCAGTAGCACGCGAAGTCTTCACGGTCGAGCGGGATCGTCCCGTGAGAACCAGCGAAAGGGGAGCGATCGGCATGCGCCGTAAGAAGCACCTGTTCTGGCTCGCCGCAGTGGGCCTGTTCGTGCTCGTCGGAGTCGCGGCGGCCACGCAGCCACATCCGCAGACCGCGGATGTCTCCGCAGCGTTCACCGCGGACCAGACCCGGTCGCACAGCCGCACGTGCACGCAGGACGGCAACACGTTCCGGATCACGAACGCGGTCTGGCGCGGAACCTCGACGAGCGCTGAGCCACGGCTCGTCCGGCAACCTCGTCATCTCGACGCGCACCGTCCTGAACGAGACCACCGGCGACGGATGGGCCTCCGGTACCTGGCGCACGACCGCGACAGTGCTCCGATGAAGCCCGGCAAGGGCGGCGAGGTCGAATGCACGTCTCTCCGGCCGTCATCGACAACGGCAACCATCTCGACGGCCTCGCGACGGGAGAGGTTCGGGCGACCGTGGGCCCGCCTGCTCGGCAACTGGTCGGCGACGGTGATCGGCAACACCCTGTCCGGCGAGCTCGGCGCCAACGCGCCCGTTGCGCCGGACAACTCCGCTCTGCTCTACCGCGGCGGCTGCTAGCGAACGTTCGCCCGCTACTGGAGTTCGCGAGGGGCGCCTTCGGGCGCCCCTTCGTGTTTCTACGTAGCGAGCGGGAGCGGCTTCTTGACCGTGCCCGGGCTCGCGCGCGGCTTGCGGCGATCGCCTCTGCGACCTCGTAGATCGCCCGCGCGGTCTCGTTCTCCGGCTCGGCCCAGACGAGCGGCTCGCCCAGGTCGGCCTGCTCGCGCAGCGTGGATCGAGCGGAATCCTGCCGAGGAGCGGGGCGTCGATCGCCGCGGCGAGCTCGTCTCCGCCGCCGGAACCGAAGAGCTCCTCGCCGGTGCCGACGAGGTACGACATGTTCTCGAGCGCTCCGATCAGGCGCATGCCGGTCTTCTGCGCCATCTGCGCCGCGCGGACCGCGACCTGCTGCGCCGCGGGCTGCGGCGTGGTGACGACGACGACCTCCGCGCGTGGGAGGAGCTGTCCGAGCGAGATCGCGACGTCGCCGGTCCCGGGCGGCATGTCGACGACGAGCGTGTCGAGCTCGCCCCAGTGCACGTCCGAGAGGAACTGCTCGAGCGCGCGGTGCAGCATCGGGCCGCGCCACATGACCGGCGCGTTCTCCTCGAGGAAGAAGCCGATCGACATCAGCTTCAGGTCGCCGCGCACCGGCGGCACGATCATCTTGTCGACGACGACCGGGCCGCTGCGTGACGCCGAGCATGAGCGGGATCGAGTGCCCGTAGACGTCCGCGTCGAGGATTCCCGTTCGCTGCCCGAGCCGGTCGAACGCGGCGGCGAGGTTGACGGACAGCGTCGACTTGCCGACTCCGCCCTTGCCGCTCGCGATCGCGAGCACCCTCGTCGAGGCGTCGACCGAGACGCCCTTCGAGCGACCGGTGACGCCGCCGCGCAGCCGCTGGGTCAGCTTGGCGCGCTCGTCGGGGCTCATCACGTCGAACTCGAGCGAGACCGACTCGACGCCCGGGAGCGGCAGCACGTGCTCGCGCACCTGGTTCTCGAAGCTGTCGCGAAGCGGACAGCCGGCGACCGTCAGCGCGATCGTCACGGCGACGTGACCGCCCTCGACGCGCACCTCGCGCACCATGTCGAGCTCGGTGACCGGCTGCTTCAGCTCGGGGTCGATGACCTTGCCGAGCGCCTCGGTGATCTGCTCGCGAGTCGGCTGCGCCACCATTCGAGCCTAGCACCGGTCAAACGCCGAGCCTCAGGAGGCAACGATCGACGCCAGCCGCTCGCAGAGCTCCTGCGTCCCGGCTGCGGCGACTGGCGAGCGCGCGGCCGTGTCGAGCGGCCCGGAGTCGAACGGGGCGGCGTCGACGAAGATGATCGGCAGTCCGACCTCGCGCAGCAGCAGCTGCGCCGCGGCGATGTCGACCGCGCGCGCCTCCTTGAGCGAGCAGACCGCGTCCACCCGGCCGGCCGCGAGGTTGCAGAGCGAGAGCGCGAGCGAGCCCATGACGCGCAGGCGCTTGGCGAAGCCGGCGAACGCGACCGCCTTGTCCGCGATCGAGGCCGCCACGGTCGCCTCCAGCGCGAGCACCTCGATCTCGTCCTTCGGACGAACGGCCCCGAGCCGTTCGCCGTTCAGCCACGCGCCCCGCCCTTCGTCGCGGTCCACTCCTCGCCGCGAGCCGAAGTCGTGCACGAATCCGAAGACGACGTCCTTCATCGTCGGGCCCTCCGCGACTGCGATCGAGACCGAGAAGAACGGGATGTTGCGCTTCGCGTTCAGCGAGCCGTCGATCGGGTCGACGACCAGGCGTGAGTCGTCGGCGACGTCGCCGAAGGAACGCTCGCCGAGCTCCTCCGAGACGAGGTGGAAGTCGATCCCTTCCTCGGCGTGAAGCCGCTCGAGTCGCGAGACGATCGCGTCCTCCGCCGCGGCGTCGACCTCGGTCGTCTCGTCGCCCCCGGCGCCGGTCCCGAAGGCCTCCTTCGCGCTCGTTGCGCGCTCGGCATGCTCGTCGAGCACCAGCTGCACGATCCCGACCGCGGCGCGGCAGAGCGCGAGCCAAGCGTCGTTCGTCACGGGTCGAGCGGGTGGAAGAGCAACCCCGAGACGAGCTTGGGATAGAAGTACGTGCTCTTCTGCGGCATCGTCTCGCCGCGCGCAGCGACCTCGAAGACGTCCTCGATCCGCGTCGGCCGCATCAGCACCGCGCAGCCTCGCGTCACCATCGTCGACTGCCCGCACGGCTTCACGCCAGTCCGCCGTGTAGGAGAGACCCTCGTGGCCGAGGCGGTCGACGAGCTGTACGTCGAGCTCATTCGTCCCGTCGACCGCGAGCTCAGTGTTCCCGTCGTAGACGACGATCGCGGCTCGGTCTCGGGACAGCTCGTCGAGCTCCCGGAGCGCCGACTCGGGATCGCCGGCGCTGCTCGCCCTCGGGCAGGCCGCCTTGCGGAGCCTCGCGAAAGACACGGTGGGTCGGAAAGATCGTGAGACCCGGATCCTCGAGGCTGACGAGCACGACCATCATGTACCCGCTCTGCGGCGTTCCCAGCTCGTCGTGGTACGCGAGCGCGGTCTCGTAGCGGTGGTGGCCGTCCGCGATCAGGAGCGGCCGGTCGGCGAACGCATCGCCGAGCCCCTCGTCCGGCGAGCCGCCAGAGACGCGCGCCGTCGACCTCGATCTCGGGAGGACCGGTCGGGAACCTCGAAGGGTGCATCGCCCTCGTAGAGCAGGAAGATCGGCTCGAGCTGCGCGCGCACCTCGTGGAGCAGCCGAAGCCGCCCCTCCTTGGGCCCGCGATGCGTTCGCTCGTGCGGGAGGACTGTGCCGGCCTCGTAGGGCTCGACTCGGAGGGAACCGACGAGCCCGGTGCGCGTGCGCGCGACACCGTCGGGCCCGACGTAGTCCTGGGAGAGCGCCCAGAAGCCGGACTCCTCCAGAACGAGAACCCCGTCCTCACGCCACTGCCGGTACGCCCGGCCGGCCTCCTCCTCCGAGTCGGGCAGCGTCAGGTGGACGACGTTGTACGGGCTCTTGGCGAGGTAGCGAGTCGCGCTGCGCCGGGCCGATGACGTCGTAGGGCGGCGCGACGAGAGCGTCGAGTGGGCCGGCCCGGCCGGTGTCGTATCGCGAAGCGCCGAAACGGCTTCAGCTCGGCCATCGCGGCGGGACCGTAGCATCCGTTTCCGGGCCTAGACTCGGTGCGTGTCTGCGATCGCGGAGCTCGAACAGGATCGCGTCGTCGAGGGTGTCTACGCGGTCGCGAGGAAGGAGCGGCTGCGGACGCGCGGCGGCGCGCCGTACCTCGCGCTCGAGCTCGTCGACCCGAGCGGGCGGATCGAGGCGCGCGTCTGGACGGACGTCGACCTGCTCGACAGCCGCTTCGCCGAGGGCGATGCCGTGCGGGTGCTCGGGCGCGTCGACCGCTTCCGCGACCGCCTCCAGCTCGAGGTTCGGTCGCTCGAGCCCGTAGAGGACCTCGACCCTGCAGCGCTCGCTCCCGCGATGCGGCGCGACGCCGACGAGGTCGACGGCTTTCTCGAGTTCCTCGCGGGCGAGATCTCCCATGCAGGCCTGAGGGCGGCAGTCGGGCGGTTTGTCGAGGATCCCGTCCTTCGCGGGCAGCTCCGCTCTTTACCCGCCACCGTCGAGGGCCATCACAGCTACGCCGGAGGCCTCCTCGAGCACACGGTCGGCGTGGCGACGATCTGCCGCGAGGTCGCCCAGCTCCATCCTCGGCTGCGCTCCGACCTCCTGCTCGCGGCCGCGCTGCTCCACGACGTCGGGCGCACGGTCGAGCTCACGCGAGGCCCAACCTTCCGCCCGACCGAGGAGGGGCGGCTGCTCGGACACGTTCACCTGGGCCTACGGCTGATCGAAGAGCGCGCGGCGCCGCTCGAGGCCGCCGTTCGTGCGGAGCTCCTGCACGCGGTCGGTTCGCATCACGACCCTCGCGCTGCGCGCACGGCCGAGGCAGCCGTGCTCTACCACGCGAACCAGCTCGACGCCGTCGCCGCCACGCGGCCGGTTCCCGATTAGAGGGTTCAGCGAGGGAGCTCGTCGACGAGCTTGGCGATCGTGTCGCGGATCCCGCGCACGACTTCGACTGGCATACCCGCGGGATCCTGGAGGTCCCAGTCGAGATACCGCTTTCCCGGCAGGACCGGGCAAGCGTCTCCACAGCCCATCGTCACGACGAGCTCGGCCCACTCGACGTCCTCCTGGGAGAGCTTGTGCGGCACGCGTCCCTCGAGGTCGATCCCGACCTCGCGCATGGCCTCGACGACCTCCGGGTGCACTGCACTCGACGGCTGCGTCCCGGCCGAGCGCGCTTCGCCGCCCTGCTCGTTCGTAGAACGCATGCGCCATCTGCGAGCGGCCTGCGTTCCCGATGCAGACGAAGAGGACCTTGCTAGCGGGCAACGGTGCCCTCGGCCGTAGCCAGGACGAATTCGGGCTCCGGCGCACCACCGAGCGCGAAGGCGAGCGCCTGGACGGCTTCGGGCACGAGCCGGTAGAAGACCCAGGTCTTGCGTTTGTGCGCGACCTCGATCAGCCCCGCCTCGCGCAGGATGCGGAGGTGATGGGAGATCGTCGGCTGAGCGAGGCCGAGCGAGTTGAACTCGCACACGCATGCCTCTCCGCTGCTAGCAAGCCGATTCACGATCGCGAGCCTCGTCGGGTCGGCGAGCGCCTTGAACCGGGAAGAGAGATCGTCGAACTCCTTGGCGCGAAGTGGAGGCGCCCCGGGGGAGCAGCAGGTGACCGTCGCGATCTTCTTCATTGACATTCATCAATGTACCACCTACGGTTGCATCGACATCCTTCGATGAAAGGAGGAGGCGATGACGGCCCTGTCCTGTTGCGAGGGCGGCTCTGGTTGCTGCGGCGGTTGCTGCTAGCGCTCAGACGTTGAAGCGGACGTTGAGGACGTCGCCGTCTGCGACGACGTAGTCCTTGCCCTCGAGGCGCTGCAGGCCGCGGCGGGCGGCTTCGGCGCGACTCCCCGCCTCGATGAGATCGCGCCCGGCAATCACCTCGCAGCGGATGAAACCCCGCGCGATGTCGGTGTGGATCGTGGCGGCGGCCTCGAGCGCAGTCTGTCCCCGGCGAAGCGTCCAGGCCCGGGCCTCGGTATCGCCCACAGTGAAGAAGACGATCAGCCCGACCGCGTCGAAAATGCCGGCGAGAACCGCTTCGAAGCTCGCGGGTCCGTCGCGAAACGCGGATGCGTCCTCGGGCGAGAGCTCGGCGAGCTCAGCCTCGAGCTTGAGGTCGAACCCTCCGGGGCCGTTGACGAGCGGGATGAGCGGCTTCGTTGTGAGGGGGTCGAGCGCGGCCGGCAAGGTGCCTGCGTACGAGCTGAGCGAGTTACCGCCCTCGACGTGGGCGAGCACGCGCTCGAGCTCCTCGACCTCCTTGCGAAGCTGCGGGTCGCCCGACTTCGCCTGAGAGCGAACCCGCTCCAAGCGCTTCTCGACGTGGTCGCGATCGGCGACCACGAGCTCGAGCTCGAGCTCCTGCCGGTCGCGATCCGGATCCGAGTCGGAGTTGAAGTCGGCGACGACGGCGATCAGCGCGTCGGCCTTCCGGAGCTCGCCGAGAACGGCCGGGCTCAACCCGGGCGGATCGACCACGCGGATCGTCGCCGGCGTGGTCTTCGCCGAGCGCTCGATGGCGGCGAGGGGCTCGAGACGCTCGTCCGGGATCGCCGCGATGCCGACGTGCTCCTTGCCATACGCGCCCCCGGCGACCCCGGTGAGGGCCGTGAAGAGCGACGTCTTGCCGGAGCCCGGCAAGCCAACGAGTCCAACGTCGAGCGGCACTCTAAAGACGGTACCGCCGACCTCCTCCCCACTGCGATTCTAGGCGCGAAAGACGCACGCGTGGGTGTCGCCTTCGTGTCGTCTGCTCGGCTCGCCTACGAGCGCGCCGCGTAACTCAATTGTCGCTGAAGCCGACCCGCCCCTCGCGTGAAAACCGCTTGACGTAGACGATCCTGGCCAGCGCGACCGTGTACCGGCCATCTTCGGCTTCCAGCTGAAATGCGCCCGTCGACCCGCTCCCGAGCGACTGCTCGAGCTCGTCCGCGGCCGCCGTTTCGACGTAGGCGCTCATCACCTGGCCTCCGTGGAAGCCGATCTCGATCCGCACATGCTGCGGGTCAGGCACTGGCGGCCACCAGCTCCGAGAGGACTCCGTGCACGGAGTCCGGGTGCAGGAAGGCGACCTCGAGCCCGAAGAGCCCACGGTGCGGCTCCTCGTCGATCAGCTCAACGCCCTGCTCGGCAAGGCCTGCAAGCTCGCGTTCGAGATCGTTCACTTCGTACGCGACGTGGTGCATGCCGGGCCCCCGGCTCGCGAGAAACTTGCCGACCGGCGTCTCCTCACCCAGCGACGCGAGCAGCTCGACACGACTCTCGCCGACCCGGATGGCGGCAGCTTCCACCCCCTGCGCGGGGACGGTGTCCCGGTGCTCGACCTCTGCGCCGAAGAGACGACGGTAGGTGTCGACCGCCTCGTCGAGATCCTCGACGGCTACTCCGAGATGGTGGATCCCATTCGCGTGCACGCGAGAGGATCGTAGCCGTTGCTAGGTCTCTGACTTGGGGGTGTTCTCTTCGAAGCGCTTGATGGGAACGACGCGGCCGACCATCTCGCTCGCACGGGACTCGGGCTCGACGTCGGCGAGCATCGCGGCCATCTCGTCACGGACGAGCGTCTCCTTTTCGAGGAGCGCCTGCGCAAGGCGGTCGAGCCCGGCCCGGTGCTTCGTGATGAGGCGGACGGCCTCCTGGTACGCATCGTCGGTCAGGCGGGCCTGTTCGTGGTCGCGCACACGCTTCGTCTCCTCGGAGAGCGCGTAGTTGTCGGCGCGCATCGTCCGCGAGACGACGCCCTCTGACATCCCGTACTCGAACACCATCGCCCGCGCCAGCTCGGTCACCTTCTCGAGGTCGTTCGCTGCACCGTTCGTGACGCGGCCGAAGACGACCTGCTCTGCTGCGCGTCCGGCGAGGGCGATCTTCATCCAGTCGATGAACTCCTCCCGCGTGTGCAGGAAGCGCTCCTCCTCGGGCAGGTTGTACGTGTAGCCGAGAGCGTTCCCACGCGGGACGATCGTCGCCTTGTGCACCGGGAAGCCCTCGCCCATCAGATGGGACATGAGCGCGTGGCCGCCCTCGTGGTAGGCGAGGATTCGCTTCTCCTTCTCGGACATGACCTTCCGCTGCTGGAGCCCCGCGATGATGCGCTCGAGCGCATCGTCGAAGTGGTTCTGGTGGATGAACTGCTGGTTGTCGCGGCCGGCGAAGATCGCGGCCTCGTTGGCGATGTTCGCGAGGTCGGCGCCGGTGAGACCGGCGGTCTGGCGGGCGACCGACGTGATGTCGACGTCCGCCGCGAGCGGCTTGCCGCGCGTGTGCACGTGGAGGATTGCTTCGCGGCCGGCGAGGTCAGGCGGCGAGACGAGCACCTGGCGGTCGAAGCGGCCCGGACGGAGAAGGGCCGGATCGAGGTCCTGGAGGCGGTTCGAGGCGCCCATCACGATCACCTGCTCGCGGTTTGCGAAGCCGTCGAGCTCGACGAGCAGCTGGTTCAGCGTCTGGTCCTGCTCGCGGTTGAAGCCATGGCCGGTGCGAGCGGTGCCGACGGCGTCAAGCTCGTCGATGAAGACGATCGCGGGAGCGGCCTTGCGAGCGTCTTCGAAGAGCTTCCGGATGCGAGCGGCTCCGAGGCCGGCGAACATCTCGACGAATGCGGAGGCGCTTTGCGAGTAGAAGGCGGCGCCCGACTCGTGCGCGACTGCCTTTGCGAGCAGGGTCTTGCCGGTGCCGGGCGGGCCGTACAGGAGAATGCCCTTCGGCACACGCGCGCCCAGGCGGGCAAAGCGCTTCGAGTCGCGCAGGAAGTCGACGATCTCCTCCATCTCCGCGCGTGCCTCTTCGAGGCCGGCGACCTCCTCCCAGGTGACTGACGACTTCGAGCTCGCGGAGACGTGCTTCGGCTTGACCCGCGGCATCACCTGGAGGGTGCGCCAGAGCAGGTAGATGATGAGCCCGAACATGAGGAGCGGCAACCAGATCAGCGCCATTTGGCCGATCTGGCTCAGGATCTGAGCGATGTCCGGCATCCGAGGGTGCTAATCGGCATTCCGGCGCGGAAGCTGTAGTTACGCGAGTGAGGCGACGACGGCGTCGGCCGTCGTGAACTCGACACCGGCATCGCGCCAGGCCGCCGTGCAGGCGCTGACGCGGGACTCGTCGAGACCACGCGCTGCATCCTCGACGAAGCGCACGCGGCGGCCGCGAAGCAGGAACCCGCGGATCGCGGCGTCGTCGCAGACGTCCGTCGCGACGCCGAAGACGACGATCTCGGCCGGGTCGAGCGCGTCGAGGACAGGCTCCGTGTTTGGGTTCGTGAACACGTTGAAGTTCTTCTTGAGCAGCAGGATCTCGCGTCGCCCCTCGACGAGCTCCGGGACGAGACCCGGCGGGAACGGCACGAGCCCGAGCGGCAGCGGATCCGCCTGCTCGGTCTCGGGGACCTTCTGGGCGCCGCGCGTGCCGCGAAGACAGTGAGGCGGGTACGTGTTGAGGAAGTCGGGCTCGTCCGAGATCTCCGGATCGGTGAGCTCGTGGTCGTCCGCCGAGGCGACGTGGACGATTCCGGCCTCGCGCGCCGCGTCGACCAGCCGCCGCATCGCGGGTGCCGTCTCCTCCGCCCCTGGGACGTAGAGCTTCCCCGTCGGGAGCATGAAGTCGACCTGCGTGTCGACGTCCCAGAGCACGACTCCGCCGTTCACTTTCGTCACAGAGCTGACACCCACGGACGCGAAGTTCCCCGATACGATCGCATCGGGGAGGAGGCCACGGGAACCGGCCTAGGTGACACGGTCGAGCCGGGGGTTCGGGCGGAAATGCCGGCCGACCTTCGCGGACGGGCGGCCGTCCGTCATGACGACGTCGGCCGTGAAGTCGTTCTGGCCGCGGATCAGCGAAGACCCGACGCCGTACGCATCGACCGGTACTCCCTTCTTCTCGAAATCGGCGATCTTCTCGACCGTGAAGCCGCCCGAGGCGACGATCTTCACGTGCTCGAAGCCGTCGGCATCAAGCGCGTCGCGGACCTGCCGCACGAGCCGCTCGTTGACGCCCGCCGGCTTGAAATCGCCCATCTCTTCCCACAGCGCGCGATCGACGAGATTCTCCGACGTGTCGAGCCGTACGCCCCAGAGCCGGGGCCCCAGCGCGCGTGCCACCTCGAGCGCAGTTCGCACCGAGTCGTTCTCGAAATCGACGAGCACCGTCACGTTCAAGTCCTCCGGCGCCCATTCTGCGAACCTCGTCGCAGCGAGCACGGTGTTCCCGCCGTAGGACGAGATGAGCGAGTGCGGCACGGTGCCGACCCCCTTCCCGCCCCACCAGGACGCCTGCTCGTCCGTCGTCACACCGACCGGCGCGCCGACGATCTGGCCGGCGACGTACGCGGCGTAGCCGTCGCCCGTCTGCACGCGATGGTGGTCGTGCCGAGCGGGCATGAAGATGATCGGCTTCCTGTTCGCAGCCTCGAGCACCCGAACGACGTTCGTCGTGATCAGCGTCCTGCGCGCGAGGGTGCCGAGGTAGACGGTCTCGAGGTGGGCGAAGAGCGTGTAATCGCCCTCGATGTGCATGACCGTCTCGTACGGGTCGATGCGGTCACCGTCGTACAGCGCATGCACGGTCAGCTGCTCCCAGTCGTGCGAGCAGAGCTTGAGGACGGCGATTGCCTCGTCCATCCCGCCCAGGTGCGAGTGGTTCTTCTGGAAGACCTGCATGACGACTCGCGGGCGGCGGCTGTCCTGGAGGAGTGCGGCGCGCGCATGGTTGAAGTACGCGTCGGTGTAGTAGCCGTCACGCATCTTCTCGACCGGGAGGTCGAAGATCTCCGGCGGGAGGCGCTTGGCGCTAGTCCGTGTCGCCATGCTCGAGCTCGAGGCACGCGGCGAGGGCGGCCTCCGCCACCTCGAGCTGCTCCGGGGTCGGCTCCGCAGTCGCAAGGCGGTGCTGGAGCTCGTGCCCCGGCCGCGCGAGGGCCTTGGAGACTGGGTGCTCGGGATTGCGCACCATCCACGAGAAGATCTCGGTCGATACGGCAACGGCACCGAGCGACGCGAGCCCGCGGGCAGCCAGCCTGAACTGGACAGGCGCCCGTCCGGCGAGCGCGTTCCCGATCGCGAGTGACCCGAGCAGGGGGGCAAGCAGGTGTGACCCGCAGCGCTCGTGCTCCTTCTCGCGGGCCTCGCCGTGCTCGTAGGTGCCGATCGTGATGTGCTCCGCTCCGTGGTAGGCGGCCAGCTCGGAGCTCCGGAGCGCGATTGCCGCGGGCGCCAGTGAGGCGATCGCGGCGACGAGCTCCTGGACCGCCGGGCTCACCCGCCGCGAGCCGCGCGCAACCTGCGTCGCAGCTGCGCCGGCGATCATCGCGGTCAAAACGCGAGGCCGCTGGAACGGGAGCTTCGCCGCGGGCAGCCGCCGCCGCACCTGCGGTAGCACCGCGAGTGCATCGGCAAGCCGCGCGGGCCCCCGAAGCAGCGGGTTCGTGACGCCGGACGACCGGTAGCGCTTGAAGTCGGATGCGACTTCGAGTCGCCCGTCGGGATGCCGGATCGCGCACGCCCAGGCGTTCGGTCCATGGACGAGGACCCCGTTGGACAAGGCCATACCTCCGAGCCTGAGCTCCATCTCCGTCATCGCACTGAGGTTATCGACCAACGGTCGGGCTACGCGAACCCCCTATTGCTCCCCCATTGCCCGCGCGGCATCGCGGAGGAACTCGACGCCGAGCTCGAGGTCGTCGACGCGCACCCTCTCGTCAGCCGAGTGGACGAGCCGCGTCGCGACCTGCGGATCCATGAACCGCATCGGGAAGAACCCATAAGCGACCGTCCCGAACGCATCGCGCAACCAGTGGCTGTCCGTAAAGCCCGCGAGGCAGATCGGCGCGACCGCCGCTTCCGGCTCGGTCTCGGCCACCCAGGAGCCGATCGCGTCCCAGAGCGGCCCCGCCATCGGCGAGCGCGTACCTCCGTGGCCCTCGATCCACTCGAGCTCGTAGTCGCCCTCGCCGAGCAAGTCGCGCACGACCTGCTCCGCCTCGGCCTGCGTCTGCCCGGGCAGCAACCTGCAATCGACCGTGATCTCGCAGAGGGCCGGGATCACGTTCCGCTTCTGCGACGCCGTGATCATCGTCGGCGTGACCGTCATGCCGACGCAGCGGTTCCACCATCTCACCCGCAACCGGATCGACCTCCCGTGCGAGAGCGACGACCTGGGCCGCGTCCTCCGGCGCCACGCCGGTCACCGCTTCGAACAGAGCAGCGACCTCGGGCTCCAGGCGTGGCTCCGGCGAGAATCTTCCGAGTCGCTCGATGAGCGGGGCCGCCTTGACGAGCGCGTTGTCCGCGATTCCGGGCATCGAAGCGTGCCCGCTCCGGCCGCGCACCCGAATGACGAACGGTGCGCTCATCTTCTCGGCGGTCGAGCAGAGGTAGAACGGCCGGCCACCGATTTCGACCCGGTCGCCGGCTCCTTCGTTCAGCGAGTAGTCGGCCCGAACGGCGTCCGGATGCTCCTCGCACAGCCACGCGAGCCCGAAATCGATGCCGACCTCCTCGTCGGCGGCCGCGATGAAGATCAGGTCGCCCGCCGGCTCGAAGCCCTCGCGAGCGAGCGACGCCATCGCGACGGCGCTCGCGGCGACCTGGCCCTTCATGTCGAGCGCGCCGCGCCCCCAGATCTCGCCGTCGCGCAGCTCGCCCGACCAGGGATCGACCTCCCACTCACCGGGATCGGCGAGAACCGTGTCCGTGTGCGAGAGGAGGGCCAGGCGCGGCCCGTCGCTGCGCCCCGGGATCCGTGCGACGAGATTCGCCCGCTCGGGCACCCTTGCGTAAAGCTCGCAGGAGACGCCGCTCTCCTCGAGATAGTCGCGCAGGACCTCGGCGGCGCGGGTCTCGTTCCCCGGCGGGTTCACGGTGTCGAGCCGAATGAGCTCCTGCAGGAGCTTGGTGACCTCATCTCGCAGCGAGCTGGTCGCCAAGTCAGTCGTCGCGCTTCGCGAGCTCGGTCAGCTCGTTGCGAACAGCCCAGGGCAGGATCGGCGCGTACTCGTCCTCCGTCTCGCTGCCCGTTTCGTGGCCGGGCGGAAGCTCCGTCGCGTCGCGGCTATGCACACGAGAAGCATACTTCCGAGCTGTGGGAAACCTGTTCTCCGACGCGGCTGACGAGCGGCTTCCGGACACGGCTCCTCTGGCCATGCGCATGCGCCCCCAACGGCTCGACGACTTCGTCGGCCAGGAGGAGGTGCTCGGCGAGCACTCGGCCCTCCGACTCGCGATCGAGGAGGATCGCGTCAGCTCGTCGATCCTCTACGGACCGCCCGGGAGCGGCAAGACGACGCTTGCCCGCGTGATCGCGAACACGACAGGCGCCGCATTCGAGGAGTTGTCAGCCGTGTCCGCAACGGTCGCCCAGGTGCGCGAGGTGCTCAAGTCCGGGCATGAGCGGCTCGGCGCCCAGGGCCAGCGAACGATTCTCTTCCTTGACGAGATCCACAGGTTCAACAAGGCACAGCAGGATGCGCTCCTGCCCGCGGTCGAGGTGGGTACGGTGACCCTGATCGGCGCCACCACCGAGAACCCCTACTTCGAGGTCAACTCGGCACTGCTTTCGCGCAGCCAGATCTACGAGCTCGTGCCGCTCACGAACGAGGAGCTCGCCGTGATCGTCACGCGAGGCGCGGGCGAGCTGAAGACCGACCTCTCGGGCGAGCTCGTCGAGCTGATCGCCCGTCGCGCCGGGGGCGACGCGCGGAACGCGCTCAACATTCTCGAGCTCGCGTTCCACACGGCGAGAGCCGAGGGGCAGTCCCTCGGCGCCGGTCAGATCGAAGATGCCGCGCGGAAGCGCCCGCTCGTCTACGACAAGGGCGGCGACGCGCACTACGACTTCACGTCGGCCTTCATCAAGTCGATGCGCGCGTCCGACCCGGACGCCTCCGTCTACTACCTGGCCGCGATGCTGGCCGGCGGCGAGGATCCGCGCTTCGTGGCGCGCCGCATGGTCATCCTCGCCTCCGAGGACATCGGGAACGCAGATCCGCGCGCGCTCCTCATCGCGGTCGCCGCCGCCCACGCCGTGGAGCACGTCGGCCTGCCGGAGGTGCAGCTCAATCTCGCCCACGCGGCGATCTATCTCGCGCGGGCGCCGAAGTCGAACGCGGTCATCACCGCGCTCAGCGAAGCCCAGGCGGACGTGAAGGAGCACGGACATGTCCGGCCGCCGGACTCGCTGCGGGACGCCCACTACTACGGCGCGAAGAAGCTCGGCCGCGGGCAAGGGCTACATCTATCCGCACTCGGATCCTCGGGGCTTCGACGTGGACAACCTGCCCGATCCGCTGAAGGGCAAGAAGTACTATCGGCCGTCCGGTTCAGGCGAGGAGGGGAGAGACGATGGCGACTGAGAAGACGGCACGCGCGACCTGGGAAGGCACCCTGGCCGAGGGCCAGGGCCGGTTCAGCCTCGGCAGCGGAACGGTGACCGACCAGCCGGTGACCTGGAGAGACCGCGCCGAGGACGGTGGCGGCACGAGCCCCGAGGAGCTGATCGCAGGCGCGCTCGCGAGCTGCGTCCTCATGGCCCTCGCGGGCGGGCTCGCCCGGGCGGGCACGCCTCCGACCAAGCTCGAGTCCGAAGCGCGCACGACCTTCGAGAAGGTCGGCGAAGGCTTCCGGATCACGAGAATCGACCTCAGCATTCGCGGCGAGATCGAGGGGATCGACGACGAGGCGTTCCAGCAGGCCGCAGAAGGCGCGAAGGAGAACTGCCCGGTGTCACAGGCGCTCAAGGGCAACGTCGAGGTCACACTCGACGCCGCGCTCATCTAGGAGGGTTTGGCGAAATACAGTGCTGTGCCCCGGGCCGCGCTGCTCGCCCCAGGCCGGTCCTCAGTCGCACCCAGGCTTACTAGCCTGGGTGCTCCCTGCGTCCGCGCCCTCGGAACGACCATCGCACCCCGGAGACGAGCAGTATTCCGCCAACCCTCCTAGGCGACCTACTTCAGCGTCTTCAGATAGGCGACGAGCGCCGCGAGGTCCTCGTCGGAAATGATGCCGCCCCAGTGCGGCATGCTTGCGATCGGCGCCTTGCCGAGGACGCTGCCCGAGCGGATCATCTCGGTGATCTTCTCGTCGGTGTTGAACTCCTCGCGAAAATCTCCGCCCGAGAGCGCCGGGATGATCTTGTCCTCGGACTCTGGATTCGGCACGCCTCCGAGCCCACTCGGGCCGTGGCAGTTGATGCAGCCGTCGCGCACGTAGAGCGCTGCACCGGCCACTGCCTCGCCCTGCTCGCGCGGCACGGGCACCGGGTCCGCGTCCTCGACCTTCGGCAGGCCGGCGGCGATGTACTCGACGAGATCCGACACCTGGCTCTCCGAGATCACCGGGCCCCAGACGGGCATATAGGGCTTCTGCGGGTTCGCCGACTCGCCGAGGCCGTGGTTGATGATCGCCGTCATCTGGCTGACGGACAAGCTGTTACCGATGTCCTTCAGGGCCGGCACGTCGGACGAAACGTCGCCCTTGCCCTGCTCGCCGTGACAGGCCGAGCAGGCGAACTGGGTGAACAGGTGAGCGCCCATCGCCACGTGGGGGTCGCTCGGATTGGAGCCGGCGTTGCTCCCGCCACCGCCGCAACTGGTCAAGGCCGTTGCCGCAGCGAGCGAAACCGCCAGCAAACCGATCGCCATCAGAGCTCGGCGCATGCCGACGAGTATCTGCCTCCACCGGCAGGAATTCAATGTGGTTTACAAGTGATCCTCAGTCGGAGCCGCGCTCGATCCGGCGGGCCATCAGCTCGGCGAAGTCACCGCCCATGGAGCGATACCCGGCAGCGGCGCGAGCCACGTCGTACTCGGTGCGGCGGAACTCGAAGTCACCGTCCCAGGTCGCCCAGGCCGCCCGCACGTCACCGTCGAGCGGCATGCCAGCGCTACCCGGGTTGACGAGCTCCGTGCCGTTTGGGCCCGGACGGCGGAACTGCTGGTGACTGTGCCCGAAGACCACTATCCGGTCGCCGACACCGTCCAACATGCGCTCGTCGTCGTCGGAGGGCTCGGGCGGGAAGCTCTCGACATCCGAGAGCGGAGAGCCGTGCACGTAGAGGATCCCGTCCAGCTCCGCCTTCGTCGGGAGCGCGTAGAGCCAGTCGACGGTCTCCTCCGAGAGAGAACCCTGGAACTGGTCGTAGGTCGCCATCACCTCGGGGCGATCCAGCGGAGGCTCTCTCAGCCAGCGCTCGCCGTTGCCGCGGATCCACGTGGCGTTCGGCAGCTCTCGCAGGCGCGCGAGCGTCTCGTCGGGCCACGGGCTCGGCGTGCCGTAGTCGCCGCCGAGGAGCCACCGGTCGATGTCGAGCTGCTCGGCCTCTTCGAGCACTCGCTCGAGAGCCGGCATGTTCCCGTGAATGTCGTACAGGACTCCGAGCACCTGGATAGCGTCGCATGGATGAGCACGCGAATGCCTCCGGTGCTTGACGCAGTCGCCCCGAAGCTGTGTGATGGCGTCCTGTGTCAGCACAGGCTCCCGAAGGGACGATCCGGGTTGTGCTCGCAGACGACGACGAAGAATTTCTCGCCTCGCTGCGCGAGCTGATCGAGCACCAGCCCGAGCTCTCCGTTGTCGGAACCGCGATCGACGGCCTCGCGGCGATCGAGCTCGTCGACGAGCTCGCGCCGGACGCTGCGGTGCTCGATCTGCACATGCCGCTCCTCGACGGCGTTAGCACGGTCGCCCGTCTTCGGCGCGACCATCCGCATCTCTGCCTGATCGCGCTCACGGGCGACGACGCGCCTGAGCTTCATCGTGCCGCCAAGGAATCCGGCGCAGACGACGTTCTCCTGAAGAACCAGCTCCTGGACGCCCTCCTCGAACGGCTGACAGCCGCCCGCGTCCATGCCTGACCGTGACAGGCGGTGGAATACTCGGCGCGTGGAGGATGCGCTTCCGGCAATCCGGTACGCACACTCGTGCGACGTGGAGATCGCCTACGTCACGTTGGGCTCCGGCTCGGTCGATCTCGTGCTGGTGAGGCTGTGACCGAAGAGCCGGCCAACGCGGACCCGGGGCGCTCGACCGGACTGGCCGCAGGGATGAGCAATTGGGGCCGACGACACAGAAAGCTCGGTATCTGGGTCGCGCTTGCCGCGTTGGTCCTTGGCGGAGCGTTCCTGGTGAGCCGGCCGGGAAACGGCAGCGCTCCGGCTGCAAACGGAGCGCAACGCACACCGCCCAATTTCGGAGCGATCGACAAATTCGTGCAGGGCGAGATGGCCGCGCAGCGCATACCTGGCCTGGCTCTCGGGATCGTCCAAGGCGACAAGGTCGTCTACCAGCGTGGATTCGGTGAGGCCGACGCCTCGGGACGCAGCGTCACACCACAGACGCCGTTCATCATCGGCTCGTTGAGCAAGTCTTTCACCGCCCTTGCCGTCATGCAGCTGGTCGAAGCGGGAAAGATCGATCTCGACGCACCCGTGCAGCGGTATCTCCCCTGGTTCCGTGTCGCCGACAAGAACGCTTCGGCGCGAATCACAGTCCGCCACCTCTTGAACCAGACGAGCGGCCTTTCGACGAAGACAGGACGGTCGTTTCAGGGAAGCGACGATACGAGCGATCAGGCCCTGGAACGGGCTGTACGCAAGTTGCACACTGCCGAGCTGACGAACCCAGTCGGCGCGACGCACCAGTACAGCACGATCAACTATTCGGTGTTGGGGCTGATCGTGCAGACCGTCTCCGGAGAGTCGTACGAGGCTTACATCGAGAGGCATGTCTTCCAGCCGCTTCAGATGAACCGCTCGTTCACATCCCAGGCAGTGGCGAAACAGCACGGTCTGGCGACGGGTCACAACTACTGGTTCGGGCGTCCTAGAGCCGCAGACCTGGCTTTCAACCGCGGGCTCATCCCCGCCGGCTACCTCATCGCGAGCGCAGAGGACATGACCCATTACCTGATCGCCCAGCTGAACCGGGGCAGCTACGAGAAGGCGGCCGTCCTCTCGCCGGCCGGGATCGCTGCGCTCCACCGGCCGGCCGTTCCAACACCCGAGAATGGCACGTCTTATGGGATGGGCTGGTTCGTGGGGCCGATCAACGGCATCCCCGCAATCCATCATCAGGGAGAGACGTTCAACTTCCACGCAAACGCCGTCCTGACGCCCGGAAACCGGTCGGGCGTCGTGGTACTCCTGAACGCGGAGAACTCACTGGATCTCTTCACGAGCGGTCGCATGGGAACCATTGCGGACGGAGTGACGAGCCTCTTGGCGGGAAAGGAGCCCGAGCCCCCACCGTCCAACGCACCGACCTTCGTGGTCTATGCGCTTCTGTTCGGAGTGATCGTTCTCCAGATTCGCGGGATGATCAGATCGATAGCGGCTCTGCGAGGGGGAACCTACGCAAGCGGTCGCCTTCCACCACGTCTACGCATCGCCGGTTCACTGGCACTGAGCCTGGCTTGGGCAGCGCTTGTGCTGGTGCTCCTGCCGAAACAGTTTGGTGTACCGCTACTGGTGCTCGCAAGCGGCCTGCCAGACCTCGCCTACGCCCTGCTCGTTAGCGGGCTGGTCGCAATCGGATGGGGAGTCGTCAGAACGATCTGGGCCTTGTACGTCCTTCGCAAAGAGCGTCGCCTGGAAAGTCCTCAGCTCGCTCCGACGTAGTCGCCACCGGCTGAGCGGCCCGGGCTAGCTCTGGCAGCCACATCAACGAAAGGGACACCAGCCCTGGCTACACTGCGACGCGCGGCGAGGTAGCTCAGTTGGTAGAGCACACGGCTGAAAACCGTGGTGTCGCCGGTTCGATTCCGGCCCTCGCCACTCTCGCTGCGCGAAGAAAGGACGTCCGGGCCGGTGCTACCGTGCCGCGAACGTCCTTCTGAGCAAAAGATTACGCCCGCTCGACTTTGCGTGCGGCGAGAGCCGTCCCGTCGCCGGCCGCAAAGTCCGCAAAGTCCGAGAAACCACGCTTCGAGAGCTCCTTCTGCAAGACCTCGGGCGGCACGTAGATCGGCGTGTTGGGACCGACAGAGAACGAGAAGACGACGGTTCCGCCGGGCGCCGTCACGCGTGCGAGCTCGTCGAAGAACGGGATCATGTTCGCGAGCGTGACCAGGTCGAACGACCCCTCGGGATACGGCAGCCGCTCCGCGTCGGCCTCGTCGAACCGGACGCGATCCGCAAGCTCCGGCGGCGTTCGCTTGCGCGCCTCGTCGAGCATCGCCGCAGCGAGGTCTGCGCCGACGATCTCTGCTTCCGGATAGCGCCTGGCGAGGATGAACGCTGCCCTGCCCGTCCCGGTCCCGAGGTCGAGCGCGCGCCTCGGTGGCTCGTCGATCGAGTCGAGTGCGGCATCGAGCGATGCGAAGGCCTCAGGAGTTCGCATCTGGTCCCAGGCGGGTGCGATGCGGTTGAACTGCAGTCGGGTAAAGCTGCGGAACAGGCGCCACAGCCTGGGCCGGCGCACGACCTGGTTCGTCGTGAACCGGGCGAACTTGCGGCCGAGCTGGTCGAGGACGCTCAATCGGCGACCCTGATCCGCACGTCGCTCCCCGGCCGCGTCGAGAACGTCTCGGCGGCGCTACCACCGCTGATCGCGATCGCGATGTTCTCATAGGCGTCCTCGTAGAGGATGATCTCGCCTAGGCGCGCGTCGGCGTACGCCCTCGCAGCGACCGCGTAGTAGCGCTCGGACGCCAGCTCGAGCTCGACCTGAATGCCGGGCTCGATGCCGAGCTGCTCGAGATGGATGCGGGTCAGGTTGAGCTGCATGTTCCCGAAGCGGTCGACGTAGAGGCAGCACGCCCGGATCCGCTTGTCCGTCACCTCGGGCTCCGGCACGTCGAGCTTCGCGAGGGAGTCGACTTCGATCGCCGGTCCGAGCTCCTCGATCGCGAGTCCCTTGGCGAGGTACGCCGCTGCAGGCGAGAAGACATCCCGGCCGTGAAACGTCGCCGACACCGGCTCGAGCGCGTATTGACGGTTCGTTATCTCGTGGGCCGCATCGACCCCGCCGAGCTTCTCCGCGGCCGGCATCAGCAGCCCGTTGTCGGGCCCCACGAAGAGACGCCCACCGCTTCGAAGCGCGAGCCCACGGCGCTCGGTGCCGACGCCCGGGTCGACGACTGCAAGGTGCACGCCCTCCGGAAGGTACGGAACCGTATTCGCCAGCACGAGCGCCCCCTGGAGTACGCCTTGCGGCTGGATGCCGTGCGTGATGTCGATGATCTCGAGCTCGGGCGCGATCCGCTTCATCACGCCGTGGCAGGTGCCGACGAAGTCATCCTCGAGCCCGAAGTCGGTCAGGAAGGTGACGAACACGTCAGGACGGTAAACCACCGACGGCCGAAACGAGGCCGTCGAGGTCGTGCGACTCGGCCTCGGCGAGAACACGGAGGCCCGCGGCCTCTGCGGCCTGGGTCGTCTGAGGGCCGATCGAGATGACAGGAATGTCGGAGCCGAGCTTCGCGAACGAGCGTGCCGCGGAGCCGGACGCGAGCACGACGATGTCCCCTTCGGGCGGCTTCGCCGGGCGTACCAGCCGCGTCCGGTAGAGCGCGACAAAGTCGGCGCCGAGCTCCTCGACCGGGGCGCGGCGCGCACCTTCCGCGGCTGCGAAGAGCACTCGCCCCTCGGGCCGAGGGAACTCGGCAAGCAGGCCGTCCTGGGACGAGACGCTGGGCACGAATGCAGGCTGGACGCCCAGCTCGCGGAGCGTCTCGGCGGTGCCGGGGCCGACAGCAGCGATCTTCGGCAGATCGCCGGCGGCCCTGGAGACGAGCTCGCGGGCGCCGTTCGGGCTCGTGACGATCACCCACTCGTACCCATCGACGTCGACCGGTCCGACGAGCGGCTCGATCTCGATCAGCGGGCACTCGACGACCTCGTGGCCGAGCGCCTCCAGCCGGGCGACGAGCGGCCCTGCCTGCTCCCGAGGCCGCGTGACGATCACCTTCACGCAGGAACCAGCGAGAGCAACTCGGCGGCGAGCGCGTCGGGATCGTCTCCGCTCCGGCGCTCGACCCACCGGCCGTCCGGGTCGGCGATGAGGGCGGTCAGAGTCTGCCCGTCGTGGTGCGCCGCGATCGGTGCCAGGCAGCCGCCGCCGATCACGGCGACGCAGCGCCGCTCGGCCTCGACCCGCCGGTTGGTCTCGGGATCGTCCGCTGTGGCGACGACCTCTTCCTCTCCTAAGCGAACCTGAAGCGCGAGGGCGCCCTGGCCCGCCTCGGGGAGCAGCTCTTGCGGCCCGAACCGGCGCCCGATCTCTGCCGCGAGCCCGAGGCGGTCGAGCCCGCACGCCGCGAGGACGACGGCGTCGAGGCCCCGCTCGCCTCGCTTCCGCAGCCTGGTGTCGATGTTCCCGCGGAGCGGCTCGATCGAGAGCGTCGGCTCGAGTGCGAGCAGCTGGGCCCGCCGGCGCACCGAGGCCGTCCCGATCCGCATCTCGGGACGGATCGCCTCTGCGCCGCAGAGCGCGTCCCGGGGGTCCTCGCGAGGCAGGTAGGCGCCGACGACGAGCCCGTCGGTGTCGGTGGAGGTCATGTCCTTCGCCGAGTGAACGGCGACGTCGATCCGACCGTCGAGCAGCGCCTCCTCGAGCTCCTTGACGAAGACGCCACGCTCGCCGATCTCGCCGAAGGGCTTCGTGCGGTCGCGGTCGCCGATGGTCGTGATCGGGACGAGCGCGATCTCGATCCCCGGCCCGCGCAGCTGATCGCAGGCCAATCCAGCCTGCGTCAGCGCGAGCCTGCTACCGCGGCTTCCGACCCGGAGCTGCATCCTCGTCCTCCGCGAGACCGAACAGGTCCCGGGCGACGTCGACGTACCCTGTCCCGTCGGTTGCGGCCGCCTCTTTCATGCGGACGATCGGGACGTGCAGGAGCTTGTTCACGATCTGCGTCGTCAGCGACTCGACCGTCCGCCGCTCGCTCTCCGACAGGCCGCCGAGCCTGCTCTCGGCCTTCGCCAGCTCGCCCGACCGGATGTTCTCGGCCCGTTCGCGCAGCGATGCGATCGCAGGGACGACTTCGAGCGACGCCTGCCAATCGCGGAACCGGTCCGCCTCGTGCGCGACCATCGACTCGGCCCGCGCCGCCTCTCGCCAGCGCCCGCTGAGGCTTTCGCTGACGACTGCTTCGAGGTCGTCGATGTCGTACAGGTAGCAGTCGTCGAGATCGGCAACAGCGGGCTCGACGTCACGCGGGACGGCGAGGTCGATCACGAACAGCGGCCGCCCCTTGCGCTCGGGCATGCGGTCCGCCACTCAAGACATAGCCCGGCGCGCTCGTCGACGAGACGACGACATCTGCGCGGGCGAGCTCGTCACCGACCTGGTCGAACGGAACGGCCTGGCCGCCGAAGCGTGTCGCGCAGCTCCTCGGCCCGATCCTGCGTGCGGCTCGCCACGGCCGCGATCGAGGCGCCCCGTGCGGCGAGGCTCCGGGCGGCGAGCTCGCTGACCTCGCCGGCGCCGACGAGCAGCACGCGGCAGCCCTCGAGGTCCCCGAACACCTGCTGTGCGAGCGCCGCGGCAGCCGAGGAGACCGACGCCGGGCTCTCGCCGATCGCCGTCTCGGCGCGGACCTTCTTGCCCGCGTGCAGAGCCTGCCGGAAGAGCCGGTCGAGAACCGGCCCGCAGGTGCCAGCCTCGTACGCGGTGCGCACCTGGCCGAGGATCTCGCCCTCGCCGGGAACGAGCGAGTCGAGCCCCGCAGCGACGCGAAACAGGTGGAGCGCGGCCGCCTCGTCGCGCAGGCGGTAGAGCTCGATCTCCCCTGCCGCCAGTGCGGTGGCCGCGAGCGCCTCCGCCTGCTCGGGATCGGGATGCGCGAGATAGACCTCGGTGCGGTTGCAGGTCGACAGGCACACGGCCTCTCCGCCGTCGGCCAACCGCCGAGCGAGCTGGGCCGCGCCTGTGAGGTCGAGCGCGACCCGTTCGCGCACTTCGACCGGCGCGAGCCGGTGGGACGTTCCGACGAGAACGAGGTTCATGCGAAATGCCCCGTCTGCACGCTGAGCTGGAGCGCGATCACGAGCGCGAAGCCGACCAGTGCCAGGTAGGCGGCCCGCCGTCCTCGCCAGCCGACGCCGAAGCGAAGAACGAGGAACGCGCCGTAGACCGCCCACGTGAGCACGGTGAGCACGATCAACGGGTCGAGGTCCGAGCCGTGCCGAACGCGGGCGAAGCCGGCGGCCATCCCGAGCGTGAGCACCGGCAGTGAGAACGCGACGGTTCGCACGACGAGCGACTCGAGCGTGACCAGCGAGGGCGCGCGGAAGCGGAGCACCGTCGAGCTGCGCCGCTTGAGCTGGCGCTCCTGCCACAGATAGAGCGCGGCGAGCGCCGCGGCAAGCGTGAGACCCGCGAATCCGGCGAGCAGGAGGCCGACGTGGAAGACGAGGAAGAGCGTCGAGTAGCCGGTCTGACCGGACCCGCCAACGCCGCCTGCTGCGTAGGAAACAGCCAGCAACAGCGCCGCCAGCGGCATGACGACGAGCCCGAGCAGCCGGAACCGCGGCCGGCAGCCCCAGATCAGGTAGGCGCCGACGACGAGCCAGACGAAGAGGTTCAGAGAGCCGGCCCAGGTATCCCACGGGAACCCGTCCGCCCGTGCGGCCTGGGCAATCAGCAGCGCGGTCTGCACGAGCCAGCCAACGCGCACGCCCCAGGTCGCGAGGCGCCCCATCGATCCCGGGTGCCGCGCGTCGCCGGCATAGGCGAATGCAGCCTCGCCGTACGCGAGGAAGGCCGGCCAGAAGAGGAGCTCAGCCATCCTGCCTCTGCCTGGCGAGGCGCGTCAGGTCGGCCAGCTCCTGCTCGAGCCTCCCGACCTTGAGCGCGATGATGAGCACGTACACGAGCACCGACCCGAGCAGTACGAGATAGGCCGCGGTCACGTACTTCTCGGCCGTCGTCACGCGAGGAGCTCCCGCAGCTCGCGAAGGCTTGCCTCGACCCGCTTCCCGGCGAGCTCGACCCGGTAGAGCGTCGCCGCCAGCGCGAGCATCCCGGCCAGGCAGACGAGGAAGGCGAACAGCATCGACCCCGGTAGGTTCGCCCCCTCGTGCGTGAAGATCGTCGGGTGGAGGATCGTCCCGGCGATCCGGACCGCGAGGAAGCTGACCGGGATCAGGACGACTCCGAAGAGGGCATAGACCGCGGAGTTGCGCTCCCGCCTCGGCCCCGGCTCGGTCGAGTAGCGGAGCATGAAGTACGACGAGTAGAAGAGAAACAGGATCAGGAAGAGCACGAGCTGGCGCTCTCCCCACGTCCACCAGTGCCCCCACGAGACCTTGGCCCAGATCGAGCCGGTGATGAGGGTGAGCAGCCCGAAGATGACGCCCATGTGGATCGCCGTGTAGCTCTCGAGGTCGTAGCGCCGCTCGCGCGTCCACAGGAGCCGCAGCGCCTTCCACGCGCCGACTCCGAAACAGGCATATGCGGTGAGCGCGATCGGGACGTGGATGTAGAAGATCTTCTGGCTGAAGCCCTGGTCTGCGTCCTCGGGAGCCCAGTAGAAGGCGAGCGCGATCCCTCCGACCAGAAGGCCGGCAGCTGCCACGGCAAGCACCGCGTTTCTATTCCGTAACGACGTACTCAAAGCTCGCCCAGCAGAGAATCACAAAAACCGCGTCGTACAGAGCGAGAAAGCCGAGGAAAGAGCCGGGATTCGCCGCGACACTCGCGCCGACGCCGCCGATCACAACCGGGATCACGAGCGGCAGGAACATGAGGGGCAGCAGCAGCTCGCGTGCGCGGCTCGCGGCGGCCATCGCGGCGAGCAGGGTGCCGATTGCGGCGATGCCGAGGTCGGCGAGCGCCACAGCCGCGACGAGCTCCCACGAAAGCGAGTGGAAGAAGAGCGCGAAGGCCGGCAGCGCGACGAGCTCGGCAAGCACGAGGAACGCGGTCACGCCGAGTGTCTTTCCGAGCCAGATCGCGCTCCGGTCGCATGGTGCGAGGACGAGCCCGTCGAGTGCGCCCTCTTCGCGTTCCGCGGCGAATGCGCGGCCGAGTCCCAGAAGAGCCGTGAAGACAATCGCGATCCAGAGCAGGCCTGTCTCGGCGCGGGCGGAGGAGCCGTCCGGCAACGCAAAGTGGAAGACCGTCAGCGCCGAGACGACGAAGAGGAGCATCGCCGGGAGCGTGTCGCGAGAGCGGAGCTCGAGGAGGATGTCCTTGCGCGCGAGCGCGGCAACGTCTGCTGCGTAGCCACTCACGCGAGGGCGATCCGTCCGCTTGCGCGCTGAGCGAGCGCTTCGGGATCGTGGGTTGCGACGAGCGCGGTTGCAGTGCGTTCCGCCAGTTCGCTCTGCAGGAGCTCCGCGCCCTCGGTGTCGAGCCCGTCGAAGGGCTCGTCGAGGAGGAGCAGGTCGGGTTCGTGCAGGAAGGTCCGGCAGAGGGCGAGGCGCTGGAGCATGCCGCGAGAGAACGTTCCCGCCCGCTCGTTGCGCGCCCGCCAGAGACCGAAGCGCTCGAGCATCGCGCCGGAACGCTCGCGCCGCTCGGGCAGACGGTAGAGGCGCCCGTAGAGGTCGAGGTTCTCGAGCGCGGTCAGCTCCCGGTAGAGGAGCGGCTCGTGGCCGAGGAAACCGATCGCGCCCCGCGTCGCGTCGACCTCGAGCTCGCCGCCGGTCGGCGCCGCGAGCCCGGCGCAAAGCCGAAGCAGGGTCGTCTTCCCGGACCCGTTCGGCCCGGTCACGAGCACAAAGCCACCACGCGGCACCTCGAGCTCGAGCCCTTCGAGGACACGCTTGTCGCCGAAGCGCTTGGACAGCTCGCGAGCCCGGATCACGGCGTCGAGTCTAGTCCGGGGCGTTCCGCCTCCCTAGCCAGGAACCGTGTCAGCAACGGCCCCGTCTGGTGTCAGACACCCGACAGGTCCGCGCCTACTGATTAGAAACGCCTCGGTTGCAGCGTCTTTGTCCCAGAACTAGGAGGCCCGACAGGACATGGTGGGCGTCTGACACCGGACGTGGCCCTTTAGAGCGAGTCGACCAGGACGAACGCGAAGAACGCCACGCTGATGACGCCGTTCATCGTGAAGAACGCGGTGTCGAGGCGACGGAGGTTTCCCGGTCGCACGAGGGTGTGCTCGTAGAGCAGAAGCGCAGCGACTGCGGCGACACCGAGCCAGTAGAAGATCCCGCCCTCGAGACCGAGTCCCACGGCGACGAGCAGCGCGACCGTCAGAACGTGCAGGAGCCGGGCGCCCCAGAAGGCGCCGCTCTCACCGAAACGGGTCGCGACCGAGCTCAGCCCTTCGCGCCGGTCGACCTCGACGTCGAGCAGCGAGTAGAAGTGGTCGAACCCGGCCACCCAGCACGCGACGGCCCCACCCAGCGCCCAGGCCTCCCAGGGCAGCTCGCCCGTGATCGCAACCCACGCGCCCATGGGAGCTAGCCCGTCCACGGCGCCGAGCCACAGGTGCGAGAGCCAGGTGAACCGCTTCAGGTACGGGTAGATGACGAAGCCCGCCACCGGGATCGGCCACAGCCAGCGGACGATCGGGTCGAGCTGGAACGCGGCAAGCAGGAAGATACCTAGCGACGCTAGGCAGAAGAGGGCGACCTGCCACCCGAGGAGCCGTCCGGCGGGAAGCTCGCGCGTCGCGGTCCGAGGGTTGCGGGCGTCGATGCCGGCGTCGATCAGCCTGTTGAGCCCCATGGCCAGCGAACGGGCGCCGACCATGGCGACCGTGATCCAGAAGAGGTCGTACGCGCTCGGCACGCCGTCGACGGCGAGGAAAGCCCCCACGTAGGCGAACGGGAGCGCAAAAACCGTGTGCTCGATCTTGACGAGCGAGGCGAAGCGCTTCGGATACTCGGCGGCGATCACGTCTGCCGGTGTGCGGTCTCCTCGCCGGCGATCAGGTGGAGCGCGTGCTCGAGTGCCGGCTGCAGGACGGCGAACCCGTCGCGGCAGCCGCCGGTCGAGCCGGGCAGGTTGACGACGAGCGTCTGGCCGCGCACACCGGCGACGCCGCGGGACAGAAGCGCGTGAGGCGTCTTCGCGATCGAGTCGGCGCGAATCGCCTCGGCGATCCCCGGCGCATTGCGCTCGAGGACGGTGACCGTCGCCTCGGGCGTCACGTCCCGGGGCCCGAGCCCGGTTCCGCCGGTCGTGAGCACGAGGCCCGCCTCGGCGGCGAGCTCCTCGATCGCCTCGGCAATCGCGTCCCGCTCGTCGGGCACGACACGCCGGACGACCTCGTAGCCCTCGCCCCTCAGGAGCTCTTCGAGCAGGTCGCCGCTCGCGTCCTCGCGCGTCCCCATGTCGACACCGTCGGAGACCGTCAGGACCGCGGCCTTCAAGCCGGCGCCTTCGTCTTCTCGACGAGCCTGCACCTGCGAGAGCTCCATCCCGTCGTCGACCGCCTTCGCCATGTCGTACACCGTCAGCGCGGCGACCGTGGCGCCAACGAGCGCTTCCATCTCGACCCCCGTCTGCGCCGTCGTCTCGGCAGACGCCGTGATCTCGACCGAGGCCTCCTCGACAGCGAGAGACACGTCCACATGGGTCAGCGGCAGCGGGTGGCAGAGCGGGATCAGGTCGCTCGTCCGCTTCGCCGCCATGATCCCCGCGAGCTGTGCGGCGGCGAGGGCATCCCCTTTCGGCAGCTCCCGCAAGCGCCGCGCTGTCGCAGGCGCCATGCGCAGGCTCGCGCGTGCGACGGCCCGCCGCCGGGAGACGTCCTTTCCGCCGACGTCCACCATCCGCACGCGGCCGCTCTCGTCGACGTGGGAGAGGTCGCGTCATCTCGCGGCCCGAGCGGACCAGCGGTCGAGATCCTCGAGCTGTGTATCGAGCCAGGCAGCCACGTCGTGAGACCGCACGTGCTCCCGAATCGCCTCCTGGCGCGCCCGGCGCTCCGCGCGCGGCATCTCGATCGCCTCGTGGATCGCCTGAGCCTGAGCCGCGATGTCGAACGGGTTCACCGACGAGCGCCCACGGGCCGAGCTCCTCGTGCGCGCCGGCATTCTCAGAGAGGATCAGGACGCCGTCGCGCTCGTTCACGAGCGGCCCTTCTTTGGCGACGAGGTTGAGGCCGTCGTAGATCGCGTTCACGAGCAGCACGTCGTACTGCTTGTAAGCGGCCACCGTGAGCGGGAAGTTGTCCTCGATGCGGAGATCGACCGGTGTCCAGCCGTTGCGCTGGAAGCGGTCGTTCACGGTTCGCGCGGCACGCTGGATCGCGCCCAGGTACTCGGCGTACTCGGGGATCTCCTGCCGTGAGGGGTCGAGCAGGCGCGAGCATCCCCACCCGCCCGTGCATCTCCGGGTGCGCATCGAGATAGAACTCGAACGCTCGAAAGCCCCGAACGATGTTCTTCGAGGGATCGGTGCGGTCGACCCTCAAGCACGAGGAACTCCGGCCGGCGAGCCTCGAGCTCGGCCTCGCAGCGCGGACCGACCCGCTGTCGGCAAGCTCCTCGAACTCGGCCGCATCGACCGAGATCGGCCTCGCCGCGACGAAGGTCCGGCCCTCTCGCGTGCGTGACGACGTTGTGGTCGAAATCGCATTCGGCCTCGAGCGAGGTCGCGCTCGAACGCAGGAAGCTGCGGCACCAGCGATCCGCGTGGAAGCCGACCACGTCGTTCGCGAGCAGGCCGTCATGGAGCGCCCGCCGGATCGGCTCCGGCAATACCCGCCAGATGTTCGGTCCCGGCCACGGGATGTGGACGAAATGGGCGAGAGCAGCGTCCGGGCTCGCGTCCCGGACGAAGCGCGGTGCCAGGTAGAGGTGGTAGTCGTGGAAGAAGACCACCGCGTCGGGCTGACTCTCCAGCTCGGCGAGCGCCGCTTCCGCGAATGCCCGGTTGACCGGGACGTAGCCTTCGTCCCAGGCGTGGTACAGGCCCTGGTCGATGTCCGGCGCGTAGGCGAGCCCCCACAGATAGTGCTGCAGGAACCAGAGAGTCGGGTTCGCGACGACGTTGTAGAACCAGTCATAGGCCGCGGGGTCGTGGACGACGAGACGGAGGCGATACGGCGAGCCGTCGCGCGAGACCTCCTCGATGGCCTCGCCACCGGCCTCGGCGACGACTGCGCGGTCCTCCTCGGTGATCGCGCTGGCGATCCAAGTCACGTCGTGATGGACGAGCAGGCTGCGCAACGCGGTGACGAGCCCGCCTCCGCCGCGCCGCGCGACGCGCTTGCCGTCCTCGTCGCGCGTGAACGACGAAGGGCCGCGGTTTGACACGACGATCAGCCGTCGGCGCTCAACCATCGCCGGGACCCTAGCGCTCTAGCGCGCGGAGGCCGCCGTCGGGACGGTGAGGAGCTCGGTCTCACCGAGATCGTGCCCGTCGAGACGGTTGAAGAGCGCCAGCCAATCGCGCAGGAGACGCGGCATCAGGAAGCGCCGGCGCACGTCTTCCTTGCCGCGGCGCCCGCATGCCGCCGCTTCGGCAGGGTTCTCCAGGATCTCCAGGCACGCGTCGGCACACCTGGCCGAGGAATCGACCAGCCAACCCGTTTCGCCGTCGCGGATCTGCGCAGGAATACCTCCGGCCCGGCCGCCGACGGTCGGCCGCGCCTTCCAGAGCCCCTCGGTCACGGTCAGCCCGAAGCCCTCACGAATCGACTTCTGGATGACGGCCTTCGAGTGAACCTGGAAGGCGTTCACCTCGACCGAGCCGATGTTGTTCAGGTTCGACAGGATGAAGATGTCCGGATCGCCCGCTGCGTACTCGACCGTGCGGTTGTAGAAGTCCCACCCCTCGGGGTCGTCGTGGGCCATCGAGCCGACGAGCGCGAGCTGCACATCGGGATGCACCTGCTTGACGAGCCGGTACGCGTCGATCACGCCGAGCGGGTCTTTCCAGGGGTCGAAGCGCGAGATCTGCGTCAGAAGCGAGCGCTCGAGGTCGATGCCGAACTGGTCGACGACATACGCGGCGTCCTCGGCGGAAAGGGCCATGTTCTTGGGAGTCAGCGGGTCGATCGCGGGCGGCCAGATGAACGCCTCGCCGAAGCGCGACGTGCTGCGGGACGTATTCGGGCATGTGGAAGATCGAGGCGTCGTAGCGCTCGAGTGACGGCGCCAGCAGGTCGAGGACTCCACGGTTGGGAGTCGAGAGGTCGATGTGGCAGCGCCAGATCCAACTCGCCCGGCTGTCGGCGAAGTGGTCGATCATCGCCGCGGGCTGCGGGTCGTGGACGACGACGTAGTCGTAGTCGTCCTGGAACTCCTCGGCGTTCAGCGCGTTGTACCGGCGAAAGATCTCCTGCTGGGCAGGCGTCAGCCCGTGCAGGTCGCCCTGAAGCGCGTTGTGAATCGCCTTCGTGACGCCGAAGAATTCGTCGTCGCCCTTGATGATCCGCCACTCGACGTCGAGCCCGACGTCCTTCATGAGCGGCACGAGCGCGTAGTTGATCTCGGCCACGCCGCCGCCGAACGCGGTCGCAGAGAGGTGGACGACCCGCTTCCCCGCCAACGGCTCCGCGAATCTGCGGATCTCGTCGAGCACCCCTCGCGAGGCGAGCGACGCGTAGTCCGCGATGGACTTCTTTCCGACGTCTACGAGTTGGAGCATGGAAGCCTTCCCGGGCGGCTCAGCACGATACCCACGGAGATCGGCTACTCGTTGAGAAACTTGACGAACCGAAGCCGCGAGCCATGGCCGTCACTCCGCTCGCCGGCCTCGAACTCGTCGGAGAGTGCCTTGATGATCGCGATTCCGAGCCCACCTTCCTCGAGATTCTCCTCGTCGATCCGTTCTCCCTGCACCGGGTTCCGAACCAGGCACTCGCGGGTCATCGACTCGTCTCGGGCGCAGCGGGCCGCGAGCCGAGCTCGACGCGCACGTCTCGCCTCGTTCCGCCTCGGACAATGGTCAGCGTCGCCGTTTCGCCGGGGATGCGGGCTGCGACCTCGCGGACGACGTCATCCGCGCTCTTCACCGGCTTCCCGTCGATCGCAACGATCAGATCGCCGCCGTCCGTGATCGTCTGGCCGTTGAAGTCCACGTCCTTGTTCCCCCCGCGGAGGCCCGCGCTATCCGCGGGGCTGCCGTCGCGAACCGAGCTGACGATCGCGCCGCGGCTCGCTGCGTAGCCGAGATGGCGCGCGATCGTCGGTGTGAGGTTCTCGGTCGTCACGCCGAGATACGCGTACACGACCTCGCCGTTCGCGGCCAGTTGCTCCATCGACCGCTTGGCCGCGTTGATCGGAATCGCGAAGCCCACCCCCTCGGCCGTCCCGCTGTCGCTGCGAATCTGGGCGTTGATGCCGATCACACGCCCGCGCGCGTCGAAGAGGGGGCCGCCCGAGTTGCCGTGAGTGATCGGCGCGTCGGTCTGGATCGCGTCCACGACCCTGTAGAGAGACGTGAGGGACGAGATCGAGCGGCGGACTGCGGAGACGACGCCGACGGCGATCGAGTCCTCGTTCCCGAACGGGCTGCCCATCGCTGCCACCGGGTCTCCGGCCTGGACGCGCGACGAGTCGCCGAGCGGTACCGGCGCGAGCTTGTGCGCGCCCGGCGCCACGCGCAGGAGCGCGACGTCGTCATAGACATCCCAGCCGACGATCTCCGCCTTGACGCGGTCTTCGTCCTTGAAGCCGACGAAGACCCTCGACGCCTCGGACGTCTTCGCCGCGTCGCCCGCGTCAGTCACGACGTGCGCGCTCGTGAGGATGTAGCCGCTCTCAGAAACGACGAAGCCGGAGCCCTGGGCGCCGTGCCGCTGCCCGCTGTCGAAGAACGCGAAGACGGTGACGACACCGGGCGACCGCGCCGCATAGATCCGGGTCGGGTCGAAGCCGTTGCCGAGCAGAGGGCGGGCCGTCGCGGAGATCGGCTCGTTCGCCGCGGAGCCGGTCTCGCGCGCGGTCGGCACGTAGACCGTGTCCGTCCGTCCGTCGGCAAGCCCCGTCGCCTTTGCTCCGATAAGGGAGACCGCGCCACCGATCAGGGCGGCTGCGAGCGCGACGAGAGCGATCGAGGTGTTCCTGCGCATGTTCGCACTGTAGCCAGCCCCCCGCGGGTGCATTGTCGTCCGATTCGTTGTCTATGTTGACAACTTATTCAACCGGCGGAGAGGAGGTGCTCGAGGCAGCCGGCAGAGACAACGTGAAGATGGTGCTGCCCGGCTCCGACGTGAGCCCGATCTCGCCCTGCATGGCCTCGGCCAACTCGCGCCCGATCGCAAGGCCGAGCCCGCTTCCCGAGGCACGCCCGCCGCCTTCGCCCCGATAGAAGCGCTCGAAGACGTGAACGGCGGCGCCGGGGGCGATTCCCGGCCCGTCGTCCTCTACGGCAAGGGCGACCTGGTCGCCGTCCAGGGTCGTGCGCATACGGACCGTCGTCCCCGCAGGCGTATGGCGGAGAGCGTTCTCGACGAGGGCCCGGCCGACCTGGAGAATCCGCTGCTCGTCGCCGAGGCCGGTCACGGTGCCGTCCAGCTCGGGCTCCAACTGGTGTCCGCTGGCCTGAGCGCGCGCCTCGAACTCCTCCACGAGGAGCTCGGCGACGCGCGTGAGATCGACGGGCTCACGGTCGACTCGAAGACGTCCCGCATCGAGCCGCGAGAGGTCGAGCAGCTCGCCGGCGAGCTTCGTCAGGCGGTCGACCTGCTCCCGCATTCTGCTGAGGAACTCCCGTTTGGTCGCATCGTCGAGGTCCTCGTCGAGAAGGAGCTCGAGGTGGCCGCCGAGCGAGAAGAGCGGCGTCCGGAGCTCATGCGAGGCGTTGGCGATGAACTCGCGCCTGGCGTGCTCGAGCCCGGCGAGCCGCTGGCGCATGCTGTCGAACGCGCGGGCGAGCTGGCCGAGCTCGTCCGGGCTCGAGTCCTCGATCGGCTCGTCGAACTTTCCGGAGGCGATCCGCTCCGCGGCCTTCTCGAGCCGGCGGATGCGCTGCGCGAAGATACGCGCACCGCCGTAACCGAGGAGCAATGCGGCAACGAGCGCGATCAGCGCCGAGACCAGGAGCCGTCGCTTGACGAGCGTGACGTTCCCGAGCGAATCCTCGATCGAGCTGGAAACCAGGACGACGTACGCGCCGTCGGCGGATGCCTGGGCGGCCTCGGCGTACTTGCGGCCCCCACGAGTCACCACCCCGCGGGCCGGGTTGAGCGTCCGAGCCGCAGCCTCCGCGACCGGGTCGGCATCGATTCCACCAACCGAGCCTCCGGCGCCCTCGTCCGCAATGTCGTTCAGGAGGAGAGGGGAGCGCTTGGCGATCTCGAAGAAGGTGACACGGGTGTTCGATGCGGACGCAAAGCCCGCGGCAACATCCGTTGTCGCCGGGAATTTGCTCAAGGCTACGGCGGCGCGGTCGGCGACGGTCGCCACCTGGTCCTTTCTCGAGCCCACGAGCCGGTTCTGGAGCGAAGGGACGACGATCAGGTAGACGAAGGCCAGAACGCCCGCGACGACCACGAGCAGTGCGAGGCTGAGCCGCGCACCGACGGTCCGGAACCAGCTCACGACTCTCGCAGCCGGTAGCCGGCACCGCGCACGGTGAGGATCAGCTCCGGCTCGCTCGGGTCGCGCTCGATCTTCTCCCGCAGGTGGCGCACGTGGACGTCGATCGTTCGCGGCTCGCGGTACGAGGAATCGCCCCAGATCGCCTGCAGGAGCGCTCGACGACTGAAGACTTTGCCCGGCTGGGCGACGAGCGTCCGCAGGAGCTCGAATTCCACGTACGTGAGATCGAGTGCGGCTCCGTCGACGGTGGCCACTCGCCGCTCTGGATCGAGCGAGACGCCGCCGGACACGAGCGGCTCGGCGGCCGGCGCATCGCGCCGGGAGGCGCCGGCTCGCCTGAGGAGCGCCCGTACACGGCTTCTGAACTCACGGATCGAGAACGGCTTTGTGATGTAGTCGTCCGCGCCGAGCTCGAGCCCGAGCACCGTGTCGAACTCGTCGTCGCGGGCCGTGAGCATGATGATCGGCACGGAGCTTTCGGCCCGCAGCCGCTTGCAGACCTCGAGCCCGTCGAGCCTGGGCAGCATGATGTCGAGCACCACGAGATCGACCGGCTCGGCGGCAAAGAGTCGCAGCGCCTCCTCGCCGTCCCGAGCCGAGATGACGCGAAAACCGTCACGTTCGAGTGGATACGTCAGAAGGCTCTGAACCGAGTCCTCGTCGTCTACGAGGAGAATGGTCGAAGAGTCCGTCATGCGGCCTGAGCGCGGTTACCAGAGGGCCGTCCCTACTATAGCCACGCATGGCCGCCCTCCCGCCCTCCCGCCAGCGGCGCCGGCCGCGCCCGGGCTCGGTCGACCGCCCGGTGAACAGCCGGATGTACCGCGGAACCTGGCTACTCGTGGGGATTCCGCTGCTGATCGCGGCTTTTACGGTCTCGCGGCCGGTTCTCCTGCGCGCACCGACGCTGCCACCGGATTTCGACGGCAAGGCGGCGACGCAGCTGGCGCGGGACTTCGCGAATCAGTTTCCCGACCGTACTCCAGGGTCGCAAGAGGCGCCTGCGGCCACCGCCTGGGTGGCGGCCAGGCTGAGGGAATACGGCTTTCGAACGGAAATCGACCGTTTTCACGCGAAAATCCCCGGCCGCGGCCGCGTGCAGCTCGAGAACCTGCTCGCGTTTCGTCAGGGGCGCTCCAAAGACGTCATCGCCGTCGTCGCGCACCGCGACAACTCCGGCGCAGGGCCCGGTGCCAACGGCAATGCATCCGGCACGGCGGCGCTCCTCGAGCTCGCGCGTTCGTATGCGACGCCGCAGGCTCCGCCCCAGGCACCTGATCCGATTCACACGATCCTCTTCCTTTCGACCGACGGCGGTGCGTTCGGAGGCCTCGGAGCCACGCGGTTCGCCGCACGATCGCCGTACAAAGACCGTGTTGTCGCAGCGATCAACCTCGATGCGATCGCCGGCGGCGGCCCTCCACACCTCGTTTTCAACGCCGATCGCCCGCGCTCGCCCTCCGCGGCACTGGTCCGAACCGCTGCGGCGCGGGTCGTCGAGCAAACGGGCGCCGAGCCGACAAGGGCGAACGCGCTGGGCCAGCTCCTCGATCTCGCATTCCCCTTCAGCCTCTACGAGCAGGCTCCCTTCGTCGACAAGGGCATTGCCGCCATCACTCTCACGTCCGCGGGTGACCGCCCGCCCGTCGCGTTCGGCGACAACCGCCTTCATCCGAGCCGGTTGACGAGAATCGGTCGTTCGGCCCAGGCGCTGCTCGGTTCGCTGGACGGGGAGGTAGAGCTGGCGCAAGGCACGTCGACCTACGTCTACCTCGGCTCGCGCGTCGTTCGAGGCTGGGCGATCGTGTTCATCCTCTTCACAGCGCTTCTGCCTTGCCTCGCCGTGATCGTCGACCTCTTCGCCCGGTTGCGCCGGCGCCATGTTCCGCTATTGCCGGCGCTGCGCAGCTTCCGCACCAGGCTCGCCTTCTGGTTCTTCGCCGTGCTCCTCTTCGAGCTCTTCGCGATCCTCGGAATCTGGGAGACGGGCGCCGCCAGACCGCTCGCACCAGAGTTGTCGCCGGGCACTCGCTGGCCTGTTGTGGCGCTGGCGGTCTACGGGTGCATCCTCGGCGCCGTTTGGCTCTTCGCCCGTGATCGTTTGCTGCCACGCCGGCCGCTCGGCGACGAAGAGGCGCTCGCTGGTCAGGTCGCCGCGCTGCTCGCCCTCGCGGTCATCTCCCTCGTGCTCGTCGCGATGAACCCGTATTCGGTTCTGTTCGTCCTGCCGTCACTGCATGCCTGGATCTGGCTTCCGCAGCTGCGCGGCCGGTCGATGGCCCTCCAGGCTCTGACGCTCGGAGCCGGGCTCGGGGGGCCGTTGCTGCTCGTTGGCGCCTTTGCCGCCCGCCTCGACCTCGGTTTCGACGCGCCGTGGTATCTGGCACAGCTCGCGGCCATCGGGTACGTGCCGTTCGCGACTCTGCTCGTGATCTGCGCCTGGTGTGCGGTCGCTGCCCAGCTGACCGCAATCGTCGGCGGCCGCTACACGCCGTATCCGAGCGCGGGGGAGCGACCCCGCTTCGGCCCCGGGCGACGAGTCGCCCGCACGCTCCTGATCACCGCTCAGCGAAGGCGCGCCCCTGTGAACGAGCGCAACCGCGCGGTCGGCTAGATCCGGAGGAACTCGACCGGGTCGCCCGGCGCGAGGCCGCGCTCTCCCATCGGCACCAGGACTAGCGCCTCGGCCGCAGCGGCCCGAACGATCATGTGCGACTCGCGCCCGGCGAGCGGCTCGAGCACCGGGCCGTCGTCGGCCGGAAGCAGGCGTGCGCGGACGAGCTCGTCGCGGTGCGCGTTCGGCTCGAGGCCACAGGCGAGCCGCCCTCGCTCGAAGCGGGGCAGCGGGTCCGCAGCGCCCTGAAGGGCGAGCAGGGCCGGGCGCACGAAGAGCTCGAAGCCGACGAGCGCCGACACCGGATTTCCGGGAAGCCCGAAGACGAGCCGCCTGCCCAGCACGCCGAACGAGATCGGCTTTCCAGGCTTCATCGCAACGCCCCAGAACACCTCCTCCACGCCGAGCTCGGCCTCGACCTTCCGGACGAGATCGTGCGGCCCGACCGAGACGCCTCCCGAGGTGACCAGCACGTCGGCCGAGAGACCGCGCGTGAGCGCGTCTCGGTGGCCGGGCTCATCGTCGGGAACGAAGGGCAGCCGCTCGACATCGGCGCCCGCCGACTCGAGCTGCGCCGCGAGCAGGAGCCCGTTCGCTTCGTAGAGTTGTCCCGGCTCGAGCGCCTCACCAGGCACACGGAGCTCGCTGCCGGTCGCGAGAACGGAGGCCCGCGGCCGCCGGGAGACGAGGACCTCCGCGACGCCGGCCGCCGCAAGCGCCCCGAGTTGGGCGGGCCCGAGTCGGGCACCGGCATCCACGACCACCTCGCCCCGGTGCACGTCGCCCCCCGTTGGACGAATGCTCTCCCCAGGCGGAACCGGCTCCGAAATCTCGATGACGTTGTCAGTTTCGACAACATACTCCAAAGGGATGACCGCGTCCGCCCCGGCAGGGATGACACCGCCCGTCGCGATCCCCATTGCCTCGCCGGGCTCGAGCGCGCGCGTAGCCGGGCTCCCCGCCGCGATGCGGAACGAGACCGGCAACCGCCCGGGAGTGTCGGCGGCGCGTAGCGCGAACCCGTCCATTGCCGAGCTGTCGAACGGCGGGAGGTCGACGACCGCGCGCCCGGGCTCGGTCAGGAACCGCCCGCCCGCATCAGAAATCGCAGCGGTCTCTCCGGGCAGCTGTTCGACGCGGCCGAGGATGAGCCGCTGGGCGTCCTCGATCGAGATGAGATTCCGCGTAGGTATTTCCATCTCGCCATAAGCTACTCCGGTCATGGGCGAGACGATCGTCCGCGCTCCCGTCGCCGCCACGACCACGACCGTGCCTGTTCCGTCGCCGCCCGGCTAGGCTCCCGGCGTGATCTCGGTCGTCGTACCGCTACACGACGAGGAGCGGAGCGTCGCCCTCCTGTACGAGGAGCTCGAGGCTGCGCTGCAGCCCTCGGGGGAGCCCTGGGAAGCGATCTTCGTGGACGACGGCTCACAGGACGGGACGTTCGCCGCGCTGACACGGCTGCATGCCCGGACGACGAATGTCCGGGTCGTCCGCCTGCGCCGCAATTTCGGCAAGTCCGCCGCGCTCGCCGCCGGGTTTGCCCAGGCGCAGGGGGACACCGTGGTGACGATCGACGGCGACCTCCAGGACGACCCGTCAGAGATCCCGCATCTGCTGGCGAAGCTCGACGAGGGATTCGACCTCGTCTCGGGCTGGAAGACGCGTCGCCGGGATCCCATGCGCCGCCGGATCGTCTCGAAGATCTTCAACGCAGTCACCGGCCGCGTCTCGGGCCTGCGCCTGCACGACATGAACTGTGGCCTGAAGGCGTATCGCGCCGAGGTCGTCCGCGGGCTGCCGCTCTACGGCGAGCTGCACCGGTTCATCCCCGTCCTCGCCCACTACCGCGGGTACCGGGTCGCCGAGCTGCCCGTCAACCACCGCCCACGGACGCACGGCCGCTCCCGCTACGGGCTCGAGCGCTACGTGCGCGGATCCCTCGACCTCCTCACCGTGACCTTCATGGGGCGCTACCGCCACCGCCCCCTGCACCTCTTCGGCGGCCTCGGGCTCGTCCTCGGCCTGCTCGGGACGCTCATCCTCGTTTACCTGACCGTGCTGAAGGCAACCGGCGAGGCGATCGGCCAGCGGCCGCTGCTCACCCTCGGCGTGCTGCTCGTCGTTGTCGGCCTCCAGTTCTTCTCGCTCGGGCTGATCAGCGAGATGGTCACGAGCCATCACGAGGAGCGGGCCGGCTCGGCCGAACGCGAGAGCGCGCAGGTCGAAGAGATCCTCACCTGAGCGGGCCCTCTTTGCGAGTCCTCTATTTCGGGACCTACGAGCGTGACTACCCACGGAACGCCGAGGTCATGTCTGCGCTCCGCGGCGCAGGCGTCGAGGTGATCGAGCGGCACACGCCGGTCTGGGAGGGACGGCGGGACAACTGGGCGGCACGCTGGGGCACAGGCATTCGGCTCGCGGTTGCCGAGCTGCGGCTGCGCTTTTCGCCGCGCGACACCTTCGACGCGGTCGTCGTCGGCTACCCGGGGCACTTCGACGTGCCGCGCGCGCGGCGCGTTGCGGGCAAGAAGCCGCTCGTGTTCAACCCGCTCGTCTCCCTGCACGAAACACTCGTCTCCGATCGCCGGCGCTTTCGCCAGGGGTTGTTCGCAGCCTGGCTGCTCCTCATTGTCGACCGCCGGGCCCTCCGGCTTCCGGACCTGGTCGTGGCGGACACGGAGGCGAACGCAGACTTCCTCGCCGAGCTCGGCGAGATTCCACGCTCACGCGTCCGCGTCTGTCTCGTAGGAGCCGAAGACCGCCTCTTCCATGCGGGCTGGCGGCCCGACGAGCCGTTCCGCGTCGTCTTCGTCGCCAAGCTGATTCCGCTCCACGGCCTCGGGACGATCCTCGAGGCTGCCCGGCTCGCGCCCGAGCTCCAGCTTCGCGTCATCGGCAGCGGCCAGCAGGACAAGCTCATGGAGGGACGGCCGGAGAACGTGGAGTGGATCCACTGGATCCAGTACGAGGAGCTGCCCGCCGAGTACTGGGGGGCGGGTTGTGCCCTCGGGATCTTCGGCACCTCCGCCAAGGCGCAGCGCGTGATTCCGAACAAGGCGTTCCAGGCACTCGCTTCCGGAACGCCGCTGATCACGGCCGACACGCCGGGGTCGCGAGAGCTGCTGACAGACGGCGAGAACGCACTGCTCATACCGGCGGGCGACCCGGCGGCGCTCGCTGCGGCAATGCGGCGCGTCGCAGGCGACCCCGATCTTGCGAGGCGGCTGAGCGCGGGCGGCCGTGCGGTGTACGAGGAGCAGGCGAGCGAGGAGGTGCTCGGCGCCAGGTGGCGATCCTTGATCGAAGAGCTTCTCTAGTCCCCGGGCCACGCGGGCTGCTCTGGGCGGCGATCACCGCCTACGCGTGCGGGTTCGCTGCCCTCTCGGTCCTCCGCTATCGCGCCTTCGAGGTCGGCAGGTTCGACCTCGGAAACATGACCCAGGCCGTCTGGGCGACCGCGCACGGACACCCGCTGGCCGTGACGAACCTCCAGGGCGAACAGGTCTCGCGGCTCGGCTCGCACGTCGACCCGATCCTCGTCGCCTTCGCACCGCTCTGGTGGGTCTGGCCGAGCCCGACCATGCTTCTCACCGCCCAGGCGGTCGCGATCGCGCTCGGCGCGCTGCCGGTGTTCTGGCTCGCCCGGAAGCACCTCGGGTCGGAGCGGGCCGCCCTCGGCTTCGCACTCGCCTACCTGCTCTACCCGGCGGTCGAGTGGCTCACCTTGAACGAGTTCCATCCGGTCGCGCTTGCATGCCCGCTTCTTCTCTACGCGTTCTGGTACCTCGACGAGGACCGCCTCGTGCCGTTCGCCGTCTTCGCCGCGGTTGCCGCGCTGACGAAGGAGGAGGTCCCCCTCGTGATCGCAGGAATGGGCATCTGGTACGGGCTCTCCCGCCGGCGCTTCCGGGTTGGCGCCGGTATCGCCGTGCTCGCGACGGCCGTTGCGCTCGTCGCCGTCGAGATCGTCCTGCCGCATTTCAACGCCGGCGGCTCCTCGGACTTCTATGCGCGTTACGCCGCGATCGGCGGTTCGCCCGGCGAGGTTCTGAAGACCGTCTTCACGCGGCCCGAGCGGCTGCTGACGACCGCCCTCGACGAGCAGGGAATCACCTACCTCGCCGAGCTTCTGCTCCCGCTCGCGCTCCTCTTTGTCGCCGCGCCGCTCGCCCTCGTTGCGGCGATTCCGGAGCTCGGCCTCAACCTGCTCTCGTCGACGAGCACTCAGACCTCGATCCAACAGCACTACACGGCTGCGTTGATCCCGCCGCTCTTCGTCGCATCCGTGCTCGGCGCCGCCAGGCTGGCCCGCCGAAACGAAGGCAGGGCTGTCACGATCGCGGCGCTCGCCGTCGTCGCGGCGCTCGCGGGCAACTATCGCCTCGGCGCGTTCCCTCTCTGGCAAGGACTCCCGGGCGCCGGGTCCTACCCAAACGCAGCGGGATACCTCTCCGCCCATGATCGCGTCGCCGACCGCGCCTTGAAGCTGATCCCCGAGGGCGACACGGTCAGCGCGACCAACTCGCTGGGCTCACGCCTCTCTGCCCGAAAACGGTTCTTCAGTTTCCCTGTCATCAAGGAAGCGCGCTGGATTGCGGCCGACGAGACCCAACCCGGTTACGCGGACCGCTGGGATCCGCTGGCAACAGCCGAGCTGCTCGCACGTCTCCGGCGCAGCCCTCGCTGGCGGCTCGTGTTCTCGGAGGACGGCGTCCTCATCTTCCAGAGAGCGCCGACGAGCACTGCGAACAGCGAGACGAGCGCCAGGTCCCGCGCGACGACGAGCCAGACGATCTGGTCGAGTGCGAAGACGTCGCGGTAGTGGAAGAACCAGATCTGTCCGAGGACCAGCGCCGTCGCGAGGAGGGCGGAGGCAGCTAGCCACGCCCGGCTCGGGACGATCAGGACGAGTGGCACGAGCCAGACGAGGTACTGAGGCGAGACGAAGCGATTGAAGACGAGGAACCCTGCGACCGCTGCAGCCGAGGCGGTGACGAGCAGCTTCGGATCTCGGGGGTTTCGCGCATAGAGGGCCCAGACGAGCGCGACCGCAGCGAGCTGGAGGGCGGACATGAGCGTCGCGATCGAATCGGCGAGCGAGCCGGAGAGGTCGCGCGTCGCTGCTCCCGTCGAGCCGCGAACGACTGTCGCGTCGTATAACCCGAGCCGGTGTGAGGCGAGCAGCACGGCACCCCCGAGGCTCTCGATCTGCAGGCCCCGCGCTGACTGCGCATGGAAGCTGTCCCAGAGCCCTCCTGGTGCAAGCACGGCGAACGGGACGACCACGAGCGCGACCACGCCGCAGAGGACGGCCAGCGCTTCGAGCGCACGACGCCTCCCGGCGAGCGTCCAGACATATGCGGCCGCGGGCGGCACGAGGACGAGCGGATAGAGCTTCGCGCTCACGGCAAGGCCGAGCAGCCCGAATCCGAGCAGATCGCGCCGGCGCAGCAGCGCGGCGAGCGCACCGACCGTCAGAGCGGCAGGGAAGAGGTCGTAGGTGTTGAGCGAGATCGGCCCGACTGCGATCGGAGAGAGAGCGAAGAGGGCGGCCGCACCGTAGAGACGGCGTCCACGGGCCCCGAGCGTGACGAGCACGAGCGCCACGGCGAAGAGCGCCGCGAGCCCGCACAGCGCCATCAGGCTCTTGAACGCGAAGTTGTAGGCGCCGCCAGGGAGGACGGCCGGCGGCAGGAAGACGGCGAAGGCGCCGGGCGGATACTCGACGAAGATGTCGCGGTACGGCAGCTCGCCGCGCAGGAAGCGGTCGGCGTAGATGCCGTACAGGTGCACGTCCCGGAAGCGTGCGTCCCGAAAGAGTCCACCGTCCGGAACCGCACAGGCCGCGAGGAACACCGGCGTGGCCAGACCGGCGACCCGCGCGGCGAGCCGCACATCGACCGAGAGATCGGGCCCGTTACGCAGGCGGCTAGGGTTGCGGCGGGGGCGGTGGCGGCGGAGGTCCCGGCGGCGAAGTCGGCGGCGGCTCTGGAGGAGGCGGCGGAAGAGGTTCCGGGGGCGGTGGTGGAGGCGGGGGCGGCGGGGGCGGCTCAGGCCTTGGCTCGTTCGATCGGGTCGTTGCTGTCGTGGTCGGCGTGCTTGCAGGCGGCGGCGGAACCTCGCCCGCGTACTGACCGCGCGTGAACGGGAGCCAGATCGGCGATGAGAGCGCCTCGGGGAAGTCACGCACCGGGGTCGAGCCGATCGCCTCCTCCATGAAGAGACGCCAGATCGTCGCAGGGAACGTGCCGCCCGCGACGGAGATGCCGTGGACATTCGTCATCGGGATCTCGGCCTGGGGGTAACCGACCCAGACGGTCCCGGAGAGCGTCGGGGTGATGCCGCAGAACCAGGCATCTGCGTGATTCTCGGTGGTGCCCGTCTTTCCACCGGCCGGCCGGCCGATGTTCGCGCCGACGCCGGTGCCGGCCTGGACATTCAGCTCGAGGATCCGCGTCACCTCGGCGGCGACCCAGTCCGGGATCACACGCTTCCTGCGTGCCTTGCCCCAGCCCGCGTCCTTGTCGTCCTTGCCGTCGGCGAGTACGACCTTGCGGATCGCCATCGGCTCCGAGTAGATCCCGCCGGCGGCGATCGTCGCATACGCGGAGGCCATGTCCAGCGGGGAGACCCCGATCGAGCCGAGCCCGAGCGACGGGACATACGCGCCTTCCTTCGTCTTCAGCGACGAGCGAACGCCGAGGCGATTCGCCATCTCCGCAACCCGCTCGGGCCCGAGATCGAGCGTGAGCCGTGCGAAGACGGTGTTGTCGGAGGCAAGTGTCGCTCGGGTGATTGAGGTCGACCCCATGTAGGTGTGCGAGTACGTCGAGACGTCCCACGCCTCCGAGTAGGGATCCGGCTGGTAGTGGAGAGGCGCAGAAACGTAGCTCGTCGTGTCGGGGTTCACGCCCTCGGCGATCGCCTCGGCGAGGACGTAGGTCTTGAAGGTCGAGCCCGCCTGACGCCTCGCCTGGGCCGCGAGGTTGAACTGGTTGCCCGACCGTCCCGGAGTGACCGCGGTCATCGTCTTGATCGCGCCGTTTCGCGGGTCGATCGCCACGACCGCCGAGGCCGGGTCCGTGTCGTAGTTGAGGGTGTCCTCGACCGCCTTGTTCGCAGCCCGCTGGAAGCGCCGGTCGATCGTCGTATAGACCTTGAGACCGCCGGAGCGGACTGTCTCGGCGCCGTACTTCCTGACCAACTCGTCGCGCACGTAGCTGAAGAAGTACGGCTCGCGGATCCTCGTGTAGATGCGCCCCGGCTTCAGCTTGAGGTCGGTGACCCGAATCGCCTCCTGGTAGTTCCCGTAGGTGATCTCGTGGTCGCGGTAGAGGGCCTCGAGCACGCGGTTTCGCCGCTCGATAGCGCGCTCCGGGTAGTCGAAGGGGTCGTAGTCCGAGGGAGCCTGGGGCAGCCCGGCAAGAAGTGCCGCCTGCAGCACGGAGAGCTTGCTCGCGGGCCGAGAGAAGTACGTGCGCGCCGCGGCTTCGACGCCGTAGGCGTGATTGCCGTAGTACACCGTGTTCATGTACTCGGCCAGGATCTTGCGCTTGTCCCAGTTGCGGCTCAGCTTGACCGCGAGGCACGCCTCGACGACCTTGCGCCTGAACGTGCGCTCGTTCTTGCGGATGTAGAGGTTGCGGACGAGCTGCTGCGTGATCGTCGACCCACCCTCCCTTGCGCGCCCGGCTCGTACATCGTTCACAACCGCGCGTGCGATTCCCTGGGGATCGATTCCGCCGTGCTCGTAGAAGCGCCGGTCCTCGATCGCCACCGTCGCCTTGGTCATCCAGGGGCTCGTCTGCGCCAGCGTGACGGGCTGCCTGTTCTTCTCGGCGGGAATTGAGCCGAGGACCGATCCGTCAGCGGCGTAGATGAACGAGTTCGAGCCGATCGTCGCCGGCCTGAGCGCACCGAGATCGCAGTCCCGGCCGATCGCAGTCGCGCTGCTGAACCCGACGACGCTGATCGTGGCCGCCACCGCGGCGAGCAGAAACGCGATGACCGCGAGCTTGCGACGGTGCCGGGCTCGTGCGCGGCGACGCTGGCGCCGACGTCCTGGCATCGCGAGCCCCCGCGACGTACGACGCGGGTTGGCCGGTCGCGGGCTCACAGGAGGCTCTTCTCGCGGAGCCGGCGCACGATGCGCAGCCTGAGCTCGCTCTCCAGCCGCTCGACTTCGGCAGCGTCGGGCGCCCAGGAGCGGACCGTCACGGTCGCAGCACCGTTCAGCCCGGTAACGAGCAGGTCGGCGCGCGGATCGCCTGCCGTCTCCTCGCGCAGCAGGTCGATGACCGCATCAAGATCTCTGTCGAGCGGCACCTGAACGGACACCTGGGCGAGCTTCTCCCGACTGACGATTGTGGAGTTGCGAATGGTATCCGAGGCCAACTTCTCGTTTGGGATCACAAGCCGGGCGTTGTCGTTCGTCTTGATGAACGTGTAGGTGAGCCCGATCTCCTCGACGGTGCCCTCGACGTCGTCGACCGTGACGAGGTCGCCGAGCCGCAGCGGCTGGGTGAAGGCGATGACCACGCCGGCGACGAAGTTGGCGAGCGGCCTTTGCGCGGCGAGGCCGACGACGAGACCGACGATCGCAGACGACGCGAGCAGCCCCGCGGCGATCGCGCGCACCTGAGGGACGACGAGCAGTGCCGAGAGCACCCCGAGGGCGATGATCGCGGTCATCAGGCTGCGGCGCAGCACCCGGTAGCGGGTGACGGCCGCTGGCGGGAGCTCACGGCGCGACATGCGCCAGTCCACGAGCTTCGCGAGGACGATCGCTGCGACGACGATCGCGGCGACGAAGAGCCATTGGTGCCAGAGGTCCATGCGCGCTCTATTCGACGGAAGGGCGGGCGATCCTCAGCAGCTCGGCACAAGCCGAATGTCGGCGCCGAATCGGCACAACCGCGTCACGGTTCCGGCAGTAGCCTGAACGGCGGGTGGCGGGTGGACAAATCTCCCCACCCGGGTGGGGAGCTAGAAGGGAAGCGGCCTCCGGCCGGAGAAGCCTTCTTCGAGGCCGTGCCAGTAGCCGATCTCGTCCTCGCCGAGGCGCCAGCAGAGCAAGACCTCTTCGCCCTCCCGTTGGGCGGGGAAGTCGACGAGCCCTTCGTCGAGGTCCTTCACGAGCCCTCCCGCCTCGTGGATCCGGGCAACTGAGCGCGCGATCCCCGCCACCGCTTCGTCCAGCTGATCCTGCAACTCCTGGAGCTCGTGCGGCTCGACGTGGCTCCCGTTCCCGGCGATCCGGGCAGTCAGCACGGCCTGCCGCTCCTGAAGCATGACGAGCGCGCGCCGGTGCTCAACGAGCTCCGCGGTCAGAGGCCGCACGCGGTCGAGCGCCTCGTTCGCCTCCTCGGGCGTGAAGTAGCGGTTGGCCACCCCCGTATGATCCACGCCGTCGTGAGCACCGGTCAACGGCTGTCGTGAACAAGCGCCTCGCGGGCTGGACCGCGTTCGTCGGCTTCTTCTCGATCCTGGCCTACGTCGCCCACTTCGAAGGCCAGCGGCCGGCGAAGGACGTTGCCTACCAGTGGAGTTCGAGCATCAGCGGCCTGATCTTCTACGCGGTCGTTTTCGGCGTCGTGATGCTCCTCACGCAGGGCCTCGAGCGCCGCAGCTTTCTCGCCTTGCGCCGACCGAAGTCATGGGGCCGTGCCGCCCGTATCTCGATCCTCGTGATCGTTGCCGTCGCAGTCGTCAGCGCGGCGATCGCGCCGTTCGGTAGCCCCGGAAAGGAGCAGGGCCTGATCCCGGAGCGCTTCGACTCGCACCGGATCGCGCAGTTCGCCGCCTATGCCGTGGTCGTGACGATCGTCGCGCCGATCTGCGAGGAACTGATGTTCCGCGGCGTCGGGTACGGGCTCCTCGAGCCGTACGGACAGGCCACAGCGATCATCCTCGTCGGTGTCGCGTTCGGGCTCATCCACGGCCTCGTCGCAGGCTTCCTCGTGATCACGACCTTCGGCATCGGCCTCGCGTATCTCCGGGCGCGTTCGGAGAGCATCTACCCCTGCTTCATCCTCCACGCGAGCTTCAACGCCGCCGGACTGGCCCTCGGCGTAGCCACTTGAGTTAGCTTTTTCAAGTAATTAGCCTTTTCAAGTAATGCGGCGCCTATTACCGATCCTGGTATTTCTCATCTGGGTCGCACCGGCGCACGCGGCGCCAGCGATCACGGCCACGGCGAACCCGACGCTCGGCCAGGCTCCTCTCGATGTGACGCTCACCGCAGCGGGCGACGCGGTCACCTACCACTGGGATCTCGGCGATGGATCACAAGCTGACGGGCCGGCCGTCCAGCACGACTACGAAGCCGGCAAGTTCACCGCGACGGTCACCGGGACGGCTGCCGACGGCTCTACGGCCCAGGCCTCCGTGACGATCACGGCGGTCAGGATCCTGCTCAGAGCCCCAAGGGTCGGCACATACGGACAACGCGCGGTGTTCAAGGGCCGGCTCGTGCCCGCGCTACGCGGTGCGCCGGTCTCGCTCTTCGCCGGCGAGACCCAGGTTTGTTCCGGCAAGGCCGACAAGAAGGGACGCTTCCATTTCCGTCTTCGGCTGCGGTCTCCAGGCACTTTCACGGCGAGGTTCGACTCGATCGTGTCCAACGAGGCCTCGGTGCCTCTCCGGCCCGGCCTCGACGTAGCGCTGCCTCCTTCGCGCACGGTCGGCCAGGCGCTCGTGCTGCGCGCCGCCCTCCAGCCGCGAGGAAGTGGAGCACTCACCATCCGCGTCTGGCGCGGAGGCCACAAGCTGCGCGAGCGCACGTTCGGCGATCGGGCCGCCCTGCGGCTGAGTACCGCCAAGGTCGCCGACTACGTGGTCAAGATCGCGGTCACGCCGAGCGGGGAGTATCGCGGGCGGAGTGCGACCGCCCGCGCAAGCGTCCTCCTGCCGTATCTGTCGCAGGGCAGCCAGGGCCCGAGCGTCCGGATCCTCGAGCGGCGGCTGGCGGAGCTCCACTATGCGCTGCGCGGGGTCGACATCTACTTCTCGTACGACACGCACGACGCCGTGCTCGCGTTTCAGAAGGTGCACGGGATGGCCCGAACGGGGAGCGTCAATCCATCGTTCTGGCGGCGGCTGCAAACCGCCCATGCACCCCTGCCTCGGTATCGCGGCCCGCGCCACATCGAGGTCGACAAGAGCCGTCAGGTGCTGTTCGAAGTCGAGGGCGGGCAGATCACGCAGGTCGTGCACGTCTCGACCGGCGCGACGGGCAACACTCCGGTCGGACGCTGGCACGTCTACAGCAAGGTGCCCGGGTTCCTCCCGAGCGGCATGTTCTACTCGTCCTTCTTCCTCCGCGGCTTCGCGATCCACGGCTATCACTCCGTCCCCTCGTACCCGGCCTCGCACGGGTGCGTCCGGGTGCCGATCTGGATCGCGCCCAGCCTCTTCGCGGAGAACAGCTACGGCGAGACGATCTACGTCTACTACTAGCTAGGAGCGTCTCGGTGGACTGGCCGGCTCCTGAGGCCGACTACGACGTCTCTTCCTCGCCCTCGACCGCGAACTGGTCAGGCGAGACGCTGTCCAGGAACCGCTTGAACTCATCCACGATCTCGTCCTCGTTCACTTCCTCGCCCTCGAACTCGATGGCCGACTCCTCGATCACGTCGTCGGCGGCGAAGATCGGCACGTCGACCCGGACTGCCAAAGCGATCGCGTCGGACGGGCGCGAGTCGATCTCGACCTCGGAGCCGTTCTGCTGGACGGTGATGGAGGCGTAGAACGTGCTCTCCTTGAGCTCGGTGACCGTGATGCGGATCACCTGGGCGTCGAGCTGCTCGATCATGTCCGTGAGCAGGTCGTGGGTCATGGGGCGCGGCGTCGAGGCGCCCTGGAGCTTCATCAGGATCGCCGCAGCCTCAGGATGACCGATCCAGATCGGGAGGAACCTGTTGCCGTCGGCGGTCTTCAGCAAGACGATGGGCTGCTTGCTGCCCAGATCGAAGCTGACCCCGTAGATGACCATTTCTTGCATGGCAGTCCTCGATTCATCTTAGCGCGGTGCCTGGTTCACTCCCTCACCCCAAGGGGGGTCCAGCCGTGGCTACAATCGAGCGCCCCCGGGCGATTAGCTCAGTTGGTTAGAGCGCCGCTCTGATAAGGCGGAGGTCCGTGGTTCGAATCCACGATCGCCCATATCGGCCAAGCGCCGCTGCGCGGGCCTGCGACTTCATCGGTTTCGTCCTCGGGGCGCTGGCTGGAGCTGCGGCGGCAAAGCGCGCCGCGCGGCCGAGGTCCCCCTCTATTCTCATCGTCAAGTACAAACCTCGTGAATCCTCATCCAGGGCTCCATGCTCAGGTTCGTGACTTCCGCTCGCCACAAGCTCGTCGCGCACGCGTTCGTTCTACAAACACGAAGCCGCTTCCCGCAGGCGTGAAAACGTCGCGACCGTCCCACGTCTCGGGCGGAACACGAAGACCCTGATGTGATGCGCCATCGCCTCTCCCCCGGTACCGGAGGCGGGAGGATCTCGACCGGCTGAGCTTCTCCTGATCGGGCCGCATCGGCCCGTGCGCGAGTCCGTAAAGGCGCGGCGAGCGCCGAGACCCGGCACCGAGTCAGTGCAGGACGCGCGTGCGGTGCAGGTAGTCGTCCACGACGAGCAGGAACGCCTCGTCACGGGCGATTTCACTCAGCGTTCCCTTCGTGAACTCGTCCAGCTCGGACGTGTCTGCGAGCTCGATCAGGAACGAGCCGAGCCGGCCCTCCTGGGACATGGCCGCCATGCGCGAGAAGATCTGGCGCGCCTCCGCGTCCTGCGAGATCGCCTCGAGGGACTCGAGGTCGTTCATCCATTCGCCGAACATCAGTCCTCCAACAACGCTGAGCTGCCGCCGTTGGATACGGATCCGGCCCGCTCGAGCGCTTCCGCGAGCTCCTCGAGCTGCACCTCGCTCGCGACCGGGATCTCCAGGCCGCGAGCCGTGACCCGCGCCTGGAAGCCGGTAAGCCCCTCTGCGGCCCGGCGCACGCGTTCTGCGAGCTGTGGATCGGCCGGAGCCTGACGCTTGCGCTTCACCTTGGCGCCGGACCAGCGCGCCTCGCGCTCCGCGGCCCGGACGGAGAGCCCCTGGCGGACGATCTTGCGGGCGAGGCGGCGCCGTCCCTCGTTGTCCGGAACGGCCAAGACTGCGCGCGCGTGGCCCTCGGTGAGCTCCCCACGCTCGACCATCGAGAGGATGTCGTCGGAGAGCTCGAGCAGCCGCAGCCTGTTGGACACCGCCGGCTTCGAGCCGCCGACGCGCTCTGCGATCTCACCGAGCGAGAGGCCGAACTCGTCGGTCAGGAGCGCGTAGGCGCGAGCTTCCTCGACCGGCGAGAGCTCCTCGCGCGCAACGTTCTCGATCAGGCCCGAGAAGGAGCGAGTCGCGGTCGTCAGCGTCCCGGACCAGCGCGGGCAGCACGTCCACGCCCGGCCTCGCGGGCCGCGCGCCAGCGCCGCTCGCCGGCGATGAGCTCGTAGCCGCCGAGAGCGCGCGGCCGGAGGACGACCGGCTGGATGATCCCCTGCGCGCGGATCGATTCGGCGAGGCCTGCCGTCGCCTCGTGGTCGAAGCGCTTCCGCGGCTGGCGCGGATTGGGATGGATCTGCTCGACCGGGACCTGGGCGAGATCGCTCGTCCCGGCCCCTCCGATCAGAACTTCGAGGCCGCGGCCGAGACCGCGGCGTTCAGGGACGGTCGACAAGCTCCATCGCCACCTTCCAGTAGGCCTCCGCGCCGGCCGAGCGCGGGTCGTAGGTGATGATCGGCTCGCCGTGGCTCGGCGCTTCGGCGATCCGCACCGAACGCGGCACCCGCGCTCGGAAGAGAAGCGACCCGAAGTGGCGCTCGAGCTCGGCGGCCACGTCGGCCGAGAGCCTCGTCCGCCCGTCGACCATCGTCAGGACGACCCCGGAGAGCGCGAGCGCTGGGTTCAGCCGGGTTCGGATCATGCCGAGCGAGTGGACGAGCTGCGAAAGGCCCTCGAGCGCGTAATACTCGGCCTGGACGGGCACGAGCACACGGCTCGCTGCGGCGAGCGCGTTGACGGTCAGCGGGCCGAGCGAGGGCGGGCAGTCGACGAAGATGAAGCCGTAGGTGTCGGCGGCGGGCGCGAGGGTCTCGGCGAGGAACCGTTCGCCGTCGCCGCGCTTGGACAGCTCCGCGGCAGTTCCTGCCAGATCCGGCTTCGACGGGATCAGATCGAGATTCTCGAAGCGTGTCGGGCGGGCCAGCTCGCTGGGAGGTGCCCCGTCGAGCAGATCGCAGCTCGAGGCGCCGTTCGCGCGCTCGCCCAGGCCCGAGGTCGCGTTCGCCTGTGGGTCGAGATCGACGAGCAGCACTCGCTCTCCGGCGTGCGCGAGGCACGCCGCGAGATTCACGGCAGTCGTCGTCTTGCCGACGCCGCCCTTCTGATTGGCGACGGCGTAGATGCGCCCGGCCACGCAAGCCACTCTAGTCAGGCGAGAGGACGTTTCCGGGCCACGCCCGGGCGGCGAGGAAAGCCCGCCGGAGTCGCCTCGACCTTGGGCACGACAGTAAGGCCGGACCGCTGCTCAGGAAAGCCACCGCCGAGCTGCCGGGCCGCGCGCTCCAGCTGCTCGAGATCGGCCGAGGGGCCGAGCCAAAGAACCGCCGCGCCGCCAGTACGAACCAGCGGCAGCGTCCATTCCAGCGCCACCGGCGGCGGCGCGAGAGCCTTCGCGACGGCCACGCCGAAGCATTCGGTCTCCTGCTCTTCCGCGCGGCCTCGAACCACGGTCACGTTCGGGAACGCCGCGGCGGCGGCTTCGAGGAACTGTGCCCTGCGCCCGTTCGCCTCGAGCAGCGTCACCTCGCGGTCGGGAAGCGCCGCAGCCAGCGGGATCCCGGGCGACCCGCCGCCCGAGCCGACGTCGACTATCGGCCCCTCGTAGCCCCGCACCGCCTCCACGCCGCGGAGCGCATCCTCGGCAAGCATCGACCAGGCCTCGTCCCGGTCGCGGATCGCGGTCAGCCCGGGGGTGGCCAGCAGGTCGTCGAGCCAGCGCTCGAGCCGGGGATCGGTCAAGCGAGCGGCACGATGACGACGAAGCGGTTGGGCTCGGTGCCCTCGCTTCCCGTCTCCACACCGTCGAATTCCTTCAGCCGCACGTGGATCGTCTTCCGCTCGACGGCCGTCATCGGCTCGAGCTCGATCCGCGTGTGGGTGGCGAGCGCCTCCTCGGCGCTTCGCACGGCCAGGGCCTCTAACGCGGTGCGGCGCCGCTCCCGGTAACCCGCAGCGTCGATGACGACGTCCTTGCGGTCGTCGGGCCAGGTTCGCCAGACGATCGCGTTTACGAGGTACTGGATCGCGTCGATCGTCTGCCCGTGCTTCCCGATCAGAAGACCGAGGTTCGAGCCGGAGCACGTAGCCGTGATCGTGTTCTCCGTCTCCTCGATGTCGATGCGGCAGCGGATTCCGATGCCCGCGGTGATCCTCTCGACGAGATCGCGCACGCGGCCGGCGAGGTCGCTGTCGGACTCGAGCTCCACGGGTGCGCCGACTGCGTCCGGATCGATCGAGGCGACGACCCGCGCAGGCGCGTAGCCCACTCCGAGCAGGCCGCGCTCGCCCTCGGAGACGACCTGGAACTGCACGGCTGACTTGTCGAGCGCGGGATGGAGCTTCTCGAGCTCGCGCAGAGCGGCCCACTTGGCCTCGCCGACCGTCTCGCCCGTGGCTTCGACCTGTCGATGGTCTTCAGTCAACTGGCTCGACCTCGCATGGCCCGCTCACGTGAACCTTTGACGCGTAGCGTGTTCATCGGCGCGCCTTCTTCTTGCGCTTCACACGCCTGGGCGCGGAGGGAGCCGGCGGCGGCGCAGCCGAATCGGCTTTCTCTCCATCGCCGTCTGCCGTGGGCGTCTCGCTCTTCGGCGGAGTCCGCGACGAGCGCTTCGGCGGCGGAGGCGGCTTCTTGGGAACCAGGCGCCGCGTCACGATCCCCTGCCCCACGGTCCACAGGTTCGTCGTCACCCAGTAGATGACGAGGCCGACCGGGAAGTTGACGAGGACGGGCACGAACGCGATCGGAAGCACCATCATCAGCGTCCGCTGTGTCTTGTCCATCGTCGCCGACATGAAGTACGTCGACGCGAGCTGGCTGGCGACGTAGATCACGAGCAGCACGTACCCCGACCAGTGCGCGTTGGCGTGGTGCGTGATGTCCGGGACGAAGCCGAGCCACCCGACGTGGTCACCCGAGTGGATCAGCTCGTTCGAGTGCTTCAGCACGAGGTAGAGCGCGATGAAGACCGGAAACTGGAAGAGAATCGGGAGACATGGAGCCGCCGGGTTCACGTTGTTCTCCCGGTAGAACTTCATCAGCTCCTCGTTGCGCTTCTGCTTGTCGTTCTTGTAGCGCTGCTGGATCGACTTCATCTCCGGCATGTGCGCCTGCATGGCCTGCATCGAGTGAATCTGCTTCACGGTGAGCGGAACGAGGAGGATCCGCACCATCAGCGTCAGCGCGACGATCGACCAACCCCAGGTCAGGCCGATCGTCCCGTGCGGGCCGAGCCATTCGAGGATGCTGCGGAGGATGTTCTCGAGCGGAGTGAGGGGGCTCGCGAGGATCACCGGAACAACCTCTGGTCCTTGGCGTAGTCGACGCCACCGCGGCTCCACGGGTTACACCGGAGCAGCCGCCAGCCCGCGAGGATCACGCCCCGAAACAGGCCGTATTGGCGCAGCGCGTCGATCGCGTACTGCGAGCACGACGGGTGGTACTTGCAGCCGCCCGGGAAAAGAACGCCGAGCGTGTAGCGGTAGAGGTAGACGAGGCCGACGCCGAGGTACCCGGGGAGCTTCAGGATCATGCGGCGGCCTTTCCGAGCACCTCGTCCACTCGCTCGCCGAGCCAGTCGAAGCCCTTCGACTGGGTGCCCTCGACCAGGCCAGGGCGAACGATCAGCACGTAGTCGCAGGCCGGCGGAAGCGTCTCGAGGCGGGCCCGCCACGTCTCCCGCAGCTGGCGCTTGATCTTGGAGCGCACGGTCGAGCCGCCCGTGCTTTTCGGGACCGCGATGCCGAGCCGAGGCTCCTCGCCGTCATCACGCGGGAACCAGTAGAGAACGAGAAAGCGCGTCGACACCGAGCGGCCGTGGCGGTACACGGCGTCGAAGTCCCGGGAGCGGGAGAGGCGGTGCCGGCGATGCACTAAGGCGCCGCCTGGGGTGCCGCTTTCAGGACGGACGGGCTCTGCTCGTGCGTCCGTAGGAAATGACCGGTCGAACCGATTGAAGTCAAAAGCAAACGTTCTAAGTACGAGGTCAGGCAGAGAGCCGCTTGCGTCCCCGGGCCCTGCGTCGCTTCAGAATCGCGCGGCCGGCCCGCGTCGACATGCGGGCGCGGAATCCGTGCCGTCGCTTCCTGCGGCGTACGTTTGGCTGATAGGTCCGCTTCACGGTAAGAGGTGAGAGAAAAAGAGGAACGAGCGCCCTTTTCCCCGGGCGCGGAGCCAGTATAGACGAGCACCTCACCGCTAGGTTATCCACAGCCTCGCGAGTGTTTACAACTTTGAAAAATCGCTGCGAGGGAGCGCCTGCGACGCCGATACGGACCTCTGGCGGCCAGCCTTTCCACACCTGTGGACGAAGGTGTGGAGCGACAAGAAAGCCCTGGAAAACAGGCTGATTTTGCCCACTGACGCACTGCTTGAGTGCCCGCGACGACGCTGTTATGCTCGCCGTTCGTTTCCCCGACTGAGGAGATTGGTCCGGCGTCGTGGCGCGCCAGCAGGAGCTAACCGCAGAGAGTCTCTGGACCGAAGTCTCGGACCGCCTCAAGGGGGCGCTCAACGACACGACGTTCGGCACCTGGTTTGCCGATGTCTCCAGTCAAGAGCTCACCGACGAGACGTTCGTGCTCTCGGTCCCGAACGACTTCACGCGCGAGTGGATCGAGGGTCATTTCCTCGACCTGATCGGCGCGGCGGTCCGCGACGCTACGGGCGTCGAGCGCCGAATCCGGCTGTCCGTGGCAGAGGAGGTCGAGTCCCCCGGGCCGCTCCCGGAGCCGACAGCGGTGGCGCACGGCACCTTCGACATGAGCCACAAGTACACCTTCGACTCGTTCGTGATCGGCTCGTCGAACCGCTTCGCCCACGCGGCCGCGCTCGCAGTCGCCGAGGCTCCGGCGCAGGCGTACAACCCGCTCTTCATCTACGGCGGCACCGGGCTCGGCAAGACCCATCTCCTGCAGGCGATCGGCCAGTACGTCGGCGAGCACTCGAGGAAGCTCTCCGTCCGCTACATCACCAGCGAGACGTTCATGAACGACTTCATCAACTCGCTGCGCGACAAGCGGATCGAGGGCTTCAAGCAGCGCTACCGCACCTACGACCTGCTGCTGATCGACGACATCCAGTTCCTCGAGCACAAGGAGCGGATCCAGGAGGAGTTCTTCCACACCTTCAACTCGCTCTACGAGGCCGGCCGACAGATCGTGATCTCCTCCGACCGGCCTCCGCGCGAGATCTCGACGCTGGAGGAAAGGCTCCGCTCGCGGTTCGAATGGGGGCTGATCACCGACATCCAGCCGCCCGACCTCGAGACGCGCATCGCGATCCTCCGCAAGAAGGTGAAAACGGACGGGATCCACATCCCCGACCCACAGGTGCTCACCTTCATCGCGGGGCGGGTCTCCACGAACATCCGCGAGCTCGAGGGCGCGCTCACGCGGGTCGTTGCCTTCTCGAGCCTCACCGGCCGGCCGATGACGGTCGACCTCTCCCAGGACGTGCTCAAGGACGTCTTCCCGCAGGGCGAAGCGCCTGAAGTCTCGATCGAGCGCATCCAGACCGCCGTCACCGACCGCTTCGGGCTCTCGATGGAGGAGCTCTGCGGCGAGCGCCGCTCGCAGAACATCGTCTATCCGCGCCAGGTGGCGATGTACCTCTCGCGCGAGCTGACCGATGCCTCACTGCCCAAGATCGGGCGCGAATTCGGCGGGCGCGACCATACGACCGTGATCCACGCGACGTCGAAGATCGCGCGTCTCATCCGCGAGGATCGCTCTGTGTACAACCTGGTGCAAGAGCTGACCGCGCGCATCAAGCAAACCCGCTGAATCTGGGGACAGTTGGACAAGGCCACTCCGGACATGTGTACAACGGCTACTTCTTCCCATATCGCGTCCCCAGAGCAAACGCTCTGCGCTAGCCACGACAGAGCACCTTCCCCAGAGTCCACACTCCCTATTACTGCTACTACCTTTTTTTAAATGACTGAGATAGAAACTGCAGTAGGAACCTCCGTGAAGGTCACTTGCTCGAAAGGCGAGCTCACCCGGGCTCTGTCGATCGTCGGACGAGCCGTCTCGACGCGCGCCTCCGTCCAGGTGCTCGGAGGAGTCCTCCTGCGAGCTGCGGATGGGAACGTCGAGCTTGCCGCAACCGACATGGAGCTCTCACTCCGCTTGTCCGTGGACTGCCAGGTGGAGGGCGACGGCGCCGTGGTCGCGCCCGGCCGGCTGCTCGTCGACCTGGCGCGCCTCCTGCCCGACGGGGAAGTCGTGCTCGAGCACAAACCGGAGCAAGGCGCGCTCGAGATCACCTGTGGGCCGGCGAGCTACAAGCTGAACACCTACAGCGCGGAGGATTTCCCGAAGCTCCCGGACGCCGAGGCTGCGCAGACGTTCACGGTCGACCGCGGCGCGTTCCTCGAGACCGTCTCGCGGGTAGCGCGCGCCGCGTCCCGCGACGAGTCGCGCCCCGTCCTGACCGGGGTCCTCGTGCGCTTCGAGGGCAACGAGCTCGTGATGGCTGCGACCGACTCCTACCGGATGTCCGTCAAGCACACGGAGTTGGCCGCTCCGGCCGGGACCGATCTCGAGGCGATCGTGCCGGCCCGTGCGTTGACAGAGCTCTCACGCATCGCACAGGACGCGGGCGAGCTGCGGATCGGCGTGCAGGAGAACCACGTGGTCTTCGGCGCGGGCGAGGTGTGGCTGACGACGCGCCGGATCGACGGTCAGTTCCCGAACTACAAGCAGCTGCTCCCGGAGACCTTCGAGCACGAGGTGATGCTGCCGCGAGAGGAGTTCCTCGAGGTCGTGCGGCGCGCTTCCGTCATGGCGCAGCGGAACTCGCCCCTTCGACTTCGGTTCGCCGAGGGCGAGGTGACCGTGTCCGCGCAGACCCAGGACGTCGGCGAGGCGAGGGAGTCGCTACCCGTGCCATTCTCGGGCGAGGCGCTCGAGATCGGGTTCAACCCCGAGTTCCTGCGTGACGGCCTCGAGTCGGTTGACAGCGAAGAGGTCGCGCTCCGGCTCATCAGCCCGTTGCGGCCGGGCCTCATCCACTCGGACGCCGAACGCTTCTCGTACCTGATCATGCCGATCCGCCTCGCCGGCTGAATGCGGTTGGCTGTTGTGTATTCGATCGGTGTCGGCCGGTGCATTAGACGGACGCACGGGCAAAGCCCGAACGTCCTGAAGGCGGCACCGCAAGCGGTGCCTCAGGGCTGATCGTTCGCACGCTCACGCTTCGCGACTACCGCTCGTACGCCTCGCTCGAGTTGGAGTTGGAGCCTGGGCTCGTGCTGGCGGTGGGTGAAAACGGGGCCGGCAAGACGAACCTGCTCGAGGCGCTGCACGTCGGCACGCAAGGATTCTCGCCGCGCAGCCGAAACGACGCCCAGCTCGTGCGCTTCGGCGCCGACGCTGCGCGCATCGAGCTCGCCGGGGCCCTCGGGAGCCGTCAGCTCGAGATCGAGCTGACGCTCCGGCCGGGCGATGCGAAGAAGGCACAGCTGAACGGCGCTCCGCTGCGCGCGGCCGAGCAGCTGCGCTCGGAGGTGGCGACACTCGTCTTCACCCCGGACCGGCTCGTGGTCGTCAAGGGTGGCCCTGCGGCGCGGCGCGCGTACTTCGACCGTGCGCTCGGGCGTCTCTTTCCAGCCCGTGCCGGGCTGCCGGCCGAATACGGCGCGGCCGTGGCGCAGCGGAACGCGGCTCTGCGCAGAGTGAGCGTCGGGGCTTCCTCACGGGACGCGGTCGGGCCCTGGACGCAGCGGGTCGCCGAGTTGGGACAGGCCCTCGTCGGCGCCCGGCAGGAAGCGATCGCGGCGCTCGGACCGCCGTTCGGGGATCGCGCGTCGGAGCTGGGGCTGGCGCGCGCTGAGCTGCTCTACGACGCTTCGCCGCCGACGACCGAGGCACTCGAAGCGCGGCTGGACGAGGATCTCGACCGTGGCGCGACCGGCCTCGGCCCGCACCTCGACGATGTCGGAATCGCAGCGGGAGGCCGCGACCTGCGGCGCTATGGCTCGCAGGGCGAGCAGCGGCTAACCGTGCTCTCGCTCCTGCTCGCGGAGGCGGAGCTGCTCACGGAGCGGGGGCCTGCGCCGCCGCTCCTTTTGCTGGACGACGTGCTCTCGGAGCTCGACGAGCGCCGCCGGAGTGCGCTCGCCGAGCGCCTCGGCGGCAGCGGCCAGACCTTCGTCACCGCAACAGACGCGTCGGCGCTACCCGCCTCCCCGGCGCAGCTCGTCGAAGTCGTCCCGGGGAGCGCGAGTTGAAGCCCGAGCGGATCGGCGACGACGTCCGGCGCCTGCTCGGGAGGTTTGGCCCGGCCGAGGGAATGACGGAGATCGTTCGCGCGTGGCCGGAGGCTGTGGGAGAGCAGATCGCCCGCAATGCCTGGCCGGCGCGGATCTCCCGGGACGGTGTGCTGCACGTCGCGACGGCCTCCTCCACCTGGGCGTTCGAGCTCTCGCAGCTCGAGGCAACGCTGCTCGAGCGGCTCGGGAAGGCTCTCGGCAAGGCTACGCCGACGGGGCTGAGGTTCGCTCCGGGGAAGCTCCCGGAGCTGTCCGCGGAAGACGCCCCCGGCTCGCCGAAGGACGTGCGGAAGCCGACCGCGGAAGAGCGAAAGCTCGCAGCGGTGATGGCATCCGAAATCGAGGATGAAAGTCTTCGCAAAGTCGTTGCAAAAGCAGCCGCGGCGAGCCTTGCAAGGCCGTCCTGACGGCCGCTCCGTCTGGTACACTTCGACTAGCCCGAAAAGGGGAAATTTGCAGGGCTTTTTTTAATGACTGAAGCTGCGTACAGCGCAAAAGACATTACCGTCCTCGAGGGCCTCGAGCCGGTCCGGCTGCGACCGGGCATGTACATCGGCTCGACGGGCCCCCGCGGCCTCCACCACCTCGTCTTCGAGGTCGTCGACAACTCGGTCGACGAGGCCATGGCGGGCCGCGCGGACCTCGTCGAAGTGACCCTCCACCCGGACAACTCGGTCACCGTTTCGGACAACGGCTCGGGCATTCCGACCGATCTGATGAAAGACCAGGGGCTCCCGGCCGTCACGGTCGTGCTGACGAAGCTGCACGCCGGCGGGAAGTTCGGCGGGGAGGGCTACAAGGTCTCCGGCGGCCTCCACGGCGTGGGCGTGTCCGTGGTCAACGCGCTCTCGGCATGGCTCCACGTCGACGTGAAGCGCGACGGCAAGGTCTTCCATCAGGAGTTCGCACGCGGCGAGCCGACCACGGATCTGAAGAAGGTCGGCCCGACGAAGGAGACCGGCACGACGATCACCTTCCTGCCGGACCTGGAGATCTTCGACGAGCTCGAGTGGTCCGCGGAGACCCTCATCCAGCGCCTCCGGGAGACCGCGTTCCTGACCAAGGGGCTGCGGATCGTGCTCATCGACGAGCGCGAGGGCGACGAGCGGCACGAGTTCTACGCCGAGGGCGGTATCCGGGACTTCGTCTCCTACGTGAACGACTCGAAAGATCCCGTCCACAAGCACATCGTCTACTTCGAGGGCTCCACGAACGGCGATGCGGAGGCGAACGGCCAGGTCGAGGTCGCCATGCAGTGGAACACGTCGTACGTCGAGTCGGTGTTCTCGTTCGCGAACAACATCAACACCCACGAGGGCGGCTCCCACCTGTCGGGGTTCAAGGCCGCTCTGACGCGAACGCTGAACGACTACGCGCGCCGCAACGGGATCCTCAAGGAGAAGGACGACAACCTCGAGGGCGAGGACGTCCGCGAAGGCCTCGCAGCGGTGATCTCGGTCAAGCTCCAGGACCCTCAGTTCGAAGGCCAGACGAAGACGAAGCTCGGCAATGCCTGGATCCGCTCGCTTGTCGAGCAGACCGTGAACGTGAAGCTCGCGGAGTTTCTGGAGGAGAACGCGACCGAGGCCAAGCAGATCATGCAGAAGGCCCTCGCTGCGCGAAACGCGAGGCAGGCCGCCCGCAAGGCGCGGGAGCTGACCCGGCGCAAGAGCGCGCTGGACAGCATGTCGCTGCCCGGCAAGCTCGCGGACTGCTCGATCAACGACCCGTCTTCGGCTGAGCTCTACCTCGTCGAGGGCAACTCGGCCGGCGGTTCGGCGATCGACGCGCGCGACCGGACGTTCCAGGCGATCCTGCCGCTCCGCGGCAAGGTCATCAACTCCGAGAAGAACCGGATCAACAAGGTCCTCTCGAATCTCGAGATCCAGTCGATGATCACGGCGATCGGCACCGGGATCGGGGACGAGTTCGACCTCGAGAAGCTGCGCTACCACCGCGTGATCGTGATGACCGACGCCGACGTCGACGGTTCCCACATCCGCACGCTGATTCTCACGTTCCTCTACCGGCAGATGCAGGAGCTCGTGGAAGGCGGGTACATCTACATCGCCGTCCCGCCGCTCTACCGGGTGAAGATCGGAGGCCGGGAGCAGTACGTCGAGAAGGAGTCGCAGTTCGAGGACATCCTCGTCCGCGAGCGGGTGAAGGACATGCTCCTCTCCGCGCGCGACGGCGACGCCCAGAAGCTGACGGAGACTCGCTACGGCCGCTTCACGAAGGCGCTGAACGAGTTCGAGGGCTGGACCCAGCGCCTGCGGGCCGACTTCGGGTCCGCGGCCGCTCAGTTCGTCATCGGGCACCGGCTCGTCGAGGTCGACATCGATGCCGCGGCCGGCAAGAACCTCGCGAAGACGCTCGAGTCGGTGGGCGCGGACGAGTACGAGCTCTCGGTCCTCGAGCAGACGGATGAGTTCACGACGATCAAGATCGTCGAGCGCGAGACGAGCGCGGCGAGCCACGTGACCGTCCCGACGCCGCTCTTCGGATCGCCGGTGTACGCGAATCTCCGCAAGTCGTATGCCCGGCTCGTCGAAATCGTGGGCATGCCGCCGTTCCGGCTCGTCCTCGGCAAGAAGGAGCGCACCACCGAGACCTTCGAGGGGCTGCGCCACGAAGCGCTCGACCTCGCGAAGGACGGGATCAACGTCGGCCGTTTCAAGGGCCTCGGCGAGATGAACCCGGAGGAGCTGTGGGCGACGACGATGGATCCCGCGAAGCGGATGCTGATCAAGGTCGAGGTGGAGGACGCCGCAGCGGCCGACCGGATGTTCTCGATGCTGATGGGCGACCAGGTCGAACCGCGCCGCGACTTCATCGAGTCGAACGCAAAGGATGTGCGGTTCCTCGACGTCTGATGGTGAAGGAGGTCTGAATGTCGTCGGTTGAGCCCCTCGGGCCGGGCCGGATAGAGCCACGCGAGCTCGAGCAGGAGATGCGCTCGAGCTTCCTCGACTACGCGATGAGCGTGATCGTCTCGCGCGCGCTCCCGGATGTGCGAGACGGCCTGAAGCCGGTGCATCGCCGCGTCCTCTTTGCGATGCACGAAGCGGGGCTGCAGCCGAACCGGCCGCGCCTGAAGTGCGCGCGGGTCGTCGGTGACGTCATGGGCTCGTACCACCCGCACGGCGACGTGGCGATCTACGACACGCTCGTCCGGATGGCGCAGCCCTTCTCGATGCGCTACCCGCTCGTCGACGGCCAGGGCAACTTCGGGAACATCGACGACTACCCGGCTGCCGCGATGAGATATACCGAATGCCGGCTGACGAGGCTCGCCACCGAGCTGTTGCGCGACATCGACGCCGACACGGTCGACTTCGTGCCCAACTACGACGAGTCGCGCCGGCAACCGAGCGTGCTCCCGTCGCGCTACCCGAACCTGCTCGTCAACGGCTCGTCGGGAATCGCCGTGGGTATGGCGACGAACATCCCGTCGCACAACCTCGGCGAGGTGGTCGACGCGCTCGTGGCGATGATCGACGACCCGGACATCGACGTCGACCGCCTGACGCGGCACATCAAGGGCCCGGACTTCGCGACCGGTGGGATCATCGTCGGCCGGGAAGGGATCCGAGAGGCATACCGCTCGGGCCGCGGCCGAGTCGTCATGCGCGCGCGCGCCCACATCGAGGAGCTGCGCGGCGGCAAGACGGCGATCATCGTCAACGAGCTGCCGTTCGCGGTGAAGAAGGGCGGCGACGGCGGCGTGATCAAGAAGATCGCGGATCTCGTCAACGACAAGGTCCTGACCGAGATCTCCGACGTCAAGGATCTCTCCGACAAGACGGGCATGCGCATCCAGATCGACCTCAAGCGGGAGGCGATCCCGCAGGTCGTCCTCAACAAGCTCTACAAGCACACTGCGCTCCAGACGACCTTCGGCTACAACGCGGTCGCGCTCGTGGACGGCGTGCCGCGCACGCTCGCGCTCCGCGATCTGCTCAGCCACTACCTCGAGTTCCAGCGCGAGGTCGTCACCCGGCGCCTGAAGTACGAGCTGCGTAAGGCCGAGGCGCGCGCCCACGTCCTCCTCGGCTACTTGATCGCGCTCGACAACCTCGACGCGGTGATCGCGCTCATCCGGGCCGCCGCCGACGCAGACGCGGCCCGCGAAGGCCTGATGAAGGAGTTCGAGCTCTCGGAGATCCAGGCACAGGCCATTCTCGACCTCCGCCTTCGCGCGCTGACAGCGCTCGAGCGCAAGCGCGTCGAGGACGAGCACAAGGATCTCGTGGAGCGGATCGGCGAGCTGCGCACGATTCTCGGTGACGAGTCCCGGATCGGAGCGCTCATCCGCGAGGAGCTGCTCGAGATCAAGCAGATCTACGGCAAGAACGACGACCGCCGGACGGAGATCATCGCGGCGGAGGGCGAGTTCTCGCTCGAGGACATGATCGCCGAGGAGGACATGGTGATCGCGATCACCCGCTCGAACTACATCAAGCGGCTTCCCGTCACGACCTACCGCGAGCAGCGTCGCGGCGGCCAGGGCGTGATGGGCATGGACCTCAAGGAGGACGACTACATCGAGCACCTCTTCGTCGCCTCGACCCACGACTACGTCCTGTTCTTCACGAACGTCGGCAAGGTCTACCGGCTGAAGGTGCACGAGCTCCCGCTCGGCTCGCGGCAGTCGAAGGGTCGCGCGATCCAGAACCTGCTGCCGTTCAGGCAGGGAGAGCAGGTGCGCGCGGTGATCCAGACCCGTGACTTCGAGGAGTCGAAGTTCCTCGTCTTCGCGACGAAGAAGGGCATCGTCAAGAAGACCGAGCTGGCCGCGTACAACACCCCGCTCAAGGCGGACGGGATCATCGCGATCAAGATGCGCGACGACGACGAGCTCGTCTCAGTGCGCCACTCGACCGGCGAGGACGACATCCTGATGGTCTCGCGCAAGGGCCAGGCGATCCGCTTCAGCGAGCAGGAGGCGCGGTCGATGGGCCGCGACACCGGCGGCGTCAAGGGCATGGGCCTGCGGAAAGGCGACGAGGTGATCAGCTCGGACGTCGTCGGGATCAACGAGGGCGATCTGCTCGTCGTGACCGAGAACGGCTACGGCAAGCGGACGAAGCTCGCGGACTACCCGCGGAAGGGCCGTGGAGGGCTCGGCGTGAAGACCGTTCAGCTGACGGAAGCGCGCGGCCAGCTGGTCGGCGCGCGCATCGTGCGGGACGGCTACCAGGTGATGCTGATCTCGAACGGCGGCACCGTGATCAAGATCCCCGTCGAGGACGTGAAGCGCCTCGGCCGGTCGACGCAGGGCGTGATCGTGATGCGCCTACGCAAGGGCGAGCAGGTCTCCGCGCTCGCGCCTGTGGTCGAGCCGGAAGACGACGATGCGCCGGACATCGAGGCAGAGCCGTCACCCGAACCGGCGACCGAACCGGCCTAAAACGGCGCAATTTGAAGCGGTTTTCTGCCGAAACCCTTCACAAAATCCGCCAAGAGCGATATATCTTCGCGGCAGGGGTTCCGTTTTTTCCGGGAGAGAGTCATGGCTGCCAGCAGACAAGTAGATCTTCTAGAGCCCATCGATCTCGCGGAGCATCTGGACAAGATCCAGCTGTACCTGGGCCAGGTGTGCCAGATCGCCGGCATTTCGAAGATGCAACTCGACTACTGGACCAACAAGGCTCAGATCCCGACGCAAGGTCGCAAGCAGCGGATCTACGACATGGATGCGCTCGAGACCGTGATGCTGATCAAGCAGGCCAAGGACAAGGGATTGAACCTCGGTGCGGCTATCGAGGCTGCACAGCGCTTCCGCGAGCTCAACGGCTCGACGCACGACGACGACGACGACTAGCCGCGGAGCCGCGCGGCCGCCTCTGCGGGCGGCAACCAGTTGACGTAGAGCCCGGCGCCGAGCTCGAGCCCGGCTAGCACGGCCAACCGCGGAACGATCTCGATGTGCCAGTGCGCGCCGGCGTGGAGCCACGCGTTCACGGGAGTCGGGCCCTCGACCGCGCGCAATCGGCGGACCGCTTCGTGCACGAGCGTGATCGCGTGCACGAGTGCCTCCTCGTCGGGGTCCGTCTCGTGACTGCCCGGGGCGATGAGCAGCTCGTAGGGGACTCGCCCGGCCGGGGCCGCCCTGAGCGTGTGGTCTCCGGCGAGTGCGATGTCGAGCGTGTCATCGGCGAGCTCTGAGCAAAGGGCGCAGGTCCCCCTTTCGAGCTGCGGGAACTCGGCTGCGGCTTCCGGCGGCGGTTCGTGGAGCCAGGCGAGTTGGGAATGGCTGTGGGACAGGCTCGCGCCCGCCTCGCGACCCTCGTTCAGGAAGAGAAAGGGATACGCATGACCGGCGCTGCGGGCAGCTTCGAGCCGGCGGTGCCAGGTCGAGGCCACGGCCGCGAGCTCGTCCGGGGTGAGCTCGGCAATCGAGCGCGCATGCCTCGGGGTGTGGACGACGACCTCTTGATGGTCGAACGCCGGATAGAGGTTGGGGACGACTCGCACCTGCCAGCCGGGGCTGTCGGGCTCGCGGCCGGGTGGCCCCAAGGCGAAGGTCTCCGGCGGTGTGCGGTCTTCGCGGCCCTCGCAGAAGGGGCATTGCTCGAGCTCCTCTGGGCTCGGAGGCTCGATCTCTGGCGTCTGTGCCCCGGGTCGCTTCGCGCGCCCGGGCGCGAAGACGACGCTTCGGCCCGAGAGAGGGTCCCGCCGGAGGCTCGGCGGAGTCAGCTGTTCTGCTCGTAGCCGGCGGTGTGTTCGATGAAGGGCCGGAAGAGCTCGATCGGCAACGGCAGGATGATCGTCGACGAGCGCTCGGAGCTGATCTCGAGCATCGTCTGCAGGAACCGCAGCTGGAGCGACATCGGGTTCTCGGACAGCACCTGCGCGGCGTCCTTCAGTCGCTCGGAGGCCTGGAACTCGCCCTCGGCCGCGATCACCTTCGCGCGCCGCTCGCGCTCGGCCTCGGCCTGGCGGGCCATCGCGCGCTGCATTCCACTCGGGATCTCGACGTCCTTGACCTCGACGATCGAGACCTTGATGCCCCAGGGCGAGGTCGCCTCGTCGATGATCTGCTGGAGGATCGCGTTGATCTTGTCGCGCTCGGAGAGGAGCTCGTCGAGCGAGTGCTGGCCGAGGACGCTGCGCAGCGTCGTCTGGGAGATCTGCGAGGTCGCGACCATGAAATTCTCGATCTGCACGATCGCCTTCTCGGGGTCGAGGATCCGGAAGTAGGCGACCGCATTCACGCGGACGGGGACGTTGTCCTTCGTGATCACTTCCTGCGGCGGGACGTTCAGCGTCACGGTTCGCAGGTCGACCCGGACCATCTTGTCGACGACCGGGATCAGGAGGAAGAGCCCCGGCCCCTTCGGCGGCGACTTCAGCCGGCCGAGCCGGAAGATGACCCCTCGCTCGTACTCCCGCGCGATCCTGACGGACGCCGCGAGCAGGAGCAGCAGGAGGACGGCGACTGCGGCGACTGCGATCAGGGCTGCCACTTCTACGGAATCCTACGCTGCGGCGGTCGCTTCGGCTGGTGCGACCTCGAGCACGAGCCCGTCGTCCACCCGCTCGACCTTGACCGGCGTTCCTGAGGCGAGCGGCTCACCGTTTGTGCGCGCCTGCCACAACTCGCCGCGAACGAAGACGAGGCCTGTCGGGGCGAGCGCCTCTCGCGCCACCCCTACCTGGCCCACGAGCTCGCTCATCCCAGTCGTGACGGGAGCGCGCCGAACCTGGACGATCTTGATTGCCACGAAGCCCATCAGCCCGGCGAGGGTGCCCGCGATCGCAAGGACGGCCGGCAGGGAGACCTTGTAGGTGTCGCCCGCAGGCTCGAACAGGAGCAGCGAGCCGATCACAAAGCAAACTGCGCCCGCCAGGGTGATCGCGCCGTGCGTCGGGACGAAGGCCTCGGCGGCGAAGAACGCGAAGGCGAGGAGCATCAGCAGGAGGCCCGCAGCGCTGATCGGCAGAACCTGGAGCCCGAAGAGCCCGAGAATGAGGAAGATCGCCCCCGCCGTGCCCGGGAAGATGAGGCCGGGGTTCCAGAGCTCGACGATGATCCCGAGCGTCCCGAGGGACATGAAGAGGACGATCAGGTTGGGATCGATGAGCGTGTCGAGGATCTTCTTCCAAAGCGACATGTCGACGTTGGTGACCTGCGCGTCGGCCGTGTGCAGGACGAGGCCCTTCGGGATCGTCTTGCGGCCGTCGACCTTGTCGAGCAAGGCGGGGAGATTCGGCGCCATCACGTCGATCACGTTCTGCTGGAGCGCTTCGGTTGCGCCCAGGTTCTCGCCCTTCCGGACCGCCGCGTCGGCCCACCTGACGTTGCGTCCGTGTGTCCGCGCAAGCTCCCGGAGGGAGGCGGCCGCGTCGTTGATGACCTTGCGCCGGAGGTCACTGGCGATGTTGCTCCCGCCGACGTTGATCGGGGTCGACGAGCCGATGTTCGTCTGCGGCGCCATCGCGAGGATGTCAGCGGCCTGGCCGATCCAGACACCGGCCGATGCGGCGCGGGCGCCCGGCGGCGAGACGTAGACGATGACCGGAACTTTTGATGCGAGCTCGGCCTTGACGATCTTCTCCATCGACGAGCTGAGCCCACCGGGGGTGTCGAGCAGGATCACGACGGCGTCGTAGTGCTCGCGGTTCGCGCGCTCGATCTCGCCGTTGACGTAGTCCTGGGTGACCGGATTGACGTCGTTCTCGAACTTGACCGCGAGGACATGCGGTCTCGAGGGCGTAGCTGTGGCAGTGGAGCCGACGCAGAGGAACAGAGCCGCGGTTAGCGTGAGAAAAAATGCCCGCATGAGCGGCCCTTTCACTTGTAAGAATTGTATCTGGGACCGGGGGTCAACCCTTGAGGGTGGTCCCGTTCTCTGCTTCCGTAGACGGGGCCGCCGATGAAGTTCGCACGCCTCATCCCGATTCTTCTCTTCCTCGCCCCGGGCACAGCGCTCGCAGCCGGGACGACGATGGTGGCGCGCGACGTCCCGGTTGGCGTCAAGAGCGCTCCGGCTCGGTTCGATCTGGTGGGCCTCCACTGGCGGGGTGACGGCTACGTCTCGTTCCGCACCCGCAGCGTGACGGGACGGTGGAGCCGCTGGCGCGACGCGGCTCCCGAGGACGATCGCCCCGACGCTCGCTCGCACGAGCTGCGTGCACGCGGCTGGAAGCTCGGCAGCCCGTTCTGGACGGGGCCGTCGGACCGCCTCCAGGTTCGGGCCGTCGGTCGCGTCTCACAGGTGCGGGCCTTTTACGTACGGAGCCATGTCAGACGAAGCGTCTTGCGCGGGGTGTCGATCGCGGGGTCGCCGCTGATCCTCTCGCGCGCGAGCTGGGGAGCTGACGAGCGCATCCGCCGCGGTCGTCCCACCTATGCGGACGCGGTGCGGTTCGCCGTCGTTCACCACACCGCCGGCTCGAACTTCTACAGCCGGGCCCAGTCGCCGGCGATCGTGCGGAGCATCCAGCGCTACCACGTGCTTGCGAACGGCTGGGACGACATCGGCTACAACTTTCTCATCGACAAGTACGGCCAGATCTTCGAGGGCCGGTACGGAGGTGTGGAGCGGACCGTCGTCGGCGCCCACGCGCAAGGCTTCAACACGGGCTCGTCGGGAATCGCGCTCATCGGGACCTACGAGGGCAACGCGCCGTCGCCCGCGGCGCGAACCGCCCTGACGAGGCTGCTCGCGTGGCGCCTCGACGTCGCGCATGTGGATCCGCTTTCGCAATTCACCTGGCGCTCGAGCGGGAACCCTCGCTACCCGGCGGGCCGAGAAATCCAGTTGCGGACGATCTCCGGGCACCGGGACACCGGCTACACGACGTGCCCCGGCAGCCGTCTCTACGGCGAGCTGCCCGCGCTCACCCGCAGCGTGTCGCAGACCGGGCTGCCGAAGCTCTACTTCCCCAAGGTCGTCGGGGCTCCCGGGCAGCTCGTGCGCTTCACGGCGACGCTCACCGAGCCGCTTCCTTGGTCGGTGATCGTGTCCGAGCCGAACGGGAACGTCATCGCGACGGGGGAGGGAAGTGGAGCAAACGTCGATTGGACCTGGGATGCGAGGACGATCCCCTCCGGGCGCTACCGCTATGCAATCGACGCCGGGCCCTCGGTCCGGCCCGCGGTCGGCATCGTCTCCGGAAGCTCGAGCCAATCCCCGCTGACCGCACTCGCCCGTCCGGGCCTGATCACGCCGAACGGGGACGGCCGCACCGATGCGACTCTGATCCGTTATCGCCTGCGCGAGCCGAGCCTCGTCACGGCAACTGTCGTCGATTCGGCCGGTACGCCCGTTACGACGTTGTTCGTCGAGCAGAAGACGGCCGGGTCGTACGAATTCACGTGGGCGGCGGATGGGCTGCCCGACGGGCGCTACGGGGTCGTGCTCACCGCGAGAAATGCGCTCGGGATCGACTCCACGGCGACGGTGGCCGTGGTCGTCGACCGAACGCTGGCCGGGCTGAACGTGGCGCCGCAGGTGTTCTCGCCTAACGGTGACGGCCGTCTGGACACGACGAGCTTCAACTTCCTGCTGAACGGCCCTGCGAGCGTGACTCTGACCGTCCGCAAGGGCAAGAGGAGGATCGGCCAGATCTTCTCCGGCCAGCTGACCGCCGGCCAGCAGAGCATCGAGTGGAACGGCCGCTTCCGGCGCGGCGTCGGCGAGCGGGAGTACCGTGCCGACCTCCGTGTGACCTCTCCCGTGGCCACCGTTCGGCAGACCGTGTCCTTCGCCGTCGACCGGACGGGCCCGCGGATCCGGCTCCTCTCCTCCTCGACGCTGACCTTCCGGGTCAACGAGCCGGGAGACGTGACCGTTGTCTTCGACGGCACCCGGACCGTGACGCGCCGCCGCCTGATCCCCGGCCGGTTCAGGATCTCACCGGGCGGCGCCTACAGCTCGTACGTCGCCATGGCTCGCGATTTCGCGGGGAACGACGGACGGCCGTTCAGGTACCCGTAGCGCGGCGCACCCACTCGTCGTAGCGCCGCTCGAGCACGGCGAGCAGCTCGACGAGGAGCTCTCCGCGGTCGATCTCGCCGCCGCTCTCGGCGAGGAGCGACGTCGCCGGACGCTCGACCTCCACGGGGAGCTCGCTCGCCGGGACGTTGACGTTGATCCCGATCCCGAGCACGACGCGGCCCTCGTGTGCCTCCGCGAGGATTCCCGCAACCTTGCGGCCGTCCACGAGGATGTCGTTCGGAAGCTTGATCTCGGGCTCGAGCCCCGTGACGGAGGCGATCGCCTCGGCGCATGCCTCTCCCGCGACGAGTGAGAGCTCGGGCAGCTTCTGGGTCTCGACCGGAGGCTCGAGGAGGATCGAGAAGAGAAGGCTGACGCCGCGCGGAGAAAGCCACTGCCGGCCCAGGCGCCCACGACCCTCGGTCTGCTCCTCGGCGACGGCGACGGCGCCCTCGGCGTGCTCGGGGCCGAGGAGCCTCTGCGTCGACGGGCAGACCTCGACGTGTACGTACGGCCGCCCGAACCTGCCGAGCAGGCGCGGAACCACGGAGTCTGCTGACAGTGACCTGGGCACTCACCACTAGACTAGGCCGCTCGTGGAGACCCATGTGCTCAGTCAGGCGATGCCTTGGGGAAAGGCAGAGATCGAGGCGATCCTGCCGCATCGCGACCCTTTTCTGCTCATCGACGAGGTGGTGGAGCTGGAGCCGGGGGTGCGGGTTGTCGCGCACCGGCGGGTCCGGCCTGACGAGTGGTACCTCAGGGGGCACTTTCCCGGCCGGCCGATCATGCCCGGCGTGCTGATCGTCGAGGCAATGGCGCAAACGGGCGCGATCGCCGTTCTCTGCGAAGAGGAAAACCGGGGCCGGCTTGCGCTGTTCGCCGGCATCGACGGTGTCCGGTTCAAGCGGATCGTCGAGCCGGGCGACGAGCTCGAGCTGACGTGTGAGATCGAGCGCGTTCGGGGCCCGATCGGCAAGGGCCGGGCGGAGGCCCGGGTCGGCGACCAGCTGGCTGCTCGCGGAACGCTGACCTTCGCGCTGGAGCAGCCGTGATCGCGACCGCGACCTCGAACGGACGCATCTCGATCACGGGCATCGGCTCGCACACACCGGAGCGCGTCATGACGAACGACGAGGTGGCGGCGATGGTGGACACCTCCGACGAATGGATCGTCGAGCGGACCGGAATTCGGGAGCGCCGTGTCGCTGCGCCCGAGGAGGCACTTTCCGACCTCGCGCTGCCCGCCGCCAAGGCAGCACTTGCGCAGGCCGGCCTCGACGCCTCGGCGGTCGAGCTCATCGTCGTCGCGACCGTAACGCCGGACATGTTCTTTCCGTCGACGGGAGCGATCCTCGCGGACCAGCTCGGAGCGACGGACGCCGCGGCGTACGACCTGTCCGCCGGCTGCACGGGCTTCGTCTACGCGCTCGTCCAGGCACAGGGCATGGTCGCGAGCGGTCTCACAGGCAACGCGCTCGTCATCGGGGGCGACGTGCTCTCGAAGATCGTCGACTGGACCGACCGCAGCACATGCGTCCTGTTCGGAGACGGGGCAGGCGCGGTCGTGCTCGAACGGGTCGAGGAGGGGGGTTTCCTCGGCTTCGAGCTCGGCGCGGACGGCTCGGGTGGCTCTCAGCTGTATGTCCCGGCGGGCGGCTCGCGTGCGCCTGCGACGGCCGAAACGGTTGCAACGAAGCAGCACTTCGCCAAAATGAACGGCCGTGAAGTCTTCAAGTTCGCCACCCGTGTGCTCGTCGACTCGGCCCAGAAGGTGCTTGACGAGTGCAACGTCTCGGTCGACGACGTCGATGTCTACGTTCCGCATCAGGCGAACGTGCGCATCATCGAGCACGCAAGGCGGAAGCTTGGCATTCCGGAAGAGCGTACGGTTGTCAACGTCGACCGCTACGGCAACACTTCCTCAGGATCGATTCCGCTCGCGCTCGGGGATGCCGAGGCGGACGGACGGCTGCGCCCAGGCGAGCTCGTGCTCATGACAGGAATGGGGGCCGGCCTCACGTGGGGCTCGGCTCTGATGGAATGGACGGCGAACGGGAAAGGTGGCAAAGGATGAGCAAGGTCGCGTTCTGCTTCCCGGGGCAGGGATCCCTCGAGGTCGGAATGGGCAGGGAGGTCGCCGAGGCCGTCCCAGAGGCGATGGAGGTCTTTCGCACGGGCAGCGAGGCTTCGGGGCTCGATCTCCGGCGGCTCTGCTTCGAGGCTCCGATAGAGGAGCTCGTCGAGACGGAAGTCCAGCAACCGGCGCTCGTCGCTACGAGCCTGGCCATGCTCGCGGCCCTGCGCGCCAGGGGCTACGAGCCGGACTACGTCGTCGGACATTCGGTAGGCGAGTTCACGGCACTCGCGGCGGCGTCCTCCATGACCCCGTCCGAGTCGATTGCGCTCGTGCGGGAGCGAGGGCTCGCCATGGCCGAAGCCGCACGGATCAGTAACGGCTCGATGGCCGCGATTCTCGGTCTCGACGACGAGATCGTGGAACGGCTCTGCGAGGACATCGAGGGCGTTTGGCCCGCGAACTACAACTGCCCCGGCCAGATCGTCGTCTCCGGCCAGCAGGATGCTGTGACCGAGATCTGCGCAAAGGCCGAGGAGCTCGGTGCGCGGCGAACGGTCAAGCTGAAGGTGTCCGGAGCATTCCACAGCCCGCTCGTTGCCCGCGCCGCCGATCGGCTTCGTCCGGCTGTCGAGCGCGTTCGATTCCGCGATCCGATCGCGCCGTTCATGTCAACGGTGACGGCACGGATCGAGCCGGCGCAGCGCTTCGCCTCGCTGCTCGTCGAGCAGCTGACGGCCCCGGTGCGCTTCACTCAGGCCGCGCGGGGGCTCGTCGAGGAGGGTGTCAAGGTCTTCGTCGAGGTCGGGCCGAGCAATGTGCTCGCCGGCCTCGTAAGGCGGATCGACCGCACGGCGAAGGCGATCTCCGTGAACAACCTCGCGGGCTTGAAGAACGTCGAGGAGACACTCCCCGCTGCCTAGTGGCTCGCCGACGTTCTGCTCTCTAGAAGGGCGGATCGCCCTCGTCACCGGAGGCTCGCGCGGCATCGGCCGGGCGATTGCAGTCGAGCTGAGCAAGGCCGGCGCCTCGGTCGTGGTCGGGTACCGCTCCGGCGCGGAGGAAGCGGAGGAAGTGGCGATGGAGACCGGCGGCAGGGCGGTCCAGGCCGACGTCTCGATTCCTGACGAGGCACGAGCTCTCGTGCAGGAGGCAGGCGACATCAGCATTCTCGTCAACAACGCCGGGCTCACGCGCGACGGCGTGCTCGCGCGCATGACCGACGACGACTGGCGCACGGTGATCGACACGAATCTGAGCAGCGTGTTCTACACGTGTCGCGCAGCTGCCCGAGGGATGATGAAGCGGCGCGCGGGGTCGATCGTCAACGTGTCGAGCATCGTCGGCCTGCGGGGCAACTGGGGCCAGGCGAACTACGCCGCCTCCAAGGCGGGGATCATCGGCTTCACGAAGTCGCTGGCCCGCGAGCTCGGCAGCCGAGGCGTGCGGGCCAACGTCGTCGCGCCGGGGTACATCCACACGCGGCTCACGGATGTTTTGCCGGAGGAAGCGCAGAATGCGATGCTCGCCAATACGCCGCTCGGCAAGCTCGGAGATCCGGAGGACATTGCCGGAGCGGTACGGTTCCTATGCTCAGACGAGGCCTCGTTCATCACGGGCGAGGTGCTGCTCGTCGACGGAGGGCTGGGAATGTGAGGTTTCTTGTCAGTACACCGGCAGACGATGGCGGGCGGAGCCGCGGAAGCAGGCGGGGGCTCGAGCGCAGCCCACGCTGTGAAGGCCCGCAGGTTGGTGTGAAGGAGAGGGCTCACGGGGGAACCATGGGTTTCCCCGTGCTAGGAGGGCTGGGAATGTGAGCGAGTACTCGCGAAATGGAAGTCGCCGGGTCGTCGTCACCGGGCTCGGTGCGGTGACGCCGCTGGGAAACGACGTCGAGACGACGTGGAAAAACCTCTTGGCCGGAAAGTCCGGCGCGGCGCCGATCGAACAGTTCGACGCGAGCATCTACCCGGTCACATTCGCGTGTGAGCTCAAGGAGTTTGATCCTCGGACTTGGATCGACCACAAGCAGGCGCGGCGCATGGACCGATTTGCCCAGATGATCGTCGCCGCGGCGCGCCAGGCAGAGGCCGACTCCGGTCTCGACGTCAAGGCGGAGGCCGAGCGCGTGGGCGGGTCGATCGCAACGGGAATCGGCGGCCTACAGGCCTTTCAGGATTGCTACGACGTGCTGCTCGCGCGCGGCCCGGACCGCGTCAACCCATTCTCGATCCCGCAGATCATTCCGAACATGGGCGCCGCCTGGGTCTCGATGGAGCTCGGCACCCGCGGTCCGCTCTCTTCCCAGTGCACGGCCTGCGCAGCCTCGAACATGGCAATCGGCGACGCGGCGGACATGATCCGTCTCGGCCGGGCCGACGTCGTCTTCGCCGGTGGTACCGAAGCGGGCATCACGCCGGTCGGGATCGCCGGGTTCAGCGCGATGCGCGCCCTCTCGCGGCGAAATGACGAGCCCGAGAAGGCGAGCCGCCCCTTCGACGCCGACCGGAGCGGCTTCGTGATGGGCGAGGCGGGCGGCGTCATCGTCCTCGAGGACCTCGAGCACGCGCGTGCTCGCGGGGCCAAGATCTATGCGGAGCTGCTCGGGTACGGCCTTTCCTCGGACGCGGCCCACGTGACGGAGCCCGATCCGACCGGTGAGAACCCGGCGCGAGCGATGAAGATGGCGTTTCGCGACGCGGGGATCGCCCCGGAGGATGTCGACTACATCAACGCCCACGGCACCTCTACACCGCTCGGCGATGCGAGCGAGACCAACGTGATCAAGCTCGCGCTCGGCGAAGAGGTCGCCCGCAGGACGCCGGTTTCGTCGACCAAGGGCGCGACAGGGCATTGCCTCGGCGCCGCCGGCGCCGTCGAGGCGATCTTCTCGATCCTCGCCGTCGAGAAGAACATGCTGCCGCCGACGATCAACTACGAGACGGCCGACCCCGCGTGCGACCTCGACTACATCCCGAACGAGGCCCGTGAGGCCGACGTCAAGGTCGCCGTCTCGAACTCGTTCGGATTCGGCGGGCACAACGCCTGCATCGTGCTGCGCGAAGTCACCGACTAGCAGTCCTCATCTCCTCGCTGTCGGCGCAAAGTCGGCACACACCTGTGCGGGTTTCCCGAATATGCTCGTCGCGGGGAGGAGGTTGGGTGTGCCGTAACTAGGCTTCAGCGCATGGCTGCCAGAACGCTTCGACAGAGCAACCCCCTGTGCGTTGGGGGAGCTCGCGTTCCCCCAGATCCCCTCCCAGGTCCGTGATGGCGGCTCCGCCTCCAGCTCGGACGAGCGCTTCGCGCTGGGCAACATTCGACTGCTACGGAACCCTGATCGACTGGAACCTCGGGATCCGCACGCAGCTCGAGCGCCTCTTCGGCGTCGAGCAGGCACTACGGCTGCTCGAGCGCTACCACGAGCTCGAGCCGGAGATCGAGTCCGAGCCCTTCCGCAGCTACCGCGAGGTGCTGACGCTCACCCTCGAGCGGCTTGCGCAAGAAGAGCGGATCCAGCTCCCCGAAGGCGAGGCCGCCGCGCTTGCCCAGTCGCTGCCGGACTGGCCGCCTTTTCCTGAAGTGCCTGCTGCTCTCTCCGAGCTTCGGGAGCGCGGATGGCAGCTTGCGATCCTTTCCAACACGGACCGGGACCTGATCGCCGCCTCGCAGCAGCAGCTGGGAGTGCAGATCGACCTCGCTGTCGTCGCCGAAGACGTCGAGTCGTACAAGCCGGGCCATGCGCACTGGCAGCGCTTCTTCGACGCGACGGCGGCGGAGCGCAGCCGTCACGTGCACGTGGGGGCGAGCCTCTTCCACGACATCGCGCCCGCTCGAGAGCTCGGCCTCCGCTCGGTGTGGATCAATCGCCTCGGCGAGCAGGCCGACCCCGAGCCCGACCGCGAGCTGACCGACCTCTCAGAGCTGCCGGACGTCCTCGACGAGCTCGTGCCCGGATGAGCGCCGCCTTCACGATTCGAGCGCCGAGCATGCAAGAAGTCGAGGCCGCCGCGCGGTTTCTGAACGAGCATTCCCGTCGGCTGCACGGAGTCGACGACCAACCCGCGTCGGAGCTGCGCCAGTACTGGGAGTCGCCCGACGTCGACTTCGACCGAGACGTGCTCGTCGCCGAAGGATCGGACGGCTCGCTGGTCGGCTACGCGGATCTCGGGGTTCAGGGCGACCACGTGTGGCTCGATGTGAGAGGGCTCGAGCCGGAGCCCCTCCGCGCCCTCTTCCACGCGATCAGGACACGGGCCGCCGAAAAGAAGCCGGGCGCGGACCTCATGGGATTTACGTCGGAGGCGGACCGTCTCGTCCGGGACCTCTACGAGCAGGCGGGCTTCGCCGTCGCGCGACACTCGTACCGGATGGAGATCAGCCTCGCCGGCCAGCTTCCCGAGCCGCAGTGGCCCGACGAATTTTCGGTCCGCACGTTCCGCGAAGGCGAGGAGGAGCGGGTGTACGAGGCCCATATGACCTCGTTCGCCGACACCTGGAGCTTCCACCAGGAGCCTTTCGAGCTCTGGACGCACTGGTTCCTGAAGGATGATGCCTTCGATCCCACGCTCTGGTTCCTGGCCGAGGCGGGAGACGAGCTCGCAGGCATCTCCCTCACCCGTCAATCCGAGAACGAGCCGGACCTCGGATGGGTGAGGATCCTCGGTGTCATTCCGGAGTATCGGCAGCGAGGGCTCGCGCAGGGCTTGCTACGGCACACATTCAGGGAGTACGCGCGCCGGGGGTTGCAGCGTGTCGGGCTGGGAGTCGACGCCGAGAACCCGACGGGCGCGGTCCGCGTCTACGAGCGGGCCGGGATGCACGTGGCCAGGACGAACCTGATCCTGCAAAAGGTTGAGGGATAATCGGGGCCTTGACCAACTCTCGCATCGACGTCTCAATCGAGCACAAGAACCTGCCGGAGCAGCCGCAGGACGACAAGGCGCACCCGAATACCTGTCCGTCGTGCGACTCCCACTATCGCGAGGACGAGCTCGAGCAGAACCTTCGAGTCTGTCCTCAGTGCGGATATCACTTCCCCGTACAGGCCCGGGAGCGGATCGCGCAACTCGTGGACAGCGGCACGTTCGAGGAAGAAGCGGCCGACCTTCGGTCCGAGGATCCGCTGGACTTCTTCGACCTTCGGCCCTATCCGGAGCGCCTGGCCGAGGCGGAAGTCTCGACCGGTCTCGGTGACGCAATGCTGATCGGCAGGGCTGCGATCGAGGAGCAGGCGTGCGAGCTGGCCGTGATGGACTTCGCGTTCATGGGCGGCTCCATGGGCAGCGTGGTGGGCGAAAAGCTCACGCGCGCCGCGGAAAGCGCGATCGAGCGCAACGTGTCGCTCGTGGCCGTGACGGCGTCAGGCGGAGCCCGCATGCAGGAGGGAATCCTCTCGCTGATGCAGCTTCCGAAGACGGTGTGCGCGATCGAGGACCTCCGCGACGCGCGCTGCGGCTTCATCAGCGTGATGACTCACCCGACGACCGCGGGCGTGCTCGCGAGCTTCGCGAGCCTTGGCGACGTGATGGTCGCCGAGCCCGGCGCTCTGCTGGCATTCACTGGCCCTCGCGTCGTTCAGCAGACGACCCGCGAGAAGCTCCCCGACGACTTCGGCCTTGCCGAGTCGAACCTTCGTTTCGGCCATCTCGACGCGATCGTCCCGCGCAAAGAGCTCCGGCCACTCCTCGGCCGCGTTCTGCGACTCTTCAGCAATGCCGAATGAAGCGGAACGACATCTGCGTGAGCGGCTCGGCCGCCTCCGCAGCCTGCCGATCCTCCGCGGGTCACGGGTCGAGCGTGACTACGAGCGTCTACAGAAACAGCTCGACCGGATCCAGGCAGAGCCGTCCGAAGCGGACATCTGGCGTTCCGTCGAGCTCGCACGCCACTCCCAGAGGCCGTACACGCTCGACTACGTCGAGCGCCTCTTCGAGGACTTCGTCGAGCTTCACGGCGACCGAGCGCGGGCGGAGGACCCCGCCCTCGTAACCGGGCTCGGCCGGTTCGGCGGCCGGACGGTCGCGATCATCGGTCAGCAGAAGGGGCGCGACATCAACGAGCGCAAGCGCCGGAACTTCGGCATGCCGCACCCGGAGGGCTATCGGAAGGGCATGCGCTTGATGGAGATCGCCCAGCGCCACGGCTTTCCGCTCGTGACCTTTCTGGATTCGCCCGGCGCCTATCCGGGAGTCGCCGCCGAGCAACACGGGCAGGGCGGCGCGATCGCCCGCTCCCAGGCGCTGATGGCCCGGCTGACGGTCCCGCTCGTCACGTGCATCGTCGGCGAAGGCAATTCCGGCGGCGCGATCGCGATCGGGCTCGTCGACCGGATCCTGATGCAGGAGAACGCGATGTACAGCGTCATCTCGCCAGAGGGCTGCGCTGCGATCCTGTGGCGGGACGGCGCCGAAAAGGTGAAAGCGGCGGTGGCGCTGAAGCCGGATGCCGCGCACTGTCTCGAGCTCGGAGTGGTCGACGAGATCGTCAAGGAGCCACATGGCGGCGCCCACCTCAACCCCGACGAGGCAGCGCGCCTGCTGGCCGAGGCGCTCGGTCGAAATCTCGACGAGCTCTCGTCCATTCCGGGCGACGAGCTTCGCCAACAGCGGCGAGACCGCTACCGCAGGCTGGGCGTCTACGGCGAGACAGCCGTCGAGCCTGCTCTGCAGCCCGGTTCCTGAGACTTCTCCACAGCGGCAAGGGCCTGATATCCACAGCGTCCACAGTGTTTTCCCCGCCTCTGGATGCACCGAGGCCGACTCGAAGCCGGCCTCAGGGCGCTGACCCCCTCGGCGCGCAGCAGCCTTTCTCGGCAAGCTAGTGCCTCGTGGCCAAGCTGGCCGAATACAAGCGCAAGCGCGATCCGAAGAAGACACCCGAGCCGTTCGGCGGAGGGAAGCGCGGGAAGAAGCCGATCTTCGTCGTGCAGCGCCATGACGCACGCAGGCTGCACTACGACTTTCGCCTGGAGCGAAACGGCGCCCTTGCGAGCTGGGCGGTTCCGAAGGGCGTCCCCCTCGAGCCCGGGCAGCAGCACCTCGCGGTGCACGTCGAGGACCACCCGCTGGAATACGCCACCTTCGCAGGCGAGATCCCGAAGGGTGAGTACGGCGCCGGGACGGTCGAGATCTGGGACAAGGGGACCTACGAGCTCGTCGAGGAGAAGCCCGATGGCGGACTCACGGTCCGGCTGCACGGCAAGCGGCTGAACGGCACGTACGCGCTCGTCCCGGCGCACCTCTCCGGGGAAGAGAGGAACTGGCTGATCGTCCGCAAGAAGGACGACGCGGCACCGGTCGCGCGGAAGCCGCGCAGGTACCAGCCCATGCTGGCGACGCTCGCCGAGAGCGTTCCGAAAGGGCAGGACTGGCTCTACGAGATCAAGTGGGACGGATACCGGATCATCGCCACGGTCTCCGGCGGCGAGCCGGAGCTCAGATCCCGGAAGGACCAGGACTACACCAAGCGTTTCGAGAATGTCTCGAAAGAGCTCGTGAAGGCGCTGAAGACGCCCGATTGCGTCGTCGACGGTGAGGTCTGCGCGCTCGACGAGGAGGGACGGCCGAGCTTCTCCGCGATGCAGCAGGGCAAGAGCGGCACGCCGATCGTCTACTACCTCTTCGACCTGCTCGAGGTCGACGGCGAGTCGATCATCGACCTCCCCATCGAGGAGCGTCGCAAGCGGCTCGTGAAGCTGCTCGACAAGCGGAACAAGATCGTGCGGTTCTCGGAGAGCTTCGACGATGGGGAGGCGCTGCTCACAGCCGCGGACGAGCAGGGCCTCGAGGGGATCATGGCCAAGCGCCTCGCTTCTCGGTACCTGCCCGGGAAGCGCTCCCGAGACTGGTTGAAGATCAAGGGGCACGGCCGCCAGGAGTTCGTCATCGCCGGCTACACCCGTGGCAAGGGTCGCCGCGAGGGCACGCTCGGGTCGCTCGTGCTCGGCATGTACGAAGGTGGCGAGCTCGTCTACGTCGGCAACGTCGGGACCGGCTTCAACGACAGGGAGATCGACCGGCTCCTCGCAAAGCTGAAGCCGCTCGAGCGCGGGACGCCGCCGTTCAAGGACGTTCCGAAGATGCCGCGTGTGAGGAAAGGCGATGTGATCTGGGTGGAGCCGAAGCTCGTCGCCGAGGTCGAGTTCGTCGAATGGACGCACGACGGCCGACTGCGCGCACCGTCGTACAAGGGCGTCCGCGAGGACAAGGACGCGGAGGACGTGGAGAAGGAGGAGCCGGTCTCGGTGCCGGCCGAGATCCGCAAGGGCAAGCGCGTTCTGAAGTTTTCCAACCTGGACAAGCTCTTTTGGCCCGACGAGGGAATCACCAAGGGCGACCTGCTTTCGTACTACCGGCGTGTTGCTCCCGTGCTCATCCCCCACCTCAAGGATCGGCCGTTCACGATGAAGCGCTATCCCGACGGGTGGCAGGGGAAGTTCTTCTTCCAGAAGGACGCGCCAAGGGGGATGCCGGAGTGGATCCCGACGGCGCCGATCGTCGTCTCGACGCGGGAGAAGCCCCGGCAGAAGCGGCGGATCGAGGCGCCCCTCGTCAACGACGAGCTCGTCCTGCTCTGGATGGTGAACATGGCCTGCATCGACATGAACGCCTGGTATTCGCGGATCGACAAGCCGGATCGGCCCGACTGGGTGCTCTTCGACCTCGATCCCTCAGCTGACGTCGGCTTTCCCGAGACGGTGCAGGTCGCGCTGCTCGTGAAGCAGGCGCTCGACGCGCTGGGGCTCGAGAGCCTCGTCAAGACGAGCGGCTCGGAGGGGATCCACATCCTCGTCCCGATCGCGCGCCGCTACACCTACACGGATACGCGTGAGTTCTCGGCGATCATCGCCGGCGCCCTGGCCCGGACGCACCGCGGCCTCGTCACGACCGAGTGGTCGAAGGCCAAGCGGCGCGGCGTGCTGATCGACTCGAACCAGAATGGCGAGGGCAAGACGATCGCGTCGGTCTACTCGGTGCGCCCGAAGGCCGGGGCGCCGGTCTCGACGCCGCTGCGCTGGGACGAGGTGAACGAGGACCTCGACCCGGCCGCGTTCACGATGGAAGCCGTCCTCGCCCGGATCGAGGAACACGGCGACCTGTTCGAGGACGTGCTGAAGAACAAGCAGTCGCTGTCAGCGGCGCTCAAAGCGGTGCGCTGAATCTCGGCTCATACTCGGACTATTCGTCCCCGTCGAGCCGCTCTGCACCTCGGAAACGCTCGTCGGTCGCGACATCGTCCTTCATGCCCTCGTAGTCCTCGACCGCCGCCGGTTGCTCCGCGCCTTCGTTGTGAAGCTCTTCTTCGACCCGCTCGACCTTGTCGCGGCGGACGAGCCGGTTCCAGAGATCTCCTAGTCCCATCAGGCCTCCTCCTTGGAGTCGCTGGGATGCTACTTCGCCTCGAGGGCTACGGGAGGGCCGGCTAGACCGCGGCGGCGGCTGGGGCGCGCTCGCTCGCGAGGACGCGCTCGAGGGCCGCGACGCACTTCGGGTCGAGCGTCGTGCCGCTCTCCGCGCGGAGCATCGTGACCGCCCGCTCGTGCGTCCACGCGTCTCGGTAGACGCGGCGAGAGATGAGCGCGTCGTAGACGTCGCAGACAGCGAGGATCCGGGCGTCGAAAGAGATCAGTGAGCCCCCCACGCCGTGCGGGTAGCCGGAGCCGTCGAGCCGCTCGTGATGGTCGCGCACGAGGTGCCGGACCTCGTCGCCGAAGCCGAGATCGACGAGCAGATGGTCGCCCCACTCGGGATGCCGCTTGATGACCGCAAACTCCTCGTCGGTCAGCGGGCCCGGTTTCTGGAGAATCGAATCGGGCACGGAGAGCTTCCCGATGTCGTGGACGAGCGCTCCGGTTGCGAGGGCGCGCAGGCGGCTGCCGGTGAGCCCGAGCTCCTCGCCGACCTGAACGGCGCGCAGCGCGACACGGCGCGTGTGCTCCTCGGTGTACTCGTCCTTGCGCGCGAGGCTCAGGGTCAGTGCGCGCACATGTGCCCCGAGGAACGCTTCCTCTGCGGCGACGAGGTCGGCGCCCGTGACGTCGCCGACTAGTGGGCGGGACTGGGCAGCGCGCCGAAGGTCGAGCGCGACCGGGATTCCGACGACGAACATCCCGAGCAGCTCGAAGCCGTGTCCGAGCCACCAGCCGAGCTCCATGAAGGTGAGGAGCATCGCCGGCGGCAGAGCCGAGGCGAGCCAGAAGATTCCGATCGCGACCACGAGATCCGCCTGGCGTCGGGTGAGCAGAAAGGTTCGCAGCGCACGCCACGTCAGAAGCGCGAAGAGCGACAGCCCGACGACCAGCACGATGTAGGCCTCGGTGCTCTGCGGCTGGGGCACACTCGGAACCGCGTCGGGCACGAGCAAACCGACGGCGCCAAGAGCCAGAACCCCGGAGAGAAGGACGATCTGGAGCACGATCAGAGGCCTTACGCTGCGCATGCGCCGGACGGAAGGAAGCGCCGACAGAGCGAGCACCGCCGCTCCGACGGGAAGCGTCGCGCCGCCGGTGAAGCCGACGACGCCGTTCATGCCGACGAGCATGCCCGGCGTGGCGATGCCGTGCAGAGCAAGAAGCGCGGCCATGACCGAGAACGCGGTGCCCACGAGCACTGTCCGGCCGTCCCGGCGCTGAGCCCCGGCAACCGTGAGGGCCACCGCGGCGAGCGCCGCCGCGAGCGCCGTGAGGCCTACTCCGCTGAAGTGCACCTGTGCGGTGAAATGAGCGTGCCGGTGGGCGAACGCGTTGATCGTCACGGACGGCAGGAGCGCGAGAACCGAGCCCACTGCGAGGACCGGGACGACGTGCAAGGTGGGGCTGCGCCGCATGCCTCGATTGAGATCGGATCGCCGACGGGCCCAGCCATCCCTCAAATGGGGGAGTCGAGCGGATCGCTACAAGTCAGCGGGCCGCACGAACTCGTAGACGTAGCCGATCTCGTCGAACCCGAGCTTGCGGTAGAGCTCTTTCGGCCAGTCGTCGCGGAGCGCCATGAGAAACGTGAGGTCGTTCCCGGCTTGGCGGGATGCCACGAGCGCGCCCGACACCGTGATCCGTGCCAGCCCACGATTGCGAAACTGCTCGAGCGTCCCCACGGCTTCGATCTGACCCGTGCTTCCGTCCGAGTAGAGCTCACAATAGCTCGCGATCACGGTGCCGATCCGGGCCGCGAAGAATCTCGTCTCCCTCGACGCGGCGACGACGCGCTTGTTGGCGACGAGCTGGCGGACGGTCTCCTCGTCCTTGCCGTAGGGCGAACTCCGGGTTTCCTCCGTCCAGACCGCATCGAGCTCGTCGATCCCGACCTCCTCGGCGAGTGAGAGATCCACTGGGCGATCGGGTTCCCGCCGCGCGACCATGAGCACGTCGCAGTGGACATTCCAGCCGAGCTCCCGAAACCCGGGCTCGAGCCGGGCGCCGACGCCCTCGTCGTAGATCTCGACCTTGCTGTGACGCAGGCCCGCCTCGCCGAGGATTCGATCGGACTCGGCTGCAAGCAGATCGGCCGTGGCTTCGTCGAGGCTCGTGTCGGCCGCGAGGTAGTTCCGGCTCCAGACCCGAGGTAGCTCGGAGTGGAGATACGCGGTGCCGAACCGGAACGGCACCTCGCGCTCGGCCGCGAGCCCATCAAGCTTCCTCAGGAACCGAACGACGCGTTCGCGTTCACTCATCTCCGAGGCCTCGTGGGTGGCCGAGCATGCTCAGTTCGGCGATGTCGCGGCGGAAGAACAATGCGACCGTCCAGTCCGTCACGACCCGCAGCTTCCGAGAGAAGAGCGGCAGCTGATAGAGGTGGTACGTCCTCGTCACGAACCAGCCGACGAAGCCGCGCAGCGGCACGCCCATGACCAGAGCGATTCCCTTGTGGCGTCCGAGGGTCGCGACCTGCCCGAGCGAGCGGTAGTGGTACGGCTTTGCGCTCCCGCGGATGTTCTTCGCCAGGAGCCGGGCCTGGCGCAGTGTGTGCTGAGAGGTCGGAGGATCGGGAGTGCCCGGAGTAGCCTCGTTCGGCACGCGTGCGCAGTCTCCCAGCGCCCAGAGCCCTTCGCGTCCGTCGACTCGTAGCGTGGAGTCGACCTGCACCCGTCCGCGGTCGTCGACCGGCAAGCCGAGCTCCGCGACGAGCGGGCTCGGGCTCACCCCGGCCGTCCAGACGAGCGTGTGCGCGGCAATGCGCTCCCCTCCCGAGAGGACGACGACGCCCTCGCCGGCCGACTCGAGGGTTGTCGAAGTGCGGATCTCGACTCCCCGCCGAAGGAGCTGGCGGGCCGCGTAGTCCCCGAGGTGTGAGGGGATCTCGGGCAGGATCTTCGGAGCGGCGTCGACAAGCACCCAGCGCGCTCGTCGCCGCGGAAGCTCGGGATAGTGGCGCATCGCGTCGCGGAGCAGATCGGCGAGCTCGGCGAGCGCCTCGACGCCCGCGTAACCGGCTCCGACGAAGACAAATGTGAGATGCGCATCGGCGCGGCTCTGATCCATCGCTGCCGTCGCAGCTTCGAGCTGGCGGAGGACGTGATTTCGGAGCGCGATCGCATCCGCGAGGTCCTTGAAGCCGAGCGCGTGTTCGGCCAGTCCCGGGATCGGCAGCACCCGCGCGACGGAGCCGAGCGCGAGCACGGCCTGGTCGTAGCCCACCTGGAAGGTCCCCGCCTGCGTTTCGACCGTCGCATTGCGCCGCTCCTGGTCGAGCGCTGTGAGCCGGCCCAGCAGGAGCTCAGAGTGCGGGCACATGAGCCTCAGCGGGACGACGACGTGGCGCGGCTCGAGTGTGCCGGAGGCCGCTTCCGGGAGCAGCGGCGTGAAGAGCATGAAGTTCTCGAGGCTGACGATCGTCGCGCCGTGCCGACCGAGCAGCCGTGCGACGTACGAGCCGGCGAACCCGCCGCCGAGGACGAGTGTCCCTCCGCGTGCGCGGCGCGCCTCTACCATCGCGCCGTGCAGGTCTCCGTCATCGGCAGCGGCTCCGAGCACGAGGCTCGTGCGGAAGAGATCGGCCGCCTGCTCGCCGAGCGGGGCTGCACGGTTGTCACCGGCGGCCTGGGCGAGGTGATGGCCGCTGCTGCGCGGGGCGCGAAGGAGGCGGGAGGCACGACGATCGGCATTCTTCCCGGCGAGGCGCGCGAGGACGCGAACGAGTGGATCGACCACGCGGTGGTCACCGGGATCGGGCATGCGCGGAACTTCGCAGTCGCCGCCTCGGGGGATGCCGTGATCGCCGTCGGCGGCAGCTGGGGAACCCTGGCCGAGATCGCGTTCGCCATGCGCCTGGGCCGCCCCGTCGTGATCCTCGAGCCCGGCTGGGAGCTGGACGGCGTGTTGCGGGCGACGACTCCTGAGGAGGCCGTCGACCTCGCGCTCAGCCGCGTTGCAGGGGCAGGGTCAGGCACGTAGGCCCTCCTTCGCCCTTGCGAGAAAGCTCTTCGCCTGCATAGACGTGGACGTCGACGCCGGCGGCTTCCATGCGCCGCCGAGTCTCCGGGTTGCCCTCGAGAGCGAGCGCCTTCCGTGGGCCGAGCGCTAGGACGTTGCAGCCCATCGACCCGAACTCCTCGTCGGGAACCTCGACGAGCTCGACGCCGCGCTCCTCGAGCAGCTCCACCAACCGAACCGGGAGCAGCCGCTTGAAGACGAGCGCGAGGTCCGCGTCGAGCGGGCTGATCAGGGTCAGCATGTGCATGCAGTGGCTCGGGCCGTGGTAATGCGGCAGGTCGACGGTGAACACCTCGACGCCGGGCAGAGCCGCTCGGAGCTGCGCGGCGCCGGCCTCGTTCGTCCGGTAGCCGAGGCCGACGACGAGCGTTCGCTCGTCGAGCCAGAAGACATCGCCGCCCTCGGCCAGGGCCGGGTCGGTCAGCTGGGCGGCAATCGGGACTCCGGCTGCCTCGAAGTCGGCCCGCATCGCTTCGACCTCGCTCTGTCGGGCTTCCTTGCCGGGCCGGAGGAGGATCGCGCCCTCGTCGGTGACGAACGCGGGGTCGAAGACGTAGATCGCGTCGGGGTTCCGGTCGGCGGCCGTCGTGGCGACGACGACCTCCGCTCCGGCCTCTTCCAGCGCCGCGCACAGCCCCTCGTGTTCTTCGCCGATGCGCTTCGCATCGGGCTCCGCCAGCCACCCGTATTCATGCCACCGCGAGAAGTCGGTGCCTGGAGGTCGAACGAGCACACGCCGAAGCGGGGCCGTCATGCTCTGTGATCCGAATCCGAGACTTTGCAACAGACTGTTGCTAAGTCTCGCCTACGACGCGAGCATCCGGTCGAGCAACTCCAACGCTCCAGCCTTGTCGAGCGGCTCGTTGAGATTCCCGCACTTCGGCGACTGGACGCATGAAGGGCAGCCGCTCTCGCACGGGCAGCCTGCAAGCATCTTGGCCGTGTCCTCCACCCAGCCCTCGAAGGCCTCGAAGCCGCGCTCGGTGATCCCGACGCCGCCGGAGTGGCCGTCGTAGACGAAGACCGTCGGCCGGCCGGTCTGGAAGTGGATGTTCGTCGAGAGGCCCCCGATGTCCCAGCGGTCGCACATCGCCCAGAGCGGAAGGATCGCGATCATCGCGTGCTCGGCGGCGTGCAACGTGCCAAGGAGGCGGGGCATCTGCTCGAGCCCGGCGAGCTGCTCCGGCTCCGGTACGTACCAGACCGCCTCGGTCTCGAAGGTTGTTTGCGGAAGATCGAGCTGGACGAGCTCGAGCGTGGAGGAGTCGCGGATCGACTTCTTCTGGTATCCGACCACCTGCTCGGTCACGCTGACCCGCCCGAAGGCGAGCTCGAGGCCGAGCCGCCTGTCGGTTCGGAGCGCTTCCTCGATCGCCGTCGCGGTCTCTTTCTTCGTCTGCGTGTAGTAGTCGCCTGCGAACGGCTCGACGAGCGCGCTGCGGGCGCCCAGGTCGAGCGCCACGACGCGGTAACTCTCGCCCAGGTGGAGGTAGATCGCGCCCTCGTGGACGGTGGTGTACGCGCGCTCGCGCTCGAGCGTGCCGAGCACGGAGCCGGTCTCGGTGCTGACGATCGTGAAGACGTCCGGGCTCGTCGAGCGCAGGCCGAATCGACCAGCCGGGTAGTCGCGGCCCGCCCAGACGTAGCCGGCTTTCGTCTTCTCCAGCTCGGGATGAACGGCGGCTCGGCGAAGAGCCTCCGCGCCGAGGATCTCTGCGTCCGCCTCATCGACCGGCGCTTCGAAGGCAGCCGCCGCGACGTGGCCGTCGAGGACCCGGGTGTTCTCGTGGTCGAGGATCGCGGCCTCGACCCGGCGCCCGAGCAGAGTCTCGGGCTCACGCATGAAGTACTGGTCGAGCGCGTCCTCGCTCGCGACGAGGACTGCGAGCCCGTGTCCACGGCGGCCGGCCCGGCCCCACTGCTGGCGCAGGCTGGCGACGGTTCCCGGGAAGCCGACCGAGATCACGCAGTCCAACGTGCCGACGTCGATCCCGAGCTCCAGCGCATTCGTCGCGCTGACCCCGAGCAGCTCGCCTGCGAACAGCCGTTGCTCGATGTCCCGACGCTGAGCGGGCGTGTAACCGGCGCGATAGGGCGAGAGGGCCGATGCGTCGCCGAGACGGTCGGCAGTGAACTTGTGGATCAGCTCGGCGGCGCGGCGGCTCTTGGCGAAGACGAGCGTGCGGAGGCCGCGCCCGACGAGGTCTGCCATCAGCTTCGACGCTTCGGCCAGAGCACTTGCGCGCTCACCCAGTTCCTCGTCGAGCAGCGGCGGGTTCCAGAGCGCGATCGTGCGCTCGGCTCTCGGCGCTCCGTCCTCGCCGATCACGGTGAAGGGGAGCCCCGTGAGCGCCGAGGCGAGCTCACCCGGGTTTCCGATCGTCGCCGAGGCGAGCAGGAACTGCGGATCGGCGCCGTAGATCCGCGCGAGCCGCCGCAGGCGCCTCAGGACGTTGCCGACGTGCGAGCCGAAGACGCCGCGGTAGACGTGCGCTTCGTCGACGACCACGTAACGGAGGTTCGAGAGGACGTCGCCCCAGCGGTCGTGGTGGGGCAGCACGCCGACGTGGAGCATGTCCGGGTTCGTGAGGACCAGGTTCGACCACTTGCGGATCTGCCAGCGGCGGTCGCTCTCGGTGTCCCCGTCGTAGATCGCCGGCCGGATGCGCTTGACCTTCAGCTCGTCGAGCGCACGGACCTGGTCCTGTGCGAGCGCCTTGGTCGGGTAGAGATAGAGCGCGCGCTGCTTCGGATCGTCGGCGACCGCCGCGAGAACCGGCAGGTTGAAGGCCAGGGACTTTCCGCTCGCGGTACCGGTCGTGACGACGACGTTCTCGCCGCGTGCCGCAGCCTCCCAGGCCAACGCCTGGTGCGAGAAGAGCGAGTCGATCCCGTTGGCCTCGAGCTGTTCGCGAACTGCTTCTGGGAGGTCTTCGGGCAAGGCGACTGTCCTTGCCTCTTGTGCGCTGTCGGTCCGGAGATACGCCAGCTCCTCGCCTTGGAGCAAGTCGCCCCAGGCGGTGACTGAAGCAGCCATAGGAGCTAGAGCGCCGGGAGCCAGCCGGAGCAGACGAGGTTCATCGCGGAAATCGCCCCGTTTTCGACCGTGAGATAGGCATGCTGCTCGCACATGACTGCACCGTCCTCGGGGTCGATCCCGCGCATGCGGTACCGAAGATGGACGCGGTCTGCGAACTCGTTCGCTGCGCTCTCCGTGACGGCGAAGTCAGTCAGCTCGTCGAGCCAGAAGCGAAACCGCTCGGCGACGGCGGCGCTGCCCTCGTCCTCTCGCAGGGCCGTCGGCACGAGGGCGCGGAGCTGGGCGTCGGGGGTGAAACACGAAGCGATCCGATCGAAATCGCGCTCCTCCAGGGCTTGGAGAAACCGTTCCGCGGCGGCTGTCGACGCGACCGATGCCACGGCTCAAAGGGTACCCTTCAGGCCCACCGGGGTGCCTCATCGTCGAGGCTGAGAACACACCCGCTGAACCTGATCCGGGTCATGCCGGCGAAGGGAGAAGATGGCAGTACCGCGTTGTCTCACGATCGCAGGCTCCGACTCTGGCGGCGGGGCCGGGATCCAGGCGGACCTGAAAGCGTTCGCGGCCGCCGGCTGCTTCGGGACGAGCGCGATCGTTGCGCTCACGGCGCAAAACACCCTCGGAGTCTCGGCTGTCCAGGAATTGGCGCCGGGTTTCGTCGAGGCCGAGCTCGAGGCGGTGTTCAGCGACATCGGCGTGGACGCAGCGAAGACAGGGATGCTTTTCTCGCGTGAGGTGATCGAGACCGTGGCCGACTTTCTGGCCGAGCATCGCGTCCCGCTCGTCGTCGATCCCGTGATGGTTGCGAGCTCGGGAGCAAAGCTGCTCCAGGACGATGCGGTCGAAACGCTCGTGCGCCGGCTCTTTCCGCTCGCGACCGTGGTCACGCCGAACGTTCCCGAGGCCGAGGTGCTAGCGGGTCGAAGTGGGCCGCGCTCCGAGCTCGCCGAGCGGATCCACGAGCTCGGTGCGCCCGCCGTGATCGTGACCGGCGGGCACGGCGCGGATGCAGTCGACCATCTCTTCGACGGTCGGTCGCACGTCGAGATCGAGGTCGAGCGCCACGACGTCGCGGCGACACACGGCGCCGGCTGCACTCACTCGGCGACCCTGGCGGCTCTCCTGGCGAAGGGACTGTCGCTCGAGGAGGCCGCGCGCGGAGCAGCCGCCACGGCGTCCGAGGCGGTCAGGAACGGCTATGTCGAGATCGGTGCCGGCGAAGGGCCGGTCAACGTCCTCGCATGAGAGCCGGAGCAGACCTCGCGGCGATCCGGGAACGCAAGCCGCTCGTTCACCAGATCACGAACTACGTCGTCATGAACGAGACGGCGAACGCGACGCTCGCGCTCGGCGCGCTGCCCGTGATGGCGCACGCGATCGAGGAGGTCGAGGAGATGGCGTCGGTGGCTGGGGCGCTCGTTCTCAACATCGGGACGCTCTCGAAACCCTGGATCGAGGCGATGCTGCCGGCTGCGAAGGCTGCGAACGAGGCGGGCGTGCCTGTCGTCCTCGACCCGGTCGGCGCGGGGGCGACGAAGCTGCGCACCGAGACGGCGAAGCTCATCCTCGACGAGGCGGAGATCGCGGTCGTGCGCGGCAATGCGGCCGAGGTCGCAACGCTGGCCGGCCGACAGGCGGAGATTCGCGGTGTCGAGTCGATGGGCGCAGGCGCCTCAGGAGCGGAACTTGCGAAGGCTGCTGCCTCGCAACTCGGCTGCGTGGTCGCGGTAACTGGCGCGGTCGACCACGTCTCGGACGGCGAACGCGTGATCGCGGTTGCGAACGGGCACGAGCTGCTGGGCACAGTGACCGGTACGGGCTGTATGTCGACTGCGCTGACGGGTTGCTTCCTCGCCGTCGCGCCGGATAGGCCGCTTGAGGCAGCCGCGGAGGCGCTCGTCGCGTTCGGCGTTGCGGGCGAGGACGCCGCACAGGGCGCGAGGGGCCCAGGCTCGTTCCATGTCAACCTCTACGACGCGCTCTACAACCTCGATCCCGCAACGATCGACGGGCGCGCCAGGACCGACGGATGAGGCTGCACGCGATCGTCACCGATCTCGAGACCGCCCGCGCCGCCGTCGAGGGCGGTGCGACGGTCGTCCAGCTCCGCCTGAAGGGAGCCACGACCGAGGATGTCGTAGAGGCGGGCCGGCCCTTTCGGGACCTGCCCGCGACGTTCGTCGTAAACGACGACGTCGAGGCGGCGATCGCGCTCGGCGCCGATGGGGTTCACCTCGGACGCGAGGACAGGGGTGCCGAGCGGGCTGTCGAAGCGGGCCTGCTCCTGGGGGTCTCGGCGTCGAGCGTCGAGGAGGCCGTGGCCGGACAGGCGGTGGGTGCGGGCTACATCGGCGCCGGCCCGGTCTGGTCCACTCCGTCGAAGCCGGATGCGGACCCGGCGATCGGTCTCGATGGTCTGGCAACGATTTGCCGCGCGGTCTCGATTCCGGTGGTCGCGATCGGAGGAATCGACGCGCGAAACGCCGGTGAGTGCCTCGTCGCGGGCGCCGCGGGCGTGGCAGTCGTGAGAGCCGCCTCGGATGCGAAGGCCGTCAGTGAGGCTCTCGCAGCTCGGTGAGCTCGGCTTGTTGGCCGAGCTCGAGCAACGGGGTCTCGCTCGTCGCATCGAGAACGACGCGGCGCAGCTCTCGGGCGATCTCGTCGTCACGCAGGACGCGCTCGTGCAGGACGTGCACTTTCGCTTCGACCTGCTGTCGTGGCGAGACCTGGGCTTTCGCGCGGCCGCCGTGAACCTCAGCGATCTCGCCGCGTCCGGAGCGGACCCGGAAGGCCTCGTCGTCACGCTCGCCTTATCCGGCGACACCGAGCTGGACGACGTGCTCGCGCTCTACGAGGGGCTGAACGAACCGGGCGTGCCGGTCGTTGGAGGAGACACGAGCAGGGCGGACCGCCTGATGCTCAGCGTGACTGCGCTCGGCCGGTCGGAGCGGGTTCCGGGCCGGGGAGGCGCGCGACCCGGGGACCTCCTCGTCGTGACGGGTCCGCTCGGTGGCGCCGGCGCGGCGTTCCGGGAGAACCGCCTCGTCCGTCCGCCTCTCCGCCTCGCCGAAGGAAAGGCGCTTGCGCAGGACGCGCACGCGATGCTCGACATCTCCGACGGGCTCGCCGTCGACGCGGGTCATCTCGCCGACCGATCCGGCTGCCGTCTGGTGATCGACCTCGAGCGCGTGCCGCTCGCTCCCGAGGCAACGATCGACGATCTCGGTTTCGGCGAGGACTACGAGCTCCTCGCTGCGACCCTCGATCCCCTGACGTTCACGGTGATCGGGCACTGCACCAAGGGAACAGGGCTCGAAATCCGCCGCGACGGAAATCCCGTAGCTCTCACCGGTTGGGACCACTTCGCGGAGCAGGCGACCGACGACTTGCGCTGACCTGCGCCAGTGAGGAGGCTATGCGGCAGTGCTTGCCTTCGTAGTCGGGCGGGTTGTGTGGGCTTTGCTGGTCGTCGGCGTGATCAGCGTGATCACGTTCGCGCTCTTCTTCGCTCTTCCCGCGAACGCACCCGGATCAAATCGACAGGGCCAGCAAGCGCCGAACCTGCAGACGCAGTTCAACCTCAAGCCACGTCAGTCGTTCCCGCAGCAGTACCGGCAGTTCGCGACGCGCGTCGTGCGCCACGGCGATCTCGGCCGCTCGCTCCGGCAGCCGCTGTCCGTGCGATACATCATCGCCCGGGCTCTACCGGTCACGGCGTCGCTCGTCATCGGCGGCACGGTTCTCTGGCTGCTGATCGCCTTTCCCATCGGGATCCTCTCCGCGCTGCGGCCGCGATCGTTGCTGGACAGGAGCCTGATGGTCTTCGTCCTCGTCGGGATCTCGGTGCACCCGGTCTCGCTCGCGCTGATGCTCTCGTACCTCTTCGGGTTTCGGCTGCACGCCTTCCCCGTCGCCGGCTACTGCGACTTCTTCTACAACCCCAACAGCTCGAATGGTTGTGGCGGCCCGCGGTACTGGGCGTACCACATGATCCTCCCCTGGATCACGTTCGCGCTCCTGTTCGCGGCGCTCTACGCGCGCATGATCAGGGCGGGCATTCTCGAGACGCTGAGCGAGGACTACGTGCGCACGGCGACGGCGAAGGGGGCCAGCCGGTCGAGGGTGATACGGCGGCACGTGCTCCGGAACGCGCTGCTGCCGGTGGTCTCGATGCTCGGCATGGACATGGCCCTTGCCTTCGGAGGCGCCATCTTCATCGAGACCGCGTTCCAGCTGCCCGGAATGGGGCAGGTGCTCTTCCGGGCGCTCTCGAGCAACGACTTGCCCGTGATCATGGGCGAGGTGCTCGTCGTCACCATTGCGATCACGATTGCGAACACGATCATCGACATCCTGTATTGCGTGATCGATCCGCGCCTCGACTTCCGCAGTCGTCAGCGGAGGGGCGTCCCCGCGGTGCGTCGAGCTCGCCCCCCGGGCAGGGCTCAGATCACGGAGTCGACGTCGTAGAGCTCAGCCAGGGGTCCCAGGCCTTCTCGTAGTGCGAGCGCGAGCGTGCGCCGATAACCGTCTCGCGCGCCTCGCCTCCCTCGAAGAGGATCGCAGTCGGAATGGAGAGAACGCCGTAGCGGGCCGCTGTCTCGTAGTTCTCGTCGATGTTCAGCTTCGCGAAGTCGACCCGGCCCGCCGTCGCTTCGGCGAGGTCGGCCAGGATCGGCTCGACCGCCTTGCACGGGCCGCACCAGGGAGCCCAGAAGTCGACGACGACCGGGCGCTCGGCCTGGAGCACCTCGGTCTCGAACGACGCATCGGTCAACTCGCGCATGTACGAGAGGCTACCGACCCCGCGAGCCGCGGCCGGGAGCCTGGCTCCTGGGCATGGCTGTTAGAGACGCCCGGCGAGGGCGCGGGCACGCAGGATCGGGACCTTCCAGATCGCCTCGAGGACGATCGACTTGCTCATCTTCGAGCCCCCCACCTCACGATCCGAGAACGTGATCGGGACCTCGACGACCCGGAAGCCGGCGCGCAACGCCCGGTACGTCGTCTCGATCTGGAACGCGTAGCCGAGCGAGGAGATGCCGGCGAGATCGATCGTCTCGAGAACCGTTCGCCGGTAGCACTTGAAACCGCCGGTCAAGTCGCGGATGCCGAGCTGCAACAGCACCTGTGCGTAGAGCGAGCCGCCGCGCGAGATGAACCGGCGGACGAGCCCCCAGTTCCGCGTGCCTCCTCCACTCACGTATCTGGAGCCGAGCACCAGATCGGCCTCCTCAGCCGCCGCGGCCAGCCGGGGCACGTCGGCCGGATCGTGCGAGAAGTCGCAGTCCATCTCGAAGATGAGCTCCGCACCCAGCTCGAGCGCCCGCCGGAAGCCTGCGAGATACGCCGGCCCGAGCCCTTCCTTGTGTGCTCGATGCAAGACGTGCACGTGGTCGTCCCCCGCGGAGAGACGATCGGCGATGTCCCCGGTCCCGTCCGGAGAGCTGTCGTCGACGACGAGCACGTGTAGGTCGTCCAGCCCGAGGCCGCGGAGAGCGACGACCATCGGCTCGAGGTTCTCGCGCTCGTTGTAGGTCGGCAGGCAGATGACGGTGCGCACGGCCCATATCATCGCCGGGAGTGGCGAAGACACTCCCGAAGAACGCCGAGATCGCCGACCAGTTCGAACTCCTGGCCGACTTCCTCGAGCTCGAGGGCAGCGACCAGTTCCGGCCGCTTGCATACCGCAGAGCGGCGCAGCGGATGCGCGAGACCGGGGGCTCGATAGCCCAGCTCGCCCTGGACGGACACGCCAAGGACCTCTCCGGGATCGGCAAGACGATCGAAGAGAAGATCGTCCAGATCGTCGAGCACGGCGAGATCGAGGCGCTGACCAAGCGGAAGGCGCGAATCCCGCCCGACGTCGTCGTGTTCATGCATCTGCCCGGCCTCGGCCCGAAGACGGCGCGGCGAATCTGGCAGGAGCTCGGCGTCACGACGGTCGACGAGCTCAAGCAGGCCGCCGAGTCCGAGCGCCTGCGCACGCTGACCGGCCTCGGCCCCAAGACGGAGGAGAACGTCCTCAGCGCGCTCGCGGCGCCGCGGAAGGAGATCGAGCGCAAGCCGCTGCTCGGACAGGCCCTGCCGGCGGTCCGAGCCCTCGTCTCAGTGCTCGGTGAGCACCCGGCGGCCGAGCAGGTGAGCGAGGCGGGAAGCGTGCGCCGCTTGAAGGAGCAGGTGCGCGACCTGGACATCATCGCCACGGCGAGCGACCCTTCTGCGCTCATCGACTACTTCACCTCTCTCGCCTGGGTCGAGGAGGTCGTCGCGAAGGGCAAGACGAAGGCGACGGTCGTCTCCAACGACGGGCTGCGCTTCGACCTGCGCGTCGTCCCGCCCGAGTCCTACGGAAACCTCCTCCAGCACTTCACCGGCTCGAAACAGCACAACGTCGCCCTCCGCGAGGAGGCCGTGCGGCGCAAGCTCTCGATCTCCGAGTACGGCGTCCAGGACGTCGAGACCGGCAAGGTTCACACCGATCGCACGGAGGAAGGTCTCTACAAGCGGCTCGGCTATCCCTGGATCCCGCCCGAGCTCCGCGAGAACATGGGTGAGCTCGAGGCTGCGCGCGGTGGGACGCTCCCACAGCTCGTCGAGCTCGGGGAGATCCGCGGCGACCTCCACACCCATTCGACCTGGTCGTCGGACGGGAAGAACACGATTGAGGAGATGGCCCAGGAGGCGAAGCGCCTCGGCCGGTCGTACCTCGTCGTCACCGACCACTCGCACTACCTGCGCGAGGGCAGAATGGAGGCCCAGAGCCGTGAGATCGACCAGGTGCAGGAGCGCCTCGGCCGCTTCAAGCTGCTGAAAGGCGTCGAGGCCAACATCAGGGCCGACGGCTCGATCGACGTGCCGGACGAGGCCCTGGCCGAGCGGGACTGGGTCATGGCCTCGGTCCATTCGGGCTTCAACAAGGATCTGACGGATCGCGTGCTCGCGGCGATGGAGAACCCCCACGTGGACGCGATCGGCCATCTGACCGGCCGCAAGCTCAACCGTCGCGGGCCGGCCGACGTCGACATCGAGCGCGTCGTCGAGAAGGCGCTCGAGACCGGAACGTTCCTGGAGATCAACTCGCAGCCCGACCGGCTCGACCTCCGAGACGCGCACGCGCGGCTCGCGGGCGAGGCCGGCGTCAAGATCGTCATCTCGAGCGACGCGCACCAGCTGAGCGCGCTCGCGAACCTCGAGTTCGGCGTCGCGCAAGCCCGCCGCGCGTGGCTCGGGCCCGATCAGATCCTGAACACGCGGCCCTGGGGCGAGGTCAAGAAGCTGCTCAAGAAGTGAGGTACCGCGCGGTCATCTTCGACCTCTGGCAGACGCTCGTCCCGTGGGACCTGGAGGCCTCGGACCGCTTCTACGACCGAATGGCGGATGCCCTCGGCGTCGAGCGCACCCGCTTCCGAAGCGTCTGGATCGCGGCCGGTGACGGTCGCGCGGTCGGCCCGATCGCGGAGCATCTGCGAAGCGTCTTCACCGAGCTCGGCGTCGAGGCCGACGTCGACGAGCTGATCGCGCTCAGACGAGAGTGGACGAAGAGATCGCTCGTTCCTCGCACCGACGCGCTCGACACTCTCGCCGAGCTGCGCCGGCGCGGCCATCGCCTGGGCCTGATCAGCGTCTGCTCCCAGGACGTCTCTCTCGTGTGGGAAGACACGCCTCTCGACGGTGCTTTCGACGAGCTCGTCTTCTCCTGCGACGTCGGGATCACGAAGCCGGATCCGCGGATCTACCAGATCGCATGTGAGCGGCTCGAGGTCGAGCCTGTCGAATGCCTCTTCGTCGGCGACGGCGCGAACGACGAGCTCCCCGGCGCCGAGCGCGTCGGCATGACAGCCGTCCAGCTCCGAGCGCCCGGCGAAGCGCTTACCGCGCCCGGCGAAGCCTGGCAGGGCGCGTCAGTTGAACACTTGAGCGAGATCCTCCAACTGACTTAGCAACAGACTGTTGCTAAGTGACGAGGCGGCGGCGCATGAGGTTGATGGCCGGCGGGAAGAGGAGCGCCGAGAAGACCAGGAGCCACAGAGCGTGGCCGGCTGCGGAGGCGAGGTTCCCGGTCAGGATCAGGCCGCGCATCAGGTCGGCGGCGTGGTACAGCGGCGAGAACCAGGCGATCGGCTCCGCCGCGCCTAGGCGCGAGACCGGGAAGAAGACACCGCTGAACAGGAAGAGCGGCGTGATGAAGAGCGTGAAGAAATACGAGAAGAGGTCGATCGTCGGCGTGAGCGAGGTGAAGACGAGGCCGATCAGCCCGAACGAGAGGCCGATCAATGCGACGGCGAGCGGCGCGAAGACGACGGCCCAGTAATGCACGTAGCCGAGCGCCCCCATCACGAGCACGAAGGAGATCCCGTAGATCGAGGCACGGGTCACCGCCCACAGCAACTCGCCGGCGGCGACGTCGTCCGGTTCGAGCGGCGTCGTGATGACCGCGTCGTAGAGCTTTGCGAAGCGCAGCTTGACGAAGACGTTGAACGTCGTCTCGAACACGGCTCCGTTCATCGCCGCGGCGGCGGCCAGGCCCGGCGCGATGTAGTCCGCGTAGTCGACGCCGAGGATCTGGCGCCCGACGTAGACGCCCAGCCCGAGGCCGATCGAGAAGAGATAGAGGAGCGGTTCGAAGAAGTTCGGGAGGACGTTCCGCTTCCAGGAGCGCTTGTACAGGAGCGCGTCCCGCTTCCACATGCGGATAGACCCGGGGAGCCAGACGGGCGGGGGTCGCCAGAGACGGAGCACGGAACCCACACCCATCAGTCGTCCACCAACGCGTGTCCGGTCAGATGGAGGAAGACGTCCTCGAGAGTCGCCTCGCGAAGGATCAAGGCCTGGTGCGGCACGCCCGCTTCGCGGATGCGCGAGACGATCTCCTCGCCGTCGGACGCATAGATGAGCACGCGGTCGCCGACGCCTTCCACCCCCTTGGCGAGGTCGCCTGCGATGCGCGCGATCTCCTCGATGCCGTTCTCGACACCTTGCACCTCGACGACCCGCGGTGCGACGTGCGCCTGCACGAGCTCGCTCGGGGTTCCACGGGCAATCACGTGCCCGTGGTCGAGGACGACGAGCTCGTCGCAGAGCTGAGCCGCTTCTTCCATGTAGTGGGTGGTCAGCAGCAGCGTCTTGCCCTCCCGCTTCAGGCGGCGCAGCCGTTCCCAGACGAGGTGCCTTGCCTGCGGATCCAGGCCCGTCGTCGGCTCGTCGAGGACGAGCAGCTCGGGATCGTTCACGAGCGCTCTCGCGATCAGGAGCCGGCGCTGCATCCCGCCTGAAAGCGCGTCGACCTGCGCCTCCGCCCGGTCGGAGAGCTGGGCGAAGGCGAGCAGCTCGTCGGCGCGGCGCTCGGCTTCCCGCCGGGGCAGCGAGTGGTAGGCCCCGAAGCTGATCAGGTTCTCGCGGGCGGTCAGGTCGCCGTCGAGAGTCATGCCCTGCGGGACGACGCCGAGCCGCGCCTTGATCTGGCGCCGGTCGTCGCGCACGTCGCGGCCGAGCACGTGCAGCTCGCCGGCCGTCGGCGGCGAGACGCAGGTGATCATCTTGATCGTCGTGGTCTTGCCCGCGCCGTTCGGGCCGAGAAAGCCGAAGCAGCCGCCGACGGAGATGTCGAGATCGATCCCATCGACCGCGACGGTCTCCTCGAACTGCTTCTCGAGCCCACGTGCTTCGACCGCGAGCATCAGAGGCGCCTCAAGAGCTCGACCAGCTCCGCAGGTGAGCTCACGACGACGTCCGCGCTGCGCACCAGATCCTGCGGGGCCTCGTCCGAGGAGACGGCGATGCGAACGCCGAGCTCGAGCCCGTCGAGCGCGCGGAAAGCGTCGAGGTCGGTCGTGTCGTCGCCTGCATAAAGCGCTCGCCGAAGATGCGCCTCGGCGAGAAGCTGCCGCACGGCCGTCCCCTTGTCGGCGTGGACGGGAGGCCTGATCTCGAGCACCTTCCTGCCGAAGCGTGGCACGAGCCCCTCGCGCCGCGCCTGCTCGGCCACCTCCTCGAGGTACGCCAGGGCGGCATCTTCGTCGCCGGCCTGGCGGTAGTGGAAGGAGACCGTGAGCCCCTTGTCTTCGACGGGCCAGTCGATCCCGGCGGCGAACGATCGGATCCGCTCGCTCCATTCGGTTGCCGCGGGTGCGAGCTCCAGGCCGTGCGAACCGACGTACCGGATGCCGTCGACCCCGACGAGCCGCCGGGCATCCTCACCCGTCCGGCCGCTCACGCACGCGACGAGCGCGTAGCGTCCGGCGAGTCGCGCAACCTCGGCCCGCGCATCGTCGGGCACGCGTCGTCCTCTGGTCTCGCCGCGATCGGTGAAAGCGTCCCGTCGACGTCGAGCAGGACTGCAGCCTGGTCCGGCGCAGAGGAGAGTGCGGCAAAGGGATCGGCGGGCACGCGTCCTAGGATATGGCCGTGCAGCTCGTTCTCATCGGGCTCGTCGCCGGTTTCTTCAGCGCGCTGTTCGGCGTCGGCGGCGGGATCGTGATGGTTCCGTTGCTGCTCCTGGTCGCCCACTTCTCGGAGCGCCCCGCGATGGCGACCTCGCTCGCTTCAATTGGACTGATCGCGTTCGTCGGGTCGATCTCCTACGCGGCGCACGGACACATCCAGCTGGGGTACGCGCTCGTGGTCGGGCTGCCGGCGGCTGTCGGGGCGGTTGTCGGAACCTCGGTTCAACAGCGGCTGACCACTCCGGCTCTGACGTTGGGCTTCTCGGCCCTCCTCACGGCCATCGGGGTTTGGCTCCTCGTCGGATGATCGACATCGTCCTCGCGCTCGTTCTCGGTCTCGGCGCCGGCGTGCTCGCGGGGCTCTTCGGGGTCGGCGGCGGCATCCTCTTCGTGCCGACACTGATCATCGTCTTCGGCCTGGGACAAGTAGAAGCCGAGGCGACGTCGCTGCTTGCGATCCTGCCGACCGTCGCCGCCGGGGACGTGGCGCCAGCAGCGCTATGGCAACGTTCGCTGGCGTGCGGCAGCCGTCATCGGAGTGTCTGCGGTCGTCGGCGTCGAGATCGGCGTGCTCACGGCGACGTCGATCCCTGAGGAGACTCTCCGCCGGCTCTTCGGTGTGCTCGTCCTCGGGGTCGCAGCCCAACTGGCCTGGCGGGCGAGGAAAGGATCCTGATCCTGTGACGGAAGCGGACGATCAGACAAATCGTCGCCTCCGTCGTCGCGCTGATGCCCGATAATGCTCGCCGTGGTCCGGTTCGTCCCAGTCGCCCTCGGGCTAGCGCTGCTGATCTCTTCCGTCGGCTTAGCCGGCGCGACTCGGTCCGAGACCACCTCGGTGGTCGCGGCGAGGGGCTTCGCGGTCCAGGTCGCAGTTCCGGGGCAGGCCGGCTCCTCTGCCGCGCCGGTCTCGGCTCCGCCCGACGTCGTCGGCGCGGGAGCCTCGTTCGCCTACCCGGCCGACGGCTCGGTGGTCAACACCGGCTCCGTGACCTCGGGCGCGTTCGCGACGCCCGGCTCGTCGGCGAGCTCGAGCGCTTCCGCCGAGATCTCGACCGTCAGCATCTTCGGCGGTGACGTCACCGTCGCCACGGTGACGGCGAAGGCCAAGGCGAGCGCCAACACCCGGGCCTCCTCGGCTGACTCGGAGGGCTCGACCCTGACCGGCCTCGTCATCCAGGGCCAGCCCATCAGTCCGGGCCTGGGTACGCAGTTCCCGATCGGCGACTGGGGCTATGTCCTGACCTTGCAGGAAGGAAAGACGTCGCTCGACGCCGAGGACGCGAAAGGGGCCCGGTCGTTCGTCACCGGCCTCCAGGTGCGGCTGACGGCCGACCACTACGGGCTCCCGGCCGGCACCGAGGTGATGGTCGGGTACGCGGAAGCCTCCGCCAAGGTGAACATCGCCGCGAAGCCCGCGAAGCGCCACAAGCGTGTCGTGCCGGCCAAGCCGAGGAAGAAGCAGAGCGGCAAGGCCGGGAAGGTTCGAGGCCCCGGGGTCGGGCCCGAGAGGCCGGGGCTCGTCGTGCGACCCCCGCAGGCGGTCACGCCGCGGCTCACGGCGGGTGGCTACGTCTTTCCCGTCTACGGCGCCGTCGTCGTTCGGCGACACCTTCGGCGCGCCGCGGGGAGACATCGCCTCAGGCTGGCATCACGGAGAGGACATCTTTGCCCAGCTCGGCGCCCCGCTCCTGGCCGTTGCGGACGGGACCGTCTTCTCGGTCGGCTGGAACGACCTCGGAGGCTATCGCCTGTGGCTGCGCGACCATGAAGGCAACGAGTTCTACTACGCGCACCTCTCTGCGTATTCTCCGTTCGCCGTGAACGGACGCGCGGTCAAGGCCGGCACGGTGCTCGGCTTCATGGGCAACACGGGCGACGCGGTCACCACCCCCTACCACCTTCATTTCGAGATCCACCCGGTGGGGCTGCTCTATCTCGGGTACGACGGCGCCGTCAGGCCGTACCCGTATCTCCTGGCGTGGAAGCGCCTCGAGGACGTCGACTTCGCGAAGGTCGCGGGTTGGGCGCCGCCGGTTTCGGCGACGAGCAGCGCGCCGAAGCCTGGCGCGATTCTGCTCTCGTCGAACGACATCTCGACTGCTGACGGCCTCGACCCGGGTTCGCTCGAACGCGCCCTCGAGCAGGCCGGGAACGCCGACGGTTAACTAGCGGCTGGTTACTTCGCGTTGTCCTGGCGGTACTCGAACTCGTCGCCCTCGCCGAACACCCTGTCCTGAACCCAGCGGCGGGCTCCTGGGCCGGTGACCGGGTTGAAGAGGATGCCGAGCGCGATTCCCGTGATGAGCAGCGTCGCATTGCGCGCAGCGTGCGAGCTCGTGCCCTGAACCCGATCGGCGGCGTTGCGAAGATCGTCGATTGCGTCGCGCAGCTGCTCCTGGATGTCCTTGTCGGTTGCGACCCTGGCCGCAGCGGCGCCGAATGCCCGGCCCCCGAGCAGCTGGTCGTAGATCTCGCGCGCGGTCATGAGCGCGCTCTTCAGGTCCTCGCGGACCCTTTCGTCCTTGAGGGCCCGCTCGATGTAGGGCCTCGCGTCGCTTGCCCTGTCTCGCGCCCTGTCTTGAAGCTTGGCCATCTCAGATTCCTTTCGGTTCGTGTCCAATCGACTCTACCCGGCTCGCTGAGTCCGCAAACCGGGGTGCACGCCTTACTTTGCGGCTGCTGCCTTGCGTGCGCGGGAGATCGGGGGCGCGGCGGCCATTTTCGGCAGCGAGCCCTCGAAGGCAACCTCGAGAACCTCCTGGATCCAGTCGACCGGGATGAACTCGACCTCCTTGCGCGTCTCCTCGGGCAGTTCCTCGAGGTCGGACTCGTTCTCGCGCGGGAAGATCACCTTGGGAATCCCGGCGCGTTGCGCGGCCAGCACCTTGTCGCGGAGCCCCCCGATCGGCAGAACCTGGCCGGACAGCGTCAGCTCCCCGGTCATCGCGACTTCTTCCGACACGGGCTTTCCGGTGGCGACCGATGCGATCGCCGTCGCCATCGTGATTCCCGCAGACGGCCCGTCCTTCGGCACCGCGCCCGCCGGAATGTGCACGTGGACGTCGTTCTCGCCGAACCAATGAGGGTCGATGCCGAGCTCGAGCCCGTGCGTCCGCACCCATGAGTGCGCGGCCTGCGCGGACTCCTGCATGACCTCGCCGAGCTGGCCGGTCACCTTCAGCCGTCCGTCCCCCGGATACGCAGTCGCCTCGATGAAGAGGACGTCGCCGCCGACCGCAGTCACGGCCAGGCCTGTCGCGACGCCCGGCTCCGAGGTGCGCTTGCGCACGTCTGCGAGGAACCGGCGCGGCCCGAGCCACTCGCGAACCAGCTTCTCGTCCGCGCTCATGTGCTCGGTCCCGCCGTCCGCGATGCGCCGCGCGGCCTTCCGGCACACCGCGGCGATCTGCCGTTCCAGCTGGCGGACGCCCGCCTCACGCGTGTACTCGCGGATGATCACGCGAATTCCCTTCTCGGTGAAGGTGAGCTGGGAGCGCTTGAGGCCGTGCTCCTTGATCTGCTTCGGAACGAGGTACTTGCGGGCGATGCCGAGCTTCTCCTCCTCGGTATAGCCGGAGAGCTGGATCACGTCCATGCGGTCGAGGAGCGGCGGCGGGATCGTGTCGAGCTGGTTCGCGGTGCAGATGAAGAGCACCTTCGAGAGGTCGAACGGGAGGTCGAGGTAGTGGTCGCGGAAGCTCGAGTGCTGCTCGGGGTCGAGTACCTCGAGCATCGCGCTCGCGGGGTCGCCGCGGAAGTCGGCGCCCATCTTGTCGATCTCGTCGATCAGGAACACCGGGTTCTTCGCCTCCGCGTCGCGGAGCGCGCGGATGATCGTTCCGGGCATGGCCCCGATGTATGTCCGCCGGTGCCCGCGGATCTCCGCCTCGTCCCGCACGCCGCCGACCGAGATGCGGATGAACTTGCGCCCGAGGGTGCGCGCGATCGACTGGCCGAGTGAGGTCTTGCCGACGCCGGGCGGCCCGACGAAGCAGAGAATCGGCCCGGACAGGTCGTTCTTCAGCTTCGAGACGGCGAGGTACTCGAGGATCCGCTCCTTGACCTTGTCGAGATCGAAGTGGTCCTCGTCGAGGGTCTTTCGCGCCTGCTCGAGGTCGAGGTTGTCCTCGGTGGTCTTGTCCCAGGGCAGGCTGAGGATCCACTCGACGTAGGTACGGATGACACCGTGCTCGGCCGCGGCGGAAGGTAGCTTCTCGAGCCGCGCCAGCTCGCGGTCGACGGCCTTGCGTGCTTCCTCTGGCAGATTCACCTGGGCGGCGCGCTCCCGCAGCTCGGCGATCTCCGCCTGCTCGGGGTCGCCCTCGCCGAGCTCCTCCTGAATTGCTTTCAGCTGTTGCCGGAGGAAGTACTCGCGCTGCGAGGACTCCATCTCGGACTGGACCTGGTTCTGGATCTTCGAGCCCAGCTCCGCGACCTCGAGCTCGCGGTTGAGGATGACGAGCACCGCGCGCAGTCGCTTCTCGACATCGGCCAGCTCCAGCAGCTGCTGCTTCTCCTCCGTCTTCAGCCGCAGCGTGGACGCGACGAGATGGCAGAGGGCGCTCGGCTCGTCGACGTTGGCCGCGGCCAACGCGAGCTCCTCGGGGAGATACGGCATGAGCCCGATCAGGCGCGCGAACAGCGTCTGCACGTTCTGCATGAGAGCCTGGGTCTCCGGCGTTTCCTCGTAGAGGTCGGGGACCTCCTCGAAGCGGCCGACGAGGTAGGGCTCGTCCTGAATCCGGTCAGCGAGGCGGATCCGGCGGACGCCCTGGACGAGGACGCGCAGGGAGCCGTCCGGGACGCGGATCATCTTCTGCACGACCGCGGCGGTGCCGACCTCGTAGAGATCGTCCCAGCCCGGCTGCTCGACGTCGCGGTCCTTCGAGGCCACGAGCGCGATCAGGCGGTCGCGGGAGACGACGTCGTCCACGAGCCGGACCGACCGCTCCTGGCCGATTGCCAGCGGCAGGACAGAGTCCGGGAAGACGACCGTGTCCTTGAGGGGCAGGACCGGCAGCGCCGACGGGAGCTCGAGCTCCTCGATGTCCAGCTGCTCGTCGAGGATGTCCGTCATCGTCCGCTCCTGATCGGGATCGTCACGCGCTCGGGCGCCGTCGGCTTCTTCGCCAGGGGCAGCACGATCGTCAGGATTCCGCGCTTGTAGGTTGCCTTCGAGCCCGCGACGTCCACGTCGGCGCCCAGCGCCACCTGGCGCGTGAAACGCCCGTAGTCGATCTCCATCTGCTGGTACATGCGCCCAGCGCTCGCCGGTCGCCTGCGCTCGCCACAGACGACGAGCGTTCGCTCGTCCGCGTAGATCTGGATCTTCGCGGGGTCGATGCCGCCGAGCTCGACGACCACGGTGAGCGCTGCCGGCCGCTCGGTGCGGTAGCAGTCGATCTGGGGACGGAAGCCTCCTCGTCTGCGCGTGAAGCGCGGGACCTGCCAGAGGTCGGCGAAGAGCTCTTCCATCTCGCCACGTAATCGGTCTATCGGGTCGCGAGCCATGGGCCGGATGGTAGCGGGGGGAACCCTCTTGACGCCGTGGCTAGTGTTCACTAACCTAGCCCCCCGCTAACCGACGCAGAGACTTCTGGGGGATTTGCATTGACGCGCTGGGCCCGCACGATGATCCGCTTCCGTTGGGCGGTTCTTGCCGTCTGGATCGCCGCCGTCCTCGCCGCCGGGACGGCTTCCTCCGGCCTTTCGGACCTGCTGACCAACAGGTTTTCCCTCCCCGGATCCGAGAGCGAGAAAGCAGCGGACATCCTGAAGAGCGACTTCGGGACCAAGCCGGAGGGCTCGTTCTCGTTCGTGGTCAAGGGCCCCCCAGGCTCTGCGGAGGTCAACCTCGCGAAGACGCGCGCTGCGGCAGAGCGCGCCGCCTCCAAGCTTCCGACGGCGAAGGTCGTCGATACCCGCGCGGTCTCGTCCGACGTCGTCTCCGCGACGATCGTCTCCCAGTTGCAGACGGCTGACGCGAAGGTTCACACGGACGCCATGCGGGAGGCTGCGGGCACGATTCCCGCCGCGACGACCTATCTCACCGGCCAGGCGGCAATCGAGCACGACCTCGATCCGGTGCAGAATCACGACCTGCTCGTCGGCGAGCTGTTCATCGCGATTCCGATCGCGATGCTGATCCTGATCTACGTCTTCGGCTCGCTCGCCTTTCTGCTCCCGTTCATGCTCGCCGCCGCCTCGATCCCGGTCACCCTCGGGTTCGTATGGATCTTCGCCCACTTCATGGACCTGTCCACGTACCTCCAGAACATGGTCATGCTGATCGGGCTCGGCATCGCGATCGACTACACGCTGCTCATGGTCTATCGCTACCGCGAGGAGCATCGTTCCGGGAGGAGCCGTGAGGAGGCAGTCGAGCGGACGATGGAGACGGCGGGCCGCGCCGTCGTCTTCAGCGGCACCGCGGTTGCGATCGGGCTCGCGCTCATGCTCTTCATGCCCGTTCCGTTCATGCGCGGCTTCGGGCTCGCCGGCCTCCTGATCCCGCTCGTGTCGGTGCTCGCCGCGGTGACCTTGCTTCCCGTGCTCATGTACTGGCTCGAGGATCGCCTCGACCGGGTGCGGTTCGTTCCCAAGCGGTTCGCCGAGCGGCGCCTCGACCCAGTCAACAGCTTCTGGCCGCGTCTCGCACGCTGGATCATGCGGCGCCCGATCGTGGTCGCGACGGTGACGATAGCCGTCCTGCTTCTGGCCGCAATCCCGATCCTGTCGATGGAGCTGACGCCGGGCTCGAACACCGGCGTGCCGCAGTCGATCGAGGCGGTGAGAGGCCTGAACATCCTCTCGGACGCGGTCGGGATGGGCGCCATTGCGCCGACGGACATCGTGATCGACACGAAGCGAGCCGGCGGAGGATCCGATCCGGAGGTTCTCGCCGCGGTCGACCGGCTCACGTCCCAGCTCCGCGGCGACGGCGAGGTCGCGGACATCGTCGACGGCCAGAGCCCTGGTTTCAAGGACCCGACCGGCCGCTACCTCCACATCCAGGCGGTCGGGAGGCACGACTACGGAAAGCCCGAGAGCCAGGAGTTCGTCGACCGGCTCCGCGGCGTGATCGTCCCCGCCTCGGCGTTCCCGGCCGGTGTCGACGTGCTCGCCGGCGGCGGGCCGGCCGGCGGGGTGGACTTCATCGACATGACGTACTCGTCCTTCCCGTGGCTCGTCCTGGCCGTGCTCCTCGCGACGTACGTGCTGCTCGTGCGCGCGTTCCGGTCGCTCCTGCTCCCGCTGAAGGCGATCATCATGAACCTGCTGTCGATCGGCGCCGCCTACGGGCTCCTCGTGCTCGCGTTCAAAGCGGGCTGGGGCGAGCCGTTCGGGTTGCAGCAGTTCGACCAGATCGAGGCGTGGATCCCCGTCTTCCTGTTCGCGATGCTCTTCGGCCTCTCGATGGACTACGAAGTGTTCCTGGTCTCCCGCATGCGGGAGGAGTGGGACGCGCAGAAGGACAACGTCCTTGCGGTCACGACCGGCCTCGCGAAAACCGGTCGGCTCGTGACTGCGGCCGGGCTGATCATGTTCGCGGCGTTCATGGGCTTCGTCGCGGGCTCGCTCGTCGGCCTCCAGCAGTTCGGCTTCGGGCTTGCGGCGGCGATCATCATCGACGTGACGATCATCCGTGCGCTGCTCGTGCCGAGCGTGATGAAGCTCTTCGGCCGCTGGAACTGGTGGCTGCCCGACTGGGCCGCTCGAATCGCCCGGGTCGAGCCGTCGCCCTTGGCGTTGCAGCGCGCGCCCCAAGCGGCGCTCCGCCCCGCAGGTCGTTGACAGGCCATACGATCTCGCCGATATGAAGGGCGTCATCCTCGCCGGCGGCACAGGGAGCCGCCTCCATCCGCTGACGCGGATCACGAACAAGCACCTGCTGCCGATCTACGACCGGCCGATGATCACGTATGCGATCGAGGCGATCGTCTCGGCCGGGATCAGCGAGCTCATGCTCGTGACGGGGGGCACGCACGCCGGGGAGTTCTTCCGGCTGCTCGGCGACGGCCACGCACACGGAATCGACAGGCTCTCGTATGCGTATCAGGAGCGCGAGAGCGGAATCGCCGACGCGCTCGGCCTGGCTGAGCGGTTCGCGGGCGGCGACCGCGTCCTCGTGATGCTGGCTGACAACATCTTCGAGCAGTTCGATCAAGCCGGCGATCGACAACTTCGAGCGGCAGGAGCGGGGAGCGCGCATCGTCCTCTCCAAGGTCGAGGAGCCGGAGCACCTCCGCCACCTCGGTGTCGCCGAGCTGGACGGAGACCGCGTGACCCGGATCGTCGAGAAGCCCGAGCACCCGCCGAGCGACTACGCGGTCACCGGCCTCTACTTCTACGACTCCTCGGTCTTCGAATTCTTGCCGTCGCTCTCGCCGTCAGCGCGAGGCGAGCTCGAGATCACCGACGTGAACAACTGGTTCGTGGAGCAGGGCACGATGGAATACGACGTGGCCGAGGGCTTCTGGGGCGACGCGGGCGAGTCGATCGACGCGTACTACGAGGTCAATGACTTCGTGCGCCGGAACGGCGTGAACAAGTGATCGACGGCCTCCGGCGTCTTCCGCTGCGGCGCTTCGAGGACGAGCGCGGATGGTTCTCGGAGATCCACCGGGCGAGCTGGCTCGAAAAGCCCATGAGGCAGACGAATGTGTCTTTCTCGAGGCAGGGCGTGATCCGCGGGCTCCACTTCCACGAGCGGGGCCAGGACGACCTCTTCGTGTGTCTCAGCGGAACGGCACGCGTCGTCGTCCTCGACCTCGAGAGCGGCGAGGCGTTCACCGAGGACATCGGCGAGGGGAACCCGGTCGCGATCTACGTGCCCGGCCGGTGCGCGCACGGCTTCGAGGCGCTGACCGATCTTCTCTTTGTCTACCACGTGACCGAGGAGTACGACCCTGCCGATCCGGACGAGCACGAGATTCCGTGGAACGACCCGCGCGTCGTCGACCTGTGGAGCACGTCATCGCCGACTCTGTCGGAACGGGACCAGGCCGCGTCCTGATCACCGGCGCCGGGGGCCAGCTCGGGGCCGCGCTGGCCGAGGTCTTCCCCGAGGCGGAGGCCCTGACACGGTCCGACTGGGACGTCACGAGCCCCGCTCCTCGGGACTTTGCAACAGACTGTTACTTGGCGCTGCACGGAGCGGCTTGGACCGACGTCGACGGGGCGGAGGCCGACCCGCTGGGCGCCGCGCGGGTGAACGTCGAGGGGACGAGGAACGTGGTCGCGCTCGGCGCTCCGGTCGTGTACTTCTCTACGGACTACGTCTTCGACGGGCAGAAGGGCGAGCCGTATGTCGAGTCGGACGAGCCGAGCCCGGTCTCCGAGTACGGGCGGACGAAGCTCGGGGGCGAGCGCGAGGTGCGAGAAGGCTGGATCACCCGCTCGTCGTGGCTCTTCGGCTGGACCGGCCACAACTTCGTGCGCACGATGTTGCGCCTCGGAGCCGAGCAGGACGAGGTGTCGGTCGTGGACGACCAGCGCGGCTCGCCGACGTACGTCGGTCATCTCGCGGAGGCGACGCGGGAGCTGATCGCCTTGCCCCACGGCGTGTACCACGTCGCGGCACAGGGCGATTGCACGTGGGCCGAGTTCGCCGAGGCGATCTTCGAGGAGGCCGACCTGAGCTGTCGAGTCCGCCGAATCACCACCGAGGAGCTCGGCCGCCCAGCCCCGAGACCGGCCAACTCGGTCCTCCGCAGCGAGCATCCCCAAACTCCGCGCCTACCCCACTGGCGCGAAGGCCTCAGAGCCTGCCTAGCCCGTCTCTAGCCAACATGTCCCGGTGCCTGGCACCAGGACATGTCTGTTAGGCCACTAAGCGCTGCAAACGAGTCCGCTTCGGCGCTTTGGACATGCCCCGGTGCCTGGCACCCGGACGTGTCCGTTAGCGCCAGGCGGTCTCTTCGACCTGGAGGCGCTCCCGCAGGGGCTCCCACCACGTGCGGTTCGCGGAATACCACTCGACGGTTTCGCGGAGGCCGTCCTCGAAGCCGATCTCCGGCTGCCAGCCGAGCTCGCGCTCGATCTTCGACGCGTCCAGGAGATACCGCCTGTCGTGGCCGGGGCGATCGGGAACGATCGTCTTCAGCGAATCCGGCTTGCCGGTGAGCTCGAGCACCCGGTCGGCGATCTGCTCGATCGACGCCTCCACGCCCGAGCCGACGTTGTAGGTCTCGCCGGGAGCCCCCTGCTCGAGAGCGAGCTCGATCGCCCGACAGTGATCGCGCACGTGCAGCCACTCGCGCCGGTTCTCGGTCGACGCGTACATCGGGAGCGGCCGGTCGTCGAGGGCGTTCGTGACGAACAGCGGGATCACCTTCTCGGGAAACTGAAACGGCCCGTAGTTGTTCGAGCAGTTCGTGATCGTCACCGGAAGCCCCCACGTCTCGAAGTAGGCGCGCACCGCGTGATCCGCGCCGGCCTTCGACGCGTTGTACGGCGTCCGTGGCCGGTACGGCGATTCCTCGGTGAACGACTCGTCCGAGTCGAGCGGCAAGTCTCCGTAGACCTCGCACGTCGACACGTGGTGGAAGCGCTCGGCCTCGGTCCGGCGAGCAGCCTCCAGCAGCGCCTGCGTCCCCAGCACGTTCGTGTGGAAGAACCTGCCCGGATCGATCACGGCGAGGCTGTTGTGAGACTCGGCCGCGAAGTTGACGATGACCTGGATCTCGTACTCGCGGAGGACGTTCTCGACGATGTCGAGGTCGGCGATGTCCGCCTGGACGAAGGGAACGTCATCCTGGAGACCGTCGAGGTTCGCCCGGTTGCCGGCGTAGGTCAGGAGGTCGAGCGCAACGACGCTGTCGTCGGGATGCCGCTCGTGCCAGTAGTGCACGAAGTTCGAGCCGATGAAGCCCGCTGCGCCGGTGACGAGGATCCGCACGGTGTCATCGTACGGCCTACTTACACAGCCTCCGGGTCGTGCCGAGCTGCGCGATCCTGAAGTTCCTGTAAAGAAGGATGCCGTCTTCGGGCCCATGCGCTAGCCTCAAAACACGCTGCACCGGCTCAGGAAACCGAGTTGGGGCGCCGAAGCACTGCCAATATGACTTCCTCGAGGCCCGTCGCCGTCGTACTCGTTTCGGCCTCTCTTTTCGCCGGAGCCTTCTTCGCGTACGCATCGAGCGGTGCACAGGCGCGTGCGCAAGCGCCTCCACAGGCGACACCGACCTTCGTCGTCAGCGGGCGAGGCTGGGGCCATGGCGTCGGAATGGCGCAGTGGGGCGCATACGGGTTCGCCCAGCAGGGGGCGACCTACGAAGAGATTCTCGCCCATTACTACACGGGCACGACGCTCGGGCCTGCGCCGGTGGCACGGGTTCGCGTCCAGATGGCGGCGGCACGATCGAGGCTGACGGTCGGCTCGACGGCCCCGTTCACGGTGCGCGACGGGATCGGCCAGCTCTGGCATCTCCCAGCGGGAGAGCAGACCTTCGGCTCCGGGCTCCTGCTGAGGACGACGGACGTCCCACAACCGCAGCAGCTACCTGCGCCGCTCCTCTTCCTGCCGGGCGCCTCTCCGCTGCGGTTTGCCGGCCGGCCCTACCGTGGCCAGCTCCTCGTATCCGTGGCCGGTGGCTCTCTGCGCGCCGTCAACTCTGTGGGGCTCGAGTCATATCTCTTCGGCGTGGTGCCGTCGGAGATGCCGCGCGCGTGGCTTCCGGAAGCGCTGAAGGCGCAGGCCGTCGCAGCGCGCTCCTACGCACTCGCGAAGCGTAAAAGCGGCTCGTGGTTCGACCTCTATCCGGACACGCGGAGCCAGGTCTACCTCGGCATTGCCGGCGAGGCCGCTTCGACCACGGCGGCCGTGCAGGAAACCGCCGGCCAGGTCGTGCTCTACGGGGGCCATGTCGCAACGACGTACTTCTTCTCGAGCTCGGGCGGGCGCACATCGGCTGCGGACGAAGTCTGGAACGGACCGCCGGTCCCGTACCTCGTCTCGGTCGACGATCCCTACGACACGATTTCGCCACACCACCGCTGGGGCCCGTTCGTCATCTCTCCCGGGCGCCTCGGCCGTGTGCTTGGACCTCCGGGACAGCTGATGGACGTGCGGACCACGAAGGGGCCCTCGGGCCGCGTCAAGACGGTGACGGCGGTCGGCTCGCGGGGCGAGTCGACCATGACCGGATCCGACGTACGACGCGCGCTCGGGCTGCGCTCGACGTGGTTCCGCATCGGAGTGCTCTCACTTGCCACGCCCAAGGCTGCCGTCACGTTCGGCGGCCGTGTCTCGTTGAGCGGCGTCGCCCGGAGCCTGCCGGCGGTGCAGCTCGAGCGGCGCGAGCAAGGTGCGCCGTGGCAGCCACTGGGAGCCGTCGCGCGGGGGCCGAACGGGTCGGTCAATGTCGCGGCAAAGCCGCGGGCCACGACCGATTACCGGCTCGCAAGCGGCTCTGCTCGCAGCAGGCTCGCGCACGTCGCGGTCGCTCCGCTCGTACGCTTCCGAGGGATGAAGGACGCCTCCACCCTGCGCGGCTACGCGCGGCCCAAGCTTCCGGGGGCCTTGGTCGCCGTGCAGCGGCTGAACGGGACCCGTTGGACAACCGTCGTTCGCGCCCCCCTCGACGAGAGCGGCAACTTCGAGGCGCAGCTCTCGCTCTCGCCGGGCGAGTACCGGGCCCGCCTCGCCCCCGGGCACGGCTTCATCCCGGGTGTCAGCCCCACGCTCAAGGTCGGGCCGGCATGAGACGGCTCGCGTTCACCGCTTTCGTCCTTGCGCTGGTCGTGCCTGCTCCGGCCGCGGCGGCCCGCTACGCCGTTGGTCTCCAGAAGCATGCGACGCCTGAGCTCGTCGCGCAGCGGGTCGAAGCGCTCACGGGCCGGCGAGTCTCCAGGATCGCTCCGTTCGCACTAACCGTCGACGCGCGCACGGCCAAGACGCTGGAGTCGATTCGCGGCGTTGCCTGGGTTGAGCGCCTCCGGGCTTCCCGCCGCCTCTCGTTCGCGCCGAACGACCCGCTTGCGGCCCGCCAGTGGTACCTCAACCGCATCCATGCTTTCGACTCCTGGTTGAGTGTCCCGCCTCTCCTGGGCGTTCGCGTCGCAGTGATCGACTCGGGCATCGACGCGCAGCACCCGGAACTGGAGAACCAGATCGCCGCGGGGGCGAGCTTCGTCCCGAGCTCCTGGCAGAGCGATACGAACGGCCACGGCACGTTCGTCGCCGGCGAGATCGCGGCCTCGCTGAACAACTCGCAAGGAATCGCGGGCATTGCCTTTCCCGCCGACCTCCTCGTCGCCAAGGTCGTGCGCAGCGACGGAACGATCTCGCCCGAGGCCGAGGCGAGGGCGATCCGCTGGGCGGTCGACCGCGGCGCGCAGGTGATCAACATGAGCTTCGGCGGCCTCCGCGACCCGACCGACAGCATCCGCGACACGTACTCCCGGCTCGAGGCCGCGGCCGTCCAGTACGCCGTCAGCAAGGGAGTCCTGGTGGTCGCGGCCGTCGGCAACTCCGACAGCGCGCCCGAGGAGCCCTGGGGCTATGCGGGCTACCCGGCCGCGCTTCCGCACGTTCTGGGCGTGAGCGCCGTTGCGCGCGACGGCTCGGTGCCCCTTTTCTCGAACAGGGACAGGCTCTACAACGACATTGCCGCTCCCGGCGAGTCGATCTTCTCGACGCTGCCGCGGGCGGTCACCGCGACCGCCCGGCCAGGGTGTGTGCTCCAGGGCTACTCCGACTGCGGGCCGATCGAGTTCAGGCGCGGCGACGGCACGTCCTTCTCCGCTCCGCAGGTCTCCGCGGCCGCGGCCCTCCTGTTCGGCAGCCGGTCGCAGATCCAGGCCGACCAGGTCGCCGCGCTTCTCACGCGCTCGGCCGCAGACGCAGATCCCGACACCGGCTGCGCCCGCTGTTCGGCGGGACACGACTCGCTGACCGGCTGGGGCGTGCTCGATGTGGCAACTGCGGTTAAGACGCTCGCCTCGGGGTTCCCCGCCGCCGATCAGTTCGAGGCGAACGACGAGGCCGGGATCGCCGCCCCCATCTGGGGCCGCAAGGGCCAGCGGATCAGAGCCACGCTCGACTACTGGAACGACAGGGTCGATGTCTACCGGGTCAAGCTTCGGCGTGGTCAGCGCTTGGTGGCTCGTCTGCGTGGGCCGAGTGGAACGGACACGAATCTGTTCCTCTGGAAGCCGGGAACCAAGCGTGTCGCAGGGCGGGCGGCGGATCGCCGGCTGCTCGCCGCGCAATCGAAGTCTCCGGACGCTGTCGAGCGCATCCGCGTCCGCGCGCAGCAGAGTGGCTGGTACTTCCTCGAGGTGAAGGTCTCCGGCCCGGGCGAGGGCGGCTACTCGCTCAGCTTCAAGAAGCGCCGGGTGCAGCTCCGAGCAATTCGTCCGTAGGGACCTCGCGGATCTGCCGCGCGGGATTCCCCACGACCACCGCCCGCGGCGGGACGTCCCGAACGACGACGGCGCCGGCGCCGACGTAGGCCTCCTCGCCGATCTCGACGGCCGGGCAGAGGACGGCGGCTCCGCCGATGCGCGCTCCGCGACGGATCGTGGGTCCTCGCCTCAATTCGTGGCGCTTCTCGGTCCGCCCCATGAAGTTGTCGTTCGTCGTGGTCACGCCGGGCGCGATGAAGACTTCGTCCTCGAGCGTGGAGTAAGCCGTGATGTAGGCGTTGGCCTGGATCTTCGTCAGCTTGCCGATCGTCGTGTCGTTCTCGACGAGCGAGCCGCGGCCGACCACGACGTCGTCGCCAAGCTCGCAGCGCTCTCGGACGCAGGCCTGGTCGCCGACGATCACGCGCGCCCCGATTCGCGTCCCGGCGAAGACGATCGCCCCCGCGGAGACGACCGTTCCCGGCCCCAGCTCGAGTGGGGGCAGCTCCTCCCGCGACGCCGTCGAGCGCGGCGAGAGCGCAGGCTGCTTCCCGATCACGGCGTGGTCGCCGATCACACACCCGTCGCCGATCACCGTGCCCGGGTAGACGACCGCGGTCTCGGCCGCCTGGTAGCTCACACGGCGGCTCGCTCGAGCGATTCCTGGAGCATCTCGAGCGTCCTGACGACGGCGACACCCTGTCGGCTCGGCTCGAGCGGGTCGCCCTCCCCGGCAACGAGCGAGAGGAAGTGCGAGCACTCCCGCCGCAGGGGCTCCTCGCGCGTGAGCTTCGGAATGTTGATGTCCCCCTCTCGCACCTGCCAGTCGCTCGCCGGCCGCTGCTGCACAGGGCCCTTGTCGTAGACCGTCACCTTGCGCTCGGGCTCCATGTCGTCGAAGACGGCCATCTTGTCGCGGCCGACCACGGTCAGCTTGCGCATCTTGTGCGGGTCGAGCCACGAGACGTGCATGTGGGCGACGACCCCCGACGGGAAGCGAAGGAAGCAAAAGACGACGTCTTCGATCCCGTTGCGCAGGAAGGATTCCCCGCGCGCCCAGGCCTCGACCGGCTCTTCGCCGATCAGGTGCAGCATGACCGAGAGATCGTGTGCGCCGAGCGACCAGAGCGCGTTCTCGTCGCGACGAATCTGGCCGAGGTTCTGGCGGTTCCCGTACAGGTACAGGACGTCTCCGAGCTCTCCCGCGTCGACGAGCTCCTTCAGCTTGGCCACGGCGGGGTGATACAGGAGGAGGTAGCCGGGCATCAGCACGAGCCCGTGCTCTTGGGCGAGCGCGAGAAGCTCCTCGGCCTCGGCCGTCGTCTGAGCCTGAGGTTTCTCGACGAACACGTGCTTGCCGGCGGCAAGGGCCTGTTTCGCGAGCTCGTAGTGCGTGACGACCGGCGTCGCGATGACGATCGCGTCGAGCTCCGGATCGGCCAGGAGCTCGTCGAAGTCTGTCGTCGTCCGCGCCTGCGGGTGATTCGCCGAGGCTTTCTCGAGCAGCTCCGGAGAGAGGTCGCAAAGCCAGCGCAGGTCGGCGAGCTCCCCGAAGTTCCGGGCGAGGTTCGGCCCCCAGTAGCCGAGGCCCGCCTGGCCCACGCGCAAGGTCACAGCTTCCACACGTGCCCGTTCGACGTGCCGTTCGTCCCCGTTGCGTTCCGCAGGTCGACGACGAGCGGCGCCTCCTCGACGAGCTTGTCGTAGTCGATCCCGGAATGCGCGGTGACGATGACGACGCAGTCCACCGAAGCCGGGTCGAGCGGCACCGAGCTGAGCCCTTCCTCCTTGAGCTCCGGGACGAAGGCGTCGTGGTACGAGACGTCCGCGCCCTCCTCGCGCAGCAGCTCGATCAGCTTCAGCGCCGGCGACTCACGGGTGTCCTCGATGTCGGACTTGTAGGCGACGCCCAGGAGCATGACCTTCGACCCCTTGAGCGCTTTCTCGTGCTGGTTCAGCGCCCGCACGACCTTGCCCAGGCACCAGTACGGCATGTTCTCGTTGACCTTGCCCGCGAGCTCGATGAACTCCGTGTAGAAGTCGTACTCGCGCGCCTTCCAGGTCAGGTAGAACGGGTCGATCGGCATGCAGTGGCCGCCGAGCCCTGGTCCCGGCTGGAAGCTCATGAAGCCGAACGGCTTCGTCGCCGCCGCGCCGACGACCTCCCAGACGTCGATCTTCATCCGGTCGCAGAGCTGCGCGAGCTCGTTCACGAGGGCGATGTTGACCGAGCGGAAGATGTTCTCGAGCAGCTTCGTCAGCTCGGCCGCCTCGGGCGACGAGACGGGGTGGACGGTCTCGAGCGCACGGCCGTAGAGCTCCGTGGCTCGCTCGGTGCAGGCGGGGGTGATCCCGCCCACGATCTTCGGCGTGTTCTTCGTCGTCCAGTCCTCGCGGCCGGGGTCGACACGCTCCGGAGAGAACGCGAGATGGAAGTCCTCGCCGACGCGGAGGCCGCTGCTCTCGAGCAACGGCAAGATGCGCTCGCGCGTGGTGCCGGGGTAGGTCGTGGACTCGAGCACGACGAGCTGTCCCTTCTGAAGGCGCGGGGCGATGTCCTCGACGGCGCCGATCACGAACGAGAGATCCGGCTCGCGCTGGGGCGAGAGCGGCGTCTGGAGTGCGATGAGGATCGCCTCGGTCTCCTTCAGCGCGTCGTAATCCGAGGTGACCTCGATCGCTCCCGACTCCACGAGACGCCGCAGCTCGTCCGAGTCGACGTCCCTGATGTAGCTCTCGCCGCGTCGGACGGCGTCCACCTTCTTCGGATTCGACTCGACGAGGACGATGCGGTGGCCGGCCTCGGCGAAGACCTGGGCGAGGGGGAGGCCGACGTAGCCGGCTCCGACGATCCCGATGGGTCCCTTCACCGGGGCGATAGTACAGAGGCCCTGCGGTGCCGACTAAGGGCGTCCGCGGGCGACGAACCAGCGCCGCGCGGTGGGGTCGGTCTTGAAGAACGTCAGCAACTGGTTGACCACCTTCTGGACGCCGAGCTTGGAAGGGTGCGTCCCGTCGTCGTCCACGTCGTCGCATGCCCAGACGAGGCCGTCGTTGCGTCCGCGCAGGCCGTCGGTCCAGAGGTACGGGCCCCAGCCGAGCCAGGGCCCCTTGAGCTTGCCGGCCATGCGCTCCTGGATCACGCCGCGCACGGCGAAGCCGCTGTCGTAAGCCGCCGGCTCCGGGTTGATGCCCGTGATCGCGTAGCCGCCGTAGGTGCGGCTCGAGAGGTAGACGAGCCGGAGGTTCGGATAGCGCACGCGCATTGCCCGGACGATCGCCCGCAGGTCCGTCTGCAGCGCCTTGGCATCTTTCGGGAACCGCCGGTCCTCGCCCGTGATCGACTCCTTGAGCCAGACGGCTTGCACCTGGTTCGCCGACACGCCGGCTTCGATCAGCCGACCGTCGACGTTGTCCCAGTAGGCGGGCTGTGTCTTCACCTTCTCTGCGTCCCAGCCGTCCTGGGCTCCGTCGACGATCGTCAGGTTCGGGTTCTTCGCGGTGTCGCGGTCGGCCGCACGCTTGAAAGCGGCGAACTCCGCAGATGCGTACGACATTCCGACCGAGAGCAGGACGATCTTCCCGCCGATCGGCCGCACCTGCCGCGAGGAGGCGAGGCCCTTGCGCAGGTAGGCGGTGGTCGGCCGGTTGCGCGCGCTGGGATAGAGGCCGCCCCGGTAGCCGCGATAGCGCCGGCGGCCCATGTCGGTGAGAGGCACGAGGCCGGTCGACGACAGGCTGCAGTCGGCCTGGAGCTGCGAGCGGCTCGCGGGCGCGCTCGACGTCGTCAGAGCGGCCGCAACCGCCAGCGCAGCAGCGAGTGTGAGCAGGGTCTTCATCTCTGCTCCCAAGCGTACGCGGAGACCGTTATCGCTCTGTAAAGAGTCCCTGCCCGGCGCGCAGAGGACGGAATGCTCGCGATCTTTCAAGCTCAGCCGGGCAGAGGAGAGGTTCTCAGACCGCGTACAGGACGAGAACGGCGGCTGTCGCCAGGATGATCACGGCGATGAACGCGATCTCACTCGTGCGGTCGCGAAGGCCGCTCACCAGGTAGGCGATGAAGATCCACATGGGGACGAACTGGCTGAAGAAGTCCAGTTCCGCATCGATCACGTTCTTCGCGATGATGGCCTCGACGAGAAGGCAGGCACCCGCAACGAGCGAGACCATGACTTGCGGTTCGCGAATCTGGTGTCTCCACGACGCGCCACCATGCGGCAGATTCTGTGCAGGCATGAAGCACACCTCCTTGACCCAGGTGCTTGCCTGGATACTTGACACTTCCATCATCCATCCCCTGCGACAGGTGGACATCCGCGCCGCTACTGACACCGGCTACCCGGAACTACCGAACTCCCGCTGCCAGCACTCCGGGCAGAACAGAAGGACCTGCGCCGACGGCCTGAATCTCCGGAACCGTCTCCGCTCTGACGAGCGCCGACGGCCTGTCAGCCCCGAAGGGCCGCGTGATCTCGCAGAAGCCGAAGTTCGGCACGGTCCGGCGGGCAGGCGCAAAGGTCGCTCTCGTCGTCAGCCTCGGGCGCCAGCGCTGACCGCGTCGGGCTTCACAACCTTGTGTTCGTCGACGTCAGCACGCGGATATTCGTGGACCTGAGGTGAGCCGGCTGGTTCATTGCGCCGTCTGGGTCGTTGCCTCGATTGACGAGATTCCGTGGGGGCACCGGTGGGGGGCACGCCACGCGCACAGGCGGCACCTCCGACACGCCTGACCCGCATAACCATGCGGAATCAGAGCAACGGAGAAAGACGTTTTGGGCCGTGAAGGATTCGAACCTTCGACCTTGGGATTAAGAGTCCCCTGCTCTACCAACTGAGCTAACGGCCCCAGAAGCCCGAGTATAGCCAGGGGATTTCGCGCTTCCGGTTAGGCGACGAGCTCGGTGTTCAGGTCGCTCTGCACCGCCGCGAACGCTTCGACGACCGCCGGATCGAACTGCTTGCCCGCGCCGCGGAAGAGCTCGCGTAGGGCTTCCTCGCGCGTCATTGCCGGCGAGTACGAGCGGTCCGAGGTCATCGCGTCGAAGGCGTCGCAGACGAAAACGATTCGGGCGCCAAGTGGAATGTCCGAGCCGGTGAGCTTGTCGGGATAGCCCTCCCCGTCCCAGCGCTCGTGGGTCGAACGCACGATCTTCGCGGCCGGTCCGAGGGCCGGAGCCGCCCCCAGGATCCGCTCGCCGATCAGCGTGTGGCGCCGGACGAACTCCCACTCGTCACCGGTCAGCGGCCCGCGCTTGTGCAGGATCTCCTCCGGGATCGCGAGCTTGCCGACATCGTGCAGCTCGGCGGCCTGCCTGATCGTCAGGAGTTGCGAGGCAGGCACCTGGAGCCTGCGGGCGACGGCCTCGGCCATGTCCGCGACGTCCGCCACGTGGTGCGCGAGCCTCGAGTCGCGTTCCTCGAGAACGCTGACGAGCACGTCGATGCTCTGGCGGTCCGCGCCGGGGCGGTTTCGCTGTTTGTGCAGGTACATTCGGTCATCGGCGATCCGCAGAGCCTCGGTCAGGTCCTCGGCCTCCGCGGGCAGTAAGACGGCGCCGAATGAGCAGCCGACGGAAAAGCCCTCGCCTTCCTCCGTCAACGCCGCGGACGACTGATCGATGACGCCTCCGGGGCTGACGCTTTCGGCCGAGACGAGCACGCAGAACTCGTCCCCGCCGAGCCTGTACGCGCACCCGAAACCTTCGGTCGCAGCCGCGAGCCTGCCGGCTACGCGTCCGAGGAGGGCATCGCCTGCAGAGTGCCCGAAGGAGTCGTTGTAGGCCTTGAAGCCGTCGAGGTCGAACACGACGAGCACAAGAGCACCGGCCCCCTCGGCGAGACGCTCCTCGAGGTCGTACGCGAACCTGCGCCGGTTGCCGAGGCCCGTAAGTGCATCAGAGAGAGCCTCCTCTCGGCTTGCGTCGAACAGACGCACGCGTTCCTGGAACGTCAGGACGGCGCGCACGATGACCATTCCGATCGTGGTCGAGGCGAGAGCGAGAGCGACGACGTTGATCCGGTTGAAGTGGTCGTAGATCAGGAGCGAAAGCCCTACGAGAGCGAAGAACGTCGGCAGCGTGAGCGCCTGCCAGCTTTCGGCACGCCCATGCTCGAGCTTCGTCACCGGCTGCCAGGCGGCGCACGCGATCAGCGCGAGCGCGGCCGGCCAGCCGACATCGAGCAGTCCGCCCTCGACGTAGCTGCCGACTGCCGTCTCGTACAGATACGCGGTATCGGCCATGGCGAACACCGCGAAACCAGCGGCTACGAACGCCCAGGTCAGCTCGACACGCCAGCCCGTGAGCGCGAACATCGCGACGAGGAGCGAGAGCAGCAGCAGATCGGCGAGTGGGTATGCGAGGTTCGTCGCCACGACGAGCGAACTGCCGCCCGTCGTACTCACCACCTCGTCGAAGAGCACCGCAGCGGCCAGCGCCGCGACGGAAAGCGCGGCGATGAGCCCGTCGAGCCAGAGGTTGCCCTGGAACTTGCGCATCCGAGCGCGGAGGAGCAGGGCGAGCGCGACGTAGCTGACCGGGTAGAACGCGAGGTAGAAGGGGTCGGCGACGGACGGGACGGGGATGGTCTCCGACGCCGACAGGAAGAAGAAGTAGTAGAGGTCGCCGGTCGTCCAGAGGAGCAACGCGATGCTCAGGAGCAGCCAGGGGAGCCGCTCGGGGCGCACGAGGAGCGCCCGGGCGAGGCAGCAGCCGCCGGCGGTGAGCAGGAGACCGTTGTAAACCCAGGTGTCGAAGAACCGGTCGATGCTCCCCTGCGTGCCGAGGAGCGTCTCCACGGCATACACGGCGACAACCGCAACCAGCACGGCGCACAGGGATCTGCCGATGCGCAGGGCGATCCCGGCCGGGGCCGCATCCGGTTGTCTGTCAAGCCGCAAGAGGGTTTCCTCCGATGTCCGACGCTTGCCAGGAGTATCGGGCGAAAGGGGTGTCGCGGCGTCCCTCTTTAGAGTGATGCGCTCCCTCGTTATAGTTCCCCCTATCGGGGGATGCCCGGGGTCCCTGGCGCACCGATTTTGAGTCCATGTCCAGGGCGTTTGCAGTCACACTGTCTCTGTTCGCGCTCTCCACGCTCGCGCTGGCCGGCGGAGCGATGGCGGGCGGCAATCCCGAGATCGCAGCGTTGCAAGTCGGGCTGCGGAGCAGAGGCCTGTACGCGGGCACCGTGGACGGCGTCCTCGGGCCGGGCACCCAGTCGGCGGTTCGCCGGTTCCAGCGGCGCAAGGGACTTACCGCGGACGGCGTGCCCGGCCCGCGTACGCGGAAGGCGCTCGGCCGCTACGGCCGCCGCGCCCCGCTCGGCAGACGGCAGCTGACCCTGGGAGCCCGCGGGTGGGACGTCGCAGCGCTCCAGTTCGCGCTCGCCTGGCACGGGTTCCCTTCGGGAAAGTTCGACGGCCATCTCGGGTCACATGCGTACGCGGCGCTCCTCCGCTTCCAGCGCTGGACCCGGATCAAGCCGGACGGGACGGCAGGGCCGGCGACCGTCGCCGCTCTGCGCGGGCCTGTTCCCCGCTGTCCCCTCACGCTTGCCCGACCCATCGTCGGCCCTGTTGGAGACGTCTTCGGCCCACGCGGCAACCGCTTCCATGCCGGAGTCGACTTCCCGGCTCAGTTCGGAGCCGCCGTGGGCGCGGCGCGAGCCGGTCGGGTCGTCTTCGCCGGTCCGAGCGGCAGCGGCTGGGGGAACCTCGTCGTGCTCGCCCACGGCAGCGGCGTTCGAACGAGGTATGCACATCTCTTGCGCATCCATGTCCGGGTCGGCGATCGGGTCAGCGCAGGGTCCACGGTCGGCGTCGTCGGCGCCACCGGAGAAGCCACGGGCCCACACCTGCACTTCGAGGTGCTCGTCCGCGGGGCGAACGTCGACCCGCTGTCGACCTTCTGACTCTCCGTCGAGGGACTGCTCCGAGTCCCATAGAACGTCCTTGCTTCCGACCTCCTACCCACTCGAAGCCCGACGCTAACTACGGCATCGCGCCGAATCGTTGAGTAGGCTCGACCCCGGTGCGACGGGGAGCAATTGTCAGGGTCGTCATGATCGGGCTTCTGGCAGCGGCGGTGGCAACCGCCGTAGCGGTCCTGATCCCCTGGTTGCCCGCCCAGGACTCGAAGGAAGCCGTACGGATCGACTTCGTCTTCTGGTTCGTGATCGCGGTTTGCATAGGAGTCTTCGCGGTCGTCGCGGCGATCATCGTCTACTCCGTGGTCAAGTTCCGCGCTCGCCCGGACGACGACTCCGACGGTCCTCCGATTCACGGGCACACAGGGATCGAGATCGCGTGGACGGCGATTCCGACCGTGCTCGTGACCGTGATCGCCGTTCTCAGCGCGGTGGCGCTCGCGGAGAACGGAAACTTGAAGGAAGACCGTCTCGTCGTCGAGGTGACGGCGCAGCAGTTCGCGTGGACATTCGCCTACCCGCCTGAGGCGCAGGCGAGAGCGGCTCCGAAGGACGAGCAGTTCTGCAAGCTCCCGCCCGCTCCGGCGAACTGTCCTGTCTCCCACACCCTGCGGCTACCGGAGGGACGCCAGGTCGAACTGCGTCTCACGGCGCTCGACGTGGTCCATTCCTTCTGGGTGCCCGAGTTCCGCCAGAAGCAGGACGCCGTCCCCGGCATCGTCACCCACCTGCCGATCACGCCGACGAAGGCCGACAAGTACACGCTCGTCTGCACCGAGCTCTGCGGGCTCGGGCACGCACTCATGCGGGCGCCGGTGATCGTGATGCGGGAGGCCGCCTTTGAGGAGTGGGCACGTTTGCAGGAGCAGGGAAGCCAAGGGAGCGCTGGGTAAGGTGACCGCCCCGTGACCGAGCTCGCCGAGCACACGCAACACGTGCCTGCCAAGCCGCCGCCGACGGGCTGGCGCCGAGCCCTCGCTCCGGGCTGGCTGCGTGTGCCGTGGATGACGGCGCTCTTCTTCGGGATCGGCTTCGGGATCGTCGTCGGAATCCGGGCCCTCGCCGGCTGGGAGCCCGTCCTCGACTGGCTGATCATCGTCACGGTCGCCGGGCTGATCATGGCGCCGGTCGGCTTCCTGGCCGGCATCGGAGCGTTCGACTACTGGGTCAAGTACGCCCTCGGTTATCCGACCGAGCCCGAAGACCACTCGGGCCACGGCGCTCGTAGCTGGCGCGACTACTTCCGCGTCAACACCGACCACAAGGTGATCGGCATCCAGTACCTCGTGACGACGATCTTCTTCTTCCTCGCCGGCGGCTTGATGGCGATGATCTTCCGCTCCGAGCTGGCGAAGCCCGGGATGCAGTTCCTGGACAACCAGGAGTACAACGGCCTGATCTCGGTCCACGCCGCGCTGATGATCTTCCTGTTCGTGATCCCGGCGTTCGCGGGCCTCGCGAACTTCGTCATCCCGCTGATGATCGGCGCGCCGGACATGGCGTTCCCGCGCCTGAACGCGCTCTCCTTCTGGCTGCTGCCGATCGCCGGGATCATGATGCTCTCGAGCGTGGCCGTCCCCGGAGGCGCCTTCGGGGCGGGCTGGACCGGCTACGCGCCGCTCTCGGTGGTCGGCACCGACGGCAACGTCTGGTTCAACATGGGCGTCCAGTGGGCGGGGGCCTCGTCGATCATGACCGCCCTCAACTTCCTGGTCACGATCATCACCATGCGTGCGCCTGGAATGACGTTCTGGCGCATGCCCCTGCTCGTCTGGGCCAACTTCACGACGTCACTGCTCGTCGTGCTCGCGACGCCCTTCATCGCCGGCTCGCAGTTCTTCGTCATGTTCGACCGGCTGATGCACACGAACTTCTTCAACTGGACCGAGGGCGGCTACGTCCTGGGCTATCAGCACATCTTCTGGTTCTACTCGCACCCGGCCGTCTACATCATGATGCTGCCCGGCTTCGGGATCGCCTCCGAGGTGATCTCGGTGATGTCGAGGAAACCGATCTTCGGCTACCGGTTGATGGCGTTGTCGCTGTGCGCGATCCTCGTGCTCGGCTTCTCGGTCTGGGCGCACCACATGTTCGTTTCCGGCATGGCCCCGTGGCTGCGCGTGCCGATGATGATCACGACGCTCCTGATCGCCGTCCCGACCGGGATCAAGGTCTTCTCGTGGTTAGCGACGACCTGGGAAGGGCGGCTGAACTTAGCGACGCCGATGTTATGGGCGCTCGGGTTCGTCTCGATGTTCGTGATCGGCGGCCTCTCCGGGATCATGCTCGGCGCGGTCCCGATCGACATCCACACCTCGGACACGTACTTCATCGTCGCGCACATCCACTACGTGCTCCTCGGCGGGTCGCTGTTCACGATCTTCGCGGGGATCTACTTCTGGTTCCCGAAGATGACGGGCCGGATGTACAACGAGCGCCTCGGGAAGCTCCATTTCTGGCTGACTTTCGTCGGATTCAACGCGACGTTCTTCCCGATGCACATCATCGGCGTGCAGGGGATGCCGAGACGCGTCTCCGACTACGACCCACAGTTCGGGACGTGGAACATGGTCATCTCGCTCGCCTCGTTCGCGCTCGGGGCCTCATTCATCGTCTTTCTCTACAACATGATCGTCAGCTGGCTGCGGGGTCCGCTCGCGGGTGACAACCCCTGGCGCTCGAAGACGCTCGAGTGGCAGGTCTCGTCTCCGCCGCCGATCTTCAACTTCGACGAGATCCCACAGATCGTGGGCGGGCCGTACGAGTACGGGGTCGAGGGGGCGCGGCACGCGGTCTTCAACGGCGACCGGGTGGAAAAGCCGGAAGAGGTGGGAACGCATTGAGCCACGTCCTCGTCGTTGCCAATGAGACGGTTGCCGGTCAGAGCCTGATCGACGCGCTCAAGCGCCGGGCCGCAGACGGCGCCGATCTCATCACCGTGCTCGCTCCCGTCAGCCATCCGCACACGGCGTACGTCGTGTACGAGGACACGCGGCGTGCGGCGGCCGGAAGACGGCTCGACCGGACGCTGGCGGCGCTGCACGAGGCCGGGATCGCAGCGCACGGCCTCGTGGTCGAGTCGGATCCCGCCGATGCGGTGCGCGACGCGATCGCGATGCTCGAGCCGAAGCCGACCGAGGTCATCGTCTCGACCCATCCAAAAGAGCGCTCGGCCTGGCTACGGCGCAAGGTGATCGACCGCGTCCGCGACGCTGCTCAGGGCCTGCCCGTGGAGCACATCGTCGTCGACGTCACTGCCGAGGGCGGAGAGGCGAACGTGCTCGTGATCGCCAACGAGACCGTCGTCGGCGACCCACTGCTCGACGCGCATCCGGGAGCGCGCCGCGCGCTCGCCCGCAAGCTTCCTGATCATCTGCCCGCAGAGCGATCCGAGCCAGGCCGATCACCCCGAGGCGGAGCGGAGGCTGCGGCGGGCGCTCGCGATTCTCCGCGGCGAGGGCATCGACGCACACGGGCAGGTCTCGCACCCCGATCCCTACACGGCGGCGATGCAGGCGGTCCACGACGAGCGGACCGACGAGATCATCGTCTCGACCTTCGCCCCCGAGCGGTCTGGATGGATGAAGCGCGATCTCGTTGAGCGCCTGCGCAAGGACTCGAAGCTGCCGGTCGAGCACGTCGTCCTCGCCGAGGAGGCGGTCGGCTAGTGGCCCTCCCGGCAATACTCGCCGGCTTCTGGCCCGCGATCACGCGGCGCCAGAGCCCACCCTCGCCCTTGCGAAGGCGCCTAGCCTTGGCCGCGGGCGAGTGCGGCCTCTGGCTTGGTGCTCACGACCCAGAAGCTCGACAGCATCACCGGGAGGGCCACTGATGGCCGTTCACGCCGAGGCTCATCACGGCCCTCCGATCGCGAACCAGAGCTCCCGTGTCGACTCGAGGACGCTCGGGATGCTCTTGTTCATCGCGTCGGAGATCATGCTCTTCGGCTCGTTCTTCACGGCGTACTTCTTCGTCCGGGTCGTGGCCGGCGCCGGACCGTGGCCGCCACTCGGGTATCACCTGCCGGTCTTCGTGGCGGGAATCAACACCGTGATCCTGCTCACGTCCAGCTTCACGATGCACTGGTCGCTCCAGGCGATCAAGCGCGGAAACCGGGCGGGCATGCAGGCCGGCCTCGTGCTGACCGTGGCCCTCGGCCTGACGTTCCTCCTCACACAGGCGCGCGAGTACTCCCGGATCGGTTTCTCACCGAGCGACGGCGCGTTCGGCTCGGTCTTCTACGGGCTGACAGGCCTGCACGGAGCGCATGTCTTGGTCGGCCTCACGCTGCTCACGTTCGCCACGGTGCGCGCGTTCCGCGGGCACTTCACGCCCCAGGCGCACTGGGGTGTCGAGATCCCCGGAATCTACTGGCATTTCGTCGACGTAATGTGGATCGTGGTCTACACGACCATCTACATCCTCTGATGGAGCACATCCTCTGATGCATTGTCTCTCGCGCTTCTGGGACGGCGCTGGCGGTGCGGGGCCGGAGGGGACAGTGTTCGCAACACGGCCCCGGAGAGCACCGGAGCGCCAGCGGCGTCAGGCTTGCGCGGAGCCCGGCTCAGCCGGGCGGGAGCGTGAGCCGGCCAGGAGTGCGAGATGATCAATCCGTTCCGCAGCGAAGCCGAGGCGTACCGCTTCCTGCTGCTGACGGTGGGCTACTTCGCGGCGATTGCGATCGCAGCGCTTGCTCTCGGGAGCTGGGCCGGGCTCGCGGTCTTCGCCCTGCTGACAGGCGCGGCGCTCGTCTACCTCGTCCGTGGCGGGCGCGTGGAAGCTCCGAGACAGACCGTCTCGACGCGGCACAGCGAAGAGAACGAGCGCCGCATTCTCGTGATCGCCAACGAAACCGTCGGCGGCGGGCCGCTGCGCGAGGAGATTCGCCGCCGCTCGGAGGGCCACGACGAGGACGTTCTCGTCATCTGCCCCGCGTTGAACTCTCCCGTCAAGCACTGGGCCTCCGACGAGGACGACGCGCGGGCCAAGGCGCAAGGGCGCCTGGACGCGAGCCTCGCCCGCCTTCGTGAGGCCGGGGTCGATGCGAAGGGGGAGGTCGGCGATGCGGAGCCGTTACAGGCGATGGAGGACGCCGTCCGGCTGTTCGGCCCGGACGAGATCATCATCTCGACCCATCCCGAGGGCCGCTCGCACTGGCTGGAGCGAGGCATCGTCGACGCGGCCCGCGAGCGATTCGCGGTGCCGATCACGCACGTCGTCGTCGACCTCGAAGCCGAGCAGGCCCGCTGAAGACCCTCTTAGACTTTGCAACAGACTGTTGCAAAGTCGCTTTAGGAGCGGCGCTACTTCTGCTTCTTGATGAAGTCGACGAGCAGCTTCGCGTCTGCGGCCGAGACCGAGCCCTTCTTGACGACCGCGCTCATGACGCCCGGCTGGTAGCCGGCGACGATCAGCTTGTCGGGGTCGAGGATCGACTCGAGAAGGTACTTGTCGTCGGCCTTCACGGTCTGGCCCGTGGTGAGCTTCACGCTCGAGCCGAACAGCCCCTTGAATGTCGGGCCGCTCGAGGGCGAGCCGTCGAGCGAGTGGCATCCCTGGCAGCCGAGCGAGACGTACAAGCCCTCGCCGCCGCTTCCGGCCGCGATTCCCGGGCACGCTGCCCCGTCCGCCCTCGTCGCGGCTGCGCACCGGGCGACGTAGGCCGAAACGTCCTCGGCATCCTGCCCCGTGAGGAGATCCGCCGGCATCCCGCTCCTCTTCGTCGGGAAGCGAATCTGGTCGAGGACGACGTTCTGGATCGTGCTGTCCTTGAAGTGCTCTTCCTTGGGGCGCTTGAACGCCTCGTCGAGGTTTGGGCCGACCTGTCCTCTCGAGCCTGCGTCTCGCAACGTGTGGCAGCCGCCGCATTTCCCTTCGGTCAGAAAGAGCTTCTTGCCCCGGTTCGCATCACCGCCGGTCGCGGGCCCGCCGGTGCCGCAGCCGCTCGCGACGACGAGGAGCAGCCCGGCAAGGAGAGCGCCCCGAACGAGGCGCAAGCTACGAAGGCTGGCTCGAGGCGCCGGTCTTGGCGAGCGCCTCGTCGCGGGTCGGGCCGACCTCGTCGGTCTGCACGTCGAAATTCACAGGCCCCTCCACCAAGTCCGGAGGAGTCTAACCAGCCCCGCCGGCCGCGGCCTTGGCCTGCAGCTTGAGCAGCTGGATCTGCTGCCGGGCCTGCTGCGCCTCGTTGCTGTCCGGGGCGAGCTCGACCACCCGTGCGTAGGCCTTGACCGCGACAGAGACGAGTTGAGCCTGGTAGGCGGCCTGGGCGAGCAGGAGCTGGAGGAGGACGTCGTCGGGCTGGCCTTTGGCGGCCATCTGATAGAGCTGCGTGGCCCTCGTGTACGCGGTCTGGATGGCCGAGTACTGCTCGGTCAGCTTCTGGTTTGCCGCCGTGGTGAGCTCCTGGTCGATCCTGCCCGGGCCGAGCGCGCGGCCGAGGAGCGTGTTCTGTGGGAGGCCGAAGGTCGAGCCGCCGGTCTGCGCGGTCAGGGAATCCTGGACTGCTGCGGCCTCTGCGCGGAGCGTCGTCGCCTGGCCCTCGTACTCGCTCGCGAGCGTGCGGATGAAGTCGTAGTCCTTGGGGCGCGCATTGACGTAGTTCTCGCCGGCGGAGATCGCCTCGTCGCGCTTGTTGTCGGCCCGGTAGGCGTCGGCCAGCTCCTTGTATGCGGCGAGGTTGCCCTTGTCGATCTTCTTCTGGGCGGCCTTGACCGACGGCCCGCCGGCCGAGCTCTGGCCGAGGCCCTGGAAGATGTCACCGATCCCGCCTCCGCCGGTGCCGATGCCGAAAGCAAGGAAGCCGACGCCGAAGACCAGTGCAAGGAAGACGAACATCCACTTCGCCTGCCGTCGCAGCTTCGGAAAGAACATCGACGCTTCGACCGCGCTGAACTCCTGCCTCGAGCTGTCGTGACCCGCACCGCGGGTTCGCGGCTTGCGCGCGGGTTGCTGCTTTCGGCGGGCGCCTGATCTGGCCATACGTTCCTAGACTAGCTCCGGCTGTGTGAGTTGGTCCCAGTCGAAGCCTTCGCCGAGCGTTCGGAGCCGTTCGAGGGTCACCTCGTCGCAGAGCGCGCCTGCGACTCCGGCTTCGTAGGACGAGCGCGGATCAACCCCGAGCGAGCGCGCGGCCTCGTAGTCACGGGTGAGGTCGGTGTCGAACATCGCCGGGTCGTCGGTCGAGATCGAGCAACGGACACCCGCGGCGACGAGCTTCGGGAGCGGATGCTCGGCGAGCGACCCGACCGCGCCGGTGCGCAGGTTCGAGATGGGTGAGATATCGAGCACGATGCCCCGCTCCGCCAGCTCGGCGACCAGGCCCTCGTCTTCGATCGCACGGAACCCGTGGCGGATGCGATCCGCTTGCAGCGCCTCCAGAGCCCCACGGACCGAAGCCGGCCCGGCGACCTCGCCCGCGTGCGGCACCGAGCCGAGGCCTTCCGCCTTCGCGAGCTCGAAGACCGGCGCGTACGGCTCGGGCGGATACTGGGCCTCGAGCCCGCCGAGCCCGACGCCCACGACCCCACGGTCGGCGTACTTGGCGGCGTAGCGCACGACCGGCTCGGCCTCGTCGAGCGGGAAGCCGCGGACGATGTCCGGCGTCAGCCGGATCTCGACGCCGTGCAGCTCCCGCGCCTCCTCGGCGCCGTCGCAGTAGCCGGCGAAGATGTCGTCCCAGCGCCACGCCCCGCCTGACCCGCTCGGCCGGGGAGAAGATCCCCTCGAGGTAGACGGCGCCGTGCGCTGCGGCCTCGGCCGCGTAGTCGACGACGACCTGCCGGAAATCGTCGCGTGTCCGCAGTGCGTTCGTCGTCAGCACCCAGATCTCGATGAAGTGCTCGAAATCGCGAAACTCGTAGAGCCCTCGCAAGCCCTCGACGGTGTCCGCGGGTAGCGCGTAGTCGTTTCGCCGCGCGATCTCGAGGAGCGTCTCGCGGCCGGACCGTCCCCTCGAGGTGGACGTGGAGCTCGATCTTCGGGTACGTCACCGTGCCCGTTTCCAGCGTCGCTCCATGAAGACGGCGAGCCAGATCGAGAGCTCGAACAGGATGAACAGCGGAATCACTTCCAGCACGAGCGACACCGGGTCGGCCGTCGGGAGCGCCACGGCGATCACGAACATGATCACGTAGCCCGCTTTGCGATTCGAGCGGCAGCACGTCCGTCGACAGGATGCCCAGGCGGACCAGCGCCAGCACGAAGATCGGAAGCTCGAAGATGAGCGCGATCGCGACGAGCAGGAACGCTGCGAACGAGTAGTAGTAGCTCGCCCGGACCTGGATGTTGTAGAGGTGCGAGTCGTAGCTCGTGAGGAACTCGACGCCGGGAGGGAGGACGACCCAGTAAGCAAAGGCCAGGCCGCCCGCGAAGAGGACCGTCGAGATCGCGACGAAGGTCGCGACGATGCGCTGCGCGTGCTCCTCGACCGCGGGTGCGAAGAAACTCCAGAGCTGCCAGAGGATCACGGGCAGCGCCAGCGCGAAGCCGGCCCAGAGGCTCACCTTGATCGAGGTGACGAACGGCTCCGTCACTCCGAGGGTGATGGGCACCTTGCCCTTCGGCAGGGCGACGTTCAGCCGCTCGATCAGGTGGTCGTGGAAGACGAAGGCGATGATGAAGCCGACCCCGAGCGCGGAGAGCGAGATCAGGAGCCGGGTGCGGAGCTCGTCGAGGTGCTCGACGAGTGACGCCTCCTCGCCGTGGCCAAGGCGCCGGGGCAGCCTCAAAGCTAGGTCCTAGGGAGTTGTGTCGTCGCGCGGCGGGGAGGCCGGGACGGGAGTCTCTTCACGGGCAGGAGGAATCTCCGCAGGTTTCTCGTCGACGCCGGAGATCGAGTCCTTGAACTCGCGCATCCCCTTGCCGAGCGAGCGCCCCATCTCAGGCAGGCGCTTGGGGCCGAAGACGAGCAGCACGACGAGCAGGATGAGGAGCAACTCCCACAGTGGGATCCCGAAGGGCACGTTCAGAGAGTAGCACCGCGGGTAGTCGGGAAAGCGTTAGCTACCATGGACAAAGCGAGGCGGAAATCCGCTTCGGGAAAGGGTTTTGGACCGCACAAAGTGGCTTTGCTGGAACTGAAAGACCTACACGTCGCGCTCGAGGACGGCACCGAGATCGTCAAGGGCGTCGACCTCGCCGTGAGCCCGGGGGAGATTCACGCGCTCATGGGCCCGAACGGATCGGGCAAGTCGTCGCTCGCCTATGCCCTGATGGGCCACCCGGCCTACGAGATCACCGGCGGCGAGGCGCTCTTCGACGGTCAGGAGATCGCCGAGATGGGCGCCGACGAGCGCGCGCAGCTCGGTCTCTTCCTCGCGTTCCAGTACCCGCACGCGATTCCGGGCGTGACCGTGACGAGCTTCCTGCGCTCCGCACTGAACGCGATCCGCAAGGCGCGCGCGGGCGGCGAGGACGACCCGGTGCCCGTTCCGGAGTTTCGCAAGGACATGCTCGCCGCGATGGAGCACCTGAAGATCCCGCGAGAGCTCGCGCAGCGGTATCTGAACGACGGCTTCTCCGGCGGCGAGAAGAAGCGGGTCGAGATCCTGCAGATGGCGATGCTGAAGCCGCGCGTCGCCGTCCTCGACGAGACCGACTCGGGTCTCGACATCGACGCGCTGAAGATCGTGGCGACCGGCGTCAAGGAGCTCGTCGGCTCTGACACCGGCGCGCTCATCATCACGCACTACCAGCGGATCCTGAACTACGTCCAGCCAGATTTCGTGCACGTCTTCGTCGACGGGCGTATCGTTGAAGAAGGCGGTCCCGAGCTCGCGCACAAGCTCGAGGCCGAAGGGTACGAGGCATTCATGCCTGAAACAGTCGTTGGAAGCGAGGCCTAGTGGCTATCAGCGAGACCGAAGTCGTCGGCGGGATCAAGAACGACTACAAGTACGGCTTCCACGACCCCGAGGACTACTTCTTCAAGTCGGGCCGTGGGCTCTCGCACGAGCTCGTCGCCGCGATCTCCGAGCACAAGAACGAGCCTCAGTGGATGCGCGACTTCCGGCTCAAGTCGCTCGACTACTTCCTGGCCCGTCCGCTCCCCGAGTGGGGCGGCAACGTGGCCGAGATCGACTTCGACAACATCTTCTATTACATCCGGCCGACCGAGAACCAGGCCAACTCCTGGGAGGACCTGCCGCCGGACATCAAGGACACGTGGGACAAGCTCGGCATCCCCGAGGCGGAGAAGAAGTACCTCGCCGGCGTCGGCGCCCAGTACGAGTCCGAGGTCGTCTACCACAAGCTCAAGCAGGAGCTCGAGGACCAGGGCGTCCTCTTCCTGGACATGGACTCGGGCCTGCGCGAGCACGAGGACATCGTCAAGCAGTACATCGGGACGATCATCCCGCAGAACGACAACAAGTTCGCGGCGCTGAACTCGGCCGTCTGGTCTGGCGGGTCGTTCATCTACGTGCCCCCGGGCGTGAAGGTCGAGATGCCGCTCCAGGCCTACTTCCGCATCAACGCGGAGAACATGGGCCAGTTCGAGCGCACGCTGATCATCGTCGACGAGGACGCCTACGTGCACTACGTCGAGGGCTGCACCGCTCCGATCTACTCGTCCGACTCGCTGCACTCGGCGGTCGTCGAGATCATCGTCAAGCCGCGCGGGCGCTGTCGCTACACGACGATCCAGAACTGGTCGAACAACGTCTACAACCTCGTGACCAAGCGCGCCGTTGCCTACGAGAACGCGACGATGGAGTGGGTCGACGCGAACCTCGGCTCGAAGCTGACGATGAAGTATCCGGCGATCTGGCTGATGGGCAATGGCGCCCACGGCGAGGTGCTCTCGATCGCGTTCGCGGGCCAGGACCAGCACCTCGACGCGGGGGGCAAGTGCGTCCATGTCGCTCCGAACACGTCTTCGATCATCACGTCGAAGTCGATCTCGCGGGGAGGCGGGCGCGCGAGCTATCGCGGCCTGCTCGAGGTGGCGAAGGGCGCCGAAGGCTCGAAGTCCAAGGTCGTCTGCGACGCGCTCATCCTCGACGAGGACTCGCGCTCGGACACGTACCCGTACATCCGGATCGACGAGTCGAACGTGGACATCGGCCACGAGGCGACGGTCTCGAAGATCGGCGATGAGCAGCTCTTCTATCTGATGTCGCGAGGCCTCTCGGAGGCGGAGGCGTCCGCGATGGTCGTTTCCGGCTTTGTCGAGCCGATCACGAAGGAGCTCCCGCTCGAGTACGCCGTCGAGATGAACCGCCTGATCCAGCTCCAGATGGAAGGTTCCGTCGGTTGAGTTTCACTGTCGAACGGGCGGATTTCGTTTCCGTTCCGGTGCAGGACATGGAGCGGGCCAAGAAGTTCTACAGCGAGACGCTGGGCATTCACAGCCCGAACCTCGACGAGGGCTGGCCCGAGTTCGAGACCGGGAGCGTGAGCCTGTACCTCGTCGATCCGACGCAGTTCGGTGAGGAGTTCAAGCCGCACAGATCGCCCATTGCGCTGCGCGTCCCTGAGGTCGCCGCCGCTCGGACGCAGCTCGAGGAGGCCGGCGTCGAGTTTCAGGGGGAGACCCTCGACACGGGTGTATGCCACATGGCGCTCTTCGCGGACAGCGAAGGCAACGCGCTGATGCTGCACCGGCGCTACGCGCCCACCGAGTAATGCAGGTCGAGCGAGTCGACTTCGTCGCGTATCCCGGCGCGTGACCTGGAGCGCGCGCAGGGCGTTCTACCGCGACGTGCTCGGGCTGCCCCAGAATCCGAGCGACCCGGACGAGTTCGAGGCCGGGAACGTCACGCTCGCCGTCTGGGACCCGACCCAGTTCGGCCTCGAGTTCAAGACGAACGGCGAGTGTCAAATCGCGCTCCGTGTGGCCGACGTCGCGGCCGCGCGCGCAGAGCTCGAGGCGAAGGGCGTCGAGTTCGACGGCGAGATCAAGGACACCGGCGTCTGTCACATGGCGTTCTTCGCCGATCCCGACGGCAACTCGCTGATGCTCCATCACAGGTATGCGCCACATGAGTAGAGCCGAGCTCCTCGAGCGCTACCGCGGGATGCCGCTTCCGAACACGACCGAGGAGTCGTGGCGCTTCACCGATCTCAAGGGCTTCGACCCGGACTCCTTCACTGCGAACGGCGCCAATTCCTTGCAACAGACTGTTGCAAGGAAGGCCATGTTGGACATTGACGTGGCGGGATTGGCCACGGTCGACTCGGGCGGCATCGAGATCGAGAACGCGCCGGACGGCGATTCGCTTCGAGCTCCTCGACGAGTCGCATCCGCAGCTCGGGCAGCTCGTCGGAGCCGACGAGAAGTTCGCCGCCCAGAACGCGGCCAGCTGGCAGCACGGCCTGCTCGTCCATGTCCCCAAGGGCCTGGTCCTGGAGCGGCCGCTCTACGTGCGGATCGCGAACCCTCCGGACGGCGGTGCGTTCTTCTGGCGCCTGCTCGTGATCGCCGAGCCCGGGAGCCGCTTCAGCGTGATCGAGGAGCTCGCCTCTCCAGACCCCGATCTCGCCGGCTACTCGAACGCCGTCGTCGAGCTCTTCGTCGGACAGGAGGCGAAGGTCGAGTACGTCTCGATCCAGAACCTCGCTCGGGAGACGTGGCACTTCGCCTCACATCGGGCGCGGGTCGGGCGCGATGCCGAGCTCGACTGGGTCGCCGGCGGGTTCGGCTCGAAGAAGGGCAAGGTACGGATCGAGAACGACCTCGACGGGCAGGGCGCGACCTCGCGTGTCACCGGTGCGTACTTCGCAGACGGCGACCAGCACCTCGACTACGACACGCTCCAGAAGCACATCGCGCCGAACACGACGTCGGACTTCGCCTTCAAGGGCGCGCTCCGAGACCGGGCGACCGCCGTCTGGCGCGGCATGATCAGGGTCGAGCCCGACGCGCAGAAGACGAACGCCTACCAGGAGAACCGCAACCTCCTGCTCTCGCCGAAGGCGCACGCGGATTCCATCCCCGGGCTCGAGATCCAGGCGAACGACGTCCGCTGCACGCACGGCGCGACGGTGAGCCAGGTCGACCGCGACCAGCTCTTCTACGCGATGGCCCGCGGCCTCACCCAGGCCGATGCGGAGCGCCTCATCCTGCGTGGCTTCTTCCAGGACGTGCTCGACCGAATCGAGCTGGAGCCGGTGCGCGAGGCACTCGGCGAAGCGCTCGAAGCCCGCATCCCGCAGGGGTAATCGTCTACTTGACGACGGCGCCGCGGTAGCACGCTTCGCGGTACTTCGGCGAGCGCGTCGCTCCGTCGCAGCAGCGCCTTGCGCTTCGCGAAGTCGCTGTCCAGCGAGCCGAGGATCTCGCCGATCGCCTGCCAGCAGTAGTCGCGCATCGGCTGTCGGAGCCGTGTTGCAGAGCACCTTGGCCCGACGCGCGCTCACGTCCGTGTAGGTCATGTCCTTGGCAGCCGCGTAGACGCACTCGCGCGCCATGTCCCCGCCGTCCCTGCAGATCGCGAGGATCCGACCGGATCGAGCCGCGTGAAGCCGGAGGCGTCCCGGCCCAGCGACTGGAAGCAGACCTTGCACCCAGTTCTTCTCGCTCTTGCGGCGCCAGACCTTGCGGCCTTCTTCCAGTTGTAGTTCACCTTCGGCAGGATCCGCGCCGTGACGAGGTCGTAGCAATAGAACTTGTACCGCTCCGCGACGGAGTCGCACGGGTACAGCAGGTCGTTGTCCTTGAGCCAGCGAGACTTCGACGCCGTAGGAGGCCTGGTAGTTCTCCATGAAGACCCCGCCGGTACACGACGTCCCGTCCCAGGCGTTCGCGAGCTTGTCGCACGTGTGCAGCGAGAGCGGCAGGTCGTAGCCCGTGTAGATCATCAGGCCGTGTCCGAGGCCGTGGACGCACTGGTAGGCGATGAACTCGCTCTTTCGGACCACCGGGTCCGAGCAGAACTTGCGGGCCGACGTCCCCGAGCTGGCTCTCCGGGACTCCCAGGAACGCACGCTCGAGAATGCCGTGGTAGTAGCCCGAGGTGCAGCTCGGCCGGCCGGCGACGAACGCCTGGCCGATGTTGTTGTCGAAGTGCTTAGAGCGCTCCGCCGCCGATCGCGTGGGCGATCCGGTGGCAGTCGGCCTCGATCGGGCCCGGGGTCTTGATCGTCTTGTCGAAGAGGTCGAGCGCCGTCTTTGGGCTGTCCTTGTACGAGATGTTCGCGAAGGCCTGCTCGTAGCAGTGGTTGTCGCCCGCCGCGCAGTCCTCGAGCTTCGTGTCGTCGGGCTGGTACCCGGCGGCGACCGAGCCGCCCCTGTCGCCTTGCGGGTCGAATCCGCGACGAACACGGCGACCTGGCTCGATCTCCGAGCCGCTCAGCTTCTTCGAGAACGACGGCATCCCGACGCCGCCGTTCGTCACCTGCGCTGACGACCCGTTCTTTCTCGGGCTTCAGCTGATCGAGGTTCGGCCCGACCGTCCCCTTCGCGTCGGCAGCGGACAACGTGTGGCAGCTGCCGCAGCCGGCGTCGGTCGAAGACCTTGGCGCCCGCGGTGTTCGCCGGGGAGCTGCTCGACTTCTTGCCGCCGCCGCAGCCTGAAGCCAGGACGAGCCGCGACGCCGACGAGAACGGACGCCCGGATCGATGCTCGCGAGGACACTCGTCACATTGAAGCTCAAGGCTCGGTATCGAGTCGAATCTCAACCGCATCGAGTCTAGGCGCCTGCTCGCCCGGCGGGCTACCCTTTTTCTGTGGGGGTCATGGGAGGAAATTCGGCCAGGTCAGCCCTTGCGCGGCTTCCTGGAGCGCTCGCGCAGCGCTCGGCGCAGCGCCTCGGGCTGTGGCTCGGCCTCGCCTGCGGTCTGGCGTCGATCGTGGTCTACGCGCGCTCGGGCTACAGCCACGGGATGCTCCTCCTCTGGCTGACGGCGCTCGTCGTCTTGACCGCGTTCTTCGCGACCAGGTCGAGGTCGGCTGCCCCGGATCGGCTGGCTGGATGTGGCCTTGCCCGGAGCGCTCGTTGCGGTCATCTCACCGCTGTACCTCGCCTTTCTCTATCGCTGGCCCGTGCAGGTCAGCTCGGACGAGGTCGCGGTGATGGGCGCCGCTCGCGAGTCCTACGCCACGCTTCCCGGTGTCGATCCGTTCGGCGTCAGCTGGTACCTGAGCCGGCCGGCGCTCCTCTTCATCGGCTGGGGCAAGCTCGGCAACCTGCTCGGCGGCATAGACCTCTTTCACATGCGGCTGCTGCACGCGCTCTGCGGGTTGCTGTGATCGCCGCGTCATATGCGCTCTTTCGGCAAGTTCTCCCTCGGGGCTGGGCGCTCTTCGCAACGCTCCTCGTCGGCATCGAGCCACTCGTTCTTCATGATCAGCCGTCTCGCCATGCGCGAGAACACGGCCGTCCTCGCCGAGGTGGTTGCGCTCGCGCTGCTCCTCTGGGGCCTGCGGAACGATCACGAGCTGGCGACGTTCCTCGGCGGCGTCGTGGCCGGCGTCGGGTTCTACGTCTACTTCCCCGCTCGGATCACCTTTCCGCTATGGCTCCTGTACCTCGTCGGCGTGGCGTTCCTGCTCCGCTCACGATTTCCGAGACGAAGGCTCGTCGAGCTCGGCGCGATCGCAACGGCCGGGCTGGTGCTCATGGCTGCTCCGCTCACGATCGCCGAGTCGAGGATCCCCGTCGGCGACAAGCAGCCGAACCAGGAGACCCTGCTGATCTTCGACCAGGCGAGGCGAGGTTCAGCGCGCCTGGGTGTTCGAGTCGAGCCAGTGGAAGGGGTACGAAGACGAACGCGAAGTGGGGCCTGAGGCGTTCAACAACAAGATCGTGGACCACGGCTGGATCTACGCGAACCGGGGCCATGGGTTCGTCGACCCGCTGACCGGGATCCTGCTCTGGCTCGGCGTCGCCGTCGTCGGCGTGGGTCATCTGGCGCCGTCGCGACGACGAGGGCGCGTTCCTCATGCTGGGCGGCTTCGTCGTCCTCTGGCTGTCGTTCGCGCTGGCGATCAACAAGGCGCCCGAACTACACGCGACTGCTGATCGTCGTCCCGTTCGTCGCCTATCTGGTGACGCAAGGCGTCCGCTGGGCTAACAGGACCGCTGGCGATCGGTTCGCTACACGCCGGTGGCCATCGCGGGCACGATCGCGGCGGCGATCATCGTCTGGAACATCGCGATCGCCTGGGACTTCATCCAGGAGGGACGCAAGTTCGGCGATCCCATCGGCAGCACGGGCCGGTACGTCCAGTCGCACCGGAGCACGCCCGGAGAGCACTTCTACGTCTCGACCCCCAACGAGACCTTCGGCAATCTGAGCTACTTCAACTTCGGTCCTTCGGAGGACAGGCTGCGCATCTTCGTCAAGGACCAGACGCAGGTCGCGAACCACATCGACCCGGCCCAGCTGGCGAGCTTCACGGCCGACCCGCCGTTTGCGCTCTTCATGAGACGTGGGGTGTGGGCGCCCGCAGCAGACGCGCTTGCGCAGAAGTACCCGCGGGGCCGGCTTCGCAACGTCGTTCCGGAGGGAACGCACGTCGTGTTCGAGGTTTCTCGCTAGGCGCCGGCGCCGTCGAGGCAGTCCTGGAGGTCGCGGCCCTTCGCGAACTCCTCGCAGGCAGTGCGCTTTTCGGCCGGGTCTGCGTGTTGGGTCCCGAGAATCGAACCGATGCCGAAGTAGCAGCGTGAGCGGAAACGCTGCTGCACGACCTCGCAGAGCTTCTTCGCCCCGAAGTCCTGTGAGTTGTTGTTGAGGATGTCGCGAACCGCTCCGTACAGGCACGACTTCTCGCCGCTGCCCGCATTTGCGCAGAGCTCGCGGATGCGGTCCGGGTTTTGCACGCGCATTGCCCGACACGTCTCGTCCGTAGGACTCGAAGCACGTCTCCACCCAGCCCGGGTCGCTCTTGCGACACCAGTCGGCGGTCTTCTTCCAGTCGCCTCCGACGTACGGGAGGATGTGCGACGTGACGAGCAGGTAGCAGTAGAGCTTGTCGCGCCGCTGGACGACCTTGCTGTTGCAGGGGTACAGCAGGTTCTTGGTGCGCAGCCACGTCGTGCGCAGCCCGAACGACGAGCTCTGGTTCTCCATGAAGACCCCGCCGCTGCAGGCCACCTTGTCGAACTCGGTGTTCAGCTGGTGACAGTAGTCGAGCGCCTTCGGGAGATCGAGGGCGGTGTACAGCATCAGGCCGTGTCCTAGGCCATGGTCGCACTGGTAGTAGATGAAGGCGTTCGCCTTGATGTCCGGGTCCTTGCAGCGGTGCTGGCGACGGCGGCGACCTTGTCGGCCGAGACCCCTGCGAGCTTCCACTGAAGGAGGCCGTGGTAGTAGCCGGAGCCGCACGTCCCGTTGCCGGCGGCGAACGCCTGACCGACGTCCCCCTTGTACTTCAGGAGTGCCCCCGGCTCCGATCTTGTGAGCGATCGGGTGACAGCCTGCCTGGACGGTGGGATTCGTGCTCGAGAGCTCGGCAAGCTTGTCGAGCGCTGCCTTCGGCCCGTCGTTGTAGGCCATGTTCCCGAACGCTTGCTCGAAGCAGCTCGCGTCCTGGCAGTCGTCGACCTTCTGGTCGTTGAGCTCGAACGAGATCTTGCCTGCCTGGCCCGTACCGGCGGCAGTGGCGACGAAACCTGCGACCTGCTTGATCTCCTCGGCGCTCAGCTTGTCCGCGAAGGACGGCATGCCGTTGCCTCCGGTGCGCACCTGCTTCTCGACGCGCTCCTGGTTCGGCCTCAGCTCGTCGAGGCTCGGCCCGACCGTTCCCTTCGAGCCGGCGGCCGCCATCGTGTGGCAGTTGCCGCAGCCTGCGTCTGCAAAGACCGTGGCGCCCGGCGAACCGCTGCCCGCAGAGTCCGCGGTCGAGCTCTTCTTGCCGCCGCATCCTGACGTGAGCAGCGCGAGGAAGGCGAAAGCGAGAGCAAGCGGCGCGAGGCGACCCATGCCGAACATTGAAGCGCAAAGCCGGGTCGGCACGAAACGGTTACCGGCTTTCCGGGAGGTTTGCGGGCCCGGAGCTTCAATATGAGCAGCATGGAAGGCGTGAGCCCGGTCGAGTACTCGTTCGTCATCCCGATCTACAACGAGGAAGAGACTCTTCCGGAGCTGCTGCGCAGGCTCACAACTCTCCTCGGCCAGATGGACGGCGAGTGTGAGGTGATCCTCGTGGACGACGGGTCGACCGACGGTGGCTACGAGGTGATGGTTTCAGCGCATGAGGCCGACCCTCGCTTCAAGCTGCTGCGCCTGTCCCGGAACTTCGGGCACCAGATCGCAGTCACGGCGGGGCTCGACGCAGCGGCGGGCAACGCGGTGATCGTGATGGACGCCGACCTCCAGGACCCGCCCGAGGTGGCGCTCGACCTCGCGGCGCGCTGGCGGGAGGGGTACGACGTCGTCTATGCGGTTCGCGAGGAGCGGCACGGCGACGGGCCGTTCAAGCGGGCGACGGCGAAACTGTTCTATCGGGCGTTTCGGCGGATGAGCGACGTCGACGTGCCTCTCGACGTCGGCGACTTCCGCCTCGTCGATCGCCGGGCGCTCGACGCCTTCAGCTCGATGCGCGAGACGAATCGCTATGTGCGCGGCATGTTCGCCTGGATTGGCTTTCGCCAGGTCGGAGTCCCGTTTCGCCGCGAGGAGCGCTTCGCGGGGAAGACGAAGTACCCCTTCGGCAAGATGGTCAAGTTCGCGACCGACGGCATCGTGAGCTTCTCGGCGGCTCCGCTGCGCCTCGCGCTGAACGTCGGCTTCCTGGTCGCCCTGCTCTCGTTCGTCCTGGGAGCCGTCTTCCTCGTCTCGAAGATCCTCGGTCTCTACTCGGTGCCCGGCCTCGCTTCGATCGCAGTCTTCGTCGCGTTCCTCGGGGGAATCCAGCTGCTCCTGCTCGGAATCGTCGGCGAGTACATCGCCCGGATCCACGACGAGGTGAAGGGGCGGCCCCTCTATCTCGTCAGAGACACGCAAGGGCTCGAGCCGCCACGAGTACGATAGGGACGTGGCCGTGACGAGCCCGCCGAAGCTCGACGCGCGAAAGCTGCGCGCTGACTTTCCCATCTTCGAGCAGCAGATCCACGGGAAGCCGCTCGCGTACCTCGACTCCGCTGCGACCGCCCAGAAGCCGAGGCAGGTGCTCGATGCCATCCGAGGACTTCTACGAGACCTCGTACGCGAACGTCCATCGGGGCGTGTACGAGCTCTCGGAGCGAGCGACTGCGGCCTACGAAGGAGCCCGGCAGAAGCTCGCCACATTCGTCAACGCGCCGTCCGAGAACGGGAGATCATCTTCACGCGCAACGCGACCGAGGGCCTGAACCTCGTCGCGTACGCGTGGGGGCTCGTCAACCTCGGGCCGGGCGACGTCGTCGTCGTTACCGAGCTCGAGCACCACTCGAACTTCGTGCCCTGGCAGTACATCGCGCACCGCACCGGCGCGACGTTCCGGATGATCGCGCTCGACGAGAAGGGCGAGCTCGACGCTCGTCGATCTCGACGCGATCGCGAACGAGGGCGGGACGGTCAAGGTCGTCGCGACGAACCTCGTCTCGAACTCGCTCGGAACGATCAACCCGATCGAGCGGCTCGTCGGCTGGGCGCACGAGCAGGGCGCGATCATGGTCGTCGACGCGGCCCAGGCGGCGCCGCACATCGCGCACTCGACGTCCAGGCGCTCGGCTGCGACTTCCTCGCGTTCTCGTCGCACAAGATGTGCGGGCCGACGAGCGTCGGCGCGCTGTGGGGCCGCGCAAGGAGCTGCTCGAGTCGATGGAGCCGTTCAACCTCGGCGGGCACATGATCCGCAAGGTCCGTTCGAGGACCGACGACCTGGGGCGAGCTGCCCGCGAAGTTCGAGGCCGGGCACGCAGCCGATCGCGGAGGCTGTCGGGCTTCGGCGCGGCCGTCGACTACATCTCGCGGCGGGGCTCGAGTCGATCGAGCAGCACGAGCACGAGCTCGCCGCCTACGCGCTCGAGCGGCTCGCCGACGTGCCGGGCATCAAGCTGTACGGGCCGCCGGCCGACCGGCGCGCGGGCATCGTCTCGTTCAACCTCGGCGACATCCACCCGCACGACGTCGCGCAGGTGCTCGACATGGAAGGCGTCGCGATCCGCGCCGGCCATCACTGTTGCCAGCCGCTGATGCAGCAAGCTCGGCGTGGCGGCGACGAACCGCGCGAGCTTCTACCTGTACACGCTCCCGGAGGAGATCGACCGGCTCGTGGACGGCCTGCACAAGGCCCGCAAAGTCTTTGCCTAGCCTAGGCTGGGACGCTAGTGTGAGCGACTTCTACCGCGAGGTCATCCTCGACCACTACAAGAACCCGCGCGGGCACGGGGCGATGGAGGCCCCCGATGCGCCAGGCCGAGGGGCATGAACCCGCTCTGCGGCGACGAGGTCATCGATCTCGGTCGCGCTCGCGCGACGACGGCGAGACGATCGACGAGGTGAAGTTCGAGGGCCGCGGCTGTGCGATCAGCCAGGCGGCGACCTCGATGCTGACCGAGATGGTCAAGGGGCGCTCCGCGAGCGACGTGGCCTCGCTGCCCAAGGAGGAGCTGCTCGAGGAGATCGGGATCCCGCTGACGCCGATTCGGCTCAAGTGCGCGCTGCTCGGCCTGGGCGTGCTCAAGGTGGCGCTCCACCGGGCCAAGGGGACGCCGCTGCCCGCGGAGTGGGCCGGGCTCGCGAGCGAGCTCGAGATTTCGTAGCGTTGGCGCTCGCTCGACGTCGCGCCGCTGGACGAGTTTCCGCCCGGCTCGGTGAAGATCGTCACCGCGGGCTCGATCACGGTCGGCGTCTACAACCTGAACGGCGAGCTGTACGCCCTCGAGGATCGCTGCTCGCACGACGACGGCCCGCTCTGCGAGGGCGACTTCGACGTCGAGGAGGGCGTTCGCCGTCTGCCCGCGGCACGGGGCTCGAGATCGACATCCGCACCGGCGCCGCCCTGACGCTGCCCGCCGTCTTCCCGGTCGACACGTTCCCCGTCGTCGTCGAAGACGGGATCGTCAAGGTCGGACGTCCGCTGATGCTCGACGACCGAGTCAGAGCCGTGCTCGCGCGGCTCGAGGCCGAGGACGCGCAGGAGCGGGAGCAAGGTGTCTCGCGTGAGCTGCGGGCTCGGCAGGTGGCGCGGTCGACCGGTCAGTTCCTGTTCGCGCTCGTGGCGCCGCAGTGGGACTGCGAGGTGCTCGAGATCGGCGGCTCGCGCGGCTACTCGTCGATCTGGCTCGCGCGCCGGGGCTCGCCACCTCGGCGGGCGCGTGCTCTCGCTGGAAGCCGATCCGGCCAAGGTCGAGGCGTGGCGGCGGAACGTCGCCGAGGCGGGGCTCGAGGAGACGGGCCGAGCTCATCGAGGGCGACGCGTTCGAGACGCTGCCGCAGATCAACGACGTCTTCGACATCGTCTTCATCGACGCCGAGAAGGACGACTATGAGCGGCTTTTCGCGCTCGTGCGGGACAAGGTCGAGCCGGGCGCGCTCTTCGTCGCCGACAACGTCCTCTCGCACGCGGACACGCTTGGCCGCGTACTCGGAGGCACGGCAGGCCGATCCGACCCTCGAGAGCGTCACCGTCCCGCTCGACCGCGGCCTCGAGCTCTCGGTTGTCCTAACCGAGAGGCCCTAGCCCAACGAGCCGTGGCCTGGTGCCAGGCACCTGGACATGTCTGGCGTCAGGTACCAGCCACGTCCTCCTCCGACGTGTCCGCTACACGGCCATCGTTTGTCCGTCCGGGATCGCTCCCGCGGGCCACGGCTGTCGCGGCCGGTCCGGTGTCAGACACCAGACATGTCTCGGTGCCTGGCACCGGGACATGGCTGGGTGGCGTACGTCCTTTCCGAACGGCTACAGTTGCGGCTAACCGCGGAAAGGAGGTGGTCCGGCTTGACAGATTCCAGTACGGGCAGTGGAGGTACCAGCGGGTAGAGGCGTGTCCCCGAGACCTACGGGGAATCGTCTAGCCAGCGTAGGGGGCTCGTGCAAGACGCGCCGCCGGCTCAGAAGAGCGGCCGGAAGCGCCTCTACTAATACGACGTTGGTCACCGGACTAGGGGCCGCCTTTCTGGGGTGGCCCCTACTCTTTTTCGAGCACTCTCGGCTCGATCGGGGTCTCGCTGCCGGGCTCGACCCGGTACGCGCCGGCTTCCTCTCGCACTGCTCACCGCTTCGCGCAGCTCGGTGCCCACGTAGTGCAATCCGACCCCGTCATCCGCTGCGACCCCGGGCGGAAAGCCGTTCGCGACGAGCTCCTGGTAGACGGGACGCCGCAGCTCCTCGCCGTCGTAGTGCGGGCAGGCGCTGCCGGCAAGGAAGCCCAGCCCGTCGCGCATGCCTTCGAGCTGCGGCCCGAACGAGTCGGTGACACCGGCTTCGAACCAGCAGATCATCCCGGCGCTCGAGCCGGCGAGCACGATGCCCTGCTCCCAGGCCTCGCGGATGATCTCGTCGAATCCGTGGGCGCGCCAGATCGCGAGCATGTTCGCCGTGTTGCCTCCGCTCACGAAGAGCGCGTCCTGTGCGAGAGCACGAGCTCACGGAGATCCTCGCGGGGCCAGGGAAAGAACGAGACGTGCGAGCAGTCCGCGAACTTGGTCAGCTCCTCGTAGAACCTGACGATGAACTCCGGCTTCTCCGCGCTGGCGGTCGGAACGAGGCAAACACGGGGCCGCTCCTTGCCGGTCAGACCGAGCACGAAGCGGATGAGCGTGCCGGCGCCGCCGTCGTCGCCGAGGCCGCCCGCGGCGACGATCTGCGGCTCCGGCATCAGGCGGATCGGCGCAACTGCTCGTCCAGCGGGACGAGAGGAAGCTGGAAGGTCTCCACCGCGTCGTCGCCGGAGACGACGTTGTCGCCGAGCTCGAGCATCTTGAGCAGGTCGCGGGTCAGCGGGAATGTTCCCGGGGAGCCGCTCGGTGACGAGCGCGTTCATCTTCATCAGGCCGACGGGACGTGAACGCTCGGCCGCCGGATCGCCGAGGACGCGCTTCAGCCGCTCCCAGAACTCGTTCCAGCTGACGACGTCCGGGCCGCCGAGCTCGAACGTGTGGTTCGCCGCGGCTTCCAGGTCGATCGCCCTGTCGAAGTATGCGCCGACGTCGTCCGCCCAGATCGGCTGGATCCGCTGCTCTCCGGAGCCGATGATCGGTGTGACGGGCGCGAGCTTCGCCAGCTTGCGCGAAGGTCGGCAGGATCCCGCCTTCGCGTCCGAAGACGAAGCTCGGCCGGAAGATCACGTACGGGAAGCCTGACGCTTTCACGTCCTGCTCCTGCTGCCACTTCGCGCCGTAGTACGGAACGGCGTCCTTCGTCTGCTCGCTCGTGCCGAGCGCGCTCATGTGGACGAACCGCTTGACGCCGGCCTCCTTCGCCAGCTCGAGCAGGTCGCGCGTGCCGCCGATCATGATCCGCTGGAACTGCTCCGGCTTTCCCTGGCGAATCGCGACGAGGTGGACGACGACGTCGACGCCCTCGAGAGCGTGTCGCAGGCTGGCCGGCTCGGTCACGTCGCCCTCCACGAGCTCGCAGCCGAGCGTCTTGAGCGTCGCCGCCTTGGCCGGCTCGCGGACGAGGCAGCGCACCGGCCGGTCCGACCCCGCGCAGGGCGTGCACGACGTGGCCCCCGACGAAGCCCGTTCCACCCGTGACCAGGATCACTTGGCGGGCTCGCGGTCGAAGTTCTGCCAGTAACGGCTCGGCGTCGGGCCCTGCTGGCCCTGGTACTTCGAGCCGAGCCCGCTACCGCCGTACGGCGTCTCGGCCGGCTCTGAGAGCTGCACGAACGAGAGCTGGCCGATCTTCATCCCGTAGTAGATCGTGATCGGGAGGTTCGCCACGTTCGAGAGCTCCAGCGTGACGTGGCCGTCCCAGCCCGGGTCGATGAAGCCCGCCGTCGAGTGGATGAGCAGTCCGAGCCGGCCGAGCGACGACTTCCCCTCGAGGCGGGCGACGAGGTCGTCCGGCAGGCGGATCCGCTCGAGTGTCGACCCCAGCACGAACTCGCCGGGGTGGAGGATGAACGGCCGCTCGTCGTCGATCTCGACGAGCTCGGTCAAATCCTCCTGGGGCTCCTTGACGTCGATGAACGCGTAGCGCGCGTTGTGGAACACGCTGAAGAAGCGGTCGACGCGGACGTCGACGCTCGACGGCTGGAGCAGCGCCGGCGTCGTACGGCTCGATCTCGATGCGCCTCTCGTCGAGGAGCCGCTCGATGGTTCGATCGGAGAGAACCACGCCCGCGATTCTATGGTTCCCCCAATGCCGCTCTACGACGCTGTCGCAGATCTGTCGCTCGAGGTCGACTCGTACGAGCTCGAACAGCTCGAGTTCGTGGTCTCTCCCACTTTCACTCGTGTGACGACGGCGGTGCATTTGCAGGGCGGCGGGGAGGAAGGCATCGGCGAGGACGTGACCTACACGGCCGGCGACCATCCTCCGCCGGGGGATCTGCCTCTTGCGGGTTCGCACACGCTCGACTCCTACTCGAAGCTCCTAGACGGGCTTCAGCTCTTCCCGCGGCAGCCGGAGATGGAAGCCTCGAGCGACTACCGGCGGTGGGCGTTCGAGAGCGCGGCGCTCGACCTGGCGCTGCGCCAGGCGGGACGGTCTCTCGCCGATGCGGTCGATCGTGAGCCGGGCCCGGTCACCTTCGTCTCCTCGAGGAGCTTCGGCGAGCCCTCCGTCGGCCGAGCCGCTGCACAAGTGGCACGCGGCCTATCCGGACCTGCGCTTCAAGCTCGACCCGACGGAGCGACTGGACCGACGAGCTGATCGACGACCTCGCGAGCCTCGGCCTCGTCGACACTCTCGACCTCAAAGGCCAGTACAAAGGAACTCCGGTCGACCAGCCACCCGATGCGCAGCTCTACCGGCGCAGTCGCCGAGGCATTTCCGGAGGCCTGGATCGAGGATCCGGCAGTCACCGACGAGACGAGGCCGGTCCTGGAGGAGCACTCGGCGCGCGTCACGTGGGACGCGCCGATCCATTCCGTCCGGACATCGAGAGTGCGCCCTGGTCGCCGCGCACGATCAACATCAAGCCGTCGCGCTTCGGCAGCGTGCGGCGCCTCTTCGAGACCTACGACTACTGCGCCTCGCGCGGCATGTCGGCCTACGGAGGCGGGCAGTGGGAGCTCGGCCCCGGACGCGGTCACATCCAGTACCTCGCTTCGTTGTTCCACCCGGACACGCCGAACGACGTTGCCCCGGGCGGGTACAACGCGCCCGAGCCGCAACCCGGCCTGCCGGAGAGCCCGCTCGCCCCCGCGCCTTCGCCCACCGGCTTCCGCTGGGCGGGTTAACGTAAGCCGTTCTGCGGCCCCCACAAAAGGAGCGTGTCCGAGATGAAGGCGTTCCAAGCGATCTACCGATTCTGGGTCACGATCCTCACTGCTGCGGTCGCGATTCAGATCTTCTTGGCCGGCTACGGCGCGTTCGACGCCGCTCACAAGCTCGAGGACGAGGGCAGCACGATCGACGATGAGTCGTTCCACAACGGGTTCGAGCCTCACATCGCTCTGGGGTACCTCATCTTCCTCGGCACGCTCGTCCTGCTGCTCCTCTCCTTCGGCGCACGTGGACGGGGGAGGATCTCTGCGCTCGCTCGGGGTCGTCGGACTGGCGGCGCTCCAGGTCGTGCTTGCCTGGACTGGCTACGGCGTCCCGTACGTCGCAGGTGGGCTGCACCCGATCAACGCGTTCATCATCCTCGGCTTTCTGGCCTCGATCACGTATCGCGAGTGGAAGGGCGAGCGGCGGTCCAGCGCCGAGCCGGCGACCGCTGCGCCACCTGCATAACTACTCGGGATCGTTGTGGGCGGCCTTGCCGGCCCGGTAGGGCGTGGTCACGCCCGCGTACATGAGGTGCATCGTCAGGCCGTTGGCGGCGTGGTCGAGGTTGTGGCAGTGGAGCATCCAGAGGCCTGGGTTGTTCGCCCGGAAGGCGACCGTGTACCGCTCGTGCGGGAGCATCTCGAGCGTGTCGGTCGACCACGGGCTGACCGCCTTGCCGTTCCGCGTGAGCACGAGAACGTGGTGCCCGTGGAGATGCATCGGGTGCACGCCCGATGAGTCGTTGACGAGCGCGATCCGGACGAGGTCGCCCTTCGCCACCTCGAACATCGGAACGCGCGGATAGAGCTTCCCGTTCATCGCCCAGTGGTAGCCGGGGCGGCCGTTGAGGAACCCGGGCTTCTTCCCGATCTTCAGCTCGAACGTGCGGTCGAACTTCGGGCCGAGGCCTGGAGGAACGACGCTGGCGCGCGCGGCCGGGTCGAACACGGGCCGTGAGGGCGTGTCCGGCGGCTCTCCTTTTCCGTCGGGACTGAGCACGAGAGCGGCCTTGGAGCCGACGAGCTCGACCCCGGCCACCCCGTCGGGCATCTCGAACCAGATGTCGTAGCGACCGCCGGCGCCGATCTCGATCGCCTCGCCCGCAGGCACGGGAGCCGGGTCGATGCTCGCACCGTCGATCGCGACGACCGAAGGCCGCATTCCCGAGAGCCCGAATCTCGCGGGCGAGCTGTCGGTGTTGATCAGCCGTAGCCGGACAGGCACTCCCGGCTGCACTTTGCGGTGCTCGACGCCGTCGTCGGTGCCCAGTGCCGCGTGCCCGGAGAACGTGTGCACGGGGAGGGTGATGTCCTCTTCTTTCATCGGCGGCGTGTCCCGGAGGATCACGAGCGCGCCGTACAGCCCTCGCTCCACGCCCTGGGAGGCGTCCTGGTGCGTGTGGTACCAGAACGTCCCGACCTGCTCCGGGCGGAAGCGATAGACGTAGCGACCGCCCGGCTCGCACCGCGTCCTGCGTGACGCCCGCGACTCCGTCCTCCGCGTTCGGGACGTCGACGCCATGCCAGTGGATCGTGACGCCGTCGTCGATGTCCTTGTTCACGAGCGTGACCTGGACGAGCTGGCCGCGCTCAACGCGAATCTCCGGCCCAGGAGCGCGGCCGTTGAACGTCCAGGCGTCGACCTCGGTGCCGGATGCGAGGCGCACTTTGCGCTTTTCCGCGGTTAGCGTCACACGGAGGTCCGGCTCTCCTTCGGTGGAGCTCTTCGTGTCGGCGACGCTGAAGTGGACATGAGACGCGACCGGGCCTCCGCCGTCGATCGACGACCCCGTAGTCCGTGACGTCGTACCTCGCCGGCAGCCTGCTCTGCCACCAGGCCCACCCGACGAAGCCGAGGAGCGCCAGGACGCGCGAGCATCGCGAACGTAGTGAGCAAAGTGGCGAGCCGGGAGCTCATGGACGGCGCAGACGTTAGACCAGTGCCAGTTGGCGATGCGGGTCGAAGCCCGAGACTCCAACGCCGACGAGCCTGAGCGCGCCCGGCCGGTCGTCGAGCGCGCGGTCGAGCAGCGCGCACGCGAGCTCGCCGATCCGCTCGGCGATCGTCGGTGCCGACGGGGATGCTCGTCGAGCGGCTGCGGATCGCGAAGTCCGGGTAGCGCACCTTCGTCGTCACCGTCCGTGCCGTCTCGCCCTGGCGTCTGGAGGTGCTCGGCGAGGCGGGCCGACATCCTGCCGCAGCTCGTCCTTGAGCTGGTCGCGATCCGCGATGTCGCGCTCGAACGTCTCCTCGGTGCTGATCGAGATGCGCTCGGTGACTGTCTCCAGCCCGCGCGGATCGATGCCGCGAGCGCGATCGCGAAGGAGCGTGCCCGACCTTGCCGGGCAACAGCCTCCTCAGGTCGGCGTCGCTGAGCGCGGCGAGCGCTCCGATCGTCTCGAGGCCGGCCGCGCGCAGGCGCGCCTCGGAGCGGGGCCCGACGCCCGGCAGCTTGCGGACGTCGAACGGGGCCAGGAACGACGGCCTCCGTCCCGGCCGGGACGACCGTCAGCCCGCCGGGCTTGCGCCGGTCGCTCGCGATCTTGGCGACGACCTTGCTCGACGCGACTCCGATCGACGCGCTCAGGCTCGTCGCGCCTCGGACAGACGTCTGTACCGCTTCCGCGACGGCGCGCGCCTCGCCGAAGCTGGCCGCCACCTCGCCCAGGGCGAGGTACCCCTCGTCGATTCCCGTCCGTTCGACGGTCGGCACCACCTCACGCACGGCGTGTCCAGACGAGCTTGCGAGTACTCCTTGTAGACGCCGTGCCGCGGGCGCACGAACACGGCGTGCGGGCAGCGCCGCAGGGCCTCGGCGCACGACATCGCCGAATGGATCCCGAACTTCCGGGCCTCGTAGTTGGCGGTCGCGACGACTCCGCGTCCGTGGGGGTCGCCGCCCACGACAGCGGCTTCGAGCGCAGCTCAGGGTTCTCGAGCTCCTCCACGGCGGCGAAGAAGGCGTCCAGGTCGAGATGCCCGAGGATCACGCACCCAAGACTACGAGCCGCCTCAGACTTAGCAACAGACTGTTGCTAAGTCGGTTAGGGGCTCAGCCGCTCGACCACCCAGTCGTCGCCGTCGCGCCGGTAGCGGAAGCGATCGTGCATCCGGTTGTCGCGGTGCTCCCAGAACTCGTAGCTCTCCGGAACGAGCCGAAAGCCGCCCCAGTGCGGCGGTAGCGGCACCTCCTTGCCCTCGAAGCGGGCCTCCAGCTCGGCGAAGCGCTCGATCCAGTTCCTTCCGCGACCGATCGGCTCGCTCTGGTGGGAAGTCCAGGCGGCGATCTGGCCGCCCCGCGGGCGAGTCCGGAAGTACGCCTCCGACTCGGCACGGTCGACGCGTCGACGACCGGGCCTTCGACGCGCACCTGGCGTCCGGGCTCTTGCCGTAGAAGAGGATCGCGCGCGCGGGGATTTCGGCCAGCTCGCGGCGCCTTCCGCCCCTCGTAGCTCGTGTGGAACACGAAGCCGCGCTCGTCGGCGCCTTGCAGGAGCACCATGCGCACCGACGGGCGCTCCTTCCGCGGTCGCCGTGCGCCAGTGCGACAGCCGCGTCCCCGCCCGCCTGCTCGTGCCAGCGCTCGAATTGGCGGAGTGGATCGGGATCGAGATCGGCGCGTTCGAGGCTCATGTATGGACTCTATGCATCTATGCAGAGAGCCGGTTGCTCCTGTATCTTCAGCGCGATGGCTATCACGACGCTCAATCGAGATTGCGTACCGAGCTTCCCGGCCCGCGCTCGCGTGAGATCGTCGAGCGCAAGGAGCGCGTGATCGCGGCCGCTCCATTGTCGCTCGTCCACCCGATCGTCGCCGCCGAGGGCCGCGGCGCGACGCTGACCGACGTCGACGGCAACACGTTCATCGACTTCACCGGCGGCGTCGGCTGCCTCAACGTCGGCCACTCGCATCCCGAGTGGTCGAGGCCGCGCAGGAGCAGCTCGCGCGCTTCGCGCACACCGACTTCACGATCGTCCCGTACGAGATCTACGTCGAGCTCGCCGAGCGGCTGATCGCCGTCTCGCCGTTCTCCGGCCCGGCGAAGGCCGCGTTCTTCAACGCCGGGCACCGAGGCGGTCGAGAACTCGATCAAGTTCGCGCGCTCCTACACGAAGCGGCCCGCGGTGATCGCGTTCGAGGGCGCCTTCCACGGCCGCACGCTGCTCTCGATGACGATGACCTCGAAGACGCACCCGTACAAGGCGGGCCTCGGCCCGTTCGCGCCCGAGGTCTACCGCGTGCCGTATCCCGCACGAGTACCGCGGGCTCGACGTCGACTCGGCGCTCAAGTCGCTGCGAGCGCGCGTTCGTGACGCAGGTCGCCGGCCGAGACCGTGGCCGCGATCGTGATGGAGCCGATCCTCGGCGAGGGCGGCTTCGTCGTCGCGCCGACGGAGTTCGTGCAGGGCGTGCGGCGACATCTGCGACGAGCACGGGATCGTGTTCGTCGTCGACGAGGTGCAGACCGGGTTCGGCCGCACCGGGAGCATGTGGGGCATCGAGCACCACGGCGTCGAGCCGGACCTGATGACGATCGCGAAGTCGATCGCCGGCGGGCTTCCGCTCTCGGCCGTGATCGGCAAGGCCGAGATCATGGACGCCCCGCCCGACTCGGCGATCGGCGGGCACCTACGTCGGCAACCCGGTCGCGCAGGCCGCTGCGCTCGCCGTGCTCGACGTCTTCGAGGAGGAGAGCCTCGTCGAGCGCGCCGCAGCGATCGGCGACACGATCCGGGCGCGGATGCTCGCCTGGCAGGAGCGCTGGGACAGGATCGGCGACGTGCGCGGGCTCGGGCGCGATGCTCGCGATCGAGCTCGTCGAGGACCCGCAGACGAAGGAGCCGGCCGCCCGAGCCGCGAGCGCCGTGATCGAGGAGGCGGCCAGGAACGGGCTGCTGCTGATCAAGTCCGGCACCGACGGCAACTGCATCCGCGTGCTCGTCGCCGCTCGTGATCACCGACGCGGAGCTCGACGAGGCGCTCGGGGTCTGGGAAGAAGCGCTCGCCGCCGCTCTCGGCGCCTAGTTCGCCGCTTCTCAGCGAAACTGCAGCCGTGGTCGGTGAGCTGATCGCGGGCCGCTACGAGCTCGAGGAGCTCGTCGGCTCGGGCGGCATGTCGAACGTCTATCGCGCGCACGATCGGCTGCTCGAGCGGACCGTCGCGCTGAAGATCCTGCACGAGCAGTACACCCGGGACGAGGACTACGTCGAGCGCTTCCGCCGCGAGGCGCGCGCGGTCGCGCAGCTCTCCGCACCCGAACATCGTCACGGTCATCGACCGCGGCGAGCAGGACGGGCGCCAGTTCATCGTCTTCGAGTACGTCGACGGCGAGAACCTGAAGGAGCTGTCGGCGCGCGGGCCGCTCGACGCGTTCGCGAGGCGATCGAGCTCGCGCTCCAGGTCGCGCACGCGCTGTCCTTCGCGCACGACCGCGGCCTCGTGCACCGCGACGTCAAGCCGCAGAACGTCCTGCTGAACGACGACGGGCAGGCGAAGGTGACCGACTTCGGGATCGCCCGCTCGCTCGACGTGCACGGCGTCACGCAGACGGGACCGTGCTCGGGACGAGCGACTACATCGCGCCCGAGCAGGCGCGCGGGCAGAAGGTCGATCCGAAGACGGACATCTACTCGCTCGGGCGTCGTGCTCTACGAGCTGCTGACCGGCGACGTGCCGTTCTCGGGCGACAACTTCGTGGCGGTCGCGATGCGGCACGTCAACGAGCCCGTCGCCGAGCGTGCTCGAGCACCGGCCGGACTGTCCCGTGCGGCGTCGACCTCGCGATCCAGCGTGCGATGGCGAAGGACCCCGAGCGACCGGTTCGCGTCGATGGAGCGAGCTTCTGCGACGGAGCTCGAGGCCTGTCTCGCCGAGCTGGACGGGCGCGACGGCGAGGGCGCGACGATGATCGTCCCGCCGCCGCCCCGGCCGCGGCGGCCGAAGGACCGCAGCGCGAGCGACGGCGTTCCCGTCGGTATTGCCGTTCGTGCTCGGCGCTCGCCGCGCTGCTCGTCGCGGCGGGGCTTTCCTGCTGCTCGATAACGGAGGCGGCGGAGGGCTGCTGCCACGACACGCAGCTCCTCCAAGCCGGTTCGTCTGCGTCGGCATCGGGGCGTAGGACCCGCACGGCGACGGCGAGCACGACACGCGAGGCGCGCCAACGCGACCGATGGCGATCCCGGCGACGCTACTGGACGACCGAGCAGTACGTACGGCAGCTTCGACGAAGCCCGGCGTCGGCCTCGTCCTCGATGCAGGCCGCCGCCGTCGCTCTCTCCAACCTGACCGTGTCAGAGCGACTGTCCAGGTTCCCGGCGACGATCAGAGCCAGCACTCGAGGCGACGGGCGGCTTCACCCCGCGTCTCCCGAACGCGAAGAGGTTGGCTCGACGAACACGTTTCACGTCGACACGCAAGGCAAGAAGTACCGCTACTACGAGGTGTGGCTACAGCTGCCCGAACGGTGGCCGTGCGCACATCAACGAGGTGACCGCTAGAACTTGAGCCGGCGCCGGCGCTCGTGGCGCTCGAGCGCGAGCTGCACGAGACGCTCGAGGAGCTCCTCGTACGGGATGCCGGAAGCCTCGAAGAGCTTCGCGTAAACGCTCGTCGCGGTGAAGCCGGGGATCGTGTTCAGCTCGTTGACAAGCACCTCGCCGTCGTCGCGCACGAAGCAGTCGACGCGGGCCATGCCGTCGCAGTCGGTCGCCCGGAAGGCCTCGACGGAGAGCTCCTGCACGCGCTCGATCGCCTCCTGCGGGACCCGCGGCGGGATGACGAGCTCCATGCCGCCCTCGTCGTACTTCGACGAGTAGTCGTACCAGTCCGCGTTCGCGACGATCTCGCCCGGGATCGACGCGATCGGCTGCTCGTTCCCGAGCACGCTGCACTCGACCTCGACGCCCGCGACGAACTCCTCGACGAGCACCTTCTCGTCGTGCCGGAAGGCGAGCGCGATCGCCGGCACGGAGCTCCGTCGTCGCTGCGCGCCTTGCGTGATTCCGACCGACGAGCCGAGCCGAGCAGGCTTGACGAACACCGGGAAGCCGAACGGGATTCTCGAAGCCGTCCTGGCCGAGCGGAGCGTCACGCTGCGGGTGACCGGGATGCCCTTGTCGCGCAGGACGGACTTGAAGAGGTCCTTGTCCATGCAGAGCGCGGAGGCGGTCACGCCTGCCCCGACGTAGGGCACGTCTGCCAGCTCGAGCAGCCCCTGAACCGTCCCGTCCTCGCCGAAGGGCCCGTGCAGGACCGGGAAGACGACGTCGACCCCGGCAAGCGTCGCCGGAACGTTCGACGCCGGAACGGGCAGCGTCTCGACGACGGACCGCCCGTCATGCTCCAGCTCGGCGAGTGACCCGGCGCCGAGCTCCCAGCGCCCGTCGCGGCCGATCTCGACGGTCACCGCCTCGTAGCGCGCCGGGTCGAGCGCCTCGAGCACCGAGCGCGCCGACGCGAGCGAGACCTCGTGCTCGCTCGAGCGGCCTCCCATGACGATCGCGACGCGGAGCTGCGGCATCACGGGATCGGTAACAGCCGGCCGACGAAGATCGTGACCGTGGTGCCGGGCTTCGCCTTCGTGCCGCCGGGCGGATCCTGGGAGAGGACGATCCCGTCCTGGTTCGGGTCGGTCGTGTCCTGCTCCTGGACGTCGACCACGAAGCCCGACTGCTCGAGCGTCTGGGTCGCCGATGCCTCGTCCTGGCTCGTCACGTCCGGGATCGTCGATTCCTTCGGCCCCTTCGAGACGTAGAGCGATGACCGTGCCGCCGCGTGCGAGCCCCGCCCCGCCCTTCGGCTGCTGGTCGATGACGATGTCCTTCGGCTGGCTCGAGTCGACGTCGCGGCGCGCCACGGCGAAGCCCCTGCCCTGGAGCTGTCCCGCGGCGTTGTCATAGAGCTGGCCGACGACGCTCGGCACCGTCAGCGGTTGCAGCCCCTTCGAGACGTTGATCTGGACGGTCGTGCCCTTGTCGACCTTCGCGTGCGGAAGCGGGAACTGGGCAATGACCGTGTTCTCGTCCTCCTTCGAGAACACGTCTCGCACCTTGAACTCCAGGCCGAGCGACGAGAGTGTGCTGATCGCCTCGTCTCTCGAGTCTCCCATCACGTCGGGAACCTCCACCTTGGGTGGCCCGGTGGAGACGTAGACGTCCACCTTGCCGCCCTTGTCCAGCCGCACGCCGCCGGCGGGTCCTGCCTGAAGACCCGCCCTTCCTTCACGGTCTCGTTCGGCTCGCGATGAAGCCTGGCACCGAGGCCCTTGTCCGCCAGATTGGCGATCGCGAGGTCCTCCCTCTGCCCGACGACATACGGCACGGAGACCGATCCGGAGCCGCTGAGCGAGTCCTGGATCTTCCCGAACGCGTAGAAGCCGGCGACGCCCGCGCAGAATGACGAGGAGGATCGCGAGCAGCCAGGGCCAGACGGGTCGACGCCGAGCGGGCGGATCGGCATAGCGATACGAGGGACGTGCCTGTGGGCGGCCGCCGCGGCGGCACGATCGCCGTCGGAGCATTGGAAAGGGCAGTGCCCGAAAGAACTGCCGTCGCGGCGTCCGCGGTCTCGGCGGTCACGCCGACGCCCTTTGCGACCCGGTCGAGCTCGGTGTCCATCTCCTCGGCCGTCTGGAAGCGGTCGTCGGGGTTCTTGGCCAGGGCGCGAAGGACGACCATGTCGAGGTCGGGCGGGATCTCGGGCCGCTCCAGGGACGGGGGTCGCGGGGTGTCGGACAGGTGCCTCATGGCGATCTCGACCGGCGAGTCGCCCGTGAAGGGCACGGTTCCCGTGAGCGTCTCGTAGAGGACGATCCCGACCGAGTAGAGGTCGGAGCGCTGGTCGACCGCGGCCCCGCGCGCCTGCTCGGGCGAGAGGTACTGCGCCGTGCCGATGATCGAGCCCGCCTCGGTCATCTGGCTCACCCCGGCCCGGGCGATGCCGAAGTCCGTCACCTTCAGGCGCCCGTCCGCATCGGCCATCACGTTGTGCGGCTTGATGTCGCGGTGGACGACGCCCTTGCGGTGCGCGAAGCGCAGTGCGGCGAGCACCTGGCGCGTGAACTCGATCGCGTCGCCGATCGGCAGCGGGCCGCGTGCCACGACGAGCTCCTTCAGGCTGCGCCCCTCGAGGTACTCCATCGCGATGTAGTACGTGCCCTCGGCCTCGCCGCGGTCGTAGATCGACACGATGTTCGGGTGCGACAGCCCGGCGGCGTTCTTCGCCTCGCGACGGAAGCGCTCGACGAACGACTCGTCGTTCGCATGGCGGTCGTTCAGGATCTTGATCGCGACGCGGCGCCCGAGCTCCTCGTCCTCGGCCAGGTACACGTCCGCCATGCCGCCCGAGCCGAGCTTCCGGACGATCCGGTAGCGCCCGTCGAAGAGCGTGTTGATCAGCGTGTCGACGAAGGCCATGTCACCAGGGTACGTTCGACGCTCACCGAATCAGAGCCTCCATGATCGCCTTGGCGATCGGGGCTGCGATCGTGCCGCCGGTACCGCTCTGGCGCTCGAGAACGACCGCGACGGCGACCTTGGGGTTCTCGGCCGGTGCGAAGGAGATGAACCAGGTCGTGTTCACGTGGTTCGCGCCGGTCTCGGCGGTTCCCGTCTTGCCGGCGACCCTGACCCCCGAGATCTGCGCCGCGGTGCCGGTGCCGCCGCGTGACGACCGCCTCCATCATCGTCGTCGACGTCGGCGGCGTGCCTGCTCGCTGATTGCCCGCCCGAGCGGCTCGGGCTTCGTCGTCGTGACGGTCGATCCGTCCGGCGCGATGACGCTGCTCGACGACGTACGGCCTCATGACGACGCCGCCGTTTGCGATCGTCGCCGAGACCATCGCCATCTGGAGCGGCGTCACCTGAGCAGACGCTCCTGTCCGAAGGCGAGCCGGCCCGGGTCGACCTGGAAGTCGTTCTTGGGGAAGAACAGCTTCCCGTCCTTGTAGAGACCGCTGTCGGCGCGCTCGTTCGACGGGCGTCTCGAGCGGAGGGACCGAGTAGAAGCCGAAGCGCTTCGCGTAGTCGAGGATCGCCTTCCGCGCCGAGCGCCTTTCCGACGTCGCAGAAGACGGCGTTGATCGAGTGCTCCATCGCCTGCGACGAAGTTGACGGTGCCGAAGACCTCGGGGCCGCTCTGGTCGGCGAAGTTCGTGACCTGCTTGCCGTACTCGATGCAGTAGCCCGGATCGTAGAAGGTCGAGTTGAGGGTGAACTTGCCGCTGTCGAGTGCCGCAGCCGCAGTGACGACCTTGAACGCAGAGCCCGGGATGTACACACCTGACGGTGGCGTCCCGGGCGTCCCCTCAGCCCGGTTGACAGAGCGGCGCGACAGCCGAACTTCGGCTTCGAGGCGAGGGCGTACTGGTGCTCGATCAGGTTCGGGTCGTAGGTGGGGCTCGAGACGCTGACGAGCACTCGCCCGGTGCGTCGTGTCGATAGCGACTGCCGCGCCGCACTTGCCGCCGAGTGCGTTCAGCGCGACTCGCTTGCGCGCTTCGGCTGCGGAGCGTGAGGTGGAGGTCGTTGCCCTTGACCGTCGTCGCCCTTGAGCTTGTCGAAGGCGTGTCGAGGACCGTGCTCAGGTTCGTGTTCGAGCCCGTGAGGAAGTCGTTCTCGGACGCCTCGAGCCCGGCCCGCGAGCGGACCTGCGTCGAGTAGCCGACGATGTGGGCCGCGAGGCCGCGCTGCGGGTACGTGCGGAAGTAGAGCGTCTGCCCGGCGACCTTCGCCGGTTCACGTTGTCGGCGAGGACCGTCTTGCCGTCCGCGCCGATAGATCTTCCCGCGCTTGACCGTGAACTCGGCGACGCGCTGGATCGCGTTGTCCTGCCGGTCGGCGAGCCCGTTTGCGGCCCAGGCCTGCCAGTAGGTCGTTCCGACGATCAGGGACGCGAGCAGGACGAGCCCGACGACCGCGACCCGCGTGATCTGCTTGTTCACGCCCGGCCTTCCATCGCGTAGCTGGCGCGACGGAGTTCGCTCGGTGGGAGACGAGCAGGAGGCCCGCGAGCAGGACGAAGTTGGCGACGACGCTCGAGCCGCCGTAGCTGACGAAGGGCAGCGTGATCCCGGTCAGCGGGATCAGGCGCAGGACGCCGCCGACGATGATGAACGTCTGGAGCGCGAAGCCGAACGTGAGCCCGACCGCGAGCAGCTTCGAGAAGCCGTCCTGGGCCAGCAGCGCGACCCGGAACCCCCGCAGGCAGAAGAGCATGTAGACGAGCAGGAGCGCCGCCGCGCCGACCAGGCCGAGCTCCTGCGCGAGCGCCGAGTAGATGAAGTCCGTGGGCAGGAACGGGATCAGGTCATGGCCGTTCGTCGTCGCGAAGACGCCCTTGCCGAGACCCTTGCCGTCGAAGCCGCCGTTGCCGATCGAGAAGAGCGACTGGACGATCTGGTAGCCGGTCGTATGGCTGTGCTTCCAGGGGTCGATCCAGACCGTGACCCGCTCCTCGACGCGCGGCACGGCCTTGTAGACCGCCGCCGAGCCGGCGACGAAGAGGACCAGGCCCGCGCCCGCGAACCAGGCGCGCGACCGGTCGCGACGTAGAGCACCGAGAGAAAGATCCCGAAGTAGAGGAGACCGCTACCGAGGTCGTTGGTCTCGACGAGGACGAGCATCGCCGCGCCCCAGATCGCAAGCAGCGGGCCGAAGTCCTTGAGCCGGCCCTGGGCGAGCACCTCGCGCTTCTCGCGGAGGTAACCGGCGAGAAAGACGATCAGCATGATCTTCGCGAGCTCGCCCGGCTGGAACTGAAGTCCGCCGACGTGAACCCACAGGCGGGCGCCGTTCACGGTCTCGCCCAATCACCGGGCAGCGCAGGGAGGACGAGCAAGCAGAGCGCCGTCACGCCGAAGAGGTACTTGTAGCTCTCGAGCCGCCGGTAGTCGTGGCGCAGGAGCAGTAGCGTGGCTGCGAACGCGGCGAGCGCCGACGACGATCCAGAGCCCCTGCCGGAACGCGTTGTCCGGATCGAGCCGGTAGATCTCGGTGACCCCGACCGCCGTCAGCAGCGCGGCCATCGGCAGCAGGTAGGGGTCGGCCTGAGGCACGGTCACGCGCGCGACGCGTGCGCAGCGAGGTAAAGGGCGAAGAAGAAGAGCGCGTACGAGAGCGATCCCGTCGAGACGACGTCCTGACGCGCGATGTAGACGCTGGCGAAGCCGAGGCCGGTGAGGATGGCGACGACGAAGAGGTTGACGAGCTCGCGGTTCCTGTAGCTCAGCGCTCACTGGCTCTGGCCGAGCAGCCAGTAGACGAGGAGCGCGAGGCCGGCGACGACCCCGAGCGCGACGATGAGCCGCGCCGCCTGCACGCCGAGAAGCGCTCCCTCGGCGCCTCCTCGGGGACAGTCCCCGAGAGACCGTCGGCGCTCTCCGCTGCGAGGGCGCTGTACCTGCTCGGGCGGGACGACCATCGTGTCGCACGGTCGGTACGTCCTCGAGCCCCGAGAGCGTGTCCTCGTCCGCCATCCGGCGTCGCCGGCTCGACTGAACGACCGGCATCGCCTTGGTCTCGGCCGGCGGCTCCGGCGCCTTGTCGATCGATCTCGAAGAAGACGACGGTGATGTTGTCCTCGCCGCCGCTCCGGTTCGCCGCGTCGATCAGCTCCTTCGCGATGCTCTCGAGGCTCTCCCGGCCCTGCTCGACGATGCCGAGGATCGTCTGATCGTCGACCATCGAGGTCAGACCGTCCGAGCAGATGAGGAAGACGTCGCCGGCCTTGGCCTCGACCGAGAACGAGTCGACGTCGACGTCGGGGTCGGTGCCGAGCGCGCGGGTGATGACCGAGCGCTGCGGATGCGATGTCGGCCTCCTCCGGCGACAGCCTGCCGCTGCGGACGAGCTCCGCGACGAGCGAGTGATCCTCGGTCAGCTGCTCGACCTTCTGGTCGCGGATCAGGTAGGCGCGCGAATCGCCGACGTGGCCGATCGACGACGACCCGTCCTCGACGAGGGCGACGGTGATCGTCGTGCCCATGCCCGAGGCGTCCGGCATCCTCGCGCGCACGCTCGTAGACCTGGCGATTCGCCTCCCTGGATGAGCGCGACGACCCGTTCCTCGCCGCTCCCGTCGACGGTCTCGCCGAGCGCGGTCGCGGCCACGCGTGGACGCGATCTCGCCTCCGCGCGCGCCACCCATGCCGTCTGCGACCGCAAAGAGCGGCGGCTGGCAGACCCAGGCGTCCTCGTTGCGGCGACGCTTCCTGCCCCGGGTGGGAAAGCCCGGTGCTGCGGCCCGAGAGAACGGCTCATGCCTCGAACCTCAGATCGTTCGCCCACGCGAACGAGATCGCCGGCCGCCAGCTTGCGCGCCCTGCGAGAGCCGCGACCCGTTGACGAAGGTGCCGTTCGTCGATCCGACGTCCTCGATCCAGACGCCGTCCCGGCGCGGCTCGACGCGGGCGTGGCTCGGCGGAAGCGAAGTCGTCCCCGTCGAGCCGGACGTCGTTCGGGCCGCCGCGGCCGATCGAGATGCCGGTCGAATCGAGCTCGAACTCGGTGTTCTCGTCGATCGCGCTGCTCCTGATGACGACGAGCCGGCCCATGCTGCGGCTGCGGTTCCGGCCGGAGCCCCGCGGCTGCGGCCTGCTGCGGGCCGAGCATGAAGCTCTCCTGGGGAAGACGGAGATCACGGCTGGCGGTGCGGACGATGCGCCAGATGAAGAGGTAGAGCAGGACGAGGAAGCGCCGCCTTCAGGAGGAGCAGCGCGCCCTCGACGTCGACGGACGCGGCAATCACTGAGGCACCGCTTGCGGTGCCGTTCTCAGGACATACGGGCTTAGCCCGTATGTCCGTCTGAAACGACCGGTCGACGCGTTCCTGAGCTCAACCTCCACCGCCACTGAGCCGGCGAAAGACGAGGTCCGTCGAGCCGACGGTGATCCGGTCCTCGTTCTCGAGCTTTGCGCGCTGCTGGCGGCGGCCGTTCACGGTCAACCCGTTCGTCGAGCCGAGGTCGAGAATCCAGTACGCGGTGCCCTCCTGTCCGAAGCTCGGCGTGGCGGCGGAGACGTTCGGGTCCGCGAGCCGGATGTCGCAGTCCTTCGAGCGCCCGATGACGACGCTCACCTTGTCGATCTCGTGCTGCTTGCCGTTCGCGTCGAGCGTGACGACCTCGGGCTGCGACGCCGAGCTCGACCGGGGTAGCGGCCTGGGTCGGAGGGCCTTGCGGGCGGTAGACCATCGTCGCGCCCGGGCGGTGCCGCGGGCAGCGGCTCCTCGGCCGGCGCCTGCCCGGCTCGGGCTGCACCATGCGCGTGGCGATGCCGAACTCGCCGACCTCGAGGTCGGAGTCGGTGTTCATGAGCACCTTCGGCGCGCTGAGCAGGACGTACGACTCGCGCCGCGCATGCTCGCCGAGGTACTCCTGGAGCTCGCTCGATAAGCGACTCCTCGTAGCTTTCGAACTGCTCGCGGTCGGCCGGTGAGAGATAGACCGAGTACTCGTTCGGGGCGTAGACGCGCGACACCGAGACCATGCGGTGGTCGTCCATCTCCTTCGCGAGCTTGCGCGCCAGCTCGACCGGCTGGACGTTGGTACGGAACGCGCGGCCGAAGACGCCCTCGAAAAGCGCCTCGATCTTCTGCTCGATGTTTCGAAGCACAGTCACGGGCGACGGGTTCTTTGTACCCCCGTCGGCGAGTTTAGCGAGCGCCTGCCTGCCCGAAATCGCCCATCGGGCCGGGGCCACCGCGGACCACCCGCCGCTTTCAGCCTATCGAGGAGATGCGCGCGTGTCTGTGTCAGGACTGTGCCGAAACGGCGCGGTTCCATGGCTCGTTCAGGGAGGCGCCGCGACCGGACGGTGAGCACGAGGTATGTGAGCCAGCCCGTCAAGCAGCAGCGGAACGGCGCTCGGCGCTGGGGGCTGCGAGCGAGCGTCGCGGAGAGCAGCGCAGCCACGAACGCTGCGATCGAAAGGTCGGCCCGGCGGATCGAGTGCGGGAGAGCCGCGGCGGCCGTGGCGAGGATGAGCGCCTCGACGCCGAGCGCGGGTTGTCCAGGAGCCACTGCCAGACCGCCTCAGAACCGCGATCGGATGCTCGCTCCGGGCGACGCCGATCGCCCCGGGACTCGTGCCGCTGAAGGGAATCGGCAGATCCGTGGATCGCCGACGACGACGCTCGCCAGGAGCACAGCCGTCAGCGCGAGCGCCGCCCGCCGCGCCGTGTTCCCGAACGTGCATCACCGCGAGGGGCACGAGCCCGAGCAGGGCGATCGGCCCGAGCACGATTCCGGCCCCGAAGAGCAGTCCGCGGCGGGCGTCGCCCCACATGAGCATCAGCCATGCGAGCGCCAGCCCCGCGTACGAGAGCGCGAGCCCGAACGACATGTTCCCGAGCGGGAACACGGGCACCGCCAGCGTGAACGCGAGCCCGACCCGCGGCCGTACAGACGTCAGCGCAGCGGCGACCGCCGCGAGCAGGAGAGGCCAGCGCGCCGGGTAGAAGGGGAGTGCCGAGCCGTCCAGCCCACCGCGAGCGCTGCCAGCGCGGCGGGCGACGCTTCGGGCAAGCGCCTCCCTCGGATCGAACCGGATCGCGAGCCTTGGGTCGAGCGCGCCTCGGCACCCGTTCGAGCCACGCCTCGCGGAGCGCCTTCGACAGGCGGGCGGCGGAGGGCCGCTGGGCCGGGTTGACCGAGAGCGCCGCGTCGACTGCTGCCACCAGGCGCTCGGGCAGATCGGGCCGTGCCTCGCCGATCGAAGGCGCACCGGCCTTGATCACCTCTCCTGTCTCGAGCGGCGACGTCGCGCCAGAACGGGTGGTGACCCGAGAGCGCCTCCCAGAGAAGCACGCCCGACGGCCCAGACGTCCGCCGGCGGGCCCTGCCTCCTCCCCGTGCAGCCGCTCCGGCGAGATGTACGCGAGCGTCCCCGGCACGTCGCCGACAGCGGTCAGCGTGTCGGCGTCGGCGAGCTGCGCGAGCCCGAAGTCGAACAGTCGCACGGAGACGTGTCTCCTCGTCGGTCGACGAGCACGTTCGAGGGCTTCACGTCGCGATGCACGATCCCGCGCGCGTGCGCGAACGCGAGCCCTTCGAGCACCTGGGCGGCCGCCTCGACTGCGCCGTCGTCACCAAGCTGGCGCCCGTGCGCAGAGCCTGCCGAAGCGTCGATCCCGGGACGTACTCGTACGGGATGTAGAGATGCTTCTCGTCGGATTCGAGCCCGTAGGCGCGAAGGCAATGCGGGTGGCGCAGACGTGTCGCCGCCTCTGCCTCTCGCTCGGCCCGCGGAGCTGCGCGCCCTTCCTTGGCGATGATCTTGAGCGCGACCTCTCAGGCCGGACGTCTCGTCGCGCGCGAGCCAGACCGATGCCCGAGCCGCCGCTACCGAGTGGGCGCAGGGGCCGATAGCGACCTAGGACGAGGCCGCTCGGGGCGATGGGTTCGACGGCGCTCGACATCCGCTGCTCCGCTTTGGCGTCGTCTCCGCAAAACTCCTGCACCGGCCGGGGAACGCGATACAGTGACGCGGCTCCGGCCCGTGCCGAGCAGCCTGCACGAGCGAGCAGCGAGAACGACATCGAGTTCGACTTCTTCGAGGAGTCGGACACCAGAGAAACGGCCGAAGAACGGCCGCGTCGCCGTGGACCGCGGCCACCCGTGCGCCCTCCGACGGGCCTCACGCCGCTCCTGCGCCTGTCGGGCTGATCAGCTTCGCGATCCTGATCGTGCTGCTCCTCGTCCTCTGGGTGAACGGCTGCCGGGAGGACAAGCGGAAGAACGCCTACCGCAACTACGTCAAGAAGGTCCCGTGCTACGCGACCGCAGTCCCAGCGGCTCGGCCGGCGCTTCAACACGCTGCTGACGACGCGCGGGCACGAAGGAGGCCGACGTCGAGAGCGAGCTCTCCGGCCTCGCGCAGCAGCAGGAGCAGATCGCCGCTGCAGGCACGCGGCCTCGACCCGCCCGGGCGCCTGCGAGCCGCAGGACGCGCACCTGCTCGACGCGCTCGACCTGCGCGCGAGCGGGCTCCGAGGCATGACCGACGCCTTCCGGAGCACGGCCTCGCTCGAAGAACGCCGAATCAGGCCGGAACGCGAGCTCGCCGTAGCAGATGCAGCGGCTCGATCGCGAGCGACGTGATCTGGGAGGACCTCTTCAAGGAGCCGACGAAGAGCGAGCTCGCAGCGGCTGGGCGTCACGGGCGTCAACGTGCCGGACTCGATCTTCCTCGCGAACCCCGACATCGCGACGACGGCGTCGATGAAGTCAGCTATGGCAGCGCATTCACGGCGCCGCGACCGGCGGCCTCGACGTGCAGCGCCGCGCGGCACGGGCATCGTCTCGACGAAGGTGCTTCCGAGCCGGTCGAGGAGCTCTCGGAGAACCGACCTGAACACGATTCCGTCGACGCACGGACCTCGTGTTCGCCGTCACGATCAAGAACTCAGGCTGTGCGCAGGAAGTCGGCCTGCAGGTGACGACTCACGATCCAGCAGAGCCCGAAGCCGATCAAGAAGCAGAAGACGATCGCGCTGATCGACCCGGGCGACGAGGAGACGCGTCTCGTTCCGCGGCCTCGGCCTGCCGCCGCTCGACCAGAGGACGTCGCTCACGGTCGAGGTCGACCCGGTGCCCGGGCGAGACGAACACGACAACAACCCGGCGAACTATCCGGTCCAGTTCGCGGTGGGTTAGATAGCTGACGTTGCCGACCGCGGCATGAGCGAGCCCGTCGAGGGTGTCGTTCCCAGGCAAGGCGTGCTCTAAGTCGCGGAAAGTGCAAAGCACTTTGCGCGAGTCCCGGGCCGTGGCCCGGGACTTAGCCGGCCATCGCCTTTTCGACCGCCTGCCTGCTCCTCCGGCGAGAGGGCGACGTTCGGCTGGCCGCGCTCGAGCTCCTTGACGTAGATCCGCGCGTAGTCGCGGCCCTGGATCGCGCTGACGACGACTCCGATGCGGCTCGCGTCGAGGAGCGCGATCGACGCCGACTGGTGCCCGCCCGCGCCCTCGTAGGCGTCGTAGCGGACGAGCGACGTGTTCGTGATCGACGCCGTCCACGCGGCGATCGACCCGCGACAGCGCGGCCGCGACCTCGGCGACGGCGCCGTGCAGGTCGTCCATGCGCGCCTGGAGCGAGACGGCGAAATCGACGAGGTCGTCCTTCCCGCCGCCGAGCAGGACGAGCTGGTTCGCCCGCACGCGCCTGATCTGCACGAAGCAGGTACACGCGGACACGCCGAGCGCGCGACGACGGCCACGCAGGCCGCGCCGATTGCGATCCAGCAGCCGCGCTGACCCCACGAGGCCAATCCTAGAAGCGATGCTCGTGATCTCGGCGGCTAGTCGGTACATTTTTCGGGCCATGACGCAGGTCCTGGTGCTGAACGCGAGCTACGAGCCGCTGAACGTCACGTCCGTGAGACGGGCGCACGTGCTCGTGTTCAAGGGCAAGGCGGAGGTGATCGAGGAGCTCGAGCAGCCGCTCCGCTCGGCGAGCGACACCTACCCGTGGCCGCACGTGATCAGGCTCGTCCAGTACGTGAGGGTGCCGCGCGCCGTCCAGCGGAAGATCTCCCGCCGGGCGCTCTTCGCCCGCGACGGCTGGCGCTGCGTGTACTGCGGGACGACGGCCGGGCGGCTCACGCTCGACCACGTGGTGCCGCGCAGCCGGGGCGGTGACTCCGTCTGGGAGAACGTCGTCACCTCGTGCGCGCCGTGCAACCTGAAGAAGGGGAACCGCCTCGCTCGAGGAGGCGTCGATGAGCTCCAGCGGCCGCCGAGGCCGCCACAGCCGGTGCTCTTCATCCGCCTCGCGGCGCCGAAGATCCCGCACGGCTGGCGCCAGTATCTGCCGGACTCGAGGCTCGACCGCAGGCGTCACTTGCGACGCCGGCTCAGGACGGCGGCTCCCGCTCGGCGTCCACGAGCCGGCGGTCGAGCCTCGCGACCGGCCGCCTGCCTCGAACGGAAGGTCGGGGCGCTGCTCCCACTCGCTCCACGAGCCGGGGTAGAGCTTCGCGTCGCGGCCGGCGAGGGCAAGGCGATGCACCGTGACGGACGACGTGACGCCGGAGCCGCAGTAGGCGACGAGCTCGCCCGCGGGTAGCTCGGGCACCGGCTCGTTCCACGGCGCGTTGATCGCGCCCGGGATGCGGCCGGGCACCCTGTCGATCGGATTCGGCTCGCCTCTGAAGCGCTCGGCGAACCGGGCGTCGACGACGACGAGCGTCGCCGAGCCGGGCCGCGAGCTCGTCCGCCTCGATCGTGTCGTCGGAGCGCGGCCTCGGCTCGAACGGAAGCGGGCTCGATCTCCTCCTCGCCCGCGGTCAGCGGGCCCGAGCCAGGCCTCGAAGTCGATCACGGCGCAGTCGTCGTGCCCGAAGTGCCGCAGGAGCCACCAGAGCCGCTCGGCGCCGCCCATCAGCCCGTAGGCGACGACGAAGACGCCGGCGCCGATTCCCGCGCGGGAAGCGGCCGCGGCGAACTCGTCCGCATCCGGCAGCGGGTGCCGCCCGCGCTCGCCCGGAGGTGCCGCGAGGTCGTCGTCCACGTCGAGGAACGACGCGCCCGGGATGTGCCCGTCGAGGTAGAGCTCTCGCCCGCGAGCGGCGGTCTCCCGAGCTCCCAGCGGCAGTCGACGAACTGGTAGCGCACCGCTCGCAGTGTGACGCGGAGCGGCCCCGGCGGCGTACTGGGTCGAACCTTCGAAAGGAGCAAGTCATGAAACCGATCCGTATCGCCGCGCTCGTCGTCATCGGCGCCGCAGTCGTCGCTCTCGCCGGAGTCGGGCGTCCCGAGCTCGCCGGCGGCGCTTCGAAGCCGTCCGGAGGGATCACGGTCACCGGAACCGGAACCGTGCAGAGTCGTTCCCGACCAGGCCCAGTTCTCGCTCGGCGTCCAGACGAGCGGGCCGACCGCGCGTGAAGCGCTCGCGGCCAACTCCGAACAGATGCGGCGCGTGCTCGCGGCGCTCTTCGAGCCGGTGTCGACCGCAGCGACGTGCAAGACGCAGGACGTCTCGGTCTCGAAGTCCTATGCGGACGAGGGGAAGATCGACGGCTACTCGGCCGACAACTCCGTCTCGGTCACGATCCACGATCTGTCGAAGGCCGGCGTCGATTCTCGACGCGGCGTCGAACGCCGGGGCGAACGACGTCTACGGGCCGACGCTGACGCGCTCCAACCAGGACGAGCAGCAGGCGAAGGCGCTCCGCGAGGCGGTCGACAACGCACGCAAGAAGGCCGAGGCGCTGGCCGACGCGGCCGGTGTGCGGCTCGGCTCGGTGACGGCAATCACGGAGGGCTACAGCGGTGGGCCGCAGCCGTACTACGCGGCGGGCGCCGAGCGCCTGGCTCTCGACAAGGCCGCTCCGATCGAGCCCGGGACACAGGACGTTCAGGCCAGCGTGACGGTGACGTTCGCCATCGCCTGACGACCGCGGCCGCCGATTGCTGCGAGGATGCTGGACATGAGCCGCGTCCGTCTTGTGATCGCACTGCTTCTTTTCAGCATTGCCGGCGCGGCCAGCTTCCTCCCCTCCACCAACGCGGCGAACGAGGCTCGTAACTACACCCACCGCATCACCGTGGTGAGCGGTGAGCTCGTCGACAACTGGACAGTGAGCGACTCTGCTCCCTGCCATGCGACCGGTGGCGGGACCGTGACGCTCAAGTTCCGGCTCGTGAAGACGAAGCTCGTACGGCTCGTTCTCGATCCGTCTCACAACGGCGAGCCGAACAACACGCTCGGAAGCTGGGTCGTAGGGATTCCCGGGCCGTTCGGAGGGCTGCGGGACATGCCGGCTCAGCCCGCCGCCGGGACAATCACGTTTGCCGACTCGACGACGCAGAACCCGCCCGAGCCGGGCAACGGTGACTGCGAGCCGATAGACAAGTCCGGCTGCGGCACGTTCGCTCTCCCGCGCACGACCAAGAGCGCCATCCAGGGCTACAACCGCCGATTCCTGAAGGCCGACCTCGAGGGCGCCTCGCTCGCCCCGCGGAGGGGCGAGTGCCACGTCGGCCAGCTATCCGGCTTCAGCGAGCGACTTACAGGAGGAACGCCGCTGAAGGGCGAGTTGCTGATGCGCATGCCGAGCGTCTCGGTCGTGAAGCACCGGCGAGTGCTGATCGTCACCGGAAAGAGTCACAAGCTCACCTCGTTCCCCGACTGCGGGGGCAACACGAGCTGCTCCGACGACGTCACCCGCCGGGTGAGCGTCACGTTCAAGCACCTCTAGCCGGGTTCACCGCTCCGTATCATCCGAGGATGGTCCCTGAGGCGCCGCCGCAACAGACCGAGGATGGGCTCGTTGGCGTCGGCGGGGGATGGTTCGTCCTGAACGCGCGTGATGCCCGTTGGAACGAGCGCCCGGGCCGGCGGAGCGTGAGTTTCACCGGCAAGACGGAGCACGAGGCCGATACGTACTTCCCGATGCTCGGTGTCAACCTGGCCGTACTCGAGCCGGGCGAGCCCAATTCGATGTACCACTGGGAAACCGAGACCGAGGCGTTCCTCGTGCTCTCGGGTGAGGCGCTCCTGATCGTCGAGGGTGAGGAGCGCCCGCTGCGGCAGTGGGACTTCGTGCACTGCCCGCCCAAGACGGAGCACGTGATCGTCGGGGCCGGAGACGGCCCGTGCGTCGTCCTGGCGATGAGCTCTCGCGAGAACCAGGCCTTCGGGCCCTACGGCGAGTACACGGCGAATGAGGTCGCCGGCCGGTACGGGGCCAGCCCCGAAGAGACCACGCAGGACGGGGACGTCGCGGACGCGAACGTTCCGGACTCGAAGCCGACGCGATATCGCGACGGCTGGCTTCCAGGCAGCTAGGCGGCCTGCTCCTCCGCAACAGCCTCGGGAACGGGTTCGCGTCGATGACCGTGGCCGATCAAGTGCGAGTGCGACTCGGTCCCATAGCCGCCCGGGACCGGGATGTAGAACTCGGGGTAGCCCCACATGCCGTGCTCGGCGACGTCCAGGCCTGCCGTCTCGACGTGCTCCTCGACGCGGATGCCCCACAGTCGCTTCAGCGCTCCAGAGACGCGCGAACGACGGGCTGAACGTGAACGCGCCGACGGCGACGAGGCCGAGTGCCTGCACGCCGAGCTGGTGGAAGCTGCCCGTGTAGAAGAGGCCGCCGGAGCCCGTAGCGAGGTTCGACGCCAGCGCGGGGACGGCGAACAGGCCCGTCGCGAGCGTTCCCCACACGCCGGCCATCCCGTGCACGGCGACCGCGCCGATCGGGTCGTCGATGCCGATCCGCTCGACCCAGAGCACGCCGACGACCGCGATCGAGCCTGCGACCGTCGCCGATCACGACCGCGGCCCACGGCGCGACGAAGCCCGACGCGGCTGTGATCGCCACCAGCGCCGCGATCACGCCGTTCAGCATCATCGACACGTCCGGCTTGCGGAGCACGAGCCACGCTGACGCCGATCCCGCCGAGCGCGCCCGCCGCCGCGGCGAGGTTCGTCGTCAGCGCGACGTAGGCGAAGTAGCCGATCTGGTCGCCGGTCACGACACCGAGCGTCGAGCCTGCGTTGAAGCCGAACCAGCCGAACCAGAGGATGAGCGTCCCGAGGACGGCGTACGGCATGTTGTGGCCGGGAATCGGGTTCGCCCGCCCGTCGTGGCCGAACTTGCCGATCCGCGGTCCGAGCAGCAGCGCGCCCGCGAGCGCGGCCAGCGCGCCCTGGTAGTGGACGACGGTCGAGCCGGCGAAGTCCTGCATGCCGAGCGAGAAGAGCCAGCCGCCGGAGTGCCAGATCCAGTGCGAGACGACCGAGTAGATGACCGTGAAGAAGGCGCCGAAGACGAAGTAGACCCAGAGCTTCGCGCGCTCGGCCATCGCGCCCCAGACGATCGCCAGCGAGACGCCGCGAAGACGACCTCGAACAGGTAGCCCGCCGACGCCGGGAATCGTCGCAGAAGAACGCTGAACGGCGCGGCGCCGATCGAGAGCAGCTCGTCGGCTCGAGGGGAAGAAGCCGCTCGTGCCGATCAAGGCGTTCCCGTCGCCGAAAGCGATCCCGAAGCCGACCGCCCAGTAGACGATCGAGCAGACGCCGAAGATGAGCACGTTCTTGCCGGCGATGTGCGCCGCGTTCTTCATCCGCGTCAGGCCCGCCTCGAGGAACGCGAAGCCGGCCTGCATGAACATGACGAGCACCGCCGCGACGACGACCCAGACCGTGTTGACCGCGATGACGAGATCCGCGGTCTTCATGCGACCTCCACCTCCCCGAGGGCAAGCCCTGTGCGGTTGTGCGTGACGTTCTCGATCGGGGTCGTCCAGACGATCCCGTCGCCGGACTCGTGGCCGGACCGCGCCGCGTCGGCGATCGCCGCGACCACGGCCGGTGCGACGCGAGTCCTCGACGACGAACGTGAGCAGCGCCTTCGGCAGGAACCGCGACTCGAAGACGCGGCCGCGGTACTCGTGCGTGACGCCGCGCTGGCGGCCGTGGCCGATCGCCTCGACCACCGTCACGCCCACATGGCCGGTCTCCGCCTCGACCGCGTCGATCACCGTCTCGACCCGCTCGCGGATGACGACCGCCTCGACCTTCGTCATGTCGATCACCTCGCTTCGTCGTTCGAGGACGACGACGTCCCGCCAGACGCCGTCCAGCTGTCCGAGCCGCTCCTGGGTGCCGACGACGCGGAAGCCGCACTTCAGCGTGCAGCGCGAGGCTCGCCTCGTTCTCCGGGAAGACCCCGGTCTGGATCGTCCAGATCCCGCCTGCTCCGTGTCTGTCGATCAGCCGCTCGAGCAGCGCGCGCCCGATGCCCTCGCCCCTGCGCGCTCGGCGTCGACGTAGACGCTGTGCTCGACGACGCCGCGCGTAACAGGGCGCGCGAGACACGGGGTGCACCGCGGCCCAGCCCACGACCTGCCCGTCCTCGACGGCCACCCAGGCGATGGCCGTCGAGCTGCGAGCGGTCCCACGCTTCCCAGTCGGGAGCCTCGGTCTCGAAGGTCGCGTTCCGGCCTGCGATGCCCTGCTCGTAGATCGCGCGCACCGCCGGCCAGTCCTCTTCCCGAAGCTCCCGTGAGTCTCCACCTCACGCGTCGAAGTAGAGGGCGAACTCGGCGGGGTGCGGCCGCAGCGCGCACCAGGTCGACCTCGTTCTCCCGCTTCCAGTCGATCCAGGTCCGGATCAGCTCCTCGGAGAAGACGCCGCCCGCGAGTCAGGAACTCGTGGTCGGCCTCGAGCGCGTCGAGCGCCTCGTCGAGCGACCCCGGCACCTGCGCGATCGCGGCCGTCGATCCTCCTCGAAGAGGTCGTAGTCGGCGGGCTCGCCCGGCTCCAGGCCGCGCTGGATGCCGTCGATTCCGGCCATCAGCATCGCCGCGAACGCGAGGTACGGGTTCGCCGCCGCGTCGGGGCAGCGGAACTCGATCCGCTTCGCCTTCGGCGAGTCCGAGTACATCGGGATGCGGATGCACGCCGAGCGGTTGCGCTGCGAGTAGACGAGGTTGACCGGGGCCTCGTAGCCCGGCACGAGCCGGCGGTACGAGTTCGTCGTCGGCGCGCAGAACGCGAGCAGCGCGGGCGCGTGCGCGAGCAGGCCGGCGACGTAGGCGCGCGCGAGCTGCGACAGCCCCGCGTAGCCCGACTTGTCGGCCATCAGCGGCGTGCCTTCCTTCCAGAGGGACTGATGCGTGTGCATGCCCGAGCCGTTGTCGCCGAAGAGCGGCTTCGGCATGAAGGTCACGGACTTGCCGGCGGCGCGCGCGACGTTCTTGACGACGTACTTGTAGGTCATGACCTGGTCGGCCATCCGCGTCAGCGGTCTGATAGCGCAGGTCGATCTCGCACTGGCCGCCGGAGGCGACCTCGTGGTGGTGGAACTCGCACGGGATGCCGAGCCGCTCGAGCGTGAGCACCATCTCGCGAGCGGAGGTCGTGGAGCGTGTCGTGCGGCGCCGGCGGGAAGTAGCCCTCCTTCTCGCGGATCGTGTTGCCGAGGCCGGGCTTGCCCGAGTTCCAGTGGCCCTCGGCGGAGTCGAACGCGTAGTGAGAGTGGTTCGGGCCGAGGTCGTACGAGACCTCGTCGAAGACGAAGAACTCGCACTCGGGCCCGATGTAGGCCGTGTCGGCGATGCCCGTCTCGGTCAGGTACGCCTCGGCGCGCCGGGCGACGCCGCGCGGGTCGCGCGCGTAGCGCTCGCGCGTCACCGGATCGGCGATCTCGCAGATGAGCGAGAGCGTCGGCGCCTCGGTGAACGGGTCGAGGACGGCGCTCGCCGGGTCGGGCATGAGCAGCATGTCCGACTCCGAGATGCCCTGCCAGCCGCGGATCGACGAGCCGTCGAAGCCGAGGCCCTCGTCGAAGGCCGACTCGTCGAAGGCCCTGAGCGGCAGCGTCATGTGCTGCCAGCGACCGAGCAGGTCGCAGAACTTGAGGTCGACGAGCTGCGCCTGGGTCTCGCCGGCCCACTCGAGCGCCTCGCGCGCCGCGGGCAGCTTCCTTGCGCCCGTTCGCGATGTAGTGCTTGGTCTCCGCCTCGGCCATCGCTGCCTCCTTGTCCCTAAGGCGCCGACTGCGGCGGCGCCGACCATGGAGCCCGTGCTGGCTTTGCCAGCGCGGGCGTCTTAAATGCGAAAAGCCCCGGGACAGGTGTCCCGAGGCTCCATTGCCTCAGCGCCCGCCTTCTGCGGCGAGCACTCGTGCAACTCTAGAACGGCGACCGGATGGCTCGCTTGGCACTTGGAACGCGGCCGTTGTAATCTCGACGAGTGCAGGCCCTTTCTCGTATGGGGCCGCTGGGCGCCGCGTGTGGCCTCGCGCTCGTCCTGGCCCTGGCTGCCCTGGCCGCGCCCGGTGACCTCGATCCGACGTTCGGCGCGGGCGGCCGTGTCGCTCTTTCGCCCGCGCTCGAGTCTGCCGCGACGTCTGTCGTTGTCCAGCCGGACGGCAAGCTCGTGCTCGCAGGGTTGATCGACGACCAGGCGCCGCCTCCGCCACCCCCACCGGCTCCCTTTCGGGTGCAGGCATCGAACGCGGACTTTCTCGTCGCTCGGCTGACTCCGGCCGGGAGCCCCGACCTCACGTTCGGGACCGGCGGCGTCGTGCGCACGCCAATCGTGCCCGGCAGTCCTCCCGCCGTCGATTCGGCCCAGGCCGTCGCCGTCGGTCCGGACGGCAAGATCGTCCTCGCGGGCCTGACGGTGACACCGGGAGGGACGGACTTTGCGTTCGCGCGCTACACCTCGTTGGGGGCCCTCGATCCGACGTTCTCCGGAGACGGCATCAAGACCGTCCACGTCGGGACGTACGGCGGTGCCGGCGGGGTCGCGGTGCAGCCCGACGGGAAGGTCGTGGCCGTGGGAGGCGGCGGCAACGGCTTCACCATGCTTCGTCTCCGGCCGAACGGAGACCTCGACCCGAGCTTCGGTACCGGCGGCGTCGTCGAGACGACCGTCGGCAACTCCTCGTTGGACGACGAGGCGAACGGCGTCGTGCTCGTGGGGACCAAGATCGTGGTGGCCGGCACCGCGGATATGCAGAACCCGACCATCACCGACTTTGCCGTCGCGCGATACCTGTCAAACGGGCACCTCGACCCGACCTTCGGCTCAGGCGGCGTCGTCGTCACCAGGGGCTCGTCCGGGAACGGGCCTGGGCGCTCGCTTCCGCGCCGGGTAACAAGATCGTGTTGGCCGGCGACGACGGCTCCGGACGCTTCCACCTGGCTCGCTATCTGAGGACCGGCGCTCTCGACCGGACATTCGGGGGCTCGGGCACGGTAACGACGTCGTTCGGACGCGTGTTCGCGATGGCTCGCGGGGTTGCCGTCCAAGCTGACGGCAACGTCGTTGCGGGTGGCCTGGCGCTCTCCGGCGTGGGGCCAGGTGACCAGTTCGCAGCCGCGCGTTACAAGGCCGACGGGACGCCGGACAGTTCCTTCGGCGTCGGCGGAAAGGCTACGTACGACCCGCTCGCGACGAGAATCTGGGGCGCCGGCGTCGTGATTCAACCCGGCTCCGACCCTGCTGCCGCGGGCCGGCTCGTCGTGGCGGGCAACGGCTCCGACGGCACCTCTGACCACGTGATCGTGCTGGGGGTGGACCTTGGGCCGCTCGCGCCGCCACCGCCGGCCTCACGGGTTCGCTGCCGCGTGCCACGCGTGATTCACCTGCGGTACGGCCTCGCCCGGAGACGGATTCAGCGGGCGCATTGCTCGGTCGGCAGGGTTCGCTATGTGCATTCGTCCCGAAAGAGCTGGCGCCGGGTCGTGCGCCAGAGCCCGCGGCCGGGCATGCGCCTGCGCCAGGGAGCGCGCGTGAACCTCACGATGGGCCGCAGATGACGCGGCGGCCTTGCTCTCGTCCAGTGTCGTAGCTACCCTGAGCGGCGCGATGTTGCGCCTCGGCTGATTCCGGTTTCTGCGCGCGCCACCCGACAGACGGGTAGGCGCGCCGGTTCGGTGTCCCTGCAAGTCGAGTCTGGAGCAGCACGTGTACGCAGTCGAAGTCCACAACTTGCGCAAGGAGTTCGTCCGGAGCAACGGGAAGCGCTCCGGCCTGCTCCGCCGCAATCGTAAGCGCGTCGAGGCGCTCAAGGGCATCTCGTTCGAGATCACGCGCGGCGAATGCGTCGCCATCCTCGGCCAGAACGGCTCGGGGAAGTCGACGCTGGTCCGGCTGCTCTCGACGCTGCTCCTGCACGACGGAGGCAGCGCGCAGGTCTTCGGCCACGACGTCTTCAAGGAGACGCGCGCCGTCCGCCGGCTCGTCAACCGGGTGTCGGTCGAAGCCTCCTTCTTCAAGAAGATGTCATCGACCGAGAATCTGTCCTACGCGGCGCGCTTCTACGGCATGACGCCCGACGAAACGCGCGACGAGATTCCCCGGATCCTCGAGAAGGTCGGCTTCCCCGCTGACCGGCGCGGCGAGGCGATGGAGACGCTCTCGCGCGGGATGCAGCAGAAGGTCGCGCTGGCCAGGGCGCTGCTGACCCAGCCCGTTCTGCTCCTGCTCGACGAGCCGACCACCGGGCTCGACCCGCGCTCGAAGCTCGAGGTGCAGGACTTCATTCGCGAGGTTCGCCAGATCCACGACGCGACGATCCTGCTCTGCACCCACGACCTCGACGAGGCCGAGGCCCTCGCCGAGCGGGTCGGGATCCTCGACGACGGCAAGCTCATCTGCCTCGACACGGTCGACGCGATCAAGCGCAAGTACGACTCCGAGACGCTCGAGGAGGCGTTCTTCGCAGCGACCGGTCACGGCGTCGAAGACGTGAACGAGGACGACGACTAGTGCCAGGCGCAGCAGCAGCACTCCGTCACGAGCTGATCGGCCTCGCCGGCGTCTTCGAGCGCAACGTCTACCTCGTCAAGCGCTACATCTGGTGGGACGTCGCCTTCTTCCTGTGGACGGTCGCGAACACGCTGACGATCGTCTTCATCGCCCAGGGCATCGAGGCGACCGGCGGGACGATCGACGTCGAGCAAGTAACGACGATCCTGCTCGTCGGCGCCGTCGTCTGGGCCTACCTCGGGATCATCTTCGAGATTCTCACGGAGACGGTCGCGTGGGAGCGCTGGGAGGGGACGATCGAGTACACGTTCATGGCGCCGCTCTCGCGCCCAATCCACCTGTTTGGGATGGGCGCGTTCGCCATCGCCTACGGCGTCATTCGAGCGGTGCTCCTGTTCGGGGTCGTCGCGCTGTTCTTCAACCTCGAACTCGCAGGCGCCAACTTCGTCGCAGCGCTGATCGTGCTCCTCGTCGCCTCGATCTCGTTCATCGGGATCGGGATGATGACCGCCGTCCTACCCCTGATCTCACCCGAGAAGGGGACGCAGCTCGGCTTCGTCGCGCAAGGGCTCCTACTCGTCGTCTCCGGGGTTTACTACCCCGTCAGCGTCTTGCCCGAGTGGATGCAGTGGCTCTCGGTCATCTCGCCGGCCACCTACGCGCTCGAGGGGATTCGGGCCGCCATCATCGATGGCGCCGGCGTGACGGACATGTGGCAGTACATCTGGCCGCTGATCATCATCGGGATCGTCTCGATCCCGCTCGGGCTCGAGGTCTTCCGGCGCGGTGAGCGCTATGCGAAGAAGCACGGGAAGCTGAAGAGGTCGGGATGAGCATCGAGGTCCGCGCAGCAGAGAGCGACGCGGACCTCGAGGCCTTCGTCCGCATCCGCCGCCTGCTCCTACCGAACGAGTCCGGGGGCACGGTTGAGCTCTTGCGGGCTCAGCTCTCGAACCCTGAGCGGCGGATCTACGTCGCTCGGCTCGACGACGAGGTCGTCGGGAGCGGCCTTGTCGATCGGTCCGATCTCGGCGACCGGTTTGCGGTCAAGGTTCGCGTTCTTCCGCAGGCCCGCCGCCGGGGAGTTGGCACCGCGCTGCTCCGGGAGCTCGTCGCGCACGCATTGACGTATGAGTGCGACAAGATCGCCACGCATCTCGAGGAAGCGGGTTCGCGGCCCTTCGCCGAGCGGTTCGGCTTCCACGAGACCGACCGGCAGGTGGAGCAGGTGAAGCACCTCGGCGACGAGCCCGCGCCGCCCCCGCTGCCGGAGGGGCTCGAGGCAGTCACGGTCGCCGAGCGCCCGTCCCTCCTCAGCGACGCCTATCCGCTGGCCTGTGAGGGCTACGAGGACCTCGCGCTCGAACGGCCCGCCGGCATTTCGCTGGACAACTGGCTGCGAGACGAGGCCACGCTCCCAGAGGGCTCGTTCGCCGCTCTCGCCGAAGGAGAGGTCGTCGGCTATTCAGGGCTCGTGGAGCACGACAACCCGGGCGTCGCGGAGGATGGGCTGACGGTCATCCGGCGGGACTGGCGCCGCCGTGGGCTCGCCACGACGCTGAAGCGGATGGAGCTCGCGTGGGCGGCGGAGAACGGCTTCCGCGAGATCGTCACCTGGACGCAGCGCGGCAACGAGGGCATGCGACGCATCAACGAGCAGCTCGGCTACGAGTACCGCGACGTCACGATCACGATGGTCGCGTCTCTGCCGCTGAAGGGCCTCGAATGAGGCGCCTGCCGGCGACCACCGTCTACTACGGCATGGAGCTTCTGCTCTCGATGCCGACGTTCGTCGTCGTCGCGGTCTACCTCGTCAGTGACGTTCATCTCTCGCCCTTGCAGCTCGTGCTGATGGGGACGGCGATGGAGGCGACCGTCTTCCTGTTCGAGGTGCCGACCGGCGTCGTCGCCGACACGTACGGCCGGCGGCTCTCGCTGATCATCGGGTTCCTGGGCACGGGGACCGCCTGGCTGCTCGTCGGAGTCGTCTCCTCAGCGTGGCTGATCGTCGCGCTCTGGGGGCTCTGGGGGCTCGCCTACACCTTCACGAGCGGGGCCTACGAGGCCTGGATCACGGACGAGGTCGGGGTCGAACGCGTGGGGCCGGTCTTCCTTCGCGGTGCGCGCTTCTCGTACGTCGGGGCGATCTTCGGGCTAGTCGCCTTGGTTGCCCTGGGCACACAATCCATGCGTGCGGCCGTGATTGCAGGCGGGGCGATCGAGATCATCACGGCCATCGGGCTCATCTTCTTGATGCCGGAGACCGGTTTCCGGCGGCGTCCCGCGGCCGAGAGGAAAGGACCGTTCACGGAGTTCCGCACGACCGCGAGCACGGCTGCCCGCTTCGTTCGCGCGGCGCCACTCCTGCTCATGATCATCGGGATCGCGCTTTTCGCCGGCGCCTCGAGCGAGGCTTTCGACCGGCTGAAGGAGGCGCATCTCATCCGCAATGTCGGGTTCCCTTCGATCGGTCACTTCCCCCAGGTCGTTTGGCTGGGAGCGTTGAGCGCCGTCGCGATGCTGTTCGGATTCTTCGTCGTCGGTGCCCTGCAGAAGGGCTTCGAGCACTCGGGCACCAGGCGGGTCGCAAAGCTTCTCTTTACGTTCACGGCCCTGCTTGCCGGCTCACAACTCCTCTTTGCTCTGACGAGCAGCCCGGTGATCGCCATCGGTGGCGTCCTTGGTGTCTTGATCGCCAGGCAGGTGATGTGGCCGCTCTGGATGACCTGGGTGAACCAGCAGGTGACCGACTCGAGCGTGCGTGCCACGGTGCTGTCGATGACGGGCCAGGCAGACGCGATCGGGCAAGCGGCCGTGGGACCGGTGCTCGGCGTGATCGCAAGCGCATACGGGATCTCGTCCGGGCTCGCCGTCGGCGCCCTCCTTCTCCTGCCGGCGCTCGGGCTGTACGCGCGCGCCCTTCGTCATGGCGGGCGCGAGCCGGAGCTGGAGGAGTTGCCCGCGCCTTCCTCGTAAGCTACGCTGAGCCCGTCGAGAGGCGACGAGGCCTCGGGCGAGTGCGCCCGGGGCTTTTTGCATTTCTAAGGAGGATTTTCAGTGGCAGAACAAGTGGAGTCGAAGAACAGGGCGACGTCGAGCGAAGAGGCACGCAAGGACGCGCTCGAGAAGATCAAGGCGGACGGGGTCGAGTTCCTGCTCCTCTGGTTCACCGACCTCGAGGGGCACCTGAAGAGCTTCGCGGTCACGCCCGAGCGAGATTCCCGGCGCGCTCGACGACGGGATGGGTTTCGACGGCTCGTCGATCACGGGCTTCAACGCGATCGAGGAGTCGGACATGGTCGCGATCCCCGACCCCGGCACCTACCGGATGATGCCCTGGAAGGAAGGCGAGACGAAGGTCGGCCGCATGATCTGCGACGTCGTCACGCCCGACGGCGAGCCGTACGAGGGGGACCCGCGCTACGTGCTGCGCCGCGCGCTCGATCGCATGAAGGCGATGGGCTTCGAGACGTTCAACGTCGGCCCCGAGCTCGAGTACTTCCTCTTCGAGGACGACAAGGGCACCGAGACGCTCGACGAGGGCGGCTACTTCGCGATGACGACGATGGACGCCGCGAGCGAGTTGCGCCAGGAGACCGTCCGCGGGCTCGAGCAGATGGGGATCCCGGTCGAGTACGTCCACCACGAAGTCGGTCCCTCGCAGCATGAGATCGACATCCGTTTCGCGCCGGCCCTCGAGATGGCCGACCACACGCTGACCTATCGGCTGATCGTCAAGGAGATCGCGAAGAAGGCGGGCTTCCACGCGACCTTCATGCCGAAGCCGATCTTCGGGGAGAACGGCTCTGGGATGCACACGCACCAGTCGCTCTTCACGGACGGTCGGAACAGCTTCTTCGACGCAGACGACCAGTGGAACCTCTCCGAGGTCGGCAAGGCGTTCATCGCCGGCCAGCTACGCCACGCGCGCGAGATCTCGGCTGTCTTCGCCCAGTGGGTCAACTCCTACAAGCGGCTGGTGCCGGGATACGAGGCGCCGGTCTACGTCGCATGGTCGCGACGGAACCGCTCGGCGTTGATCCGGATACCGCTCTACAAGCCGGGCTCCGAGCAGGCGACGCGTGCGGAGATCCGCTGCCCCGACCCCGCCTGCAACCCGTACCTCACCTTCGCGGCGCTCCTGCACGCGGGGCTCGAAGGGATCGAGCAGGGCTACGAGCTACCCGAGCCGATGGAGACGAACCTCTACCACCTGACGCGCCGAGCAGCGGAAGGAGCGCGGCATCGTCTCGCTCCCCGAGACACTCGGCGAGGCGATCGACGCGCTTGTCGGAGTCCGAGCTCGCCAAGAAGGCGCTCGGCCCGCACATCTTCGACCGCTACGTCGAGCTCAAGCGCAAGGAGTGGGACGAGTACCGCGTCCAGCTGACGGATTGGGAGAAGGACCGCTACTTGAGCGTCCTCTAGATGGTCCCGGGCCACGGGCCCGGGACTCGCGCAAAGTGCTTCGCACTTTCCGCGACTAACTGCACGCATGCCGCGGAACGGCTCCCCAACGGTCCCGCCCCGCGCCACGGTCGACTGTTTTACGACGGCGGGCTGCCCCGAAGGAGCAGCCCGCAGTCGGCCGTCAGCGGTCACTCGCCGCACCAGGCGGCAAGGACCGGTGAGGTCTCGATTGTCCCTCTTTCCGAGAGCCCGCTCAAGTGGCCATCCGCGGACAGGCGGTGGCCCGGGACCTCTAGAGGAAGTTGAGGATTGCGTCGCGGTCGACGCTCAGGCCGATCACGCCGCTGCTTCGGTCGATCTGGGAGATGGCGGCGGCCGGCACGAGGCGGCGGCGCCGCGAAAGGAAGCCCGAGCGAACGGAGACGGCATCCGGAACATCCGGAGTGCTGCCGTACATCGGCGCCTCGACGGTGCCGACGACATGCCCCTTTGCGTCAGCGACGAGATAAGCCGATCGTACGGAGGAGGTCGGCGTGCGTGGGGCTCATACGTTCGAACCTATCGAGGCGGTGTGACGGAAAACGGTAGACGGCGTAAGGGTTTTGTTAAGCATCGAAGGGGACAATTGCTCGGCGGCGTGCCACCTCCTTCCTAGAATCGTCAGATCGACGCACCAGCTCGATACCTGCAGCTTCTGAGCGAGACGATCGCGGCCGTCAACTCGACGCTCGACCTCGAGGAAGTGCTCGGGCTCGTCGCTCGCAAGGTGGCCGGGGCGCTCGAGGCCGACGCGTGCTTCGTCTACCTCTACGACGAGCAGGCCGACGAGCTCGTCCTGCGCGCAACGCACGGCACGCGAGTCGAGGAGATGACCCGCACGCCACGGATGAGGCCGGGCGAGGGAATCACCGGCACGGCCGCGGCGGAGCGTTCGCCGATCATGATTCCCGGCCAGGCGCACCTCGACGAGCGGTTCAAGGCGTTCCCGAACCTGCCCGAGGACGAGTACGAGTCGATCCTCGCCGTCCCGATCCTGGCCCGGACGAAGCTCGCCGGCGCCCTCAACGTCCGGACGGTCGAGCCGCGCGAGTTCTCGCAGGCCGAGATCGACCTGCTCGTCGCGATCGCCGCCCAGGTGGCGCAGACGATCGAGCACGCGAAGCTCTACGCCGACGCGCAGGCGCGCGTGTCAGAGCTGGAAGCGCTGGCGAAGATCTCCGAGGCCGTCTCGGAGTCGCTCTACCTCGAGGAGTCGCTCGAGGCGATCGTGAAGACGACGATGGAGGCGGTCGGGGCAACCGGAGCAGCGCTCGTCCTCGAGGACGGGAACATCGCCTGGCCCGAGGGCCGGGCCGGGCAAGCACACGATCCGTCTGCCGCTGCGCTGGAAGCGCCGCCAGATCGGCGAGCTCGTCTGCGACCGCGACACGCCGTTCACGCGAACAGGAGCGCGCCCTGCTCGTCGTCGATCGCCCACCACGCGGCGGTCGCGCTCGAGCACGGCCGGGCCGTCATGCGCGGCGTCCTGGCCCAGGAGATCCACCATCGCGTCAAGAACAACCTGCAGACGGTCGCCTCGCTCCTCCGGCTCCAGTCGCGCTCCGACGACGATCGACCCGCGGAAGGCGCTCGAGGACTCGGTCAACCGGATCCTCGCGATCGCGGCAGTGCACGAGGTGCTGACGGAGCGACGCGACGAGGAGGTCGACCTCGCCGAGCTGCTCGACCGTCTGCGCGCAATGCTCGTCCAGGGCCTGGGCGCCGAGAAGCACGTCGAGACCGCGCTCGCGCACGTCTCGCTCGCAGGCGGGCGGGCCACCGCGCTCGCGCTCGTCTTCAGCGAGCTGCTCCAGAACGCGCTCGAGCACGGCGGCGACCTGGTCCGGGTCGAGCTTGCGCAGCGGGACGGCGACGTCGTGCTCGCGATCGCCGACGACGGGAGCGGGATCGACGACGACGCCGACGGCACGGGCCTCTCGATCGTCCGCGCGCTTGGTGCGCGACGAGCTGCGCGGGACGCTCGAGCTGCAGCTCGAACGGCGGCCTGCGCGCCGAGGTGGTGTTCCCGGCCTGATGGAGCTCGACAGCTACAGCTTCGTCCTGCTCAAGCGCGGCCCGCGCGCGCTCGAGTTCTCCGACGAGGAGCTCGAGCGCCTCCAGGAGCAGCACCTCGGCCACCTCGCCGCGATGCGAGAACGAGGCGTCCTCGTCCTCGCGGGGCCGTTCTCGGACCAGCCCGACGAGACGTTGCGCGGCTTCTGTCTGTACAGCACAGATCGTCGAGGAGACGCGCCGACTGGCCGAATCCGACCCGTCCGTCCAGGCCGGGCGGATGGCCGTCGACGTCATGACCTGGTGGACGGAACGCGGGGCGCTGGCGATCTGATGGGATTTCGGCTGCTCGACATCGCGACGCTCGAAGGCCGGCGCAAGCTCGTCGCATCCGGGCTCGAGGCCCGCGCGATTCGCATGAACCAGTTCGACAACGAGCCAGATCAGTCGGGCAAGGAGCACGACGAGCGCGAGAGCGGGCAAGAGGAGATCTACACCGCGCTCCGCGGCTCGGGGGTGATCCGTGTCGACGGCGAGGAGGTCCCGCTTGAACCAGGCCGGTATGTGCTCGTCGAGCCCGGCTCCACCCGCCAGGTAGTGGCTGGGGCGGAAGGGCTCTCCTACCTGATCGTCGGTGCGGAGATCTGACCGAGTAGTCGCGCGAGCGGCCGCCCGCTGACCGTCAGCCGGTAGACCGTCGCGGGCGGGTAGTCGTCGGTCACGCGGCGATCGACGAGCCCGGCGGCCTCGAGATCCTTCAAGGCGAGCGTCAGTGCGCGGGGCGAGATCCCCTGGAAGCTCGTCGCGCAGCTCGGAGAAGCGGAGCGGCCCCGCGCTGAGCGCCAGCACCGCCGGCATCGACCACTTCTTCAGACCCACCTCCTCCAGCCCCTGGCGCCGGAGCGCGTCGACGAGAGGTCGACATGAGCTCGCGACACGATCGCCGGCGCGGGTGAGCACGTACTCGGGCCTCAGCGGGTGGCCGTAGCCGGGGTTCTTACCGACGAGTCCTCCGTCGATCAGGGCAGCGAGTGTCCTGCGCAGCGACTCCCGGCTCAGCCCGAGCGTGCGCGCCAGGGTCACGAAGCGGCTCCCGCGCTGCCGGTGCAGCTCGGCGAGAATCGGGACCGACCAGCGGTTGTGGAAGAGGGCAACCAGAGTTGACACAGAAGTATCCGTAGTATAAAAACAGGACAGGACAAGGGCACAGCAACGAGAGGAGGAAGCGATGAGCCAGCAGGTGCAGGTCGCTCCGGTGGCGACGAACACCCCGTTCGACTACAGCGAGAACCTCACCATCTCGGTCGGCGTCTCGGACTTCGAGCGCGCGATCGAGTGGTACAGCGACGTGCTCGGTCTCGAGCTCGTCTACAAGCTCGAGAAGTACGGATGGTGCGAGATGGCCACAGCCACGAAGCACCTGACGATCGGGCTCGGCCAGACCGAAGAGGTGAAGCCCGGCAGCACGACTCCGACCTTCGGCGTCCTCGACATCGAGGAGGCCCGCAAGCACCTCGAGTCGAAGGACGTGCGCTTCGACGGCGACACGTACGAGATCGAGGGCATGGTCAAGCTCGCGCATGTTCTACGACCCCGACGGCAACTCGTACATGCTCGCGGAGAGCCTCACGATCGGAGATCCCTTCGTAGACTCATCCGCGTGAAGGTCCTCATCGCCGAGGACGAGACGATCATCAGGCTCGACCTTCGAGCCCTGCTCGAACGGGCGGGGTTCGAGGTCTGCGCGGAGGCGCGCGACGGCGAGGAGGCGGTCGAGCTCGCGCGGTCGGACGGAGCCGGACGTGGCAGTCCTCGACGTGAAGATGCCGCGCCTGGACGGGATCGAGGCGGCTCGTCGGATCCTGGACGAGCGGCCGATCCCGATCGTGATGCTGACTGCATACGGCCAGGAGGAGCTCGTCTCGCGGGCCGTGGAGGCGGGCGTCTTCGGCTACCTCGTCAAGCCGTTCCGGGAGCAGGATCTCCTGCCCGCGATCCATGCGGCACGCGCCCGCCACGACGAGCTGACCGCGCTCCGCGAGGAAGCGGACTCGCTGGCCGAAGCCCTCGCGGCGCGCAAGGTGATCGAGCGCGCCAAGGGTCTGCTGATGGCGAAGGAGAACCTGTCCGAGGACGAGGCTTTTGCCCGCCTGCGCAAGGCGAGCCAGGTCTCGGGCAGGCCGCTCAAGGTCGTGGCCGAGGCCGTGGCGGCGACCCTCGGCGGCAACGCTTGACATCCTCGCAACAATGACGGGCTGTGCGCATTTTCAGCTCTTATCGCCGGCGCCGCCGGCTCATCATCTTGTCGATCCCCCTTGTGCTCGCACCGCTGATTTATCTCGGGGTGCACTACTCGAGCCCGGGGAATCCGGAAACCGCAACCGGGCCTGAGTTCGCCGCCCCGGTCGAGCCGAAGCGCGCACCCTTTACCGCCGCGGACCGGCGGGCCGTTCGCCCGGTGCTCAAGAAGTTCATCGAGACCGCCGTCGCGCGCAACGACGTCTCGGCGGCGTGGGACGTCTCGGCGCCGAACCTCAAAGAGGGGCTCACCCGCAAACAGTGGAACCGCGGAGACATCCCGGTTGTGCCGTATCCCGCTGCGGACAGAGGTCTCGGCACCTGGAGCTACGTCGAGTACTCGTACACGAATGCGGTGGGCCTCGAAGTCTTTGTCTTTCCGCAGCCCGGTTCCGGGTATTCGGCAATGACGGCCGATGTCGAGCTCGTCAAGGATCGCCGGGGACGGTGGCTCGTCGACTACTGGCTGCCGAAGAGGTTCCACGGGCCGCCGGCTCTCGCCGCACAGACGGCGAGGAAGGTGAACAAGGACAAGGGCAAGACCAAGCCCGCCCGCGCTCAACCGAGACGCACCGCCGCCTGTGCCAGAGCCGTTCGTTCCGCCGCGAGGCCGGGCAGCGGATTATTGGTGGACGATCCCGCTCGGGCTGCTGACGCTGGTCGTGTTCGTTCCCGCCCTGATCATGCTCTTCTTCTGGTTTCGGAACCGCAGGGCGTACCGGGCGTACCTGCGCTCGACCGCCGGACGCTAGAGGTCAGGCCTGCGAGCGGTCGAAGAGCTGCTCCCAGCGAGCGAGCAGGGCCTGCAGGTCGTCGCGTGCACGGCGGTGGGCGGCGACGACGTCCACGTTCGTCCAGTCGTCTGCGAGCTGCCGCTCGAGCTCTGAGATCTCGGACTCCCGGTCGGCGATCTCCGCCTCGAGCTGCTCGAGCTCCGCTCGGGCCGGGTCGGCTTTGGCGGCCTCGCCTTCGCCTTCTTCGGCTTCGCAGGCTCGGGCTGGGGCGGTGCCAGGCGAGCATCGCGCGCCGCCACATACTCGGCCCAGCCGCCGTCGTAGGAGCGGATCGTCCCGTCTTCGAGCGCGAGCGTCCGGTCGGCGATCGCGTCGAGGAGGGCGCGATCGTGCGAGACGAGCAGGATCGTCCCGGGAAATGCGTCGAGTGCGGCCTCGAGCGCCTCGCGGCTCTCGAGGTCGAGGTGGTTCGTGGGCTCGTCGAGGAGGAGCAGGTTCGCGCCGGAGGCGACGACGAGAGCGAGTGCGAGCCGCCTGCGCTCTCCTCCGGACAGGACGGCAACGGATCGCTCGTGCATCTCCCAGCCCGTGAAGAGGAAGCGTCCGAGCAGGTTCTGGGCCTGGGGGCGCTGCAGGCCCGTTGCGTTCTGGGTGACTGCGAGCACGGTTCGCGTCTCGTCGAGCTCGACCTCGTGCTGGGAGAAGTACGCGGCCTCGACGCCGTGCCCGAGCTTCAGCTTTCCGGCCACGGGCTCCCGGCGCCCGAGCAGGGTCTCGAGCAGCGTCGTCTTCCCCGAGCCGTTCGGGCCGACGAGCGCCACGTGTTCGCCGCGCTCGATCGCGAACGAGACTCCGGAGAGCAGATCCTTGTCGCCTGCGGCGAGCTCGACCCCTTCGGCCTCGACGACCGTGCGGCCGCTTCGCTTCGGCTGGAGGAAGTCGAAGCCCAGGCTCTTCGCGCGCCGGGTGAGCAACGTGATCTCGCCGCCGAGCTCGGCGCGCTCCTTCTGGAGGCGGCCGATGTGGGTCAGCTTCGCCTGGGCGCGCTTGGCGAGGTTCTTCTTGTAGCGGAAGCGCTCGACGAAGCGCTCGAGGCGCGCGATGTCGACGTCGACCCGGTGCGCGGCGGTCGTTGCCGCGGCGAGTCGTGCGGCCTTCTCGCGGCGCCAGTTGTGCCAGGGGCCCGCGAAGTAGGTCGAGCGGCCCGCCTCGAGCTCGAGCACGGCGGTCGTCACCGCCTCCAGGAACCAGCGGTCGTGTGCAACGAGGACGACAGCGGCGTCGATCGATTGGAGCTCGCGCTCCAACCATTCGAGGCTCGCGACGTCGAGGTGGTTCGTCGGCTCGTCCAGGAGCAGCAGGTCGGGATCGCCGCCGAGCGCGCGGGCGAGCGATGCGCGGGTCAGCTCTCCGCCAGAGAAGGTCACGAGTGGCCGCTCGAGCTCGGCAGCCGAGAAGCCGAGGTTGCGCGTGACCGAGTCGAGCCGCTCGCGCCACGCGTAGCCGCCGGCATGCTCCAGGCGCGCCTGTGTCTCGGAGTAGCGGCGGAGCGTTGCCGCTTCATGGTCGCCGCCGGCCATCGCCTCTTCGAGCCGGCGCAGCTCCTGCTCCGCCGCGGTCAGGTCGGCCGCGCCGGAGAGGACGTAGTCGCGCAGCGAGGCAGTGCTCTCGGCTGGCGGGCGCTGGTCGTGGAGCGCGATGCGTGTCCCCTTGGCCATCGAGAGCTTGCCCCCGTGGAGCTCGGTCTCGCCGTTCAGGATCCGGAGCAGGGTCGTCTTGCCGGCCCCGTTGGGCCCGGAGAGCGAGACTCGGTCCCTGCGACCGACCTTGAACGAGACCCCGTCGAAGAGCGGGTCGCCGGAGAGCTCCTTGCGGAGGTTCGTTGCCGTGACGACTGACATGCCCTAAGCGTAGAGGCCGCGATGGCGCAGGCTTGGCTTGGATTGTGTGAAGCTTCGGCAGCGATGAGCACCGACCTCGACGAGCTCTGCGTCAACACGATCAGGACGCTCGCAATGGACGCCGTCCAGGCAGCAGGCTCGGGCCACCCCGGCACGCCGATGGCGATGGCCCCCGTCGGGTACACCCTCTGGCAACGGTTCCTGCGCTTCGACCCCGATGACCCGATCTGGCCGAACCGCGACCGCTACGTGCACTCGATGGGGCACGCCTCGACGCTCCTCTACGCGCTCCTCCACCTGAGCGCCGTCAAGGCGGTCAATCCCGCCTACGAGACGCTCGGCGAGCTGACGGTCCCGCTCGACGATCTGAAGCGCTTCCGCCAGCTCGACTCGAAGTGTCCGGGACATCCCGAATACCGGTGGACCTCAGGGATCGAGACGACGACGGGACCGCTTGGCGCCGGGGTCGCGACCTCGGTGGGGATGGCGATCGCCGGCCTTTGGCAGGCGGCGTACTTCAACCGTCCGGGGTACGACCTCTTCGACTACGACGTCTACGCGCTCGGCGGCGACGGCTGCATGATGGAGGGGATCTCCGCCGAGGCCGCCTCGCTCGCCGGCCATCTCGAGCTCTCGAACCTCTGCTGGATCTACGACAACAACAAGATCACGATCGAGGGCAACACGGCTCTAGCCTTCTCGGAGGACGTCGCCACGCGCTTCATCGCCTACGGCTGGAACGTCACACGTGTCGGCGACGCGAATGACCTCCAGATGCTCACCCGGGCGTTCGAGACGTTTCGCAAGGAGTCCGAGCGGCCCACGCTCGTCATCGTTGACAGCCATATCGGCTACGGGGCGCCCTCCAAGCAGGACACGAGCGCAGCGCATGGCGAGCCCCTCGGCGAGGACGAGATCCGCGCGACGAAGCGGAACTACGGCTGGCCCGAGGACGCCGACTTCCTCGTCCCCGACGGCGTGCCCGAGCACTTCGCCGCCGGTATCGGCAAACGCGGGAAGGAGGCGCGCGGGGCCTGGCTGGAGCTCTACGACGCCTACACGCACGAGCATCCGGAGCTCGCCGACCACCTCCTCCGGATGCAGCGGCGCGAGCTCCCGGACGGCTGGGATCGCGATCTGCCCGAGTTCCCCGCCGACGAGAAGGGGGTGGCGGGGCGCGACGCGTCGGCTCAGGTCCTGAATGCGATTGCGCAACACGTCCCGTGGCTGATCGGTGGAGCCGCCGACCTCGCGCCGTCGACGAAGACGCGGCTCACCTTCGAGGGTGCGGGCGACCTCTCGGCCGAGGACCGGAGCGGACGGAACCTGCACCTCGGCGTTCGCGAGCACGCCATGGGCGCGATCGTGAACGGGCTCTCGCTCTCGAAGATCCGGGCCTTCGGCTCCGGCTTTCTCATCTTCTCGGACTACGGGCGCTCGCCGATCCGCCTCGCCGCGATCATGGAGATCCCGGCGATCTACATCTTCACCCACGACTCGATCGGGGTCGGGGAGGATGGTCCGACGCACCAGCCGATCGAGCAATTGGCCTCGCTGCGCGCCATGCCGGGGCTGATCACGCTCCGCCCAGGCGACGCGAACGAGGTCGCGGAGGCTTGGCGACTGATCATGGAGACGCAGCATGACCCTGTCGCGCTCGTGCTTTCCCGGCAGAACATGCCGACCCTCGACCGCACGAAGTACGCATCCTCCGACGGCTTGCACCGGGGCGCCTACGTCCTTGCGGATGCGAACGGGGCAGAGCCCGACGTCATTCTCATCGCGACCGGCACGGAAGTCGCCCTGGCGGTCGGCGCCTACGAGCAGCTCGTGGCCGAAGGTGTCGGCGCCCGGGTCGTGAGCATGCCCTCCTGGGAGCTGTTCGAGCGCCAGACCGCCGAGTACCGCAACCAGGTGCTGCCGTCCAAGGTGACGGCGCGCGTCGCGGTCGAACAGGCCTCGACCTTCGGCTGGGAGCGCTACGTCGGCTTGCCCGGCCACGTCGTGGGCATGACGACGTTCGGTGCCTCGGCGCCGCTCAAGGACCTGCAAACGAAGTTTGGCTTCACCCCCGACGCGCTCGTCGCAGCCGCCAAGGCTCAGCTCGAGTCAAGCGCGTCGCTCTCGGCAACCGATTAGGAGGCTCAGCCGAGGGCCGCGCCGACCGTGGTCTCGACGAGCCGACGTGCTGCAGCTGCGATGTGCTCGGCGTCGATGCCGGCAGCTGCCAGGAGCTCGGCCGGCTTGCCCGAGGTTGGCATCTCGCGGACGGCGAGCTTGATCACGCGCGGCCGGTCGTCGGCGTCGGCGAAGGCTGAGAGCACAGCCTCGCCCAGGCCTCCTTCCGGCCAATGGTCCTCGGCGGTCACGATGCGTCCACCGGTGGACTCAGCCGCCGCTCTCAGCGTCTCCACGTCGACCGGCTTCACGGAGTAGAGGTCGATCACGCGCGCGCTGACACCGTCCTTCGCGAGCTCGTCTGCGGCCTTCAGCGCCTCGTGCAGCGTGATGCCTGCCGCGACGATGGTCACCTCGTCGTCATCGGAGGAGCGGACGATCTTGCTGCCGCCTACCGGGAACTCCTCGTTCGGCCCGTAGATGACGGGCGTCGCCGCCCGCGTCGTGCGGAGGTAGGCGATGCCGTCGAGGTCGGCCATCGTCTCGACGAGCTTGGCCGTCTGATTCGCGTCGGACGGGTAGAGGACGGTCGAGCTGTGGACCGCCCGCAGGGACGCGATGTCCTCGAGCGCCATCTGCGACGGGCCGTCTTCGCCGATGGAGACGCCCGCGTGCGAGCCGACGAGCTTGATCTCGGCGCGGCTGACAGCTGCCATGCGCACGAAGTCATACGCCCGCGAGAAGAAGGCGGCGAAGGTCGAGGCGAACGGCTTCCACTTGCGAACCTGGATCCCGACGGCAGCTGCGACCAGCTGCTGCTCGGCGATGAACATCTCGAAATAGCGCTCGGGGTGAGCCTTGGCGAAGATCTCGGCGTAGGTCGAGTTCGAGACCTCGCCGTCGAGGGCGACGACGTCGCCACGGCCGTCGCCGAGCGCCTTGAGCGCGTCTCCGTATGCCCTGCGGGTCGCGACTTCCTCGCCGAGCTCCCAGGTCGGCAGCTCGAGCGGGCCGGTCTCGAAGACATGGGGCTCGCCGTCGAAGTCCGGTTTCGCGACGTCGATGACGATGTTGCGGATTCCGCCCAGCTCCTCGATCGCCGCCTCGGGATCGTCGAGAGCCTTTCCGTGCCAGCCTTCCTTGTTCTCGACCGCCATCACGCCCTTGCCCTTGATCGTCCTGGCGACGATCACGGTCGGCTGTCCCTCCGTCGCGGTCGCCTCGGCGTAGGCCTGGTCGATCGCCTCGACATCGTGTCCGTCGATCTCGATCGCGTGCCAACCGAACGCCTCGGCCCGCTTCGCGTAGGAATCGAGGTCCCAGCCGTGCATCGTCTCGCCGCGCTGGCCGAGCCGGTTGACGTCGATGATCGCCGTCAGGTTGTCGAGCTTCTCGAAAGCCCCGTGCTCGAACGCCTCCCACATCGAGCCCTCGGCCATCTCGCTGTCCCCGCAGAGCGTCCAGACCCGGTACGGAAGGCTGGTCGAGCCGCTTGCCGGCGAGCGCGATGCCGACCGAGAACGGAAGGCCCTGGCCGAGCGACCCGGTCGCGACGTCGACCCACGGGATGATCGGCGTCGGGTGGCCTTCGTACCGGCTGCCGAACTTGCGGAAGGTGAGGAGCTCCTCGTCCGTGATCGCCCCGACCGCCTTGAAGAGGGAGTAGACGAGCGGCGAGGCGTGTCCCTTGGAGAAGACGACGTGGTCGTTTCGGGGGTCGTCCGGGTTGTCGAAATCGTAGTGGAGGTACTTCGCGTAGAGCACCGCCATCAGATCGGCCGCGGACATCGACGAGGTCGGATGGCCCGAGCTCGTCACGGCGGCCGCCCGGATCGAGTCAACGCGAAGCTGCTGGCCCAGCTCGCGCCAGAGATCTGAGTCGCTCATCCCGGTTAACCTAACGGGTTGTGGAGGGCGCGCAAATGCAGACCGCGCAGCTGACGGCCGCACTCGTGCATTTACGGCCATGAGGGTTGCGGCAGCTTTCGACCATCGCGGGGTCAAGCTCCGAGAGCGTGTGCTCGAGGAGATCGTTCGCGAGGGCCACGAGCCGGTCGACCTGGGCACGGACGCGGCCGAGCCGAAGATCGACTACCCCGACAAAGCCCGCGAGATCGGCGAGGCGATTCTGAGCGGGGCTGCCGAGCGCGGTGTCCTCGTCTGCGGCTCGGGGGTCGGCGCGTCGATCGCGGCCAGCAAAATCGACGGTATCCGCGCTGCGATCTGCCACGACACGTACTCGGCCCACCAGGGGGTCGAGCACGACGACATGAACGTGATCTGCATCGGCTCCGAGGTGATCGGGGCCGAGCTCGCCGGAGAGGTCGTCCGCGCTTTTCTGGGCGCGAGGTTCGACGGCGGCGAGCGATACGTGCGTAGGTTGGAGAAGATCGAAGAAATGGAGAAGAGCACATGGCTAAGTCACGACTCCATCAGCTTTCGGAGCTCGGTCAGTCCGTCTGGATCGACTCGCTCTCTCGCGGATGGCTCAAGACCGGCGAGCTGGCCCGGATGATGAGCGAGGACGCTGTCGTCGGCGTCACCTCGAACCCGACGATCTTCCAGAAGGCGATGGCCGAAGGGGAGTGGTACGACGACCAGCTCCGCGAGGTCATCCAGGCCTACGACGACACGAAGGAGATATTCCTCCAGCTGGCCGTGCAGGACATCAAGGACGCGTGCGACCTCTTCCGTCCCGTCTGGGACGAGGGCAAGGGCCGGGACGGGTACGTCTCCCTAGAGGTCGATCCGAACCTCGCCTACGAGACCGAGGCGACGATCGAAGAGGCGATCCGCCTTCACGAGTGGGTCGATCGGCCGAATCTCCACGTGAAGATCCCGGCGACGCAGCCCGGCTTGGCTGCGATCGAGGAGATGATCTCGCGCGGCCGCAACATCAACGTCACGCTGATCTTCTCCTTGCAGCGCCACCAGGAGGTCGCAGAGGCCTACATCAGCGGGCTCGAGCGGCTCGTCGAGGCCGGAGGCGATCCCTCGACGGTCGCGTCCGTCGCAAGCTTCTTCGTCTCCAGGGTGGACACCGAGGCCGACCGGCGGCTGGACGAGGTCGGGCACCCCGAGCTGAATGGCAAGCTCGCGATCGCGAACGCAAAGCTCGCCTACCAGAACTACGAGCAGACGTTCTCGGGAGAGCGCTGGGAGGCTCTCGCCGCAAAGGGTGCCAGCAAGCAGCGCTGCCTGTGGGCTTCGACTTCGACGAAGAACCCGGAGTATCGGGACGTGATGTACGTCGAGGAGTTGATCGGGCCGGAGACCGTGAACACGATGCCGAAAGAGACGGTCGACTCGTTTCAGGATCACGGCGAAGTCGCGCTCACGCTGGAGGCTGAGCTGGACGAGGCGCACCGCTTGTTCGAGCAGCTCGCCGAGGCGGGTGTCGACTACGACGACGTGAGCGAGACGCTCGAGCGCGAAGGCGTTCAGAAGTTCATCGACTCGTTCACAGAGCTTCTCGAAGGCATCGAGTCCAAGCGCGGGCAGCTGGCTCCGGCGTGACCGCAACGCAGCAAGCTGAGCTGCATTACGAGGTCGCGGGCGCTGGGCCACCGGTCGTCCTCATCCACGAGGGCATCGCGGACAGCCGGATGTGGGAGCCCCAGTGGGCGAGCTTTCCGCCGCTGCACCGGACGGTTCGCTACGACATGCGTGGTTTCGGCGAGACGCCGATCTCACCAGGCTCGTTTTCGCACGCGCGAGACCTCGTCGGATTGCTCGAGCGGCTCGAACTGGGCCCGGCCGCGCTCGTCGGCGTCTCGCTGGGGGGCCGCGTAGCGCTCGAAGTTGCGGTTGCCCGGCCGGACCTCGTCTCCGCGCTCGTGCTCGTCGGCTCAGGTCTGCCCGGTCACGACTGGACCGAGGAGACACAGGCGGGCTGGGCCGAGGAGGAAGCCGCGCTCGAGCGTGGAGACCTGGACGCCGCCGTCGAGGTGAACCTCCGGATGTGGGTCGACGGGCCCGGCCGTAGCCCCACGGACGTCGACGCATCCGTGCGGGACCGTGTCGCCGAGATGCAACGGCGCGCCTTCGTGCTCCAGCTGCCGATCGGGGACGAGGCGGAGGAGGAGCTGCTCGTTCCGGACCTCCCTCAGCGCCTGGGCGAGATCGGTGTCCCCACATTGGTCGCCGTCGGCGAGGAAGATCGTCCTGACATGCACGCGATCGCCGACCGGCTGGCAGCCTCGATCCCGCATGCGCGCCACGCGACGATCCCGGCTACGGCTCACGCTCCGAGCCTCGAACGCCCGGCCGAGTTCGACCGGCTCGTGCTGGAGTTTCTCTCGTGAGCTCTCTGGAAGCGGTCGAGCTGGTCGACCGGATCTGGGCGCGGGACCCGACGGTCTGGAACGGGCAGGACGAAGCGCACTGGCTCGGCTGGCTCGACGAGCCGGGCCGGATGCTCGAGCGGCTCGACGAGCTCGAGCGGCTCGACAAGGACTTCGACGCCTTCGTCCTGCTCGGGATGGGCGGCTCGAGCCTCGGGCCCGAGGTGATCCGGCGCACGTTCGGGATCGACCGGCTGCACGTGCTCGACACGACGCACCCGAATGCCGTTCGCCGGCTCGGGCAGCAGATCGACTTCGACCGGACGCTCTTCGTCGCGGCCTCCAAGTCGGGAACGACGCTCGAGACGCGCTGCCAGCTCGACTACTTCCGCGCCCAGGGCAAGGGCACGTTCGCCGCGATCACCGATCCCGGTACCGAGCTCGAGCGGTTCGCCCAGGCGCACGATTTCGCCTGGGTCGTGAGCGGCGAGCCCACGATCGGCGGCCGCTACTCCGTCCTCTCGCCGTTCGGAATGGTGCCGGCGGCGCTGCTCGATCTCGACGTCAAGATGCTGCTCGAGCGCGCCGACGCGATGGCGCAATGGTGTCGCCTCGGCGAGGAGAATCCGGGCTTCGCCTTCGGCCTGCAGCTCGGTGAGGGCTGGAGCGATGGCCGAGACAAGGTCTGCATCGACGAGACGCCCGGCGGGTTCGGCCTCTGGGCCGAGCAGCTGATCGCCGAGTCGACGGGGAAGGAGGGGAAGGGTCTCGTGCCCGCCCCCGGCGAGGATCCGCAGGGAGGCCCCGACCGTCAGCACGGAGGGGTGCGGTTCGACGATCCCTACGATCTGGGAGCCGAGTTCTTCCGCTGGGAGTTCGCGACCGCAGTTGCCGGCGCGATCCTCGGGATCAACCCCTTCGACCAGCCCGATGTCCAGGCCGCGAAGGACCGGACGACCGCCATCCTCTCGGGAGGGACTGTCCCCGAGACGGGTCCTGAAGGGTCGCTGGACGAGCTGCTTGCGGACGCGAAGCCGCCGAGCTACATCTCGATTCAGGCGTTCATCGACCCGGAGCGGGAGGGCGAGCTCGACTCACTCGTCTACAGGGCGCGGGAAACCGGGTGCGTCGTGACCAAGGGCCTCGGCCCTCGCTACCTGCATTCGACCGGCCAGTTGCACAAGGGTGGGCCGAACACGATCCTCGCGATCCAGGTCGTGGACGACTTCGGCGAGGAGCTCGAGATCCCCGGCCGCGACTTCGGGTTCCGGCGCCTGATTCAGGCCCAGGCCGCAGGTGACCTGGAAGCTCTGAAGGAGCGTGGCCGGCGCGTCTGCCGCGTGAGCTTGGACGAGCTTTCATGAAGCTCGGAATGGTCGGCCTCGGCCGCATGGGCGCCGGGATGACGGAACGGCTCCGCCTCCATGGCCTCGAGGTGGAGACCTACGATCCGAACCAGGAATCGACGGCCTCCTCGCTCGAGGATCTGGCCGCCCGCCTCGAGCCGCCGCGGATCGTCTGGATGATGATTCCGGCGGGCGACCCCACGGAGAGTGTCTTCCGGGAGCTCCTCGGCATCCTCGAGCCGGACGACACGATGGTCGATGGCGGCAACTCGTACTTCCGCGACACGAAGCGACGCAACGCTGAGGCGGCCGAGCACGGCATCCACTTCCTCGATGTCGGGGTCTCCGGTGGCGTTTGGGGGCTGAAGGAGGGCTTTTGCCTGATGGCAGGGGGGCCTGAGGGGCCGGTCGCCCGCATCGAGCCGGTTCTCAGCTCGCTCGCGCCGGAAGGTGGGTGGGCGCACGTCGGCCCGTCCGGCGCCGGCCACTTCGTGAAGATGGCTCACAACGGGATCGAATACGGCCTCATGCAGTCCTACGCCGAAGGGTTCGAGATCATGCACGCGTCCGAGTACGACCTCGATCTCGAGCAGATCTCGGGCATCTGGCGCTACGGCTCGGTCGTCCGCTCCTGGCTGCTCGAGCTCCTGCACGACGCGTTCGACGAGCATGGCCGCGACCTGCCTGACATCGCCGGCTACGTCGAGGACTCCGGCGAGGGTCGCTGGACGGTCGAGGAGGCGATCAACGAGGACGTGCCCGCGCCCGCGACTGCGCTGGCGCTGTTCACGCGGTTTGCCTCTCGTCAGGAGGAGTCGTTCGCGGCGAAGGTGAGCGCGGCTCTTCGCGCCCAGTTCGGCGGCCACGAGCTGAAGACGCCATGACCGAGACCGAGCTCGCCGAGAACCCGCTGCTCGCCGGCCTCGGCCCGCGCCGCGCACCCGAGCCGTGCGCGATGGTCATCTTCGGCGCCTCAGGCGACCTTTGCCACCGCAAGATCTTCCCGGCCCTCTATGCGCTCGCCTACCGGCGTCTGCTGCCCGAGCGCTTCGCCGTCGTCGGTTCCTCGCGGTCGAAATGGCCGGACGACGAGTTCCGCGACCGCATGGAGAACGCGGTGCGCGAGTTCGGCCGGGACGACTTCAAGCAAGAGGTCTGGGACTGGCTCGCCGAAGCCACGCACTATCTTCCGATGGACTTCGCCGACGAGGCCGGCGAGGACAAGCTCGCGCAGCTCCTCAGCCAACTCGACGAGGAGCGCGGCACCCGCGGCAACCGCTTCTATTACCTAGCCGTGCCGCCCGCGCAAATGCCGACGATCGTCGAGGAGCTCGGCAAGCGGCGAAATGCCGAGGGCTGGGTCCGGCTCATCATCGAGAAGCCGTTCGGCCACGACCTCGCCTCGGCGAAGGAGCTGACGAGCCTGATCAACCGGTACTTCACCGAGGAAGAGGTCTTCCGGATCGACCACTACCTCGGCAAGGAAACCGTCCAGAACATGCTGGCGCTTCGCTTCGCGAACGGGATTTTCGAGCCGATCTGGAACCGCCAGTTCATCGACCACGTGCAGATCACGGTCGCCGAGACGCTCGGGATCGAAGGGCGCGCCGGGTACTACGACAAGGCGGGCGCGATCCGCGACATCTTCCAGAATCACCTGCTCCAGCTCGTCGCGCTGACGGCCATGGAGCCTCCGATCGACTTCACCGCGGACTCGGTGCGCAACGAGAAGGTCAAGGTGCTGAAGGCGATCCACACGCCCGGGCCGAAACACATTGCCCGCGGCCAGTACGGACGGGGCTACGTCGACGGTAAGGAGGTCGCCGGCTATCGCGAGGAGGAGAGCGTCCCTCCCGATTCGATGACCGAGACCTTCGTCTCCGCGAAGCTCTACGTCGACAACTGGCGTTGGGCGGACACGCCTTTCTACGTGCGCGTCGGCAAGCGCCTCGCGCGGCGAGAAACATCGATCGCGATCCAGTTCCAGCGCGCGCCTCATCCACCTTTCGAGGACGCCGCGACCGAGGAGCTGCGGCCGAACCTCCTGGTCGTGCACGTTCAGCCCGACGAGGGCGTGTCGCTCGCGATCGGTGCGAAGGTGCCCGGGCAGGGGATGCGCATCCGGACCGTGCACATGGACTTCATGTACGGCGGCGCCTTCCGCACCGACCTGCCCGAGGCGTACGAGCGCCTGATCCTCGACGCGATGCTCGGCGACCAGACGCTGTTCACCCGCTCGGACGAGGTCGAGGAGCAGTGGGCTCTCGTGGACGCGATCGTCGCCACCTGGGCCCGCGACCGGCCTGCGTTCCCGAACTACGCGGCGGGCACCTGGGGGTCGGCCGCCGCTGACCAGCTCATTCGGCGAGACGGCCGGGAGTGGCTCCGGCATTGAGCGCGAGCGACGTCCAAGCCGCGGAGTGGAGCGCGAAGGACGTCTCGCTCGGCGATGTGGTCAAGGCGCTGGAACGGCTGCGCAATGAGTCGGCAGGAGAGACGGACGGCCCGGACATGCGGACGAGTGTCATGACGCATCTCGCCTGGGTTCCCCCTGACTGGCAGGGGGCGGCAGTCGAGACGCTCGCCGGTCTCGGTGAGCGTCATCCCTCACGAGGCGTTCTGCTCTTTCCCGAGCAGTCGGCATCGGACGGGATCGACGCCAAGGTCTCCGTCCTCGCGTTCCCGCTCTCGCAGCACCGGAGCCACATCGCGGCCGAGGTGATCGAGCTCCATCTTCGCGGGAGCACGACGCAAGCGCCGGCCAGCGTCGTCATGCCCCTGCTCGTCACGGGCCTGCCGGTCTTCCTTCGCTGGCGGGGACGACCGTCGTTCGGCGAGCCTGCGGTCGAGCAGCTCGTGGACCTCTGCGACCGCTTCATAGTCGACTCCGCCGAGTGGCCCGACGTGCCCGACGCCTACCTTGAACTGCCGTTCGAACGCACGGCTTGCTCGGACATCGCCTGGCGGCGCACGGAGCCGTGGCGGCGCTGCCTCGCCGGGCTCTGGCCCGAGGTCGCGGGGGCGCGCGAGCTGAACGTGAAAGGCCCGATCGCCGAGGCGTCGCTGCTCGCCGGCTGGCTTGGCTCTCGTCTCGACCACGATGTCGGGCTGGCCCACGACGAGTCCGAGCAGCTCGAGTCGGTCACCGTCGACGGCGAGGCGTGCCCGTCACCGCGCGAGCAGCTCACCGGAAGCGATCTCCTCTCGGCAGAGCTCGATGAGTTCGGGCGAGATCCGGTGTACGAAGCCGCCGCGCTAGCCGCCGCGGGCTGACCGCGGGCTCCAAGGCAGGCCTCCAGGCGCTTCTAGTGCTTGACGATCTTGAAGCGCGGCTTCGCGATCTTCACGCTGACCGGTTTCGACCAGGTCATCTCCGGCTTCGTCGGCAGCATGTAATTCAGGCCGCGGACGCGGTAGTACCAGCGTCCGACAGTCAGCGGGAGGACCGCCGAGGTCGCCCCCGTCTTGAGCGCGCCGGGCTCGGTGCGCCACGGGTTCAGCTTTCGGCTCCACTGCACCTCGTACTCGTGGGCGCCGAGGACCGGCTCCCAGGCGACGAGCGGGGCGCCGTAGAAAGCAGGGACGGTGCGCGTTGCCGGAACGAGCTTGCCGGCGGGCGAAAGGCCGGACGCGTATGGCGCCTTGTCCCCGACCAGGACCGGCTTGCTCACCTTGCCGAAGCGGGCAGCGCCTCCTGCGCGGCAGACGTCCTCGGGAAGCTGGATGTCGCGGTACTCGAGGATCTTGGCGTTGTCGTCCGGGTCGGGCCTCGGGAAGACTGGCACGACTGTCCAGTAGTAACCGCCGCTCGGCCAGTAGGTGTCCCAGAGGTCGATCCCGGTGGTGGCCGAGTCCGCGGCTGCCACAGGAGTTCCGTCCAGCATGACCGTCTGGCCTTCGGCTCCGAAGGGAAGCCAGTCGTTCCGGGCGACGTTGATGTCGGAGAAGGTCCCGGGGTAGGCGAGCGTCTGCCCGAGCCGCGGGGCGTAGGCGGGGCCGCCGACGATCGCGCTCGTGTAGACGCGGTTGACGCACTCGGCATCCGTGTAGACGTAGACGTGGAAGAGCTCGGTGGTCGTGTCGAGGAAGGCCGGGCTGCCCCACGATCGGTAGTTCCCGGTGAACATGAAAGCCGGGAGGAGCTCATGTGCCTGGGGGCTCGCGGGCGTGCTGACGACGTCGCCCGAGACGGTGCCGGCAAGGGCGATCTCGGCCGGAGTCTGGTTGTACGGCGGATTGAAGTCGACGTTGAACGCCGGGTTGACGTTCGTGAACCAGTCGCTCCAGGCGCCGTAGCTGACGCGCGGCATTCCGGTCGGGATCTCGCCGTAGACCTTGCGGACTGCCCGGATCCGCCAGTTCACGGACTGGATCCACCAGGGCTGTGTGTGGAAGGCGTAGAACTCCCGCTCGTCGGCGACGTTCGTGGTCGTGAAGAACGTGAGCGTCGAGCCCTGGAGCCAGACCTCGTACATCGTTGCGCCCTCGATCGGCGTCCAGCGGATGAGGCCGGGGAACTGCGGGTCGAGCGGCCTCGGCCGGTCGCGCCAGCGCATGTTGAAGCCGTACGGCGCGCTCCAGCGGCCCTCGCGGCCCTTGGGGGAAACGCCGCGAACCCTCGCGTACAAGGCGTAGGGATTGCCGGTTATCCAGGGCAGGGAGATGGGAACCGTCGCCGCCGGGCTCGTCAGCTTCACGGACGCGCTTTCGCTCGACCAGATCAGCGCGCCCTCGGCGAAGTTCTCGCTCGTCGAGAGCTCGAAGTCGTACCGCCTGGCGCCTGCGACGGGTCTCCAAGCGAAGGCAGGAGTGCGGGGGAAGCTGCGGTTGTTGAGCGACTCGGGCTCGTTGACCCGCAGCAGGAACGCTTTGAGGCCCGTCGGCGCCTTGAGCGGCTTGGCGGCGGAGGCGGTCGGGGTGCCCACGGCAAGCGCGAGCAGCGCGAGAACCCCGGTGACGGTGAGGCGCACAGACATGGCAAGAGAGTCTTCGGCAGCGCTAGCTCAGTCGAGCGTCCCTCGAAGGAGGGACTCGACCAGTTCGCCGGCCGCCAGGACAAGCGCGTCCGAGCCTGGTGGGCCCGCGATCTGGAGCGACGCCGGCAACCCGTCCTCGGCCGGGCCGCACGGAAGCGCGAGGGTCGGCCAGCCGAGGGCATTGAACGGGATGGTGAGCCGGATCGTCCGCTCCCGGATCTCGAGGTCGTCCACGGGTAGCGACGGCGCAACGAAGCCGAGCGTCGGAGTCAGCACGACCTGCACGCCGTTCAAGGCGGCCGCCGCACGCTCGGCGTAGTTCGCTCGTGCCGCGAGGCCACGCTTGTAGTCGGCGTCGCTCACCTGGAGGCAGCGCTCGACCTTCGTGCGCACGTTGTCGCCGTAGGAATCCCCGAACTCGGCGAACAGGTCGCGGTGCACGTCGGCGACCTCGCGCATGAAGACGACGCTGAGGTCGGTCGGGAGCGGGAAGTCGAGCTCACGGCGGCGTGGGAAGAGGTCGGTCGCCTCGCGTACACGCGCGTGGACAAGTGGGTCTGCGTGCTCGAGCCATGCGACCCCGGCCTGGATCTCCTCGAGCGACTCGAGCTCGAGGGGCTGGAAGTCGTCGACGAGCACCCGCTGCAGCTCGACACAGCCCCGAACGTTGCGCGCCATCGGGCCGACGTGGTCGAAGCTCGGCGCAAGCGGAAAGCAGCCTTCGAGCGAGACGGCTCCGTAGGTGGGCTTGAAGCCGGCGATCCCGCAACACGCAGCCGGGATGCGAATCGAGCCCCCGGAGTCGGTCCCGAGTGCCGCGTCGGCAAGCCCTGCAGCGAGCGCAGCCGCCGAGCCTCCGCTCGAGCCGCCGGCCATCCGGCCGGGAAACGCGGGGTTCGGCACGGTCCCGTAGTGGGGGTTGACCGACGTGATCCCGTACGCGAACTCGTGCAGATTCGTCTTCCCGACGTTGACGTAGCCGGCGGCTTCCAGCCGTGTCACCGGCTCGGCCGTCGTGTCGGGGACGTGATCGGCATAGACGATCGAGCCGTAGGTCGTCGTCAGCCCCGCCGTGTCGAAGATGTCCTTGACCGCGAGCCGAATGCCCTCCGCAGGCTGCTTCGGACGGGCGAGGAAGATGGCGCTAGGCTCGTCCGGCATGAGGATCCACGACTGTAACTGGATGCAGCTGGAGGAGTACCTCCGGCACGACGACCGCATCGTCCTCCCGATCGCCTCGACCGAGCAGCACGCCTACCTCTCGCTCGGGACGGACAACATCCTCGCGGAGCGGGTCGCCGTCGAGGCCGCCGAGCCGCTGGGCGTGCCCGTGCTCCCCGTTCTGCCGTACGGGCTCACGCCGCGCTTCGCCGCCTATCCGGGCAGCACGACGCTCCGGGTGGAGACGTTCGTTGCGGTCATCGCCGATCTGCTCGACTCACTATCCGGGCAGGGGTTCCGGAGGATCCTGATCGTCAACGGCCACGGCGGGAACACGCCGGCCCGCTCGGCCGCGGCGCAGTGGGGCGCGAAGCACTCCGAGACGCGGGTTCGCTACCACGACTGGTGGGACAGCCCGCAGGTCGCGGAGGTCGTCCGCTCGATCGACCCGGAGGGCTCACACGCGTCGTGGATGGAGAACTTTCCCTGGACTCGGCTACCCGGGGTGGAGCTACCGACCGAGGCGAAGCCGGTGACCGAGACGTCGGTCCACGACCCGGTGGAGTTCCGCCGCATCACGGGCGACGGCTCGTTCGGCGGTGCCTATGTCCACTCGGACGAGGAGATGCTTCGCGTGTGGGAGGCGGGGGTCGAGGAGGTACGGGACCTCCTCGAGGCCGACTGGGCGTCCTAGTCCAGCGCGAGGTAGACGAGCGCGATCCCGATCGTCCCTGCGAAGAGCAGCAGGGCAAGCGCGAACAGGCCGAGGCCGAACAGCATGTTGCTCGGCGCGTCCTCGGGTGCCGGCTCAGGCGGTGGAGCGTGCGGCTCTGGCGGCCGCTCGCTCATGCGATCACCGAGTCGAGAGCCATCGCGACGAAGATCAGCGCGAGATAGGCCAGCGAGTAGTGGAAGAGAAGGCCGGCCCGGGCCGGAGTCCGCTCGCGCCGGAGCTGCCAGGCGAGCCAGAGGAACCCGCCGCCGAGGGCTCCTGCCGCGACGAGATAGACGAGCCCGAACTGGCCCCACAACGCCGGAGCGAGGGTGAACGCGACGAGCGCCACGGTGTAGAGCACGATCTGCTTCGCCGTCTCGCTCTCCCCGCGGACGACGGGCAGCATCGGCACTCCGGCGGCGGCGTAGTCACGCTTGATGAGTAGGGCGAGCGCCCAGAAGTGCGGTGGCGTCCACAGGAAGACGACGGCGAAGAGCACGAGTGCGGGCAGGGTCAGGCTCCCCGTTGCCGCCGCCCAGCCGACGAGCGGAGGGACTGCGCCCGCAGCGCCGCCGATGACGATGTTCTGCGGAGTCGAGCGCTTGAGGAGGCGCGTGTAGACGACGACGTAGAAGAGGTTGCCGACGAGGGCGAGCACGGCGGTCAGGACGTTGACGACGCCGGCCAGGAGCACGAAGGAAAGCGCCGAGAGCGCGAGGCCGAACTCGAGGGCATACGTCGCCGGCACCCGGCCTGCAGCGACAGGCCGTGAGCGGGTGCGCTTGCCCATGAGCCGGTCGATGTCCGCGTCGAGCACGTGGTTGAGCGCGCTCGCTCCCCCGCAGGCGAGTGCGAGGCCGGTCATGGTCGCTGCAATGAGCCAGGCGGGCGGGAGGGCGCCGGCGCCGATCACCATGCCGCAGAAGCCGGTGAGCAGGAGCAGCGTCATGATCCGCGGCTTCGTCAGCGTCACGTAGTCGCGAATCGACTCCCTTCGAGACTTAGCAACAGTCTGTTGCAAAGTCTGGGGCGCGCCGCGCCACGACTGGGCTGCGGTGACGAGCGCGGCCGCGAGGGCGAGGGCCGCCAGGGCGAGGTGGAGGCCGGGGGCCGTGACTGCGGCCGCGAGGCCGAACAGGACGAGCGCGGAGAGGGCGCGGAGCGAGAAGGTGCCGGTAGCTGATCCACGCGGCCGCGACGACCGCGGCGAGCGGCGGAAGCGCGAGCGCTGCGAGAACCCGGTGGCCAGTCCCGAGGTCCGCGGACCCCGAGACGACCGCCAGCAGCGTCCCGGCCGCGCCTGCGAGCGCGGTCAGCCGAAGCCAGGGCCCCGGCCTCATTCGCGCCGCTCCCAGATCCGCCGGCGCAGGTCGCGCAGAGGCCTAGCGCTCGTCACGTACGGAACCTTGTCGAAGTTGTGCGGCGGAGGCGGGGAGGTCGTGTACCACTCGAGCGTGTCGCCCAGCCACGGGTCGTTGCCCGCGCGCACGCCGGGCCGCCTCCTCGTCCAGATCACGTTGGCCAGGAAAACGAGCATTGCTCCCGCCATCACGAAGGCGCCGATCGTCGAGATCAGGTTGTACGTCTCCCACGAATGATTGCCGTAGGTGTAGATCCGCCGCGGCATGCCCATCAGACCGAGCATGTGCTGCGGGAAGAACGCGAGGTTGAACCCCACGAACAGCAGCCAGAAGTGCCATTTGCCGAGGCGTTCGTCGAGCAGGCGCCCGAAGAGCTTCGGCCACCAGTAGTAGAGCCCCGCGAAGATCCCGAACATCGAGCCGCCGAAGAGGACGTAGTGCAGATGGGCGACGACGAAGTACGAGTCTTGGGCCTGCCAATCGAAGGGGAACGTGGCGAGGAAGATCCCGGAGAGCCCGCCGATCGTGAACAGCGCGATGAAGCCGAGCGCGAACAGCATCGGCGTCTGGAAGAGCAGGTTCCCCGCCAGGTCGTCGCGAGCCAGTTGAGGACTTTCACTCCGGTCGGGACGGCGATGATCATCGACGAGATCATGAAAAAGCCCAGCAGCGGCGTCGCCAGGCCCACCGTGAACATGTGGTGCGCCCACACGAGCAGCGAGTAGAAGCCGATTGCGACCGTCGAGAAGACGATCGCCGTGTAGCCGAAGATCGGCTTCCGTGAGAAGACGGGGATGATCTCGGAGATGATCCCCATCACGGGCAGGATCATCACGTAGACCTCGGGGTGGCCGAAGAACCAGAAGACGTGCTGGTACAGCACTGCGTTGCCGCCCTCCGACGGCTCGAAGAAGTGCGTGCCGGCCTGCCGGTCGAGGAGCAGGAGCGTCAGCCCGGCCGAGAGCGTTGGCAGGACGGCGATCAGGAGCGCGGCGTAGACCTCGATCGACCACACGAAGAGCGGCACACGCATCCAGCTCATCCCGGGAGCGCGGAGGCGATGGATCGTGACGATGAAGTTGATCGCGCCGAGCAGCGAGGAGATCGAGAGGATGTGGAGCGAGAGGATCAAGATGTCCACGCCGCTCCCGCCCAGCTGCTCCGAGAGCGGCGGGTAGATCGTCCAGCCGGTCTTCGCGGGGCCGTCCGGGGCGAAGAAGCTCGAGAAGAGGGTCAGCCCGCCGAAGAGGAAGAGCCAGTACGAAAGCGCGTTCAGGCGCGGGAAAGCGACGTCACGCGCCCCGATCATCAGCGGCACGAGGAAGTTCCCGAAGCCCGCAAGGATCGGCACGACGACGAGGAAGACCATCGTGATCCCGTGCAGCGTGAAGGCCTCGTTGTACGAGTCGCGGGTCAGGAACGTCTCGTTCGCCTGCGCAAGCTGTGCCCGCATGAGCAGCGCGAGGATTCCGCCGGCACCGAAGAAGGCGAGGCACGTGACGAGGTACAGGATTCCGATCCGCTTGTGGTCGACGGTGGTTATCCAGCTCGCAACGCGGCCTCGATACCAGGGCGCCGGGTATTGCGGGTACGTGTCGGCTCTAACCGCCACTTGCAATCTCCTTCTGCACGTACTGAACGAGAGCGTGCAGCTGCTGCTCGTTCCAGCCCTTCCCGACCGCCGGCATCACGACGCCGCCCTGCGTCACGAGCGTGCGGACTCTCTGGGGGTTGGCGGCGGCGGCGCTCCCCTTCAGCGGCGGGCCGATCAGGCCCTGTCCGCTCAAGCCGTGACAGGGGCCGCAGGCGCCCTCGAACGTCTGCTTGCCGAGCTCCCCTACGGCCTTGGCCTGCCTGGAGACCCAGGGGTCGAAGAGATTGGACGGCATCGTGACCACGCGGGCGAGCATGAGCGCGTGCTGGGCGCCGCAGAACTCCGCGCATTGGCCCTTGAAGACGCCGATCTTCGTCGGCGCCACGAAGCTCAGGTGGTTCGTCTTGCCCGGGATCGCGTCCATCTTCCCGGCGAGCGAGGGCACCCACCAGCTGTGGATGACGTCGTTCGCGGGAGCGGTGATCACGAGCTCGACGGGCCGGCCGGCAGGGAGGCGGAGCTCGTTCACGGTCACGGCACCGTTCGGGTACGTGTAGCGCCAGTAGAACTGGCGGCCCTCTACGTGGATCGTCACCTTCGATCCGGCCGCAGTCGCGCTCGGGCACGTCCTTGATCCCCGGGAGCTTGTAGAAGACGGCGCCGATGATCACGGCGAGGATGAGGATGGGGATTGCGGTCCAGATCAGCTCGAGCCGGGTGTGGCCGCGGATCTGGGGGCCCTCGAGCTCACGCGGACGTCCCGCATTGCGGAACCGCACGGCGAACACGATCAGCGCGCCCTCGACGATCACGAAGATCACCCCGGTGATGCCGAGCAGGAGCCAATGGAGGTCCTGGATGCGACCGGCCTGCGGCGTTTCGACCGGAGGGGCGACGCCGCCGTTTCCCGCGAGGACCGGGCCGGCGACCGCCAAGGCGAGCACAAGGAGGCTCAGGGAGGCGAGGGGAAGCTTCCGGCGCACAGGCGCAGGCATTCTATGAGGGCGCCTTGAGAGCGGCTACTTTGATCCTTGTGTGGCATGCCTGACCAGTCCCGGGTGACCATCCCGCCCGAGGTCTCGGAGCCCTACGAGGTCTTCCTGAACGGCGTCCCGCAAGAGGCCGGCCGCGACTTCCGCGTTTCGGGCCGGACGCTTCTTTTCGAGCGGCCGCTCGCCCGCGAGGGCAAGCTCGGATTCTGGCGTTGGCTCTCGCTCTTCCTCGGTATCGCCGGCACCTACCGGCAGAACGACAGCGTCGATCTCATCTACCAGGCGGCTGGCCGCAGGGCCGTTGCGAGCGGCCTACCGTTCGAAGAAGTCGAGCCCGGTGAGCGCCCCGGCTGAATCCCTAGCCGCAATGCCCACTTGCGGGTGCGGGGACCTACGGTCTAGCGAGCCCAGTTTCGGAAGGCATCGAGGAGAGCTGCCTCGGCCGTGGGGTCGAGCTGCTCGGGGGCCAGCTGCCCGGTGAGCGTGACCGTCATCGAGATCTGGCGCAGATACGTGCGGCACCCGTCGCAGGCGGCGATGTGGGAGTCGAAGCGTTCGCGATCCTCCACCGAGAGCGCGCCCTCGAGGTAGTCGGTGACGAGCTCCACGAGCTCCTGGCAGCTGATCTCGATGACGGTTTCGTTCACGTGTCCTCCGCGAGGTACTCCTCGAGCGCGCTCCGCACCTTCGTGCGGGCGCGATGGAGAAGCACTCGTTGATTGGTCTCGGAGAGCTCGAGGGCGTTACGAACCTCTTCGGCGCTCCAGCCCTGGACGTCGCGGAGCGTGATCACGGCCCGCTGCGTCGGAGGCAAGGCCTCGATGGCGCCCTCGATCACGTGCAGCGTCTCGTCGCCGATCAGCCGCTCCTCGGGCCAATCGGCCGGTAGGGCCGCCCAGTGGCCCCGGTCGAAGCGCCCGGGCTCGACGGCCGGCTCCGAGTCGTCGCCCAGCGACGAGAAGGGAATCGACCTGCCCTCACGCTGCGCGCGTGTCTTCGCGCGGTTGGCGAGGATGCGGAAGATCCAGGTCTTCAGTGAGGAACGGCCCTCGAAGCGGTCGATGCCGTTCAGGACCGCGAGCCATGTCTCCTGGACGACCTCCTCGGCGACAGCCCGGCTCGAGACGTACATCTGCGCCACGCGCAGGAGACTCCCCTGGTACATGCGGATGAGCTGCTCGAAGGCCCGCTCGTCGCCCGCGCGAAGCGCCTCCACGATCTGCATCTCCTCGAGCGGGAGGGCATGCTCCACGCCTGCGACTGTAACGAGTCGGGCCTGCGACAGACTGACCCGAGCCACCGGAACGGAAGAGAGGTGCCGCGAATGGAGAAGCACTACGACCTGATCGTCCTCGGATCCGGATCCGCCGCTCGTGACGCTGCGGCCAAGGCGGTCTCCGCGTACGGCGCGAAGGTCGCCCTCGTCGAGAGCACGCGGTGGGGCGGGAGCTGCCCCAACGTCGCCTGCAAGCCGACGAAGGCCTATCTCGTCGTCGCGGAGCTCGTGCACGACATCAACACGCTGGCCGGGAATCTGGGGATCGAGGTCGGCCCTGCGAAGGTCGACCTGGGCCGGGTCAAGGCGCGGAAGGACTCGCTCAAGAAGCCGCAGCCGAAATGGGTCGAAGACCTCCGTGCGGGGGGCTTCGACGCGTACGACGGCGAGGCAGTTCTCGTCGACGCGAAGACCGTGAAGGTCGGCGGCGAGGAGCTGACGGCCGAGCGCATCCTGATCACGACCGGCTCGCGCACGGCGATCCCCCCGATCGAGGGGATCGACGAGATCGACTGGATCGATCACGTTTCGGCGCTCGAGCTGACCGACCTCCCGGCGTCGCTGCTCGTCGTCGGTGCCGGCCCGGTGGGTCTCGAGTTCGCACAGATCTTCGCCCGGTTCGGTTCTGGAGTGACCATGGTCCAGTCGCGCGACCGCATCTCGCCCCGCTCGGACGAGCAGGCTGCGGGCGTCTTGCAGGCCGCGCTCGAGGAGGACGGGATCGAGATCGTTCTCTCCTCGAGGGTGCAGGCCATCCGACGGGACGGCGAGGACATCGTGGCGACGATCGTCCCCAAGCTAGGCGACGGCTCCCGCGAGGTCCGCGTGAGCCACGTGTTGCTGGCCTCCGGCCGGGTACCGAACGTCGAGTCCCTGCAGCTCGAGGAGGTCGGCATCGAGCGAGACCGGATGGGCATCGTCGTCGACGAGCACATGCGCACCTCCGTCGAGGGGATCTGGGCCGCGGGCGACGTGACCGGGCGGCACCAGTTCACTCCGATCGCCCAGTACCAGGCGCGGATCGCGATCGAGGACATGTTCGGCGGCGACGCCCCGGCCGCGGACTACTCGGTCCTGCCGACGGCGATCTTCACCGAGCCCGAGCTGGCCGGCGTCGGCCTCACCGAGCACGAGGCGAACGAGCAGGGAATCGAGCACGAGATCGCGGTCCACGACATCAAGTACGTGCAGCGCTCCTCCTACAAGGATCAGAAGCACGGGCTGTACAAGGTTCTCTACGACCCCCACTCGCGCCGCCTGCTGGGGCTGCACGTCGTGGCTCCGAATGCGAGCGACGTCGTTCAGGGCTTCTCGCTGGCCCTGCGCTTCGACGCCTCCGTGGATGATCTCGCACGCGTGCATCACGTGTTCCCGACCTTCGGCGAAGGCGTCAAAGCCGCGGCCGAGCAGGCGATTCCGAAGCGCGTCGAGATGTCCGAGATCGGCAACTGAACGATAATGGCGACATGGCCGGCAAGCCCGACCGCCTACGCGGCCTGCTCGACGCCGGCATCGCCCTCGCGGGCGAGCTCTCGCTCGAAGGTGTGCTGCAGAAGATCGTGGAGGCCGCCGCGGAGCTGACCGAGGCGAGATACGCCGCGCTCGGCGTCATCGACCCGAGCGGGCAGGGTCTCGAGCGATTCGTCGTCACCGGAATCGATGCCGAGACACAGGCCGCGATCGGCGACGAGCCGCGTGGCCGGGGCATCCTCGGCATGCTCATCCGGGAGGCACGACCACTGCGCCTGGACGATCTCGGCAAGGACCCGAACTCGGTCGGGTTCCCGCCGAATCACCCCCCGATGAAGACCTTCCTCGGAGTCCCGATCGTGCTGCGCGGGGTTGCGTACGGCAACCTCTACCTGACTGAAAAGGCCGGGGGCGGGCCATTCACCGAGGAAGACGAGGAGCTGACCGAGCTGCTCGCCGCTCAGGCTGCGGTCGCGGTCGAGAACGCGCGCTTGTACGAGTCGGCCACGCGCTGGTTGACCCAGCTCGAGTCGGTGAACGAGATCGTCGACGCGCTCATCTCCGAGGTCGAGCTGCCCAAGCTGCTGCAGCTCGTCGCCGATCGGCTGCGGGAGCTCGTCAAGGCCCGGCTCGTCGTGATCGCGATGCCCGCGCCCGGAGGCGACCTGGTCATCCGCACCGTCGCCGGAGAGGGAGGCGAGGAGCTCGTCGGCATGGGGCTCGGCCGGGACGGCTCGAAGTCGGGCCGCGTGCTCGATCGAGCCCGGAGCGAGCGGGTCGACTCGATGATCGAGGACCTCGAGGTCGACCAGGACACCGGTCGGCGGATGGGCGCGAGAACGGGCATGTTCGTGCCGCTTCTTCTGCGCGGCCGGCCCATCGGGGTGGTCTCGGCACACGACAAGGAAGGCGGCGACCCTCGCTTCACCGACGAGGACCTCCGGCTCGCCGAGACCCTCTCTGCCCGCGTCGCGGTCGCGGTCGACCTCTCCGAGCGGGTGGCGGTCGACGCGCTGCGCAGAGTCGTCTCAGCCCAGGAGCTCGAGCGAAAGCGCCTGGCCAGGGAGCTGCACGACGAAACCGGACAGGCGCTGACCTCGATCCTCCTCGGGCTGAAGGAGCTGGAGGATGCGGAGGATGCAGCGGGCGTGAGCGCGGCGGCCGCGCGCCTTCGCGAGCTCGTGGTGACCACGCTGCAAGACGTCCGCCGGCTTGCTGTCGAGCTTCGCCCGAAGGCGCTCGACGACTTCGGCCTCGTTCCCGCCCTCGAACGGCTGGTCGAGTCTTTTCAGGAGCAGACTTCGATCCAAGTGGTCATGGAGCCGCAGCTTGGCAAGGAACGGTTACCGTCCGAGATCGAGACCGCTCTCTATCGGATCACGCAGGAGGCACTGACGAACGTCGTCAAGCACGCGCAGGCAAGGAAGGTCAGCATCGTTCTCTCGCGCAGGGCCAACAACGCCTCGGTCGTGTTCGAAGACGACGGCCGGGGGTTCGCGGTCGACGAGACCTCAGAGGACGGGCTCGGTCTCGTCGGGATGAGGGAACGGCTGGCGCTGCTCGGCGGCCGACTTCAGGTCGAATCGTCGGAAGGCGGCGGGACGACCATCGTCGCCGTGGTTCCGATTCCATGACCGTGCGCGTTCTCATCGTGGACGACCACGCGGTCGTACGCTCCGGGCTACGCCGAGTGCTCGAGGCCGAGGACGACATCGAGGTCGTCGGCGAGGCCGGCGACATGCGCGAGGCGGTCTTCGAGGCCCGGGGCACGAAGCCCGACGTCGTGCTCATGGACGTCGTCATGCCGGGGCCGAGCGGAATCGAGGCCACGCCCGCCGTCTTGGCGGAGGCACCCGACACGAAGGTGCTCATCTTGTCGATGCAGGACGACCCTCACTATGTCCGCGAGGCCTTCGACGCGGGAGCGCAGGGCTACGTGCTCAAGGAAGCCGCGGATGCGGAGGTCGTGGACGCCATTCGCGAAGTAGCTGCCGGCGGCCGCTACGTCCATCCCACGCTGGGTGCGCGGCTCGTGGCCGCCGACGCGGAAGAGCGTGCGCGAGCGGATGCGGATCCCCTGTCCGACCGCGAGCGCGAGGTCTTGCGGCTCCTCGCTCTCGGTCACACGAATCAGGAGATCGCGAAGATGCTCTACCTCTCCGTGCGAACGGTGGAGACGCACCGGGCGCACATCATGCAGAAGCTCAGGCTCACGACTCGTGCCGAACTGGTTCGCTACGCGATCGACGCCGGCCTGCTCGAAGAGGAAGAGCCCTCTGAGCTAAGGCTCGAGCAGGAGTAGCGCAAGCAAGGCCGCGCGAGCTGGGAGAGCGGCAACCACTACGTGCTCGTCGCGGGCATGGGCACCGTCGCCGAGCGTCCCGAGCCCGTCGAGGGTCGCAGTCAGCTCGCTCGTGAAGTTCGCGTCGGAAGCGCCACCGACAAGAGGCGCTTCCTCGACCTTCAGGCCGAGTTGTGCTGCCAGTCGCTGCGCACGCCGGAAGAGGACGCGGTTGCGGCCGGTGGCGGGCATGGGCGGCCGCTCCGCGCTGCTTCGGACCGCCACCGTTGTGCCAGCTCGACTCGAGCCCAGAGCTCGGACCGCCTTGGCGACCCTCGCAGCGTCGGCGGCGGTCGGCGCCCGGACGTCGACCAGTGCTCGCGCCTCGGGAGCGACCACGTTCGCCCTCAGCCCACCGTCGATTGTGCCGACGTTGACCGTGACGCCGGCCTCCGGGTCGTTCATCGCAAAGAGCTGCTGGACTAGCTGGGAGAGCTCGAGAATTGCGCTGACGCCCTGCTCGGGGCTCGTGCCGGCATGGGCGGCACGGCCCGTGACCACGACCTCGAAGCGGCTCACCCCCTTGCGTCCGGTCTTCAGTGCTCCACCAGGCCCCGCCGGTGGCTCGAGCACGAATGCGCGGGCGGCGCCTCGGGCGAGCATCCGGATGTAGCGCAGCGAGTCGATGCTGCCGATCTCTTCGTCCGAGTTGACGAGGACGACCGGTGCCACCGAGGGGCCGAGGCCGAGCTCGTGCAGTGCGCGCAGAGCGAAGACGAGCTGGACGAGCCCACCCTTCATGTCGTATGCGCCGGGGCCGTAGAAGTGCCCGTTGTCCCGATGCGGAGGCATCGACTGAACCGACCCGAGCGGCCAGACGGTGTCGACGTGCCCCAGGATCAGCTGGTACGAGGCATGCCGCCGGCGACCGCGGGGTCGCGCGAAGAGATGATCTCCGGTCCCCTCGCCTCGCAGACGCCGAGTAACGAGCCCTGCGCGCTCGAGCTCGTCGTTGAGCACATCGAGGGCGGCGCGCTCGGAACCTGGGACGAGCGAGGGCGACTCCGCGTGAACGAGCGTGCCGAGAAGGTCGGCCATCTCGTCCTGCCGGGCATTGAGCCAGGTCGAGACTTGTGCTTGGCCGCCGGCAGCCATGGTTCAGCGGCGAAAGAACGCGGGGAAGGGGAAGGAGTGCGTCTCTTCGACCGAGGCGAAGCGCGACGGGCTCACGTACGCGATCGGTGAGACGTGGCGGAGCAGTTCGGCGTCGTCAAGGTCGGGGTCGCGGATGGCATCCTCTCGTGCAGAGGCGGCCACGACCCGGCCGATCACGAGGGTTGCGTCGCCATCGAGGTCGATCATCCGGTCGAGCTCGCACTCGAGGAAGAGGTAACAGCCGTGCACGAGCACTCCGTCGACCGAGCGTGCGGGAAACGTCGGCAGTGCGGCGAGCGCGGGCTTGCTTCCGTCGGCCTCGCGACGCGACGCAGCAAGGCTTGCCTGCACGACCTGGAAGTGCTGGGGGAAGCTGACCGTGAAGACTCCGTGGCGCTCGACGTTCGCGTACGTCCTGTGACGCGGCGTGCAGACGAAGCAGTAACGATCGCCCCAGCCGAGCGGCATCGCCATGTGCTTCGGCGCGAGGTCGTACGTCCCATCGGTGTCCTTCGACCCGACGATGACGAGCGGCGCGACGGTGAACACGCGTTCCCAGACTGCGTCGACCGAGAGCTCCCGTGTCGTCGTCTCGAAGGCCTGATCTGTCGGGAACAGCGTGGGCTGTGGCGGTCCCATGAGCTAGCGCCTCACCAGAGCCTGTTCGGCAACGCCGAGGCTCGTTGCAATCCGCATGTAGACGTCGGACGCGGCGAGGTCGTAATGGTTGTCGAAATCGACCGCGCCGTTCAGCTCGATCACGACGTAGCCGTCATCGAGCGGCAGCAGGTCGACGCCGACGAAATCCGCCTCGATCGCCGCTGCCGCCTCGATCGCCAGGCGACAGGCTTCTGGCGTCGGGCTCAGGGGCGCGCGCGTCGCGCCGCGCGAGACGTTCGTCCTCCACTCGCCGGGTGAAGCGATTCGCTGCACGGCGCCGACGACGCGGCCGTTCGCGACGAGGATCCGGAGGTCCCGCCCGCTCGACGGAATCAGCTCCTGGAGCAGCGCACCGTGGCGCAGAAACCAGGGCCGAAGCCGAATCTCGTCGAGCACCTCCTCGAACGATCGCTCCGTCTCGCAGAGGAAGACATCGATGCCCCAACTGCCGTACCGCGGCTTGAGGACGAAGGGCGGTGTGAGGCCGTGCGGCGCTTCCGCGTGTGGCAGGTGCACTGTCTTCGGATGAGGCACTCGGGCCTTCGCGAGTCGTGCGGCCGTGAGCAGCTTGTCGTGCGCGGAGACGAGTGCATCCCGGGTGTTGAGAAGGCGGACTCCGCGCCGGGCGAGGTCGTCGAGCTCGTCGAGCCCCTCCTCGACCCCGTCGAGCGTGGGCAGCACGTCGAGTCGGGCGATGGCGGTGTCTCCCGGGCGGAGCACAGCCTTCGCCTCGCTGGGTGAGACGAGCGCCGCCGCGAGCCCATGTGCCTGCCAGGCGGCGACCAGCTGGGTGTTCGTCCGCTGCGCAGAACCGACAACCCCGACGAGCGGCGTCGCCGGAGCCTCGGTCCCGGCGGCTCCCGACTCTTGCACGGGTGTACCAGCCGCTCTCACACCTAAAGCCTGGCTCTCGGAGGCGGCCGACGCATCCGAATCCGCGCCGATCGAATGTGCGGGCAAGTACGGACCCCGGGAAAAGCCGTTGGAAGAATCAGGGCGCCCGCGGATGCCTTCTCGATGCGCGCTGAGGAACCTTGGGTCGATGGCGCAGCAAGTGACAGAGCCACTTCGCCGGCGGCACGAGAGGCTCCGCCCGGGTGTCGAGCGCCTCGCAGAGGTCGCGCGAGAGATTCCTTCCCTCAGCCTGCACGAGCGCCGTGCTGCGGTTGCAGAGCTGCTCGATTTCCTGCGCGGGGAGCTACGGCGGCACGCCGAGGCCGAGGAAGCATGGCTTTACCCGGAGATCGCGCATCGGCTTCGACATCCAGCCGCCACCGCAGGAATGGCGTTCGATCACGAGCTTCTGCGTGAGCAGACCGACCTCCTCGAGTCCGTCGACGAGCACGACGCGGATGGGCTACAAGCCGTCCTCTACGGGCTGCACGCGTTGCTGGATGCGCACTTTCGCAAGGAGGAGGAGGTCTACCTGCCCTTCCTCGACAGCAAGGGCGAAGTGCCGACGATCTCTGCGATTGAAGGCGCGATGACCCGATACGAACGCGGAGAGCCGGAGGCCGCCCCGAGGCTTTCTCTGACCGAGCTTGACCGCCAGGACTTCCCCTCGGCGGGCCTGCCTATCGAGCGGCTCGCCTACCTCCTCCGCTACGCCGTCCAGGCGCCGTCGAACCACAACTCGCAGCCGTGGCTCTTCGAGCTCTCGGACGATGCGGTCGAGCTCCGCGCAGACCGCACTCGCGCCCTGCCCGTTGTCGACCACGACGACCGCGAGCTCCTCATCAGCTGCGGCGCGGCGCTGCTCACCCTCCGCATCGCGATCCGTCACTACGGTTTCGAGGACGAGATCGAGCTTCTCCCCGACGAGAGCGACCCAGACCTGCTTGCACGGATCCGACTCGGCAAGCCGCACCGGCCGACTGAGGAGGAGAAGCTCCTCTTCTGGGCGATCGCGAAGCGCCGCACGAACCGCAACGTCTTCGAGCACCGAGACGTGCCGAAAGACCTGCTGGCAGAGCTCGAGCGGGCGGCGTCCAGTGAGGGCGCGCGGCTCCGTGTCCTCGAGCACGACGAACAGCGTCACGAGCTTGCCGACCTGGTGGCCGAGGGCGACCGGCGTCAGTTCGCCGATCCACGGTTTCGCCGGGAGCTCGCCTCCTGGATCCACGGGAGCCGGAGCCGGGCCCACGACGGCATGCCCACCCACGCGCTCGAGCTTCCCGCAGCGCTTGCACCGTTCGCTCCGCTCGTGGTGAGGACCTTCGACGTCGGCAAGGGTGCTGCCGCCCATGACCGGAAGATCGCGGACGGCTCACCCGTCCTAGCGGTTCTCGGAACCGAAGGCGACACTCCGCGCGACTGGCTCGCGGCGGGTCAGGCGCTCGGCCGCGTGCTCCTGCGAGCCGCCCAGGACGAGGTCTCTGCCTCCTTCCTCAACCAGCCGATCGAGGTTGCAGAGCTCCGCGCTGCCGTTGGCCGCCTCGCGAAAGTGGGAGTGCCGCAGATCGTCCTCCGGCTCGGCTATGGCCCAGGCGCGAGGCCGACGCCGCGCCGTCCTCTGACCGACGTCGTCACCGACGGCCGAGAAAAGAGTTAGAACAGGTCTTGATGGGCGAGAAGATGTGGGCGATCCGGAAGCTCAGCCCGGAGCCGGGCCTCGTCCTGGACGAGACACCGTTGCCGGCTGTCGGTGACGACGACGTGCTCGTTCGCGTCGAGGCCGCAAGCCTGTGCGGGACCGACCTCCACATCTTTCACTGGGACGAGTGGGCCGCCCATCGAATCCACCCTCCGCTCACGCTCGGCCACGAGTTCGCCGGCACGGTGACCGAGGTCGGTCGCAACGTCTCCCACACCGAGCCCGGCGACTACGTCTCCGCCGAGAGTCACATCACCTGCGGGATGTGCTTTCACTGCCGCACCGGCCAGGCGCACATGTGCGAGAAGACCCAGATCCTCGGCGTCGACCGCGACGGGGCATTCGCGGAGTACGTCGTCGTGCCCGAATCCGTGATCTGGCTCAACGACCGGACGAAGCTCCCTCCCGAGATCGCGACGCTCCAGGAGCCGTTCGGCAACGCCGTCTTCGCCACGAGCCTGCACGATCTCGCCGGCAACTCCGTCGGCATCCTCGGCTGCGGGCCGGTCGGTCTCTTCAGCATCGCCCTCGCGCGGGCCTCCGGGGCAGGGCGCGTGCTGGCGTCGGATCGTGTCCCCTTCCGCCTCGACCTTGCGCGGACGATGGGCGTCACCGACGTGGTCAACGTGGATGACGTCGCGGACGTGCCGGCGTGGTTCATCGCGCAGAACGAAGGCGAGCACCTCGATGTCGTCTACGAGATGTCCGGCTCTCCGGCCGCGATCGGCGACGCGTTCCGGATCGTCCGGAACGGAGGTCACGTCGTTCTCTTCGGGATCCCCGCCCGGCCGGTCGAGCTCGACGTCGCCGAGTCACTCATCTTCAAGAATCTGACCGTGACGGCCGTGAACGGCCGCCAGATCTTCGCCACCTGGTACAAGACCCGGTGGCTGCTTGAGCACGGAGTCGTCGACCTGGAGCCCCTGATCACCCATCGCTATCCGCTATCCGAGTTCGAGCGGGCGCTTGCGGAGCTCGACGCGGGGCAGGCCTGCAAGGTCGTCCTCTTCCCAGGCGAGGTGGACGGGAAAGCGGAGGCCACCCCCGGGGAGGCCCGGGCGCCCGCCGACCGCATGGGTGAGCTGGCCAGGTGGACGCACCGGTGAACGAGCGGCTTCGTAACGAGGTCGCGGCCGAGCTCGACGGGCTTCGTGCCGCGAACACGTACAAGACGTTCCTCACGCTGCGCTCTCCGCAGGGGCCCGTGGTCGAGATGGACGGTCGAGGCGAGGTCATCGTCCTCTCCTCGAACAACTACCTGGGCCTGGCCGCACATCCGGCGGTGATCGAGGCGACGAAGCAAGGGCTCGACCGCTACGGCGCCGGCACGGCTTCGGTCCGTTTCATCTGCGGCACGTTCGAGCCGCACCTCGAGCTCGAGGCGGAGCTCGCCGAGCTGGTCGGCACCGAGGCTGCGCTCACGTACGCCTCGTGCTGGAACGCGAACGAGGCGGTGATTCCCTCGCTGACCGACGAGAACACGGTCCTCATCTCCGACGAGCTGAACCATGCGAGCATCGTCGACGCGATGCGGCTCGCGAAGCCCGCACGCAAGGTCGTCTTCGCCCATTCCGACATGGGTGAGCTACGAGACGCCCTCGGCTCGTGCGAGCCCGGCTCAGCGGAAGATCGTCGTCACCGACGGCGTTTTCAGCATGGAGGGCGACGTCGCCCGGCTCCCGGAGATCGTCGAGCTCGCACGCGAGCACGAGGCAATCGTCATCGTCGACGACTCGCACGGGACCGGGGTCATGGGAGCCACGGGACGCGGGGTCGCGGAGCACTTCGGCCTCCTCGGAGAGATCGACGTGATCACGAGCACGCTCGGCAAGGCTCTCGGCGGCGCGGCGGGCGGGTTCGTCGCCTCCACTCACGAGGTCTGCGACCTCCTGGCGCAGCGCTCCCGCCCCCAGCTCTTCTCGAATGCGATCCCCCCTCCGGTGGCGTGCGGCGCGCTGGCGGCGGTCCGCGTCCTCCGGGCCGAGCCCGGGCTCGTCGAGCGCTTGCACGCGAGCACGCAGACGTTTCGTGACCAGCTCGCAGGTGTCGGCTTCCAGCCGCTCTCGGGCGACGCGGCGATCATCCCGATCATCGTCGGCGAGACCTCGTTCGCGATCGGGCTCAGCCGGCGGCTGCTGGACGAGGGCGTGTTCGTGACCGGTTTCGGCTACCCGGTCGTGCCCGAAGGCAAGGCTCGCGTCCGGGTCCAGATGTCCGCGGCGCTCGAGCCCGAGCAGCTCGACCGGGCGCTTGCAGCATTCGAGAAGGTCGGCCACGACGCCGGCCTACTCGTCGCATAGCTCTCGTCCGCCGCCCGGCCTCTTACGCGGCCGGCCCCTCTCTCCGGACCGGAGGATTCTCGCTGCGCTCCACGCGGAGCACGCGATGCCCGCTCCGCTCGGTTGCCCGGATCGCTCTCGCCACGGCGGCTGCGAAGTCGGCGGCCTCGATCGCCGTCTCGAGCTCCTCACCGGACTCGACGGCCAAGTGCACTCGGTAGAGCTCGCCTCGAGGGCGGGCCAGCGCCAGCACGGGCTGCAAGACGACGAGCAGCACATCGAGAACGGCGAGTGCCCCGAGGATCCGGAAGTACAGCGGCGAATCCTGAATCTCGGCCCACGCCGTGACCGACGCCATCGTCGCCAGGACGAGCGCGAGCAGGCTGGAGCCGGCGAAGAGGGCAGGCACGGAGCTCGGATCGCTCGCGCGCCGACGGGCCGCCAGCGCCGCCGTCTGAGTCCCGGCGACGGCGAAGACAGTGACCGTCGTGGCGAGCTTGCCGAGCCAGACAGGCGGTTCGGTTGTCCAGACGGCGGTGAGCGTGAGAGCGAAGCCGGCGATCGCGAGCAGGACGACGGCCACTCTGAGCGCCGGAAGCCGCGACTGGTCGAAGAGGAGCCCGGCCGGTAGAGCAAGCAGGGCAAATCCGGCCAGGAGCGCCGTCGTCGCCAGGATCCGGCCCTCCGTCTCACCGAAGTCGCCGAAGAGGAGGATTCCGATCGCGATCAGCGCCGTAGCGGTGAGCGAGACCACGATCGCCGAGAGGAGGATTCGCCTTCCCCTCCGAACGACTGGTGCCGCCACGCTACGCAGGCAGGAGCATTGGCTTTGCGTCCGGTCCTTCGAGATGGGGCAATGGAGAAAGCGGACGGAAGCGGGCCTGGAAGAAGCGGAGATGCTCGGGCGCGTAGACCATTTGCAGCCCGGGCACCTGCTCGGCTGCCTCGTAGACGCTGATGACGACCTGCGCTACGTACTCCAGGTGCTCCTGGGTGTACACGCGGCGCGGCAGGGTCAGCCGCACGAGCTCGAGCCCGTCGTAGGGCTCAGACGCGTGCTGGCCGGACACGATGCCCCGCTCCATCGAACGGACGCCGCCGGCGAGGTAGATCGCCGCGGCAAGCGCCTGGGCCGGGAACTGCTTCTGCGGAAGGTGCGGCAGGAACCTCTTTGCGTCGAGGAAGACGCCGTGCGCCCCGACCGGGATGACGATCGGCACACCTGCCTCCTCGAGGAGGCCGCCCAGATAGGCGGCCTGGGAGACGTAGTGCCGGACGGTCGGCTCATCGGTCGACTCGCGGATCCCCTGGGCGAGAGCCTCCATGTCATGACCCGCGAGTCCGCCGTAGTGCGGGAAGCCCTCGTAGACGACGACCAGCTCTCGGGCCCGCTGCGCCAGCTCGCCGTCGTTGACTGCGAGGAGGCCGCCGATCGGGACGAAGTGATCCTTCTTCGACGAGAAGATCGCGCCGTCGCTCAGGTCGGCCATCGCGCGGATGACGCTCCCGAGCGGCCAGTCCTCCCAGCCCTGCTCGCGGTCCTTGACGAAGACCGCGTTCTCGGAAAGCCGGGTGGCGTCGAGGATGAGGGGCACGCCGTGCTCGTGTGAGAGCCGGTGCACCTCGGCGAGGTTTTCGACCGAAAACGGTTGGCCGCCCGCCATGTTGACGCAGGCCTCCTGCCGGACGAAGGCGACGCCGTCGTCGCCTGCCGCCGAGAGCACCTTCGCGAGCGCGTCGAGGTCGATGTTCCCCTTGAACGGAAGCCGGGCGCCGGGATCGATCGCCTCGGGAACCGCGACGTCGACCCAGATCCCTTTGGCGAGCTCGACGTGCGCACGGGAGGTCGTGAAGTAGAGGTTGGACGGCACGAGCTGCCCCGGCCTGACGAGCAGGCGGGCGAGTAGATGCTCGGCGCCGCGACCCTGGTGGGTCGGGATCACATGGTTGTAGCCGTAGACCTCTCGCACGGTGGACTCGAGCCGGAAAAAGCTGCGCGACCCCGCGTAGGACTCGTCTCCGAGCTCCATCGCTGCGCGCTGCTCCTGGGAGAGCGCCGAGGTGCCGCTGTCGGTGAGGAGGTCGATGTAGACGTCCTCCGCGCGGAGCAGGAACGTGTTGTAACCCGCCTGCTCGATTGCCAGACGACGAATTTCTGGGCCGGGCAGCGCGATCGGCTCGACGACCTTGACCTTCCAGGGAGGAGGCATCGCGCGCGCGCTCATCGGACCGAGAGCTCCGACGGATCGTGACGGTCCCGGCGCCGGTCACGTCGGGCCACGCCTGCTCGCTGCGCAGCCTCCGCGACGGCGGTGGCGACCGCCGGGGTGACCTCGCGGTTGAAGACGCTCGGAACGATGTAGTCCGCCGAGAGATCCTCGGGCTTGACGACCGCAGCGATCGCCCGGGCGGCAGCAAGCTCCATCTCCCCGGTGATCTCGCGCGCGCGGACGTCGAGCGCGCCGCGGAAGACGCCCGGGAAGGCGAGCACGTTGTTGATCTGGTTCGGATAGTCGGAGCGTCCAGTCGCGATCACTGCGGCCGCGTCCTCGATCTCCTCCGGCATCACCTCTGGAATGGGGTTCGCCATCGCGAACACCACGGCGTCGTCCGCCATCCGGCGAATCGCGTCTGCAGTCACGGCTCCTGGGGCGGAGAGGCCGATGAAGACGTCTGCGCCGGCCAGGGCCTCGTCTGCGGAACCGCGCACGTTCCGAGGATTTGTGATCTCGGCGTACTCCTTTTTGACTGCGCTCAAGCCGGGGCGCTCTCGATAGAGGGCGCCTTCGCGATCGCAGCCCACGATGTCGCGGACACCGGCGGCGATGAGCGCCTTGGTGACGGCCGTCCCGGCCGCGCCGACGCCGGTCAGCACGATGCGCACGTCCTCGGCGCGCTTGCCGACGACGAGCAGTGCGTTCAGGAGCGCCGCGACGACGACGATCGCCGTTCCGTGCTGGTCGTCGTGGAAGACCGGGATATCGAGCGTCTCGCGCAGCCGGCGCTCGATCTCGAAGCAGCGCGGCGCGGAGATGTCCTCGAGGTTGATACCGCCGAAGACGGGTGCGAGCGCGGTCACGGTGCGCACGATCTCGTCGACGTCCTTGGTCGCGAGACACACGGGCCAGGCGTCGATCCCGCCGAACTCCTTGAAGAGCACCGCCTTGCCCTCCATGACCGGAAGCGCCCCCTCGGGCCCGATGTCGCCGAGACCGAGGACGGCGGTGCCGTCGCTCACGACCGCGACCGTGTTCTGCTTGATCGTGAGCGTCCAGACCTTCTCCGGATCTTCTGCGATCGCCATCGAGATCCGGCCGACGCCGGGCGTGTACGCAATCGAAAGGTCTTCTCTCGTCTTCAGCGGACTCCGGGGCGTCACCTCGAGCTTGCCGCCCAGGTGGGCGAGGAACGTGCGGTCGGAGATGTGCTCGACCTCGATCCCCGGCACGTCGCGGACGGCCGCGAGGATCCGTTCGACGTGCGCGGCGTCTGCTGCGAGGAAGGTCACGTCACGAACCTTGTGGCCCCGTCCCACGCGCACGAGGTCGATCGCGCCCAGCAGCCCGCCTGCTTCGCCGATCGCCTGCGCGAGTCCCGCGAAAGCGCCCGGGTGATTCTCGAGCCGTACGCGCATCGTCGCGCTGAACGAGGCGGAGGGATGCAGCGCCGGCGGACGATCGAGACCCGCGGCGCGTTTGAAGCGGGCCAGCATGCCCGTGCCGTCGTTCCCGGTTTCCATGGTCATATGCTCGCCAGTGGGTCGCACGCTTGCATCCGGGCAAGGACGGAAGCGAGGTGCGGGCTTTCCACAGGGCTATTCGAGGACGTGAATGTCCCGGCGGGCGCACATGTCCTTCAGCACCTGTGGCCAAACCGTCACGCTCACCTCGCCGAGGTGCGCCTTCCGGAGGAGGAGCATCATCGTCCGCGACTGACCGATGCCGCCTCCGATTGAAAGCGGGATCGCGTCGTTCACGATCGCCTGGTGATATGGGAGCTCGAGGAAGTCGAGCTGTCCCGACAGCTCGAGCTGGCGCCGGAGACCATCCTTCGTGACGCGGATCCCCATCGAGGTCAGCTCGTGCCGTCGCCGGGTGATGGGGTTCCAGACGAGGATGTCGCCGTTCAGGCCGTGCATCGGGCGCCCGTCGGCGGACATGACCTCGGTCGACCAGTCGTCGTAGTCGGCCGCGCGCAGCTCGTGCGGGTAGCCGTCGGCGAGCGGCCAGCCGATCCCGTAGATGAAGATCGCCGGCACCTCCTGGAGGATTGCCGTCTCACGCTGCTTGCGTGGGAGATTCGGATAGGCCTCGAGAATGTCCTCGGCGTGCAGGAAGGTCAGCGCCTCGGGGAGGGGCGGATAAGCCTCTGCGAGCTCTGGGTGCAGCTCGTGCACGTAGGCCTCGGCCTCTTTCAGCACCTTCCAGATCGAGCGGACCGTGTCGGTCAGGTACTCGAGCGTCCGCTCGGCCGGGGTGATCACGCGCTCCCAGTCCCACTGGTCGACGTAGGCGCTGTGGTCGTGGTCCAGGAAGTAGTCCTTGCGGACTGCGCGCATGTCGGTGAGCAGGCCCTCGCCCGGCTCGAGACCGAACTGGCGCAGGGCCATTCGCTTCCACTTCGTCGCCGCCTGGACGACCTCGGCATCGATCGGATGGCGCTCGTTGTCGTTCGCGACGTGGAACTGGATGGGTGTCCGCGAACCGTCCCGGTCGAGGTAGTCGTTGACGCCGCTCGCCGAGTCGACGATCAGAGGCACCTGGACCATCGTCAGGTTCAGCTCCTCGGAAAGACGGTCTTCGATCAGTCGCTTCGCGCCGTAGAGCGCACGCATCGTCGTCAGCGGGTCGAGCAGGGGCTGGTAGTCGTGCGGAAGGATCTGTTCGAGCTCGTCGTAGTCGCCAATCCCCGGGCCGGCGAGATCCGCTTCCTTTGCCGTCGTAGACATGGTGCGCCTCCAGGTCGGTGGTGTGCCGGCCCTAGCGTGGGCTGCCCGCGACCCGGCGGCATCCGGGAGCGCGCGCAAACCTGGTGCGGATTTGCCGAACTTACTGCTAGTGCTGCGCTTCAGTGCTGCGCTTCGGCGGCCACTGCGTCGGCCTTCGTGCGGTGCACCGTGCCGTCCGGGTGCTCCGGCGGGGAGTAGAGCGAGTACACCTTCAGCTCGCCGTCCCCCGTGTTGACGACGTTGTGCCAGATCCCGGCGGGAACGATCGCGGCCCAATCGGCCTCGACTTCGTGTGTCTCTTCGACGCTCGCCTCGGTCGTCGATAGCTCGACACGGGCCGTCCCCTGCTCGATGCGGATGAACTGATCGTGGTCAGGGTGCACTTCGCGTCCGATGTCGTCTCCTCGCTCGATGCTCATCAAGGTCAGTTGCGTGTTCTCGCCCGTGAAGACCACCGTGCGGAAAGTCGTGTTCGCGAGCGTCTCCTGCTCGATGTCGCCTACCCAGCCCAGCATTTCGTCGCTCCTCTCTGCGGGAAATCCGCATGAACATTGGGCATCTACCCGGAAGTCGCCGCATCCTGTTTGCCGAACCATTGTGTCAGGAGTGATGAAGCAGGAACCCACCGAGGTCGTCATCTCGCTGACGGGACTGGAGGAGCTCGTCGGCGCGCTCCGGCGACGGGGCTACCGGGTCGTCGGCCCGAAGCTTCGCGACGGCGCGATTGTCTACGACGAGCTCGACTCGGCCGCGGAGCTCCCCGTGGGCTGGACGGACGTGCAGGAGCCGGGCTCTTACCGGGTCGTCCGCCGCGACGACGAAGCGCGGTTCGGCTTCGCCGCAGGGCCACACTCCTGGAAGGAGTACCTCTTGCCGTCGCGGGTGCGGGTCTGGAACGCGAAGCGGAACGGAAAGGGCGTGGTGGTCGACGAGGCAGCACCGTCCGCGGAGCGCTACGCGTTTCTCGGCGCACGCGGCTGCGACCTGGCGGCGATCGCGATCCAAGACCGCGTCCTCACGGGTGGTCGCTACGTCGACCGGGACTACGCCGCCCGACGCGAAGGGATCTTCGTCGTCGCCGTCGACTGCGGCGATCCGGCCGCGACCTGCTTCTGCACCTCAATGGGAACCGGGCCAGCTGCCGATGGCGCCTACGACCTCGCGCTCACGGAGCTGCTCGACGGAGAGCACCGCTTCCTCGTGCGCGTGGGGAGCGAGCGCGGCGCCGAGCTCCTCAACGAGATTTCTCATCGTCCGGCGGAGCGCGCCGACCGGGATGTTGCCGTCGCCGTCTTCGAGCGGGCAACGGTCGCCATGGGGCGCTCGCTTCAGACCGACGGCCTCCACGACAACCTGCTTCAGAACCTCGAGCACCCGCGCTGGGACGAGGTCGCCGAGCGCTGCCTCGCCTGCGGAAACTGCACCCTGGTCTGCCCGACGTGCTTCTGCACCGGCGTCGAGGACACCGCCGACCTGAGCGGAGAGAACCTGGAGCGAACACGGGTCTGGAACACCTGCTTCTCACTCGACCACTCGTACGTGCACGGCGGCAGCGTCCGGCCGAACACGCGATCCCGCTATCGCCAATGGCTGACGCACAAGCTCGCCACCTGGGAGGACCAGTTCGGAACGAGCGGGTGCGTCGGCTGCGGCCGCTGCATCGCCTGGTGCCCCGTCGGAATCGATCTCACGGAGGAAGCGGCCGCGCTGAGCGGCCCAGAAGGGAGCCGGACATGAAGACCCTCGACAAGGTCATGCTCGATTCAGACCTCTTTGCCGGCCTCGAGGAGCGCTACGCCGAGCAGCTCAGCGGTTGCTCGCAGCTCGTCGGCTTCGACTCGGGCGAGTCGCTCTTCCGGGAGGGCGAGCCTGCGGACCGCTTCTACGTCATCCGCCGCGGGCGCGTGGCCCTCGAGCTGTTCGTGCCGGGGCGCGGCCCGATGACGATCGAGACGATCGACGAGGGCGAGGTCGTGGGTTGGTCGTGGCTCTTCCCGCCTCATACCTGGCACTTCGATGCGCGCGCTGTGTCACCCGTGCGGGCGATCGCAGTCGACGGCGTCTGCATCCGAGGCAAGTGCGACGACGACCACGCGCTCGGCTACGAGCTGATGACGCGCTTTTCGGCGGTGCTCCTCGACCGCCTGAACGCGACCCGGCTCCGCCTCGCCGATCTCTATGGAGACAGCAGTGCCCGCTGAGCCTGCGCATTCCGCTTCGGGCCTTCCCGAGCCATACGTCGTCCGTCGGCGCTCTCGTGAGACTGCGGACACGTGGACGCTCGAGCTCGTCCCCCACGAGGGTGAGCCGATCGAACCCGGGCCGGGGCAGTTCGCGATGCTCGCTGCCTTCGGGGTCGGCGAAGTTCCGATCTCGCTCAGCGGTCGCGGCCTGGACGGCTCGCTCATCCACACGATCCGTGACGTCGGCCCCGTCACCGCCGAGCTCTGCCGCGCGAGTCGCGGCGACATGGTCGGAGTCCGGGGCCCGTTTGGGACGGAATGGCCGTTGAGCGAGGCTGCAGGCACAGACGTCGTCATCGTCGCCGGTGGGCTCGGGCTCGCGCCCCTGCGACCGGCAGTCGAGGCGCTGCTCGCGCGCCCGGCAGCTTTCCGCCGCCGAATCCTGCTCTACGGCGCGAGGACGCCGGACGACCTCCTCTACCGCGAGCAACTCGACGGCTGGCGCGAGGCTGGGCTCGACGTCCACCTGACCGTCGACGCTGGGACGTCGGGCTGGCAGCACCGGGTCGGCCTCGTTCCCGAGCTCGTGCGAGCCGCCGACTTCGATCCGGACGCTGCGGTCGCACTGGTCTGTGGTCCCGAGGTGATGATGCGCTTCACGGTCGCCGCTCTCGCCGATGCGGGTGTCGCAGACGAGCGCATCCACGTCTCCCTCGAGCGGAACATGAAGTGTGGCACCGGCCATTGCGGGCACTGTCAGCTCGGCCCGACGCTCGTTTGTCGCGACGGCCCCGTCTTCTCCTGGGCCGAGATCGGCCGCTGGCTGGCGGTACGGGAGCTCTGAGCCATGGCCGCGAAGCCCACACTCGCCGTCTGGAAGTTCAGCTCCTGCGACGGCTGCCAGCTGAGCCTCCTCGACCTCGAGGACGAGCTGCTGGCGATCGCGGGCAGTGTCGAGATCGCCCACTTCATGGAAGCCTCGAGCGCGACTGTCGCAGGCCCGTACGACGTCTCGCTGGTCGAGGGCTCGGTGACGACGGCTGACGAGGCCGAGCGGATCAAGGAGATCCGAGCGTCCTCGGGCATGCTCGTGACGATTGGAGCCTGCGCGACGGCGGGCGGCATCCAGGCGCTGAAGAACTTCGCCGACGTCGACGAGTTCGTCGCCGCGGTCTACGCGAGCCCCGAGCACATCTCGACCCTCGCCACCTCGACTCCGATCTCGGATCACGTCCAGGTCGACTTCGAGCTGCACGGCTGCCCGATCAACAAGCGCCAGCTGCTCGAGCTGGTCTCGGCCGTGCTCCAGCGCCGCCGGCCGAACATTCCCTCACATTCCGTCTGCGTCGAGTGCAAGAGCCGCGGCATCCCGTGCGTGATGGTCTCCCGCGGCGTGCCCTGTCTGGGACCGGTGACACATGCCGGCTGCGGCGCAATCTGCCCGGCCTATGCCCGTGGCTGCTACGGATGCTTCGGACCGGCCGAGACGCCGAATCTCGTTTCGCTCGGCGCGTGGTGGCGGGGCGAGCTCGGTGTCGACGAGCAGTCGCTGCGCCGTGCGCTTGCGACCTTTAACGTGGAGGCGTTCCGGAGGGAGGACGAGCACGCCGAAGCGCCGCACGATCAAAACTGAGTACCTTGCCCGCGTCGAGGGCGAGGGCGCGATGTCCGTGCGAATCGTCGACGGAAAGGTCGACGACGTCGAGCTGCGGATCTTCGAGCCCCCGCGCTTCTTCGAGGCGTTTCTGCGCGGCCGCTCCTTTCTGGAGGTGCCCGACATCACCGCCCGCATCTGCGGCATCTGTCCGGTCGCGTACCAGATGAGCTCGATCCAGGCGATGGAGGACGCCTGCGGCGTCGAGGTGAGCGAGCCGATCCGGGTGCTGAGGCGGCTCCTCTACTGCGGCGAGTGGATCGAAAGCCATGCGCTCCACGTCTACATGCTCCACGCGCCCGACTTCCTCGGCTTCGCAGGCGCGGTCGAGATGGCGCGCGAGCATCCGGACCTCGTCCAGCGGGGGCTCGCGCTGAAGAAGACCGGGAACGAGATCATGACCGTGGTCGGCGGTCGCGAGGTGCACCCGGTGAACGTGAGGGTCGGCGGCTTCTATCGCGCGCCGTCCAAGCAGGAGCTCCGCGCGCTCGTCGAGCCCCTCGAGCGGGCTCGGGAAGCTGCCGTCGAAACAGTGCGCTGGACGGCCGGCTTCGACTTTCCCGAACGCGCCGTGGACTGCGAGCTCGTGGCGGTCAACGAGCCGGGCACGTACGCGATCGAGCAGGGTCGCATCGTCTCCGACCGGGGGCTCGACATCGCGCCGAGCGAGTACGACGACCACTTCGTCGAGGAGCACGTCGAGCGCTCGAACGCCCTGCACTCGCGGCGCATCGGTGGTGGCGCATACCTGTGCGGCCCGCTCGCGCGCTTCGCTCTCGGCGCCGACCGGCTCTCACCGCTCACCCTCGAGGTGGCGCGCGAGGTCGAGCTCGAGTCTCCTTGTCGCGACGCTTTTCGGAGCATCGTCGTCCGCAGCGTCGAGCTCGTCTACGCCTGCGACGAGGCGCTGAGGCTGATCGACGGATACGAGCAGCCTGACGCTCCCGCCGCGACCGTGGAGCCCCGCGCGGGGGTGGGCTACGGCGCGACCGAGGCGCCACGCGGCTTGCTCTATCACCGGTACGAGCTCGACGCCGACGGAACGATCCTCGACGCGAAGATCGTCCCGCCGACCTCCCAGAACCAGCTCGCGATCGAGGAGGACCTGCGCCACGTCGTCGAGCGCTACCAGGAGCTCTCGGACGAGGAGCTGCGGCACGTCTGCGAGCAGGCAATCCGCAATTTCGACCCGTGCATCTCGTGCGCGACCCACTTCCTCGACCTGGAGATCGTGCGCGTGTGACGAGCGCCGTCGTGATCGGAATCGGGAACGCGTACCGCGGCGACGACGCGGCCGGGCGGGAGGTTGCGCGGCTCGTGCGGGAGCGGGCTCCGGACGACCTGGCGGTCGTCGTCTGCGAGCTCGAGCCGTCGCGGCTGATCGACGCGTGGGAGGGGGCGGATGCTGCGATCGTGGTCGATGCAGTGTCGTCGGGAGCCGAGCCTGGGACCGTGCATCGCTTTGACACCACGAGCGAGCCTCTTCGGAGCCGCGAGTTCCGGTCGTCGACTCATGCGCTCGGGATCGCCGAGACCGTCGAGCTCGCGCGCGCTCTCGGGCGCCTGCCGGCGCGAATCGTGGTCTTCGGGGTCGAGGGCCAGAGCTTCGGCTCGGGGCAAGAGCTCAGCGGCCCGGCGAGGGCAGGAGTCGAACGCGCGGTCGATCTCGTACTGGAGGAAGCTGGATGCACGACCAGACGTTGACGCAGGGAATCTCGGCGATCGCAGAAGCCGCCGGCCTCGAGCCCGGCGAGCTCGAGGCCTACGGGCGAGACAAGGCGAAGATCGACCTCTCCGTCCTGGACCGCCTGGCCTCCCGCCCCGACGGGAAGCTGATCGCCGTCACGGCGATGACCCCGACGAAAGCCGGCGAAGGCAAGACGACGACGGCGGTCGCCGTTACGGAAGGGCTCGGGTTCATCGGCGAGCGGTCGCTCGTCTGCCTGCGTGAGCCGTCCGTCGGGCCCGTGCTCGGCGCGAAGGGTGGTGGGACGGGAGCCGGGTTGGCACAGGTCGTTCCCCGCGAGGACATCAACCTGCACTTCACCGGCGACCTGCATGCAGTCGCGGCAGCCAACAATCTTCTTGCCTCCGCTGTGGACGCGCACCTCGTGCACGGCAACGAGCTCGGCATCGACCCCGCGACGATTTCCTGGCGCCGCTGCCTGGACATCGAGGACCGCTTCCTGCGCCGGGTCTCCATTGGGCTGGGTGAGGAGGGCCCGTTTCCGCGCGAGACCGGCTTCGACATCACCGCCGCTTCCGAGGTGATGGCGGTGCTGGCGATGGCGCGCGACCGCCACGATCTTCGACACCGTCTGGGCGCGATCACGGTCGCGACGACGCTCGAGGGGCAGCCGGTATCGGCCCGGGAGCTCGATGTCGCCGGGGCGATGGCCGTCCTTCTCAAGGATGCGCTGAAGCCCAACCTCGTGCAAACGCTCGAGGGCCAGCCGGCGCTCGTCCACGCTGGGCCTTTCGCGAACATCGCGCACGGCAACAGCTCGCTCGTCGGTGACCTCGTCGGGTTGAAGCTCGCCGACTACGTCGTCACGGAAGGCGGCTTCGCGAGCGACCTGGGCTTCGAGAAGTTCGTCGACATCGTCTGCCGCGCAGGGGGGCTTTCGCCGGCGGCAGTCGTCGTCGTCGCGACGACTCGGGCCCTGAAACGGCACGGGGGCGATCCGGAGGGAGGGCTCCCCGCGATCGAGCGTGGGGCCGAAAATCTCGCCGCGCATCTGAGAGTCGTGAAGGAACTGGGCTTCGACGCCGTCGTCGCGGTCAACCGCTTCCCGGATGACTCCGACCGTGAGCTCGAAGCCATCTCGGCGCTCGCTCTGGAGCGGGGCGCGTTCGCGACGGCTGTGAGCGACGGCTACGGGCGGGGCGGCGCCGGAGCAGCGACGCTTGCCGAGATGGTTGTCGAAGCGGCCACGCGAGATGCGACTGCACAGTTCCTGTACGAGCTCGAGGACTCGATCGAGTCGAAGCTCGATGCGCTCGCGCGCCGTGTCTACGGAGGCTCGGGCATCGAGATGTCGCCCTCCGCGCAGGCGACTCTCGAGCGGCTGCCTGAACCGCTGCACCGTCTGCCCGTCTGCGTGGCGAAGACGCATCTCTCCCTTTCGCACGACCCGGAGCTCACCGGCGCACCGCACGACTTCGTGCTTCCGGTCCGCGAGCTGCGGCCCTACACGGGCGCGGGTTGGATCGTGGCGGTCTGCGGCGACACGCAGACGATGCCTGGACTTCCGATTCACTCTGCGGCCGAGAGCATGGACCTGGACGTCGAGGGCCGCGTCGTCGGCCTCGCCTGAGTCAGCCGGGCCGGGTCGCCGGGCGCAGCCGCAGGACGCACGCCACGGCCAGCAACGCCGTCAGGCAGTCGCTCGCGACGCACCACTGGCAGATCGCGTCGATGACCACGACCTGGACGTAGATCAGGTACGCGGCGAAGAGCGCTCCGGCTACGGCCACGGCCGCTCCGGCGGCGCGGGCGAGCTCCGACACCGAGAAAGCCGTGCCGAGGAGGAACAGGTAGGCAGCGAGCCCGAGGACCGCGACCGGGATCCCCGCAATCTCGGAGTAGTCCGAGCTCTGCACCTTCTCGCAGCCGCCCGTCACGCAGGCGATCGTCGCATCCGTGTAGCGGGCGTAGGTCAGATACCCGGCGATGCCTGCACCGGCCGTGGCGAGCACGCCGATGACGGCGCGCAGAGTGCGGTCGCTCACCTGGCCAGAAGCTCGTCGAGCGCGGGCCGTAGGGCGTCCGCGTCCAGGCTCGTCACCTGAACCGGGGACAGGTCACCGCCGGTCCGGCCGACGGCGAAGGCCGGCGTCGAATGGATGCCGAGCCGATTCGCCACGGCCTTGGCGGCGCTCAGCTCGGCGTCGACCTTCGGCGAGGCCTCCGCGCTCAGTGCCTGATCGAGGCTGAAGGAGGGGATCGCGGCTCCGACGCCGGCGAGCAGGTCGTCGGTCACCCAGCCCGTGTTCTCGGCTCCCTGGTGCGCGTAGAGCAAGTGCACGGCGTTCCAGAGCTTGCCCTGCTGCCCGGCTGCCAGCGAAAAGCGCAGGGCCCGCTCGGAATCGGGGCCGATGAAGGCAAGCCCTCGAAACACGAGTCGAACCTTCCCCGGACGCACGTAGTCGGCGACGATCGTGCCGAGCGTCTGCTGGGACCACTGCGCGCAGTAGGGACACTGGAGGTCGGCGAACTCGACGAGCGTGACCGGGGCATCCGGCCGGCCTAGTGCGCTGCCGTTCTGGGGAATGCCCGCGAGCATGGCGGCCGTGTCGTCCCCGTAGATCGCCGTGGGCTGCGGCGTCTTGTCCCGCGCGCCGACGAGGCTCGCCGCGACCAGGCCGGCTGCGAGCACCGCGGCCAGGACAGCAACGACGAGGTAGGTCGTTCTCCTCATGCTCGTAGCGTCGACATGGTCACCGCGAACGGCATCCGCACAGGGCACCGAGTCGTTCGCGGAAAACCCGCAGCCTTGGCTCCTATGCCAGGACCGCCAGAACCTGCGAGACCGGCTGCACGACTATCTCCACGTGCACGGGCACTTCGAGGGCCATCGAGACGAGACAGGCGCGCTCGGCATGCATGGCGGCCCGCTTGACTGCTTCGATCGCATCCGCTTCCGTTCGGATCGCGACGGTCAACTCGATGGCGACGAACCCGAATCGCCCGTCGTCTCGCGCCGTCAGGTGTCCGGTCCCGCTCACGTGCAGGTCGCTGATCGGCAATTCGCGCCGCTCGGCGACCGCGGCCAGCGTGACCGTGTAGCACGAGGCGACCGAAGCGACCAGTAGGTCCTCCGGGCTCCAAACGCCGGCCACGCCGTTCTTGAACTCCGGCGGAGTCGCGACGCTGAGCTCGGGCTTCTCCGGCGAGGAGACGGCTGTCATCCGTCCACCCTCCCAGGCAACGCCGACCTTGAAACGAAAGTCTTTGGTGACGCTCATTACGCACCTCCAGTCGCTTTCTCACGACACCCCGACTGTGCTCGGCGTCACGCTCCGATGCATCGGTGGCGAGGCCGATTGCGCTGCGGGTTTCCCACATTTTCGCCGGAGGAGCGAACGGGAAGGGACTCGACTCCGACCCTAGAAGCGCCAAGTCCCGCGAACCCGAGGGCCCGCAGGACTTGACCGACAGACCATCGCACACCCCGCTCTCACGGTCAAGAGGGAACCATGCGGGTTTCCCGCAGCGACGCTTCGGGCGTCCCCGATGCGGCGTCGGCTCTCACCGCTCACCCTCAGGAGAATGAAGGCGAGCTACGCGGTGACCTGGCAGGAAGGGGCCGGACCGGTTCAGCACGGCAAGCTCGTGCTTCGCCCTGATGGGCTCGTGCTGGAGGGCTCCGACGGTTTCGGGCCGAAGACGCAGAGCGTCGGCTACGGGGAGATGACCGGCGTCTACGCGGCTCGTACGCCGAGCGAGCGACTGTCGGGCCGCCAGACGCTCGTTCTCGACCGAGGATCTGCGGTATCCCTCAGAATCGCCGGGGTGGCGCACCCCGGTTTCGTCTCCGAGCTCGCCGAGCGTCTGACGATCCTTCGCGGCGCAGACGGGGCTGCGTGAGCCGGCTCGTCGTCGTCGTCCCGCTGGCGAAGGCCGCCCGAGATCGGGCCACGGCCCTCCTTCGACGCGGCCCTCCATTCGACCCGGGCACCGCGGGCCTCGAGCGGCATCATGTGTTCCTCACCGACAACGAGGCGGTCTTCCTCTTCGAGGCCGATTCCCCGGACGCGGTCGAGCAGCTTGCAGCCGACGAGAGCCTGTGGGCCGCCGCGGCGGGCTGGAGCGAGCTCGTCGCGGGGCCGCCGCGACTGGCGGAGGACGTCTATTCCTGGATCCGCGCACACGAGCCCGAAGACGTCTCCTTCGCGTCCACTCCCGGCCCGGGCGACAGTGAGGGGGGCGATCTGTTCGCTCCCACGGTCGGCTAGGCTCGCTCTGTGCAGGCCATGGAGGTAGCGGCGGTTCAGCGGCGCCTGTCCGCCGGCAGGGGAGGCTACGAGATCGTGCACCGGTCGCCCGGACTGGAGATCGGCGTCTACGTGCTCGTCGCTCCCGAGCCGGACAAGCAGGAGCCTCACGACGATGACGAGGTCTACGTCGTGCTCGAAGGACGCGGCGTCCTCAACATCGAGGGCGAGGAGATCGAGCTGACCGAAGGACAGGCGGCCTTCGTGCCGGCCGGCGCCGATCACCGTTTCACCGGCTACGAGGGCTTGAGCGTCCTCGTCATCTTCACGAAGCCGGACTAGAGCCGGCTACCAGGTCTTCAGGTGCGGGGCCGATGTCGACCGGTGCAGCCGGACCCGGGCATCGACGGCGACACAGCCGTCAGGGCCGGCGAGCACGGGGTTGAGGTCGAGCTCGGCGAGCTCGGGCAGTTCCTCTCCGAGTCTCGAGAGCCGGTGGAGGAGGTCGCCGAGTGCGACGGGGTCCGCGGGCGGTGCGCCGCGATAGCCGGCGACGAGGCGCCCGGCCTTGCCGGAGCTCAGAAGCTCGTTGACATCCGCGTCGGTCAGAGGCGCGATCCGGAAGCTCGCCTCGCCGATCAGCTCTGCGAGCACGCCGCCGGGACCGAAGGCGACGAGCGTCCCGAACGTCGGATCCTGGACGACGCCTGCGAGGAGCTCGGTCCGGCTCTCCAGCATCGGCTGCACGAGCACCGGCAATCCGATTCGCGCAGCAGCTTCCCGAACGGCCGCCTCGTCTGCAAGGCGTAGCGCGATGCCGCCGGTCTCGGTCTTGTGCGCGCCGGCTGTCGCGGTCTTCAGCACGACCGGGAAACCGACTTCCGCGGCGGCCGCGACGGCGGCGTCCTCGGTCTCCGCAACACGCTCGGGGACGAGCGGGATGCCGTATGCCTCGAGGACTGCTCTCGTCTCTCGCGCGGGCAGCCACACTTCGTCGGCCTCGGCCAATGCCGCCGAGACGATCTGCCTGGCCTGCGCCGAGTCGATGCCCTCGACGGCCGGAACGGTTCCCGCCGGCCGGCGAAGCCATTCCGCGCGCCTGGCGGCTAGCCCCAGCGCGCGGGCTGCGGATTCGGGATAGGGGAAGAACGCCGCCGGGGTCTTGCTCTCGAGAAGCGCATGCGGAGCGCCGCCGGCACTGAGGAGTGCGGCGAGGACCGGCTTGTGGGGCGGGTTCTGCTCCAGGACGCGGCTGATCGCGGCCGCAACCTCCTCGGCCCCGGCCATCGCGGGCGGTACGAAGAGGACGATCACGGAGTCCACGCGCGGGTCGGCGAGAAGCGGAGGGAGAGCCGCCTCGAACGTCGGGCCCGTCGCCGAGCCGAGCATGTCGACCGGGTTCGCGATGCTTGCCTCCGCGGGCAGGACGTCGGCGAGTGCAGCCTTCGTCTCGTCGCTCAGCTCGGCGAGCTCGAGCCCGGCAGACTCGCATGCGTCTGCGGCAAGGATGCCGAGCCCGCCTGCGTTGGTCAGAAGCGCCACCTGGCGCCCGCGCGGTAGGGGCTGGGAAGAGAGCAGTGCGGCTGCGTCGACGAGCTCCTCGAGCGTGTCGGCCCGCAGGATGCCCGCCTGGTGGAAGAGGGCCTCGACGGCCGCCTCCGAGCCCGCGAGCGCGGCGGTGTGAGAGCCCGCAGCCTTGGCGCCGGAGCTCGTCGTTCCGCTCTTCATGGCCAGAATCGGCTTCTTCCGCGCGACGCGCCGGGCGATGCGCGCGAAGCGCCGCGGATTGCCGAAGGATTCGAGGTACAGCAGGACGAGCTTCGTCTCAGGATCGTCTTCCCAGTACTCGAGCAGGTCGTTCGACGAGACGTCGGCCTTGTTGCCGATCGACATGAACGCCGAGAGCCCGAGATTGCGCTCCACTGCCTTCTCGAGTAACGCCAGCCCGAGCGCTCCGCTCTGCGATGAGAAGCCAATCGATCCCGGTGGCAAGGCCCTCGGCCCGAACGTGGCGTTCAAGCGCGGCGCGGCGACCGCGAGGCCAAGGCAGTTCGGCCCGATCAGTCGCCCTCCGTGGGCGCGGACGAGCGCGAGCAGCCGATCCTGGCGCTCGCGGCCCTCGCTGCCGGTCTCCGCGAAGCCGGCGGAGATCACGCAGAGCGCTTGCACTCCGGCCTCCATGGCTTCCTCGGCCGATTCGAGCACGTGCGCGCCCGGCAGGCAGATGACGGCGAGGTCGGCGAGCTCCGGCAGCTCCGCGAAGGAGCGGTATGCGTGCACCCCGGCGACCGCGTCGCCCGAACGGTTGATCGGGTACGCCGCGCCGACGAACTCGGCGTCCAGCACATTGCGGAACAGCCGCCCGCCGATGGACTCCGGCCTCGGAGACGCGCCGACGACCGCGACGTTCGTGGGCGCGAAGAAGGGCCGGAGGGAGGCGACCACAGCGAGGTGATCGCGCTCGTCGACCTGGGCGAGGTACTCCTCGGTCGGCGCGATGGGAAATGCGACCTCGATCGTCCCCTGGTCGAGCACGCGCGTGATGACGAAGCCCGCACCCTCGAAGACCTGGAGCATCGCCCGGTTTTCGGGCATGACCTCGGCGACGAAGCGCTCGATGCCGACCGCTGCCGCGCGTTCGGCGAGCTGCTCCAGCAGCCGTGTTCCGATCCCTCTCCGCTGATGTGCGTCCGCAACCGTGAAGGCGGCCTCCGCAGCGGCGGGATCGCGCAGGCGCGAGTAGCTGGCAAGGGCGACGATCTGCTCGTCGGCATCGGCGCCCAGGGTGCCGATCAGAGCGCCACTTTCCTGCCAGTCAGGGTCGAGGAAGGGCTCCACGAGCTGCGCTCGCGGCTTGGCGGCGCCGTGGAAGCGGTAGTACAGGCTCTGAACGGACAGATCCGAAAGAAACTGGACAAGCCTCTCTTCGTCGGCAGCGACCGGAGGTCGCAGGCGAAGCGTCCCGCCGTCTCGGAGGATGACGTCGGCCACAGAAGGAGGGGTGGGCCGGGAGCTTGCACCCCCGGCCCGGGGAGGCCTGACTGCTTTCTGCTTCACCTAGTTGAATTCGGGCGCGTAGTTGAGGAACGCACGCGAACCATCCTCGAGGTCTTCACGGAGGCCGAGCAGGAACCGCACGAGAGGGGGATTCGTTTGCAGCTCAGCTCGGAGCCCGGCCAGCGAACACGTCTCGTCCCACAAGGGACAGCACTCGCCCGGGCACAGCTCCTCGACCCCGACAGTCGCAAGCAGAAGGCACGACGTTGGCTTCATGTCCCAATAATCGCGGGGCGACGAGACTCAGGCAATCAGGGAGGTCTCGGGTCGTCGCCTCGGCTTTCTACTGAACCGGCACGGACGGGGGTGAGAGGCTGACTTCGATCGGGATCCCCGTCCCGGTGAGAGGTGGTTCCCCAGGCGACAGGCCCGTGTGCAAGGCCAGAAACGGAGCGAGATAGCGGCCGACGATCTTGGCCGGCGGCCACCAGAGCGGCTCGGTATCGAAGGACGCTTCCTCGCCGTCCGATTCCTTGCGGATGAACCGGGGCGTGAGCCCTGTCAGGAGCATTCCCCGCAAGACCGGAGCAAAGGGCTGGGGCTCGATGTCGGCGCCCGCGAAGGCGGCAATCGACTCGGCCGCTGCGTCTGCCTGCTGCGCTGCGATCCCGCCCTGTTTGATCCTGAAGTCCGTGAGATCGCCCGCCGCCCAGACGTCCTCGAACCCGAGGACGAGCGCGTGCTCGTCGACTTCGACGAAGCGGTGTCTGGTCTGCGGGATGCCCCCGACGAGCGGGCCCTCGAGCGCCGGCAGTGCGATCACCCGGTCGGCCCGAACGGGCTCCCCGGAGGAGACCTGCAGGGATCCGTCCTCGACACTCGTCGGGGTCGTGCCGAGGTGGAGGCCGATCCCGCGGAGCTCGAGCAGCTCGCGGATCGCCTCGCTCGCGCCGACGCCGAAGAGCTCGAGCGGGGCGCTTTCCGGGGTGACGATCTCGAGCTCCACGTCTTCGACGCCGTGCTCGGAAAGATGGATTTGCGTGAGGAATGCAAGCTCGTACAGGGGGAGGGGCCAACTCGCTTGGCTGGGCATCGCAAACACGATCCGCTTCACCCAGCCGGATCGCGCCTGCTCGAGCAGGCGGGCGAGCTCGTCTTCGTCCTGCGGCCCGCGAAACGTCAGGGCTCCGGCGATCTCCTCCACCGGGCATGTGCCGAGGGTGAGGAGCAGCGCGTCATACGCGACTTCCTCGCCGTTGCGCGTCGTGACGAGCTTGCGCGCTGTGTCCACGGACTGGAGGGAGCCGTGCCGTAGGGTTGCCCCCGCAGACTCGACGAGCTTCTCGAGGGGGAAATGGCGCGACTCGCCGACGCGGAAGGGTGCGGCGACTGCAAGCGGCCGGTATACGAAGTCACGCTCCGGCGCAAGCAGTTCGACCGAGACACTCGACTCGGCAATTGCGCGGAGGGCGAGAGTCGCCTCGAGACCGGCAACACCCGCTCCGGCAATCAGCACGCGCGTGGCCTCTGACGTCATGCCGGGCAGTGTCGGCCGCGGACCGGCCCCCGGCATCCGGGGGACGACTGAACCGACTCGCGGCTTTCCCGAAGCAAGAATCGGTCGCGGCCCGGATTGCCAGGGTGCCGGCCGGCGCGAAGCTCCACCTGTGAAGAAAAGATCCCTCATCGTAGGAGTCGACGGCTCGGAAGGAAGTTGCGCAGCAGTCGACGAGGCGCTCCGGCTTGCCGCTGACCTCGATGCCCGCGTCACATTCGTCTTCGTGTACAAGTCGCCACCGGCTTTGCTCGGGAACCCGTACTACGAGCGGGCTCTCAAGGCCGACATCGCCCGCGCGCGCCGCGCGGTCGGAGAGGCGGTCGAGGTCGCGAGGGCGGCCGGCGTCGAAGCCGACACAGAGATCCTGGAAGGCGACCCCGCGGACGAGCTCGTCAGTCTCGCCGACAATCGCAACGCGGATCTGATCGTCGTCGGATCGCGTGGCTTCGGCCCACTGGCGGGTGCCGTGCTCGGCAGCGTCTCCCGTTCGGTCTCGCAGCATGCGAACCGGCCGGTGGTCGTCGCCAAGCAGACGCACGCTCCAGCGCAGGTCGCGTAGGTTCGAGGGGGCCGGCTCAGGCCGCGCTCTCGAATGAACATCGCGCTCCTCGTCATTGCGGCCACTGCAACCGCCTTTGCCACGGGCCTCGGCGTGATTCCCGTCTTCCTGCTGGGCCGCCGGTCGGCCGCGCTGAGGCCGGTTCTGCTCGGCACGACGGTCGGGTTGATGACGGTGGCGGCGATCGTCGGGCTGCTCCGGCCGGCAATACAGGAAGGTGGCCCGTCTCGGTCCTCGGCGGGCTCGCCGTCGGGGTCGCGTTCCTCGTCGTTGCGGGCGCGGTTGTCGGTCGGCCTGGATTTCATGACGGCCGACTGCACGGAGACGAGATCAGGCTCTCGGTCCTCGTCTTCGCCGTCCTCTTCGTCCACAGCTTCCCGGAGGGATTCGCGATCGGCACCGCCTACGCCTCGGACCGTGCCGGCCTCAGCCTGTTCGTGATTCTGGCGATCGGCCTGCAGAACATCCCGGAAGGCACGAGCGTCGCGATCCCGATGGAGGAGGCGGGATTCGGCCGGTCACAGATGTTCTGGGCGGCTGTTCTGACGAGCGCCCCCCAACCAGTGGGCGCCGTACATCGCGTTCCTCCTCGTCGAGCACGTCAGGGCTCTGCTGCCGTTCTCGTTCGCTTTCGCCGCCGGCGCAATGCTCGCACTGGTCGCCGTCGAGCTCGTCCCGGCTGCTTTCGCACCCGGCGGCCGGCGTCGTGCGACTCTCGGGGCGCTCGCGGGCGGTGCCCTGATGATTCTGCTCGCGGTCATCTTCCGAATCTAGGTGTGGCGGCGGGTAGTTCCCGGATCGATTTGCGGGTATTCCGCACAACCTTCACGGCTCCACACCGATGGCGCAGCGGAGCGAAGCGCCAAGACTCCGACCAATGAGTGGTAACGAGAAAGGAGTCGCCATGCGCAAGAATCTTCGAGTACGGCGGTATTGCCGCCAGCGTGGTTCTAATTGCCTTCGGCGCCGGATCCATCGCACTTGGTGCCTGGGGAATCAACAACGTCCGCGACAACCTCAAGCTGGAGCAGATCTCCGGCTCGCCGGACATGACGCCGGCCGCGATCAAGGCTGCAGGCCAGAAGGCCGGCCTCACCGGGGTGACGTACCCGACCTGCGACGTCGCCGACCAGGCTGTCGACACCGGCAGCGAGGCTCGGTGCTTCGCGAGCTACATGCGCATTCATGCGCTCGAGGCAACCGGCGGACAGACCTATTCCCAGATGGGTCGCTTCCTGACCGCGAGCGGCGAACAGACCTCGGACGAGGCCGCCGCCGCCAAGGATCCGAAGACCGGTCAGCCCGTCCCGAACGGGGCGCGTGACCTCTGGGTGACCGAGACCGCACTCGCCACTGCGCTCAACACGGCGTACTTCGCCGAGCGCGTCGGCGTGTTCGGGATCATCATGGGCATCGCCCTCCTGCTGACGGGGATCGGGTTCCTGATCCTCACGCTAGGAGGCGCGCTGCGCCAGAGGGAGGAAGCCGCTACAGCAGCAGCAGCAGCGGCGCGACCACCTCAGGTAGCAGCGACAAGCTGAGCGGCGACTCCGCTCGGACAAGAAGAGGCGGCCTTCGGGCCGCCTCTTTTTCTGTGCTGTAACACTCGGTCCCTCAGGCAGACTGTTCTGTGATGCCAAAGATCCAGAAGACAGAGCAGGAGTGGCGAGCCGAGCTGACCCCTGAGCAGTACCACGTTCTGCGCGAGAAGGGCACGGAGCGGCCGTTCTCCGGTGAGTACGACCACGTCTTCGAACCGGGCACGTACGAGTGCGCCGGTTGCGGTGCGGAGCTCTTCGTCGCCGACACGAAGTACGACTCCGGCTGCGGCTGGCCGGCCTTCTACGCGCCGGCGAGCGAGGATGCGGTCGAGGAGGAGACCGACGTCACGTTCGGGATGGTGCGAACCGAAGTCATGTGCTCGAATTGCGGCGGGCATCTCGGCCACGTCTTCCCCGACGGGCCGCATCCGACCGGGCAGCGCTACTGCATCAACTCTGCGGCACTGAAACTCGAGGAGGAGTAGTGGACAAGAAGGCAACATTCGGAGCAGGCTGCTTTTGGGGCGTTGAGGCCGCGTTCCGGCAGCTCGACGGTGTCACGAAGACCGAGGTCGGCTACGAGGGCGGAACCCTCGACAACCCGACGTACGAGGACGTCTGCTCGCACACGACCGGCCACGCTGAGGTCGTCCAGGTCACCTACGACCCCGAGCGGATCTCGTACGAGGATCTGCTCCAGGTCTTCTGGGCGAAGCACGACCCGACGCAGCTGAACCGCCAGGGCTGGGACGTCGGCGACCAGTACCGCTCGGTCATCTTCACGCACGACCCGGAACAGGAGGAGATCGCCACGCGTTCGAAGGCCGAGGAGCAGAAACATCACCGGAAGCCGATCGTCACCCAGATCGAGCCCTCCGGGACGTTCTACGTCGCCGAGGACTACCACCAGCAATACCTCGAGAAGCGCGGGCCGATCGAACTGCACTCCGGCACTTCGCGGCGCCGCGACGGCCTGACCGGAGGCGCTTCGAGCTCGCCTCAGCGGCCCTCGGCCGTTCCCGTCGCCATCCCGTCGTCGTCTCCGCTTGGCAGCATGATCTCTGCCTTAGGTTTGACCAGGCCTGCCTGTCATCGACGGGTGAAGACCAGCTTCGAGTTGCGGAGGAACGTGGGTTGGCTGGGACGGGATGGGCCAGGCGAGGCGGCGGCGGAGCCAGAGCGCGACGTAGACAAGTGCGACGAGGACGGGCACTTCGATCAGCGGTCCGACGACACCGGCGAGGGCCTGGCCTGATGTGGCGCCGAAGACGCCGACCGCGACGGCGATCGCCAGTTCGAAGTCGTTTGAGGCGACCGTGAATGACAGTGCAGCCGTCTGTGGGTAGGGGAAGCGCATTGTTCGTCCGGCGGCGAACCCGGCCAGCCACATGACGGCGAAGTAGACGAGGAGCGGCACCGCGATCAGGACGACGTCGAGGGGCGACGAGGTGATCTCGTCCCCCTGGATCGCGAACAGAACGACGATCGTGAAGAGCAGCCCGTAAAGGGTGATCGGCGCGATGCGCGGGATGAACTCGTGGTCGTACCAGTCGCGGCCGCGGCGGCGCAGGCCGATCCGGCGGGTCATGTAACCGGCGGTGAGCGGGATGCCGAGGAAGATCAGCACTGTACGCGCGATTTCCCAGATCCCCGGCTGGAAGCCTTGCGTGTCCAGCCCGAGCCAGCCCGGCAAGGTCGTAAGGTAGAAATAGCCGAGGAGCGAGTAGGCGGCCAGCTGGAAGATCGCGTTGAAGACGACGAGCATGGCAGCGCGGTCGCGGTCGCCGCCGGCGATGTCGTTCCAGACGAGCACCATCGCGATGCACCGCGCCAGGCCGACGATGATCACGCCGGTGCGGTAGGCGGGCTGGTCGGGCAGAAACGTCCAGGCGAGTGCGAACATCAACGCCGGTCCGATCACCCAAGAGAGGAACAACGACACGCCGAAGAAGCGCCGGTTCGAGACGCCGTCACGGCTCATATGGCCGAGTTCCTCGTAGCGGACCTTGGCGAGTACCGGGTACATCATCAGCAGCAGCCCAGCGGCGATCGGCAGGCTGACCGTGCCGACCTGCAGCTTGTCGAGCCCGTCATTCAGGCTCGGCACGAGCCTGCCCAGGACGAGCCCGGCGACCATTGCCAGCCCGATCCAGAGCGGCAGGAAACGATCGAGTCGCGACAGGCGCGTAAGTACTGCGTCCTCCTCAGCAAGATGTTCGATGCGAGCAGCGATCTGGTCGCGGATCGCGCGCGTCTCCTCGGGGCTCTTACCGGCCGGATCCTCGAGCTCCCAGTCGACGTAGCGCTTGCCGGGGATCACCGGGCAGGCATCGCCGCAGCCCATCGTCACAACCACGTCCGCCCACTCGGCATCGGCACGGTCGAGCTTGCGCGGGATGCGGCCTTCGAGGTCGATGCTGAGTTCGCGCATCACATCCACCACCTCCGGATGGACACGGGCGTAGGGGTTCGAGCCAGCCGAGCGCGCCTCATGCTCGTCGCCGGCCACCCGGCGGAAGAGCGCCTCGGCCATCTGGGAGCGGCCCGCATTCTGCACGCCGACAAAGAGGACGTTCACGCTGCCCGACGCTCGGCATCGGTACCGCGCACTAACTCGCCTAGCCGTTCAAGTGCCCCCGCCGTGAGCCGGTAGTAGCTGAAGCGGCCGCGCTGCTCGCGCTCGAGCAGGCCCACATCCATCAGCAGTTTCAAGTGGTAGCTCACCGTCGGCTGGGCAAGCCCGAGCGCCGGCATCAGCTTGCAGACACAGACCGCGTCCTCGGTGGCGGCGAGCAGGTTCAGGATCCGCACCCGGTGGCGGTCGGCGAGCGCCTTGAAAAGCTGCTCCAACTCGACCGCTTGGCCCTTCGACAGCGTTGGCTCAGCCAACGGACAGCAACAGTCAAGAACCGGCGTCTTCAACACGTGTCGAGTCTAACAATCAATCGAAAAGATTAGATCAGTGGTTTCCGCGTTAGTCCACTCCGCCACTTCTTGGGTTAGTCCCGATGACGGACGGCTGCCGCCGCCCACCCACTCTCGATACATTGACGGTTGACGATATGTCTAGCTCGCTGCCACTGATCGCGTGCTGCCAACCGCTCGCCGCTCCTTCGCTGACCGACGACGAGGCCGAGACGACGGCGACGGTGTTCAAGGCGCTCGCGGACCCTGCGCGCGTGAAGATCGTCAATGTGCTGGCCCGGAGCGACCGACCGGTGTGCGCGTGCGACTTCGAGGCAGCGCTCGATCTCTCACAGCCGACCGTAAGTCACCACCTGAAGAAGCTCACCGATGCCGGACTGCTCGAGCGCGAGCAGCGCGGGAAGTGGGCCTACTTCTTCCTGAAGCGCGACGCTGTCGACAGGCTCGCTGCCGTCGCCGACCTAAAAGGAGCGTGCTGTTGATGGGAACCAGCGCCGACGAGATCCGCGAGCAAGTACGTGAGCGCTACGCCGCGTCCGCCCGCGCCGTCGCCGACGGATCGAGCGCGTCGTGCTGCGGCAGCGGCAGCTGCTGCGGCGACGGCGAGGTCGACGCCGCCAATTTTGGCGAGGCGCTTTACGAAGCCGAGCAGCGCGGCGAACTCCCGCAGAGGGCCGTCCTGGCGTCACTCGGTTGCGGCAACCCGACCGCCGTCGCAGAGCTCCGCGAAGGCGAGACGGTGCTCGACCTCGGCTCTGGCGGCGGCATCGACATCATCCTCTCTGCCAAGCGTGTCGGCGAAACAGGGGTCGCCTACGGCCTCGACATGACCGACGAGATGCTCGCGCTCGCTCGGCAGAACGCGCAGGAAGCCGGCATCCGCAACGCCATCTTCCTCAAGGGTGTGATCGAAGAGATCCCGCTGCCGGCGGACTCCGTCGACGTCGTCATCTCGAACTGCGTCATCAACCTCTCCACCGACAAACCGGCCGTCCTGACCGAGATCGCACGCGTCCTGAAGCCGGGCGGCCGGATCGGGATCAGCGACATCGTCGCCGAGAACCACCTCAGCCCCGAGGAGCGAGCCGCCCGCGGAAGCTACGTCGGCTGCATTGCCGGCGCGCTCTCCGTGGCCGAATACGAAGCGGGACTCGACGCCGCGGGCTTCGAAAGCATCACCGTCGACCTGACACACGCGGTTGCCGACGGGATGCACAGCGCGATCATCAAAGCCTCGAAGACCCGCGAACCGGCCGCAAGAGGACTACCACTCCTACAACCAAAGGCTCAGGCAGGTTGCTGCTGACCACCCCCGAACAGCGTTCATTCGGAGCGCGCTGAATACGCTCTTCTGAGCTTCAGGCGGTTCCGGCTAGGCATTCTCCCGGTCAGGCGCTAAAAAGGATTGCCATGGCCAGGCGTTTCAGAGCTCTGGCAATCCCTGTCGCCGGCGCAGCGCTTGCATTGCTGCTCTTGCCCTCTGCGGGCGCCGGGCTCGGGGCGACCGTCCGCGCGAGCGTCGCCACCGGCGGAGCCCAGGGGAACGGCCGCAGTTTCGTCCCGGCGATCAGCGCCGACGGGCGCTTCGCCGCGTTCTATTCGGACGCGTCCAACCTCGCCGCGGGAGACACGAACGGCGCGCGCGACGTCTTCGTCCACGACCGCCAGACGGGCGAGACCACACGAGTGAGCATCGATAGCTCCGGAGTCGAGGCGAACGGCGACAGCTTCGCGCCGGCGATCAGCGGCGACGGCCGTTTCGTGGTGTTTTCGTCGGCGGCTTCGAATCTGGTCTCGGGCGATACGAACGGCGCCGACGACGTCTTCGTCCGCGATCGGCAGGCAACTACGACGACCCGGGTGAGCCTCGCTCCCGGCGGCGCAGAGGGGAACGGCGGGAGCTCGGCGCCCTCGATCAGCTCCGACGGTCGCTACGTCGCGTTCCTCTCGGATGCCTCGAATCTCGTCCCCGACGACACCAACGCGAACCGCGACGTCTTCGTCTTCGATCGCCAGACCGCGACGACGACAAGGGCAAGCGTGGACAGCGCGGGCGCGCAGGCAAACCTCGATAGCTCGACCCCGGAGCTCAGCGGCAACGGGCGCTTCGTCGCCTTCGCGACGTTCGCCGACAACCTCGTCCCGCTGGACGGGAACGAGAGCTCGGACGTGTTCGTTCGCGATCTCCAGGCAGGCACGACGACGCGAGTGAGCGAGTACCAGGGCGGCTTCGAGTCGGACTTCGACAGCCTCAGGCCCTCCCTCAGCGCTGACGGCCGCTTCGTCGCCTTCGACTCCGACGCGTCGAACCTCGCCTGGGGCGATACGAACGACGCTTTCGACGTCTTCGTCAAGGACCGCCAAACGGACATCCTGACCCGCGTGAGCGTCGACGACGCGGGAGCGCAGGGGGAAGGTCCCAGCATCCGACCCAGCCTGAGCGCCGACGGCCGCTTCGTTGCGTTCTACTCCGAAGCTCCGAACCTGGTCCCGGGCGACACGAACGGGGCAGCCGACGTCATCGTCCACGATCGGCGAAGCGGTGCGACCAAGCGGATCAGCGTTGCGGGTGGCGGCGTCGAGTCCAACGGCGACAGCGTTCGGCCCGCGATCAGCTCCGACGGCCGGCTCGTCGTCTTCGAGTCCGACGCGTCGAATCTCGTCGCCGGCGACTCGAATCGGTTCACGGACGTCTTCCTGCGCGATCCGGGCGCGTCGCCGCCTCCGCCGCCTGCCCCCCTTCGGCGCTGCGTCGTGCCACGGGCGATCGGCCTGCGGCTCGCCGTCGCCCGCGCGAAGATCGGCCGCGCAAACTGTCGCGTGGGCCGGGTTCGCCGCGTTCGGGCCCGCCGAGCGGGGCGCGTGCTTTCGCAGAGCCCCAGGGCTGGCGCCGTCCGCCCGCGAGGCACGAAGGTCAAGCTCGTCGTCGGCCGGAACTAGCTCAATCACCCGGCCTCGCTGGCTCAACCGGGGCGTCGTCGCGATCGGCGGCGCGAGTTTCTTCGCAGACCTCGGCTACGAGGTGCCGACGTCTCTGCTTCCGACGTTCCTCACGTCGACCCTGCGCGCACCGGCGGCGGCGCTCGGCGTCATCGAGGGGCTGGCCGACGGTCTCGCCGGCGTTGCGAAGCTCGCGGGAGGAGCGCTCGCCGACGACCCCGAGCGCCGGCGTGCGACCGCGGTCGGCGGCTACACGGCAACCGCCATCCTCACGGCGCTCATCGGTGCGGCCACCGCCGTCTGGCAGGTCGGGGCGCTGCGGATTGCAGGCTGGGTCGCGCGCGGCCTGCGAGGGCCCGCACGAAGCGCCCTGCTTGCCGACGTCGCGCCGCCTGAGGCCTACGGTCGTGCGTACGGGCTCGAGCGCGCGATGGACAACCTCGGCGCAATCGGCGGGCCGCTGCTCGCGCTCGCGCTCGTCGCCGCCGTGGGCATTCGGACGGCGATCCTGCTCTCTGTCGTGCCCGGGCTCCTGGCAGCCGGCGCGATTCTCATCGCGGTCAAGGCCGCTCCGAAGCTCGAGTCGCACGAGCGCCGGCCGCTACGGCTTCGGGTTCGGCCCGTGCTTCGAGGCCCGCTCGGCCGCCTCCTGTATGGGATCAGCGCCTTCGAGGTCGGGAACGCGGCGGCGACGCTGCTCATCCTGCGGGCAACGGACGAGCTCTCGCCCGGTCACGGCCATGCCTCGGCGGTCAATCTCGGCCTCGGGCTCTATGCCGGGTACAACCTCGCCGCAGCGGTCTCGAGCCTGCCGGCGGGGAGGCTGCACGACCGGCGGGGCAGCATCGTCGTCCTCTCGTTGGGAGTGGCCGCATTCCTCGTCGCCTACGCAGGGTTTGCCCTCACCGGCGGCACGCTCGCCGTGCTCGGTGCGCTCTTCCTGCTTGCCGGGGCCGGGAAGGGGCTCGTCGAGACCGCGGAGCAGGCAGCTGTCGCGGCGCTGGCCCCGGTCGACCTCCGCGGCTCCGCCTTCGGCGTCCTGGCGGCGATCCAGAGCTTCGGCAACCTCGCGGCGTCGGCGACCGCGGGCGTTCTCTGGACGCTCGTCTCTCCTCGCGCGGCGTTCCTCTACCTCGCGGGGTGGATGCTCGTAAGCCTCACCGCGCTTTCTCTGGCCCGCACGTCCCAGCCCGCGCGATAATCGGCCCGACGTGGGTGAATCCGACTGGGCGCTGCTCGCTCACCTCTTCGGGGTGGTCACTCTCTTCTCGGGCATGTCGATCGCCGGGGTCGCATCTGCGGGCGCGCGCAGTCGCGAGCGCCCGTCGGAGATCGCGCTCCTCCTCAGCCTGACGAGGAGCGGTGTGCTCTTCGTCAGCATCGGGGCGCTCTTCGTGGTCACCGGGGGCCTCTGGCTCGTCGCGGCCTCGGACGGCCTGTACTCGTTGGGAGACGGCTGGATCGCGGCCGGCCTGGGCCTGCTTGCGCTCTCGTTCGTCTTTGGCTGGCTGGGCGGGCAGGCGCCGAAGCGGGCGCGTCGCATGGCCGGGCGGCTCGCGCGTGAGCGGGACGAGCCGAGCCCCGAGCTCCAGCGGCTGCTCCACTCGCCGCGGGCTCTGGCCGCGAACTACGCTGCGGCCGGCGCGATCGTGGCCGCGCTCGTGCTCATGGTCTGGAAGCCCGGCCTGTAACCGGGCATTTTCGCGCCCGGCCTACCACTTGGAGCGGCGGCCCCGGCGGCTCGTGTACAGGAGCTTCGCCCGCGCGGATTGCAACCCGGACTGCTCGTACTGATCGCCGTGGCCGAGCCGACGGGCGACGCGGCTCGTGTCGGCCTGTTGCTCGGGCAGGACGAAGGTGATCGCGGTTCCGCTCCGACCCGCGCGGCCCGTGCGGCCGGTGCGGTGGACGTAGCCCTTGTCCTCTTCGGGCGGATCGAAGTTGATCACGTGCGTGACGTCGTCCAGGTCGAGGCCGCGAGCGGCGACGTCGGTTGCGACGAGCGTCGCCACCTTGCCGCGCTCGAAATCGGCGAGCGCCCGCTGGCGAGCCTTCTGGGACATGTCGCCGTGCATCGCCGCGGCGCGTACGCCCTGGCGTGCCAGCTTCTGGACGAGGCGATCGGCGCCGCGCTTCGTTCGGACGAAGACGAGCGTGGACTCGGACGAACGGATGTGCTCGACGAGCGTCTCGACCTTCGAGTCCGTGGTCACTGCGACGAAGCGGTGCTCGATCTCGCCCGGGTCATCAGGCAGCTGATCGGCCTCGAAGCGCGACGGGCTGTTCGTGTAGGCGCGGGCTAGCTCACCGGCCTCGCCGTCGAGCGTCGCCGAGAAGAACATCGTCTGCCGGTTCTGCGGCAGGCGGCGGACGATCCGGTCGACCTGGGGCTTGAACCCCATGTCGAGCATCCGGTCGGCCTCGTCGAGGACGAACGTCTGGACGCGGGAGAGATCGACGAGGCGGCGCTCTGCGAGGTCCTCGAGTCGCCCGGGCGTGGCAACGAGAATCTGTGCGCTCTTCGCACGGTTTGCCTGCGCCCGGAGCGGCAGGCCGCCGTACGCGGCCGCGACGGACAGCCCCTTGGGCTTACCGAGCTGCTCGAACTCGGCCGTCACCTGGGCTGCAAGCTCCCGGGTCGGCGTGAGCACGAGGGCCGTGGGGCAGGCATCGGTCGGAAGCGTGCGCTCGACGATCGGCAGCGCGAACGCCAGGGTCTTGCCCGACCCGGTCGGCGAACGCGCGAGGACGTCGAGCCCGGCGAAAGCGTCGGGCAGGACGAGCTCCTGGATCCGGAACGGATGATCGATGGATCGGTTGGCGAGCACGGCGACGACAGGCTGCGAGACGCCGAGCTCGCGGAAGGACTGCTTGGACATGTAGTTCGACTCCTTTATGGGTTCGAGACTTGCCTACCTCGAAACACCCGAAGGAGGAACGAGAAGCTCATCTCACCGGACGACACGATTGCCAATCCGTGCTCACACAGTAGCACCAGGCCGCGATTTGCAGCCTAAACGCGGCGCGCGGGAAACTTGGAGGCTCGCGCCGGCCAGCTAGACTGTCTCCTGTCTAACGCGAATTCGGTGGCGCGCCGCGCCCTCCGCCTTCGTTGGGAGGTGCTCTCAAGGCGGCTGGTGCATTGGATCCGAGCGCGATACACCGGTACAGCTCTCTGCCGCGAACTGACAAGCCTCGATGGAAAGGAAGGGCCTGATGGCCTCGAGCTCAAAACGACAACAGACCATGGCGAAAAGGAACCGAGAACAGGCGGTGAGGGAGAAGCGCGAGTTGAAGCTGGCGAAGAAGCATGCCGCTGCTGCAGCGCGCAACGCACCGCCGGAAGAGGTCGAGCTGTTCGGGCCGCTCGCCGAAAACGGCGCTGGGCCACGACCGGAGGACGCCGATTCGACGACGCTCCCGGCCGAAACCGATTTGCCCGCACAACCGGCCGAGGGAGTAATCGATGACACAACTGGTAGCTGAGATCGTGCAAGACCCAGCATTCGAGGAGACGCGCGGAACCATGATCTGGTTCAACGAGGAGAAGGACCACGGCTATATCTCGACGGAGAGCGGTGAACGTCTCTATGTCGCCGGCACCGGCTTTGCCGGAGGCCTCCGACCCAAGGGCCGGTGCGGAGGGCTCCCCGTGACCTTTCGCGTGACGAAGGACGGAGGCGTTCGGCAGGCTGCGGAGACCACGCTGCTGACCGACGCGCCGTCGCAGCGCGCGCGCAGGCGCCACGGCGGCACCGGGCGCGGCCGCTTCTAGTTCAGGAGGCGGAAGTCGTGACGCTCGTCTGGTTTGTCATCTGGTTCATCGCGGACAGGATCGGTGACCAAGAGCCTTTGACGTTTGACCCGGTGAACGCGTGGGCCTGGACGCTCATACTGGCCGTCGCGCTCGACCTGAGCAGGCAGCACGTATCCGCCCGGCGCGGCAAGTAGCCGGCGCAACTGGCGATTCACCGGACTTACGCGCTCGTATCGCCGAGCTGCTCTACGTCAGGCATGTGCCATGAGGCCGAGCGGCGCGTCGAGCGTGCGGCCCGCTCGACCCGCCCCCGGCCTCGGCATTGGGGAAAGGAACCCCCAAACTGTTGACGCTCGCCTCAACACCTACTCTCCATCCGGAGGGGCAGGCGCGAGCGGGGCGGGCTCGACCAGCCCGTCTCCATCAGAAAAGCCTTGCGGGGCAAGCCGCGCCAAGACCGCGACCAGCCCGTCCCCGTCCGCAAAGCCTTCCGGGGCAGGCTGCGCCAAGACCGCGACCAGCCCGTCCCCGTCCGAAAAGCCGTCCCCGTCCGCGAAGCCTTCCGGGGCAGGCCGCGCCAAGACCGCGACCAGCCCGTCCCCGTCCGAAAAGCCGTCCCCGTCCGCGAAGCCTTCCGGGGCAGGCCGCGCCAAGACCGCGACCAGCCCGTCCCCGTCCGCAAAGCCGTCCCCGTCCGCGAAGCCTTCCGGGGCAGGCTGCGCCAAGACCGCGACCAGCCCGTCCCCGTCCGCAAAGCCGTCCCCGTCGGCGAAGCCTTCCGGGGCAGGCTGCGCCAGCACGACGACGAGTCCGTCCCCTCCGGCCGAAGAGGCCTGCGGCGCCGCGGCCAAGGCGCTTGCGAGCGCCAGCGCCAGCAGGAGGATCATCGCCCAGTGTTTGCTCATCATGCCGGCATCACCTAGAAACGAAAGTCCTGCAGAGTCTCGGCCGCTCGGCGGTAGAGTCGCAAGGCCTTTTTTTGGTCGCCCCTGCTGATGTTCAGCTCGGCCTGCGCGGTCCACGCCGCCGCCTGATGGCTCGTCGATGAAAGCTGCTCAAAGGTGGCCTCGCTTGTAGAAAGGGCCTGCTCAGCCTCGTCCAGTCTCCCCTGCTCGAGCAAGGCGCGTCCGAGCACGAGCTGGGCGTTCCCTTGCTCATCGAGAAAGTCGACCCTGCCGTCGAGCAGGCTCAGCGCGAGCCGTGCCTGCTCCTCGGCGAGCTGGGCGTCGCCGGTGCGCAGATGCACTTGGGCAAGCGACGAAACGGCCTGAGCCGCGTCGGGCTCGCTTCCGACTTCCAATGCGACTGAGAACGCCGTCTTCAGCAGACTGACGGCCTTCTCGGGATCGCCGAGCAGGAAGGTCAGCCCCCCGAGGTTGTTCAGGAGCCTTCCCACGTTGAGGCGGTCGTCTTGCTCCTCGTAGAGCGCCTTCGCTCGCTCCGCGTGCGAGCGGGCGAGCACCCATTGCCCATTCCGTTCCGCGATGATCGACGCCTGGAAGTAGCCGTGGGCAAGGGCGCCTCGGTCGTCGAGCCGCTCGGAGAGCTCGAGCGCGGCCTCGACATCTCCCCGCGCCGCCTCCCAGTCGCGCTGGCGCCGGTAGCACCGAGAGCGCCAGCGGAAGATCTGCGACCGAAGTCGATCGTCGACGAGATCGGAATGACGCATGAGGTCAAGCGCCTGCGTGAGGAGCGCGATGGCACTCGGGATCGACGACAGCCGGTAGCGACATTGACCGATGTGGAAGAGAACGTTTGCGCGGTCGACGTCGGAGAACGACTCACCTTCGACGAGATCGCCGGCCTGCTCGAGGATGGCGAGAGCCTCTTTGAGGCGTCCCAACCCGGACCGCGCGGTCGCGCCCGTCAACATTGCGCGCAGTGCCAGTTCCGGCTTCCACTCCTGAGATAGCGGGCCAGCGTGCTCGAGGCACGCGAGCGCCTCCTCGAACTCGCGCGCAGCGACGGCTGCCTCCGCCCGCGAAATCAAGCCCATGGTCCGCTCCTGCTCGGACGAGGAGATACCCGTCTCGAGGAACTGCCGCGACGCGTCGAGGCGCTCGGCGAGCCAGTCCAGCGCAGCCGGCCCTGGACGCGCCCGACCCCGCTCGATCTGGCTGATGTACTCCTTGGAGAACCGCTCGAGACCGAGTTGAGTTTGCGTCAAGCCCCGCGCAATGCGGAGCTGGCGTACTCGCCCCCCAATCGCGGAGGGCGAGGGCCGACGGGCCAACGGTGTTCGCACATCGCTCGTGATAGCCGAACAGTAGACGTGTTGCCCGGAAAAGTGAAGTAGCGAAGGGATCCCCCAAAAGGGGTATAGGTCAATCGGCGCGCTACCTGGTTGACTCGAGTTGGCAGCTATATGGCGCACGACCGGATTCGTCGAGCGCCAATGTCGATCGAAGCGAAACTCGCTGAGGCTTGCGGCACCTCGGTGAGTTTCGCTGCGCGAAGACAGACGCTTCGTTAGCCGAGTAGCTTCGCCTCAGCCTCGGGATGAAACGCCTGCCAGGAGCTGAGGTACGCGCCGAGCTCGAGCCGCTCGGCCCGCTCGTTCCTCGTCTCGGGCATGTGCACCTCGAGCGTGCAGTCGTCGACACGCAAAGCGATGCAGCCGCTCTTGCGCAAGTAGCCGAGAAGATCGTCTATGTGATTCGTTTCTCCGACGTATATGTGCATGGGTGAGTCGCTCCTGCTGGCGAGGTGCTCTGACTCTGCCGGATGGCATGCTCTTGACTCATCCCCTTAAACGTGGTTCAGCGGACGACTTCACTTCACATCCGCGAAACGAGTCTTGTGGCCGAGGGCGCTGCTCGAAAGACCTCGGAGGCCCCGCTCGGGAGCCGCCCTCTTGGGCAGTGGCGCGTCTGCGTTAGCGGCTCGGTGCCTGCACGTGAGCTTCGTCGCCTTCGCGTTCGCCCCGGAAGTGCTGGAGAGGGTAGATCGCCGACGCGAGGACGACGCCGGCGAGGAGGGCCCCGGCGACCAGGCTACGCCGACTCCGCGCCCCGGCGACAACCAGGCCGGCGCTGTGGCGCCAGTCTGCCGGGCCCACGCGCAGTGTGCGTGCGAGGTATGCGAGCACGTGGACGACCATCAGCACCCCCCAGATGACGAAGCTGACCTGGTGCAGGCTGAGCAGCAGTCCGCCGCCGTGCCCGACGACGATCAGCGCGACTCCGCTTCCGAAGAGCGTGAGCGTCGAGGCGACCAGCAGCGGAGCGAGCAACCGCAGCAGAAGGCTCGGCGGCCCTTTGAGCCTGTACGGCTGGTTGCCCGTGTAGTAGCGCAGGAACCGCCATCCCGTGCTGGCGAGCTTGAGCCCGATCGGTGGCAGCAGCAGGAGCCCGAGAAAGATGTGCGGTGAGAGGTACGACTCCAGCGACAACGTCGTCAACGCCTCCAGCCCGAGCAGGACGATCAGGACCAGGCCGATCGATGTCGTCAGGCGCTCGTTTCCTGCAGGGCTTGTCGTCGCCATGTCACGCCCTCCCTTCGATGGTCGCCATGTCTTCCTTGCCGAGCTCGAGGTTGGCCGCGCCGAGGATCGGGGCGACCTGATCGGGACGCCGGAAGCCGACGATCGCGCCGTCCACCGCTGAGTTCCGCAGCGTCCAGGCGACGGCGACCGCGCCCGGCGTCGTCTCGAGTCGCTCGGCCACCGACTTGAGCCGCTCGACGAGTGCGAGGTGTTCCGAGAGCTGTGGATCCTGGAAGCGCTCGCTGTGCTTGCGCCAGTCGTCCTCCGGCAGGCTCGCGATCCGCTCGCGGGTCATCGCGCCGCTCAGCAGGCCGGAGCCCATCGGCGAGTAGACGATCACTCCGATCCCCTCGCGCTCCGCGAAGGGCAGGATCTCATCCTCGACCTCGCGGGCGACGAGTGAATAGGGCGGTTGCAGCGTCTCCACTGGCGCGATCTCCTGCGCGCGGCGGAGCTGCTCGACGTCGAAGTTCGAGACGCCGATGTGGCGCACGAGCCCCTCCTCCTTCAGCTCGGCCAGGGTCGACCAGCCCTCCTCGATCTCCTCGTCCGGGATCGGCCAGTGGATCTGGTAGAGGTCAATCGTGTCGAGGCCGAGCCGGGAGAGGCTCCCTTCGGTCTCGCGCCTCAGCGAATCGCGCTTGAGGCTCTGCACCGTCGTTCGCCCCGGGCCTTCGGGCTGCCCGCCCTTCGTGAACACATACGGGCGCTCGGTGAGGCCCGCGAGAGCGCGACCGACGACCTCCTCCGAGTGCCCGAAGCCGTACTGCGCAGCGGTGTCGATCCAGTTGACGCCGAGCTCGAGCGCGTGGTGGATCGCAGCGATCGAGTCGGCGTCGTCCTGCGCGCCCCAGCCCCAGTCGTAGGCCGCGCCTCCAAGCGCCCAGGCGCCGAAGCCGACGCGGGTGATCTCGAGGCCGGTCGTCCCCAGCTGTGTTGTTTTGAGGTGTGTCTGCTCGATCGTCTTCTCCTCTCTGCGCCAAGCGGACCCTTTGCCTGTGCTCGACGAGGAATAGAGACTATGGCCGTGGAGCTACCGGAGACGCGCTATGCCCGGAGCGGTGACGTCAACATCGCGTACCAGGTCGTCGGCGAGGGCCCTTTCGACCTTGTCCTCGTTCCCGGATTCATCTCGAACGTCGAATACGGGTGGGAGGAGCCGCGGCTCGCGTCGTTCTACGGGCGGCTCGCATCCTTCAGCCGCCTGGTTCTGTTCGACAAGCGCGGTACGGGCCTCTCGGACCGCGTGACCGGGATACCGACGCTCGAGACGCGGATGGACGACGTGCGCGCCATCCTCGACGCGGTCGGGTCGACGCGAGCCGCGTTGATCGGCTACTCCGAGGGCGCGTCGATGTCCGCGCTCTTCGCGGCGACCTACCCCGAGCGAACCGCTGCGCTGATCATGTACGGCTCGTTTCTCGCCTGGGACTGGATGGCCGAAGGGCGGTTCCCGACCCGTCACGAGTCGGCGATGCGAGCGATCGCGGAGATCGAGCAACGATGGGGGACGCCGGACTATTGCGACATGCTGCTGGAGAACGACGCCCCGAGCATGCTGGGAGACGATGCCTTCCGGCAGTGGTACGCGACGCGGCTGCGGCTGAGTGCCAGTCCGGCTGCGGCGGCTGACCTTCAGCGGATGAACATCGATACCGATGCGCGCGCGCTCTTGCCGTCGATCCACGTTCCGACGCTCATTCTCCACCGCACAGGTGACCGGAACGTCGACGTGAAGAACGCCGAATACGCAGCCGCACACATTGCCGGAGCCCGGTACGTCGAGCTCCCGGGTGACGATCACCTCCCGTGGATCGCTGACTCGGAGGCAATCATCGGCGAGATCGAGAAGTTCCTCACCGAGATTTGGAACAGCGGTTGGGACGCGCCGGCGCCAGACCGAGTCCTCGCGACGGTCCTCTTCACGGACATCGTCGGGTCGACGGCGAAGGCGGTGGAGCTCGGCGATTCACAGTGGCGCGAGCTCATCGGAGCGCACCATGATCGAGTGCGCTCACAGATCGCGCGGTTTCGCGGGATCGAGATGGACACCGCGGGCGACGGGTTCTTCGCGCGCTTCGACGGTCCCGCGCGCGCAATCCAGTGCGCTCGTGCAATCCGAGACTCGGTCCGGGAGCTCGGCATCGACATCCGCGCCGGCCTCCACACGGGCGAGTGCGAGCAAATCGACAGGAAGGTGGGCGGGATAGCGGTGATCACAGGCGCCCGCATAGCCGCACAGGCGGCGCCGAACGAGATTCTCGTCTCGGCGACCGTCCGCGACCTCGTCGCCGGGTCCGGCCTCGAGTTCGAGGATCGCGGTGTGCACGCGTTGAGCGGCCTGCCGGAGGAGAAGCACCTCTACGCAGTAGCCGACTGAGCAGCCGATTCACCGGCGATCTCTTCTTCAACACCTATGTCGAGCAGCGTTCGATGACCGGGGGAAGCTGTGTCGGCGGTTGCTCGTGAGGGCTATTCGAGCCAAACCGCGTCGCCGCGACGAACCATCCCGCCTCGAATGACGGAGGCGTAGATGCCGACGTTGACGTCGTTGTGCTTCGCTGCAGCCCGCAGGATCCCGGGGTCCTTCGGGAGATCACCCTGAGGGAGCGTCGTCATGACGCAGCGAGAGCACGGCCTCGTGATGTTGAGGCGAACCTCGTCGCCGAGCGCGAGCGTCCGCCCGACCCAATCGTTCTCGACGAAGCCGTTGCCATTCTCCGTCCGGACGACGATGTTCGGCCGGAAGCGCCGAACTTCGAAGCGGCCCTCCGGATAGAGCGTGCGCAGCCGGTCGATCGTCGCAGTCGTGAGCAGGTGGACGACGGCGCCATCGAAGAAGGTGCCCGGGGGCATCGCCTCGTCGGTCACGACGTCCTGATGCGCGAGGCCCTCGATGTCGGGCCAGTACTCCTCGAGGCTCGGTGCGGCGGGCGCCGAAGTTGCGAAGACGACGTCGCGGTCGAGCTCGCGGGCCAGCGTCTCGTTGAGATCGCCCTGCTCGCTCGTGACGACTGTGCCGTCCGGGAGGGCGATCCGGACGGGCGGCAGTCCTCCGCCGTCGCCTGGAGGGGCGACGTACGCGGCGCGGAAGTCGAACAACTTCGCCCACTTCCGCGGTTCTTTCGCGCTCGCCACCTTCCCAGTTGAGGAGTCGACAACGGCGAAAGCCCTATCTCCGAGCAAGCCGCGCTCTGTCACGACTGAGGCGTTCAGCTCCTCACCCATCATCGACTTGACCGGGTAGCGCCAGAGCGATACGACGGAGGCGACTGCGACTCGAGTTGGGCTACTGATGGTTCAACCTCCCGCCTTCTCGCATCCACTTGTGGTGGTCGGTGCTAGCCGACGGGTGCGGCCGCGGCTCGTCGCAGTTCCTCTCCGAAGCGCGCTCGGCGGATGAACTCGCCGACGCCCGGTCGCCCGACGAGCTCGTCGCCCTCGACCAGCACTCGGCCACGCAGCAGGACGACCTGCGGCACGCCCGTGACTTCGGTGCCCTCGAAGAGGTTGTAGTCGCTCTTCGAATGATGCGTCGCGGCTGAGATCGTCACCTTGCGCTCCGGGTCGAAGACGACGAGGTCGGCGTCCGAGCCGACGGCGATCGTGCCCTTGCGCGGATAGAGGCCGAAGTAGCGCGCGGGGTTCGTCGAGAGCAGCTCGACCATCCGGTTCAGCGAGATACGGCCGGTGCGCACGCCGAACTCGTGGATCATCTGCAGCCTGTTCTCGAGGCCGGGCGCGCCGTTTGGGATCTTCGAGAAGTCGTCGCGCCCGATCGTCTTCTGGCCGTCCCAGAGGAATGCGCAATGGTCGGTCGAGATCACCGACAAGACGTCGTTCTCGACCGCCCGCCACAGCACCTCATGGTTCTCCTTCGCCCTCGGCGGCGGCGTGTACACGTACTTCGCGCCCTCGAAGTCGGGCCGCTCGAGGTAGCTCTGATCGATGAAGAAGTACTGCGTGCACGTCTCGCCCCACACGTCCCAGCCCTTCTCGCGCGCGAGCTCGATCGGCTCGACCGACTCCTGGCACGAGACGTGGACGACGTAGAGCTTGCAGCCGGCGACGCGCGCGAGCTGGATCGCCCGGTTCGTCGCCTCGCCTTCCGTCTCCGGCGGCCGCGTCAGCGCGTGGAAGCGCGGCTCGGTCTTCCCCACGGCCAGAGCCTCCTTCACCAGCACGTCGATCGCGTCGCCGTTCTCCGCATGCACCATCACGAGCGCGCCCGTCTCGGCGGCGACCTGCATGACGCGGAACAGCGTCTCGTCGTCGACCATCAGCGCGCCCTTGTAGGCCATGAAGAGCTTGTAGCTCGTGATCCCCTGGTCGGGCAGCGTCGCGAGCTCCTCGAGCGTCCCACCCTCCTTCAAGTCGGTGACCGCCATGTGGTAGCCCATGTCGATCACCTGCTTGCCGTTGGCCTTCGCCTTCCACTCCTCGAAGGCCTCGGTGAACGAATTGCCCGGCGGCTGGATGATGAAATCGACGTGCGTCGTCGTCCCGCCGAACGCCGCGGAGATCTGGCCGGACTCGACGTCGTCGATCGTGACCGTGCCGCCGAACGGCATGTCGAGATGCGTGTGCGGGTCGACACCGCCGGGCAACACGTACTTCCCGGTCGCGTCGATCACCTTGTCCGCCTGCTGGTCGAGCGACTCGCCGATCAGAGTCACAGTCTCGTCCTCGACGTAGATGTCGGCGACGTAGTCGTCGGCGGCGGTAACGATTCGCCCGCCTTTGATCAGAACGGACATCGTGACAAGTTTAGGCTCGCACGCAATGACACTCGACCCTAGCCGCACGGTCGCCGAGCTCCGCGAGCTGCAGGAGCTGACCGGCGACGAGAACGGCGCCCAGCGCGTCGCCTGGACGGAGACCTGGGCGCGCGCCAAGGAGTGGCTGGACGAGAAGGTTCCGCTCGAGGCGGAGGTAGACGAGGCCGGCAACCAGTGGTGGACGCTGCCGGGCCGCTCCGAGAAGGCTGTGCTGATCGGCGGCCACATCGACTCGGTGCCGAACGGCGGCTGGCTGGACGGTGCGCTGAACGTCGTCGCCGGCGTCGAGGTGATGCGCCGCCTCGCCGAGGAGGGGGAGCCGGCAGCGACCGTTCGCCTCGTCAATTGGGCTGACGAGGAGGGCGCGCGCTTTGGCCGCTCGCTTTTCGGTTCGAGCGCCGCCGCCGGCTCGATGGGCGACCAGGAGGAGCTGCGTGCGCGCAGGGACGCTGACGGTAACTCTCTGCCCGACGTCCTCGCCGAGCACGGCGTCGATCTCGACAAGGCATCCGAGGCGAATCTCAAGAGTGCTGCGGCTTATCTCGAGCTCCACATCGAGCAGGGTCCCGTGCTGGAATCGCTCAACCTGCCGCTCGGGGTCGTCCTCGGCACCTTCGGCGTCGAGCGCCACCAGGTCACCTTCCGCGGCCAGGCTGCCCACGCCGGCTCGACGCCGATGGACGCGCGCCGCGACGCGCTTGCCGGCGCGGCGAAGCTCGAGCTCGAGATCCGCGAGATCGCCACGGGCATGGGCGGTGGCGCGGTCTGCACGATGGGCAGCGTCGTCACGAAGCCCGGCATCGTCACCTCGGTCGTCGAGACCGCCGAATGCCTGCTCGACCAGCGGCACTTGGACGCCTCGACGCTCGCCGCGATGCTCGAGTCCGCGAAGTCCGCAGCTCAGCGGATCGCCCAGGAAGAGGACATCGAGGTCGAGTGGGAGCGGGTCTGGCAAATCGAACCGATCCTGTTCGACAACGAGCTGATCCAACTCGCTGACGAGTCGGTCCAGGAGGTCGCCGGCACGTCGCATCGGCTCCCGAGCGGGCCGCTGCACGACGCGGCCGAGGTCTCCCGCGCGGGCGTGCCCACGGTGATGCTCTTCGTCCAGAGCCTGCGCGGCCTGTCGCACACCAAGCTCGAGGACACGAAGGAGGAGCACCTCGAGCTCGCCGTCCAGGCGCTCGACCGCCTCGCCGACCGGACTATCACCTGGGTGTTGTCGCGTTCCTAGAAAGACACGACCCGCCGAGAGGCGGGCCGAAGTCTGGTGAAGCGGGGAACCACCCCGCGCGTGACCCAGAACCGATCCGCATCGTAGCGAACCCTTTCCACGCCAGCTTCGACCCGCCGCGTCGGCGCGGAGGGCGCCGGACTCGAACCGGAACCGGGGGTTAGCCGGTCGCTGCGGTTCTGGGCCGCGCATCTCACCTTGAGATCTCACCCTCCGCCCGGCGAGCGTACGACCGGGATTTGTCCCCTACGCGTTCGCCGGCGTTTTTGGAGCTAAGTCGACCCACTTCGCTGCGACACCGAGAGGCAGCAAGGGAATCTTGCCCACGCCGGGAGTATGCTCCGAGGCTTGCTGAGCTTCGGCGTCACCGTCATGCCGGACCCGCCGTACGGGCGCCTGATCGAGCTCTTTCAGCGCGCCGAAGAGCAGGGCTTCGAGTACGGCTGGACGTACGACTCGCACATCCTCTGGCAGGAGTCGTACGCGCTCCTGCCGCTCGCCGCGGCCCAGACAAAGACGCTCAAGCTCGGCCACTGCGTCACGAATCCGGGCATCCGCGACCCGACGATCACGGCGAGCTGGTACGCGACCATGCAGGACGTCTCCAAGGGCCGGATGGTGATGGGCATCGGCCGCGGCGACTCCTCGCGGCGCGTCGTCGGCCTCAAGCCCGTCAGGATCGTCGAGTTCGAGCGGCGCCTGCGGATGATGAAGGACCTGATGAACGGCCGCCCGGTCGAGTGGAACGAGAAGGAGCTCAAGCTCGAGTGGGCGAGCGACCTGCCCGAGATCCCGATGCACGTCGCCGGCTACGGGCCGCGTGCGCTGGGAGTCGCGGGCCGCGTCGGCGACGGCGTGATCATCCAGCTCGCCGACCCGCAGATCATCCAGTGGATCATGGAGACGGCCCGCACCGCGGCCACCGAGGAAGGCCGCGACCCCGACGCGCTCGAGTGCATCGTCTGCGCGCCGAGCCACATCGGCGACGACATCGCGGCCGCGCGCGAGCAGGTGCGCTGGTTCCCGGCGATGGTCTCGAACCACGTCATGGACCTGATCGAGCGCTACGGCTTCGACTCCGAGATCCCGGCGGCGCTGACCGACTTCGTGAAGGCACGGAAGTTCTACGACTACAAGGACCACAGCCGGGTCGGCGCCAAGCACGGCGAGTTCGTCACCGACGAGATCTGCGACCGCTTCTGCGTGCTGGGGACGGCCGAGCAGGCGACGGAGAAACTGAAGGAGCTCGAGTCGATCGGCGTCGACCAGTTCAACATCTACCTGATGACCGAAGGCCAAGACCAAACGCTCGCCGCCTATGGCAAGGAGATCATCTCGCAGTTCAGCGGTGTCGCGGCTTAGGGCCAGCCCTTTTCACGCCTTGGCAGGGCTCGCGGCCGTCGGCCTCGTTCTCGGATTGGCCCCGCTTCGCGAATCAAGCCCGGCTCAGGCCCGGGCTCGACCCGGCTCCGTCTGGAACGGGGACATCTACGTCGTGAATGCAGACGGCAGTGGAAAGACGCGACTGACTCGACACCCGGCCGAAGAGTTCGACCCCGCCTGGTCTCCCGACGGCACGAAGATCGCCTTTTCACGGTTCACGGGGCGCCGCTACCAGATCTTCGTCATGAACTCAGACGGCACGAACGCCGTGCAGCTCACGCACGGCGACAGCGCCGCCTCAGACGCAGCCTGGTCACCGGATGGAAGCCGCATCGCGTACACCCTCTGCCGAGTCTCCTGCGACATCTACGTCATGAACGCCGACGGGGGTGGCGTGAGGAGGCTGACGTACGGGGAGCCTCCCGGTGACCTGAGCCCGACCTGGTCGCCAAACGGCCGGCGAATCGCATTCGCCGACATCACGGGCCTGTTCGTGATGAACGCCGATGGCGGCAACTGGCAACGTCTCACCGACGGTCCTGCCGATGACAGCAACCCCGCGTGGTCGTCGACGGGGCGGGGCATCGCCTTCGACGGCTCTCGAGGCTTGTTCAACGGAGACATCTACGTCGTGCACGCGGAAAGCGATGGAATGGCGCACGTCACGGACAGCCTGCCGCTCGATTCGAATCCGTCGTGGTCTCCGGACGGGCGGAGAATCGCCTTCATGCGGAAGCAACACCCGAGGGCACGTGCACGTGTCTTCGTCATGAGCGCCGACGGGAGCGCCCAGATGAATCTCGGCGTCATTGGCAATTCCTACTCGAGGCCGTCGTGGTCTCCGGACGGAACGAGGCTGGCCTACTCCTGGCTGACGGCCTGCATCGTCCCGAGGACGGCCGGCAAGAAGCTTCAGGAGGCGCGCAGCCGAATCCGCCGAGCAAGCTGCTCGGTGGGACGGGTCCGATTCATTGCATCCGCGCGCCCGCACGGCACCGTGTTGTTCCAGCGGCCGCAAGCGCGGGCGGAGCGGCGCATCGGGACCAAGGTGAATCTCGTTGCCAGTCGGGGCCGCTAACGAGTGCCAAGAGGCTCCAACCCGCGGAGACATGACGAGAGAAGCGGCGATTTTCCGGGAGGCGCCAAGTCGTGCCCATCCGACTTCGGGCGCTAGGGAAAGAGGTTGCGTTCGGCCGGCATGACGAGGTCCCGCGCACTGCCGTCGGCGCCCGCGTCGAGCCCTCGCACGATCGCCACCGGCGCCCGGTCGAGCTTCCCCATGACGAGCTGGGCCGCCCCGGCGATCTCGTCCGCGAGCGCGATGACGGTCGACGTCAGCTCGTAGCCGTTCGGATCGCGCTCGCCCCTCAAGTCCAGCAGAACGTCGAGGCCGGCGGCACCGATGGCGACGTCGGTCGTCCCCCGGCGCCACGGGCGCCCGAAGGAATCGCTCACGACGACGCCGACGTCGCGGCCGGTCAGCTCTCCCAGCACGGACCTCAGGCGCTCCGCGGAGGCGTCGGGGTCGACGGGGAGGAGGACGACCGTCCCGACCTCCGGCGCGTTCGAGGCGTCGACGCCGCTCGAGGCGCAGACGAAGCCGTGGTGCGTCTCGGTGATGAGGAGTGAGCCCCGGGTGCGGACGATGCGCTTCGCCTCGCGGAGGATCACCTCGATTCGGCGCGGGTCTCCGTCTCCAGCCAGCGCGCGCGCCCTGGCCGACGGCTCGACGTCGTCAAGCCGCACGATCCGGCCCTCGATCTTCGAGATCGCCTTCTGCGCGACGACGAGGATGTCCCGGTCCTGCAGCTCGGCTCGCTCGACGACGAGGCGCGCCAGGTCGTCCCCTTCGCGGAGCTCGGGCAGTCCGCGAAGCGGAGAGATCGTCAAGTCGGTCACAGTCCTACGACGCGAAAGCCGGCGTGACCTCGGTAGCGGCGGTTGAGGTTGACGATCACGGCCGTCATGCCCTCGAGCGCGCGGGCGCTCGCGAGCGGCCCCGCGTCGAGCGCCCGGCCGGTGACCAGCGTCGCCGCGAGCTCGAGCGCCGCCGCTTTGGCGTCGTCATCGTCACCACAAACGAGTGCGTCGCCTTCCACCTTGCCGGCTGCCAGCGGCCCGGCCGCGAGGGAGTGGAGCCCCGCCACGACGGGGCCCCGAAGCAGCTGCTGCATCCGCTCGGCCAGCGACAGCGCGTCGTCGGCCGGAAAGGCAGCGCCGTCCGCGATGCGGAGCTCGCTCGCGACGCTGAGGACAGGCGTCTCGCCGAGGGCGTCGGCGAGCTCAGCCGTGGTTCGCAGCGCAGCCGAGGCGGCCACGGCAAGCACGACGAGATCGGCGTCGTCGACGGCTTCTGCGTTCGCGTGCCCGCCGGCCGCCCCGACCTCCGCTGCTGTGGCCGCGGCCCGGTCGGGGTCGCGCGACCCGATGATCACGTCCGTTCCCGCCTCAGCCAGCCGCCTCGCGAGCGCCGACCCGAAGGCGCCGGTGCCGCCGAGCATCGCGACCTTCATGCGGCGACCACTCCGAGCGCGGCCTCGGCGAGTCGTCTCCGCGCCTCCAAGTCGGTCATCAGGGTCCGCGTGACAATCGGCCGCACCTCGGCGAGCCCTTCGAGGTCATGCGCGTCCGCTTCGTCCACGACGAGCGCGTCGATGAGGCCCGAGTACAAGCCGGCCACATGGGCGGGAGACGTCCCCCCGGCGAGGCGCGTCAGCATCCGATCGGCAGGCCCCTTGACCGCGCGGCCGCCGATCAGCGGGCTGACGGCGACGGCCGGCACGCGGCGCGACGCCAGCGCCTCGCGAATCGCGCCGACGGCGAGGATCGGGCCGATCGAAACGTAGGGGTTGCTCGGTGCGATGAGCAGCAGCTCCGCCTGCCCGATCGCGTCGAGGACGCCGGGCGCCGGTGTGGCGGCGTCTCCGCCTTCGAAGCTGACGGCCTCGACCTCGTCGCGGTGCCCGCGGGCGACGAACCACTCCTGAAACGGGAGCTCGCCCGTTGGCGTCCGGATCCAGGTGCGCAGCCGATCGTCGGTCGCGGGCAGCACGCGCGCCTCGACTCCGAGCGCGCGAGCGAGCCGAAGCGTGATGCGGGCGAGCGGCTCCCCGGCGCGCAAGGCCTGCGTGCGCACGAGGTGGAGCCCCAGGTCGAGATCTCCGAGCTGGAACCAGGTTTCGCCGCCGAGCGAGCGCACGGTCTCGAGCGCCCCCCAGGTCTCGCCCGCGCGCCCCCAGCCGCGCTGCTCGTCGTTCAGCCCGGCGAGCGCGTACAGGATCGAGTCGAGATCGGGCGAGACGTGGAGCCCGAGCACCTCGAGGTCGTCGCCGACGTTCCCGACCACCGTCACGTCGCTCGGCTCGGTGACCCGGACGATGCCCTGGACGAAGCGCGCACCACCCACGCCGCCGGACAGGACAACGACCTTCACGCGTTCACCAGGTCGGCAAGCGTGTCCACGTCGTTCTGAAGCCCCGGTCGGACGACGTCGACGGCCGCGACGCCGGAGCGCTCGGCGTGCGCACGGAACCGTGCGGCGCTCTCCCTGCCGTAGAGGGGCGCGAAGAGCGTGGTATCGGAGAGCCCAAGCGCGTTCGTCGTTCCGTCTGCCGCGGCTGCAATCGCGATGCCGGGCTCGGGGATCGCCGCCTCGAGTGCCAGCAAATCGTCGGCCGCCAGCGACGGAAGGTCGGCGTTGACGACGAGCACCGACCCAGGTCCGATCTCGAGGAGCGCCGCCGCGACGGCCGCTCCTTGTCCGCCGTCCGGATCCGGAATCCAGGTTGCGTCAGACCCTTGCGGCTCGTCTGGGCTCACGACCCAAGTCTGGCCGACCTCGGACGCCACGGAGAGCACAGCAGCGAGCATTGCAAGGGACACCTTCTCGCGCTCGCTCGGTGCGAGCCGCAAGCGCGTCTTGCCGGCCGGGCCGGCATACGGGATGACAACGCGGATCACGTGCGAAGCGGCCGCACCGCGATCGTCACGCGGCTGACAGCGCAAAGCCGGCCGTCGTCGTCCGTCAACTCGACGTCCCAAACCCAGGTCGTCCGTCCGCGGTGGATGCAGCGCGCGGTTGCGTGGATCGTGCCCTCACGGATCGAGCGCAAGAACGTCGAGTTGTTCGACATCCCGAGGCCGATGCTGCCCTCCGGCAAGACGCCGACGTTCGTCCCGACCGAGGCGAGCGCCTCCGCGATCGACGCATGGACGCCGCCGTGCACGAGCCCGACCGGTTGCAGCACGTGCTCGCGGACCGGAACGTGTCCGCGCACGAGCTCGTCGGTCGCCTCGTCGATCTCGAGCCCGTAATGGCGGTCGAAGGGGGACGGCTGGATTTCTCGCATCGCGTCGCGAAGTGTGAAGCTTAGGGCGGAAGTGAACATCGGAGTCGGACTCCCTACGACGGTGCCGGGCGCGACGGGCGAGCTGCTGCTCGACTGGGCCCGGCGCGCCGACGCTGGGCCGTTCTCATCAGTCGCCGTACTCGACCGCATCGTCTACGACAGCTACGAGCCTTTCGCAACGCTCGCCGGGGCTGCAGCGGCTACGTCGCGCATCCGGCTGGCGACGATGATCGCGATCGGCCCGCTCCGCTCGACGGCGCTGCTCGCGAAGCAGGCGGCGTCCGTGCACGGGCTGTCCGGCGGCCGGCTGACGCTTGGGCTCGCGGTCGGCGCTCGAACCGAGGACTTCGATGCGGCGGGTGTCGAGCACAAGGGCCGTGGGAAGCGGCTCGGCGAGCAGCTGGCCTACATCCGGGGAAACGTGGACGGCGACCGTGTCGGCCCCTCGCGCGAGGGCATCGAGATCCTCGTCGGCGGCCTGAGCGGGCAGGCCTACGCGCGCATGGCGCGCTACGCCGACGGCTACGCGCACAACGGCGGGCCGCCGCGGGCGTTCGCGGCCGCGGCCGCGCGGGCGCTCGCGGCATGGAACGACCTCGGCCGTCCGGGGAAGCCGGAGCTTTGGGGCCAAGGGTATTTCGCGCTCGGGGACGCGGCCCGCGGAGAGGCATACCTCCGCGACTACTACGGGTTCACCGGCCCGTTCGTGGAGAAGATCGCCGCCGGCAACCTGACGAGCGCGCGCGCGGTGAAGGACTTCGTCCGCGGCTACGAGGAGGCGGGCTGCGACGAGCTCGTCCTCTTCCCGACCGTCGCCGAGATCGACGAGCTCGAACGACTGCAGGAGGCACTCGCGTGAACGTCGAGATCGTCGGCGCCGGCCCGGCGGGCCTCTATCTCGCGACCCTGTTGAAGAAGCTCGACCGCGGCGTCGACGTCCGCGTCCTCGAGCGGAACGCCCCCGACGCAACGTTCGGATTCGGCGTCGTCTTCAGCGAGGAGACGCTCGGCGCCCTCCGGGACGCCGATCCGGAGACGCACCTCGAGATCACGGACACGTTCGCGCGCTGGGACCGAATCGACATCCGCTACCGGGGGCGGGAGCTGTCGTCACGCGGACACTCGTTCTCCGCGATCGCGCGCAAGCGGCTGCTCGAGATCCTGCAGGAACGGTGCCGCGAGCTGGACGTCGCGCTCGAGTTCGGCGTCGAGATCGAGGAGCTTCCAGAGGCCGACCTCGTCGTCGGCGCGGACGGCGCGAACAGTCTCGTGCGCCGCCTCCGTGACTTCGGCACGAAGGTGCGGACGGAGGGCAGTAAGTACGTCTGGTTCGGGACCGACCACGTGTTCGACGCGTTCACGTTCGCCTTCCGCGAGACCGAGCACGGGCTCTTCAACGCGCACGCGTACCCGTATCGACGAGCGCATGTCGACCTTCATCGTCGAGTGCCCGGAGGCGGTGTGGCGCGCCGCCGGTCTCGACGAGATGGACGAGCAGGAGAGCCTCGCGTTCTGCGAGCAGCTGTTCGCGAACGAGCTGCGCGGGCGCGAGCTCTTCTCGAACCGGTCGCTCTGGCTCGACTTCCCGAAGATCACGAACCAGACGTGGCACGACGGAAACGTCGTTCTGCTCGGCGACGCGGTGCACACCGCGCACTTCTCGATCGGCTCCGGGACGAAGCTTGCGATGGAGGACTCGATCGCGCTCGCGGCAGCCCTCGCGCGGCGGCGCTGGGACCTGTCCGCGGCGTTCGTCGACTACGAGCTGGACCGCCCGCCCTACGTCGAGCGCACACAGGAGGCGGCCAGCGAGAGTGCCGCCTACTTCGGACGGATAGCGAGCTATTCGCACCTCGAGCCGATCCAGTTCGCCTTCAACCTGCTGACGCGGAGCGGCCGGATCACGCACGCGACGCTCGGCGTTCGCGACCCACAGTTCACGCGCGCGCTCGACGCGTGGTCCGGCGGCCGCCTCGTCTCGCCGCCTCCGGCCTTCGCGCCCTTCGCGCTGCGCGGCGTCGAGTTGCCGAACCGGTTCGGGCTTGTGCCGAGTGGCTTCGTCGCCGTATCCGAGGAGGGGCGGGTGACGCCGGAGACGCCCGTTATCGAGACCTGGGAACCGTCCGGAGAGCATGTCCTCCTCCAGCTCGGACACGCGGGCCGCCGCGGCGCGACGCAGCCGCGCGAGGTCGGGATCGACTTGCCGCTCGCGGACGGCTGGCCGGTCGTCGCTCCGGCGCCGAAAGCGTACGGACCGTTCGGTGCGGTCCCCGAGCGGCCGGACGAGAAGGAAATGCGCGAGCAGTTCCTCGCCGCCGCGCGACGGGCGGCCGCGCTCGGCGTCGACGTGCTCGAGCTCGACATGGCCCACGGCTACCTGCTCGGGAGCTACTTGTCGCCGCTCACGAACGACGAGGACGACCGCCTTCGCTTCCCACTCACGGTCCTCGAGGCCGTGCGGCAGTCATGGCCGCGCGTGCTTGCCATCCGCCTCTCGGTCACCGACTGGCATCCGCGCGGCAATACCGTTGACGACGGAATCGCGATCGCACGCGCGCTCAGCGAGCATGGCTGCGACCTGATCCACGTGGAGGCGGGCCAGACGGTGCACGACGACCGGCCGGAGTACCGCCGCGGGTTCCTGACCGCGCTCAGCGACCGCGTGCGCAACGAGGCACGCATCCCGACGATCGTCGGTGGCTACCTGACGACGCTCGACGAGGCGAACACGATCGTCGGCGCCGGCCGCGCCGACCTCGTTTTGCTCGATCTCCCGCAGACGCAAATCGAGCGTCCGATCCGGTCAAGTAACACTGGCGTAGTTGGTGAGGTACGAGCGTGAATTTCGGGGAGCTGGCGTCTCCGGACGTGCCGACGGATGCGGTGCACCTGCTGCCGCTCGGCGCGACCGAGCCGCACGGGCCGCACGCGCCGATCTCGACCGACACTTTGATCTCGGTCGGGATCTGCAACCGCGCCGCCGAGCGGCTCGAGGGCGAGCTCCGCGTCCTCGTCCTCCCGGCGGTCCCGTACGGCGTGACGCGCTACGGGTCGGCCTTCCCCGGGGCAGTGTCGATCGGTGAAGAGACGTTGCGCTCGCTCGTCACCGAGATCGCCGAGACGGTCGGGCCGCTCGTGCTCGTCAACAGCCATTTCGAGCCGGAGCAGGTCGAGACGCTGCGCGCCACAGGGATCCCGCTCCTTGACCTCACGCGCCGCGCCAACGCCGAGCGGCTGACCGAGGAGTTTCGCTCGGGCTCCTGCCACGCCGGGCGCTACGAGACCTCGCTCGTGCTCGCCGACCGCCCGGACCTTGTCCACAGCGACCGCATGCTGGCGCTCGAGGAGCGACACGTCGACATGCCCGCGGCGATCCGGGCGGGCCAGACGAACTTCGTGGCAATGGGGATGGACGAGGCGTACTGCGGCGCGCCGGCCGAGGCGTCCGCCGAGGAGGGGCGCGAGACCTTCGAGACGCTGACGGAGATGCTCGTCGCGCTGATTCGCGAGGTCGCGGCGTGATCACCCACGACGATCTCCCGCGCGAGCTCAACCTCGCGACCTGGTTCGTCGACCGCAACGTCGAGGAGGGGCGCGGCGACCGCACCGGCCTCATCGGCCCGACGGGCACGGACGTACGCGGAGCTCGCGCGGCTCGTCAACCGGTACGGGAACCTGCTCCGCGAGCTCGGTGTCCGGGCCCAGGACCGAGTCCTGCATCGTCCTCGGCGACTCGGTCGACTTCGTCGCGCTCTGGTACGGCGCGCAGAAGATCGGCGCGGTCACCGCCGAGGCGTACACGTTCCTCCAGCCGAAGGACTACGCCTACTACATCGAGTACACCGATGCGGCCGTCGTGGTGGCGGACGTGACCACCGAGACGGCGATCCGTCGGGTCGCCGGCGAGCGACAGATCCTCGTCGTCGACGACGAGCTTCGCGAGCGACTCGAGCAGATCCCCGACGAGCTCGAGCCGGCGCCGACGACGAAGGACGACGTCGCGCTCTGGAAGTTCACGACCGGGAGCACCGGCCAGCCGAAGGGCGCCGTCCACCCGGTGCACAGCCCGGTGTTGAGCAACGACTGGTACGCGCAAGGCGTGCTTGGAATCCGCGAGGACGACGTTGTGCTGCCGGTGCCGAAGCTCTTCTTCGGCTACGCGCGCGACCTGACGGCGCTCTACCCGTTCGGCGTCGGCGCGGCGGGCATCGTCTTCCCCGAGCGCACGACGCCGGAGCGGATCTTCGAGCTGATCGCCGAGCACCGCCCGACGATCCTCGTCAACGTCCCGACGATGATGGCCCAGATGGTCAACCACCCGGATGCGGCCTCGCAGGACCTGTCCTGCCTCCGCCTGTGCACGTCGGCCGGCGAGGCGCTGCCGCGCGAGCTCCACGACCGTTGGCTCGACACGTTCGGCGTCGAGGTGCTGGACGGGATCGGCTCGTCCGAGCTGTACCACATCTACATCTCGAACCGGCCCGGCCGCGCGCGCCCCGGCAGCACCGGCGAGCTCGTGCCGGGCTACGAGGCTCAACTCGACGAGAACGGCGAGCTGCTCGTAACCGGCGACACGGCCGCGCTTCTCTACTGGGGTGACGACGAGAAGACGAAGCACACGTTCAGCGGCGACGACGGTCCGGACAGGTGACCTCTTCGAGCGCGACGACGAGGGCTTCTTCTGGTACCGCGGCCGCGTCGACGACCTGATCAAGGTCGGCGGGATCTGGGTCGCACCGGCCGAGATCGAGCATTGTCTCGTCGGCCACCCGGACGTCGTCGAGTGCGCGGTCGTCGGCGCCGCGCAGAATGGGCTCACCGTCCCGCGGGCATACGTCGTCGTCCGGCAGCCGGTAGGAGAGGAAGCGCTGCAGGCCTTCGTCCGCGAACGGCTCTCGCCGCACAAGTACCCGCGCGAGGTCGTCTTCGTCGACGACCTGCCGAAGACCCCGTCGGGAAAGCTCGACCGGAAGGCGCTCGCCTCATGAGTCGCGTCGTCGTCGTCACCGGTGGCATGAAGGGGATCGGGAAGGCGGTGGCCGAGCGGTTCGCGGCCGCGGGCGAGCGCGTGGAAGCCGTCGGCCGCGACGAGCTCGACGTCACCGACGAGGGGCAGGTGACGGCATTCTTCGAGCGCCTCGGCCGCGTCGACGTACTCGTCAACAACGCAGGCATCGCGTCCGGCGCGCCGCTCGCCCGCACGACGCTCGACGACTGGCGTGCCCACCTCGACGTCAACGCGACGGGCGCCTTCCTCTGCACCCGCGCCGTCGTGGGCGGCATGATCGAGCGCGGAGATGGCCGCATCGTGACCGTTGCCTCCGTCGCCGGGCTCACCGGCTCCCGCTACACCGCGGCGTACACCGCGTCGAAGCACGCGGCGGTCGGTCTCATGCGCGCGACGGCGGCCGAGGTCGCGGCCACCGGCGTCACCGCGAATGCCGTCTGCCCCGCGTTCGTGGACACCGCGATGACGCAGCAGACCGTCGACAACATCGTCGAGAAGACGGGCCGCACGCACGACGAAGCGCGCGCTGAGCTCGACCGGATGACACCACTGGGACGCCTGCTGGAGCCCGACGAGGTCGCTGCTGCGGTCGTCTTCCTGGCCTCGCCCGAAGCGGCCGCGATCAACGGGCAGACGATCGTCCTCGACGGCGGAGGCCTCCAGAAGTGAGCCCTTTCCGCGGCTCCGCGGCCTTCACGGATCGCTGGCAGAACTTCGACTTCGCGCTCGACAACGGCGTGGCGGCCGTCACGTTCTCCCGGCCGGACAAGCTGAACGCGCTCACTTTCGACGTCTATGCCGATCTGCGCGACCTGCTGGCGAGAGTTGCCGCACCGGGGCGACGCGCGCGTCCTCGTCCTGACCGGCGAAGGCCGCGGATTCTGCTCGGGCGGAGACGTCGAGGAGATCATTGGCGAGCTCCAGAAGATGAGCGCCGGCGAGCTGCTCGACTTCACGCGGATGAGTGGAGCTGTAGTGAAGGCGATGCGCGACTGCCCGCTTCCGATCGTCGCGGCCGTGAACGGCGTCGCGGCGGGCGCGGGCTCGGTGCTCGCGCTGGCCTCGGACTTCCGGCTCATGGCCCACTCCGCGAAGCTTTCGTTCCTCTTCACGCGCGTCGGCCTGGCCGGAGCGGACATGGGCGCGGCGTACCTGCTACCGAGGTTGATCGGGCTCGGCCGTGCGACCGAGGTGCTCGTCCTCGGCGAGGAGGTGAGCGCCGACCGCGCGCTCGAGCTCGGCCTCGCGACGCGCGTCGTCGACGACTACTCGCTGCCGAACGCGGCGAACGACCTCGCCCGGAAGCTCGCCGACGGCCCGGCGCTCGCCTACTCGACGACGAAGATCCTGCTCACCCGCGAGAGCGACATCGGCCTCCACGATGCGATCGAGATGGAAGCGCTCGCACAGGCGCTGCTCATGAAGAGCGAGGACTTCGCCGAGTTCTACGCGGCCTGGTCGGAGGGGAGGGACCCGGCGTGGCGCGGCCGCTGATCGTCAATCCTCCCGAGCTGCCCGAGCCGGTGGGCTTCGCTCACGCTGTCGTCGCGGGCGGCGCCGTCTACCTTGGCGGCCAAACCGGCGACGGTGCCTCGCTCGTCGAGCAGTTCGACTCGGCCGCGACGAAGCTCGTCACCGCGCTGCGCGCGGCCGGCGGCGAGCCGGATCAACTCGTCTCGCTCGTCGTCTACACGACGGACGTCGAGGAGTACCGCGCGTCGACCCGCGAGTTGGGCGAGGTCTGGCGCCGGCATTTCGGGCGACGCTACCCGGCAATGGCGCTGATCGGCGTGTCGGCTCTCCTCGAGCCCGAAGCGCGGGTCGAGCTGATGGGCGTCGCGGTTCTCGATGGCTGACGTCCTCGAACGTGCCCGCCGCCTGGGCCACGAGGTCTTTGCGCCGATCGCCGCCCGGGGCGAGCCGGGACATCTGAACCGCCCGCTCGTCCGAGCCCTCGGCGAGCACGGCCTGCTCGAGCTCGTCTTCGCCGGCTCCGCGGTCGAGCTCTGCGAGCTCCGCGAGGGCCTCGCGCACGGCTGCACCGAGGCCGAGACGGCGCTCGCGCTGCAGGGCCTGGGCGGATACCCGATCCTCAGCCGGGGACCGTCGGCACTGCGCGACGAGTGGATCCCGCGGCTCGCGCGCGGCGAGGCCGTCGCAGCGTTCGCGCTCAGCGAGCCCGAGGCCGGCTCTGACGCGGCGAACCTTTCCCTGCGTGCCAAGCGCGAGCGCGGCGGCTTCCGCCTGACCGGCACGAAGCTCTGGATCTCGAATGCGCCCGAGGCCGACGTCTACAGCGTCTTCGCCCGCACCTCACGCCGGCGGCGCGAAGGGGATCACGGCGTTCGTCGTCCCGCGCGAGAGCGAGGGGCTCTCGGGCGAGCACCTCGACCTGCTCTCCCCGCACCCGATCGGCCGTCTCGACTTCGACGGCGTCCGCGTCGAGGCGGGGCAGGTGCTCGGCGACCTCGACGGCGGCTTCTCCGTCGCGATGGACACGCTGGACCTCTTCCGGCCGAGCGTCGGCGCCTTTGCAGTCGGCATGGCGCAGGCGGCTCTCGATGCCGCCGTCGCTCACACGAGCGAGCGCCACGCCTTCGGCCGGCCGCTGTCGCACTTCCAGGCTGTCTCGCACCAGCTCGCCGACGTGGCGACGGAGATCGAGGCCGCGCGGCTGCTAGTCCGCGCCGCCGCCGCGCGGTACGACGCGGGAGTACGCCCGGTTCGCAAGGCCTCGGCCATGGCCAAGCTCTTCGCCACAGAGGCGGCGCAGCGAGCGGTCGACGTCGCGGTCCAGGTGCACGGCGCCCGCGCGCTGGAGAAGGGCCACCTGCTCGAGCACCTCTATCGTGAGGTGCGCGCGCCGCGCATCTACGAAGGCGCGTCGGAGGTGCAGCGCGAGATCATCGCCCGCGAGCTGTTCGAGGAGGCGCAGTGAGCGAGGACAAGTCGCTGACGTATACGTCCTACCTGGCGCTGGAGGAGATCCTCGGCGCGCAGCGGCCGAAATCGGACGAGCACGACGAGATCCTCTTCATCGTCGTCCACCAGGTGTACGAGCTCTGGTTCAAGCAGCTGATTCACGAGCTCCGCTACCTCCAGCGGACGCTCGAAGACGGGAAGGACGCGCGCGCCTTTGCCACCTTCAAGCGCCTCCTGACGATCCTCAAGCTCGTCGTGGCGCAGCTCGACGTGATCGAGACGATGACGCCCGTCCAGTTCCTTACCTTCCGGGAGCTGCTCGAGTCCTCGTCCGGCTTCCAGTCCGGCCAGTTCCGCGAGCTCGAGGCGATCCTCGGCCGCCGGGACCGCGGTGTCCTGACCGCCTACCACGAAGGCAGCGTCGACTACGAGAAGGTCGAGGCGGCGATGGCGCGGCCGTCCGTCTACGACTCGTTCCTTCGCTACCTGGCCGGCAAGGGCTACGAGATGCCCGCGGAGGCCCTCGAGCGGGACGTCACCGAGCCGGTGCAGGAATCGGAGGGCGTCCAGGCCGCCCTACTGCAGGCCTACCGCGACGACGGCGAGCCCGCGCAGGTGGCCGAGCGCCTCGTCGACTTCGACGAGGGCTTCATGGAGTGGCGCTACCACCACGTGAAGATGGTCGAGCGGACGATCGGCTCGAAGGAGGGCACCGGCGGCTACGGCGCGGAGTACCTCCGCTCGACGCTCCACAAGCCGTTCTTCCCCGACCTCTGGGCGATCCGCGGCGCGCTTTGATCGAGGGGCTTGCCGAGCACTACTCGGCCTTTCGCGTCTCCGAGCGGCTGCTCCTGACGGGGCATTCGCACCAGGCCTGGCCGGACGTGGCCCGCGAGGGGCAACTGGAGGCGTGGCAGGACGCGGCCGAGCACGCCGACCTCAAGTGGGAGCGCGCGTTCGCGAAGGCGGAACGCGTGCGTGAAGGAGTCCGGCGGCTGCTCGCCGACCCCGGCGCGCCGGTCGCGCTGGCGCCGAACACGCACGAGCTCGTGCTCCGTTTTCTGTCGGCGCTGCCGCTGCGCGAGCGGCCGAAGCTCGTCACGACCGACGGCGAGTTCCACACGCTTCGACGCCAGCTCGGCCGGCTGGCCGAGGAGGGCTTGGAGGTCGTGCGCGTGGCGACGAGGCCCGTCGATACATTGGCTGACCGGCTGGCCTCCGAGGCGCCGGGAGCGAGCGCGGTGCTCGTCTCGGCCGTTCTCTTCGAGGACTCGCGCACCGTCCCCGAGCTGCCGGCGCTGGCTGCAGCGTGCGCCGACGCGGGCGCCGAGCTCCTCGTCGACGCCTACCACGCCCTCGGCTGCATGCTGTTCACGGTTGAGGGGCTCGAGCGGGCCTGGATCGTCGGCGGCGGCTACAAGTACCTCCAGCTTGGCGAGGGAAACTGCTTCCTGCGGCTTCCGCCTCACGCCGACGAGCTGCGCCCCGCGATCACGGGTTGGTTCGCGGAGTTCGCCGAGCTCCACGCCGAGCACGAAGCCGGAGCCACGCGGTACCCGACGGGGAGCATGCGCTTTGCCGGCTCGACGTACGACCCGACGAGCCACTACCGCGCCGCTCGCGTCTTCGACTTCTTCGACCAGCAGGGTCTTACCCCCGAGCGTCTGCGGCAGAGCTACCTCCATCAGACGACGCTGCTCGCAGAGCGCTTCGACGAGCTCGGCGTCTCGGATGTCACGCGCGACCGCGACACGCCGCTCGACTCCTTCGGCGGCTTCCTCGCCCTCGAGTCGGAGCGCGCAGAGGAGCTGAGCCGCGGGCTGCTCGATGCCGGGGTCGTCACGGACAGCCGCGGCCGCTACATCCGCCTCGGGCCTGCGCCGTACCACTCGGACGAGCAGCTCGAGTCCGCCGTCGAGCATCTCGGGCGCGTCGCGCGCGGCTAGCGGGCTGCGGCCGGGCTCGGCGCGACGATGGGCTGCGCCTTCGGCTCGGCGACGAGTGCCGGGCCGCGACGCGGGAGAAGCAGGACGACGAAGCTCGTGAGAGCGACGCCGGCGAGCTGCGAGCTCGTCAGGGTCGCGTCGAAGGCCAGGAAGCCCACTGCGATGGCCACGATCGGGAAGGTGAGCTCCGCGACTGACGCGACCGACGCCGTCGTTCGCTCCAGGCCGTAGTAGTAGAGCAGGACGGCGACGAGGCCGGTAACGAGCGCGAGGATGGCGATGAACATCTCGTCGTGCCAGGATGCCGTTGCGGGAGCGCCGAGCACGAGCACCGCTCCGAGCGCTGCCGGAAGACCGAAAGCAAAGCGCACGGCCGTGACCTGCTCGAACGGCAGCCTGAGGGCGAGGAAGCGTCCGAGGACCGTGCCGAGCGCCCAGAGGGCGGCCGCTGCGAGCGCGTAGAGGGCGGGCGCCCGTCCGTGCAGAGAGACGTCGAACGGGCTCGGGAACGCCATCAACCACGTCCCGGCCAGGCCGCCGAGCAGGAACAGGCCGAAGCGTGCGCGCGGACGCTCGCCAAGCATCGCTGCCGCCAGCGAGACTGCGATCAGCGGCTGGACCTTTTGCAGGACGACCGGCGTCACCGGGTCACCGTGCACGAACGCCTGCGTGAACAGGATCGTCGCGAGCGCCGACGATCCCGCGCCGACGACGACCCCCGCGGCCACGAAGCGCGGGCCGGCGCGCCAGAGGGCCGGAAGGGCGACCACGACGACGGGTAGTAGGAGAAGGACGAGGACGATGTGCTCGCCCAGGACGATCGTCGCCGCCTCGGTCGAATGCGCCAGCGGGCGCCGGAGCAGCGCGTCTGTGCCCCACAATCCCGCCGCGACGGCGACGGCCACGACTCCCACGGTCGCTCTGCTCATCGATCGCATCATGCGACAACCCTCTCTGATGCGGAGCGCCGCGTCGGGAGCAAGGTCAACCTCGTTGCCAGCCGAGGCCCGAGACGGCGCTGATCACGCAGCCCGCGGGAGTTGCCGGCGGGCGAGGTGGGCCGCGATCCGATCCGGGTCGAGCGGCAGGACCCCCAGCTCGGGTGGAGGCCGGCGTACGAAGCCGCCGATGAGCAGCAAATCCTCCGCCTGCTCCGGTGTCAGCGGCCCTTCGAGACCCCCGCGGGTGGACCGGCAGAGCGCCAACCCGGCTCCGATCTCGAGGCTCGCGCCCGCGCCCGGGGGTAGAGCGCGAACGGCGCACACGGTGCCGGCGCAAACGAAGAAGGCCTTCCGCCAGCCGGGCTCGATCATGGGAGCGATCAGGCAAAGCTCGAGCCTGCGCAGCCGCTCCAGCCGACGCAGCCGATCGATCATGTGCTCGAGCGCTGCGATGCGATCGCGTAGTCGACCTGCCTCTTCATAGCGGAGCCCGTCGGCCAAGTGCGAGAGTCGCGCACGGAGCCTCGGAAGCGGCCCGCCCTCGAGTAGGCGATCGAGCTCGTCGGGCGTGCACGAGGCGAGGGCGCGCGCCGCGAGGGATGCGTGCCGCCGACTTGCGATCGGTCCAAGCCGCGTCATCGTCTTGGTGACGACGAAGTCGTCTCCTCTGCCCTTCAGGTAGAGGCCGTGGTGCTTTCTGCGGCTGCGTGCGTTCGCCGGCGGTTGGAGCTCTCGGATCAGGCGCAGCTCTTCGAGCGCGGCCTCCAGCTCTGAGCCGAGGACGCGCCATTCGATGCGCTCCAGTGCGAGCAGTGCCGCTTCGACGGACGGGCGCTGGCGTTCGCTTCGGAAGTAGGAGCGAAGACGCGCCCGCAGATCGCGTGCCCGGCCGACGTAGAGCACCTGGCCCTGTCGGTCCCGAAAGAGGTACACACCCGGCCGCGTGGGCGCGCCTCGTGCCAGGGAGCGTTTGGCGTAGACACGTCGCCTGCGGGGAGCAGCAAGCGCGCGGAGATCGGAGAGGCGGCGCGCGCCGATTTCCTGGGCGAGGCCGATCAGGAGCACCAGCACCTGGGCCGTCGCCTCGGCATCGGGCAGGGCCCGGTGGCACGGGCTCGTCGGAACACCGAAGAAGTGGGCGAGCGAGGCGAGGCTGACCCGACGCAGGCGTCCCTCGAGCAGTCGGCGAGCGAGTGCGGCGGTGCAGAGTGGCGGCTCGGACAGGCGCCGATCGTGCACCAGTGAGAGCTGCCGTTCGAGAAAGCGCTGGTCGAAGCGCGCGTTGTGCGCCACGAGTAGCGAATCGCCCGCGAACGTCAGGAAGCGGCCGAGCACGGTGGAGATCGGAGGCGCCCCGCGCAGCTCCTGGTCGCGCAGCCCGGTGAGGCGGGCGATGGGGTCCGGCAGCGCAACTCTCGGGTTGACGAGCGACTGGAACGAGTCGACCGGCTCCAGCGCCCGCACGCGAACCGCGCCGAGCTCACAGATGTGGTCGCGTGCGGCGGAAAGCCCGGTCGTCTCGAGATCGAAGACGACCAACTCGGCCTCATCGAGCAGCGGATCGGGTTGCGTTCCGGCCAACGAGACGGTCGCCCCCGCGCAGACGATTCGGCTGTCGCCGGCGGTGACCTCGGCCAGGAGCGAGCACGCGAGGCCGTCGGAGATCGAGGAGGTTGCAAAGAGAGCGCGGGCGGCGTCCGATGCCGTCAGCGGGCCGCGCTCCTCGAGCGTTTCCACCAGCCGATCGAGCGAGTCCAGCGCCAGCTGCACCTCTGAAATGAAAGCGAACATGTGTTCGCTTGGCAAGTTCGCTGTCAATCGGGCAGCAGCGGCATGGCGAGACCCGGGCGACGGCCGAGCAGCACGGCTCGCACGATCGCGGCGGATCCGAAGCGCCGGCGAACCTCGTCGAGTGCGGCGTCGAGCGCATCGCTGTGACCGTCGAGCGGGAGCACGAGCTGCATCGAGCGGCCATCGTCGAGGTTGGCGACGGAGATTCCCACGAGCGTGATGCCACGGAGCTCGATCGTGGGCACGGCGACTGCGAGCAGGCCTCTCGCCGTGTCGAGGATCGTGCGGGTGTTCGCTGTCGAGTACGGCAGCGTGTGCGACCGCGTTGCCCGCGAGAAGTCGTCGAAGCGCAGTCGAAGGACGACGGTTCGGCCGACCCGGTGAGCGGCTCGCATTCGGGCGGTGACGCGTTCGACGAGCGCCACCAGCGTGGCATCGACCTCGGCGAGCGACGTCGGCGAACGCCCGAGCGCCCGCTGCGAGCCGATCGAGCCCCGGCGCCGCCGCGCTTGCACTCGTCGCGGGTCACGGTTGTGAGCAAGAGCATGCAAGCGCCGTCCCGCCGCACGGCCGACGAGTGTGACCAGCGCGCCTTCCGAAAGCCGCGCGACCTCACCGACGGTCGTGATCCCGGCGTCGCGCAGCCGCCTGGCCGTCACCTGCCCCACGCCCCAGAGCCGTTCGACGGAAAGCGGGTGCAGGAAGGCGAGCTCACCGTCTGGTGGCACGGCGAGCAACCCGTCCGGCTTCGCCACGCCGCTCGCCACCTTGGCAAGGAACTTCGTGCGGGCGATCCCGACGGTGATCGGCAGTCCCACCCGCTCGAGCACCGCGCGCCGCAGTTGCACGGCGATCTCGGTGGGCGTCCCCGAGAGCCGCTCGAGCCCTCGGACGTCCAGGAACGCCTCGTCGATCGACAGTCCCTCCACCAGCGGCGTCGTGTCGTCGAACACCCGGTAGACCGCCTTGCTCGCTTCCGAGTACGCCGACATGCGCGGACGAACCACGATCGCGTCGGGGCAGAGCCGGCGCGCCAGCGAGAGGCCCATCGGCGTCTCCACACCGTGTGCCTTCGCTTCGTAGCTAGCGGCCAGGACGACCCCGCCGCCGACGATCACGGGGCGTCCGCGCAGGCGGGGGTCATCCCGTTGCTCGACCGCCGCGAAGAACGCGTCGACGTCGGCGTGCAGGATCGACGCCTCGTGCTGCACGAACATATGTTCGCATAGATCGCCCTAGGTCAGCTGGGCGAGAACGACGACCACTGCGGCGACGAGGGCGACGACCAGGATCAGCCCGGTGGCAGCCACGCCCGCGAGGACGAGCTTCACCTTCCTCGTCACGAAGGCCCAGCCCAACCAGAGCAGTACCGTTCGAGCGCGTCGTGCCCGCTGCACCCACAGGCTCGAAATGCCGATCCCCGTCAGCAGCCGCCCGATCCAGCTCGATTCGAACCGAGCCTGCTCGGCCGCGCGCACCGTCTCCTGCCACGAGGCCATCATCCGCTTTGCCTCTCGGCGCGCCGCAGGGCGGTACAGCGGAAGACTCCTTCGTCGCTGGCGCCAGTACTGAAGCGAGCTGCGAGCGTCGTCGAGCGGCGGCGGTGCCAACATCTGCTCGATGAGCAGAAGGTCCGGGTCTCGGTCGGCACGCATGGGTTGCTTCATCACTGGGCTCACTGCGTAGCGAGCCAAGATAGCCGAATCGACCGATTTCGCGGGTGATTCGCCCGTGCTCTAGCGAAGCTGCGCGGCTGGCCCCATCATTCAGGCGAATGCGCGATCTACCTTCCGGAACCGTCACCCTCGTCTTCACCGATATCGAGGGGTCGACGTCCCTCATGACCAGCCTCGGTGACGAGTACGCCGACGTTCTGGCGGAACATCGACGGATCCTGCGTGCCGCGTTCGCCAAGCGCGGCGGAGTCGAGGTGGACACGCAGGGGGATGCGTTCTTCTACGCGTTCACGCGGGCCGGCGATGCTGTCGAGGCGGCGAGTGAAGGGCAGGATGGCCTGGCCGAGGGCCCGGTTCGCGTGCGCATCGGAGTTCACACCGGTGAGCCGCTCGTCGCAGCCGAGGGCTATGTGGGAATCGACGTCCACCGGGCCGCGCGGATCGCCGCTGCCGCCCACGGAGGGCAAGTCGTGATCTCTCAGACCACGCGCGATCTGGTCGACAGCGACCCCGGTCTCCGCGATCTGGGAGTGCATCGTTTGAAGGATCTGACCGCGCCCGAACGCCTCTATCAGCTCGGAGACACCGAGTTTCCTCCACTTCGGACGCTCGATGCGACGAATCTTCCTGTTACGGCGAGCCCGCTCTTGGGCAGGGAGAAGGAGCTAGAGCAGCTCGTGACGCTGCTCACGGAGGGGCCGCGCTTGGTGACTGTCACCGGCCCAGGCGGGACGGGTAAGACCCGCCTCGCGTTGCAGGTCGCGGCCGAATTGGTCGGCACGTTTTCGGACGGAGTGTTCTGGGTTCCTCTCGCCGGCCTGACCGATCCCGAGCTCGTCTTGCCGGAGATCGCTCGGACGCTGCCCGCCCGCGACGACCTTCTTGGCTATCTGCGCGGGAAGCAGCAGCTGCTGCTGCTGCTCGACAACTTCGAACACCTGCTCGCGGCTGCGCCTGACCTCGCGTCGCTCCTCACCGCCGCTGACGGGCTGCGTGTGATCGTGACGAGCCGGGCGCCGCTGAGGATCTTCGGGGAGCGTGAGTACCCACTCGAGCCGCTGCCTCCGCACGATGCGGTGACGCTGTTCCTGGAACGAGCCCGCGGGGTCGGGAAAGACCTCGTGCCTGATCCGACTATCGAGTCGATCTGTCGCCGTCTGGACGGCCTGCCGCTCGCGATCGAGCTCGCCGCTGCCCGCACGAAGCTGCTCAGCCCGGAGGCGCTCCTGGAGCGCCTCGATCGCGCCTTGTCTCTTCTCACGGGTGGCGCACGCGACGCCCCCGAACGTCAACGAACCCTCCGGGCAACGATCGAATGGAGCCACGACCTCCTCGACGAGGAGTCGAAACGTCTCTTCGCCCGTCTCTCGGTCTTTCTCGGGAGCTTTCCGCTCGAGGCCGCCGAGGAGGTCTGCTACGCGGACCTGGACGCGGTGGCAGCGCTCGTCGACCTCAGCTTGCTGAAGCCGATCGCCGAAGACCGCTTCCTGATGCTGGAAACGATCCGGGAATACGCCGCCGAGAAGCTCGAGGCATCAGGCGAGGCCGACGAGCTGCGTCGCCGCCACGCAAACGCATTTCGCTCTCTGGCCGCTGAGTGCTACGCGCGTCGCGTGGAAGCGGAGGCCGAGTGCTCGGAGCGCCTTGAATCGGACCACGACGACCTCCGTGCAGCGCTCGAGTGGCTCGCCGCTCACGACCCGGATGCCGAGCTCGAGCTGGCCGGCGCCCTGGGGTGGTTCTGGCTGTCTCGCTCGCATCTCCATGAAGGAAGACGACGACTCACCGACGCTTTGGCACGATCGCGGGCCGAGGGTTCCGTCCGCGCTGTGGCGCTCACCGCTGTCGGAGGGATCGCTGGTTGGCAGGCCGATGCCGACGGTCTCGCTTGGCTCAGCGAAGGCATCACCCTGTGGCGTGAGCTCGGCGATGTCGCCGAGCTTGCATACGCCCTCGAAACGCTCGGCTGGATTCTCTTCGTCGTCGGTGACAACCTGCCGTCGCTCGCGGCCTTCGAGGAGAGTCTCGAGCTCCGGCGGGCCTCCGGCGATGCTCTCGGAGAGATGCGCTCGCTCGGCGGTGTCTGCCAGATGCTCGTCGCAGAGAGCGAGGTCGACCGGGCCGAGCCGCTGTCGCGGCAACTTCTCGAGCTGGCCGGTGACCTGGGTGACTTGCGGTCGGAGCACTTCGCGTACCACTTCTTGGGCGATTGCGCGCTAATTGGGGGCGACTATGACGAAGCCGAGGATCGGTACAAGGCGAGCCTGCGGGCCGCAATCCCGCTCGGGAATCTTCTGGAGACGAGCTTCGAGGTGCAGGGCGTAGGAATGTCGGCGGCGGGAAAGGGTGACTGGGCGCGAGGGGTCCGCCTGGCCGCAGCCGGCTACGCCCTCTGGGAATCGATCGGCTTTACGCCTTCGGTGCCGTTCTGGAACGCCCTCCTGGACCGCCACATCGGTGCCGCGCGCGACAGGCTCGGCTCAGAGGCCGACGCCGTCTTTGCCGAGGGTCACGCGATGTCGTTCGAAGATGCGGTCTCGCTCGCCCTCGAATCTGGCTGAGTGCCCCCGGCAAGAATCGAACTTGCGCACGCGGTTTAGGAGCTAGTGCAGAAACACCATTTGCAGGGGAAAGTAAGCGTTTAGGCCGCCTGCGCGCCAGTGATTGCGCCAGTGCCCCAGATGACCGTTTTGGTGGCCGGTTCAGCCTGCGTCTGCGGGATCGACATTGAAGCTGAACATCATTCCGCTTTCGTGATGCTCGGCAATGTGACAGTGCGCCATCCAGGTACCCGGGTTCGTCACATCAAGGAGGATGTCCACCGTTTCCCCGGTTCGCACCAGCACAGTGTCCTTCCAGACCAAGTTCTCCTCGATGACACCGTCGCGTGCCAGGACTACGAAACGGCCCGCCCCGTGGACATGGAACGGATGGTGCATTGGGTGGTCGGAGTCCATCTCATTGACGAGCCGCAACTTGACCTGATCGCCGACGCGGAAGCGCCAGTCGATCGCGTGGTTGACGGCGCCCGTGTCTCGGTCGACGAAACTCCAATGCATGTTCGCCGGTGTCGTGATCCGGTTGACGTCGACCATGTCGTCTTCCCATTCGATGCCGCCAGCCTCGCCGTGCTGTTCATGGCCGTGTCCTTCACCGTGTTGCGCCTGCTCGTCCTGGTGGCCGTGGTCACTGTGCCCGTGCCCAGAGGTCTGCGCGACCAGCGCCGCCGAGAGCAGCTTCATTCCGCACTTTGGGCAGTGGTCGGGCGTGTCGCTGACCACTTCCGGGTGCATCGGGCAGACATAGCCACTTGCCGCCGTCGCCAGCAGCTTCATTCCGCACGTCGGGCAGCGGCCTGGCTCCTCACTGACGACCTCGGGGTGCATTGGGCAGGCGTAAACAACGGGTCCTTCCGGCGCGCCCAAATCCATCTCGGCCACGAGGGCAAGCGTCTTGTCGGGCGGCGCGTCGAAGTACGAACCTAGCCGCGCGCGCTCCGCAACCCATTCGGGGTTGTGGCGCAGGGAATCGAACTCGTCCGCTAGCGACGGGGTCGCGGGCTCCCCGTCGACCTCAATCGTTGCCAGCGAATAGGTCCGCTCGGGCGTGCGGTGCTCAAGGGTCAGTTGCCCTGGCTGCTCGAAAAGCACGTCGATCACGACCCGTTCCGACGGAGCGAGGATCACCGGTCGACGAACTCCTCGCGCTCGTAACGGCCGCTGTCCCCGCCGACGAGCTTCATTCGTGCACCCGGCACCACGACGTTGAAGACGCGCGTGTTCGCAGTGTTGGTGAGGTAGAAGCGAACCACCTCGCCCGGGCGCGCGCCTAGCGAAAGGTCGGTCTCGCCGCCGACCAGCATGACGTTGCCGAATCGGCCCATCGCCGCGTAGGTCGTTTCCTCACGCCCAAACGGCGCGATCTCGCCGTCCTCGATCAGGACGTCGTCGAGCGTCAGCAGGACCTCGCGATGCGCCTGCGGCCAGTAGTCGGGATCGGCGGGGACGACGAGGATGTTCCCGTACAGACCCATCTCTTGGCCGTAGTCCTCGCGGATGTGCGGGTGGTACCAGTAGACGCCGGGGTCAGGGAACTCGATCCTGTACGTGAACGTTCCTCCGACGGGAATCGGCGCTTGCGTCTCATGTGTGCCGTCGTAGCGGTTATCGAGGCGCAAGCCATGCCAGTGCACCGTTGCATCAAGGTCAGCTTCGTTTGCGACGTTGACGACGAGCTCTGAGCCCTCGCGAACGCGCAGCGTCGGGCCTGGTATGGAGCCGTTGTAGGCGAGCATGCGCACTTCGGCATCGCCAATCCGCTTGGTGACAGGAGCAATACGCAGGTCGATCTCAGCACCATCGTCGAAGTCCATCACCTCAGAGCCAACGGCCTCGACAAGCCCGGCCGTGTCGGTCGGGAAGTGCTCGCTTACCGCAGCGTGGCTTTCGTGAGTGTGCTTCGCCATGTACTTAAACCTCCTGTGAGGCGCGAGCTACATGCTGCGCGCGAATGCTTTCGTTCTCCGTGCTGTGGTCTCCGGTCAGCGCCGTCGTGGCATCGGCGATCTGTGCAGCGATGAACTCGGCATCCTCCTTCACCCAGCCAAGGAGCGCAGAGCCACGCGTGTGCTGCCACGACAAGCCGAGGAAGTAGAGGCCAGGAACGTCCGTGACTCCTCGGCGGTGCCGAAGGCGGCCCTCGGAATCCAGCGCGGGAAGCTTGATCCACGAATGGTCCGGGAGGTACCCGGTCGCCCAGATCACAGCGTCCACCTCGAGCTCACTCCCGTCGGCGAAGCTGACCGTTCGCCCCGAGGCGCCCGTTGCCCGCGCCTTCAAGTCGACGCCGTAGCGCCGCCTGAGCTCGCGGGGGCTCGAACCGATAAGGGTGTCGCGATGGCGGAGGCGCTGGCCGATCCGCGAGTCCACAGTCTTCTTCAGCACGCCGAGCTTCGTCAGCCACCAAAACAGGTCGCGCCCGAGAATGCGTTGCGGCAGCGGTGTCTGCCGAGAGCCAACTGCGAGGTGAACCTGGTGCGTGGCTGAGAGCTCCTTGGCGATTTGGAAGCCCGTGTTGCCGCCGCCAACGACAAGGACGCGTCTACCTGGTACGTCGCTTGGCTTGCGGTACGCCGCGCTGTGCGCTTGAAAGACCTCAGGCGCCAGCTGGTCTGCGACTCCGGGGATCTTCGGCAACTGGAAAGGGCCCGTGGCAACCACGACCTGATCAGCCTTGATCAGCCGATCCGGAATCTCCAGGACGAAAGCGTCGTCCTGTTTAGTGAGGGAACGAACCGGACTGTTGAACTCGATAGGGAGCTCGAAGGTCCCCGCGTATTGCACGAGGTAGTCGACCACCTCGTCCCCCGGCGGATACCCGTCCGGATCACCCGGGAAGGCGAGGCCCGGAAGCGCGTCGTACCGACGCGGCGTAAAGAGTACGAGCGACTCCCAGCGATCGCGCCAAGCAGAGCCAACCGTATCGCTGCATTCCAGGATCACAAACCGTCGGCCCTGAAGCGCCAAGGAATGTCCAATTGCGAGGCCGGCTTGACCTGCGCCGATTACGGCAACCTCGAAGTGGTCTCGATCTCGCTCAGAGGCTGTGTTGTTGTCACTGACCGGCGTGGCCAGTCGAGGCTGATCGAGATTCGTCACGAGGCCCACACTAGCCGCGATCGGAGGCTGTACTCCAGGGGCACCAAGCGGCCACAAGACTCAACCTCAGTGAAGTTCGGAATGCCCTGGCTGAGGCCCTTCCACGCTCAGTAGGGTGGAATGCAAGGGCCAACAAGCGCCGGCCGACGATCGAGAGTAGGGTCGACTCCACCCAACGCAAGGAGAAACTCGAATGAGCATCGTCGTTCGATTCAGCCCGACCGCCCTGACGAGCGAGAAGTACGACGAGTCGCTCCGACGTCTCGAGGCGGCGGGCGCGTGGCCTCCGGACGGACTCGACTACCACGTCTGCTTCGGGTCCGAAGGGAACCTGCTCGTGAGCGAGATCTGGGACTCCCGGGAGCAACTCGACGCGTTCGGCGCGCGGTTGATGCCGATCCTGGGCGACGTCGGAATCGGGTTCGACAGGGACCCGGAGATCTTCGAGGTCCGCGAGGTGATCAAGCGGTAGCGAGCCACGGGCGGCGATGGCTGCGGCCTACCGGGAAGCGGTAGCAACCGTTACGAACCGTCGCGAACCGGCGAATGGCCAATTCGGCGGATTTGCGGGTGCTTCCGCCGATTTCGGCTCCGTTAGTGGGAGTGCCCCCGGCATGAATCGAACATGCGCACGCGGTTTAGGAAACCGCTGTCGAGCTTTCATGCGAGAGCACACTCGCCCACCCGCTCTACTTGGCTTTTCAACCTGAACAGTCGAGGGAACTGGACATCGGGCCGACGCTGACTCGTCATCGTCCCAATCGTCTCCCAGATGTGGAGTGACATTCCCGCACGCTGGCCCCGACGCATGGCGGCCGAGGAATCGACGCCCGAAGCTTCATCGCTCCGTATCCCGCCGTCAGAGCAGCAGCCGCCAAGCCAGCGCCGCGGTGCGAGGATCACCTTGGCCGGTCGCTGTCATTGGATGCTCCCTTCTTCGACCTGTTCAGACCTCTGCGGCAGCTCGGTCGAGCGTGGAATCAGTGCTTCGAGCTCATTTGCGGCCGCGACGGCGCCGCCGGCCGCGGCGAAGGCGGCAGCGATCCGCTCGGCGCCTGGTCGCAGCTCGATCGCGCGGCGCACGGCCTCACGCAGCCGAGCGGGCGTGAGCCGGCGTGTGGGCAGGCGGACGCCAGCGCCCGCGACCTCGACCCGGCGCGCGACCTCCGGCTGGTCACGTCCAAAGGGGACAGCGACGACAGGCACGCCGTGGGCGAGCGCCTTCTGCGTGATCCCCATGCCGGCGTGGCAGACGACACAGGCGGCGTGTTCGAGCAGCGGCGCGTGCGGCAGGAAGCGCTCGACGCGCACGTTCGCCGCTACCGGCAGACCGGCTGGGTCGACGTCGGCCGTGGTGACGACCACCTGGTACGGCGCGTCCGCAAGCGCTTCGCAGGCGACCTCCGCGAGCCGGCGGTCGTTCTGGAACAGCGTCGAGCAGGTGAGGAGCACGAGCGGCAGCTTGAGTTCGTCGAGCCACTCAGGAGGATCGGCCGGCGGTTCCCAGAGACCTGGACCAACCAGCTTGACCTTGGCCGGCCAGTCCGAGCGCGGATACTCGAACGGCTCGGCGGTGTAGGCGAGTACGACCGAGGCGGCCAGGTAGACGTCCTCGATCGTCTTGACAGGTGGGAGCCCGAGCTCGGCGCGGAGCGGGTTCATGTGCGAGGCGATCACGCGCTCGAGCGTGCCGAGCGTGAGCCGCTTCGCCAGCCTGTCGCGCAGGCGGCCAAGCACGTCGCGGCGCGGGGCCAGGCCGAGCCCGAACGGGGGCGCTTCGCGCGAGGGCAGCGGAACCGGCGACACGATCGAGAACGCCCACGGAACCCCCGACCGCTCGGCCGCGGCGGCGGCGCCCCAGGCGCCCTCGTCGACGAACAGGACGTCAGGGTGCTCGTCCTCGATTGCCTGCTGCAGATCGCGGAGCTGGAGCGGTGCGCGCTCGCCGAACTGACGGAGACCCAGGCTGAGGGCGCCAAAGCGCGTCCGTGCCCGCCAGTCGCCGGGCTCGAAACGCTCGATCTCCTGCCTCAAGGATTGGGCGTCGAGGCCGAGCGAGCGCAGGCGCTCGACGTCGTCGATCCCGCATCGCACCGCCACGCGGTGGCCGCGCCGCGCCAGCTCGAGCAGCGTCGCGACCAGCGGGTAGAGTCGGCCAGGCACCGCATCGACGTAGGCCAAAAAGAGAGCCATAGTCAGCCGCCCCCGCTCGACGCTCCTACGCTGCGGCCCGGGTCTGCTCGCCCGTCCCGGGCGTGCGCTCCGCTTCGAGCAGCTCGAGGATTCGCTCCGTGTTGGCGCGGATCGTGCTGATGTTCCGGAACATCCACTTGGGTGGAGCGTTCTCGGGCATCCGCTCGATCATCTTCTCGAAGTCGAAGCCGCCGCAGCCTCGTACGGCGCGGCGGACGAGTAGCGCAGCGCCCATGGCGGCGGCGCCACCCAGTAATAGCCGTTTCATCTCACACCTCTCTCAACCGTTTCCGGGTCGCCCACGGGCCCGCTCGTCGAGACGAGGCTCGACTCGAACTCGTGACCGAGCCGGTAGGCCTGCTGCAGGTAGTCCCGCCGGGTCTCCTCGTCGACTGCACCGACGGCGTAGAAGTAGACGTGCTCGACCTGCTCGATTCCCGGGTAGCGGAAGCCGAAGTCGTCGACGAGCCGTTCGATTGCGGCGCCGCAGCCGGAGTTCCGATAGTCGCTCTCGCGGAAGAAGGTCGGCGTCATGATCAGCGCCTTCTTGTGCTTGAGCAAGGGCTGCCTCCCGCTCAGGTCGCCGTGCAACCAGCCGTCCCTCGTCATCGTGTAGACGAAGCCGTAGGTGAAGACGCGTTCGATCCAGCCGCGCAGGATGGCCGGGAAGTTCATCCAGTAGATCGGCGCGATGAACGCCAGACCATCGGCTGCTGCGACCTTCTCTTGCTGGGCGAGCACGTCCTTTGGTTGCTGCTTGGCGACGATGCGGCGAAGCTGCGGGAGATCCTTGTCGCGCAGCCAGCGCTTGGCGACGAATCGTCGGAGCGGGCCGCCGCTGGCCGCGACCATGCTATCCCGCACCTCGGTCTCGTCGAACAGCTCCGGCGGAACCGACTCGTGTGCGAAGAACGAGTAGTCGTCACGGCTGAAGACCGGGTCGAACTTGATCGCGTAGAGATCGACGACCTCGGATGCGTGTCCGGCGTCGGCGAGCCCCTGCGTGAAGCGGTCGAGCACCGCATGACAGAACGACCTCGGATTCGGATGCGCGTACACCGTGAGAACTCTCATCACCACCACCACCTTCCGCGCACAGACACACCCCCTCACGGATGCGATGCCAGTCTCCCGGCGACCGGTTCCGGTGGCATCAGTGCTGCTACCGAGACGTCTGCCTCTTACTACTGATCTCCGCGAGGCCCTCTGATGGCAAAGACACGTCGGGTGCCGGGCAAGCCCTTCAACGAGCGGACGCCTCGATCAGCGAGTGCGACTCCTACATGACGGGCTTGCTGGGCGACCTCCTCTGAGACCAGCACCTCGCCCGGAGCGGCACACCCCGCAAGACGCGCGCCGACATGCACCTCGGCGCCGGCGCACTTCTCGTCAGCTAGCCAGCAGTGGCCGAGGTGGATTCCGGACCGCAACTCGAGTCCGAGCCGGTGAGCAGCCAGGCGGATGTCCAGTGCACAGTGGATCGCATCCTCAGCCTCGTCGAGGATCGCGAAGAAGCCATCGCCGGCCATATCCATCAGCCAACCCCGGTGTCGCTCGAGCGCGCGGCGCACAACCTCGTGGTACTGCTCGAGCAACTCTGCCCAGGCAGCATCGCCGAGTGAGAACGCCAAGGGCGTTGCGTCGACGATGTCGACAAAGAGAACCGCGGTCAGACGTCGCTCTCGCTCTACCGCCGAAGGCTGAGTCAGCCCGTGTCGTGTCATCGCCATGACGAAATCGTCGCGAAAACAGTCGACTCGGGCATCCGGGTAAACCTGACTGCTCTCGCGGAGTACTACGCATCGCGGTTCATGGACCAGCGCCCGGCCCAGGCGCCGGCGACCGAGATGTAGAGGCTTTGAGAGTGCCCCCGGCATGAATCGAACATGCGCACGCGGTTTAGGAAACCACTGCTCTATCCACTGAGCTACGGGGGCTCTTTGGCTCAACCGTGCGGTTGGAGCCACGCCATGCCCTATCAACTGTAGCTCGCGCAAGGGGTGAGGATCGCCCTCGACCAAGAGCTTCTAGCGGAGTAGCGTCGTCAACGTCCTGCTCCTCGACGCGAGGCGGCGCACAGCCGCCACCGGCTGCGTCTGGGAGATGAGGATCGCGCCACGAACCGGCTCGACGTCGCTCGGCAGGAAGCCCACGCGGCCGATCGGCGTGCGGTTGGAGTGCCGGCTGATCTTGCCGGTGCCGATCCGCTGCAGGACTCGTCCGGATGCGTCGACACGGGTGACGGTGCCGCCGTTCGGATCGCCGTTCAGGAGGTAGAACGTCCCGCCCGCGCCCACACGATCTTGAATCCGGGCAGCTCGAAAGCAGTATCGATCGTTCCCGTGGCGGCGTCGATGCGGCGGACATTGCCGAAGCCCGCGATCAGCAGGTTGCCGCGTGCGTCGTAAGTGACGTCGTGCGGGCCGCTCAGCCCCGCATCGAGCGCCGGGCCGCCGTCGCCGGTCGCCTTGTCGGTTCCGTTCCCGGCGAGCCGCTCGAGCGCGCCCGACGGAAGCGCCACCCGGTACACCCAGCCCTCGATCGACGCGATCGCGAGATAGCGGCCCGACGGGTCGACCGAGAGCCCGGCCGCGGCCTTCACCCGCGCGATCGTGGTGATCGTCCCACGGCGGTCGATCCGCCGGATGCGGCCCTGGTTCACGTCGCTGAAGTAGAGGTTGCCGCTGCGATCCAGCACGATCTCGGTCGGCTCGGTCAGCCGCGCGCGTGTCGCGGGCCCTCCGTCCCCTGACGAGCCCTTCCTCCCGGTGCCGGCGTACACCGTCGTGCGTCGCCGCTTCTGGTCGTAGCGGAGGATCTGATGGCGCAGCCCGTCGGCGATGTAGAGGGCAGAGCCGGACGCCTCGAGGTCGTATGGCAGCACGAGCTTGGGCGAGGGCGGGGCGGTGGCCGCCGTGGCCGCGTACGCCCCCGCGACGATCGCGACGGCGAGGATGAGGAGGGAGCGCGTCATCGTCGAAACCGGCCGCCGGTAAGATACCGACGAACTCGCACGAGTTTATCGACGAACTCGCACCATGTCCACTCCTATCATTCGATTCGTGGAGAACGCGCTTGCCCGCGACGCCGAGCTCATGCAGGAGGCCTACTCCGCCGGCGTGCTCGTGGCGCTGCTCGTCAACGAGGAGCTCGAGGCAGCCGGGGTGCCGCACCAGGACTTCTCGTTCCTCGGCTGGGTCTACTCGCTCCAGCCCGTCACGCCGGGCCGGCTGTCGGCCGAGACAGGCCTGCCGCCGACGACGATCCGCGACTACATCCGCCGGCTCGTGCTGCGGGGCGACGTTCGCAAGGTTCGCAACCCCGACGACGGCCGGTCGTACCACCTGATGCTCACGCCGAAGGGGCGGCGGCTGATGGATCGCGGCTGGCCGGCGGTGGTGGCGGCGTTCGCGCGGCTCGTCCCGTACCTCGACCGCCCGGCTGCCGAGTACGTATCGACGGTACGGGAGCTGCGCGGAGCGCTGCGGGAGGCGGCCGGGGCGGCCGAGGTCGCGCCGGCGAGCAGCCTCGAGCGAACCGCGAAGCGTTAGCTGTCCAGCCCGCCGTGACACTCATCGTTCGCTCATCCGGCATCCTTACTGTCTTGCGCATGAACGGGCTCTTCGTCTCTTGTGCGCTCGTGCTCGCGTTCGGCCTCGCCGGGTGCGGCTCCAGCGGCAGCTCGTCCCAGCAGCCCGGCACGAACCCGAGCGCTGCGATCGACCCGGCGAACTTCACCGGCAAGGTCACGAACCCCTATTTCCCGCTCGAGCCGGGTACGACCTTCATCTACCGAGGCGTGAGGGACGGGCAGCCGATGCGCGACGTCCTCACGGTCACGAACCAGACGAAGACGATCCAAGGCGTCCCTTGCGTCGTACTCCACGACAACCTCTACCTCTCGGGCCGGCTCGCCGAGCGGACGACGGATTGGTACACACAGGACAAGCAGGGGAACGTCTGGTACTTCGGAGAGTCAACGGCGGAGCTCGACCGAACCGGCAAGGTGACGAGCACCGAGGGCACCTGGCAAGCAGGGGTCGACGGCGCGAAGCCGGGCATCTACATGCCCGCGCAGCCCAAAGTCGGGCAGTCGGGCACCCAGGAGCTCTACAAGGGCCATGCCGAGGACCACTTCCAGGTCCTGAGCCTCTCCGAGAACGTGAGCGTCCCCTATGCGAGCTCGAAGCGGGCTCTTCTCACCAAGGAGTGGACACCGCTCGAGCCCGGTGTCGTCGATCACAAGACCTACGTGCGCGGGATCGGAACGGTGAAGGAGGAAGCGGTCAAGGGCGGCCAGGAGCGCGGCGTCCTCGTGGACGTGAAGCGTCGCTGAGCTCGACCTCGACGCCGCGATCGGCGATGCACTCGCGCGCACAGCGCTCGGCGACCTAACCCTCTTGGGGTGTCCAGCGAAAGAACCGCACCGCCAGCAGGACACCCACGAGGCCCCAGGCTGTGATCACCGCGACGTCCTTGGGGTGATCCCAGATCGAATCGCCGGTGAGCATCACCGCGCCGAGCAGGTCGATGAAGTAGGTCAGCGGCAGGACGTCCGCGATCTTCTTCAGCCAGTCCGGGAAGTGCTGCTGCGAGAAGAACGCGCCCGAGATGAACGTCAATGGAAGGTAGAGCGCGGTGATCACGGCCGATGCCCCTTCCGCATGCCGGACGAGCCCGCTCACGCCGATCCCGAGGAGGGCAAAGGCCGAGCTGCCGAGGAGGATCGCCGCCACGAGCGAGAGGAGGCTCTTCGGAAACTCGGCGTCGAACAAGACCATGCCGAGCACGACGAGGACGATCGCCTCGACGGCGAACGCGATCAGCGTCGTCAGCAGCACTGCCGCGATGTACGCCGGCGCAGGCAGTGGTGTCGCCCGCAAGCGCTTGAGGACGCCTGTCTCACGCCGCACGACGAGGAGGATCGCGAGCCCCGAGAACGCCGTCGCTGCGACGCCGTAGCCGAGCATTCCGGTCAGCAGGTAGTCGGGGCCGCGGTAGCCGTTGATGCGGTCCGTGTCGCCGTACACCGACCCGAGCAGGACGAAGAAGATGATCGGGAGCATGAACGTGAAGAACGCGAGCTCCCTGCTCCTGGTGTACAGCCGGAGCTCGCCTTTGAGCTCGTGGAGGAGCAGCCTCATTGCTGCTCCCGGTTCGTCAGCGCGAGGTAGACGTCTTCCAGGCTCGCCCGCCTGACCTCGAGCCCCTCGAGCTCCCGGCCTGCCGCGAGCGCTTCGGCGGTCAGCTTCTGCAACATTCGCGTGGGCTCTTCCGTCTGCAGGACGACGTCCTCGCCGTCGCGCCGGTAGCGGATCTCGGTCGCCGGCAGCGCGGCCGTCAGCTCTGCCGGCGGGCCGAGCGCGACGATCTCGCCGTCACGGAGGACGGCGACGCGGTCGGAGAGGCGCTCGGCCTCGTCGAGGTAGTGCGTCGTCAGCAGAATCGTCTTGCCGAGCTGGCGCAGCCCGCCGATCGTGTCCCAGGCGCGGCGGCGCGCCTCAGGGTCGAACCCGGTCGTCGGCTCGTCGAGGAAGACGAGCTCGGGATCCCCGACGAGCGCGAGGCCGAGGTCGAGGCGGCGCCTCTGGCCTCCCGAGAGCGTTCGCACGGTCGAGTCGCGCTTCTCCTCGAGCCCGACGAGCTCGATCACCTCGCCGACCTGGCGCGGCTGCTCGTAGTAGCCGGCGAAGAGGGCGAGGTGCTCCGTGACGGTCAGCGTCTCGTACAGCGACGAGGACTGCAGGACGACGCCGATCCGCTCCCGCCACGCGCCCCCCGCGTGGGCCGGGTCCTCCCCGAGCACGCTGACGGTGCCGCTGTCCCGGTCTCGGTAGCCCTCGAGGATCTCGACCGTCGTCGTCTTGCCCGCTCCGTTCGGCCCGAGCAGGCCGAAGATCTCGCCCGCCGGGATCTCGAAGCTGATGCCCCGGACGGCGTCGACGTCGCCGTAGCTCTTCCGCAGGTCCCTGACGATCACCGACATATCTGCCAGATATGCTATAACCGCTCTGGTAGATATGTCAAGTCTGACCCCGACAGCACGCGTCATCCTCGGCATGCTGAAGCTCGGCGTTCGCACAGGCTATGACGTGAAGAAGGCGATCGACCTCTCGACGCGCTTCTTCTGGGGCGCGAGCTTCGGGCAGATCTATCCCGAGCTCAGCCGGCTCGAGAAGGCAGGGCTCATCCGAGGAAAGGCGGCGCCGCGAGGGCAGGTGAAGCGCACGTTCTACTCGCTCACCCCGGCCGGCGAGAAAGCCCTGCACGAGTGGCTGACAGACGTGCAGAACTTCGCCTTCGAGATGCGCGACGAGAGCCTGCTGCGTCTCTTCTTCGGCGACACGCTGACCCGCGACGAGGTCGTCGACATCCTCCGCGCGCGCCGCGAGTTCCTCGATGCGATCCTCCTCCGCTTCCAGGAGCTCGAGGTCGCCGCGCGTACGGGCTTTGCCGCGGACGACCAGATGCATCCGTATCTCGCGCTCCAGTACGGCCTCGGGCTCACGACCTGGATGCGCGACTGGTATGCCGAGACCGAGGAGCGTCTCGCGGCGGGAGGGCCCTTAGTCGACCTCGAGGACGGCCAGGCCGCCGGGCGGGAAGGCGACGGTGCGCCCGGTTAAGGCCTCCGCAATCTCGCTGCAGTCGGGCTGGTGACCGACGACGACGACGTGCTCACCGCGGCCGGCGATCGCCGCACGGACGTCGTCCAGGTCCGCCCCGGGCGCCAGCCGGTGGTCGGGCTCGGTATCGGCGCCGAGCGCCCTCGCCAGCTCGCTGCCGGTCTCTCGCGCGCGCAGGAGCGGACTCGTGAGCACCGTCTCGGGCCTCGCGTTTTCCTCGCGCAGCCGCTCGCCCAGTGCGCGGGCCTGCTCGCGGCCCTGAGCGGTCAGCGGGCGCAGCTCGTCGGGCTCACCGGGTGCGGCCTCTGCGTGGCGGACGAGGAAGAGACGCACGGCGCGAGAGGATAGCCTTGCGCCGTGTCAGAGAACGGCGGTTCTCCCAGCGTGATTCCGATGATCGCGTACGAGGATGCAGCGGCCGCGATCGAGTGGCTCGTTCAGGCGTTCGGCTTCCGCGAGCGGCTCCGCTACACCGAGCCTGACGGCACCGTGTCGCACGCCGAGCTGGAGCTCGGCGGCGGCCTGATCATGCTCGCAACGCCGACGCCGGACTACGTCAGCCCGCGACGACACCGCGAGACCTGCGAGAACGCCCGCAAGTCGTTCGACAACCCGTACGTCGTGGACGGGGTGCTCGTGAACGTCGACGACGTGGACGCGCATTTCGCACAGGCCAAGGCGGCAGGCGCGACGATCCTCTCCGAGCCCGAGGACGTGGACGTCGGTGTCCGTCACTACCGCGCCGAGGACCCCGAGGGCCATCGCTGGATGTTCTCGCAGGAGATTGCGGAGGTCGCCCCGGAGGAGTGGGGCGCAGTCGAGGCTCCCTAGACGACTGTGTCCGAGTCGTCGCTGAGCCCGGCGACGAGACGCTTCACCCGTTCGTCGATCTCGTCTCGGATCCGCCGAACGGCCTCCAAGTCCTGGTCGGCGGGATCGTCGAGCTCCCAGTCCTCGTAGCGCTTTCCCGGATAGATGGGGCATGCATCGCCGCACCCCATCGTGATCACGACGTCGGCGGCGCGCACGACCTCGTCGGTCAGCGGCTTCGGGAACTCCTCGGACATGTCGACGCCGATCTCGTCCATTGCCTGGAGGACGGCAGGGTTGATCTGATCCGCGGGAGTACTGCCGGCCGAGCGAACATGAACGTTCCCTTCCGACCGTAGGCGAACGAGCCCGGCCGCCATCTGGCTGCGGCCGGCGTTGTGGACACAGACGAAGAGAACTTCCGGCTGCTCCTTCGTGATGCTTCCCTCGGCCTGGGCGAGAGCCTTCAGGCGCTCTCGTGTAAAGCGGTGGGCGAGCACCGGGACGAAGACGTTGACCCGCGCGTCACCGAGCAGGTCGGACGACTCCGCCATGTAGCGCGCAATCGTCTCCTTGGAGAAGATCCCGGCGAACTCGTCGGCGAGCCTGTCCGCCGCCTGCTCGATGTGATGCTGCGTGACCGGGTCAATCGCGTGTGTCATCCGTCCCTCTCGTATCGATCACGATCGATATCGCGATGATTGCAACGACATTGATGTGTGTCAATATCTGTGTTGTGCAAACGCTCGCCACGATTGCCGCCTCGTGTCCCCCGCTCATGCGCGGCCCAGCTCTCGGGGCCGCCGATGCGGAGCGGCTGGCCGGCGCGCTCAAGGCTCTCGCGGACCCCGCTCGCCTCCGTCTGCTCGGGCTGATCCAGGCCCAGCCGGGCGGTGAGGCCTGCGTGTGCAATCTCACCGAGCCGCTCGGACTTTCCCAACCCACGGTGAGCCATCACCTTCGGGTGCTGCGCGAGGTGGGGCTCGTCGAGCGCGAGCAGCGCGGGAGCTGGGCATACTTCCGGGTCGTGCCAGAGCCACTTGCCGCGCTCGCTTCTCTCTTCGAGGCCTAGCGTGAACGCCTTCCGGTACGTCGTCGCGGACGTCTTCACGGACACGCCGCTGCAGGGCAACCAGGTAGCCGTGTTCACTGACGCGCGCGAGGTGCCCGAGGCGCAGCTCCAGCCGATCGCGCGCGAGATGAACTATTCGGAGACCGTCTTCGTGTACAAGCCCGAAGGCGACGGTCATGCGCGGATCCGCATCTTCACGCCTTCGGTTGAAGTGCCGTTCGCGGGCCATCCGACGCTCGGCACCGCATTCATCCTCGCCGGCCCGCTTCAGCTCGGGGAGATTCGCCTCGAGACCGGGATGGGGATCGTGCCCGTTCGCCTCGAGCGCGACGACACGCGAATCGTCTTCGGGCGCATGGAGCAGCCGCTGCCGACGGTCGAGCCCTTCGAGCGAGAAGCCGAGCTACTGGCGAGCCTCGGCGTCGAGCGCTCGGAGCTCCCCGTGGAGGTGTACGACAACGGGATCCGCCACGTCTACGTAACCCTCGAGTCGGAGGACGCGGTCGCTGCCTTGCGGCCGGACATGGCTACGGCTCGCCGAACTGGACGCAGTGCTCGGGGTCAACTGCATCGCGGGCTCGGAGAAGCGTTGGAAGACGAGGATGTTCGCGCCCGCGGGCGGTGTGCCCGAGGATCCGGCGACGGGCTCGGCCGCAGGGCCGCTCGCGCTCCACCTCGCCCGGCACGGGCGCATCGCGTTCGGCGACGAGATCGAGATCTCGCAGGGCGTCGAGATCGGCCGGCCCTCGACGCTCTACGCGCGGGTCGACGGATCGGCAGACGACGTTCAGCGGGTCGAGGTCGGCGGCTCGGCGGTCGTCGTCGCCCGCGGCGAGCTCAGGGTCTGAGCCCGGCGACGGCCGGACGCCTGGCCGCGAGGCTCGCCAATCCTGCGAGGCCGAATGCGAGCGCGAAGCTCGGCAGGGAGGCGCCGATCGAGAATTGCGACGGATGCGCGTTCTCGACGATGTCTGTCCACCAGCTCGGCCCGACGGGCTGCAGCCACTGGTAGAGCGCGAAGCCGGCGGCCCAGGCGGCGATGAACGCGGGACGGAAGGCGGGCGCAGCGAAGAAGTCGTCCCGGCGGTACCGCATCCCCACGACCAGCCAGTCTGCGAGCAGCACACCGAAGAGGGGCACGAAGCACGACCCGAGGAGGTAGAGGAAATCCAGGTAGTGGGCGAGGTTGATCGTCAGCGCGCCGATCGTCGAGACAGTCGAGACGGCGAGGATGAGCAGGCGCTGCGGAACCCCGGGGAGCAGGTTCTGGAGTGAGACGGCTGTCGAATAGACGTTCGCGAAAGCCTCGTCCGTCTCGTCGACCGTCAACGCCAGCAGGGCGAGCGCAGCGGCCGCGCCGCCGGCTGCGACCGCGACCGGGACCTGCGTCGCATCGGTGACGTTTCGGTCGAGCACGAGGACGACGCCGAGCGCGAGGATCCACGTCGCACCGATGAAGTAGCCGACCCCCGAGCCGAGGAGCGCGATTCTCCGGCTCCGGGAAAAGCGCGTGTAGTCGGCGGCGAGCGGCACCCATGAGACGGTGATCGCGATCACGAGGTCGACGCCAAGCCAGATCGACATGCCGCCTTCGCCCTTGGCCGACCAGAGCGACCCGAGGTCGGCGTTCCAGAGCACCCAGTACGTGAGGTAGATCATCGACGCGGCCACGGCATAGACCGCGAAGCGCCTCAGGAAGCGCCGGACGAACCCGATCGGGCCCATCAGCGCGAGCACCGCGGCGACTATGCCGAAGAAGATCGTCCAGGCGGGCTTGGCCCGGAACCCGAAGACGTCGTCGGAGAGAGCGCTCGCCGCCGAGGCGATGATGATCAGCTCGAAGGTCGCCCAGCCGAGGCACTGGGCCACGTTGATCCCGGTCGGCAGATACGACCCCCGGAGCCCGAGCGGCGAGCGAAGGAGCACCATGGCCGGTACCCGCGCATCCGCGCCGATCATCCCGGCGACTCCCAGCATCGCGTTCCCGATCACGCTCCCGACGACGACCGCGATCAGCGCGTCGCGCAGGGAGAGCGCCGGTACGAGCAACGCGCCGAGCACGAGCACGAGAAGCGAGACCCCGAGGTTCGCCCAGAGCATCGTCTGGTCGGCCCCGCCGAGAACGCGGAGTCGCTCGGGCACCGGCTCGATGCCCCAACTCGGTGTGTCGTGCGGCATTCCTGTCTTCCTTCGCTGGTCCTAACCAGATCAGGTTCTGCGGGTGTGTTCTCAGCTGCGACTCCTGTCGCGGCACCCCGGAACGGCCACTCTATCGGTCGCCTAGGCCAGGGTTGTCAGGCGGGTCGCGGTTGCCTTGAAGCTCGCGACGACGGGCTCTCCGACTGCGAGCCCGAGGCTTTCCGCGGAGGCCGCCGTGATCTCTGCGGTCAGCAGCCCGACGGTGACTCGGACGCGGTTGCTCAGCGGAACCATGCTCGAGATCGTTCCGCGGAGGTGATTCTGCGCCGAGTCGGCGACGAGGACGCGGGAAAGCGAGATCTCCCACGGCTGGATGACCAAGCCGACCGGGCCGGTGCCCAAGTCGGTCGAGAGGAACCGTGTTCCGTCCTCGAGCGTGACTTCCGTCAGGCCGTCGCCGGCGGGCCTCCCGATTCCGCTCAGGAGGTTGCTGCCTGCGAACTCTGCGACGAACGGGCTCGTCGGCCCCGCGATCAGCTCGGCCGCGGTGCCGGTCTGCACGATCTTTCCCTCGACGAGGACTGCGATCCGGTCGGCCAGGGCGGCTGCGTCGGCAAAGTCGTGGGTGACGATGATCGTCGGCAACGCGGCGTCGCGGAGGTGACCTCTCAGCTCCAGCCGCACCCGACTGCGGGTGTGAGCGTCCAGGGCGGAAAGGGGCTCGTCGAGCAGAAGCACCTTGGGGCCCCTCGCCAGCGCGCGGGCGAGCGCTACCCGTTGGCGCTCTCCACCGGAGAGCTCAGCGGGCCGTGCCCGAGTGAGAGCCGCGATCCCAAAGCGCTCCATCAGGTCCGGGCGGGCAGGCCCTCCGAAAGACACGTTGCGCTCGACGGACAAGTGGGGGAAGAGCGCATATTCCTGGAAGACGTAACCGACCGATCGATCCTCAGTCCGGCGGTTGACGCCTTCGGCGAACCACGTCTCGCCGTCGACCTCGATCTGTCCCAGACTGGGCCGAGTCAGTCCGGCGACGGCCCGGAGGACAGTCGTCTTCCCGGCGCCGGAGGGCCCCACGAGCGCGACCGTTTCGCGGCCGACCTCGAGCGCTACTTCGACGTCGAAGGAGCGAACCGGAATTGTGAGATCGAATCGAAGCGTGCCCACGTGAAGACCTTCAGCCCGACGAGGATGGCCGCGCCGGCGACGACGAAGAGCGCGCTGATCGCGAGCGCGACGTCGAGGTCCTGGTCGAGCTCGGCGTAGATCGCGAGCGGCAGCGTCTGGGTCACCCCCTGCAGGCTGCCCGCGAAGATGATGGTCGCGCCAAACTCGCCGAGGCCACGCGCGAGCGCGAGCGCCGAAGCGGCGCCGAGGCCACCCGCGGCAAGCGGGATGGCGACCCGGGCGAAGACGCGCCACGGCCCCGCGCCGAGCGTTCTCGCCGCGGCAAACAGGTCGGCGTCCACACCTTCGAACGCCGCGACGGCGCCTCGGAGGTAGAACGGGCTCTCGACGAAGGCGACCGCCAGGACGACCGCCGTCTGGGTGAACCCGATCTGGATGCCCAGCGCGCTCAGCTCGTCGCCGAGCAGCCCGAAGCGGCCGAACGCCGCGAGCAGCCCGATTCCGGCAACCGCCGGCGGGAGCACGAGCGGGAGCTCGACGAACGTGAGCACGGCGCCTCGCCCGCGAAATCGGCGCCGCGCGAGCAAGTACGCAGTCGGGGTCCCGAAGACGAGCACGGCGACGTGCGCGATCGCGCTCGTCTTCAGGCTGACCACAAGCGCGTCCTTCGCTGCATCGCTTTTCAGTGCCGCGACCAGGTCCCCGACGGGGACCTGCAGAAAGATCGCGAGGATCGGCAGCAGCAGGAACGCGAAGGCGACGGCTGCAGCCAGGCCCACCCCAACGGCGAAGAGGACGCGGCTCACCGCTTGCGGGGCAGCACGCCGAACCCGCTCCGCTTCAGCAGGAGACGGCCGCGGTCGGAGGTCAGCTTCCGGATGAACGCGCGCGCTCCGACCCTGCGCGGCGTCGACTTCACGATCGCGACCTGGTAGAGGATGAGCGGCTGAGCCCAGGCTGGGAGCTTGACGGTGCGCGCCCGCGAAGCCACGGGCCTGGCATCTGTCGAATAGACGAATCCAGCATCGGCCTCGCCGAGCGCGACCTTGGCCACGATGTTCTTCACGTCGGTCTCCTGGCTGACGACGTTGCTCATGACGGCGTCCGTGATCCCGAGCGCATCGAGGAGCTGCCGCGCGTAAGAGCCGATCGGGACGCCTCGATCTCCGATCACGACCTTCACGCCCGAGCGGCGGAGGTCGTAGACCGAAGTGATGTGGGCGGGATTCGACTTCGGTACGAGCACGATCAGCTTGTTCGTGGCGAACGTGACCGGCTTGGTGACGAGCCCATCGTGGTAGAGCAGTTGCGGGTGCTTCGGACTGGCGGCGGCGTAGACATCTGCCGGTGCGCCCTGGCGAATCTGGAGAGCGAGCTGGTCGGAGCCGGCGAAGCTGTAGCGCGGCGACCTGTCGATCCGCGGGAAGACCTCGGTCAGCGACGCCGCAGCGTAGACCGTGAGCCCTCCGGCCGCCGGAGTTCCACCGGGAACGGCAAGTGCGGCGAGCGCAAAGAGGACCGCGAGCGCCTTCACCGCTCGACCATGATCGACGTGGCCTTGACGACTGCGGTCGCAGGCGAGCCCGGCCTCAGGCCGAGCTCTCGAACTGCCTCGCTCGTGATCACCGAGACGATGCGGAACGGGCCGGCCTCCAGCTCGACCTGGGCGAGAAGCCCTTCGACCTTGACCTCTCGGACCGTGCCGGAGAAGCGATTGCGCGCCGAGAGCTCATGGCCTGCGTCTGCCCGCAAGCGATTGATCTCGCTCGCGGCGACCAAGCGGCGGTTGGCCTTGTCGCGCCTCGTCCGGATCAGGCCTTCGCGATCCCAGCGGCGCAGCGTGTCGAGACTGATCCCGAGCCGTCGCGCCGCCTCGCCTGCCGTGTATTCCTGCCTAGGCATCGCCTAGGCGACCTTACATCAGAACGTCGCCTCTCTCACGCCGGTCGCGATCACGATCAGGATCGCGGCCGCGAGGGCAAGGCGATAGATCACGAACAGCGAGTAGTCGTGTCGCCGCAGGTACCCGAGCAGGAGGTCGATCGCGATCAGCCCCGCGCCTGCCGCGGCGATCGTGCCCACGACGAACGGGCCGGTCGAGCCCGGCGGGAGGCTTCCGAAGACCACGTGCTTGAGCCCCTTGTAGAGGACGGCGCCGAAGACGATCGGAATCAGGAGGAAGAACGAGAGCCGCGCGGCGCTGTCTCGGTCGAGCTTCAGGAAGCGGCCGGCGGTGATCGTGATCCCGGATCGCGAGACGCCCGGCATGAGCGCGATCACCTGCGCAAACCCGACTCCGAGCGCCGTCCAGCGCCCGATGTCCTCGAGCTTCCGAGTCTGGGCGCTGCGGTCGGCGACCCAGAGCAACACCGCGAAGACGGCGAGGTTGATGGCGATCTGCCACGGCGCGCCCAGATGCTCTTCGATCACGCTCTCGCCGACCGCGCCCGCGAGCGCAGCCGGGATCGTCGCTACGAATATGAGCCAGGCGATCTTCTCGTCGGCGGTCTCGATCGCCCGCCGGCCGACCGAGCGGAGCCACGCGGCCGCGAGTCGCACGACGTCCTCCCAGAAGTAGACGACGACCGCGACGAGCGTGCCGAGGTGCAGCGCCACGTCGAATGTCTTGTTGAAGTCCTTGTGCGTCTCGAGGTAGTGCCAGTCGAAGATCCACGGGACCAGGATCAGGTGGGCCGACGACGAGATGGGGAGGAGCTCTGTCAGCCCCTGGACGACGCCGAGCGTGAACGCCTGCCAGTCCGTGAGCTTTCCGGCCTGCTCGCCCACTCCGAGGGCCGCGAGCACGACAGCAGCGGCGAGCAGGGCGACCGCGACTGTGTAAGTGAGACGCCGCGGCATCGCTGGAACGTACTGAAACGGGAGCTAGGCGGGTGGGGACAACCGAAAGATGTTCTGCTGGTGAGGATCCGGCGAGCCGCGGGTTACGAATGACCCCCGTTGTTTTCCCCAGCTGTGGACAACTGCGCCTTCAGTTGAGGCTCGAGCTTGTAGCCCACGCCGTACCTCGTGTGCACGAAGGTGTGCCGGGGTGTTCGGGCGTCGATCTTCTCCCGCAGCTTGCGAACGAAGACGTCGACGGTCCGGTCTCTCCTGGTCAGCCGCCGGCCCCAGATCTTCTGCAGCAGCTCGTCGCGCGTGAGGACTCTGCCGGGCTCGAGCGCGAGCGCGTACAGCAGGCGAAACTCGGTCGGCGTGAGCCCGACGCTCTCGCCCTCGACATAGGCCTGGACGCTCCGGGGGTCGATGCGTAGCTCCTCCAGCTCGACGATGTCGCCCGTATGGGTCTCTTGAGCACGCACGCCTCGACGGGCCGCCACTCGCACACGCGCGACCAGCTCCTTCATCGAGAAGGGCTTCACGAGGTAGTCGTCGGCGCCGATCTCGAGCGCATGGATGCGGTCCTGCTCGCTGCCGCGGGCGCTCACCACGACGATCGGGGTGCCGATGCCCTCGCCACGGGCCGTCTCGATCAGCTTCCAGCCGTCGAGGAGTGGGATCATCAGGTCGAGGACGCACACGTCGGGGTGCTCGAAGCGCAGTCGGGCGATCCCCGCCTCCCCGTTGGCGACCCAGAGCGGGTCGAACCCGGCCGCGGCAAGGTGTGAAGCCATTCCCTGAGCAATGAGCTCGTCGTCCTCGATGATCAACACCTTGGCCATCGACCGACATCGTGTACGCGATCGCAGAGGGCCTGGGTTGAGGCCTGGTGAACGACGTGTATCCGAGTAGTGAAGAGGCGACGGCCCCGCCAATGCGGGGCCGTCCTCTCCCCCCGGGCCGGAGCCGGGGGCTTAGCCGTGGCTCCGGTCGTCCTCGCTGCGGTGCAGCAAGCTTTGAGACATGCCTGCCGAGTGTCGACCCGTCTGCGGCCGGCGGTGGGCGTCGGCGTGGTGAAGATGCCGTGAGAAGGAGGTTGCGCTAGGCGAGCGCTGCGAGCGGCCGGTAGCGGCTGGAGACCGTATCCACGAGCGCCTCGGTTGCAACCGTGAAGATGTCACGGTCGAGCGAGTACTCGTCCGTGAACTCGACGGCCCCGTTGAGCTCGATCACGACCCAGCCTCCGTCCCGCGTCGGCATCAGGTCGACGCCGACTAGGTCGGCATCCGCCGCAGCCGCGGCGGCCAGCGCCAGCTCAGTCGCGGCTCGCGGTGGCCGCGTCGCCTCGCGCGTCGCGCCGAGCGCCACGTTCGTCCGCCACTCGCCTCTCGCAGCCCGGCGCCGGACACCGCCGACGATCTGCCCGCCCGCGACGACGAGCCGCAGGTCATGGCCCATCGGCGGCACGAGCTCCTGGACGAGAACACCGTTTCGCGAGAACCAGGAACGCCCCGAGAGCTCGGCCAGGCAGTCCATGAGCTCGTTCCGGCTCGTGGCCAGCATCACGTCTCGGCCCCAGCTCCCGAAGCGAGGCTTCACGACGACGGGTGGCTCGAGCGGGACGATTCCCTGAGGCGCGATCAAGTGAACGGTGCGGGGATGCGGAAGACTCGCCGCGCTCAGCAGGCGGGAGGTCCGAAGCTTGTCATGCGTCCCCAGCAGCGTCCGGAGCCTGTTCAGGACGACGATCCCGTCGGCTTCCAGCCGTGTGAGCTCCCAGCTGCCGGACTCGATGCCGTCGAGGCTGGGCAGGACGTCGAGCCGGGCGAGGGCGGCATCGCCTGGGCCAAGCCGGCCGAGCGTGGCGGTCGGGGGGAGGATCTCGACCTCGACCCCGGCGGGGGCCGCTTCGGCGAGCCTCAGGTTCGTCTCGTTCTCGTGGTGGGAAACGAGGGCGACGCGCATACCCATAGTGTGCTTGTTCGAGGGACCCCTACGCCACCTCTCACCACCTCGTTTCCAGTTGGCCACCACCTGCGAACGCACGCGGCGCGTGCCAGGGGCTAGCCGAAGCGGTGGCCTGACGTCACTTGGGAACGGCCTCGAGCTTGTAACCGACGCCGTAGCGAGTCTGGAGGAACGTGTGCGAGGGCGCGCGGCGATCGATCTTTTCGCGAAGCTTGCGGACGAAGACGTCGACCGTCCGGTCCCGGTGACCCTCTCGACGCCCCCAGAGCTTTTGGAGCAGCTCGTCCCGGCTGACGACGCGTCCCTGCTCCAGGGCAAGCGCGTAGAGGAGGCGGAATTCCGTGGGTGTTAGCCCCACGCTCTCTCCGGCCACATAGGCCTGTACCTGGTCGGGGTCGACGGTGAGTTCCTCGATCTCGATTGCTCCGCCGGCGAGTGGTCGCTCGGACCGTGTTCCACGTCTCGAGGCCGCCTGGACCCGCGCGACCAGCTCCTTCATCGAGAACGGCTTGACGAGATAGTCGTCGGCTCCGATCTCGAGCGCGTGTACCCGATCATGTTCGGTTCCGCGAGCGCTGACGACGATGATTGGAGTTCCGATGCCTTCGGCGCGAGCAGTCTCGATCAGACGCCACCCGTCGAGCCCCGGCAGCATCAGGTCAACAACGCAGACATCCGGGCGCTCAAATCGCAGGCGCGCCAGCCCTGTCTCCCCGTTGCTCACTGACACCGGGTCGAAACCGGCACTCGCGAGGTGGCTTGCCATCCCCTGCGCAATGACGTCATCGTCCTCGACGATCAGCACCTTCGCCATACTGGTCACGATAATGAAACGGCTGTTCGGCGCGGCGAAGGCCGACATGGAAGTGCAAGCACGCGCGCTCAGGATCGAAGCGGAGCGGGCGCGGGTGCTCGTCGAGGAGAGCAGGGAGATCGTGGTCGTTCTCGATAGCGAGCTCCACGTCCTCGCTGCCAGCCGCCGAGCCCGTGAGGCAATTGAGGGGCTTGCCGAGGGCCGCCCGCTTCCGGCACATATCCTCGTGGGGCCGCAGGCGTACGAGCCGGTTCTGGTCCCGTATGAGGTTAACGGTCGCAGCGAGACGCTCGTCTATCTCGGCGAGGCCGGAGACCTTTCACCATACGAGGAGTTGCGGGCGGGGTTCACGGCCGCGGTCTCCCACGAGCTCAGAACGCCGCTGGCGCGCCTACTCGCCCTTCTCGAGACCGCGGCGCTTCCAGGCGAAGAGCCCGCGGAGCTCCTCGAGCAGAGCCGGCGGGAGGTCGAGCACATGGGGGAACTGATCGACGACGTCCTCTTCCTGAGCGAGCTCGAGACCGGTCGCGCGACTGTCTCCCTCGGTATGCACGATCCGGGACCCGTGCTGAACGAGGTCGCAGACGAGCTTCGCGAGAGCGCCGATCGGGCCGGCGTCACGCTTGCGTTTCAGGTCGAGCCGGGAGCGGCAGTCCCTCTGAGACCGCGAATGCTAAAGATGGTCGTCGAGAACCTTGCCGAGAACGCTCTCCGGTATGCGGGCTCCGGGGCGACCTTCACCCTGTCGGTTGGTTCGGAGGACGGCGACGTACTGGTGACTGCCGCGGACGACGGCGTGGGAGTCGAGCCGGACGATCTGCCTCGTCTCTTCGAGCGCTTCTATCGGAGTGACCGCGCGCGGGCTTCACGCGGGACCGGCCTCGGCCTGGCCATCGTGAAGCACGTGGTGACATCTGCTGGCGGCTCCATCGAGGCAAGCGGTGCTCCGGGTCAAGGGCTCATCATCAGTTGCCGGTTCAAACTCGCCTGAGCGATTCGCTTCACCACATATTCACAATTCGGTAACCGCATCGCGACTCCCAGATTGCCGAGAATCGGTCCGCATGGCGCCACGCGTTCTCCTGGTCCTGCTCGCCGTCCTGCTCGCGGTCCCCGCTACGGGTTGCGGTCGCGCCCGCCCGAAGAGCGTGCCGGCCGCCACGGGTCCTGCAGACACGGGAGCCTTCGATGAGGAGCCTGAGCCGTTGAGCGGCAAGATCCGCGTCGACGGATCGAGCACGGTTGCGCCTCTGGTCACGCTTGCAGCCGAGCGGTTCCGAAAGAAGGAACCGGACGTACACGTGACCGTCGGCATCTCAGGGACCGGCGGCGGTTTCGAGCGCTTCTGCCGGGGAGAGACCGACGTCTCCAATGCGTCGCGACGGATCGAGGATGACGAGAAAGCGGCCTGCGCGAAGAACGGCATCGAGTACATCGAGCTGCAGGTTGCGAATGACGGGCTCTCGGTGGTGGTCAATCCGGGCAACACCTGGGCGAACTGCCTGACTGTCGACCAGCTCAAGAGAATCTGGCAGCCCGGTTCGAAGGTCGGAAGCTGGAAAGCCGTCGACGATGCGTTCCCGGACGAGAAACTGACCTTGTACGGCCCCGGCACCGACTCCGGGACATTCGATTACTTCACTGCCGCGATCGTCGGGGAAGAGGGCGCGAGCCGTGGCGACTACACGGCCAGCGAAGACGACAATGTCGTCGTTCGGGGGGTGGCCGGCGACAAGGGTGCTCTCGGGTACCTCGGCCTCTCGTACCTCGAGTCGAACCTGAAGAAGCTCAAGGGCGTCGAGGTCGACGGCGGCGACGGCTGCGTCGCGCCCAGCATCGAGACCGTTCAAGACGGTACATACAAGCCCCTGTCCCGCCCACTCTTCGTCTACATCAAGACAAGCTCACTCGGGCGCGTAGCGGTCGAGACCTTCGCGACTTTCCTGCTCGACAACGCGAAGAGCCTCGCCCGAGGGGCGCTCTTCGTGCCGCTGACGCCCGATCAGCTCGACGAAGCTCGCAGCGTCCTCGACGGCGCCCCTGCAGGTGGATGAGTTCACCAGATTTTCCCCATGCGTTCACCCCAACGGCACCCACCTCCGATCCCGGCGAGCCGACAATCGGTCCGACCTACGAGCAGAGAAGGAGCACACGAATGAGAAGATTGTCTTACGGAACCTCAGTTCTTGTCGCGACCGTTGCGGTCTTCGCACTTGCGGTGGCTGCCGCGGCTACAGCCTCGACGAGTCGGACGGGCGTCTCGGGCCAGATCTCGGCAGACGGCTCGAGCACGGTTGGCCCGTACGTCCAAGCGGCCGCAGAACGCTTCGAGCGGCGAAACCCGGGCGCCAAGATCACCGTCGGCATCTCGGGGACCGGCGGTGGGTTCGAGCGCTTCTGCAGGGGCGAGACGGACCTGTCCAACGCATCGCGGCCGATCAAGCAAGCCGAGGCGACGAAGTGCAGGGACAACGGTGTGCAATACATCGCGTTCCTCGTCGCGAACGACGGTATCTCCGTCGTCGTCAACAAGGGCGTGACGTGGATCAACTGCATCACTCCCGCGGAGCTCAAGAAGATCTGGGACAAGGGCTCCACGGTCGACAACTGGAGCCAAGTGAGGCAGGGGTTCCCGAACGTCCCACTCAAGCTGTACGGGCCGGGGACGGACTCGGGCACCTTCGACTTCTTCACGGAGAAGATCAACGGCAAGGCGAAGCAGAGCCGCCCGGACTACACGGCGAGCGAGGATGACAACGTGCTCGTTCGTGGCGTCGAAGGCGACCGAGGGGCGATGGGCTACTTCGGCTACTCGTACTACGTGGAGAACAAGAGCCGCCTCAAGCTGCTGAAGATCAACAACGGCAGCAGGTGCGTGGCGCCGAGCATCGCGACCGTCCAGAGCGGGGCGTACAGGCCACTCTCGAGGCCCCTCTTCGTCTACGCGAAGCGGACTTCCTTCCGGCGGTCAGTGGTGCGGGCGTTCATCAAATACATCATCGTGAACGAGCGTGCAATCGCGCGAACCGCCCGCTTTGTGTCGCTCACGAAGCCGCAGTTGAGGAAGGCCAGGAAGCAGTACAACTACGCGATCAAGCACAACTAGGGATTCGGGGAGGCTCACGGTTTAAGTGGCGACACGTGAGCTCTCTCCTCCCGCTCCGCTGCTCAGAGCGACAAGAAGGCGCTGGGGTGAGGATGTCATCAAGGGCATCCTCGCCCTTTGCGCCCTCGTGTCGGTGGCAACAACGGTTGGGATCGTCGTTGCGCTCTTCGTTCCAGCGCTCGATTTCTTCCGCGAGGTCTCGATCTGGGACTACCTCACGGGCACGCAGTGGACGGCGCTCTTCAGCGATCCGCAGTTCGGAGTGCTCCCGCTCGTCGCGGGAACGTTTGTGGTCACGCTCGTCGCCGCACTCGTGTGCGCTCCCTTCGGGCTGGGGACGGCGATCTTCCTCAGCGAGTACGCCACCGGTCGTGCGCGTACCTATCTGAAGCCGACCCTGGAGATCCTTGCCGGGATACCGACGGTGGTTTACGGCTACTTCGCCCTCACGTTCATGACGCCGCTGCTCCAGGACGTCGGCTTCCACGTGGGCCCGTTCAGCGCGCTCAGCGCTGCCCTAGTTCTTGGAATAATGCTCCTCCCGACTGTCGCCTCGGTCTCGGAGGACGCGATGTCCGCAGTGCCACAAGATCTGCGGCACGGGGCGTATGCGCTCGGGTCGACGCGGATGCAGGTGTCGACTCGAATCGTCGTTCCGGCGGCGATCTCGGGGATTGTCGCCTCCTTCGTCCTCGCGATCTCGCGCGCCGTCGGCGAGACGATGATCGTTCTCATCGCCGCCGGTGGGCAGCCTAATCTCACGCTCAATCCGGCGGAACAGATTCAGACCATGACCGCGTTCATCGCGGCCACGGCTCAGGGCGATGTCGAGACCGGCTCGACTGCCTACAAGACGATCTTCGCGGTGGGAGCGACGCTGTTCGTCATGACCCTCGTCATGAACCTCCTTTCCATCCACCTCGTTCGACGCTTCCGCGAGGTCTACGAGTGAGCGCGCGAGGCGAGACGTTGGGCACCGGCCGCAAGCGTGGCCAGGTGAGCGGCGCGATCTTCTACGCGTTCCTGATCCTCTCCGTCTCGATCGGCATTGTGACGCTCGGCGCCCTGCTCTTCCGGGTCGTTGCTCAGGGCTGGTCGTACGTGGACGCCGTTCTGCTCTTCGAGCCGCCGTCGTCGGATCCCGCGATCGCCGGCGCCGAGCCGGCCATCCTTGCCACGATCTATTTGGGTCTCCTGGTGATCGCCTTGAGCGTTCCGCTTGGAGTCGGCACGGCCATCTACCTGGAGGAATACGCGGACAACGACCGCTGGTACAACCGTCTGCTCGAGATCAACATCCAGAACCTGGCGGCGGTGCCCTCGATCGTCTATGGGATCCTCGGGCTCGCGTTCCTCGTGCGGGGGCTCGGCCTGGGACGTGTCTTGCTGGCCGGCGCCCTCATCCTGACGCTGCTCGTCCTGCCGACCGTGATCATCGCGGCGCGCGAAGCGATCCGCGCCGTCCCCGGCTCGATCCGCGAAGGGGCCTACGCGCTCGGCGCGACGAAGTGGCAGGTCGTGTGGCGACAGGTGCTACCGGCAGCGACGCCTGGCATTGCGACCGGATCGATCCTCGCGCTCTCGAGAGCGCTTGGAGAGACGGCTCCGCTGCTTCTCGTCGGGGCGCTCACGTATGTCTCGTTCAATCCCACGCCGCTCGGCGACTTCACTGCGCTCCCCGTGCAGATCTATCAATACATCTCACGGCCTCAAGAGGAGTTCCGGACTGTGGCGGCGGCCGGGATGATCGTCCTTCTGGTGATTCTCCTGGCCTTGAACTCAGCCGCGATCTGGCTGCGAAACCATTACCAGCGAAAGTGGTGAGGAAGACGGACGCAACTGGCACAATCGCCGAAGTGAGCCTCGAGAATCTCGTTCAGCGCGACGACCGCCGCCGGCCTACGCCCGCCACTCGCCAGGTCGTGTTCGACGTCAAAGACCTGGGTGTGTCCTACGACGGCTCGCCCGCCCTCAGTGGAGTGTCCCTCGAGATCTACCGCAACTACGTGACCGCCTTCATTGGGCCCTCCGGCTGCGGTAAGAGCACTTTCATCCGTTGCTTCAATCACTTGAATGACCTGATCCCAGGTGCACGGATCAACGGGAAGATCCTGTATCACGAGCAGGATCTCTACGGCCACGACGTCGACCCCGTCGAAGTCCGAAAGCGAATCGGCATGGTCTTTCAGAAGCCAAATCCTTTCCCGAAATCGATCTACGACAACGTCGCCTTCGGCCCTCGTGTCCTCGGCATGACGGACGACCTCGACGGCCGCGTCGAGAGTGCACTAAAGCAGGCGGCGCTCTGGGACGAGGTGGGCCACCGCCTGAAAAAAAGCGCGTTGAGCCTCTCGGGCGGCCAGCAGCAGCGACTCTGCATCGCGAGGTGCCTCGCCGTGGAGCCGGACGTCATTCTGATGGACGAGCCCGCCTCCGCTCTCGACCCGATTGCCACGACTCGGATCGAAGACCTGATGCACGAGCTGAAGCGCGACTACACGATTGTCGTGGTCACGCACAACATGCAGCAGGCAGCGCGGGTCGCCGACATGACTGCGTTCTTCAGCATCGAACGGGGCGAGGAGGACGAGCGCTCCGGCATCCTGGTCGAGTACGACCTGACCGAGAAGATCTTCACCCAGCCGAGCGACAAGCGGACGGAGGACTACGTGACGGGTCGATTCGGATGAGAGTCACACTTCAGGAAGAGCTGGACACGCTGCAGTCAACGCTCATGGAGGAAGGGGAGCAGGTCCTCAGGGCGCTTCGCGGCGCGATGGAAGCGCTCGAGCAACGGGATCCCGAGCTGGCTGACGAGGTCATTGCGTTCGACGACGAGGTCGACCGTCAGTACGTCGGGATCGAGGAGGGCATCGCCTCGCTCCTCGCACGCCAGGCGCCGGCAGCGGGAGACCTGCGCCTTGTCCTGGCGATGCTGCACAACAATCTCCATCTCGAGCGCATGGCGGACTACTGCGTGACGATCGCCAAGCTGATCAAGCTCGTCTACGGGATTACCCCCGATCAGAAGTTGATCGTCGCCTTCCAGGAGATGGGCGCGCGCGACGAGGAGATGATCCGGGCGGCGCTCGACTCCTTCGCGAACCGCGACGTGGCGGGCGCCGAGGCGTTGGTGGAGCTCGACGAGCTCGTTGATAGAGGGAACCGCCGGGTCGTGGAGCACGTGCTCGCACTCGGCTCAAATCCCACCCTTCGCGAGTGGGGGCTGCGGATGATCGTGGTCTCACGGTGTCTGGAGCGGATCGGCGACCACGCTGTCGACATCGGCGAGCAGACCGCGTATCTCGTCACCGGTGAGTTTCGCGAGTTCACCGATGCCTCGCATCCCGGCGCATCGACACGAGGCTCCCCGGCGCGTGAACGCGCTTAACAAAGACGCAAAGCCGCCCTTAAACACGGTTCTGACAAAGCCGAGCAGCTGCTCCTTCGGGGACGCTCGACATCCTCGCTCCTGCCGCGGCCCTGATCATCGCCGCCGTGGCCGGCGGCGGCGTGGCCGTGGCGCTCGCGGCGCTCGTCGGAGTCGGGGGGCACACGACGACGGTCCGCGAGGTCGTCGTGCCGGGATTCCAGCCGGGCCCGGACGACGTGACCTCGAGGTCGACTCGCGGCGGTGCGCTGAGCCTCGGCGAGATCTACCGAAATGACGCACCCGGTGTCGTCCAGGTGACCTCGACGACGAAGGTGCAGCTGCCGCGGAGCGACTGGTTCGAAAACTCGTTCGGGATTCCCGGGACCGAGGTGCAGCAGTCACTCGGCTCCGGCTTCGTGATCGACAAGGCCGGCTACATCGTCACGAACTACCACGTCGTCGGCTCGGCGCAGTCGGTCCAGGTGAGCTTCTCGAACAGCGACTCGATGAAGGCGCAGATCGTCGGCAGGGACCCCTCCACCGACATTGCTCTCCTCAAGGTCGACGCGAGCTCGCGCGCGCTGAAGCCAATCGTCTTGGGCAACTCGGACACGGTCCACGTTGGTGACCAGGTGGCGGCGATCGGGAATCCGTTCGGCTACGACCGCAGCATCAGCGCCGGCATCGTCAGCGCGCTCCAGCGGTCGCTCACATCCCCCGACGGCAGTCCGATCGACCGCGTAATCCAGACCGACGCTCCCCTGAACCACGGCAACTCCGGCGGGCCGCTGCTGAACGCGCAAGGCCAGGCCGTCGGTGTCAGCTCGGCCATTTCGACTGGCGACACCGGGTCGCAGGGGAACATCGGCATCGGCTTTGCGATTCCCATCAACACCGTGCGGGACGTCGTCGCGCAGCTGAAGGCATACGGCCGCGTCGACCATCCGTTCTTCGGCGTTCTCGGCCGCCCGATCACTACCCGCCTCGCGAAGCTCTTCCAGCTACCGGTTCAGAGCGGAATCCTCGTCGAGAGCGTCATCCCTGGCAGCGGCGCAGAGAAGGCCGGCCTGCTCGGCGGGACGACGCAGGTCGTGGTCGCGGGCGAGAGCTACCAGCTGGGCGGCGACCTGATCGTCAAGGTGGGCGGGCAGGCCGTCTTCTCGACGGAGGGGCTCCGCGAGATCGTCTCCGAGCACAAGCCCGGCGACACGCTCTCGGTCGACTACTACCGAGGCACCGAGAAGAGGAACGTAGACGTGAAGCTTGGTCGGCCAACTTCCCCTCCCCAGGAGTAGCCGACCTGCGGTGGGCTAACAGGGAACCCCTGGTTCCCCGTGGCCCCCTCTTGCGGCGAGCGTGGTGCTCGAACTTCAGGGCCGCCTCTGGAGCGGCGGCTCGGAGGTTTCTTTCGTAGTTAGCCTCCCGCCGGGCTGAGCCCGGCTCCGGCAGCGGTTGGGGGTGCTCTCCGTCACCTTGCAAACTGGACGGGTGATCGAGTCGAAGTTCGCCGAGACGGCGTCCTTCTCGGTGGGGGTCGAGGAGGAGCTGATGGTGCTCGACGCGGAGTCGCTGGCGCTCGCCCCCCGCGCGGGCGAGCTGATCGCCGCCTCCGAGGACGCTGATCTTCCCGGCACGCTGAAGAGCGAGCTCTTCGCCTCTGCGCTCGAGCTGAACACCGGCGTCTGCGAGACGGCGGCCGAGGGTGCCGCTGCGCTCTCCGAGCTCAGGAGCGGGGCGGCACGGCTCGCAGAAGAGCGTGGACTGCGGCTAGCGGCGGCCGGTAGCCACCCCTTCAGCCGCCCCGAGGAGCAGCAGATAGCGGACGAGGCCCGGTACGAGGAGTTCGTCGACTACGCAGGCGTCTCCGCCCGGAGGCAGGGAGTGAGCGGGCTCCACGTCCACATCGGGATGCCGAGCGCGGAGGAGTGCTTTCACGCTCTCGAGGGAGTGCTCCCCTGGCTGCCCGTCGTCCTGGCGTGGTCGGCGAACTCGCCGTACCTCGCCGGCGAGGAGACCGGCCTCGTCTCGAACCGGGCAGAGGTGCTCGCGCAGCTTCCACGGAACGGCGCCCCGCCGGCCTTCCGCTCATACGCGGAGTGGGAGGAATTCGCCGAGCGCTTCATCCGCCTCGGGCTCGCCGACGACTACACGCGGTTCTGGTGGGACGTTCGGCCGCACCCGCGCTTCGGCACCCTGGAGATCCGGATGCCCGACCAGCCCACGGAGCTCGAGCGGACCGTCGGCTTCGTCTCACTCCTCAAGGGTCTCTGTGATGCCGTTCTCGAGTTGCCCCAGCGTCCCTATGACCCGGGCGGGCGCGGGCTGTACCAGCAGAATCGTTGGGCGGCCCTCCGCTTCGGGCTTGCGGGGGAGCTCGTCCATCCGGACGGCGACCGGACGGCGAGAGCCGCGGAGCTCGCGGCCGAGCTGGCCGCGCTCTCAGGGACGGACGGCCTCGACCCGACGCGCATGGAAGCCGACCGGCAGCTCGAGGTGGGGCGGGCACACGGTCTCGAGGCCGTCTGCGCCGACCTCGTCGAGCGCACGCTAAGTTAAGGCCGTGCCCGTCCAGACGGAGACCATGAACGTGAGCGGCATACGCTGCGAGCGCTGCGTCGGCCGCCTCGCGTCGACGCTTCGTAACGAGCCCGGCCTCGAGCAGGCGAACGCCAACCTCATGGGCCAGGTGACACTTTCCTGGGACGACGAGCAGACGAGCCGTGATGCGCTTCTGGCCGCAATGGCCCGCGGCGGCTTCCGCCCGCTCGAAGCCGACTAACGGATCAATCCCGGTTAAACACGGGAATAGGCCAACCTCGCTCGACGTTTGCGGTTGCTAGGGTCGCCCGATGAGCGAGACCTCGTCCGAGGAGGCCCGGCGGCTGGCAGAAGGTGCGCGTGAGCGTGTCAAATTCGAGGAGGAAGCGCTTGCTCTTGCAGATCAGGTCTATCGCGTCGCTCGAGGCGTTTCACGCTCGAAGGAAGAGGCGGAGGACTTGATGCAGGAGACCTACGCGCGGGCGTTCCGCAGCTGGCAGTCGTATACGCCGGGGACGAATCTACGCGCCTGGCTGCTCCGGATCCTCACGAACCTGAACATCGACCGTGGCCGCCGAGCCCAGCGGGCGCCGGACGAGCAACCGCTGGAGGAAGGGGACTACTTCCTCTACAACCGAATCGAGGCCGCAACCGGCGAGACCGAAGAAGATCGCGTCCTCGAGCGGCTCTCGCAGGACCACGTGGCCGAGGCGCTGTCCGCGGTTCCGCACGACTTCCGTGACGTCGTCGTGCTCGTCGATATCGGCGACTTCAGCTACGCCGACGCAGCCCAGATCCTCGACATTCCGATCGGCACCGTCATGTCCCGCCTTCATCGTGGGCGGCGTATCCTGAAGAAGGAGTTGGCGGAGATGGCCGTGGAGACGCAATGACAGGGGTCGATCCCTGCGACTGGTGTGAGGAGGTGCTCCAGCCCTACCTCGACCGTGAGCTCACCGATGCGGAGCGCCAGGAGGCCGAGGGGCATCTCGCGGACTGCAAGTACTGCAGGAAGCGGTACCACTTCGAAGAGGGCCTCCGGCGCCTGGTGCGCCAGGCCGTCGTCGAGCCGATGGCGCCTGCGCTGAAGCAGCGCCTCTCGGAGCTCAGGCTCGAGCTCTAGAGTCGCGCGGGCCCGACAACGACGACGAGCCGGTTCGGGCTGCCGCCGCCGGGGAGCGGTCGTGCCTTGACGCCGAGCTGACGGGCCAGCCGCTCGGCGAGCCGTTCGCCGCCGGGATGGAAGTAGACAGCCGTCTCGGGGTAGTCGAACCGGTCGGCGCGCGTGACGCGGTCGATGCGGTAGGCGAGCCCGCCGATCTTGCTCGCGACGCTGCGTGTGTAGTTCATGTCGCCGCTGCCGTTGAGGACGTCCACGGCCACTTTCCACGTGGGTGGCAGACCCGTCTCGGCGGCGGCAGCGGAAGGCCTGCTCGCTCCCTGCACGAGCCCCGGCAGGACGAAGGCTCCGGCGACGGCGAGGAGGATGACGACGCCGATCAGCATGCCGGCTACCTGGCGCACTCGCTCCCGGCTCGGCTTGGCGACGATCGGCAGCCCCGCAAGACTCCTCGCCTCGCGGCGGCCGATGCCGAGCCCTGTCGAGTAGAGGAGCAGGGCGAGCAGCGCGCTGTCACTGGAGGCGAAGCGGTAGAGCCTGCCCTCCTCGAGCCAGGTCACCTCCTCGGGAGTGAGCCGCGCGAGCTTGGCGGCGCTCTCGACGGTCAGCTGGCGGCGCATGCGCGCAACGGCAAGCGGCGGCGTCTCACCGTGAGCTTCGAGGGCGGGCACTGCTTCCATGAGCGGCATCATTCGGCGGGCGGAGGCGTGAACCTTTCGGGCAAGTCATCGGCAAAATCGACGTCTCCTGGAGAGCCGAGGTCGTCGCAGGGAACGAGAAGCGCCGGAAGGCTGCGCGCGCCCTTGTCCGGAACCCGCTCCCAGACAGGCTTTGCGAGCAGCACGGGATGCCCCCGATCGCCCCCGTAGGTCGCAGCAACGACCTCGGCGCCGCTCTCGCGCCACACCGCCACTACGCGGTCGATCGCCGCCGGGGAGAGGTCCGGACCGTCGACGAGGACGACGATTGCCGCGCGAGTCTCCTCGCCGAGAGCAGCGAGGCCGCAGCGCAACGACGCTCCCCGGCCCTGCTCCCATTCGGAACACTGCACCGTCCGCGCCGAGGTCTCGACGTCATGCGCGCCCAGCACAACGACGACGTCTTCCACCGAGCTCTGCCGGACTCGTGCGAGCACGGACTCGAGAAGAACGCGCTGCTTGGGACTGCCGAAGCGCTGCGAAGCGCCGGCTGCAAGGACTACAGCAACAACGGCTTTAGGAGCTTCCAAGGCGATCTAAACGTATCTCGGAGGTCACGGCCAGCTTCCGCCGGAGCCGGGCTTGGCCCGGCGGGAGGCTCACGAACACAAAGAACATCTGTATCACGACTTCGAGCGGCGGCTCCTGAAACGACGGCACCACGCTTTCGCTCGCAAGGAGGGGGCTCACGGGGGAACCAGGGGTTCCTCCGTGTTACTAGTTGCAACCCTGTAGACGCTGCCAGAAGCGATTCACGTTGGCGACGTAGGTGATCGTCTCGCCGCCGGGCGCGCCGTCGGCCTTCTCGACCGCTCCCGGGCCCGCGTTGTAGGCCGCCAGCGCGAGGTCGGGGGAGTCGAACCTCGCCAGCATTTGCTTCAAATAGCGGGCGCCCGCGAGGACGTTCGCGGCCGGCTCGTCCGGGTTCAACCGCAGGTCGGCGGCCGTGGGGGGCATCACCTGGAGGAGGCCCCGGGCACCCGCGGCCGAAAGCGCCCTGTGATCGAGATTCGACTCGACCTGAGCGACCGCGACGAGGAGTGAGAGCGGCAGGTTCGTGTCCCGTGCAGCGACCTCGAAGGCGGGGCGGTAGCGACTCGGGAGTGGGCAAAGATCACGGCTTGCGGCCGGAGAAGGATGAGCGCCCGGCGTGCCGACGACCTTCTCGGCGTTGGCGACTGCGCCGGCCACGAGGCCGGCGACGATGGCTATCGCAAAAAGCCCCGCAACTCTCCGCCGCATCCAGCCGGGGACTCTAACCGCTCTTGAGCTTCATGCTCTGGATCTCAACCCGCTCCGTGGGGGTGCCGTTCGGATCGTTCGCGTCGCCGAGTCGGCCGATCTTCTCGACGACGTCGAGCCCGTCGGTGACTCGGCCCAGGACGGCATATTCGGGCGGGAGCTGGACGCCGTCGCCCGTGACCACGAAAAACTGGCTGCCGGAGGCTCCGGGCGGGTCGCTTCCGGTCTTCGCCATTGCTACGAGTCCCTTCTCGTAGCGCGTGTCCTGCGGCGGGGCATCCACCGTTCCATACCCGGGCCCGCCACTTCCATTCCCATCCGGGTCGCCGCCCTGAATCACGAACCCGGGCACGATGCGATGGAAGGTGAGACCGTCGAAGAAGCCCTTCTGGGCGAGACCGGCGATCGAAGCGGTCGTGCAGGGCGAGATCTTGGTCGCGAGCTCGAACGTGAAGCTGCCCTTGTTCGTCGCGACGACGATCTCGTGCTTTGCCCCGTCGTCCAGATTCGCCAGGTCCGCTTTCGACTTGTCTCCGGTTATCTCACAGTCCATTGCGCTCCCCTTCGTCTCGGTCGAACCGCTCGTGTCCTTGCCGCCGCACCCTACAAGGAGGATCAAGACCGGAATCAGGAGGGTCAAGCGCTTCATGCCACTGCCTCACGGGCTCGACGGATGAGCGCCTCTGCGATCTGCACCTTGTACGCGGTGCCAGGAAGCGGCGTTGCGTCGTCGAGCGATTCGAGGAGCCACGGGATGGGTGCGACGCCGGCCAGCACGAGCCGGGTTCCCCCGGCGGAACGCGCCGCTGCGACGCCGACGATCGGAAACGACCAGCGCCTGCGGTCCATCGCCTTCAGGTAGGTGCTCGCCTCCGGCTCGGGCATGTCGAGCTCGAGGATCAGCTCGCCCGGCTCGAGCGTCGTCACGTCGCGGTTGTCCTCGGTCGGCAGGCGGTAGAGCTCCTCCACCGGGAACTCCCGCCGGTCGGTGCGCATCGTGGCGCGGAGCGAGATCAGGGCCGCCGCGATGTCGGATGGATGCGCCGAGGCGCAGAAGTCGTTCGCGAAGATCGCGTGCTCTCGATGCTCGCCTTCCCGGGCGTGGCACGTGTCTCCGCCGTGGAGCCGGCACGGGAACTTGAGCCGCCAGTACCAGCAGCGCGTCGCCTGCAGAAGATTGCCGCCGATCGAGCTCATGTTGCGCAGCTGGGGGCTCGCGGCGAGCCGGCACGCCTCCCGAAGCGCCTCCGGAATCTGCGGGTCGACCTCGAGCTCGGCGAGCGTCGTGCCCGCGCCGATTCGCGTTCCTTCGATCCCGCGCGGGACGATCTCGCGGATGTCGACGAGCGTCTCCGTCGTCAGGATCCCGTCGCGCAGCAGCGGAACGACCTCGGTTCCGCCGTGGAGAAAGAGGCCTCCGTCGAGCTCGGCGACGTCAGACGGCCGCAGGAGCTCCACGTTCCGCCTTCCGCTTCGTGTCCGCCTCGCGCAAGGCGCGGAGCATCTCTTCGCGGCTGATCGGCAGCGAGCGCACGTCGGCGCCCGTCGCGTCGCGGATCGCGTTGGCGATCGCGGCAGCGGTCGGGACGATCGGCGGTTCGCCGAGCCCCTTCGAGCCGAGATTCGTCAGGTGCTCGTCAGGGATGTCCAGGAGCTCGGTGATGATCTCCGGCACGTCGGCGATCGTCGGCAGCTTGTAGGCATCGAGGGTCTGGTTGAGCGTGATGCCGGTCGCCGAGTCGAGCAGGCGATCCTCGGACAGCGTGTGCCCGATCCCCTGGATGATCCCGCCCTCGACCTGGCTCGAGGCGCCGAGGGGGTTGATGACCCTGCCGACGTCGTGGATCGCCGCGACGCGCTCGACGCGGATCTCGCCGGTCTCGACGTCGACAGCCACCTCCGCGACCTGAACTCCGAATGTCAAGACCTGCATGCCGGCCGGGTTCGGGCCGCGCGCGCCCTTGCCGATGATCTGCGCGTCCTCGAGCAGGCCGAGGACTTCCTCGACCGGCCACGATCCGCCGTCGGCCGACAAGACCTTGCCGTCCTTGAGTGAAAGGACGTGCTCCGCCTTGTCGTAGCGCTGAGCCGCGATCTCGACGATCTGCCGCGCGGCGTCAGCCGCCGCCGAGCGAACGGCGGGGCCCATCGAGGGGGTCGTCGAGGATCCCGCCGAGATCGACGCATAGCCCCCACGCGCGGAGTCGCCGAGCACGAGATCGACTCGGTCGAGCGGGAGACCGAGCTCTTCAGCCGCAATCTGGGTCATCGTGGTCGCCGTGCCGGTGCCGATGTCCTGCATCGCCGTGACGACTGTCGCCCGGCCGTCCGAGCCGAGTCGCAGCCACGCATAGGAGGGAGGGCCTCCGCCGCCGTACCAGATCTGGCTGGCAAGCCCGACCCCGCGCTTCCAGGGTCCTTCGCTCCGGCTGCGAACCTCGTCGCGGCGCTGCCAGTGCGGCTCGGCCCGCTTGTAGCACTCCATCAGGTTCTTCGAGGAATAGCGCCGCTCGTCGGTCGAGTGCGCGTAGTTCAGCTTGCGCAGCTCGAGCGGATCCATCTCCAGCTTGGCGGCCAACTCGTCGAGGAGGCATTCGAGCCCGAACGTCCCTTCCACGAAGCCCGGGGCGCGGAAAGCCTTCATCGGCGGCGTGTTGATCTTCGCCGGTGAGAGCACGGTGCGGACGTTCTCGCAGTCGTAGAGCGCCTTCATCGGGCCGTCTGTCGGCGCCGCCCAGCCGTCCCAGCCGGTTGCGTTCACGTACTCGCCGGCGAGAGCGACAAGCGTCCCGTCCGAGCGGGCCGCGGCAGTCAGTCGCTGGATCGTCGAGTTCCGGTTGCCTGCGGCGAGATTCTCCTCCCGGCGGGTGAGCATGCAGCGCACCGGGCGGCCCGTCCGCTTCGCGAGCTCGGCCGCGATGTAGGTGTGATCGCCCGCACCGTTCTTCGAGCCGAAGCCGCCGCCCATGAACTCGCAGACGACGCGAACCTTGTCGGGCGGGAGCTCGAGCTTCGAGGCAACCTCGTCGCGCACGCCCCAGATGAACTGGGTCGAGATGTAGACGTCGAGCGAGTCGCCGCGCCACTCGCAGATCGACTGGTGGGTCTCGAACGAGCTGTGCAGCACCGTTTGCGTCCGGAACTCGCCCTCGACGACGACGTCCGCCTCCGCGATCGCCTTGTCGACGTCACCGCGCTCGTAGCGGCTCGGCTCGCCGACGAGCTCGCCACGGCGGACGGCTTCTTCCGGGTCGATCAGCGGCTCGCGCACTTCCCAGTCGACCTCGACGAGCTCGAGCGCGGCGTGAGCCTGACCGAACGTGTCGGCTGCGACCGCCGCGACGGCCTGTCCCTGGAAGCCCGGCTCGTCCGTGAGCATGTTCGCCTCGCCTGGGCCGATGGCAGCCCGAACGCCCGGGGCGGCGAGTGCCTTGTCGAACGAGATGCTCTTCACGCGCGCGTACGCGTGCGGGGAGCGAAGCACTGCGGCGTGCAGCATGCCGGGGAGCCGGATGTCGGCCGTGTACCGGGCCTCGCCGCGCGCGCGCATGGGACCCGTGACCCGGGTGGCAGGCCGGCCGACGATCTCGCGCGGACCGGCGGGCCATTGCTCGAGCGCGTCCTCCTCGACCACGAGCCACACGTCTTCGAAGCGGCCCTCGACCTCCTTCTCCGTGCGGATCAGCCTTGCCACGTCGAGATCGCCTCCTCGATCTTCGGATACGTCCCGCAGCGGCAGAGGTTGCCCGCCATTGCGTGCCGGATCTCCTCGGAGCTCGGGCTCGGGTTGCTCTCGACGAGCGCCGACGCCGAGACGATCTGACCAGGGGTGCAGAAGCCGCACTGGAGCGCGTCGGTGCGGACGAAGGCGTCGACGAGCGGATGCTCGCGCAGCCCTTCGATCGTCGTCACCTCCCGATCCCCGACGGTGTGGACGAGCGTGATGCAGGAGTAGACCGGCACGCCGTCGAGGAGCACCGTGCAGGCGCCGCAGTGGCCTTCGGCGCACGCGATCTTCGTTCCGGTGAGCCCGATGTGCTCGCGCAGCGTCTCTGCGAGGCTCCGTCCGACCGGCGCGTCGACCGAGTGACGCTGGCCGTTGATCGTCAGCTCAAGCACTCGATGTCACCGCGAAGATATCTGCGATATGGATGAGGTGCCGGGTCGTGCGGGCGACGTCTCCGCGGTCCTCCACCTCGATCTCGGGGAAGACGCGCCAGAGATCCCGCGCGGCCAGCAGGAGCTCACGGATCCCGTCGAGCTCCTCGGGATACCCGTCCCGATCGTCGCACGCGTTCAGGGCGAGGCCGAGGATTCCGATCGAGTCGGGCTGGTTCATCCAGAGGAGCGGCGTCGCCATCGAGAGGTACTGGTGGATCCGCGCCAAGGTCATCGGCTGCGTGAACGTGCCGTCGCCGACCGGCTTCGTGGGCTCTCGCGGAGGCTCACCGCTTGCGATTCGCCTCGCGGTTCCACCGAGCAGGTCGGAAAGCTGCTCCTCCGTGAACCCCGCGACCTTCGCGGTCCGGACCGCGTTCAGGAGCGAGCTGGGCGGGCGCGCGTACGGGTAGTCGGAGGCGTAGAGGACCTGCTCCGGCGAGACGAGGTGGAAGAAGCTCAGGAGGTCGACCGGGCTCCAGACCGATGTGTCGAAGAAGACGCCTGCCCTGCCCGCAAAGCGCCCGGCCAGGCCTGCGAGATCGGCGATTCCCGCGTGCGCGATGATCAGCTGCGCCTCGGAATACTCGTCGATGAGCCGTGCGAGGTGGTCCGCGATGGGCGGTAGGCCGCGGCCGCCGTGGATGAGGATCGGGACACGCCGCTCGGCGGCGAGCGCGAAGATCGGGGCGAGGCGCTCGTCGTTCAGCAGGAACCTCTGCGCCCGGGGGTGAAGCTTGATACCGCCCGCGCCGCGATCGAGGCAGCGCTCGGCCTCTTCGATCGGGCTCTCGGTCAGGTCGAGGCGAACGAAGGGGATCAGTCGGCCTGCCGAGCGTTCCGCGTACTCGAGCGTACGGTCGTTCGGCGCGCGGAAGCCGGGGTGGCGGTCGGCCTCGTCCATGCAGAACATGAACGCGTGGTCGATCCCGTATCGCTCGAGCGAGTGCGCTAGCTCCTCGTAGACGCCGCGCATGCCGTCGATGTCGTTGCCGAGGTGGACATGGGCGTCGAAGAGCTTCGCGTCCTCGGGCAGGTGTCTCAGCAGCCGCTCGTCATAGGTCGCGATCAGGTCCTCGGCTCGCTCGAACTCCTCTTGCACGCACGATCAGTGTATTCGCGGATGGATAGGATGCCGCCGCTGTGCCCGATGTCCTGATCTTCGCCGACTCCGTCCTCTCGCCGGAGATGCGCCACGAAGTTCCGGTGATGGTCCCGGACCCGTTTCTCTATGCGGACAAGGGCGGCAAGCGCTATGCGGCTGCGAGCTCGTTCGAGGTCAGCCGGATCGCGGAGGCCGGGATCGAGGCGCACCCGTGGGAAGACTTCGGCTACGACGAGCTGATCGCGGAGGGCCTGCCGCGCGAGGAGATCACCTGGCTGCACGTCAACCTCAACGCATGCCGTGCATTCGGGATCGAGGACGCGGTCGTTCCCAGGTCGTTCCCGGCTCTCGTCGCCGACCACCTGCGCGCAAACGGGATCACCCTCCACCCGGACTACGGCTTCTTCGCCGATAAGCGCCGCGTGAAGACGGAGGCCGAGCTGGCCGGAATTCGCCGCGCACAACGGGCGGCCGAGGCGGGAATGGGCGCCGCGAAGGAGATCCTCGCCCGCGCAGAGCGCTCCAACGGGAGCCTGACCGTCGGCGGCGAGCCTCTGACCAGCGAGCTGGTGAAGGTGGCGATTCGCCGAGCCTTCACCGAGCACGGCGCGACGAGCGACGACTTCATCGTCTCCCACGGCGCGCAAGCCGCGATCGGGCACGAGCTCGGCTTCGGCGTGATCCTGCCCGACGAGCCGATTGTCATCGACCTGTGGCCGAAGGACCCCGAGTCCGGGTGCTTCGCGGACATGACCCGAACGTACGTCGTCGGGACGCCGCCCGAGGAGCTCGTCGAGTATCACCGCCTCGTCAAGGAGGCGCTCGACCGCTCGTTCGCCGCGACGAAGGCCGGCGTTCCGGGCTCCGAGGTCTTCATCCTTGTGTGCAACTTCTTCGAGGAGAACGGCCAGAAAACGGCGATCTCGAAGGCGCCCGGCGAGGTGTTGGAGGACGGCTTCTTCCACGGGCTCGGTCACGGTGTCGGGCTCGAGGTCCACGAGGCGCCCGGCATGGGACGCGGCTCATCCGGCCATCTCGTCGCCGGTGACGTGGTCACGCTGGAGCCCGGTCTCTACCGCCAGGGGTTCGGCGGCTGCAGGCTCGAGGATCTCGTCCTCGTGACCGAGAACGGTGCCGAGAACCTCACGGATTTCCCGTACGACCTGACGCCGTAGTGGCAGAGGAAGCGGGGCGGAGCCCGACAATCGAGACGATGCTCCTTGAGGAGCGTCGTTATCCACCGTCGGAAGAGTTCGCGGCGCAGGCGAACGCGCAGCCCGACATCTACGAGCGCGACTTCGAGGAGTTCTGGGAGACCGAGGCACGCGAGCGCGTCGCCTGGTTCGAGCCGTTCACCGAGCTCCTGGACTGGAAGCCGCCGTACGCGAAGTGGTATCTCGGCGGCACGCTCAACGTCTGCTTCAACTGCGTCGACCGGCACGTCGAGGCAGGGCAGGGCTCGAAGGTCGCCTACCACTGGGAGGGGGAGCCCGAGGAGGATCGCCGCACGATCACCTTCTCCGACCTGCAGGGTGAGGTCGTCCGGCTCGGAAACGCGCTCAAGCGGCTCGGTGTCGGCAAGGGCACTCCCGTCGGGATCTACATGGGCATGGTGCCGGAGCTGCCGATCGCGATGCTCGCCTGCGCGCGGCTGGGCGCGCCGCACACGGTCGTCTTCGGCGGCTTCTCGGCCGAGTCGCTCTCGGGCCGGCTGAACGACATGGGCTGCGAGGTCCTGATCACCCAGGACGAGGCCTGGCGCAAAGGGTCACCCGTCCCGCTGAAGCGCAACGTCGACGACGCGCTGGCCCAGTCGCCGACCGTGAAGAAGGCGGTCGTCTTTCGCAGGACGGGCAATGACGTCCCGATGCAGGAGGGTCGCGACGAGTGGTGGCACGAGCTCGTCGCCGACGAGAGCGACGACCCGGCCTCGTGCCCGTGCGAGCCGATGGACTCGGAGGACCTGCTCTACCTGCTCTATACGAGCGGCACCACGGCGAAGCCGAAGGGAATCGCGCACACGACCGGCGGCTACCTCGTCGGCGCCGCGACGACCCACTACTACATCTTCGACGTCAAGCCCGACTCGGTCTACTGGTGCGCGGCGGACGTGGGCTGGGTGACCGGCCACAGCTACATCGTCTACGGGCCCCTCTGCAACGGGACGACCGGCGTCATGTACGAGGGCGTTCCGGACTACCCGGATCGCGACCGCTGGTGGGCGATCGTCGAGCGCTACGGCGTGGACATCCTCTACACGGCTCCGACGGCGATCCGCAGCCACATGAAGTGGGGCGCCGAGCACGCGCAGAAGCACGACCTCTCGTCGATCCGACTCCTCGGCAGCGTCGGTGAGCCGATCAACCCGGAGGCCTGGGTCTGGTACCGGGAGGTGATCGGCGGCGACCGCGTGCCCGTCGTGGACACCTGGTGGCAGACGGAGACGGGGATGATCCTGATCACGCCGCTGCCCGGAGTGACCACCCTGAAGCCCGGTTCGGCGACGAAGCCGTTCCCGGGCGTCGATGCTGCCGTCTACGACGAGCAGGGGAACGAGGTCGGGCCCGGCGGCGGCGGCTACCTCGTCTTACGGCGGCCCTGGCCGGCGATGCTGCGCGGTCTCTACAACGATCACGAGCGCTACGTCGAGACGTACTGGTCGAGGTATCCGGACACCTACTTTGCCGGGGACGGGGCGCGGATCGACGAGGGCAGCGACTTCTGGCTGATGGGCCGCGTCGACGACGTGATGAACGTCTCCGGCCACAGGATCTCGACGATCGAGGTCGAGAGCGCCCTCGTCGACCACCCGCAGGTGGCCGAAGCCGCGGTCGCCGCGCGCGGAGATGCGACGACGGGGCAGGCGATCGTCGCGTTCGTCTCGCTCACCGGTGGGCAGGAGGGGTCGCTCGAGATGCTCGAGGAGCTGCGGAACCACGTGGCGAAGAAGATCGGCCCGATCGCGAAGCCCGCGAACATCGTCTTCACACCGGAGCTGCCGAAGACCCGGAGCGGCAAGATCATGCGCCGGCTCCTGCGCGACGTCGCCGAGAACCGGCCGCTCGGCGACACGACGACGCTCGCCGATCCGACGGTGGTCGAGGAGATCCGGGACCGCTCGTCCGGCGAGGCGCCCGAAGAGTGAGCGACCCGAGGCAGCTCGGCGTCGACCTCTTCAACGAGGCCTGGCGCCTGATGGAGACGCGCACGGACGATGACCGCATGCTCTACGCGGCGCATGCCTCACGCTTCCACTGGGGTGAGGCGCCCGAGCACGAGCAGGCAAACCTGGCGCGCGGCGAGTGGCAGATCTCACGCGTGTACACGGTGCTCGGAAGGCCCGAGCCGGCGATCTGGCACGCGCAGCGGTGCCTCGAGCACTGCGAGGAGGCCGGGATCGGCGACTGGGACCTTGCATACGCCTACGAGGCGCTCGCCCGCGCGCACGCGCTCGCCGGTAACGCCGAGGCCGAGGAGTGGAAGGCGAAAGCCCGCGCGGCGGGCGACGCGATCGCCGATGCGGAGGATCGCGAGCACTTCGACGAAGACTTCGCGACGCTGACCTGAGAGGGGTCAGACCCCGAAACGGATCGGTGACGAGATTCGCTCAAGAGTGTCACGATCCGAGTTCAGAGGGCGCAAACTCCGCGAATCCGACGCCGCTCGCGGAGCTCAATTGTTAAGGGGTCTGACCCCTCTCGGCGGAAGCGTGACAACTTCGTAGCGATTTCAGCGCGGTCGGCTCGGCTACGCGAGCAGCTGTTCGAAGTGCTCTTGCTGGTCCTGCTCGAACGGGCCGATGAGCGCCAGGTTGAGCCCGTGTCCGCCGATCACGTCCTGGGCGACTCGCGCCACGTCCTCGGCAGTCACTGCGTCGAGGCCTGCCAGGATTTCCTCCGGCTCGGTCGCCTCCCCTTCGAGGACCTCGCGACGTAGCCCGTACATGACGAGCCCGTGCGGGCTCTCCGTCTGGAGGACGAAGCGTCCCTTCGCGACGTTGCGCGCCTTCTCGAGCTCCTCGGACGGCACGGTTTCGTCGGTGATCTTCTTGAGCTCCGCGACGATCGTCGTGATCGCCTCGTCGATTCGATCGATGTCGACGCCTGCCTGCGAGTAGAGAGACCCTGCGTCCGTGTAGCTGTGGTTGATCGCATAGATGTAGTACGCGAGGCCCCGCCGCTCGCGAACCTCCGTGAAGAGCCGGGACGACATGCCCGTGCCGAGCACGGTCGACAGAATCTGGAGCGCGTAGCGATCTGGGTGGACGAGCGGATAGCTGGGCACGCCCAGGCAGAGGTGTGCCTGGTCGGATGCCTTCGTATGGATCCTCACGCGTGGGACGCCGTTCGCAGCGAGCTCAGCCGGATCCGGCGCACCGGTCTCGGCAGGCTCGAGGTCGCCGAGCAGCCGCTCGACCTCTGCCTGGAGGTCGCCGTCGATCTTCCCGGCGACGCCGACCACCATCCGCTCGGGCTTGTACCAGCGGTCGATGTACCCGAGGAACGTATCGCGCGTCGCGGCGCGGACCGTCTCCTTGCGCCCGATGATGTCCCAGCCCAGCGGCTGGTCGCCGTAGAGGAGCGAGTCATAGACGCCGCTGATGAAGTCGCGAGGGGTGTCGAAGTACATGTTCATCTCCTCGACGATGACGCCCTTCTCCCGGTCGATCTCCTCCGGGTCGAACTTCGAGTGCCGAAGCATGTCGACGAGCACGTCGAGCGCGATCGAGCGGTGCTCGCCGGCGCAGCGGACGTAGTAGCCCGTGTACTCCTTGCCGGTGAAGGCGTTGAACTCACCCCCGATGCCGTCGATTTCGTTGCCGATGTCGCGGGCGGTGGGCCGGCTCTCGGTGCCCTTGAAGAACATGTGCTCTGCGAAGTGCGCGATGCCGCTTGTGTCCGGCGTCTCGTAGCGCGAGCCGGCCGCGAGCATGACGAAGCACGAGACCGACTGGGCGTGGTCCATCGGAGCCGTCAGCAGGCGCAGCCCGCTCGGCAGAGTCTGTCGCTCGAAGACGCCCATCAGGCCGCGAGCGCCTCCCGCCAGGACTCGGGCAGCTCCGTAGTACGACCGCTCTCGTAGTCGAACGAGACGATGACCGTCTTCGCCTCGGCGGCGACGGTGTCGCCTGAACACACCTCGTACTCGAGCTCGAAGCTCTTCGTCCCGACGCTCGCGGGCCGGACGCCGATCTCGATCTCGTCGCCCAGTCCGAAGCGGCGCGCGAAAGTCGATCTCCGCCCGGGCAAGGATCATGCTCTCCACATTTGCGCCGAACCGGAGCAGATAGGCGATCCGAGCCTCCTCGAGATAGGTCAGGAAGACCGCGTTGTTGACGTGGCCCATCGCGTCGACGTCCCGGAAACGGACGGTCTCGCGGTGCACGAAGTCGAACCCCTCCACGGCGGGGATGCTACCGAGCCTTCCACGCTTCGAGGATCTCTGCCTCGCGCTCCGGCGCCATCCCGGCTGCGTCCGTGGTCTCCGCATCGTCGAGTGCGCCGCGGACGGTCTCTTCGAGAGCGCGGAAGGTGAGCCCGGCGCCGATCGCACGGGACACGTCGGTCCTGTGCATGCCGAGGGACTCCGGGTCGTGGAGCCAGAGCGGAAGCTCCATCCACTCGCCGACCTCCCGCTCAGCGAGGAAGTCGCTGTCGACGTAGGTGAGCGTGGCGTCGCTGCCGGAAACGTCGCGGCAGGCCTCTGCGAGCGTCTGCCACGAGATGCCTTCGTTGATCGCATTGAACGGCCCCAGGGCCTTGCGCTCGGAGAGATCGATCACCCAGCTCGCCAGATCGCGGACGTCGACGAACTGGACGGTCTGCTCGGGCGGCCCCGGCACGAGGACCTCGCCCCCGCGGGCGATCCTGTGGGGCCAGTACGTGAACCGTCCTGTGGGGTCGTGCGGGCCGACGATCAGCCCTGGGCCGGACGAGCGCGTTGAGGTCCGGGCATCGTCTCGGCGACCGCGCGCTCGCAGAGCACCTTCAGGGCGCCGTAGTTCGAAAAATCCTCGAGCAGCCGGTCGACGGGCTTGTCGTCCGGGAGCTCCTCCAGAGGGCTGTCTTCGTCGAGCGGCCCGCTGAAGTCGTCGTAGACCGAGATGCTCGAGATGAAGAGATAGTGGTCGGTGGAACCTGCGAGCGCCTCGGCCGACGCGCGAACGACATCGGGGACGTAGCCGCTCGGGTCGATGACCGCGTCCCACGTGCGGCCCTTCAGCGCCGAGAGGTCACTCCCGCGATCGCCGCGTAGCTTCTCGGTGTCGGGAAAGAGCTCGGGACTCGTCTCGCCGCGGTTGAAGAGGGTCACTTCGTGCCCTCGCTCGAGCGCAGCCTCGACGGCCGCGCGGCCGAGGAACTTCGTCCCGCCGAGAACGAGCAGCTTCACTGCGCGAACGCTACCTCCCGGGCAGCGCGCGCCTCTTTGACGGCGCGGCCCGAGAAGCGTACGGTTGCGATCGTGCGGCTACGGTCGCTGAACGAGGCCGAGTGCTACGCCCGCTGCCACGGCGAGGGCGACGACAACGTGCGCGTCGTCAAGCTCGAGCCCCGTCGGCCGCGCTTCGATCTCGAGATCTCCGGCGAGGATCTTCGGCGTGCGTTCGAGGTGCGGCTGGACAAGCGAGAACCGCCGCCCGAGCCGATCGCCGAGGACGCGGTTGACGGCCAGGCACCGGCCGCGGCGGCGTAGGAAAACCCCGAGTTCCGAGAGAGGCGGTCGGCCTAGTCGGAAGCGATGCGCCACTCGCTGCGCAGCACCGCTTTGTAGACCTCGTCCGGTGTGGTCTGCCCGCCCGTCGCATCCTGGATCGCCTGAGCGCGCGCCGCCCGGGCGGTCAGGCCGGGACGTCGCCTCGCCTCGCCGACGACGTGCCAGTCGTCGTCGCCGACCTGGCGTAGCACGACGTAGCTGGGCCTCTGTTCGTCTGTCATGAGCTTTGGTGCTCCACTACCTAAAGAAGGTTCGCCCGGCCTCCTCCCCACTGCGATCCTAGTGGCGAAATGCGCACGCGTGGGTCACAGAAGAGCGCCGAATCTCAGCCGAGGAGCGCAGTCCCGGACGTCCTCGCTCCGGGGCTCGATGTCCTCTTCTGCGGAATCAATCCCGGTCGCTTCTCCGACGCTGCGGCTGCCCACTTCGCCAATCCGCGCAACGACTTCTGGCGCCTCCTGCACGCGGCCGGGTTCACTCCGCGACCCCTCGACCCGGCCGAGCAGTTCGAGCTTCTGACGTACCGCATCGGCGTGACCAACGCCGCGTTTCGCACGACGCCGGGCTCGGGCGACCTCCGTCGGGCCGACTTCGCCGGGTCCGCCGACCGGCTCGAGTGCATCGCGCGCGAGCTCGGCCCGAGGTACATCGGTTTCGTGGGCAAGGAGGCCTATCGCGGAGTGTTCGGCGAGCGGCCGGCGCTCGGGCCGCAGGAGCGGAGGCTCGGGGACACCGAGCTCTTCGTACTGCCGTCGACGTCGCCTGCGAACGCCGCGGTTCCCTACGAGGAGCGCCTGCGCTGGTTCCGCGAGCTGGCGGCGCTCTAGCCGCGCCAGCGGTTCGTGATCGGCAGGCGCCAGTCGCGCCCGAATGCCCTCGGCCGGAGCTTCACCCCGGGCGGCGCCTGCCGCCGCTTGTACTCCGCACGGTCGATCATTGCCAGCGCTCGGTCCACGACGTCCGGGTCGAAGCCGTCGGCGATCAAGTCTTCGCGAGAGCGATCCAGCTCGACGTACTCCTCGAGCACGCGATCGAGCTCGGAATAGGGCGGGAGCGAGTCCTCGTCGAGTTGGTTCTCCCGCAACTCGGCGCTCGGAGCTCTGTCGATGATGCTCTGGGGGATCAATTCGCGCCCTGCCCGCTCGTTCAATCGCTCGGCCAGCCGGAAGACGTCGGTCTTGTACACGTCCTTGAGGAGTGCGAAGCCGCCCGCCATGTCTCCATAGAGCGTGGCGTAGCCCACCGAGAGCTCCGACTTGTTCCCCGTTGCGAGGACGAGCCAGCCGAACTTGTTCGAGAGCGCCATCAGGAGGACGCCCCTCGCGCGCGCCTGGATGTTCTCCTCCGTCGTGTCCGGCTCGCGCCCGGCGAAGGAGTCGGCGAGCGTCTCCCGGAAGCTCTCGACGATCGGCTCGATCGGGAGCTCGCGGAAGTCCGCGCCCAGCGACTCGGCGAGCCGTTGCGCGTCGCGACGCGTCTCCTCCGAGCTGAAGCGCGACCGCATCGAGACGCAATGGACGTGCTCGGGGCCCAGCGCCTCCGCGGCGATCGCCGCCGCGAGAGCCGAGTCGACCCCGCCCGAGACGCCGAGCACGACGTCCTGAAATCCGTTCTTCCGGACGTAGTCGCGAAGCCCGAGCTCGAGCCCGAGCCGCATCTGCTCGAGGTCGTCCGGAACCGGAGCGAGCTGCGCCTGGACCGGAGCTCCGGCCGGGCGCGGCGAACCGATGTGCACCGTCGGCAGCTCCGGAGCGTCTTCCCGCTCACTCTCGAGCGAGCGTCGACGCACGTCCCGCAACCGCCGCCCCAAAGCCTCCTCGGGCTCGACGTCGACGACGAGCAGCGCCTCCTCGAACCCTGGCGCGCGTGCCAGCACCTCCCCCTCGTCGTCGATCACGACCGAGTGCCCGTCGAAGACGAGCTCGTCCTGGCCCCCGACGGCGTTCACGAAGGCCACGTAGCAGACGTTGTCTCGCGCGCGCGTCTGGAGCATCTGCTCTCGCTCGCGCTCCTTGCCGACGTGAAACGGCGAGGCGGAGAGATTGATCAGAAGCTGGGCGCCCGCGAGTGCGAGGTCGGTCGCGGGCGGGCCGGGCTGCCAGATGTCCTCGCACACAGTCGGCCCGATCAGCGTCTCGCCCTGCTCGAGCAGGAAGAGGTCGCGGCCCGGGGCGAAATAACGGTGCTCGTCGAAGACCCCGTAGTTGGGCAGGAAGCGCTTGCGATAGATCGCCTTCACCTCTCCTGCGGCGCAGACGGCGCAGCCGTTGTAGAGGTCGCGGTCGAGGTGGGGGACGCCGACGAAGGCGACGAGACCACCGCGGGCCTCCTTCGCGACCTCGGCGAGCGAGCGCTCGGCGGCGCGGACGAAACCGGGCCGGAGCAGAAGGTCCTCCGGCGGGTAGCCGCTGATCGCGAGCTCGGGAAAGAGGACGATGTCGGCGCCTGCGCCACGCGCCTCCTCCATGCGGGAGAGGATGAGATCGCGGTTCCCGTCGAGGTCGCCGACCGTCGTATTGATCTGGGCAAGCGCCAGCCTCACAGGTTTTAGACTATCAGTCGAAAACTAGAGCCGTTCTGGTGTTCTTCGAGTTGTGTCGACCGGTCAGATCCGACGGATGTCGGGCGGAGCCCGGCATCCTGAAGCGGCATCGCAAGCGACGCCTTAGCGTTGAAGCCGAATAGCATTCAGGTCGTCACGCTCGATCTCGTCCGCTCGCGCGATCAGATCCTCGATGTCGTCGTGCTCGGCGTGGATGTATCGACCGCTCAGGGCGTCCGCTCGTCCGGAAGCGAGCACGCGCACGAGGCGCGGCGCGAGCTCGGGCGGCGTCCATGGCATGTCGTCCCCGAAGCCGTCGGTCATCTCGGTCCGAACGAGTCCGGGCGAGATCACGAAGACGGGAATCTCGTGCGGCTCGAGTTGTGCGGCGAGCACCTCGCCGAAGCGGCACACCGCCGCCTTGCTCGCGGCGTAGCCGCTGTTATGGGTCATCGGCAAGTACGCTGCTCCGCTGCCCGTGATCACGACCCGGCCCCCGCCTCGCTCGATCATCCCGGGGATGACCGCGTGGCACGTCAGGAAGACGCCGAGGACGTTCACCTCCAGGATCCGCCACCACTCGGCGGGGTCCGTCTCCCACGCCGAAGCCTCGCGTGCGGACGTGCCGGCGTTTGCCGCGAGGAAGTCGATCGGGCCGAGCTCGGCCTCGACCTTCGCGACCATCGCCTCCACGTCTTCCCGCTTGGAGACGTCGGCGACGACGGCGAGGCCGCCGATCTCGCGCGCGACCTCCCCGACCTGCTCGGCCGTACGCGCGCTGACCGCGACCTTGGCCCCGGCCGCCGCGAGCTCGCGGGCGATCGATGCCCCGATCCCGCGGCCGCCTCCGGTGACGAGTGCGACTTGTCCTTCGAGTCTGTCCTCAGACGGCATTGGCGATCTCCTCCAGTACTTCGGGGTTCTCGAGCGACGTGAGGTCGCCCGGGTCGGTGCCCAGCGCCTGTGCCCGGACTGCGCGGCGGACGATTTTCGCACTGCGGGTCTTCGGCAGCGCCGAGACGAAGATCACACGGTCCGGCTTGAACGCCTTGCCCAGCTCGTTGGTGACGGCGCGGGACACCTCGCCTGCCAGCTCGTCTCCCGCCTCGTGGCCGGGAGCGAGGACGCAGAAGATCCAGGCCACCTCACCCTTGACCTCGTGAGGGACACCGACCGCTGCGGCTTCTGCCACCGCGGGGTGCCCGACCGCGGCCGATTCGAGCTCCGCCGGGCCGATCCGCTTGCCGGCGATGTTCAGCGTGTCGTCGGAGCGGCCGTGCAGGAACCAGTAGCCGTCCTCGTCGACCGATGCCCAGTCGCCGTGCACCCACACGCCGGGCAGCCGGCGCCAGTACGTGTCGAGATACCGCTCGGGGTCGCGCCAGAACCCTCGCGTCATCCCCGGGAACGGCTTCCGGCAGACGAGCTCGCCGACCTCGCCGCGAACGGAGTTCCCGTCCGCGTCGACGACATCCATCGCCATCCCGAGGGCGGGCCCGCCGAGCGAGACGGCTTTGATCGGGATCGCAACCGTGGGCGACAGGAAGCAGGCGCCGACCTCGGTGCCGCCCGAGCAGTTGATGATCGGGCAGCGACCGCCGCCGACCTCTTCGAAGAGCCACTGATACGGCCCCGGGTTCCACGGCTCGCCGGTCGTGACGATCGTGCGCAGCGAGGAAAGATCCGTTTCGGGCTCGCCGTGCGGGATCAAGGCGCGGGTGAGCGTGGGGGAGATCCCGAGCACGGACACGCACTCGGACTCGATCAGCTTCCAGAGCCGGTCCTGCGGCCAGTCAGGCGCGCCTTCGGCGAAGACGAGCGTCGAGCCCATCGCGTGGCCGCCGACGACGGTCCACGGCCCCATGATCCAGCCCATGTCGGTCACGAAATGGATCACGTCGTCCGGCCCGGCGTCCGCCTGGTAGCAGACCTCGCGCGCGATCGAGACCAGGAAGCCGCCCTGCACGTGGACGACGCCCTTCGGCGTTCCCGTCGTTCCCGACGTGTAGGTGAGGAGGTACGGAGTCTCCGAGTCGAGCTCTGCCGGCGGGAGCAGTCCCGGCGAATCGGCGAGAAGCTCGTCCCAGGGCGCGACGAGGACGTGCTCGACGCTCGGCGCCTCCCGCCGGGCCTCCTCGAGGATCTCGAGCATCGGCACCTCCCGCCCGCGTCGGCTCGTCGCCTGCGCGGTGATCGCAACCTTCGCCTCCGAGGCCTGTAGGCGCTGGGCGACGGCGGGCGCCGCGAACCCGGAGAAGATCGGCACCTGAATCGCCCCGATATGCGCGCAGGCGTGAGAGGCAACCGCGACCTCCGGCGACATGGGCAGGAAGATCGCGACCCGGTCTCCCTCGCGAACTCCGAGCCGGACCAGTGCCTCCGCGAGCTTCGTCACGTCCGTCGACAGCTCGCCAAAGGTCTTCGCGCGCCGGGATCCATCCTCGCCGAGCCCGACTGCCGCGATCGCGTCGGGCCGGCGCTCGCCCCACCGGTGGACGCAGTTCCAGGCGATGTTCACCTTCCCGCCGACGAACCACGTCGCCCACTCCGGGCCCCGCGAGAGATCGACCACCTGGTCCCACGGCTGCGAGAACTCGAGACCCATGTCCTCGATCGCGACGGGCCAGAACCACTCCGGGTCCTCCTGCGAGCGGCGAACGAGCTCCCAGTAGTCGTCGAAGCCGTGCTTGTGCATCAGCCGAACGACGTTGGCGCGCGCGAGCGTCTCCTCGTCGGGTTCCCACACGTACTTCGAGGCTGCTTTCACCATGCGGATGTCTTTGCTAACTTAGTGGGCGCTAACCACTGAGGGGGCCTGGGTAATGCGCGCACGCATCTTCGCAGAGGAGAACCGCAAGTGGTGGACGCTGGGCGCCGTCTCGTTCGGGCTGTTCATGATCATGCTCGACAACACGGTCGTCTTCGTCGCGCTGACCGCGATTCAGCAGGACCTCCACATCTCGACCTCGGAGCTCGAGTGGGTCGTGAACGGCTACGCGCTGACCTTCGCCGTGCTCATGCTCACCGGCGGCAAGCTCGCGGATATGTTCGGCCGCCGGCGGATCTTCATCGTCGGCCTCGCGATCTTCACCGTCTCCTCTCTTGCGTGCGGGCTCGCGACGGGCGCCTCCTCCCTGATCGGCGCGCGCGTCGTCCAGGGTGTCGGGGCGGCGCTCATGAACCCGGCGACACTCTCGATCATCGCGGCCACCTTCCCGCCGCGGCAGCGTGGCATGGCGATCGGGATCTGGGTGGGCGTGTCGGCAATGGCGCTCGCGATCGGGCCGCTCATCGGCGGCATCCTCACCGAGCAGATCAACTGGAGCTGGATCTTCTTCATCAACGTCCCTGTCGGCATCGCGGGCATCGTCGTCGCCCGGTTCGCGATCAACGAGTCGCGTGACGAGTCCGAGGAGCAGAGGCTCGACCTCCCGGGGTTGATCTCGTCCGCCGTCGGTCTCTTTGCGCTGACGTACGGCCTGATCGAGTCGAACAACTACGGCTGGACGTCGGGCCGCATCCTGGGCAGCTTCGCTGTCGCGGCCGTCGCTTTCGTCGTCTTCGTCCTGCTCGAGCTGCACCAGCGGGTGCCGATGCTCGATCTCTCGCTCTTCAAGAACCCGACGTTTGCCGGTGCCAACACGGTGATGCTGCTCGTCGCGCTGGCGATGTTCGGCGTCTTCTTCTTCAACTCCCTCTACCTCGGGACCGTCCTCCACTACTCGCCGATCCAGACCGGAGCGACGTTCTTGCCGATGACGATCTTGATCGTGTTCGTCGCGCCAATTGCCGGCAAGTTCTCGGACAAGATCGGCTCCCGCTGGCTGATGGGCGCCGGGCTCGTGTTGCTCAGCGGCTCACTGCTGGCCTTCTCCCGGCTCGGTCTCGACTCGACCTTCTGGGACATCCTTCCCGGGCTGGTGCTCGGAGGATTGGGCATGTCACTCGCGATGACGCCGACCACGGCTGCCGCGATGGGGTCTGTCCCCGTGAACAAGGCCGGCGTCGGCTCGGCCGTCCTAAACAGCATGCGCCAGGTCGGAGGGTCGCTCGGCATCGCCCTCATGGGCGCGATCGTCGCGGCGTCGGTCGACGTTCCACCGACGAGCCCCGAGGCCCCGGCCCAGTTCGTCAACGGGTATCAGAACGCGCTCCACGTCGCGGCCGCGATCGCGCTTGTAGGCGCCGTCGTCGCCGTCGCCACGGTGCGCAAGTACCCTCATCCGGAAGCGCAGCCCGCGCTCGAAGGCGCGTAACCCATGGCGACTCGCCTGCCTGCGAAGGAGCGCAAGGCCGCCGTCCTCGACTGCGCCTGCGGCATCTTCTCGACAGGCAGCTACCGGGGCACTACGACTGCGGACATCGCCCGCGAGGCGGGGGTGACGGAGCCGGTGCTCTACCGCCACTTCGCGTCGAAGAGGGCGCTCTACCTCGCCGTTCTCGAGGAGTCGTGGCAGCGGTTGCGCGCCCTCTGGGAGAGCGCGGTCGAAAACGAGCGGGATCCAAAGCTCTGGGTCGGCGCGATGGGGCGCGCGTACTTCGCGGCGAACGACCCGAAGGTGATGTGCGCCGATCTCTGGATGCAGGCGCTGACCGAGGCGGCCGACGACGCGGAGATTCGGAAGTTCCTGCGCAAGCAGATGCGCGAGGTGCACGACTATGTGAGGGAGGTCATCGTGCGCTCGCAGGCAGCAGACGGCGTGTTCCCGGACCGAGACCCGAGCGCCGAAGCCTGGATCTTCATCTCGATCGGCCTCCTGGGCACAGTAGGCCGCCGGGTCGGGAGCCTCCTGGAAGACGACTTCGAAGCAATAGTCGCCTCCCGCCGCAAGTGGATGACAGGCGCGTAGCGCAGCTGCGCTGCGCTCGCTTCACGGGTGAACCCCTGGTTCCCCCGTGATCCCGAGCGCAGCGAAGGACAAAAGCCTCCGGCTGCGGCTCCGGAGGCTTTCGATCCCTTAGCGGCGAGATACCCACCTGCCCCTAATACGCGCCTTTGGGAGGCGACGGCCCGGAGGCTTTTGGCTCTGCGGCCCAGCCAACGCCTCCGGACCTTCCGTCGCCATATCGTGGCGCGCCCCTTGCAATTCGACCTGGCGTCCGGTCGTGCTGCAAGGTGAACCTCACAATAGAACCGGATTTGCAGGAAGTCAAGTAGCTCGGTCAAGTGATTTCGCGAACCCGCACTTCACCACGGTTTTCCCCCTGAGCATGACCCTTTAGGGGGATATTTTCCGGAAGGAGGTTGCAGAATTGTGAAGCGTCCGCTTGACTTCGCCTTGGAGTACAAGCCGCCTGTGAATCAGACCTCTCTCACGCAAGCCTCCAAGCCAGCAGCGCTTCGCCTCGGTGAGCGCCTACGCCAGTTGCGAGTCGCAGCCGGCCTGACGCAGTCCGAGCTCGCGGGAGAGCGCTTCTCGAAGGAGTACGTGAGCCAGATCGAGCGCGGCAAGACGCGCCCGACGGGCGAGACGATCGCCTGGCTCGCAAGCCGGCTCGACACCGATGCGGGCTACCTCGCACACGGTGTCTCGACCGATGAGCGCGGCCGCGTCGAAGCGACCCTGACGCGCGCCGAGGCGCTCGTCGAGGCGCATCGGTACGAGGAGGCGGTCAGCGAGTTCGACCAGGTGCGCCCACTCGTTGCTGCCACCGGCGCGAAGGAGCTCGAAGCGCGTCTTCTCTCCGGTGAAGCGTGGTCGAGGATGCATCAGGGCGAGCTGCGCGAGTCGCTCGAGTTGCTCACGCGCGCGAGGACCGTCGTCGAGGGCGAGCCGTTCTCGGAGCTCGACCGCGCGGAGGTTCTCTACCGCCTCGGCGTCTGCCGCTACAAGCTTTCCAGCATCTCGACGGCGATCGGTCTCTTCAACGAGGCGTACACGATCGCCGAGCGCTCCGAGCTGCCGTGCGACCTCCTCCGCTCGAACATCCTCGCCTACCGTTCGCGCTGTTACAGGCGCCAGCGGGATCTCGAGGCTGCGCGAGAGGACGTGGAGCGCGCGCTCGAGCTCGCACAGTCGCTCGATGACAGCCCGACGATGGCCGGCGTCTACGTCCAGGCCTCGCTCGTGGCGGAGCGCATGGGCCACTGGGTGCTTGCGCGGAGCTACGCGGAGCGCGCAAAGAGCTTTTACGAAGAGCTGAACGACCAGCGGAACCTCGCAGGCCTGCTGAACAACCTCGGCGGGCTCAACCTCATGCTCGGCAAACCGGAAGAGGCGATCGAGTACCTCAAGTCGTCGTACTCGACCGCACTCGACGCGGACAGCATGGAAGAGGCCGCCCAGGCGACCGGCTCACTCGCAGCCGTTCATCTCGAGATGAACGACTTCGAGCAGGCCGAGCGCTTCGCACGCCAGGCGCTCAGCCTCCTCGAGGGTCGCGTCGACTTCCTGCACGAGATCGGGCCTTCGCAGCTCGTCCTCGGCCGCGCTCTGATGGAGCAGGGCCGCCTGGACGAGGCCGAGGAGTCCTTCAAGGCCGCAGATTCAAGCTTCGAGCAACTTTCTTCGTCCAGCCACCGTGCTCGCTCCTGGATTGCGCTCGGCGACCTCGCCGCGCGCAGGGGAGACGACCGGTCGGCTGCCCGTCTCTACCGGAACGCCGCAGAGGCGCTCCAGGACGTCAGGTTCTAGGAAAGGAGGTGAACCCATTGCGCGCAAAGCTCGTGATCTTCGTGGTGTTGGCGTGCCAGCTCTCGCTGATGCTCGGCTCATTCAATCCCGTCAGCTGGTGGGACGGCCCGTAGGCCCAAGGCTCATCTCCCCGGCCGCTCGTCTTTAGGGGTCTCTAGCGAGCGGCCATCGCGGTGGAGTTCATGGCGTCCTGGGTGGTCTCACTTCGCCTGCCCGAATTAGTCGTATCCGGTTGACCCGCGACTCGAACGAGAGGTCGCAGTCAGTTGGCGCCCGCGTGTGCTCGACGGTGATCGTTGTCGGGCCTACTCGGATCGTCCCTGAGGAAGAGCGCTCACCCCAACCGGTTCACCGCGCTACAGCCTCAAGTCGTAGGCCGTGCCTGTCCTAGCAGGTATCGCAACAACCCTCGCCGCGCCAACTCTCTCGCCCTTCCCTAAGCGCAACAGCGGCGATGACGAGCGCGGCGGCAGGATCAGCCCACCACCATCCGGCAAGGGCGTTCAGGAGCAGGCCGACGAGGAGCGCCACGGACAAGTAGGCGCAGAGCATGTTCTGCGCCCCTTCCTTCACCGTGGCAGAGGAGTTGAGCCTCTGACCCACCTGGCGCTTGGCACGGGCGAGGAGAGGCATCGTCGGAGCCGTGAACGCGGCGAGGGCTATTCCAACCCAACTGGCTGCGGGATGATGACCCTCGATGAGGTCGCGGACAGACTCGACGGTGACGTAGGCCGCGAGGACGAAGAAACTCGCGGCTATGAACTGTTGAGCGCGGCGCTCGGCAGTCTCGGAATGGAGCCGGTTGCCGGTGAACAGCCACACGACCACGAAGCCCGCGAACGCCTCGATCAAGCTGTCCGCGCCGAAGCCGATCAACGCGATGGAACCAGCGGCGATCCCTGCCGCGAGCGCGATGGCGAACTCGATGAAGTGCCAGGCGATCCCGCCCCACGCAAGGAGCCGTGCCCGTTGTTGCAAACGCGTCCGCTCGTTGGGCGGCAACAGGCTTACCCTGCGGAGCGGCTCGACTCGAACAACTGTCTGTTCGGTCACAAGACCAGCGTAGCGTTGAGAACGGCCCCGACCCCTCACAGGTCTGAGCGGCGGCGGACTGACCTCCTCGGGGAACCAGGGGTTCCTCCGCGAAGGCAAGCGCAAGCAAAGCCGCACCAGGGGTTTCCCCGCGATTGTCGAACCCTAGGGGAGACAAACAGCTCCTCCTCTCCCCTGACAGCGGCGGCGGTCCTTCCGCCGCCGCCTTTTCTTGGCGATACACGCCCTATTGGCACCTCGATTTCGGGGAATGTTCCTTTTCACTCGCGCGTTCTAGCGGTACAGTCACGCGCTCCTCGACTGAAACGCCTGTGGATTTCGACGCCGCCAACGTCAAGCTGACCGATCTCGCCTCGTGCGGAGGCTGTGCCGCGAAGTACTCGGCGGCCCGCCTCGAGCAGCTGCTCGCGGGGTTCGTCCCGGTCGAGGCGGAGAACCTCCTCGTCGGGCTCGGGGTTCCGGACGACGCCGCCGTGTACCGGCTGGACGACGAGCGCGCACTCATCTTCACGCTCGACTTCTTCCCGCCCATCGTGGACGACCCAAGCGACTACGGATCGATCGCAGCCACGAACGCGCTCAACGACGTCTTCGCGATGGGCGGCTCGCCGCTCCTCGCGCTCTCGATCGCCGCGTTCCCGGAAGAGCTGCCGATGGAGATGCTCGGCCAGATCTTCGGAGGGGCGGACGAAACGGTGCGCAGATCGGGGGCGATGCTCGTCGGTGGCCACACGCTCAGGGACGCCGAGCCAAAGTACGGCCTCGCGGTCATCGGGACGGTTCATCCCGAGGGCGTCTGGACGAAGGCATCCGCGCAACCGGGGGACGCGGTCTACGTGACCAAGCCGCTCGGAACCGGGCTGATCATGACCGGCTACAAGCGGGGCCAGGCGGGGTCGCAGCAACTCGAGCGAGCCGTTGGCTGGATGAAGACTCTGAACAAGGACGCCGCAGACCTCCTGCGCCCCGCGAAGGTGAACGCCGTCACCGACGTGACCGGCTTCGGCCTCTTCGGGCACGCGCATGAGATGGCGGAGCGGAGCGGCGTTCGGATCCGGCTAGAGTCAGAGCGCTTCCCGGCGATCGACGGCGCGCTCGAGATCGCGCGCAGGGGCATCCGCACGAGCGGTGATCCGCGAAACCGCGACTTCGCCGGCCGGCATCTCACGCTCGAGGGCGTGCCGGACACGCTCGTCGTGCTCGGATACGACCCCCAGACCGCCGGGGGCCTGCTCGTCTCGCTTCCTGCAGAGCGAGGCCCGGTGATCGAAGCCGAGTTCGCCGCGCGCCACCTCTTCCTGCGCCGCATCGGTGTGGTCGAAGAGGGCGCGGGCGTCTACGTCGAGTAGGGCGGCCGCGTGAGGAAGGGGATGATCCACGGGCGGTTCCAGCCCTTCCATCGAGGCCATCTCGAGTACATGCGCGGGGCGTCGGAGCGCTGCGACGAGCTGTGGGTCGGCATCACGAATCCCGATCCGGCGCGGGTGAAGCCGGAGGCGAGCGACCCTGCGCGCCATCTTCCGGAGTCGAACCCGTACACCTACAACGAGCGACTGCTGATGGTGAAGGCCGCGGCGGCCGATCTCGGCCTCGACGCGGCGCGCGTTCACGTGATCCCCTTCCCGGTCAACGAGCCGGATCTGTGGTCAGCCTACGTTCCAGAGGGCGTAACGCAGTTCCTCAGGCTCTTCTCGGTGTGGGGGGGCGAGAAGCTCGACCGGCTGCGCGCGGCGGGCTACGAGGTCGTGATTCTCGACGAGGGAGCGGAAAAGGAGCTGTCCGGCATGGACGTGCGCGAGGCGCTTCGGTCGGACGCGGACTGGGAGCCGCTCGTCCCAGCGGGAGTCGCGAGGGTCCTCCGCGACCTCGACCGGGTAACCGTCTAACCGCGGCGCGCCCCTGCGCCCCCTTAAAGCGGTACCCCCGACCTCCTCCCCACTGCGATCCTAGCGGTGAAATCCGCACGCGTGGGTGCCGAGATCGTTCCGAAAGTCGACGGGATCCCGTTAGCCTCCGCGCCGTGTATCCGATCCTCGTCGTTCTCCTCGACGGGCTCGCCGACCGCGCGCACGGGTCGCTCGGCGGCCGGACCGCGAACGAGGTCGCCCGTACGCCGAACCTCGACCGGCTCGCCGGGCGTGGCTCGTGCGGGCTGATCTACGCCGTCGGCCCAGGGCGGGCGCCCTCGAGCGAGATCGCGCATTGGGCGATGCTCGGCTATGCGCCCGAAGAGTTTCCGGGGCGGGCGATCTTCGAGGCACTCGGCGACGGACAGCAGCTCGACCCCGAGCACGTGTTCGCCTTCGCGGCGCTGCGCCCGGCAGACCGCCGGCCCGACGGGCTCTGGCTCACGGGGCGGCCGCGCCGTAGCGGGGAGGACGAAGACGACGCTGCAGAGCTCGTTGCTGCCTGCGCCGACCTCGAGGTTGACGGCTTCCGGTTCGTGCTGACCCATCTGGCCCGCGGCGAGTGCATCCTGCGCCTTCACCCGGGCGCCGACGACCGCGTCACCGACTCCGACGCCTTTTTCAGCGACCGGCACCCGGTCCTCCGCCCACAGGCCCAGGTGCCCGAGGCCGAGGCCACCGCGCAGGCGGCCGAAACCTGGACTCGGCGCACGATCGAGATCCTCGAGGGGCATCCGGTCAACGAGCGGCGCGCCCAGCAGGGCCTCCCGGCGCTGAACGTGCTTACGCTCAAGTGGTGGGGCCGCCCCCGCTCAGCCCCCACGTTCTCCGAGCGGCATGGGCTGCACGGGAGCTTCCTCGGCGATTCGAAGTTTCTCCTCGGGCTCGCTCGCGCCGTCGGGCTCGAACCCCGTTACGTAGCCGAGATGGGCGATGCGCCGGCCGATCTCCGCGCGCGCGTCCATCTGGCGACTGAGCGCCTTTCCGCCGGCGACACCTTCGTCTTCGCGCACCTCAAGGCGACCGACATGGCGGGACACACGAAGGATCCGGAGCTCAAGAAGCAGACGATCGAGGCTCTGGACGCCGAGCTCGGCACCCTTCCGACCGAGAATGCGATCGTCTGCGTGACCGGCGACCACGCCACGCCGACCTATCCCGACGTGATCCACTCCGGCGATCCGGTGCCGTTCATCGTGGCGGGCCCGGGTGTGCGCGCCGACACCGTCGACAGCTTCGGCGAACTCGAATGCGCCGCCGGCATCCTCGGCCAGCTGCGCGGGCCGGACATGTTGCCCGTGCTGCTGAACGCCGCGGACCGACCGCTCTTCCTCGGCTCCAGGCCAACCCCGTTCCCGGGTGCGGACGGCTACCCGGAGCTCCTCCAGCCCCTGGCTCTAGAGTGAATCGAGTGGAGGCCTCGACCGCAATCGCCCGCTTCCGAAGCTTCGAGCTGTCCCCCGCACGCTTCTTTCGGCTCGCCTTCGCGAACGCCGCAGGCCTCTGGCTGATCGTGGGCAGTGGAGCCGCCGTCCGGCTCACTGACTCGGGCCTCGGCTGCCGTCACTGGCCCGGCTGTGAGCGCGGTCAACCGCTTCCGGCGCGTGACGTGCACGCCTTCGTCGAGTTCGGGAACCGGCTCGTCGGCGGCGTCGTGATTACGCTCACGCTCGTCACGTGGCTCGCCGCCCGGAGAACTCCGGGCCTGTCGGCCGAAGCGCGCCGAGTCGCGCTGCTCGTCTTTCTCGGCGCGCTCGCGCAGGCGCCGCTCGGCTACCTCGCGGTGGCCAGCGACCTCCGGTGGCCGGTCGTGATGTCGCATCTCCTGCTGTCGGTGGCGTTGCTGGCAGGCGCGGTCTTCCTTGCCGTCGATGCGCTCGGCCTCCGTGACGGCCGTACTCCTCCGCTCGTGCCCCGTGAGCTGCGCTTGCTGTCGCTCGTCTTCACGGCGACGGGCTTCCTCCTCATCGTCAGCGGCACATTCGCGACCGCCGCCGGCCCGCATTCGGGAGGAGGTGAGCACATCGACCGTTTCGGCGAGCTCGAGCGGACGGTCTACCTCCACGGCGCCGTCGTCGGGCTCTTCTTGCTCTCGTTCCTGTTCGCGATCGGATACCTCGCCGCCATCCGCGACCGCTCACCGGCTCTCTTCAGGCTCGGGCTCGGCGTTCTCGCACTCCTGCTCGCTCAGATGGCAATCGGCGAGATCCAGTGGCGCACCAAGCTTCCGTGGGAGCTCGTTCTCGTCCACGTCGCACTCGCTGCCGCGGTCTGGGCGGGCACCGTCGCGCTTGCGGCGCTCTTCTTCCGGCCCCCTCGGTCGCTGCTTCGAGCCAGCACCTAAACTGAGCCCAGATGGCCGAAGAGCTTCTGATCTCGAGCCGTCCCGAGCTCGAGCGCCCGCTCCTCATCGGCGCTTTCCGGGGCTGGAACGACGGCGGACAGGGCGCCTCGCTCGCGACCGGGTACCTTGCGAAGCTCTGGGACGCGAAGCGCTTCGCGGAGATCGACCCCGAGAACTTCTTCGACTTCCAGGCGACACGCCCGCACGTCTCGCTGGAAGAGGGCCTGACGCGAAAGATCGACTGGCCGGCGAGCATCTTCTACCACGCTCGCCCGCCGGGACTCGACCGCGACGTCGTCCTTCTCCTGGGGATGGAGCCGAACCTTCGCTGGCGCACGTTCACGGACATGATCGTCAGCTTCCTGAGCGAGCTCCGCGTCGAGTTCGTCATCACGCTCGGCGCGCTCCTGGCGGACGTTCCGCATACCCGGCCCTGCCCCGTCACCGGGAGCGCAACCGATCAGGGCCTCGTTCAGCGCCTCGGCCTCTCGGCCTCCCGTTACGAGGGCCCCACCGGGATCGTCGGAGTGCTCCACGAAGCGTGTCGGCAGGCCGGGATCTCCTCCGCGAGCCTCTGGGCCGCGGTTCCCCACTACGTGTCGCTGACGCCGAGCCCGAAGGCCGCGCTGGCCCTCATCGATCGGCTCGCCGAGGTGCTCGAGGTCGACATCGACACGAGCGAGCTCGCCGAAGCCTCGGAGAACTACTCGGAGCAGGTCTCGGAAGCGGTCGCCTCGGATCCGGATACGGCGGCGTACATCGAGGAGCTGGAGCAGCGGGCAGACACGCTCGCCGAGGAGGCCGATCTCCCATCGGGAGATGCGCTCGCCGCCGAGCTCACCCGTTTTCTACGCGAGCGTGACGAGGACGACGACAGCGGTGACCCCGACTTCGCCCAGGAGCAGTAACGTCTAGCCGAACGTGAAGGCGTAGCCCCGAACGCCGGGGCTGAAGCCCAGTTCGAGCAGCCCGTTTTGCAATGAGGGGAGCTCGAGGAGCGTGTAGAGACGGCTTCCGTCGACGCGCACGCTGCGCTGCGCCCTCCCGTCGAGGAGGACGGCCACGGAGCCGTGACCGCCCAGGACAAGATGGACTTTGCGCGCCGTGAAGCTCAGCCGGACGCGCGCACCTCGCCCTGCGATGATCTCCTCCGGAGTCACCTTCCACGTCCCCGCGTACGCGAGCTCGCTCGGGCGAAGCGTTCGGTTCGGGAACCGGTAGGGCGCGAACTGATCGGGCAGGACGCTCGACTGCGCGAAGCGGGCCAGCCGCTGGTAGCCGAGGTAGGTCTCCGGCGTCAGGACCGTCCTCGGCGTCAGGTCCGAAAGCTCGGCGGCCACCGGGAGCGTCTTCGCGCTCTCGCCGAGGAGGGTCCGGATCCGTGCCTCGGTCGTGTCGTAGGCGCCCTCGCCGAAGTGGTAGTAGCGGAGATGCCCGCGCCTGTCGATCAGGTACTTCGCGGGCCAGTACTGGTTCTTGAACGCGTTCCACGTCCCGTAGTCGTTGTCCAGCGCGACCGGATACCGGATGCCGAGCCGGCGCACCGCCCCCTTCACGTTGTGCCCGACGTGCTCGAACGCGAACTCCGGCGTGTGGACGCCGAGCACGACGAGACCGCGGTCGCGATACGTGCGGTCCCACGCCTTCACGTGCGGCAACGTGCGCAGGCAGTTGATGCAGGAGTAGGTCCAGAAGTCGATGAGGACGACCTTCCCGTGGAGGTTCTTCAGGGTGAGCGGCTTGCTGTTGATCCACTGGGTCAGCCCGGTCACCTCGGGAGCCGCGCCGAGGTCGCTGAGGGACGAGCTTGCGGGCTGCTCGCGCGTGTTCCCTCTCAGCTTGCGCAGCTCGGTCTGGGCCCGGTCGCTCTGCTCGACCTTCTTCTGCAATGCCTCGGTGTAGCCGGGGATGGCGGTCTGAAAATGACTGTCGAGGTTGAGGGCGATTGCGAGCGCGGTCAGACCGACGACGACTCCGAGCACCTGACGGATCGCGTGCGCGTGCGGCCTGAAGGCCTGCATCCCGGCGCGGCCTCCGAACGCGACGAGCAGCATCGGCACCGCGACTCCGATCGAGTACGCGAGCGTGAGAACGATCGAGCGGGCGCCGACGTCCTGGGTCGCGCCGACGACGGTGATCGCGGCGAGCACCGGGCCGGCACACGGCACGAAGACGAGGCCCAGGCTTGCTCCGAGCAGGAAGCCTCCGCCCAGGTCGCCGCCGGGCCTGCGCGTGAGCCGTAGCAAAGGCTTCTGGACGATCTCCTCGACCCGTGGGAAGAGCAACGTCGCGGCGACCAGGAGCAGCAGGGCGATCGCAACGTCGCGCAGGAGATCCTCGGGGAGCCCCAGCTTCCGGAGGAGCCAAACGCCGAAGAGCGTGAAGGCCGAGAAGCTGACGATCAGCCCGGCGACGATTGCGAACGGCTTGCGTCGACCGCCCGTGGCGCCCCCGGCGAAGACGATCGGCAGTACGGGCAGCACACAGGGCGAGAGCGCCGTGATGAACCCCGCGGCCAGGCCGATCCCGATCAGGACGAGCATTCGCTCACCACGCTAGAGACCAGCGAGTTAACCGGTCGTTACATCAGCGGCCGGCGCCGGTGCCGGTGCGGCAGCGGCATCACCGTCGGCTGCAGCGGGCTTTCGGCGGCGGCGGCGACGCTTCGGTGGGGCGGCCGGAGCGGCTCCGTCGGTCGCGGTGTGGGCCTCACCGGACTGCTGCCCGTTCCGACGCTTGCGCCGGCGGCGCCTCCGTCTGCTCGTGTGCGCCTTCGGCGGCGGAAGGTTCTCGGCGAGCGCGTAAGCGACCTCGGCGAGGGTGCCGATCTTTTCGCGTGCGCCCTCGATCAGCTTCGTCGCCCGCGGCGTGTAGCCCTCTGCGGACGCGAGGAGGGCAACGCCTACCTCCAGTGGAAGCTCGAGCGCCGCGTTCACGAGCTTCGCCGCGTTCTCCTCGTGTCGGTGACCGCGCGAGTTGGCGAGGGCGCCGAGCAGCCGTTTCGCCTCGGGGAACTCCGCACTGACACGGCGATCCTGTGCCTTGCGGGTCGCGCGAGCGAGTTTCCATGTCCAGCGCTCCAAGATCTGGTCGGGCGCCACCGCCTTGCCCTCGCCGATTGCCCGCAGCAGGATCCGCGCGCCCTGGATGCGGTCTTTCTCCCAGGTCGGCGCCTGCGTGACGAGCGTGACGAGATCGTCGAAGTCAGCGCGCTCGACCGGCATCGAGACGCGGTCCGAGAGCGCCATCATCCGGAGCCGGCGATTCGGGTTCTCGGCCGCGGCCGTGGCGAGGAACTGCTCGAGGCAGGCCTTGCTCGCCTTGCCCTCCGAGAGCTTCTTGACGAACTCACCGCGCTCCTCGAACCGCACCTGCCTTCCTGCGATGGCGGCCCAGTAGCGCTGCTCGTCCTCGTCGAGGTAACGCGGATCGATTCGCTGCCATTCACGCTGGATCACGGAGAGGCGCCGCCGGACGTCGGGCGTAACGGGCACGAGCCACGGCGCCGGCGAGAGCTTGCGTCTGGCGCGGCGGTTCGGGCGTCGCCGCGGTGCGGGCGTGACCCGGGCGCCCTCGCGATAGAAGTCTGCGCCCAGCAGGCTGTGCAGCGAGACGGCGCGGTCGTTGTGCGTCGCGCCCTTGTTCACGAAGTCGACGACGATCCCGGCTTCCTTACGGGGGTGCATCCGCATGATCCGGCCGATTCGCTGCTGGTAGACGCGCTTGCTCGCGGTCGGGGCAAGGTGCATGACGACCGTCGCCCGGGGCGAGTTCCAGCCCTCCGCGAGCAGCATCGCGTTGATCAGGATGTCGATCTCGCCCCGCTCGTACCCGGCGAGGATCTCGGCCAGCTTGACCGGCGGCGTCTTGCCGCTGACTGCCTCGGCCTTCAGGCCGGCGGCTCTGAACTCCTGCGCGAGGTTGTACGCGTGCTCGACCCCGGCGGCATAGACGATCCCCGGCGTCGAGTCGAACCGGTCGCGATAGAGGCTTGCGGCGGCCTGGTTCAACGCCGTGTGGTCGAGGACCGCCGCCAGCGCGCGCTCCTCGAAGTCGCCTCCGACGATTGGAACCGAGTGGATCGCTGCCGCGGGAGGCACCCGGAGGTTGCGCAGCGGCGCGATCAGCCCGCGGCGAGCTGCGTCCTGGAGCGGCAGGTCGTCGACCGAGGCCGGGAAGACGTCCGAGACCTGCTTCGCGATCAACTGCTCGGTCGCCGTCATCCCGATGTAGATCGGATCCGGGAAGCTGCGGATCGCGGTGCTCGTCTTCTCGCCGAGCGCCGTGTGGGCCTCGTCGGCGATCACGAGCTGGTAGGTCTCGCGGCTGACGCTGTCGTGGTGTCGCGCGAACCAGGCGTAGGTCTGAACCGTGATCGGGCTCTCCTTCGGAGACGTCTGCCCTTCCTCGACCACCGGGGTCAGCCGGTCGCCGTAGCCCTCCGCCGCGAGCTCGCGGTTGAACTGTGAGACGAGCAGACGACGATGCGTGAGGATGAGGACGCCCATCGTGCGCGCGGCCTCGACGAAGCCCGCCGCAGCGATCGTCTTGCCCGAGGCCGTCGGATGCCGGAAGCGGTAGCGACGCACGGCGCCGGGGTCTTCGGCGGGAGAGAGCTCTTCCGGCAGCGGCTCTTCGTCGACGAGCTCGACGTCCTCGTCTTCCTCGTCCTCGAGCTCGATGTCGGCCGGATCGGCGTGCCCGTTCCCGTTGACGGGCTCCTCGGAGCGCTGGTTGGCCGCGATCAGCTCGGTGAGCATCCCCGCCAGCGCGTCGATCTGGTGGCGGCGCAGCTCGGTGCCCGAGGCCAGGTGCGGCGGCTTCTGGGACAGCACGCGCTCGAGGCCGAGCATGAGCGCGAAGCGCACCTTCCATTGCGATGTGGGCTCTTCACGGCCCGCCTCGATCTCGGCGGTCGCCTCGTCGAGCGCGTTTCGGCGCGCGGTGCCCGGCGCGAGCACGGTAGACGGCTCCTCGCCGTTGTGCAGCAAGGGCTCGCCGGCCCAATCCTCGGCGTGTTTGGCTGCGACGACGAGATCATCCGTCGCAGGACTTGATGTTCGCTGCTCGGTCGTTTCCTGCATGTAAGCGGCGCGATTCGGCCGCGTACCTCCGAGATAGAGAGAGAGCGCGCTCGGAATCCCCTAGTGAGCGTCGCTCTCCAAAGCATACCGGATTAGGGGTCCCGGGCCACGGGCCCGGGACTCACCGAAAGTGCTGCGCACTTTCGGTGACTAACTGCACGACTGCCAGGGGAGGACGCCTCGACAGGCCCGCTCCGCGCCCCGATCGGCCTGATCGTCGGGACTAGTTCCGCAAGCCGGACGGTTGGTTGGCCGCGCTCGGTTCGAACGAATAGCCGGTCTCTCGTAGGTACGGCGTCAGCCCGCCCATGAAGAGGGGGAAGCCGGCACCGAGGATGAGCGCCGTGTCGATGTCTTTCGGTGAGGCGACGACACCTTCCGCGAGCATGTGGCCGACCTCGTCGGCGAGGGCCTCGAGCACGGCCTCGCGAATCTCCTCGACGGTGCGGACAGGCCCATCGCCGGTGATGGCGAAGCGTTCGGGATACGCCGCCTGGAGGGTCTCGCGGACATGCTCCGCCACCTGTTGCCCGACCATCTGCAGGAGCACGGAGGGTGCCATGGGCAGCCCGAGAGCGAGGACGGCGTTGTCGGTCTCCTCGACGGAGTTCCCGCGCTCGATCGCATCGAGGAGCACGACCATCATCCGCGTGAGGAGCCGGTTGACGACGAAGCCGGGCGCGTCGTTGACGAGCACGGGCTTCTTGCGCAGCTTGTCCGCGAGCGCCCAGGTCGTGGCGAGCGACGTCTCGTCAGTCTCCGGGGTTCGGACGAGCTCGACGAGTGGCATCATCGCCACGGGGTTGAAGAAGTGCATGCCCACGAGACGCTCGGGTCTCTGTAGCCCCTCGGACATAGCCGTCACCGACAAGGCCGAGGTGTTCGTCGCCAGGACGCACTCGGCCGGAACGACCGCCTCCAGCTCCGAGAACACCTGCTTCTTGACGTCCAGGTCTTCGAAGATCGCCTCGATCACGAAGTCGCAGTCCTCGAAGCCCTCGTATGAGGTCGTGCCCTTGGCGAGCGCCGCCAGCGAGACCGCTTTCTGGGGATCGAGGCGCCCTCGCGCGGCCGCGCCGGCCAGGTCGTCGCGAATCGTCTCGAGCCCCCGGTCGACGATGTCCTGCTCGAGGTCACGGAGGACAATCGGAGCGCCGAGGCGGCGCAGAAAGAGCGTCGCGAGCTGGGTCGCCATCAGGCCCGCGCCCACGATCCCGACCTTGCTCACCTCGCGCGCCTCGGCGGCCGGACGGCCGGCGCCGCGACGCGCTCGCCGCTCGACGAGGTCGAACGCATAGAGAGAGGCCTGCGCCTGTGGCGTGAACAGCAGGTCGGCGAGCGCCTCCTCCTCGGCCCGGTAGCCCTCCTCGACGCTCCAGCCTGGGACGCCTGCGATCAGGTCGAGTGCGCGGTACGGAGCAGGGGCGGCACCGTGCAGCGAGTCGTCGAGCTGTCTTCGCGCCCGGGCGACGACGTCACCGATGTCCGACAGGTCGGCTTCCTCGCGGGCCGGCCGCTCGCCGGCGATCGCGATCGCCTCGTCGACGAGCCGCTCCTGATCGCTCACGCGGTCGACGAAACCGAGCTCGAGCGCCTGTTCGGCGCCGAGCATCTTGTTCTGCCGCATGGGGTTCAAGGCGATGAGCTTGACCGCCGCTTCCGCGCCGGCGAGGCGAGGCGCCAGCTGCGTTGCGCCCCATGCCGGGACAAAGCCGAGGAGGCATTCCGGCGAAGCGAAGTGGCGGACGTCGCCGGCGATCACCCGGTAGTCGCAGTGGAGCGCGAGCTCGACCCCCCCGCCCAGAGCGGCCCCGTTGATCGCGGCGACTGTCGGGTACGGCAGGGCGCGGATCCGTCCGAACAGATCGTGGCCCGCGCGGCTTCCCTGGATCGCCTGCTCGCGCCGTTCGATCAGCGGAAACTCGTTCAGGTCGGCGCCGCCGGAGAAGCTTCCGGGCTTCCCGGTGAGGACCAGTGCGGAGAAGTCGCCCCCCTCGAGCTCGGGCAGGAGCTTCGTGAGCGATTCGAGCGCCGCTCGGCTGAAGACGTTCGGACGCGCTCTTCCGGCTCCGTCGTCCATCGTCACGAGCGCCAAGGAATCGACCCGCTCCAGGCTGAACTGCGTAACGGGCTCGGCCACGGAGGGAGGTTATCGTCCATTTTGTGACGAGGTTTTTCGCTGCAGCTGCCGTTGTGGTCGCGGTCGCGTCCGCGTGTGGCGGGGCAGGCGGTCCGGCGAAGAACCGGCTCCGGTTTCTCACGTGACTGAGGCGAGCATTGAGTGCGCTCGCCCCGTCTCCGTCGAGGATGCGCTGACGATTTGCCAGCGCTACGACGTGCGCGTCACCCAGCTCGTTTCGCGAACGCCGGTGCGCGGCGAAAGCCTGACGACCGGAGTGATGGTCGATCCGGGAATGGGAGAAGAGGCGATCATCGAGCGATTCGGCGAAGCCGGCAGGCCCGGCAACGGTCCTCATCGAGCAGATGTACGCAACCGGCGAGGCAGTGGATCTCCAGGCACTGAAGACCGAGCCGGGGGTGGAAAGCGTTTTCTTGAAGCCGCCAAGCGCGACGTTGAAGCGATGACGGCCTAGCCCGAAGTGGGTGGGTGCAGGAAGGCAGTGATGATCAGCGGGTCGACCTCCGGGTCCTCCATGATGCGAGCCTTCTCGACGAGCTCGGTGATCAGCTCGATCGCTTGCTCCGGCGTCACCCGTGCGTTCACCTGCGCGCTGCGGAACTGGCCCTCGTCCCTCAGCGTGAAACCCTGCTGAACCTCCTCCAGCATCGCCGCCTGGAGGTCGCCGGTGAGGCGTGAGCCCAGGAGCTCGGGGCCGACACGAACCGTCGTCGCAACCGCCCGATAGGGCTTCTCGCGTCCCTTGCCGCCCTCGGTGCGCTCGATCAGCCCGGCTCGCATGAGCATCTTCACGTGGAAGTGCAGGTGGCCCGGGTCGACGCCAAGCCGCTTTGCGAGCTCGCGGTTCGTGAGCGCTTCCTCGCCCTCGCCGCCGAGCATCTCGAGGACGCGCAGCCGAAGCGGATGGCCTAGGGCCTTCAGCTGCTCCGCCCGTTCGATGGTCAGGACGTCGCTGTGGACAGAGGTGACGGCCTCTGACATTGTGGTCGTATATATAGGGTATCAGCTCACGTTGTCAAGCTTGGCGGCGGCGGCGCGATCCAGAAGAGCGATCGTCTCCCCCCGCGCGGAGCGGAGCAGACTGGCCGGCGTCGCCGGGTCGGGCGGGCCTGCAAACGCCCGCGCAACCGCTTCAGCCTTCTCCTCGCCGACTACGAGATAGACCACGCGGTCGGCCGACGCCAGCACCGGCAGCGTCATCGTCACGCGCTCGACGTCGTCGCGCGACACGGCGACCGCGCGGGAGTCTTGCTCCTCGAGCGCGGGCGCGTTCGGGAAGAGGGAGGCCGTGTGTCCATCCGCGCCGAGACCCTGGAGCGCGAGCCCGAGAGCGACTCCTTCGAGCTCTCGGTCGTACTCGGCCGCCGCCGGCTCGCCGCCGAGCTCGCCGCGGATGCGATGCACCTGGGCGGGCTCCCGCTCGATCCGGTCGAGAAGAGTCTTCCTGACGAGCAAGTAGTTCGAGCGCTCGTCGTCCGGCGGCACGCAGCGCTCGTCGCCCCACCAGAGCTTCGCAGTTGACCAATCCGGCTCGAGCGACGCGGCGTGCTCATAAGCCGGCCTGGGGGTGCCGCCTCCCGAGAATGCGATGTGCTCACCGGCACGGGCGGCGGCGACGAGGATCTCGGCCGCCGCGGCCTGCGCCTGATCGGGAGCGGCGAAGACTCTGAGGTCGACCAAGGCCTAGGAGTCGCCCTCGGCGAGCTCCTGTGAGCGCTCCATCGCGGCTTGGATTGCGTTCAGGAAGGCAGCGCGGACGCCTGCGCGCTCGAGCTCGCGGATCGCCCGAATCGTTGTCCCGCCCGGCGAGGTGACCATCTCGCGCAGCTCGACGGGGTGCATCTTCTCGTCGCGGAGCAGCTTTGCCGTTCCGAACATCGTCTGGACGACGAGCTCGGTGGAGACCTCCCGCGAGAGCCCGAGCAGGATGCCGGCTTCGATCATCGCCTCTGCGAGCAGGGCGAAATATGCGGGGCCAGACCCGGACACGGCGGTGACCGCATCCATGTAGGGCTCCGGCACCTGGACGACGCGGCCGACGTGCTCGAGCACCTCCTGGGCCATCGCCATGTGCTCGCCGTTTGCGTGAGCCCCGGCGCAGAGGCCCGCAACGCCCTCGTGCACCGTGGCGGGCGTGTTCGGCATCGCGCGCGAACAGGGACCCCGTCCGAGAGGTGCTTCTCGATCTTCCCGGTCGGCATGGCCGCGGCGACCGAGAGAACCGTCTGCTCGGGGGTGAGCAGTCCGCCGATTTCGCCGAGGAGCACCTCGAAATCCTGCGGCTTGACCGCGATCACGATGAACGAGGCGCCGGAGACTGCGTTGCTGTTCGAGAGGGTCGTCTCGACGCCGTAGCGCTCCGCGAGCTCGTCGATCCGCTCCTGGCGCCGGCCCGTGACGACGATCTCCTCCGGCGTGCGCCAGCCGGAGCTGAGCAGGCCGGAAAGCAGCGACTCGCCGATCTTCCCGCCGCCAAGAATTGCGATCCGTCTCCCGTTTGATGTCACGTCGTGAGCCTCACTCGAGGATTGATCTTAAGGCGCTCGC